>CAVUJC010000012.1:0-241220 GCA_963741725.1 uncultured Alphaproteobacteria bacterium | reverse complement strand
GTTTTACCACGCTTCACGAACGGCTTTACATAAGAGGGCGGGATCAACCGTACGTCGTGACCCAGCTTGGTGATCTCACGCGCCCAGAAGTGCGCACCACCGCAGGCCTCAACACCAACCAGGGCAGGGTGACAGCTTCTCGAAGAACACCAATACGTCTGCCCGCCGTAATTTCCGGCTGATGACAGGACTGCCGTCAGCCTCAGCGCCATGAACCTGAAATACGTGCTTGGCCAAATCCAAACCGATGGTGGTAATCTGTTGCATGGAACGGATCCCTTTCATGTGGTTGTCGCAACGACCACACCTTGGCACAGTGACGCCGTGATAGCGGGGCCGTTCCACACATCAAAAAGAGCCAGTCAGGTCAGTCAGCCGAACAGGCCGAAAAACATCGAATGTGGTCTAGTCGCGTGTGCTCAGTTAGACGACCGCGTCCCAGGCATATTTCTACGGCTCAATCATTAGATTCACAACGTCTACATGAACTTACCGGGTTTCGACCCCAAGGCGGACATTCAATTGGGGCGACACAAGAACAAATGACCAGCAGCCCTAACCATGCCGGACGTCACCGGGAGCTCACACGAAATTTTCGAGTTGCAGGTTGAGAATTCCCTGATCAATGGGCTAACTTTTTACGTCCTTCTTTTGTCGACCAGTTTTCCATGGAGTGTATCGATGGAGCGACAGTTTGCAGCCGCTGACAGGAGCATTATTTTCGTTTGCCACTATCGCAATCTCGACGGTGTCCGGATAAGCGGCCCCGCTCGACGGCAAATATGGCTGCGTTAGCTACGGCAGCGGCTCTTATTACGGCCATAACGTTGCGGGAT
This sequence comes from uncultured Alphaproteobacteria bacterium, assembly GCA_963741725.1. Lineage (GTDB taxonomy): Bacteria > Pseudomonadota > Alphaproteobacteria > Micropepsales > Micropepsaceae > Rhizomicrobium. The sequence goes on along the minus strand of CAVUJC010000012.1, from coordinate 240,384 downwards.
TTGCGTTTTATCTGACGATATCAGCAACACTATAAGCAGACTGTTGCCGACCTGCCGAGCGGCCAATTTTCCACCGACGGCCAGGCTATGACATTCACGAGCGGGCCCTACGCTGGCAATGGACCGAGAGACCGGCGTCTACGCTAATGGCCGCGCCCGCATCACGCTGAAACCTGATTGCGAGCAGCGGCACCGTCTACTGCACTCACGAGTAGGCCGATGGCGGCCAATTCGTTTGTCGAGGCGTTCCGCCCCCATCTAGGGAGTCTCCTGTCGGCACTTTCTCGCTGCTCGCGGCCCGCATGACTTTGGATCAACATGGTAAATCAGGGCGAGGCAGAGCGCGCCGCCTGGGTAAAGACCTTCAATGAGCGACTGGACTATCTGCTCGACACGCACCACTTTACTCGGGTCTCGTGCGCCAGTCACGGGCGCTCTACGGATTGTATGCCGCGAACGAGGCGAACTTTTGTGCCGCTTCGCGCGCCAGCGCCAGCTCGAACGGTCGCTGATAGCAGCCAAGGCGATCGATAGAGGTCTATTCGAGAGAGCACCGCCGGGAATGTCCTTCTCTACAAGGGCGGTTTTGCCGACAAAGTGCGCGCAGCAGCGGATTCGAACCTGCCCGTCGCTGCCGACGCTAGGGAATACCTTGATATTCTTGGCGCGCTCCAGACCATGCGCGCCACCACATCGTCAACGGTCAAAGACTTTCGAGACTCGCTGGACAAGTTCGAGAATGAGACGATCGAACGCTCCCAGATCTACTTCCCGGACGAAGTGAAGGAGGATGCTCCACGTTGCTCCAGGGCGACTACATCCTGATCGTTTTCGAGAACTTTTTTGACGGGGGCGAGGGCTGCGCCAACGCTTCCTTTCGACGCATCATCACAGCCCGCGAGAACCACTTTTGGACCGACGCGCAGAGCGCAGTCTCGCGCATGGCAGCTCCGCTCAGGTCCGGGACTGAGCAAGGTGTCCGGTAATGACCGCTTCCAACCCAGGCGGTCACGCGCCTAGCTGACAGAGCAAAGGGCTGAGAATCCTAAATCGCGCGGGCTTTTTACCGGACGCTTCACGTCGATATTATTCTGCGACCTAGGTTCCGAATTGGAAAGCGCATGAGCAGAAAGAAGGCTCACATGGGCGTAACCGTTAAACAAATGATGGAAGCGGCAATGCCATCGTTCCCCGGATTACGCCGGCACAAGCCGAGGAAATGATCGCGGAGGGTGGCACGCTTGTAGTTGACGTGCGTGATGGACCCGAAGTGGAACAGCTTGGGAAAATTCCCGGTGCTGTGCATGTCTCTCGCGGCATGTTGGAATTTCGCGCCGATCCAGAAACTCCCTACCACGACAAGAACTTCGAGAAGAGCAAAACCATTATTCTCTATTGCGCGTCAGGCGGCCGTTCTGCGCTGAGTGGCAAAGTCCTCAAAGACATGGGCTACAACCACGTTTTCAATTTGGGCGCGTTCAAGGATGGGCGGAATTCGGCTGCTCCGTCGAAAAGCCGCTCGAAACAGGCATGGGGTGAGTTCACCTGTGATAGCGATGGCGACATTGCGCCGCCGTGCTCGTGAACGCCGAGCGCAATTATTGCCGGAAACCAAAGTCTGCTTTCGACCCAAAGAAAACATTCGAGGAACTAAATGTTAGGCTCCGCCACAGCTCTCTCCTCGAGCTCGTTGCGGATCAGAATTTCGCGACGACTTGGGATGTCAATAAGCCTTCGCTGCTTGAGCTCTGTCAGCACGCGGCAGACCGTCTCAATTGTCAGCCCAAGATAGTTGCCTATGTCCTCGCGAGACATTGGAATGTCGATCGTTTTCTCCCATTTCCAGCTTCGATCGACAACTGACCAAGAACGTTGGACGCGCTTTACCGCAGAGTGGCGATTAAGGGTCGCTAGGTGCCTCTGAGTTGCCCAAAGACTGTGCCGTAGTATCAAGAACAGTTCGGCACGTACAACTTTCTTTTCATCCGCAAGGCGCGTCAGTTGCTTTGATCCAAAACAAACAAGAGTTGCGCCGCCGGTTGTTTCGGCTGACAGTGTGTGCTGTCCAAGCCACTCGATGCCGAAGAAGTCGCCGGGAAGTGCGAACGCGACAACTACTCGTGGCTACCCTCCGACTCCGTCGTCGACGAAGAGCCGGACAGCTCCTAACAGTATGCAAAAGGAAAATTCTGCGTCGTCACCCTCGGAGAAAATCGCTTTCCGCCCGCAATATTGTGAAATGGTACCGAAGGCGCTGAGCGGCGAACGGCGATCCGCGGCGCGTCTTGGATATTTTCAAGGCGTCGAAGTAGCGCTGTACGGCCCGGTCAATGCCCACTTCCATAACGCGCTCCTCTGTTTTTCAGTTTCTCGTCATTGCGGACGTGTTGGCCGATGAAGGGCGGCAGACCGAAGGCTGCTTATCCATGGTTCCCGGCCGGCTGGATCCTTCAGCAGCGATTTCAACGCCCATTTTCGATGCAAAATGGAGACCGGCGTGTCTCGATGCGACGATGGCGGAGAAGTTGGCCGCCAGCTTCCTCAATTGACGAACCCCAAAGCGTTAGCACCAAGCATCAGAGCGCCGTTAATTGTCAGGAATCGCGACCCAGCCGAAAGGTGTCAGGACGTTGGGCCACACCTGGCGTTTGAAGTAGCAAACGGACCGACGAGGCAGCGTAACATTGTCGGCAAATTGAAAATCTCTCGGGATGGTTGCTTCGGGACTCACTCGCTTGATCCTCTACATGTTGAAAAAGACTGGGCCGCTGAACCTCAAGTCACAAGCACTTCGACGCAGCGGCCTGTCACACCGGCAATCAAACTGGCAGCAGGTCCGGGGCATGCGGGGGAGGCGCATCGGGCGCTACTGAAGTCGTTTTATCGCACGGCGGCGTATACGCCGACGTTAACGCCGATAGTTGTTCGATTGTCCGTTGAAGATAGATGACATGAAGGCACTGTTCTTTGCGCAACTGGCGCGCCAATCTTTCGAATGCCGATGCTCAATGCGCCTGGCTGGCATTGAGCAAGCTCTATGGCAAGAGCGTCGCGCTTGTTGCGGCACCAGAGAATATGGTCAGCAATCGATCTCTGCCCAAGATCTTCTGCTTTCATCGGCTGAGGATGAGCGCAGTCTGGCTCGGCGGCTGTTCGATAGTGCTCACATTGTCCGACAATCCGCTCTCCTGACCTTGACGAACTCTCGATCCGCGCGCCTCTGCAGGCTTAGCTGGACGACCGCTTTTGACCCAAAGCAGATGGGGTGGATGGCTCCTGCTCACGGCATCAGAGTGCCAAAGTTGTGGAAGCATCAAGCAACCACGAGCCAAAGGAGCCATCCGCTATGCAGATTACCACAATCGGCCTTGATCTGGCCAAGAACGTTTTTCAGGTCCATGGGATTAACAGCGCCAGCGAAGTTGTTGTGAAGAAGACGCTGCGCCGTGTGCAGATGCGAAGGTTTTTCGAGCAGCTTGATCCCTGCCTGGTCGGCATTGAGGCGTGCGGGACCAGCCACTACTGGGCGCGGGAGATTACCAAGCTGGGCCACGAAGTGCGCCTGATGCCTCCGGCCTATGTGAAGCCTTACGTCAAGCGCGGGAAGACCGACGCGGGCGATGCCGAGGCGATCTGCGAGGCGGTGACGCGCCCCACGATGCGGTTTGTCGCGATCAAGTCACCCGAGCAGCAGGCAGCGCTGGCGCTACACCGCACACGGGACCTGTTCGTCAAACAGCGCACCCAGCTGGTCAACATGATCCGCAGCCTGCTGGCGGAGTTCGGCATTGAGATCCGGCGCGGCATCGAGCAGGCACTGACGCTCGCCAAGCGCATCGCCGCGCACGAGGTGTCGGACATACCGCCCCTGGCCGCAAAAGTGATCGCAGGCTTGGCCAGGCAGGTCCTGGACCTGCAGGCCCGGCTGGGTGAGATCGAACGCGAACTGCTGGCCTGGCATCGCTCGAACGACATCTCCAAGCGGCTTGCAACGATCCCGGGGATCGGCACGGTGTGCGCCACAGCGCTTGCGGCCTCTGTCACCGACCCGCATCAGTTCCGGTCCGGACGGCAGTTCGCCGCCTGGCTAGGCCTGACCCCTTTACAGCATTCCAGCGGCGGCAAAGAGCGGCTGGGACGGATCTCGAAGATGGGCGACAAGTATCTGCGACGGCTGCTCGTCGTCGGCATGACCTCGCTGATCCGGCGCGCCAAGTACAAGCCCGAAGCCGTCGATCCTTGGCTCGCCGACCTCTTGTCGCGCAAGCCAGCCCGTCTGGTCACCGTTGCGCTCGCCAACAAGGCGGCGCGGGTGGTCTGGGCGATTATGGTGCGCGGGGGCGTCTTATCGTAGGCCGGCAAGCGTCATGACACCCGTCTGACGGCACAGCCAGGCCAACACTAACCCAGAGGTTGCGAGGACGATGCGATGTGATGGCAAACCGGTCAGACTGGGGATGAGGACAACCCGCCGAATGTCGAGGGCGTCACAGCCCGATAAGCAGAATGGGACCTTATCCGTGCATACCATCAAGGCCAGCGGCCATGTGCACCGCAGCAACAGGCCGAACACAAGACTGCACCCGACCACCACGCCAAACCATCAAATCAACCCTTGCAATGCGGGAGCCATCCACACAGGACATTCGCGCTTTGCTGGGCCACACAGCTAAGTTCGCCATCGTGCTCTGGCCCTGAACTCAACTTGGGGGGCATCACATGTCACTTTCAGACCTTGCCGCCATTGGTAGCGATTATCAGCAGCCTCGCTGTCGCGATGTCGCTGATTTATCTCGGCATACAAACACATCAGGCCGCAAAGCACACGCGAGTCTGATTTCGCAGGGACGCGCATCGCGCCAGTCCCAGTTTCTCGGCGCTTTCGCAGAGATTGATCGGGTCACGGCTATGCTTGAGGTCACAACTGGTGCACCGCCGACACCTGATTTAGTCAAGCAGGCGACAGTGCAGTATGTTCTTCCAGGCGGCTATTGCCGGCTGGTCGGAAGTATTCGAGCAGCATCAAGAGGGCCTGCTCGGCAACGATCAGTTGGCCGATCTGAGAGCGGGTATCGCGGTTGTCCTGCGCCGTCCCGGGTCTCACCCATTCTGGGAGAGGTGGAAGGTCGCGCGGCCGAACACGCATGCGGCGTTCAAGGTCTGGGTGGACGCCGCGATTTCCCCCTAAGTTCCACTCGACACAGCGAAAGCGCATCACGACTGCCGTTTTCTCTCCAGAGGCGACTGCCATGACACTTTCAGATCTTGCATCCATCAGCGGCATCATCAGCGGCCTAGCCGTCCTGGCATCACTCATCTTCCTTTACTTCCAGCTCCGTCAGATTAACGAGCAGGTAAAGCAGACCGAGAAGAACCAGCGCGCCAGCCTGAACCAGGGGTTTGTGACGCGGACAACTGACAATCTGCGTCACCAAGTCGACGCGCCTACGCAAGAACTGATGCAAAGGGTATTCGCCGGCGAGACGAACTTTACGGCAAGTGAGTTGGGTAAGCTCCGCCTCTCGTTTCGCCTGTCCATCATCGGCACGCAGGATGCCTACCTTCAGCACCGCCAAGGTTTGCTCGATGACGCCAACATGGACTACGCCAAGCTAACTTTGACATTATGGTTCCGGCAGCCAGTTTTTCGCGCGCTGTGGGCACAAAGCGCGGCTTCGCTCTCACCGGAGATTGTCGCGTTTGTGAACGGCCTGATCGCCGAAACGCCGCTTGCAGAACCCGAAGACGCGGTCGCGCGCTTCCAGGCTGACTTGGCGAAGATCAAGAACGGTTGACGTTGGTAAGACGGTAACGCGGCAGTAGGTCGGTCCATGTCGGCCGAGCCGCGCCATCTGCGGCAAGCCGCTACGCAACACACGTGCAGAACTTGTCTTTGCACTCATGGCGAACGTTCAGTGCGTGGCATTCATACCCAAGAAATGGGCTATCGTGCCGCTCGACATATCCTTGGGGGACCTCATGACACTTTCCGACTTCGCCACGTTTAGCACGGCCGTCAGCGGTCTGGCGGTGACAGCATCATTGATCTACCTGGCGCTCCAGACGCATCAGAATGCGAAACATACGCGGGCGCTGATCCATCAAGGACGGGTTGCCGCACTTCGCGACATATTTCTGGCGGGGGCCGATCCCAGCGTTGCAGCGGCCGTCATTGCCGTTCCCGGCGGCACGCCGACGCCACAAGAAGTCCAGAAGCTCCAATATCGTTTCATCTACGGGGCGATGATTTACGGCTGGCAGGACACCTATTCACAATATAGGAGCGGGCTATTGGACGACGATTTCTTCCGTCAGATGAAATCGGGTGCCCTGCAGGCCTTGAGCAATCCAACCTCACGCGCTGTTTGGGACACGTATCGAGTTCCAGGCACACAGTTCACTGCATTCATGGACGGGCTTGCTGCTGGTTTGTCCGCCGCCGAACCATAGACCTGCTGCCGATGTCCGCTTTCCACTCTACGCGGACATTGACAAAACGACGACCGCGAGCCTGACAGACAGTGAAGAACGAAATCTCCTTGGGCTCGCTCAATTGTCGGAGATCTCTACTGGGTTTTGGCGGCTACATCTTCTTCCTTCGCGAACGATACCGTCGCTCTTGCAAGCCGCCTATACAACGAGCGTCGCCCCGCAATTGGCCACCAATCGTAGAGAAATATTTCCAGCGGCCGCCAGTTGGCTACCCAACCAAGAATGATCAAACCTTCATTGATGATCGCCATGATCCCAGTATGGCCAAAAGCTGCCTGCGAAATTTCGCTCAATCCGACGCTTACGAGCAGCACCGCTACTCCGATCGACAACGACCGACGGCCGACCCGAAAGAGTTCGTGAAGCTCACGCCCCACACCAGCCGAGCGATAGTCAAAGTAGTGTCGAAACAACTCCTCGACCACGCGCTCCGGCCATTTTTCAGTTTGCGCGGCAGCGACGTGAATAACGATTTTGATTTTTGCTGAAGAAGGCAGCTCTTGCGCTGAGCCAACAATGTACTCCTCTGCCGACTTGTCGAGATCGCGCTCAAGAAATGGGAACGGATCTAGGCTGTTGAATAGTTGGTCGATCGAGGTGACTTGCACCTCTATAGAATGTGTTGGATCGCGAACAGTCATTGAGAACCTATAATTCGCGTTGCAGATTGATTTCCAAAGCCAATTTGGGAAGACGCAACCAGATCGATTCATTTGTGACCTATATTCTAAGCGCCACCAAATTCTGAGGTAGGAATTCGGCTGCCTCAGTTTGCTGATTCGGAATTGTCAGCTATGTGCTGGGGATAGTGAAAAAGCCGCGTCCGCAAAGAATCCGAGCCACAATCCCGCGAGAAGCATTGCTAACCCCAGTGAGACTTTTACAGCGAACGGACGGGGACCTAGCGCGAACGCCGCTGGGATTTTTATAGCCATATTGGCCGATAGACCTATCAGGATCGCAAGCGCCCCCAGCTTGGCGTCTAACTTCCCGGCAGCGATCATACTCGCAATAGACACGGCGGTGGCATGTGCATCAATCAGGCCCGTGGCTGCAGCGCCCAAAAGTACACCGTTTTGACCAAGTTGCGACTCCAGGAATGTCGATACAAAAGCAAATACGAGGACGAGTAACCCAAAAATTGTCACCGTTTTCATGTCGAACGCTCTTCCCGACGGAGCAGTCGGAGAAGCGGAAGATGGCGCCATCCAAGTTAAAAAAATCGCATAGCCAAGAGTTGGGATGATGGCACATCCTATCGGTACCAACAGGCGCCAAAGGAGAATGGCGTCTGCGGTGCTCACGAGTGCAACCAAGAAGATAAGGCTCCCCAGTACGGAAGCGACGCCTCCTGCAGCGGCAACACCAGAGAAGGTTGAGTTGCTTTGCGCTCTCGAGCTCATTGCGGCGATGCCCATGCTGCTCGAAACGAACCCGGAGGCAAAGCCGACAGCCGGGAGTCCGAAGTGAGGGCCAAGCACGCGCATCGACCAGTAGCCGATTGCGCTCAGTGCCATCAGAACTACAACCATTCGCCAGAACGCGAATAGGTTTATCACTCCCCAGGGATCAATCGGCCGATTCGGAAGCGCTGGCAAAATCACGAGAGCAGCTGCAGCAAAAATAACGCCATCGAGCAACTCTTGTTTCGTTAGAACGCTTTGCACGAAATGGTGCAGCGGTTCGCGGGCAGCGAGAAGCATCGCAACGCCAACTCCCATACCGAGCGCCAGCGCGGGTTGCGTCTGGGCCAGAACGCCAAGCACAAACGTAGCGAAAAACGCGACTTCGGTGGTCAGTCCTGGATCGTGACGATCTCCAAGCCCGTAACCTACAATCGCGGCCGCGATCGCGAACAGGCCGGCTAGTGCAATTACTTCGACGCGTCCGGTTTGTGCACTCATTCCACCCAGAAGCGCGATCAGCGCAAACGTGCGCAACCCCTCGGGCGCCCGCTTTGCGCCGTCACCCTTGCGCCGTTCACGTTCCACCCCAATTAAAAGACCAATCGAAAGCGCAACCATCAAATGCCAAGCGGCGCTGGCTAGAAGGTCCGATGCGAATTTGTCCATTTTCTGCCCACAATCCCGCGAGTTTTTTCCGTAGCTGAGTCTTGTTCAGCGGCTGTTAGTGCGAAAGCAAGACTGGAACAGGCGGTTGGCTAAGTATGCTGCGTGTCGCGCCACCAAGAATGAATTCTCTCATGCGGGAGTGACCGAACGCGCCCATGACGAGCATATCGATGTGGTTTGCACTGACATAATCTGCAATCGCCTGACCGATGGTTCGGCGACTCGCGTCCAGGGTTTCAATAATCGCTTCGACGCCGTGCATCCTTAGGTGTTGATCGAGGTCGTTGGCAGACCGATCGATGCTGATGGGCTTCTCATTCACAACCGTAAAAACATGCACCCTCTTGGCTTTTTGAAGCAGTGGCATGGCGTCGGCCAAGGCCCGTGCGGCGGCGCGGCTGAAGTCCCACGCAACGGCAATTTTATCCAGAGAAACTGCCTTTGACGATTGATCGAGCATCGCTGGCAACAGGATCGCAGGACGGCCAGAGCCAAATATCACAAACTCTGTATTCAGCTCGTCGGCAGGTACTGAACTTCCGATCGGAAGAAATGTTAAGTCGCGCAGGCGAGCATGCCCGATCAATGTGTCGGCTGAAGGAAATATGGAGGCGCTCTCAACCAATCGTCCCTGGAATACGTGACTTGCTTTTGCAGTTTTTTCGAAGTGGTCCAGGAGGCGGGTCGCCTCGTTCGAACTTTTGTGGACGGCCTCATCGATCATGCTCGGGACATCGATCAACCACTCGCCCATAGAATGCTGACGCGCTATACGGCTCCTGCTAAGAACAAACGCCAACGCCGAGAGATTTGCGCCAAGTTCCCTTGAGATATCGACGGCCTGATTGACGACACGGTCTGGCGTAGGGTCTGGATAACTTGTCAAAGCCAGCAAGCAGTCTTTGAATTCAGCCATAGTTCAAGTTCCTTGCGCCCATTTAAGTAATCCTAGGACCAGCAATCGGCTGATACTTGATGAAGATCAACCTTCGAAGCCGACGTGACGACGCTATGGTCAAGGAATGTCTCTTGTTGGATTTGGAGTAGAAAGTGTCCGTTCACCTGAAGTCGACGCCGTACTACAGTTAGTAAGAGTGGCCGAGTTGGGATTTCGAGCCGGATTTTAGAGTGGACAATTTAGACCAAGATGGTATGTCAGACCGTTGGCCCAACCGACCTGAGGTTTTTTGCTTTGAGCGAGATATTCAAACAATCGCGCCAAAAAGCCTGCCAACCGCTGCTGTCACCGCCATCGCCAATGCCCCCCAGAACGCCACCCGAATTGTGGCCCGCAAGACGTTTGCTCCGCCTGCCACCGCACCGATTGCCCCGAGAAAGGCAAGACAAACCAGCGCCGCTACCGACACTGCCGGAACAAGTATTCCGGTTGGTGAAACGACGGCTATCGAGCAAGGGCATCGCGGCACCGACCGAAATGTTCCTGCCGACGTCAACGCAGCCTGAACAGGCCGAGCTGTCGTCGCTCCAAAATTCCAAGTTCATCGTGCGCATGTGCGGCCAGGGCGTCCTTCTTCATCAGCTGTTGCGCAACCTGATGTGCAAGGGTGGAATTTAGGCCGCGCCGAATGTAGACGCCTGCAAGCTCATCAAGCTCAAACGCGGGGTTCGCCGCGAGTTCAGCGCGTTCGCGCGTCAGATCTGCGCGCTCGGTGTCAGATTGTGAACTAACTGACACATATTCGCCAGCCGCCATAGCCATCGCTCCGGCGACCAGTCCCGCTATACCAGCGATCAGGACTGCTTCCCGACCTGAAGCTGATGCAGCCACGCCGACGATCAAACTTGCTGTCGAGACAATACCGTCGTTCGCCCCAAGCACGGCTGCTCTCAGCCAGCCTATGCGAGCAACAAGATGGCTCTCGGGATGGAGGTGGAGACGGGTCATACATTGCCTTGAGATTGAGTTAGGGAGCTCTGCCATACGCCAAGTTAGGCAAGAATTGCGAGCTCAGAATGGCTTGGCCAGGATCGGTACCCTAGAAATTACATCGCTACAAAGAAAACCAGAACTCGGTTTCCGGCTGAAGGTCGGCAGAATCTCCGCGTATAGCCTTGTACTCGGTCGCTCCGATAAGTCCATCGCCGGTTGAGCCGTCACTCGACAACGGCAACATGATGCGCTCGCCCAGACCAAAATGGGCAGCGTGCTCGAACACCATACCCTCCCCTCGATAGAACGCCGGCTCGCCAACTACTCGTTTCGCGCGAGCAAAGAGCCGCGGATAGTCGCGAGGTGGATAGATTTCCTGCATCGGTACGCCCCGAAGGTTTTTGCCGAATATTCGATCGATCTGATCCCCCGAAAGGCGGCCTGTGAATGTGTCGGTGACACGGTCATACCTGTAGGACCAGACTATCGAGAGTTGCCCGGCGATTGCTGAAGGTCGGATGTTTGTCCAGTCCGGCATGAGGCGATCACGTCTTACGTCGTTCCAATGCCTGGCAACGGCTTTGAGGGCGGTTGACGAGATTGACTGCTCAAAATCCAGAAAACTCATGACGCTTGTCCCTTGCTTAAAAACACTGAAGGGCGGCCGAACGCCAAAATACTCAAACTGAACCCGCGGCAAGCCAACGACAACAGGCGCGCCCGATTTACGACGGGTCACGGACCCCAATCAATTCAATGACTACATAAGGGCTGGCGCCGACCGGTGGCGGGGGCTGTCGATCGGCGCCATGCGCGGCTCACTCGTGATGGAGTTGAGCCAGCGCGTCCTTATAGGCCTTGTAGTGCGTTTCTTCGTCGTGAGCGATCTGCAAAAACATCGCAGCAACCTTGCTGTCACCAGCGGCCGCAGCCTGTTTCGCGTAGTCCAGATACATTTGCGTGTACTCGTGATGCTCCCCTGCCATGGCATCCATTAGATTAATTGGGTCAGCGCCTCCGAGCTGGAGCGCCTGAGCCTCGCGATCGAAATGCTCGCTCGCTTCGACATTTGCCGACTGCCGAAATAGGCGCGCCAGGTCTTTCTCCCCGTGGGCGTCAGCCAGATCAGCGTAACGCTGGTATTTCAGGTTGGCGTACGCCTCTCCGTGCATCGCTGCTTCAAGATTGGCTTTCGTCTGGGGCGCCAGCGGCTTTTGCGCCTCTGCCGGTCCGGCCAGAGCAATGCTTGGTAGGCAGACAAATGACAATGCGATTGCGACCTTTGCAAACCTATTCATGACTCGTCCTCATTTCAGTAGGGCTTCTGAGATGCCGCCTATTTAGGATTGCGACCTGACAAGGACCTGACGGAGACCAAATAAATTTCTTCTCGGCGACAGACTTTCTTTTGAAGTTGTCAGCGTTTTGTCAGGTATCAATACGCATCTAATGCGTCAGAGGACCGAATGGTCGGTCGCTTTAGGAGTGAACCCGATGAAGTCCAAAACAGTACTGTCCCTTGCTGCTGCCGCTCTGGTTATGACGCTGACGACCGCAGCATCCGCTGCTCCCAGCTGCACCAATGAGCCCCAGTCACACTGGCTAAGCCAAACTGAGATGAAGGCTCGCGTTGCGAAGATGGGATACCGGAAGGTGAAAGTCTTTCAGGTCTCTGGAACCTGTTACGAAATCTACGCCTACACTCGCGATGGCCGACGCGCAGAAGTGTATTTCAACCCGGTCACAGGCGCGATCGTCGAAAACAACGAGGATTGAAGCCATGGTGTCGTTGCAGCCGGTCAAGGATAGTACCCCCACTACGTCGTCCAACCGCATTCGGGTCTGGGATCCGGTCATTCGCACTTTCCATTGGTTCGTAGCACTTGGCGTTCTCGCGGAGCTGACAGTGCTCCGCGAGATCAAGACCGCTCATTTGTATGTTGGTTATGCCGTAGCTGTCGTTCTGGGATTGCGTATTCTATGGGGTCTGATCGGTACGCGGCACGCTCGCTTCGTGGATTTTGTCCCAAGTCCGCCGCGTCTGCTCGACTACCTGAAACGGCTACGGGATGGAAGCGAACCCCGCTACGTCGGGCACAATCCTGCAGGCGCTGTGATGATGCTCTTCTTGATGGCGCTCATTGCGATCATGGGAGTGACGGGCTGGATGATGGGAACTGACGCATTTTGGGGAGTAGAGTGGGTTGAGGGCGTGCATGAAGCAACGGCCAATATCATCATTGCCGCTGTTGTCCTGCATGTCATTGGTGCAGTTGTAGAAAGCTTTCGGCACCACGAGAATCTGCCCTTGGCAATGGTGACCGGTTACAAGAGGGCCGCCACCGGAACGGACATTGATCATGCGGATATTGCTGGTCGAGGATAATGCCCGATTGGCCGCCCTCATCACGGACGGCCTGAGCGCGCAAGGCTATGCGGTGGACTGGAGCGAGACTCTCGGAAGCGCGAAACATGCACTCGAAATCAACAGCTATGACCTTTTGCTGGTTGATCTTGGACTTCCCGACGGGGACGGGCTCGAACTCATACGTTCGATGCGCCGCGGCAAAAAACGCCGCACCCGTTCTGGTCCTGACTGCTCGGGGCGGGCTCGACGATCGCGTTGTCGGACTGGACGCCGGCGCTGACGACTATCTCGTAAAGCCGTTCCAGATGCCTGAGCTCGCGGCTCGATGCCGGGCGTTGCTCCGGCGGCCCAGTGCGTCACTGGATACGGTGCTTTCGTCAGGCAATGTCACGCTTAACATCCGCCACTCGTTCTGTTCTCGTCGGTGAGGAAGCCGATCGAGGCGACACCTCAGGGAAGTCACACTGCTGGAGAGCCTGCTTCGCCGAGAGGGCCAAGTCGTCGCGCGAACCGCGCTGGAGAACTCGCTCTATGCAATGAGTGCGGAGGTCACTCCGAATGCGCTGGAGGCGACCATGTCTCGTTTGCGCAAGCGGCTCGCAGGAAATGCCGCCAATATCGAAATCAAAACCGTGCATGGGATAGGTTACGCGCTCTACAGTCCGAAACAGCGCCATGACTGAGCGCGCGCCATCAAAGATCAAACGCTCCGGTCCAACGCTCTTTCGTCAGATCGTTACGCGGCTTGCAATTGTGACTGTCGTTTTTGCGCTCTCTGGCGTCGCGATTGTTGTTTGCACCTATAGCCGCCAGCCGGAGTCACTCGCCCAGGAACTCCTCAATCTGGAGGCCGAACGCGTTGCGAATGCCACATCGGACGAAGCAGCCGCGCACGATGGTCCTCCTGGTGCCGATCACTGGCTGGTACGTCATATCTTGCCGCCCAAGTCCGCGTCCATTCCAGGGGACGCTCATACGGCCGTACCACAACTGATCAATTCAACAATTCGCGAAAAGCTCAACAAGGGCTATCGCATTAGCGGGATTCGATCGATCGAGAGAAACGGCCGACGCTGAATTGCTCTACATGCAGTTCGAGGGCGACGGTTTGCGCCCCTACGTTCCGGTCATCTTCAACGAGATCGTGCAGCACGTTCTGATCCCTCTCGTGCCGTTGACGGTGCTGATGCTGCTGTTCAGTGTCTTCGCCGTTCGACGGGTACTTGACCCGCTGCGAAGTGCCGAAGAAGAGGTCGACCAGCTGGACCCTGATAATATGACTCTCAGGCTGACGGAGCCGCCGGCACCGCGCGAGGTCAATACTCTGGTACACGCCGTGAATCGAGCGCTTGACCGTCTTGATGCGGGGATGAGCGTGCTCAAGACATTTACTGCCAACGCTGCACACGAACTACGTACGCCTCTCTCCATCATGCAGTTGACGATTGACAGACTTCCCGAGAGCTCTGCGCGAACTGATCTGGAGCGCGATAACGCGCAAATGACCCGCCTCGTCGGACAAATGCTCGATCTCGCCCAGGCTGATGCGCTATTGTTCGATACTGGAGCAACAGTGGACCTCGCCGACATCGCGCGCGAGGTCGTGACCGCGCTTGCTCCAAAGGCGCATGCCGTCGAACGTGAGCTGCACTTTGAGGATCGTGGAAACGCGATTGCGAAGGGTCATCGCGAGGCAATCTACCGAATATTGCGCAACTTGATCGACAATGCTTTGGTGCATGCGCCGGTCGGAACATCAATCGAAGTGGCCGCCGGACCCGGCTCACAATTGGTCGTGCGAGATCATGGTCCGGGCGTACCACCTGAAGACCGCACCCGGATATTTGAACGTTTTTGGCGGGCAAATCGGCAACGTGGCGACGGAGCTGGCCTCGGTTTGGGAATCGTCAAGCGGCTCGTCGAGGCTCACCATGGAGACGTTTTTGTGGAAGACGCGCCCGATGGCGGAGCAGTTTTTCGGGTTCGCTTCCAGCCGATGTCCGCCGCGACGGCTTGAATATATGCCAATAAGTCCAGAGGGAGATTAGGCCCTCAACGTTTTGCTCTTAAGACCGAGGAGCGCCCGCATTCGACTTAAGTCGCACGTTTTCGCCTCATCAATTACGTCTTGTCGGTGCGTGCGGTAATCGGAATGGAACATTTTCCCGCATACGTTACGGCATTAAATACAAAACTGTACACACAGCTATGATTGCGCCGATCACGATCGGGAAATGCAGTGGCCAGCTTAAAGGATCCACGAACCTCATCATTCTACCTTTCGGTGAGCATAATAGTGATCTGCATCAGCCAAAAACTACATGGCCTCTGTTGCCCCAAATAATAGAATTACCCGTGTTGGGCGCCGATGCGGCAGAACAGCTCGCAATCGACAAGATGAGTATCTCAGGGAACCGGCGCGGCAGGAAGACAAATTTCAAAAAAGTGAGAACAAAAATATTGCGCCAAAGTTGACAACTCTATCGGTCGCGACAATCCTTGCGAGCTTGAGAGAATTGTCGCGTAAAATCTGATTAATCGATACGTCTTCGATCAATGTCGCTTCAAATTCAAAATAGGCAGCATACTTGATCTGAAAAGTTGACGTGTTCAATTTAGCGACCCGTTGAACGGCGCTGTGACAATACTGTGACCTGCCGCGGTCATTTCGACCGAAGCTCCTTTGGGAATCCCTCGGGCTCACGACTAAATCCCCGAATGCCTGAGGGATTTTCCACTACAGCACCGAATATTTTTCCATGCTCGACAATCGAAATCCAACAACTCAATTGAGGCCGACCACTCTGGTCCTGATATGCCTTGTGGGTATTATCGGTGTGTCTTTCTCGGCCTGTGCCTGCACGAGACAGCGCGTTTTGCACGTGCCCCAGCAGTCGGCAATGTCCGCTTTCCACCCATAGCGGCCATTCGTACTCTGCAGCCGCGCTTGTCTAACTGACTGTCCTCTTTGAGCGATGGCGGACGCGCGAACAACCGAACGGTTTCGCGTCGAGCCCCTGATGCAGACTTCTCTCGTCTTACTTCATTTATGTTCGGAAGTGTGCCGAGAGTCCGGCCTCTGCTCGGTTACTGACCGACTCGCGCGCCAACGCGATCCATCAAGTGTTGCTGCCAAAGTTCGAGCGCCGTCTTCTTTTCGGGCAGATACCCATACCGGTTGTAGATGCCAGCGACGCCTGATTGGCTTCCTGAGATGTGATTGAGCACACGTTCGATGACGTGGGGCGCCACGCCTAGGCGGGCCATCGACGATGCCGCCGTGCGGCGAAGGTCGTGGAACCACCAAGGCGGCATGGCAGGCTTGCCGTCGGCTCTGCGGTACTCGTTGATCAGTCTATCGAGACGACGTTTGACGCGACCATAACCGGAGATTGGGCGGTGAGCTTCGGAAGCGTCGTCGACCCGACTTCGGACAGTGTCGGGGGAGGACCGTTTTGGTTTGGCCGCCGGCTTATGTTTCTTCATCGCCGGAAACACATACGGATTGTCGGTCTGCTTCGGTAGTGCGGCGAGGAGTTCCAGTGCGAGAGAGGGGAGTGGCACCTCGTTAGCAACGCCGTTCTTGGAACGCTCCTTGGGCACTGTCCACATGGCGTTGCCGAGATCCAGGTCCTCCCAGCGCATGTGTCCAACTTCGTCCCTGCGCTGCGCCGTGATCAAAAGCAGCTTGCCGACCGCCCCGAACGGGTAGCCCAGGGCGTCAAAAGCCCGCCAAACATAGTCCAGCTCGTCATCGCTCAGGACCCGATCCCTAGAGACTTCCTTGCCCGGTGGCTTAAGTCCTGCGGCCGGAGACGTGACCAGAATGTCCCGCTCGATGCACCAGCTGAAGAGCCTGCGCATTAACGCCAACACCCGGTTCGCTCGCACCGGAGACGCCCGATCGCAAACACGGTCCAGGACCTCAATGACGTCACGCCTGTTGATTGCCGTGATCTTCTTGAACTTCCAGTGAGGAATAAGCTCGTTCTGAATGTCGCTTTCCTGGCGTTTCCAGCCCTTGTTGTTCTCCTTGGCATAACGCTCGACAAACTCCGCCGCGACCGCGGGGAAAAATTGGCCGTCTACAGGTGTGATCGAGCGAGGTTCCGGATCCTTGCCCTCTGCAATCTGCTCAAACGCGCCCTTTGCGAGCTTGCGCGCAGCGGCGAGCGACAGTGCAGGGTAGGGGCCAAGCGTGAGTCTTCTCTTGGGAGCTTTGCGTCCTCCCATCCGGTACATCACAACCCAGCTCTTTCGGCCATTGGCAGTCACCCGCAGGCCGAAGCGAGGTAGTAGCGCGTCCCAGATCTCCAATCGCCCCGACTTGGGCGCCTTGATGCGCTCAACGCCAAGATCGGTCAGTCGTTGACGCAAGGGCTGCTCTCCGTTACTCGGGACCGCGCAAGCGAACGCTGCGGTAGATCCTGTGACGCTGAAGCCTACGCCAAGTTCGTTTTGGGTACCACCCGGGGTCCTCGGACGGGTCGTTCAGGGATGTTCGTCCATGTTCCAGAATGTGCATTTAATTACGACATATCAATTAGTTACAGCAAATACCGCGCTCCCCAAACGTTCCGCGATGTTCCGCCAAGCGTCGCATACTCTCCGCCATCATAATCCCTTGGTCGGCGGTTCAAATCCGTCCGCTGCTACCAGCCGTCTTCGATGAGGTGGCCGTGCCGACGAAGACCTTGATAGCCCCGACGATCGACGACATTCGCGCCGCGGCGCGCCTTATCCATGGTGCCGTCGAACGCACGCCGACCCGTCATTCCGACACGCTGTCGCGCATCACCGGCGCCGACATCCATCTCAAGTTCGAGAACCTGCAATACACGGCCTCGTTCAAGGAACGCGGCGCGCTCAACAAGCTCTTGTCGCTCACGCCCGAACAACGGTCACAGGGCGTCGCCGCCATGTCGGCGGGCAACCACGCGCAGGGCGTCGCCTATCATGCCGGCCGGCTCGGCATTCCGGTCACGATCGTGATGCCGGAAGGCACGCCGTTCACCAAGATCAAGCACACCAAGGATTTCGGCGCGCGTGTCCTCGTCGAGGGCGCAACGTTGTCGGAATCGTTCGCCCGCGCGACGCTGATCGCACGCGACGAAGGCCTGACATTCGTTCATCCCTATGACGATCCGATCGTCATCGCCGGCGCGGGCACGGTGGCCGTGGAGATGCTCGCCGACGCCGAAGAACCGCTCGATGTCCTCGTCGTTCCGATCGGCGGCGGTGGATTGATTTCGGGCATCGCTATCGCCGCGAAGGCGATCAATCCGGCGATTGAAATTTTCGGCGTTCAGACGCGCGCCTATCCTTCCATGTTCGACGTTTTCAAAAGCGCAAATCTTCCCTCCGCCGGCCAGACGATCGCCGAAGGCATCGCGGTCAAGGAACCGGGGCAGCTTACGCGCGAGATCGTCAAGGGTCATGTGAAGGACATTCTTCTCGTCGACGACATGCAGATCGAGCAGGCGCTTGCCGCGCTTCTCGAGATCGAGAAGACCGTCGTCGAAGGCGCAGGCGCGGCTGCCTACGCCGCCGTCGTCGAGAACAAGGAAAAGTTCGCCGGCCGGAAGGTCGGCATCGTGCTTTCGGGCGGCAATATCGACATGCGCCTGCTGTCGAACGTCATCCTGCGCGAGCTGTCGCGCGAGGGACGCATCCTGTCGCTCGAAGTGATGATCGAGGACCGGCCGGGACTGCTCGCGCGCATCGCCAGCCTTGTGGGCGAGGCCGGCGGGAACATTCTCGAAGTCAGCCACAACCGCATGATGACCGATACGCCGGTGAAATCGGCCTATCTCGGCATGGTGGTCGAGGCGCGCGATTCCACGCACGCCGAAGAAATCCGCACAAAGCTGCGCGACGCAGGGTTCACGCTGCGCGCGTGAATTCGCCGGGCTAGGCGCCGCAGGGGTTGCGTTTTTCCCGGAACATAGATATCCATCTAATTAGATGTGTATCTATGGATGACGTCATGGGCGCGGACAATGCGACGCTTCTGGCCTTCTTCAAGGCTCTCGCGAACGAGAGCAGGCTGAGGATCGTGGGGTTTCTCGCGGCGCGCGAGCGCAGCGTGCAGGAGCTTGCGGACCTGCTGAAGCTGAAGGAACCGACCGTCTCGCATCACCTCGCCGTGCTGCGGGAAATCGGCCTTGTCACGGCACGCGCCGAAGGCACGACGCGCTGGCATGCGCTCGACCCGGACGTTCTCAGGCAGATGAACCGCAAGCTCCTCGACGACAACAAGATGATTTCGCCCGGCCGGGAAACGGAAGCGCCGGACGAAAAAGTGCTCTCCGGCTTCCTCGACGGCGAGGGGCGGTTGAAATCGATCCCGGCGGCGCGAAAGAAGCGTGTGGTGATCCTGAAATGGCTCGTCGGGCAGTTCGAGGAAGACCGCCGCTATCGCGAATCCGAGGTCAACGAACTGATCCAGCGTCGGCACTGGGACAGCGCCACGCTGCGCCGCGAACTGATCGGACACCGCATGATGGAGCGCAGCGGCGGAATCTACTGGCGAACGCCCAGAGCGGAATGGCGCGAAACCGATTCATCCGGCCGTTATTGAGACGGCTGCCGGATTCACGGCTCAGCCCGGTCCGGCAGCCTTCTTGCACGCGTCGGTCAGTTCCTTGATGTCGTAGCTCTTGCACTTCGGGATCAACGCGCTGGCGCCGGCGTAATCGCCCTGGCCGGCCAGGATCTGGATATGCTTTGGCAGCAGCACCGGTGAATCCTCGAAGCGGATCACTGCCTGATCCATCAGCCTGAGCGCGCCGGCCCAGTCATTGCGTCCGATATGGATGTCGATCAGGCGCGAATAGACTTCCCACGACGCCTCGGGCCCGTTCGCCGCGCGCTCCAGCGCGGCTTCCGACAGCGGCTTCTGGTTGTTCTTGTCGTAATATTCATACGCCACGAACTGGGTGTAGGCGTGATCGGCGGTCGGCGGCGTCGAGGAACGCGTCACCTCGCTCCTGGCGCTGTCGGGTGAGCCTTGGCGCGCATCGGCGATATAGGCCGCCGCATTTTCCGCCGCCGCATAGTGCGCGAGCAGGGAGGTCATCGCGATTGCGTCCTTGCTCCTGTTTCCTTCTGCCCAGGGCAGCGGCGTCGGCGCCGAGGGCAGCATGTCGCGATACTGCTTGAACTCATAGGCGCTGAGCAGCTTCAGCCGCTCCGGCGCAGGGTGATGCGACACCGCTTCGTCAGACATGTTGTCGACGGCGGTATCGAAGGCAAAGATAGCAACGTCGGTCCAGTTGCCCGACATCGCATTGCCGACTGCGCCCAGGATATTGCCGAATGACGGTCCGCTGGAGTGATGATCCTGATCGGACGCCTCCCTGGCCTGACGGGCGGCCTCTGCCGCCTCGGCTTCCTGTTCGGCGAGCTTGTCCATGACCGCGAGCGCGGCTTCCGAATCGTATCCCGCCCGCACCATGAGATCGAAGCCGAGCGCATCGGCAGCATCTTCCTGGTTCTGCGACATCTGCGGTGCGAGCACATTGGCGCTCAGCTTTGCAAAGTGCCGCGCCACATCCAGGCCGCGCGCGACATTGCCGTTTCCAAGTCCGGTGGTGGCGGCGACGTCTGCGATGTTCTGCACCGCTGCGCCGTTCACGACAGCGTAATATTGCGACTTCTTGAACCAGTCCTTTTCGTGATGGCGATAGATCGCGTGGCTGACCTCATGGCCGAGCACGAAGGCAAGTTCGTCCTCGTTGTCGAGCTGCTCGAGCAACCCGATCGTAATGATGATCGTGCCGTCGGGCGTGCACAGCGCGCTGAACTCCGGCGCAGCCAGAACGCGGACCTGTGGCTGGAATGACGGCGGCAGCGGCAGTCCGCGCAGCAGTTTTGCCAGCACGCCGTTGGCATAGGCTTGCATCAGCGCTGAAGGCACAAAGCCGTTGGCGCGCGCGCGCATGATGCCCAGAGCCAGCGGTCGCCCGCTCACCACATCGCTGTAATCGGCCGCGGGATGGAGCTGATCGATGGCGCGGCCGCTGCTCGGATAGCCGTTGGCCAGCGCCGGCGATGCGAGCAGGCAGAGCGCAGCAAGCGTGACGGCAAATGGACGTTTCATGGCGTGCCACCCTTTTGCGGGCAATCCTCGCCCAGCGCGCGCGTGGCGCCGACCTTGGTGTCGTTGCCGCCCATCGCAAGGTTGCGGCAGATCGCGGGCTTCTTGCCGGTGAGCCGGTAATTGACCATGTGCGGCGGCACCCAGACCGGCGCACCATCGACTGTGACCTGCAGCATCATGTTCGGCGCGCGCTGCGTCACCGCAAGACATTTGGGAAATTTGTCGTCATCGACCGACTTGATGCGCTTGCCGTTCGGTCCGTCATAAAGATCCACCTGCGGCGTGCGCGCCGACAGGACGGCGTCGCCGGTGATGTTGCTGCAATCGTCGGAACTCGCGAATGCCGGCGCCGCAATCAGCGTCACCGCGCCCGCAAGAAAAGCAAGCAAGAGCGTTCGTTTCATATCAATGCCTCCGGAAAAGCGTCGTCGGGCCGCCCGCCCGCGACATGATGCAGATAACCCCAGAATGAATCCGGTACGCCGACCAGGAGCATGGCCGCAAGCTCGACAGATAGGAAGACGTCCTGCGCCCAGTTGGCGACGGAAAGTCCGGCCCAGCGCGCCAACAAGAGCCCGATTCCGAGCGCCAGGAAAAAGGCGAGCCAGTGCCAGAGATTTTCCAGCCCCTTGTCGAGGAACCACTCGACCAGCGCGCCGCGTTCCGGCCGCTCGCTGATCTTCTTGCGCGACCGGATGCGGCGCATATGCATGAAAGAGAGAATCAGGATGATCGGAATGATCGCAAACATCTGCGCGGTGTTGTTCGACAAAGTGTAGGGGCCGACCGTCATCACATTCTGTTCCGGCTTGCCCTGGAACGTGATCAGATTGTCGAGCGCCATGGCGTGCGCGAAGACGTTCGCCTGCAATCCGTTCACCGGCATGAATGACTTGTCCTGGGCGCCCTCAAGCGAGGCGCCGTAGAAGACGACGCGCCCGGTCAACAGCTTCGTCAGGTCCGGATCCTGGTCGCCGCGGATCAGCGACTCAACTGGAACGATGCCTGTATAGGGACAATGACTGAGAGCCGTGCTCGTGTCGAAGAAGGCGCGGTAGATACGCAACGCTGCGCCAACGGTTTCAGTGCAGCGTTTCCAATTGCCGTCATCGTCCTTGTATCGTCGCCATTTCAGATTGGTCGGTTCGGTCTTGGTGCCCCAGACCAGCTCCATCATGCCGTTGAGCGGCGCGAGCGGGTGATCCCGGAAATTGTCCTTGTAGACTTGCGGCGCCAGCGAGAGGCAGCTCCCCGGCATCAAGCCGTTGGGTCCGTAGCAGTTGCCGCTCGTTGGATACTGCCGCACGACGCCGTTGTAGACCTGAATCGAAGGATCAAGGATCGGAACGCCGGTGCGCGCCAACTCCGGGCGCAACGGCGACTCGCCATACGGAAGATCGATTCCACCTTCGAAGTAGATAGGAACGCCGGCCTTCTTGTAGCGTGCAATCTCGTCGACAAGATCCGGCAGAGACGGATCGGGACGAGAGTCCACGAAAAGGAAATCGACGACGACTGCTTTGGGCTTGTACGCGAGGATCGCATCGAGGGCTTGCTTGTGCGCGCTGTAGTTCCATGGCCAGGGCATATTGAGCGTGTGCAGCGTGTCTTCCTCGATCAGCGCCACGCTGACCTCGTCACGGCCCGTTGTCGGATAGAGATAGGGCCCGGTGATGAGCAGGTTGGAAATGTCCTGCGTGTAGCGCTGGGTGAGATCGCTGAATCCGAATGGATTGAGCATGATCTGCAGAACGGAAAAGCCGAACAGCACCGCCACGACGAACCAGTACGGCACGCGGGACTTCAGCTTCTCAACGTGGTCGCGGTTCGGCCGGCGCATGCGCTCCCATGCGCGCGTGATCGCCCCGGCTGGAGAATTCATGACTGGACTCGTCAAGCGCGGCCCCGGTTCGGCGATTCAGAATATCATGTCACTGGACACATGAAATATGGCGTAACAGCGTCGGCAAATGCCGCCTAACGCGCAAACTTCTCGGAAAGGATGATGGACGAAACGGTCCGCGCCACGCCGCTCGCGCGTCCGATGCGGTCGAGCAGGGCGTCGATGCGCGCCGGCGTTTCGGTTTCCACCGTTGCGATCAGGTCGAAGGTTCCCGCAACCGCCGAGAGCGAGCGAACCTCCGGCATTTTCTTCAGTTCGATGGCGACGCGGTCTGCGCGCTTGGGATCGGTGGAGATCATCACGACTGCGCGCAGCTTTCCCGCTTCGGCCTCGTCGGAAAGCCGCACCGTATAACCCTTGATGATCCCTTCGCGCTCCAGACGCGCGATGCGTTCCTGCACGGTCGAGCGTGCGAGATTGAGCTTCCTGGCAAGCGATGCTGTCGGCTCTCGCGCATTGGAACGCAGCAGGGCGATGAGCTTGGAGTCGGTGTCGCGCATCATGCCACCTGGGTCCCCTTCTCTCGCGTGGCGAAAGTCGCGCTCGGGCGGGAATGACAGCTCCCTTCGAATCGCCGGATAACCCTGCGATTCGCCGGGTCCGATTGCAAGTTCCGTCACATTGCCGCCTCCCGTCCGGCGGTGCCAAAAGCCATTGTTTGCCCTGCACAATCTGCGTGAGGGTCTTGCCATGAAAAACGTCCTGCTGGTCGGCGGCGGAAAAATCGGCGTCGCGATCACCGAATTCCTTTCGGACTGCGGCGACTACAGCATCACCGTGGCGGACCGCGACGCGGCTTCGCTGTCGCGTATGCCCGAGAAGAACGTCACGCGCCGTCAGGTCGAGATCGGCGATGCCGGCAATTTCGCGGACGTCGTGAAAGGACAGGACATCGTCCTCTCCGCGACGCCCTACAATCTGACCGCGACGGTCGCCGCGGCCGCCAAGAAGGCCGGCGCGCACTATCTCGATCTCACCGAAGACGTGGAATCCACGCGCACCATCCGCGAGCTCGCCAGGGGCGCCGGCACGGCCTTCATTCCGCAATGCGGCCTTGCACCGGGATTCATCTCCATCGCGGCCGCCGCTCTCGCCAAGAAGTTCGACAAGCTGCGCGAGGTGCAGATGCGCGTCGGCGCGCTGCCGGTGTTTCCGACCAATGCGCTCAAATACAATCTCACCTGGTCGACCGACGGTTTGATCAACGAATACTGCAATCCGTGCGAATCGATCCGCGACGGCCATCGCGGCGAAGTGCCCGCGCTGGAGGAACTTGAGGAGTTCGCTCTCGACGGCACGGAGTATGAAGCCTTCAACACGTCGGGCGGCCTCGGTACCCTGTGCGACACGCTCGAGGGCAAGGTCGAAAATCTGAACTACAAGACCGTGCGCTATCCCGGTCACCGCGACATCGTGAAGATGCTGGTGCGCGACCTGCGCCTTGGGACGCGCCGCGACATTCTGAAGGACGTGCTTGAGACGGCGATTCCGATCACCTACCAGGACGTGGTGCTGATTTTTGTCACCGTATCAGGCTGGCGCGACGGGCTGCTGACGCAGGAGAGCTACGCCAAGAAAATCTATGCGCAGAACGTTGGCGGCCGCTTGATGAGCGCAATCCAGGTGACGACTGCGGCCGGCATCTGCGCCATGTGCGACATGCTCGCCGACGGCAAGCTGCCGCAAAAGGGCTTTGTGCGGCAGGAAGAGGCCAAGCTTGGCGACTTCCTCGCCAACCGCTTCGGCCGCTACTACGACGCGGAATAGTTGCGAACGCATTTCTCATGGCGCTCGCCCTTCGACAAGCTCGGGGTGAGGCCCAACGTCCAATCCTCATCCCGGGCTCATCGAAGGATGGATGGCAGGTTCAATCGGGTCGGCGCGCGTCAGGCTCGCATGCGCGCGATGATCGCGCTCAGCATGTCGGAATAGTCGTCGGTCCACGCGCGCGCTGCCGGCCGGACGATGCGCCAGCCGGCGCCAAGGTTCAGCGCTTTCATGTCGGCGGCAGATTTCGTCACCACGGCGATTTCGGCCCGCAGCCGCAGCGTGTTCGGCGATTGCGGTTTGTCCGTCTTGACGGCCGTCACCATGCCGTTGGCGGCGGCAGACGCGGCCACGGCATCGGCCAGCTCGAGGTTCTTGTTGGAGATGTTGAACGCGATCGCGCCATGCGCCGACAGGCGCGACTTGTAGAGCGCAAATGCCTCGCGCGTCAGCATGTGCAGCGGCACGGAGTCGGACGAGAAGATGTCGAGCATCAGAAGATCGATGCCGGTTTTGGCGCCGCGCAAGGTGAGCCGGCCGTCGCCGATCACGACCGGCGTACCGGGCGCGCAGGACGAAACGGAGCGCAAAAGCGTCCTGTCGTGCGCGATCTCGACGATCAGCGGGTCGAGCTCATAAATCGTCCAGTCTTCGCCCGGCTGGCGATAGCAGGTGAGCGCGCCGACGCCCAGGCCGACCAGCGCCACGCGCGGAATCTTTCCGCCGTGCTGCGCGCGCACCGCGTAGACCGCTTCGGAATAGGGACCGCCGCGATAGTAGTAGGCGAGCGGCTCGGGCGCCGACGTCAGAAGCTTGCCCTCGTCGTCGAGGCGCCGTTCGCTGCCATGCGCCGTCGTGCCGTGATAGAGCACGCGGAATTTTCCGCCGTCTATGTCAACGACCTTGTACACGCCATAGAAGGAGCGCGCCCGCGCCACGATACTCTGCGAGGGGTCGTAGAGATTGGTCGCAAGCAGCAGGATCGCGGCGAACCCGATCAGGCGAACCGGGTGATTGCCCTGAAAGGCCAGCAGCACCGCCAGCGTCATCACGACGATGGCGAAATAGCCGACGCTCGCCGAGATGAGGAAGAACGGCACCGCCAGCGCGATGGCGAGGACGCCGACGAAAGCGCCATCCTTGAACCAGTCGCTGCGCGGCGTTTTCCAGACATCAGGACGCAGCAGCAGCGCGCCGAGCGTCAGCAGCGGATATTCGAGCACTGTCGTGAACAGTTGCGGAGCAAGCAGTGCCGCAAACGCGCCGCCGAGAACGCCGCCAAGCGACATCCAGACATAGAACTGCGTCAGTTGCGCCGCGTCGGGCCGGCGGCGGTAAAGTTCCGCCTGGCACACCATCGCTGCGACGAAGAACGCAACAAGGTGACCGAGCAGCGAGAGCGTCCAGCTCGTCCGGCCCGTCCACAGCAGGAGGACGGCAAGCGTCGCTGTCGTGAACGGCTGCAGCGCCAGGAAGAATTTCGGCGGCAATGCCGGCTTGTCGGAAAACGCAAAGACAAAGGTCAGCAGATACAGCGCCAGCGGCATGATCCAGAGAAACGGACCAGAGGCGACGTCCGTCGCGATATGCGCGGTAACCGCAACAAGAAGGCCGGACGGAACGAATCCGAGCGCGATCCAGACAAGAACGTCCTTTGCGCTGATATGCGAGACCGTGCGGTTGACGCTCTGGCGTGCCGCGGGCGCGCGCAACGCGATCAGTCCGCATCCGCCGATCGCAAGGACCAGGACGACGTAGAAGATGCTCCACAGCCGCGACTGCTCCAGCAGTCCGATCGAAGGCTCCACGAGGAACGGATAGGCCAGAAGAACCAGAAACGATCCGAGATTGGAGGCGCGATAGAGGAAATAGGCATTGGAGGCGGCTTCATCACCGCCGCGTGCGAACCAGGCCTGCAGCAGCGGCGCGTTGGCGGACAGAACGAAACAGGGAAATCCGACCGACGCCAGAAACAGGCCCATTACCCAGAGCGAAACGCCCTGCAGCGGCGGCGTCGAAAAGGCCGGCGCTATCGCGATCGGCAGGCAGAGCGCTGCGAGCGCCAAGGCGCCGACATGGATGAACGCCGCCTGGCGCAGGCTGAAGAAGCGCGTCAGCAGATGGGCATAGACGTAGCCGCCGAGAAGCAGCCCCTGGAACACCACCATCGCGACCGACCAGACGGCCGCCGAGCCGCCGAGCACGGGCAGCACCATCTTGGAGAACATCGGCTCGACCCAGAAAAGGAGTGCAGCCGACAGAAACGTCGCCGATGAGAATGCGAGGATGCCGGCCGCCGGTGCGGCGCCGGCGCGCTCTGAAATGTCCGATGCACTCATGTCCGGCCCGACGCGTTGGATGGACACAGACTAGGCACGGGGGGTTAAAGTATGTCTTACATTGTATTGTTAATGAAATCAGTGAGTTGCGGGCTTGTATTGGTTCCCGCGCTGGTTTTCATTCGCACCCTCTGCGCCACTACACTGGCGGGGATCACCGATTGCGGCAGGCATGACCGAGTACATTGCAAGACATTGGCGCGGTCAGTTTCCGCTTGCGCAATCCTGCTGGATCAACGGCGCCCTGGCGGTGCTGCCGTTTCTCGTCTGGTTTGAACTCACCGGCGACTATCTCATGGCGCATCCGCCGCTGCAGCTTTCGTCGTTCCTTCTCGCCTTCGGCCCGGCGTTTGTGTTGTTCCTTGGCGTCGATGTGTGGGCGGGCGTCGGCATCTGGCGCAGCGCCCGGCGCCCCATACTGTTCGGTCATTTCGGATGGGCCTGGCTCGCCCGCATGGTGGTGGGGGCGAATTTCGCCTTGCTCGTTCTTGCCGCCATCATGCTCCTCCACGAGGCCAAGACAATGCTGTCGCCGCTGCACGACGGCGCCGTGCCGTACGAAGTGACGCTGCGCGGCACGACGGCTGTTTTCCGCGGCCAGATCACGGCGGCTGCGGCCGATGAGCTTGAGCTATTGCTGAACGACAAGTCTGTGCGGCGTCTGGCGATCGCCGGCAGCGACGGTGGCGACGTTGGTCCCGCCCTGCGGCTCGCCAAGGTGATCCGTGCGCGCAAGCTCTTCGTCGTGGCTCTGTCGCAATGCGACGGCGCCTGCACGCTTCTTCTCGCCTCCGGCGGCGGGCGCGCAGCCGTGCCGCAAACGGAGATCGGTTTTGGCGCAAGCACGCCGGACGCGTTGGAGCTTTATCGCCAGGCCGGTCTTGCCGGCCCCTTGCTGAAGAGCCTGCACGATCTGCAGCCCGGCGCGTCATACGAACCGACGCTGCGCGTCCTCATCGAGAACCGCTTCTTGACCGATGTGTTCGTCGACGCGACCCGCCGCTATGCGCGCGCGCCGGCCTGGTGTGCGAAAAACCTTGTGGTGTGCGGGCGGACGGGAAGACAGAATAGCGATCAAAGCAATCGTGCGGGAGGAAGCAACGATGGCACATGAAGTCCTGTCGGCGTTCGGCGCGCCCCAGACGGACGGCCCGCATATCGTGCGTTCGCCGATCGACGGGGGTGAGATCGGGCGCGTTGCCTATGACGATGCTCCATCGGTCGACGCAAAGATTGCCAGGAGCGTCGAAGCGTTTCGCGTCTGGCGCGACGTGCCGGCGCCCCGCCGCGGCGAACTGGTGCGGCTCTTCGGCGAAGAACTGCGCTCCAACAAGGACAAGCTTGGCCGTCTCGTCACGCTCGAAGCCGGAAAGATCCTGCAGGAAGGCCTCGGCGAAGTGCAGGAGATGATAGACATCTGCGATTTCGCCGTCGGCCTCTCGCGCCAGCTCTATGGTCTCACCATCGCCTCCGAGCGGCCGGGCCATCGCATGATGGAAACCTGGCATCCGGCCGGTCCGGTCGCGATCGTCTCGGCGTTCAATTTTCCCGTCGCGGTGTGGGCCTGGAACGCAGCGCTCGCGCTTGTCTGCGGCGACAGCGTGATCTGGAAGCCGTCGGAGAAAACACCGCTGACCGCGCTGGCGTCGCACGCGCTGTTCGAACGGGCGGTGAAACGTTTCGGCGACGCGCCGGCGCACCTCTCCCAGATCGTGCTCGGCGCGCGCGAAGCCGGCGAGGCGCTGGCGAAGGACCCGCGCATCCCCGTCGTCAGCGCGACAGGATCGACGCGCAT
The DNA here is from genome assembly GCA_963741725.1 of uncultured Alphaproteobacteria bacterium. GTDB lineage: Bacteria > Pseudomonadota > Alphaproteobacteria > Micropepsales > Micropepsaceae > Rhizomicrobium. Next base: position 211,656 of record CAVUJC010000012.1, on the reverse strand, counting down.
GGGGCGCGAACTGGCGCCGGTTGTCGCGGCGCGTTTCGGCAAGGCCATTCTCGAACTTGGCGGCAACAATGCGATGATCGTCGCGCCGTCCGCCAGGCTCGACCTCGCGGTGCGCGCGATCTTGTTCGCGGCGGTCGGTACGGCGGGCCAGCGCTGCACATCGCTGCGCCGACTCTTCGTGCATGAGAGCGTCTATGACACGCTCGTCCCTGCGTTGAAGGCGGCCTATGGCAAATTGAACATCGGCGATCCGCTCGCGGCAGGCACGCTGGTCGGTCCGCTGATCGACAAGGCGGCGTTCGATGCGATGGAACGCGCGCTCGCGTCGGCAAAGGCCGAAGGCGGCATCGTGACCGGCGGCGGGCCGGCGCTCGCCGCGAAATATCCGAACGCGTTCTACGTGCATCCGGCGATCGTGGAGATGAAGGAGCAGACGCCGACCGTCTGCCACGAGACCTTCGCACCGATCCTGTACGTGATGCGCTATTCGAAATTCGAAGACGCACTCGCAAAGCACAACGCGGTGCCGCAAGGGCTGTCGTCCTGTATCTTTACGCTGGACATGCAGGAGGCGGAGCGCTTCATCGCGGCCTCCGGCTCGGACTGCGGCATCGCCAATGTGAATATCGGGCCGAGCGGCGCGGAAATCGGCGGAGCCTTTGGCGGCGAGAAGGAAACCGGCGGCGGTCGCGAAAGCGGCTCCGATAGCTGGAAGGCCTATATGCGCCGTCAGACCGCAACCATCAATTATTCCAACGCCTTGCCGCTGGCGCAGGGAATCGAGTTCGGCGTCTAGAAATCGCCGCGGGAAGCACCATATCTTGGTGATCCAGCTCGGGAGGCTGCATGTTCCACCCCTTCTTTTTCTGGCCGTTCTTCTTCTGGGCTCCGTTCCACGGACTGTTCACGCTCTTCGTGATCATCCTGATCTTCAGCCTGATTTTCCGGCGCCGTTATTATTACTACGGCCACCCCTATTGGTGGGGCCACACGCCGCCGCCGGCGCGGTCTGATGCGCTGTCGGTTCTCGAGGGCCGCTACGCCCGCGGTGAGATCAATCGCGAGGAATACCTGGAGAAAAAGAAGGATCTCGGCGGCTGAACCGAGGGCGTTAACTCTTTTTTCACCATAATCTTTCCGCCATCATCCCGCCGTCCTAGCCTCATGGCGCAGGGCAGAGAGATGCGGGCATGCCGAAGAACATCGCGCAGTTCACCGGGATCGTGGTCACCGCGATCATCGTGTTCGGCACGGACATGGACGTGTTCTACGCGATGCCGCTCGGCATCTTTGCCGGCGCGCTTGCGACGTTCTTTGTCTCGCTGTCGGACGGTTACGAAAAGGCGCGCAAGATCTAGCCGTGATCCGGCGGGATGTTGTTGAGCGACTGTTCCAGTTCCTGGAATGAGGGCTGAGCCTCGGTCGGCACGCTGCCGCGGCCGATTTCGACCGAAACCTGCGCCGCATTGCCGTGCAGATGCGCGACCAGGATGTCGCGGATGACGTGATAGAACTGCGCATCCTCGTCCACGATCGCCTTCAGCCGCGCGCCCATCGGGCCGACGATGCCGTAGGCGAGAAAGACGCCGAGGAACGTTCCGACCAGGGCCGAACCGATCATGCCGCCAAGCACTTCCGGCGGCTCGCTGATCGCGCCCATGGTCTTGATGACGCCGAGCACGGCGGCGACGATGCCGAGCGCGGGCAATCCATCCGACATCGCGGTCAACGCGTTGGCGCCGACAAGGGCCTCGTGATGATGCTTCTCGAGCTGTTTTTCCATCGCGTCTTCGACCTGGTGCGGGTCTTCCAGGCTCATCGTCATCATGCGCAGCGTGTCGCAGATGAAGCCGAGCGCGAAGTGGTCCTTCATGATGCGCGGATAGCGCTTGAAGATGGACGAGTCTTCCGGCTTTTCGATATGGGCTTCGAGAGCGATCAGGCCCTTGGACTTCATCGTCTTGGTCAGGAGGAACAGAAGGCAGAGCAGGTCGGTATAGTCGCCCGGTTTCCACTTGGGGCCGGAGATCACCTGGCCCAGCGAGCCGGCGATCTTCTTGAGCGAATACATCGAGCCCGAAATGATCATGGCGGCAAGCGCGGCGCCGAAGATCGTCAGCAGTTCGTGCGGCAAGGCTTCGAACACCACGCCGAGCGAGCCGCCGGTCATGAGATAGCCGCCGAACACGCATGCGAACAGAATTACGATGCCGCCGATTTGAAGCATGGCCCGTCCAGGTAAATCAGGCGTTCAGTATTAAGGACGCTGCTTAAGGAGCAGTGAATGCGTGGCTCGTTTACCCGCGTTTCCGGCAGCCCGCGCGCAATTGTCCACGGCAAAATTCCCTGCCTGCGTTCAGCAAGACGTTGCTGCTTCCTTAACCTCGGCAAGCTTGCGGTCGACCAGAGATTGAAGCTGGTCGGCGACGGCCGCGCCGTGCCGCGCTGCATCGTCTTCGGTGCGCGCCGAACGCACGATGGCGTCAAGATGCAGCGTCGCGACCGAGCGATCCGGCTCCGCGCCGAACAGGGCAAGCGCATCGAGATAGCGGCACAGGCCGTTGGCGATCTTGCCCGTCGCAAGCAATCCTGCCGTTGCGGCCATGCCGCGTATCTCATGTGCGAGGTCGAAGACGAGGTTCCAGTCTTTCGCGCGCGCCGCGGCATCGATCAGGTCGACATATTCCAGCACCGCGCCGCGCAACTCGGTCTTTTTCAGCGAGATCACGCGATTGGCCCGCTCCACCGTTTCCCGGCTGCGCAGCATGCGCATCGCCTGCGCGCGGCGCGCGGCGGGCAGAAGTGGCGGATAGTCGTCCGCGGGAATGATCTTTTCGACTTGCGTCTTGTGCCGGCGCTTCATCATGTCCTCAAAGGTCTCAGGCGATTGCAACGTCGTCTTCGAAATCTTCGCGCCGGCGATAGGGGCCGGCATAGTCTTCCATGCGATGGCGGCGGCGATCCGGACCGAAATAATCGGCGCACTTCACGAAGGGCCGCGGATGGTCGACGATCTCGCCGATGCGCGAGAACAGGTTCTGCGCCGTGATCGGCTTTGCGAGGAATTCGGTGACGCCGGCATCGCGCGCCGCCTCGACGCGGTGGCGTTCGGTGTGGCCGGTCACCATGATGATCGGGATGTAAGGATTGGCGCTGGTTGCGGCGTTGCGCACCTGCAGCGTGAATTCGATGCCGTTGGTCGGTTTCATCGACAGATCGGTCAGGATCATGTCGGGCTTGCGGTCGCGCAGAATCTCAAAGGCGTCGTCGCCGTTCGTCGCTTCGTAGATCGTCGTGATGCCGAGCGCGTTCATCAGTGCCCGCAGAAGGGCGCGCATATGCTGGTTGTCCTCGACAATCAGCGCCTTGAGATATTCGAACGCCCCCGCGGACATGCTGAAAAGCCTCTTTATTGTGCGCTGACGCCGAGAGCCGGAAATGAAGGCAACGCGCATGACGCTGCGCAGAGACCTCTACTCCTGGGCTCTCGAAGCGACATAAGTTGTGCCGGCAAACTGCGTTAATCGTTGTGAACCACGTGCGAACTGTAGGCACTTGGTGGTTAGCAAACCCTTACATTAGCTTCCGCTAAGGAACCCGATGCTCGATCGTGCCAAAAACCTGCTTTCCGAAGTCGCCTTTGGCGCGATGATGGCGGCCAAGGCGCTTTTTTCGCCGGTCGCGCTGGGGGCGAGTGCTTTGATCGTCGACCGCGCGGGGAAGGTTCTTCTGGCCCGGCACAGCTACATGACGGGCTGGTCGCTGCCCGGCGGAGGCGTTGCGCGGGGAGAGCCGCCGGCGGCAGCGGTCTTGCGCGAAGTGAGGGAAGAGATCGGCAGCGTACGGTCGGATGCGCCGGAACTGGTCGGGGTTTTCTCGCGCCGCTCCGGCTGGGCGACAAATGTCGTTCTGCTCTACCGGATGACGAACGCCGATGTCGTCTTCACGCCCAATTTCGAAGTGCGCGAAATTCTGTTCGTCGATCCAGCCGATCCGCCGCCGGGAACGACGGCAGGAACCAGGCGGCGTCTCGCCGAATTCGCGAACAAGACGCCGCCTGCGCTTACCTGGTAGTCAGCCCGCCTTGGCCTGTTCCGGCGGCGGCGACGTCGCCGACCGCGTGACGGGGAAGAACTTCTCCTTCATCTGGCCGAAACATTCGGTTGCGATGCCTTCGGGAGTCCAGCCGCCTTCCTTGTTGATGTTCATGATGGCGCGCGGCTGGCTGTAGAGCTCGATGATGTCTCCGCGGGCGCCGAAGATCTGGCCCGACACGTCCTTGGCGAGGTTGGAGACCAGCGCGACCGCGAGCTTCGCCGGCTGATCGGGACGGATCATCGCCGCCATCTGTTCGCGGCGCTTGGCCTGCGCCTCGTCGCGGATCGGAACCGACTGAGTCATGCGCGTCCAGGCGACCGGCGCGATGATGTTGGAGCGCACATTGGTCTTGGCGCCCTCCATCGCAACGACGCGCGACAGTCCCATGATGCCGAGCTTGGCGGCGGCATAGTTCGCCTGTCCGATATTGCCGATCAGTCCCGACGTCGATGTGAACAGCGCGTAGGCGCCGTCCTGCTGCTCGCGGAAATGCTCGATGGTGGCGCGGCAGACATTGTAGGAACCGCGCAGATGGACCTCGATCACCTTGTCCCAGTCGAACTCGGTCATCTTGTGGAACATCGCATCGCGCAGGATGCCCGCTGGGTTGATCACGCCGTGCAGGCCGCCGAATTCCTTCAGCGTCTGGTCGCGCAGGGCTTCCATCGCCTTCAGCGAGGTGACGCTGTCGGAGTTGGAAAAGGCCTTGCCGCCATTGGCGCGGATCGTCGCCGCGACCTGTTCCGCCGGGCTGGCCGAACCTTCGTCGTCGCCCTTGAAGCCGCCGCCCAGATCGTTGACCACGACCTTGGCGCCTTCTTTCGCGGCGATCAGCGCGGTGTCCTTGCCGATTCCGTTGCCGCCGCCCGTCACCCAGACGACCTTGCCTTCGAGAATACCCATCATTTCCTCCGTTGTTGTTCTTGAACTTTTGCTTAGCGAATGTTCACACCGGATCCCAGCCGAACGTTCCCGTCGTCGGCTGAAGGTCCGTGAAGCTCGGCTTCATCGCGGGCATGCAGTGCTCGGCGATCGTCTGCGGCGTCCAGCCTTCGATCTTGCCGAGGCCGCGCACCGGACGCGGCTGGCTCATCAGGAAGATCTCGTTTCCGCGCGCCGCGAAGATCTGGCCGTTGACGTCCTTGCAGGCAGGCGAGGCGAGGCTGACGGCGAGCTGCGCCACCTGGTCGGCGCGCATGAAATTCTTCATGCGGTCGACGCGCTTGGCGGACGCCTCGTCCTTCACCGGGATCGTCGCGATCATGCGCGACCAGGCGAAGGGCGCGATGGTGTTGGAGCGGACATTCTTGGCCTGGCCCTCCATCGCGATGATGCGCGAGAGCCCGACCACGCCCATCTTCACGGCCGCATAGTTCGCCTGGCCGATATTGCCGATCAGGCCGGATGTCGAGGTGAACAGGACATAGGATCCTTCGTTCTGCTCGCGGAAATGATTGATCGTGGCGCGCGTGACGTTATAGGCGCCGTTCAGATGCACATCGACGACCATGTCCCAGTCCTGGTCGGTCATCTTGTGGAACATCGTGTCGCGCAGAATGCCTGCCGGGTTGATCACGGCATGCAGGCCTTTGAACGAATCCATCGCCTGTTCGATCATGCGCGCGACGCCCTGGCGGTTGCTCACGCTGTCGGAGTTGGAGACGGCCTTGCCGCCGGCCGCGATGATCTCGCGCGCCACCATCTCCGCCGGACCGGCAGAACCTTCGTCGCCGCCGGCGACCGCGCCGCCCAGATCGTTGACGACGACGCTCGCGCCTTCCTTGGCCGCGAGCAGCGCGCATTCCTTGCCGATGCCGTTGGCGCCGCCCGTGACCAGAACGACCTTGCCTTCGAGCACGCCCATGTGTTTCCTCCGCCAGGATTTTGTTGGCCCTCAGGATACCGAGCCCGCCTTGAGCGAAGCAAGCCAAGCCGTTTGGACGATCCGCCCGGAGAGACCCGAAGACGCACCGTTGGTCGAGGCGCTGAACAAGGCCGCCTTTGGTCCGGGCCGTTTTGCGAAGTCGGCCTATCGCCTTCGGGAAGGTGTGTCGCAGGTCACCGAACTCGCCTTTGTCGCAGTCGAAAAGGGCAAGCTGCGCGGTTCGGTGCGGTTCTGGCCGATCATGATCGGCGGTCACGCGGCTCTGATGCTGGGGCCGCTGGCCGTGGAATCCGACCAGCGCGGGCGCGGCATCGGCGTTGCGCTCATGGAACGTGCCCTTGAGGAAGCGCGGGCGCGCGGACACGAAGCGGTGATCCTGGTCGGCGACGAGCCTTACTACGCACGCGTCGGCTTTTCGAAAATGCCGCCGGGCCGCATCCGGTTTCCGGGACCGGTCGATCAATCGCGCATTCTGGGACTTTCGCTGAAGCCGGGCGCTGCGCTCAATCTCTCCGGCGAAGTGCGCCGCGCGCATCTCGACGATGCGATATGCGCCGACGGCGCGGGACTGGCGTCGAATTAGCGTCCCTCGATGCGCCAGGCGAAGAGCAGCGTGCCCAGCAGCAGAAGCAGCGACGCCCAGGCCGGAAGCAGCGGCTGTTGCTCCACGCTCGTCACGCGATAGGCGCCGTTGGCGCGCAGTCCCATCCAGTTGCTGCCGGCCGCATTGCCGCTCGCGCCGACGCGGCGGACATCGGGAATGCCGTCCGCGAGCCAGTGGATCGATCCGCCGCTCACCGCCGCGATCGGCGCAAGGATGCGATCGGTCGCGCGCATGTCCGCGACTTCTTTCGGATTGAGCGGCCCTGCCGCCGCGACGGTGGTCAGCGTTCCGTCGGTCAGGCGATAGAGACCAAGCTCGTCCGCCTTGGCCGTCGCACGCCAGATGCCAGGTTCGATCTTTGCGAGCGTCAGCGTCGATGTCTTGCCGGACGGATAGGTGAGCATCACAGGCTTGGCCGCGTCGGCCATCGTGCGGCGCTCGACCGTGATCGTTCCGTCGGCAATCGTCGCGGATAGACGTTCTTCCTCGAGTTCCGGCTCCTTCATCAGCCAGTGCGCGAGACGCCGCAGAAGTTCGGCCTGCGGTCCGCCGCCTTCAAACCCGCGCGCCCACAGCCATGCGTGATCGGAAAGAAGTTCGGCGACGCGGCCCTGCTTCACATTGTCGAGCACTAGCAGAGGACGATCGTTCGGCCCGCTCATCACCGTCTCGCCGGAGATCTTGGTGGCGCCGATCACGCGGAACCAGCGGCCCCAGCTCGGCGGCGCGGTCATGGTGTTGGCGCCCGGCAGGTCGCGCGTCACCGGATGCGCCATGCCCTGCGGCGTGACCATCGGCTTGAAGCCCTGCGTCACGATCTCGCCGGTCGGCTGCGCCGGGAGAACCGAGGCGAGCGGCGTGCGCGAGATGCTCATGTCCTGCGCGAATTCGGGCCCCGACGCGACAAGCAGTGCGCCGCCATTCTCCACATAGGCCGCGAGATTTTCATAATAGAGCAGCGGCAGGATTCCGCGTTCGCTGTAGCGGTCGAAGATCACCAGATCGAAACCGGACAGTTTTTCGGAGAACAATTCGCGCGTCGGAAAGGCGATCAGAGACAATTCATCGATCGGCGTCGCGTCCTGCTTGGCCGGCGGGCGCAGGATGGTGAAGTGGATGAGATCGACGGAGGGATCCGCCTTCAGCAGATTGCGCCAGACGCGCTCGCCCGCATGCGGCTCGCCCGAAACCAGCAATACGCGCAAGCGGTCGCGCACGCCGGACATGGTGACGACCGCGCGATTGTTCTGCAGCGTGAGTTCGGAAGGTCCGGGCCGCGCTTCCACCTCGACGACATTCTCGCCGCCATGGCCGACCGGTATGGCGATCGTCGTATCCTGTCCGACCGGAACGACATGCGTGCCGACGCGATTGCCGTCGATGCGCACCTCGACGTCGGCCGTGCCGCCCGGCGCGGCGCCGAAATCGTCGACCCGCACCACCATGCTCGCGCTCTGTCCGACGATGGCGAAGCGTGCCGCATTCACGATGGTGAGTTTCCTGTCCTTCTCGTCGCGCCGGCCGGCTATCACCGCGTGGACCGGCGCATGGATGGCCAGCTTGTCGGCCGGCGGCGCGTCATGCACCTCGCCGTCGGTAATCAGGATGGCGCCGGCGATGCGTTCGGGCGGAACGTCGGCGAGCGCGCTGTTCAGTCCGGCAAATAGCTGTGTGCCATTGTCTTCGCCCGTCGTCGTCGTGGTCACGACGCTTTCGCGCACCTCGAGATTCTTCTCGCCCGCAAGCTGTTTGCGGATGGCGGCGAGCGCGGCATCTGCCTGCGCGCGGCGATTTTCGATGCCCATGCTCTGCGAGCGGTCGATGACGATCGCCGCCACGTCCGGCAGCGGACTGTGCGTCTCATGCACGATGAGCGGATTGGCGAGCACGAAGATCAGCGCCGCGAAGACGAGGGCGCGGGCCCACGCGCCGCGCGCGCGAACGGCGAAGGCGAAGATCGTCAGCGCTGCGCCGATACCGATGGCGCACCACAAGACAAGCAGCGGTATCTGCGGCGCGAAGTCGATGCTCGTGGTCATTTGCCCAGCCGCTCCAGGATCGCGGGAGCATGAATCTGGTCCGCCTTGTAGTTGCCGGTGAAGGTGTACATGACGACGTTGACGCCGAAGCGGTAGGCCATTTCACGTTGCCGTTCGCCGCCGGGAACCACATCGACCATCGGCGAGCCGTCCGGATGCACCGCCCAGGCCGCTGCCCAGTCATTGCCGCCGATGATCACGGGCGACACGCCGTCGCCGCCGCGCGCCGGCGCAGGTCCGGCATTCGGGTCGGCCGGCGGAAGCGCTTCGACCCAAACCTTGCCGCCGTCCCAGCGGCCCGGAAAGTTCTGCAGGATGTAGAACGCTTTTGTCAGGACGTGGTCGGCGGGCACCGGCTCCAGCGGCGGCAGGTCGAGCTTGGAGAGAAGCCTGCGCAGCGTCTGTTGTCCCGGCGACGACGGCCCCTGCGTCGCACCGAGCGTGAGGTCGCGCGTGTCGAACAGGATCGTTCCGCCGTTGCGCATATAGTCCGAGATTTTCGACAGCGCCTGCGGCGACAGGTCCTTCTCGCGCGGATCGAGCGGCCAGTAGAGCAGCGGGAAAAAGCTGAGATCGTCCGTCGCGATGTCGACGCCCATCGGGTCCTGCGGCTCATACGATGTGCGCTCGCGCAACTGGTTGCCGAGGCCGGTGAGGCCCGCCTTGCTCATGTCGTCGACATCCGAGAGCCCGGTGATGACATAGGCGAGGCGCGTATCGGTCGCGGCCTTCAGGTTGAAGGCATCGTCGGCGCGCGCGTCCCGCGCATGCGCAAGCATCATCACAGCCAGCAGCGCCGCCGCGCCGCGCGCAAACCGCAAACGGGTGAGATAGCCGCGCATCCACAGCGAAATCACGGCGTCGAGAAAGAGAAGCGCCATCGCGATGGCGAGCAGATACGGCGCCAGCGCGATCACCGTCGTCTGCACATATTCCAGGATCGGCCGGCCCAGATCGCCGATCGGCAGCAGCGCATCTTTCGCGGTCACGGCATTCAACGCGTCTTCGGTTCCGGCAACGCCATAAAGTCCCGGCGGGTGCGTCCGCGACACGACGGTCTTTGAGATGTCGGCGGCGCGTATCGGGAAGACTTCGGCCGGCGGCTTTCTCGCATGCCCGAACCCGTCGAGCGTCAGCACCGGCGGCAGAGTCGCGGCGCTCTTCATGTCTGTCGGCCGCGTGCCGCTCGACAGCGCCATCAGCCGCCGCATCATGTCGACATAAAGTCCCGACAGCGGCAGCGAAGACCAGCTCGGCCCCGCCGTGATGTGGAACAGAACGATCCAGCCCTTGCCGTCCGCGCGCGCGGTGACCAGCGGCGTTCCGTCCGCGAGGCGCGCCCAGCTGCGGTCGGCAAGCTCGACCGACGGCTCGGCCAGAACCTGCCGCGAGACGGACACATCGGACGGAACGGTGAGGCCCGCGAAGGGGCTGGAATCGGAAAAGGGCGCCAGGCGCTGCGGCTCCGCCCAGGCGAGAGCGCCGCCGAGATAGCGACCGCCGACGCGCAGCTTCACCGGCACGAGATCGTCGGTGCCGCCCGTCATGCGTTCGCCGGCGAAGCGGATGAGAAGGCCGCCGCCATCGACGAACTTCTTGATCTTGTCATAGTCGCTGCCGGCGATCTTTCCGATATCGGCAAGGATCAGAACCGAGATGTTGCGCGACAGCAGATCGCTCACCGTGCCCTTGCGCACATCGGCATATGGCGCGAGCGCGCGTTCGAGATAATAGAGGTCGGACAGCAGCGGCTGCTCGTTCTCGTTGCCGCCGGCCGTCACGACGCCGACTGCGCGATGCGCGCCGCTGCCGCCGAGCAGTTGCACGGCGCCGGCCGAGTCCATGTTGGTGACCGCGATGCGCGCGGTTTCGTTGCGCACTTCCAGCGGCAGTACGATGTGCGCCGTCGCGCGGTTCTCGCCGCTGTTGAAGTGAAAGCGCGAACTCGCCAGCACTTCGTCATGGCCGCCCAGCGCAGCGACTTCCCCGTTGCGCTCGCCATCGGCGTTGGCGCGCAGCACCGCGACATCGAAGCCGCGCGGATCGCTTTGCGGCGGCAAGAGTGCGAGCGGACCCTTGCCGGTGCCGTCGGCATAGATCTTGAGCGAACCGGCAGCGGCAAGCGCGTTCGCCGTTGCCTGGGCCGTGCCGTCCTCGATGCCGTCGCTCAGCCAGATGATCTGCGGCCTGTTCGCAAACTTCGCCCTCGTGACGGCGGCCGTTGCGCGCATGCGGTCGGGCAGCCAGGGCTCGGGCGTCAGCGCCTGCGCGATGCGTGCCGCTTTTCCGGCATCCATCAGGCTCACATCGGGAACGTCGGCGGTCGGTACGATGGCCACCGCACGGCCCTCGCTGCTCGCGCTGCGCAGAACGTCTGCAATCACGGCTTCTCGCGCATCCCAGTTCGCAGCGGCGGTCCAGCCATTGTCGATGAAGAGAACCATCGGACCTGTTCCGGCAATCGGCGGCGCCTTGCCGATCAAGGGATCGGACAGCGCGACGATCAGACAGGCCGCCGCGATCAGGCGAAGCAGCAGCAGCCACCAGGGCGTCTGCGCCGGCGTTTCTTCGTCGCCGGAAAGGCCCAGCAGCAGGCGCAGCGGCGGAAAGACGACGCGGCGCGGCAGCGGGGGCGTGACGCGCAGCAGCCACCAGATCGCCGGCAGGACAAGCAGAGCCGCGAGAATCCACGGCGCGCCGAAGCTCAATCCCGAGAGAAATTCCATGGTTCTACGCGCCGCTCATATCGGCATAGAGCGCGATCAGCGCGGTCTGCGGCGAACGATCCGTGCGGTGCGCGATATAGGTCCAGCCCAGGCGGCGCGCCAATTCGCCGACCGCGTCGGCATGCGCCTTGAATCGCGTGCGATAGGCCGGCGCGACCGTCTCCGCGCGGCCGATGATCTCGCTCTCCTTGCCGCGGGCATCTTCGAAACGCGTGCGGCCGGTGAAGGGAAAATCCTCTTCGGCCGGATCGATGATGTGGACCAGTTGTCCGGCAACGGCCGAGCGCGACAGCCGCCGCAGCGTGTTCTCGATCTCGCTCAGCGGCGAAAGAAAGTCGCTCAGCCAGACGAACTGCGCGTTTGCGGTGATCGCGGCGTCGGGCGGAAGGCTCGCTTCGTCCGGCGCAAGATCGAGCAGCGTGTGGCCGATGCGGCGCAATGCGGCGCGCGAACTTGCCGGTGCATGTCCGTCGCCGTAGAGCGCCACGCGCTCGCCGCCGCGCACCAGCAGCGACATGAGCGCGAGCGCGATCAGCTTGGCGCGATCCGCCTTGGTCACGCGGCCCGATGCGAATTGCATTCCGGGCGAGGCATCGGACCAGAACCAGACCGACTGCGCGGCTTCCCACTCACGCTCCCGCACGAACAGATGCTGCGATTTCGCCGACTGGCGCCAGTCGATCGCGGCGGAGGAATCTTCGGGACGATAACGGCGGAACTGCCAGAAGCTTTCACCCATGCCCGCCTTGCGCCGGCCATGCACGCCCAGACTGACTGCGCTCGCAAGCCGTTCCGCATCGACAAGCAGCGGCGGCAGACTGGCGCCAAGCGCCTCGGCTTCATATTGCAGATTGCCGTTTCGGCTCAAAGAAGACTCCGGCACAGCCGTTCGATGACCGATGAGATCGTCATGCCTTCGGCGCGCGCCGGGAAGGTGAGCGCCATGCGGTGGCGAAGAACCGGTTGCGCCAGCGCCACGACATCGTCGGTCGATGGCGCAAGACGGCCCTCGATCAGCGCGCGGGCGCGGACGGCGAGCATGAAAGCCTGGCTGGCGCGGGGACCGGGACCCCAGGAGATGGATTCGCGCACATCCTTCAGGCCTTCTTCGCCCGGCCGCGCGCCGCGCACGAGCTTCAGGATGGATTCGACCACGGCTTCGCCGACCGGAATGTGGCGCACGATGTTCTGCGCCGCCATCAGGTCTTCCGGCCCGCAGACACGCTCCGGCGTGCTCTCATCGCCGAACGTGGTGGAGAGAAGCATGCGGCGCTCGGCATCCTTGTCGGGATAGTCGACATCGATCTGCAGCAGGAAACGGTCGAGCTGCGCTTCGGGCAGAGGATAGGTACCTTCCTGTTCCAGCGGATTTTGCGTGGCGAGCACGTGAAACGGCTTGGGCAGGTCATAGCGCGTGCCGGCGACGGTCACATGCCGCTCCTGCATCGCCTGGAGCAGGGCGCTTTGCGTGCGCGGGCTGGCGCGGTTGATTTCGTCGGCCATCAGAAGCTGGGTGAATACCGGGCCGTTGAGGAAGCGGAAGGCGCGCCTGCCGGAATCCTCTTCCAGCACTTCCGAGCCGATGATGTCGGTCGGCATCAGATCGGGCGTGAACTGGATGCGCTTCCAGTCGAGGCCAAGGACGATGCCCAGCGTCTCGACCAGCTTGGTCTTGGCCAGTCCCGGCACGCCGATGAGCAGCCCGTGTCCGCCGGCCAGCAGCGTCACAAGGGTCTGCTCGATCACAGCATCCTGGCCGAAGATGGCATCGCCCACGGCCTTGCGCACCTTCCCGAGCGTATCGGCCGCGCGTTCGACCTGGGCGGCGGGGTCCGCGCTGAGCACTGTATCTTGCATGAAATCGTCCGGATGCTTGGTTGCCGGTCCTTGGGGTGCACCTTATCCTTCAAGTGCGCCGGGACGCGGTTTATGTACCCCGCCCGTTGCGGCGCAACAAGGAAAAGCCCGGCCCGCACGGTGACGTGAAGTCCGGTTCCAGATCGGTAATGATGAACAACGGCAATTTTTCGATTGGCCCCCTTCAGATTGGAATGGCCAGTCTCCAGCGCGAGGCGTCCGCCGGACGCGGCCTGCCGCCGGTCGAAAAATGGCATCCTGCCCATTGCGGCGACATCGACATCCGCATCGCGCGCGACGGCACCTGGTTCCATCAGGGCTCGCCCATCGGCCGAAAGGAGCTGGTGCGACTGTTCTCGACGATCCTGAGGAAAGATCCGGACGGTTTCGTCCTGGTGACGCCGGCAGAGAAGATGAAGATCGTCGTCGAGGACGCGCCCTTCATCGCGGTGCTGCTGGATTCGGAAGGCGAAGGGCGGACACAGACACTGACCTTCACGACCAATGTCGGCGACGTCACCGAGGCCGGCGCCGAGAATCCGATCCGCGTCGAGACCGATCCGCAGACCAACGAGCCGGCGCCCTATGTCCATGTGCGCAAGGGACTCGAAGCGCGGATCGCGCGCGCGGCGTTCTATCAGCTCGCCGATCTGTCTGTTCCGGGCGAAGGCGAACATGCCGGCTGGCTCGGCGTGTGGAGCGGCGGCGTGTTCTTCCGTCTCGGCCGTCCGGCATGAGCGGCGAGTCTCCGGCCGAGATCGGCCATCGCATCGTCAGCGGCGGCGTCGAACTGTTGCGCAGCCGGCTTCTCGCCGAACCGCCGCCCCTGCCGCTCACGCCCAGGCGCAGCGACTATGATCTCAATCCGCAGAACCGGCCGAAGGAAAAGATCGATCTGAAGCCGGCGGCGGTGCTTCTGCCGCTGGTCTTTCGTCAGGAACCGCACGTGCTCCTGACCCAGCGCACGCATCATCTCACGCGCCATGCAGGACAGGTGGCGTTTCCCGGCGGCCGCGCCGATCCGGGCGACATCTCGCTTGTCGAAACCGCCTTGCGCGAGACGCAGGAGGAAACCGGGATCGAGCCGGCCTATGTCACCATCGCAGGTTTTCTCGATGCGCATGAGACGGGCACGGGATACGCGATCCTTCCGGTCGTGGGGCTTCTCAGCGAGGGCTTTTGCCTGTCGCCGCACGCCGCCGAGGTCGCCGAGATCTTCGAGGTGCCGCTGTCCTTCCTGCTGGATCCGGACAACAAGAAGATGCAGCAGCGCGAATTTCAGGGACAGATGCGGACCTTCTATTCCTTTACCTATGAAGGTCACTATATCTGGGGCGCCACGGCAGCCATGCTGCTGAACTTCGGCGAACGGATCACCGCGCCATGACACGCATCATCCTCGAACGCATGTTGCTCTTCGTGGTGCCGTTCGCGCTCTACGGAATTTATCTGCTGCTCGTGCGGATGCGCCCGTCCGCAGGTCAGGCACGGACGACGCCGTGGACAATGCTGTTCATCGCGGGGCTCTCGCTTTTCTCCCTGAGCTTTGTGATCTGGGGCTTGAATGAAGGCGAGCCGACCACCGGCCACTACGTCGCCCCGCATGTGGTGAACGGCAAGATAGTTCCCGGCTATGTTCAGCCGGGAGGGACCTCGCCATGAAGCTCGACCCCAAGCGCGAAAAGTGGATGAGCGACGCCAGGACGCGCGCGGTGATGGACGCGCTCGGCCCCGATGCGCGCTTTGTCGGCGGCGCGGTCCGCAACGCCCTCCTGAAGCGCGAGGTGTCCGACGTCGATATCGCGACGCCCTTGACGCCCGACGAAGTGACAAAGCGCCTGAAGAAGGCCGGTCTCGGTGCCGTGCCGACGGGCATCGAACATGGAACCGTCACGGCGATCTCGTCCGGAACGCCGTTCGAGGTGACGACGCTTCGCCGCGATGTCGCGACGGACGGAAGGCGTGCCGTCGTCGCCTTCACGACCGATTGGAAAGAAGACGCCGCGCGGCGCGACTTCACGATGAACGCGCTCTATGCAACGGCGGACGGCGAGGTGATCGATCTGGTCGGAGGCGTCGCCGATTTGCAGGCCGGCCGCGTGCGCTTTGTCGGCGATGCGACGACGCGCATCCGCGAAGACTATCTGCGCATCCTGCGCCTGTTCCGCTTCCATGCCTGGTATGGCAAGGGCGAGATCGATCCCGAAGCGTTGCGCGCGGCGGCGGCGGAGAAGGCGGGCCTTACGCAACTCTCGGGCGAGCGCGTGCAGAAGGAATTGCTGCGCCTGCTGGAAGCAGAAAACCCCGGACCGGTCCTTCGCGTCATGGCGGCGTCCGGAATCCTCGGCGAACTGCTGCCCGGCGCGCTCATGATTGCGCGGCTGGAAAAACTTGTGGCGATCGACGCCGAAGCGTTCTTCACGCCCGATCCGATGCTGCGGCTCGCCGCATTGTTGCCGAGCGACGCGGTCGCCGCCGATGCGGCGGCAAAGAAGCTTCGTCTGTCCAATGCCGATGCGCAGCGTCTGGTCGACATCGCTGGCGCGAAGGAAAAGATCGTCTCCTATCTCTCGATCAAGGAGGTGCGAAAACTCCTCTATCGCATCGGCATCGCGCCGTTCCGCGATCGCGTCTTCATCAAATGGGCGGAAGATCCCAAGGAGTTGAATGCCATCAACTGGCGCATGCTGCTCGAAGTCGCCTCGACCTGGCCGCGGCCGACATTTCCGCTCACCGGGCGCGATGTCGATGCTGGCGGGCGTGCCGGAGGGCCCTCTGGTGGGACGCATCCTTGCCGAAGTGGAGGATTGGTGGATCGACGCCGATTTCATCGAGGATGAGTTCTCGCTCGCCGAGCGCCTCAAGGCCGTCGTGCAGGCGACGGCGTATTAGCTTTTGGTCGCGTTGGCCCCGGTCCTTCGGCAAGCTCAGGATCAGGGCGTTGGTTCAAGCCTCATCCTGAGCTTGTCGAAGGATGGATGGCAGGTTCGGAAAGCAGATCGGCAGTGGCCATGACCTTCGAAATCCTCGACACGCTCTCCATCCCCGGCGATCCGCTGAAGCCGAACGACGATGCGTTCGCCCATGCGGACAATGCGGCGGTCGTGCTCGACGGCGCCACGAGTCTGGGCGATCCGCTCATGCCCGGCGGGAGCGACGCGGCATGGATCGCGCATTTCGGCGCGCGCCGCCTCATGGCGCACATGCGCGACGGCGATGCGCCGCGCGATGCGCTGCGTCACGCGCTGATCGACGCCAGGAAATCCTTTGAAGGACTGCGCAGGCGGCCGGTGAAGGAGAAGTGGGAAACACCCACCGCCTCGATGATGTTCGTGCACGATCACGCCGAAGGCTTCGGCGCCCTGTCGTTCGGCGACTGTGTTGCTCTGGTGAAGCGTCCGGGCAAGGACATCGAGATTATCGGCGAGGCGTTCGACAAACGCGCGGCCGAAGCGCGGCGGGTTGCCAAGCTTGCTGCGGAGAACGGCCTGCCGCCGGCATCGGGCGCCAACCGTCCGGAGTATCTGCCTTCGCTGCGCGCCGCGCGCAATCGCGTCAACAGCGGCCGGCACTGGGCATTCAGCCCGGACGAGCGTGCTGCCGATCATGTCGAGGAATGGATCGTCGCCGCACCGCGCGGCACGATCGTCCTTCTTGCGACAGACGGTTTTCTGGCGCTCGCCAGCGACTACGGCGCCTATGATTCCGGCGAGCTTGTCGATGCGGCCCTTGAAAAAGGCCTCGGCGCGCTCGGCGAGGAGCTGCGCGCCATCGAGGCCGCAGATCCGGAAGGCCGCGATTTTCCGCGCTTCAAGACGAGTGACGACGCGACGGCGGTCCTGCTGAAACTCGCTTAGCTCGGCATGGCGTGCATGATCATCATGCCGCCGCGCCAGATCATGCTGACCGCGACATAGAGCACGATGAAAAGCCCCGCATAGGTGATCCAGGCGTGCTTGTTCAGAATCTTGGCGATCATGTGCGCCGCCACGCCCATCAGGCCGATGGAGAGGACAAGGCCGAGCGCCAGAACAACCACATGGTTGCGAGCAGCGCCGGCGACTGCGAGGACGTTGTCGAGGGACATGGAGAGGTCTGCGGCAGCGATCTGCACGATGGCGCGCCGAACCATGGCGGTGCTCGCTTCGGTGGAATAGGGACCGCCGAGCTTGTCCGGTATGCACTCCATCGCGGCGATGGCTCTCTTTTCTTCTGCGGCATCGCGGATGTCGCGATAAAGTTTCCAGCACACCCAGAGCAGAAGAATCCCGCCGGCGAACATCAATCCGATGACGTCGAGAAGCACGGTCGTGAACGTGGCCAGCGTGACGCGCAGAATGACGGCGGTGACGAGGCCCCAGAAGATCACCTTGCGGCGCACGACCAGCGGCACGCGCGCCGCCGCCATGCTGATGACGACGACATTGTCGCCCGCCAGCACGATGTCGATGAGCACGACCTGGATAAGCGCGAAAAACCCGCCGTGATTGAACGTGAAATCCAAACGCTTTTACCTCGGTGAAACCAGCTTACGGCCAGCGAACTTCAGGCGGCATCGACACGAGGATCGCGTCGATATTGTGTCCCGTCTTCAGGCCAAAAAGGGTTCCGCGGTCCCACAACAGGTTAAACTCCACATACCTTCCGCGGCGCACAAGCTGGTGATCGCGGTCGGCTTCGGTCCAAGGCTGCCCCATCCGCCTCCTTACGATTTGGGGATAGACGTCGGCAAATGCGAGTCCCACCTCGCGGACGAAGGCGAAATCCTTCTCCCAATCGCCCGTATTGTGGCGATCGAAGAAGATTCCGCCCGCGCCGCGCGGCTCTTTACGATGTGGTAAGTAGAAATACTCATCGCACCATTTCTTGTAGCGGGCATGGGTATCGCCACCCAGGACGGCGCAGGCTCGCTGCATTGCAGCATGAAAATCGGCCGCATCCTCCTGATTGGGGAACATGGGCGTCAGATCGGAGCCGCCGCCGAACCAGCTCTGCGTGGTGATCATGTAGCGGGTGTTCATGTGCACGGCAGGCACGTGCGGGTTCTGCATATGGGCGATCACCGAGATGCTCGTGGCCCAGAAGCGCGGATCCTGTTCGGCGCCGGTCACGGTCTTGGCGAACTCCGCCGACAGCTTGCCGTCGACGGTCGAGACATTGACGCCGACCTTCTCGAACACGCGGCCCTTCATGACGCTCATCACGCCGCCGCCGGATTCCTTGCCGTCCTCGTCCAGCCGCTTTGTCGGTGTACGGACGAATTTGCCCGGCGCACGGTCCGAAAGCTGGCCGCCCGCATATTCGAGCTCGATCGCTTCGAACGTGGCGCACAGCCGGTCGCGCAGGGACTCAAAGCAGGCGCGTGCGCGCTGCTTGTGATCCGCGTCGATATCGCTGTCGGTCATGCCGGAAAGTTCCCTGTCTGGCGAAGTGCCTCGCCCAGTACCATGGCGCCTGCCTGCGCCACATTGATGGAACGCAAGCCTGATTTCATCGCAATCCGCAAGCGCGCGTCGGCACGCGCATGCACCGCGTCGGGCACGCCGGCGCTCTCGCGGCCCAGCAAAATCGTGTCGCTCCGCGCAAAAGCGAACTGCGTATAGGACTGCTCCGCCTGGGAGCTGAGAAGCACGATGCGGCCGGATTCGCGCGCCGAAAGGTACTTTTCCCAGGAGGAATGCCGCACACAGACGGCGAGATCGAGATAGTCCATGCCCGAACGCCTGAGCTGCGTGTCGCTGAACAGAAAGCCGCAGGGCTCGATGATGTCCACAGGAACGCCGAGACAGGCGCCGAGCCGGAGCAGCGCGCCCGCGTTCTGCGGGATATCGGGTTCAAACAGGGCCAGACGCATCGAAGTCCTCGCAACTCTCGGGCAAAATTGGCATTTTATGCGTCATCGTGCCGCAAGACCCTCCAAATTCATCTCTCTATTTTACCGCCAGCAAAGCGGCGCGCCGTGAGATTCCCGGGGCAGGCGTGCCCGCACTTTTCCTGCCGCCCGGAGCGCCCGAATTAAAAGGTGAACCCTTGGCCACCAGCACGACGCCCGAACCGACGCGGCGCGACTTTGTCTATATCGCAACCGGCTCTGTCGCGGCCGTCGGCGCCGCCATGGCCGCCTGGCCTCTCATCGACCAGATGAACCCCAGTTCGGCCGTTCTGGCGCTGGCATCCATCGAAGTCGATCTGACGCCGATCCAGGTCGGCCAGTCGGTTACGGTCAAGTTCCGCGGCCATCCGCTGTTCGTGCGCCGCCGCACCGCCAAGGAAATCGCCGCCGCAGCGGCCGTCCCGGTCTCCGATCTTCCCGATCAGCTCGCGCGCAACGAAAATCTGCCGGACGACGCGCCCGCCACCGCCGCGAACCGCGAGATCAAGCCGGAATGGCTGATCGTCTCGGGCGTCTGCACCCATCTGGGCTGCACGCCCAACGCGTTCGAAGGCGACTATGGCGGCTGGCTCTGCCACTGCCACGGATCGATGTACGACACCGCCGGACGCATCCGCAAAGGTCCCGCGCCGCAGAACCTTGCCATTCCCACCTATTCCTTCGTGTCCGACACACGCATCAAAGTCGGCTGAGGAGCACCAATATGTCCGGTCCATCGACCTATGTTCCGCAAACTGGGTTCACCCGCTGGCTCGACTCGCGGTTGCCGATCGTGCGGTTCGCGTACGATACGATGATCACGTTCCCGACGCCGCGGAACCTGAACTTCTGGTACGCGTTCGGCGCCATCCTCACCTTCTGCCTCGGCGTGCAGATCGTCACCGGCGTCGTGCTGGCCATGCACTATGTGCCGAACGAGAACATGGCGTTCGACAGCGTCGAGAACATCATGCGCGACGTGAATTACGGCTGGCTGCTGCGCTATGTGCACGCCAACGGGGCGTCGATGTTCTTCCTGGCCGTCTACATCCACATGTTCCGCGGTCTCTATTACGGCTCCTACAAGGCGCCGCGCGAGATCCTCTGGATCCTCGGCGTCATCATCTATCTGCTGATGGTGATCACCGCGTTCATGGGCTACGTGCTGCCCTGGGGCCAGATGTCGTTCTGGGCCGCCACCGTCATCACCAACCTGTTCTCCTCGCTCGACCAGATCACCGGCGGGCTCAAGGCGGGCACGCACATCGCGACCTGGCTGTGGGGCGGCTTTGCGGTCGGCGACCCGACGCTGAACCGCTTCTTCTCGCTGCATTACCTCCTGCCCTTCGTGATCGCCGCCGTCGTCGGCCTGCACATCTGGGCGCTGCATGTGCCGGGAAACAACAACCCGCTCGGCATCGATGTGAAGGGTCCGCAGGATTCGCTGCCCTTCCATCCGTACTACACGGCGAAGGACGCATTCTATGTCGGGCTCTTCTCCATCCTGTTCGCGGTGCTGGTGTTCTACGCGCCCGAATTCGTCGGCAACCCCGACAACAACATCCCGGCCAACCCGCTGGTGACGCCGGCGGACATCGTGCCCGAATGGTACCTGCTGCCGTTCTACGCGATGCTGCGCTCGATTCCGCAAAAGCTGATCGGCGTGATCGTGCTGGGCGGCGCCATCGTGACGCTCGCCTTCATACCCTGGCTCGATACCAGCCGCGTGCGTTCCAACCGCTTCCGGCCCCTGATGAAGCAGTTCTTCTGGGTGTTCGTGGCCGATAGCCTTCTGCTCGGCTATTGCGGCGCGCAGAGCGTCGATGCGGTCTGGCATCTGGGCGGCATCGAAGTGCCGCTGGTGTGGCTGGCGCGTTTCGGCACGGCTTATTATTACGGCTTCTTCTGGGTGCTCATGCCGGTTCTCGGCCTCATCGAAACGCCCAAGCCGCTTCCCGACAGCATCGCCAAATCCGTGCTGAGCCCAGCCGAATGAGGACCTCCATGCGCTTTGCACTCTCAATCGGACTCGTCGTCGGACTCGGCCTTTCGGTGCCCGCTCTTGCCGCCAATGGCGACCAGGCGCCGCTCAAGCATGTCGACTGGTCGTTCGAAGGTCCCTTCGGCACCTTCAACCGCGTCGACCTGCAGCACGGCTTTCAGGTCTACAAGGAAGTCTGCTCGGCCTGTCACAGCCTGAACCGCGTCGCCTTCCACACGCTGTCCGAAGAAGGCGGCCCCGGTTTCACCGAGGCGCAGATGAAGGCCATCGCCGGCGGCTACAAGATCGTCGCCGGTCCGAACGACAAGGGCGACACGGTCGACGACAAGGGCAACGCGCTGACGCGCCCGGGCACGCCTGCCGACTATTTCCCGCCGCCGTTTGCCAATGAGCAAGCCGCGCGTGCCGCCAATGGCGGTGCGCTGCCGCCCGACCTGTCGATCATCGTGAAGGCCCGCGTCGGCGGACCGAACTATGTCTATTCGATCATCACCGGCTTCGGCGAAAAGCCGCCCGCCGACTTCAAGGTGACGGACGGCAAGTACTACAACCCGTACTTCCTCGGCTGGAACATCTCCATGCCGCAGCCGCTGACCGACAATCAGGTGACATTCGTTGACGGCGCACCGGCCAAGATCGACGACGAGGCCAAGGCCGTCGTCACGTTCCTTTCCTGGACGGCGGAGCCGCATCTGGAAGACCGCCACCGCATGGGTCTTGGCGTGATGGCGTTCCTGATCGTGCTGTCGGGGCTGCTGTACCTGTCCTATCGCCGGGTCTGGAAAGACGCGCACTAGCTTTTTCCTCCCCGTCGTTACGGGGGAGGTGGCTTGGCGCGTGAGCGCCACGTCGGTTGGGGCAATGCCTCGCTCCACCCCCTCCGTCTCGCTTCGCTCGACACCTCCCCCGTGAACGGGGGAGGAAAGGTGACTTCCGCTCCGCTTGTGGCGTCACACCTCCATGCTAAAAGGCCCCAATGACCAGAACCATTCTCGGCGTCATCGGCGGCAGCGGCGTCTATGACATTCCCGGCCTCGAAAAGCCGCGCTGGAAGCGGATCAAGTCGCCCTGGGGCGAGCCGTCCGACGCGTTGCTGTTCGGCACCTACAAGGGCACCGACCTGGTGTTCCTGCCCCGCCATGGCCGCGGCCATGTCCAGACGCCGACCTCTATCAACTACCGCGCCAATATCGACGCCCTGAAACGCGTTGGCGTGACCGACGTGATTTCGGTGTCCGCCTGCGGTTCGTTGAAAGAGGAACTGCCGCCCGGCAAGTTCGTCATCGCCGACCAGTTCATCGACCGCACCTTCGCGCGCGAAAAGAGCTTCTTTGGTCCCGGCTTCGTTGCGCATGTTTCGCTGGCGCATCCGGTCGACACGCGCATCGCCGATGCGCTGCAGCGCGCCTGCGCCGAAGAGAACATCGAATATGCCAGGAGCGGCACCTATGTCTGCATGGAAGGGCCGCAATTCTCCTCGCTCGCGGAGAGCAATCTCTACCGCTCCTGGGGCGCAAGCGTCATCGGCATGACGGCGATGCCCGAGGCGAAGCTCGCGCGCGAGGCCGAGCTGCCCTACGCCATCGTCGCGATGGTGACCGACTATGATTGCTGGCATCCGGACCATGACCATGTCACGGTCGACGCCGTGGTGAAGGTGATGCATGCGAATGCGGAAAATGCGCGCAAGCTCATCATGAACGTGTCGCAGAAGCTGGGGCCCTATCACACCGCCTCGCCGCATATCGAGCATGTGCTCGACACCGCCATCATCACCGCACCGGAAAAGCGCGATCCCAGGCTGATGAAGAAACTCGACGCGGTGGCGGGACGGATTCTTCCGAAAAAGGCGGCGCGCAAGCCGAAACCGGCGCGCAAGACACGCAAGAGGTAGCCAGAATGGATTTCAAATCGGTCATCCGCACGATCCCGGACTATCCCAAGAAGGGGATCATGTTCCGCGACGTCACGACCCTGTTCGGCAACCCGCGCGCCTTTCGCCGCGCGGTTGATGAGCTTGTGCAGCCCTATGCCGGCGTGCGCATCGACAAGGTCGCGGGCATCGAGGCGCGCGGCTTCATCCTGGGCGGCGCGGTGGCGCACCAGCTTTCGACGGGCTTTGTTCCGGTGCGCAAGAAAGGCAAGCTTCCCTACGAGGTGATCGGCGAGGACTACGCGCTCGAATACGGCACCGACCGGGTGGAGATTCACACCGACGCGGTCAAGAAGGGCGACAATGTCATCGTGGTGGACGATCTCATCGCCACGGGCGGGACGTGCCTCGCGGCCATCAAGCTGCTCGAACGCGCCGGCGCCAATGTCATCGGCTGTTCCTTCGCCATCGATCTTCCCGACCTTGGCGGCGCAGAGAAGATCCGCAAACTCGGCAAGCAGGTGACGACGCTTGTCGCCTATGAGGGGCACTGAGCGTTGAAACTCTACTCAAATCCCGCCTCGCCGTTCGCGCGCAAGTGCCGCGTGATCGCCCATGAGCTCGGCATCAAGCTGGAAGAGATCAACATCAACGCGCGAGACGATGAGAGCTTTCGCGCCATCAATCCGCTGAAGAAAATCCCCGCGCTGGTGCTCGATGACGGTTCGGCGCTCTTCGACTCTCCGGTGATCTGCGAATATCTCAACGAATTCGGCGGCGGAAAGTTCTTCCCCGGCCAATCCGTGTGGCGTCCGACGTCCGGCCGCTGGAAGGCGCTCGGCCTGCAGGCGCTTGGCGACGGCATCATGGATGCGGCGGTGGCCTGCCGCTATGAGTCGACGCAGCCCGAAGAGCGGCGCAATCCCGATCACATCGCGCGCTACATGGCGACGGTCAAAGGTGGGCTCGACGCTCTGGAGCGCACGACAATGAGTGAAACGGCGACCATCGCGGAGGTCACCATCGGCTGCGCGCTCGGCTATCTCGATTTCCGCTATGCGGACCTCAAATGGCGCGACAGCCATCCGCGCCTCGCCGAATGGTTCGCGAAATTCGCGCAGAACCCGTCCATGCTGGCGACGGCTCCAGGCTGAAAGATCACGGTTTTGCGACGTGCCGCGCCGATTTTGACCCTCCCGGACGGGAAGGGTAGAAGCGCAGCATGAAGTCCGACGTCGTACCGCCCATCAGATCGGCTGCGGTGATGCTTGCCGCATCAGCGCTGTGGCTGGCGAGTTGTTCGGCGTCCCACGCCGCTGCGGTCGAGCTTCACCTGGTGACGGCGTGCAAGCCGGGCGACCGGCCTCTCATTCTGGAATCGACAGGCGAAACGCTTTGCCTGATGCGGGACACGATCGCGAGCACGGCGGACATCCTGTCCACCAGCCTGGAAAGCGATCCGAACGACAGCGAGACCGCCGTCGTTCAAATCAGTTTCAGTCCGCAGGCCGCGCAGAGGCTGCGCGCGTTCACGACAGCGCACTTGCAGGGCCGCATCGGCGTCACGCTCGATGGCCGGCTCATCTCGGCGCCCACGATCGTGGAACCGGTGTCGAACCTGGTGGCGATCACGTTCCAGCTCTCCAACATGACGGCCAACCAGATGACGGACATGAAGACTTTGGCGACCGTGAAGCCATGAAGATCAACGGCAAGCACTACCGTTCCGTATGGCCGGTCGGCGAGGATGCGTTCGGCATCATCGACCAGACGAAACTGCCGCACCAGTTCGTCACGCTCACCCTGCGCTCGGAACATGACGCGGCGCATGCGATCCGCGCCATGCAGACGCGCGGCGCGCCGCTGATCGGCGCGGTCGCAGCCTATGGCCTGGCGCTGGCCCTGCGCGAGGACGCATCCGACGAAAAGCTGAACTACGCGCACGACATGCTCGCCGAAACGCGACCGACGGCCATCAATCTGCGCTGGGCACTGAAACGTGTTGCCGATGCGGTGCGCAACCAGCCGCGAGACAGGCGCGCTGCGCTCGCCTGGAAGGAGGCCGCAGCGATTGCCGACGAAGACGCCGCCATGTGCGAAAGCATCGGCCGCCACGGCCTTGCGATCATCAAAAAGCTCGCGGCCGAGAAGAAACGCAAGCTCAACATCCTCACCCACTGCAACGCCGGCTGGCTGGCGACCGTCGACTGGGGCACGGCGCTGGCGCCGATCTACATGGCGCATGACGAAGGCATCGCGCTGCATGTCTGGGTGGACGAAACCCGGCCGCGCAACCAGGGCGCCTCGCTCACCGCCTTCGAACTCGGCGCGCACGGCGTTGCGCATACCATCATCGCCGACAATGCCGGCGGCCACTACATGCAGGCGGGCGACGTCGACATGTGCATCGTGGGCACGGACCGCGTCACGGCCAACGGCGATGTGGCCAACAAGATCGGCACATACCTGAAGGCGCTTTCGGCCAGGGACAATGGCGTGCCGTTCTACGTTGCGTTGCCAAGCTCGACCATCGACTGGACGCTGAAATCGGGCCGCGACATTCCGATCGAGGAAAGATCGGCCGACGAACTCTTGAAAATGACCGGACGCACACCAGATGGAACACTCGCGACGGTCGAGATCGCGGCGCCGGGCAGTCCCGCCGCCAACCCCGGTTTCGACGTCACGCCCGCGCGCCTCGTCACCGGTTTCATCACCGAACGTGGCACTTGCGCGGCGACGGAACAGGGCCTACGCAGCCTTTTCCCCGCCACCTGAGGGCCCTGTTTGGGTGGCGGGGATTTCCTGCTCTCAAACTCGAAAACAGTACGATGTGGTTCTGCCGGTAACCGGCCGCAAAATATGGTGGTGGAAAGACGATGAAATCCCGCTGGTCCGATTCTGATGCCGAAGCTTTTGTGACGCGTTATGCGGAGCAGGGCGTCAACCGCGATCTCGCGCTGCGTACGTACACGACGAGGTTGCTGGGTTCCGATCCAAAGCTGGTGCTGCATGGCGGCGGCAATACAAGCGTCAAGACACGCGCCAGGGACATGCTCGGCGATGAGGTCGAGGTGATCTGCGTGAAGGGTTCGGGCTGGGACATGGGCAACATCGAGCCCGCCGGTCTTCCCGCCGTACGGCTTGGCGAGCTGCGCCGCCTGCGCAAGCTGCCCAGACTGTCCGACGAGGACATGGTCAACTTCCAGCGCATCAATCTGCTCGATTCCTCGGCGCCCAATCCGAGCGTCGAAACTCTGCTGCACGCCTTCCTGCCGCACAAATTCATCGACCACACGCATTCGACCGCCGTGCTGGCGCTGACCGACCAGCCGGACGGTGAAAAAGTCGTGCGCGAGGTTTATGGCGACAAGGTCGCCTATGTGCCCTACACGATTCCCGGCTTCGCGCTCGCCAAGTCTGTCGCCGACGTGTTCGACAAGAATCCGAAGGTTGAGGGCCTCGTCCTTCTCCAGCATGGCATCTTCACGGTCGGCGATGACGCGCGCCAGGCCTATGAGCGCATGATCCATTTTGTGTCGCTGGCGGAAGAACGGCTCCAGCGCCAACGCAAGAAGCTCGCTGGCGCGCCCCTGCCGGCGAACATTGCTCGGCTCGCCGACATCGCGCCGATCCTGCGCGGCGCGGTCGCGATCGAGCGCAACGAGATGGCCGGAACCGTCAAGCGCCAGATCCTGTGCTTCCGCACCTCTCCGGCAATCCTCGACTATGTGAACGGCGCGGAAATCGCGCGCTATTCGCAAGAAGGCGTCGTGACGCCGGACCACACGATCCGGACCAAGAACTGGCCGCTCATCGTGCCGGCGCCCGATGCGCACAAGCTCGACGACTGGAAGAAGGACGTTGCCGCAGCGGTGGACGCGTTCGTTTCGCGCTATCACGACTATTTCGCACGCAACAATGCGCGTGCGGAACCGAAGAAGAAGGAACTGGATCCGTTGCCGCGCGTGATCCTGGTACCCGGCGTCGGCCTCTTCGGCGTGGGCGCCTCCGCCAAGGACGCCGCCATCGCCGCCGACATCGCGGAGAACACGGTGGAGGTGATCACCGACGCCGAAGCGATCGGCACATATCGCTGCATCTCCGAAGCCGACATGTTCGACGTCGAATATTGGTCGCTGGAACAGGCCAAGCTCGGCAAGGCGGCTGAGAAGGTTCTGGCGCGCCAGGTGTGCGTCGTCACGGGCGGCGGCTCGGGCATCGGCGCGGCGACCGCGCGCGCCATGGCGGCGGAGGGCGCGGAGATCGCGATCCTCGACCGCGACCACGACATGGCGGTGAAGGCGGCGAAGGCGATCCACAAGCAGGCGCTCGCCATCCAGTGCGACGTCACCGATCCGATGTCCGTGAAGGCCGCGTTCGACAAGGTGGTCGACGCGTTCGGCGGCGTCGACATTGTCGTCTCCAACGCCGGCGCGGCATGGCAGGGCAACATCGGAACCGTCGATGACGAGGTGCTGCGCAAATCGTTCGAGCTCAACTTCTTCGCGCATCAGAGCGTCGCGCAGAACGCGGTGCGCATCATGAAGGCGCAGGGCACATACGGTTGTCTCTTGTTCAACACCAGCAAGCAGGCCGTGAATCCGGGCAAGGATTTCGGGCCCTACGGCCTGCCGAAGGCGGCGACGTTGTTCCTGGTTCGCCAGTATGCGCTTGACCACGGCAAGGATGGCATCCGCGCCAACGCCGTGAACGCCGACCGCGTGCGCACGGGGCTGCTGACCAACGAGATGGTCGCGGCGCGCTCGAAGGCGCGCGGCGTGTCGGAGCAGAGCTACATGTCCGGCAATCTCCTGGGGCGCGAAGTGTATGCGTCGGAAGTCGCCGAAGCCTTCGTCTATCTCGCGCATGCCGAGAAGACGACCGCCGGCGTCATCACCGTCGACGGCGGCAACATCGAAGCGTGTATGCGGTAGCGTACGCCTATACAGGCGCATCTTGACTCCCGCCGGTTTTACGCCTATATAGGCGCATAGCGTCGCGGAGAGGCAATGCCGCAAGCCGAAATGAACCGGGCGAAGCTGGTGTCCCGTCTGCTTCGCGAAGGTTGGGAACTGGCGCGTCACGGCGGCGGACACGATATCTACCGTCATCCCAAAAATGGTGTCGTCGCGGTGCCAAGGCACCGCGAGCTGTCGCCCGGTGTCGCGCGCAGCATCGCGAGGACCGCCGGTTGGCTGTGAGTAGGAGGTGCGTATGTCTCGTTATATCGCCCTGATTGACGGCAAGGCCGGCGCCTACGGCGTCGTGTTCCCCGATCTTCCCGGCTGTACTGCCATGGGCAAGACCATGGACGACGCGCTGGCCAATGCAGCTGATGCGCTGCGCGATTGGACGGAAGTGACCGAAGAGGGCGGCGGAAAAATTCCGCGCCCGCGAAGCCTGGAGTCCCTTCGGCGAGACGCAGAGGTGAAGACGGCGCTGGCCGCCGGGGCCGGACTGGCAACCGTTCCGCTCGTGCGGGAGACCGGTCGGCCGATCAAGGCCAATCTTTCGATCAACTCCGGCGTTCTCGCCGCCATGGACGAAGAGGCGCAACGACGAAATCTCACACGCTCCGCGTTCGTTGAAATGCTCGCGCGGACGATGCTGACGAAAGTGGCGTGAACTTACCCCCCGTTCGCCCTGAACAGCTCCAGCGTGCGCTGCTTGCCGAGCTTGGCGCTTTCCTCGTGATAGTCGGTGCGGCGGTCGGAGTTGAATCCGTGGCCGGCCGGATAGACATAGACCTTCACGTCGGGATGCGCGTCCTTGACCTTGTTCACGACTTCCATCGGGATGCCGTGATCCTTCTCGCCGAAATGCAGGATCGTCGGGCACTTCGGTTTCAGGTCGATCATCTGGCCGATGTTGCCGCCATAATAGCCTGATGCCGCCGCAAGGCCCGTGCAGCGTCCTGCCGCCGCCCACGTCACCGAGCCGCCATAGCAGTAGCCGGTGATGAACACCGGTCCGCGCTTTTTCAGATCATCGATGCAGACCTGCGTGTCGGCGATGGAGAGATCGAACGGATGTTCGGCGCGCGCGATCTTGATCGCCTTCTGGATGTCTTCCGGCGAATAGGTGGCTTCGAATCCCGGCGCCTCGCGGTCATAGACGGCCGGCGCAAGGACTTCGTAGCCCTCGGCGGCATAGCCGTCGCACAGTTCCTTGATGTGCTCGGTCACGCCGAAAATTTCCTGGATGAGCACGAGCCCGCCGCGCCGCGCACCCGTCGGCTGCACGCGATAGACGCCAATCTCGGCACCGTCGCTCATCTTCATCTTTTCCATCTTGCCCTTGAGAGTCATGTCGTCCTCCGCGTTGCGCCAATATCCAATTTGTCATGGCCGGCAAAAACCGGCCATCCAGGTGATCACTGCGTCACCATCCAAAAGTCCTGAACCCATTCTGGAGAAGCTGGGTCAAGCGTCAACGGGGTGGCGGGCTTTTGCCGGCCATGACAATTGAGGTCGCCGGCCGCTACGCGTTGAACCGGAAGTGCATCACGTCGCCGTCCTGGACGACGTAATCCTTGCCTTCGAGGCGGAACTTGCCGGCATCGCGCGCGCCGGCTTCGCCGTTGCCCGCCACATAATCGTCATAGGCGATGGTTTCGGCGCGGATGAAGCCGTGCTCGAAATCGGTGTGGATGACGCCGGCGGCCTGCGGCGCGCGTGAGCCCCGGGTGACGGTCCAGGCGCGCGCTTCCTTGGGGCCGACGGTGAAGAACGTCAAAAGCCCGAGCAGCGCATAGCCCGCGCGGATCAGCTTGTTGAGGCCGGGCTCTTCGAGACCGAGGCTGGAGAGAAATTCCTCGCGCTCGCCGGCCGGCAATTGCGCGACTTCTTCCTCGATCCGGCACGAGATCGTGACGGTGCCTGCGCCCTGTTTCCTGGCCATGTCCTCGACGGCCTTGGAGAATTTGTTGCCCGTCGCCGCGGAACCTTCATCGACATTGCAGACATAGAGCACCGGCTTGGCCGTCATCAGGCCGAGCTGGGAGTAGGGTCCGCGCTCCTCATGGCTGAGGTCCGCATCGCGCGCCGGCTTTCCTTCGCGCAGCAGCACGACGGCCTTCATCATCAGCGCGAGCTGTTCTTTCGCTTCCTTCTCGCCCGAGTTGGCCTTCTTCTCGAGCGGCTTGATGCGTTTTTCGAGGCTGTCGAGATCGGCCAGCATCAGCTCGGTTTCGACCGTTTCGGCGTCGCTCACCGGATTGATCTTGCCTTCGACATGGGTGATGTCGTCATCTTCGAAGCAGCGCAGCACATGCGCGATGGCGTCGACCTCGCGGATGTTGGCTAGGAACTGGTTGCCGAGTCCTTCGCCCTTCGAGGCGCCGCGTACCAGCCCCGCGATATCGACGAAGGTGATGCGCGTCGGGATGAGTTCGGCGGACTTGGCGATCGAGGCGAGCTTTTCCAGCCGTGGGTCGGGCACGGCCACGTCTCCGACATTCGGCTCGATGGTGCAGAACGGATAGTTCGCCGCCTGCGCCGCCGCCGTCTGCGTCAGGGCATTGAAGAGCGTGGACTTGCCGACATTGGGCAGTCCGACGATGCCGCATTTGAATCCCATTATTCTTCTTTCTTTTCAGGCTTCGGCTTCTTCGCCGGCGGATGGAGAATGAGCGTGACCTTGTTCATGAAGCCGTTGTCGTCGTCTTTGGCCAGATAGGGCACGGCCTCGGCGATCGCCGACAGCATCGGCACGAGCCAGTCTTCGTCGGCCTTGGAGAAATTGCCGAGCACATGGCCGCTGACGCGATGCTTTTCGCCGGGATGGCCGATGCCGATGCGCACGCGGCGATAGTCGGGTCCGAGCGCAGCGGTGATCGAGCGCGCGCCGTTGTTGCCGGCATCGCCGCCGCCGGTCTTGACCTTGAGCTTTGCGGCTTCGAGCGCGATCTCATCATGGATGACGACGACGGCGGACAGGGGCAGCTTGAAGAAATGCACCGCCTCGCCGAGCGCGCGGCCGCTCTCGTTCATGAAGGTCGTCGGCTTGAGCAGATAGGTCTTGCGGCCGCCGATTTCGCCTTCGCTGATCTGGCCGTGAAAGCGCGTGCGCCAGGGACCGAACTTGTAGCTCGCATGGATCGTGTCGAGCGCCATGAAGCCGGCATTGTGCCGGTTGCGCGCATACTCCGCGCCGGGATTGCCGAGCCCGGCGATGAGAAGAGGCGTCTCCGACATGGGCTTGCGTTCCACCCGTCACCCGAAGGAGCCCGCGGCGCGGGCCCCAAAGGGTTACTTCTTTTCCGGCGCCTTGGCACCGGCAGCAGGCGCGGCGCCGGCTGCAGGGGCTGCACCGGCAGCGGGAGCTGCACCTTCGGCGGCGGCGCCTTCTTCGGCGACCGGGGCGGAAGCGGCGGCTGCTGCTGCGGCGGCGGCGGCCTTCTGCTCTTCGATCACGCTGGTCGGCGCAACGATCGAGCAGACGGTGAAGTCACGGCCGCGAATGATCGGCTTGACGCCTTCGGGCAGAGAGATCGAGGAGATGTGGATCGAATCGTGGATGTCGAGGCCGGACAGATCGACATCGATCATGTCAGGGATGGCGTCTGCCGGGCAGATCAGCTCGATCTCGTGCTGCACGATGTTGAGCACGCCGCCGCGCTTCAGGCCCGGCGAGTCGCCCTGGTTCTTGAAGTGCACGGGAATGGCGATGCGGATCTTGGCGCCTTCGCCCAGACGCATGAAGTCGACATGCACGGGACGGTCGCTGACCGGGTCGACCTGCAGCGCGCGCGGCAGAACGCGCGTCTTCTTGCCGTTGACCTCCAGCATGAAAAGGGTGGTGAGGAACGTGCCGGTGCCGACATGACGTTCCAGCGCGCGATACTCGACCGAGACATTCTCGGGAGCAGCTTCGCCGCCATAGATCACCGCGGGCACATGACCCTTCTGGCGAATCTGGAAAGCGGGGCCCTTGCCGGTGCCGGAGCGCGGCTCGGCGCGCAGTTCTTGTGTCTCACGCATGGAAGAATTCCTTGGACTTTCCGGCCCTTGACGTTTTGCGAGGCTGGAAGCCGGCGCTTTTAGCGGAACCGCACCGCCCATGCAACCGGACCGCTGGACGCGTGGAGGGTCTATAATAAGATATTGAATATACTAAAGAAAGATGGAATGTCCTAATCCCGGATCAAGTCCCAGCCGAGCCTGCGATCCATCCTTCGACAGGCTCAGGATGAAGATTTAATTTGGCTCTCACCCTGAGCATGTCGAAGGGCGAGGGTCGGAGCACGCGCCATCATGCCCAACGCCGCGGCCCGCCTTTTGTCCCATGCGCTCGCCGCGGCGGGCAGCGGCGCGCTGTCCGCTGGCGCGCCACTGTTGAACCTGACCATTCCCAAGAGCGGCTACACGGTGAAGCCGGACATCGCTTATGGCGGAGGGCCGCGCGCCAGGCTTGATCTCTATGTTCCTGACGGACTGAACGCGCCCGCACCGGTGATCCTGTTCTTTTATGGAGGCAGTTGGCAGAGCGGCACCAAGAATATCTACCGTGCCTTCGGTCAGGCGTTCGCCAGCGCCGGCATCATCGCCGCGGTCGCCGACTATCGTCTCTATCCGGAGGTGAAATATCCCGCGTTCATCCAGGACGGCGCTCAGGCTTTCCGCTTCCTGCGCGAGACCGTCGGCGGTCACGGCGGCGATCCCGCGCGCATCTTCGTCAGCGGTCATTCTGCTGGCGCCTATATCGCTGCGATGCTCGCCTGCGATCCGGCCTATCTGGAAAATGATGCGGCGCGGATCCGCGGCGTGATCGGCATCGCCGGCCCCTACGATTTCCTGCCGCTCTATGATCCCGTGCTGATCGACATTTTCGGCGGCGATCGCGTGATGACGACCCAGCCGATCAAATATGCGCGCAACAAGACGCCGCCGATGCTGCTTGCGCATGGCACGGCCGACACGACCGTCGGCGCCGGCAACTCCCGGCGCATGGCCAAGCGGCTCAGCGGGGCGGGAAACAGCGTCGAGCTGATCGAGTACAAGGGCGCGAGTCATCTCGGCATCATCCTGTCGCTCGCGCATGGCTTTCGGGGCGGCACGACGTTGCGCCGCGACATGCTGCGGTTTATCGCGGCGAACTAGGCGCCCTGTCAGCGAAGTGCGGACCGAGCCCGCCAGCCATCGTTTGGGGAGCTCATCCTTCTCACGGACGAAGAGCATGCCGACATCTCAAATCCCGGCATTGTTCGGCGCGGTGAATTCGGACAGCGGCGCATCGCCCGTGTTCACGACATCGACAGGTTCGAACACAACCACCTCGGCGCCTTGGTCCGACGCTGTGCGATGCTCGACGCCGCGCGGGACCACGATCATCTGGCCGGGAGAAAGTTCAACGCTCCGGTCGCGAAACTCGACGCGGAATTTTCCACGCCACACCAGGAACATCTCCTCGATGTCGTGATGGCTGTGCCAGGGAAAAACGCCCTCGACCTTGACGATCTTGACCTCCTGGCCGTTCAGCCGCGCCACGGTCTTTGGCCGCCAGGCTTCGTCGAACAGGGAGAATTTCTGCGCCAGGTCGATCATTTCCATGGCCGTTCCTCCGATCTCCGCGCGCAAGGCTAGCGGATCGGCGACGACACAGTCAGCGCGTCTTGCGCAAGGGTGCCTTGCGTTTCTCAGGCGCGGCTTTCGCCTTCTTCGCGGGCGGCCTGTTCTTCTCATAGGCCTCGCGGATCAGCGCCTCGAGTTCGCGCTTGGCGATCTTGTCGATCTGCACGATGACGTTGGAACGCTTGCCCCACATATATTTGACGAAGACCCTGGGATCAGCCTCGAAGAGGAACTCCTTTCGTTCGTCATCGAGGTTGAGATAGAGCCCGTCGGGCCGCATCACCGCGAAGATACGCTTGGCCGTGCGATAGGCCGGGCGTGCGAAATGATCGATCTCGCTCACGCCTTCGAGCGAGAGCGCAAACTTGCGGACGTCGGCCGGCGTCGGCACGAAAGCCTACTCCGCCGCCCTGGCGCGCGCCGGCTGATGCGCCTTGAGGCGCGGCATGACCTTTGATGCGAACAGGCGCAGATTCTTCTCGGCCATGTCATAGGGCATTCCGGCATAGGAGAAGACGCCGTTGAACGTTTCCGCGCCCAACCGTGCCGAAAAATCCACGATGCGCTCATAGCACTGATCCGGCGTGCCGAAGACCTGCAGGCTGAGGAAAAAATCGATCATCGAATCGCGCGCGCCGGGCGTGCTGATCATCTTCTGCATCGCGCCATAGCTCTCATAGCCTTTGGTCTTGGTCAGGTGATCGCCTTCGAGCTCGTAATGCTTGAGCACCGTTTTCCAGTATCCGCCGATATATTCGCGCGCCATTTCCTCGGCGCGGCCGGCGTCCTCGTCGCAGAAAACCCAGCCGGCCAGAATCGGCGGCGGCGCATCGGCCTTGTTCACCTGCTGATAGATGCGGCGGTAGTTCGACATCTCCGTGATCACGGCATCCCACGCCTTCTGCGGAATGATGAGAAGGCCGATGCCGAGCCGCGCCATGATTTCAGAAGACTCCGGCGACACGGCCGCCGCGTAGGTGCGGCCCTTGAAGCTCTTGAACGGGCGCGGGCGGATGTCGCGGCGCTGCTGCTTGATGAGCTTGCCATCGAACTCGCACCAGCCGCGCTCAAGACCTTCGAGCAGCATCTGCGCGGATTCGACGAAGCGCTCGCGCGCCGTGTTCTGGTCGACGCCGAAGCCGTCGAACTCCACGCGGCCGAGGCCGCGCCCCAAACCGAGAATGAAGCGGCCGTTCGACTGGTGGTCGAGAACGGAGATTTGTTCGGCGACGCGCATCGGATCGTGCCAGGGCAGCACGACGACCATCGAGCCGAGCTGGATCTTCGTGGTGCGCCCCGCAAAGTAGCTGAGATATTGCAGGACGTCCGGGCACATCGTGTAGTCGGTGAAGTGATGCTCCACGCCCCAGATCGAATCGAAGCCGAGTGGTTCGGCGAGATCGCCGAGTTTCAGTTCTGCGCGGTAGACATCGTGATCCGTTCGTTTCGGATCGGTCGCCTGGAAAATAATGCCCATTCCGACATGCATCGAAACCTCCCGCATTATGTTGTTTTGGAAAGCCTAGCGTGGCTCGGCGGGGAGGACAAAGGGGGCGAAAAGCCCTGTTTCACCCAAATTTCGTCATCGCCCGGCTCAGAGGTCCCACGGCGATTGAAGAATATGAAGACGAATGCGCCCTAGTCGAACAGGCTCGAGACGCTTTCCTCGTGGTTGATGCGGCGCATGGCTTCGCCGATCAGCGGCGCGATGGAGATGCGGCGGATGTTCGGACAGCGGTTGAGCTCCTCGGTCGCGGCGATCGAATCCGTCACCACCATCGATTTCAGTTTCGATCCCGCGATGCGCGCCACCGCGCCTCCCGACAGGACGCCATGCGTGGCGTAGGCGCAGACATCCTTCGCGCCGTTCTTGAGCAGAGCCTCGGCGGCATTGCAGATCGTGCCGCCGGAATCGACGATGTCGTCGATCAGGATGCAGGAGCGGCCCTTCACATCGCCGATGATGTTCATCACTTCGGATTCGCCCGCGCGCTCGCGGCGCTTGTCGACGATGGCGAGATCGGCGCCGAGGCGTTTGGCGAGCGCACGCGCGCGCACGACGCCGCCGACGTCGGGCGAGACGACCATCAGGTGATCGCCGGTGCCGAGATAATCCTGTATGTCGCGCACGATTACCGGCATGCCGTAGAGATTGTCGGTCGGGATGTCGAAAAAGCCCTGAATCTGTCCGGCGTGCAGATCGACGGTGAGCACGCGGTTGGCGCCCGCCTCGGTGATCAGGTTGGCGACGAGCTTGGCGGAGATCGGCGTACGCGGACCGACCTTGCGGTCCTGGCGCGCGTAACCGAAATAGGGAATGACCGCGGTGATGCGGCGCGCGCTCGCACGGCGCAACGCGTCGATGACGATCAGAAGCTCCATCAGATTGTCGTTGGCCGGAAAGCTCGTCGACTGGATGACGAACATGTCCTCGCCGCGGACGTTCTCCTGGATTTCGACGAACACTTCCATGTCTGCGAAGCGGCGGACGACGGCCTTGGTGAAAGGCAGTTTGAGATATTGGGCGACTGCCTCGGCAAGAGCGCGGTTGGAATTGCCCGCGAGCAGCTTCATGCCCCGGGATCCGTTTTCATCGGCCATGGAAGCCTGCCCCGCACTGTGATGGTTTGATGACGGGCTTGTAGCAATTGCGCCCGCTTGGGTGAAGTGTCAGCGGAGCACAATCGCCGAAATTTCGCGGCCATAGTCCTTTTCGCCACGATGCGTGGCGCGGCGGAAACTGAAAAAGTCGACCTCGCGCGCATAAGTGCAGGCGGAAAGCCGCGACACCTTGGTTAAGCCGGCATGGGCTAGGCGCGCTGCGACAAAGGATTCCAGATCGAACTGGAAGTGACCCGGGCGGGCGCCGGTGATGAAGAATCGGGCATTGCCGGCGTGTTCGTCCACGAATCGTGCGTGGAACTCCGCACCCACCTCGTAATTCGCCTGGGAGATGCAGGGTCCGATGGCGGCCACGATCCGCTCACGGTGCGCGCCAAGCGTTTCCATGGCGGCGATCGTCGATTCGACGATGCCGGCAAGCGCGCCCTTCCAGCCGGCATGCGCTGCGCCGATGACCCGGGCGTCCCGATCGGCGAACAGCACCGGCGCGCAATCTGCGGTGAGAATGCCGAGCGCAATGCCGGGGATCTTCGTCACCATCGCATCGGCTTGCGGTCCGGCATTCCACGCGGCGTCGACCGTAACGGCCGCCGGACTGTGGATCTGATAAAGCGTGTTCAGCGAATCCGCGCCGATGGCCTCGCGCACCCGTCGGCGATTCTCGGCGACCTTTTCGGGCGCGTCGGTCGAACCCGGGCCGCAATTCAGCGACTCATGGATTCCGCTCGACACGCCGCCGCGTCGGCCAAAAAATCCGTGCGCGATGCCGGGCAGGTCGCTAAGGGCGTTGGCCTTCAGGATCAACATTCGTCGCCTTTTTTCACCTCCCCCTCTCGGGAAGGCGAATTCAATTCAAAACCCAGGTGGTACCGGTGCCGATTTTGGAACGATCGCGATGGCTTTGAACAACGTGCCCATCTGTTCCGGCTTCGTCAGGCGGTCAAGTTCAACGGTCATGTCCTGAAGGTGATTGCGGCTGAGCTTCTCTGCCCGCTCCACGATGCCGAGCGATATCAGGAAGGCGCCTTGCTCGACCGGTCCATAGGCCGCCGCACCACCGCGCATCGCCGCTTCGCCCAGCGCGGCGAAATCGACATGGGCCGACAGATCGCTCGCACCCGGGTCGCCAAGAACGTCGGCGAATGTGTGTCCCGCCACGGCCTGCAGCGTCTCGCCAAAGCCCGGCTTGCTATAGCCGTAGTCGATGATCAGCGCCGCGCCTCCGTCGCGCGCGATGGCGTGCGCGATCTCTTCGGCGATCGCCTCGCCAGCCGCAGACGCTTCATACACGCCGCCAGGCGGCGCGCCGTCGCGGTTTGCCGGAACAAGCGCCGCAGCAATCGGCGATGGCGCGGCTGCGAAAACAAGCGCGCCATTTTCATCGAGCGTCACCATGCGCTCGCACCAGCCGCGTTCTGTCTTCACATATTGGCGCACGGGCAGAGCATCGAAGAACTCGTTCGCGATCAGATAAAGCGGTCGTCCGCCTGTCGCGGATGTGAAACTGTCGGTCCAATGAATTTTCACGCCGCAATCACGCAGGGTTTCTTCCTGCGCCTTTTGCAGCGTCGGACTGGCTTCGACCAGAAGCACGTCCAGCCCGGCGCGGAACTCCGGCACCAGCTTCAGGGCGCGCAGCGCGTCCGCCATCAGCGTGCCGCGGCCAGGACCAAGTTCGACCAGCAGCGGCCGCTGCGGCTTTCCCTGGTCGATCCAGACCTGGGCGAGCCAAAGTCCGATGAGTTCACCGAACATCTGGCTGACTTCCGGCGCCGTGATGAAATCGCCGGCCACGCCAAACGGATCGCGCGTCGCATAGTAGCCGGCCTCGCGGTCGTGCAGCGCCATGGTCATGAATTCGGCGATGGAGATCGGCCCGCCGGCAGCGATCAGCGCCGCGATGCGCTGGCCGAGCGGCGTCACGCGCTTTTCACCTTTGGAGCCGTCAGCGACGTCCACAGGAAATAGGCGGCCGCGAGCCACAGCGGAATCGATAGCGCCATGCCCATGCTGAACCAGCCGAGGAACGGTCCGTCCGGCTCGCGAAAGAATTCGACGAAGAATCGGAACGCGCCATAACCGGCAAAGAAGATTCCGGTCTGCAGTCCGGGCCGGTCATGCAAGCGCAGAACGCGCAACCCGATCTGCAGGATCGCAAACAGCGCAAGACCCTCCAGCGCGGCTTCGTAGAGCTGGCTCGGATGCCGCGGCAGGATGCCGGCCGGACAATCGCCACCGAACTGCTGCTGGATATGCCGCGTGCAGAACACCATCGCCCAGGGAACATCGGTGACCTTTCCCCACAATTCGCCGTTCACGAAGTTGGCGAGGCGCCCGAAAAAGAGCCCGATCGGTGCAACGACCGCGAGCATGTCGGAAACCTGCATGAGCTCAAGCTTGTTTCGGCGGCAGAAGAGCCACAGCGCGACGGCGACGCCCGCAAGGCCGCCATGGAACGACATGCCGCCCTGCCAGATCGTGATCAGGCGCACCGGATCGGTGAGGAAGGCCATTGGCAGGCCCGGCTCGCCGTGCGATCCGAGGCAGAAGGTCGACTCCGGCGACACGCTGCACAGTGCTATGCCGTAAAACAGAATCCAGCCGATGCGTCCGCCCAGAATCACGCCGAACGTCGCCCACACGACGAGGTCGCCGACCTGGTCGGCCGTGATCGGCGCTTTCCTGTTGAAGGTCGGGCTTGTCCACAGGCCCTTTTCGCGCGTCATCCGCGCCGCGGCCCACCAGCCGAACAAAAGCCCGGCGATGTAGGCCAGAGCGTACCAGCGGATGGCGATGGGACCCCAGATATGCAGGGCAACCCGGTCGATATCGGGAAAGGGCAGAGAGGCCAGGACCATCGGCGCAGGTCGCATCGCTTCGGCCCTGCGTGTCAAGTAAGATCAAGGTGTCCCGGCTGTGCGCGCCGTCCATCCTTCGACGCGCTCAGCATGAGGGAATTTAATTGGCCCTGACCCTGAGCGTGTCGAAGGACCTGCGGTCCTTGCCGGGCGGCGTCCGGCTCGCCATATACAGGTCACGCAGGAGAGCCCCATGGCACAGACCGACAATCCCTTTCTCGACGGCATGGCCCGAATCTTCACTGACGCCGCCGGCGCCGCCAAAAGCGTTCGTGACGAAATCGACACTTTCGTGAAGCAGCGGCTCGAAAGACTCGTCGCTGACATGGATTTCGTACCTCGCGAGGAGTTCGAGGCCGTCAAGGCGATGGCCGCAAAGGCGCGCGCCGAGAATGAAGCGCTTGAAGCCCGGATCGCCGCGCTTGAGTCAAAATTGACTCCGCCGGCGGGGTAGTTCCTTCGTTCTGCTGACGGCGCCCGAAAAAAAGACCGGCACGATATTGGGGATAACAGGATCGACGGATTTGCGTCGAAACGGACTCGGCTTCCCCAAATCACCCCCGATTTCAGATTCAAAACGCCGCACGGCCAAAGCTGTGAATGGCTCCGACTGTCCCAAGCCTCGTGGAGTCAAACTCTTGTGCGGCCACAAAATCTTGTGCCAGTTTGACTCACGACTGCTTCGCGTTGCGTCGCGGACGGATTCTGGAGCACTTGATGACCTTCATCCACCAGGACGAACCGGCCCATACCCCGCATCCGATCGACATGCTCGAGCGGACGGTCGAGGAAAATGGCTGGGCCTTTGAGCGTGCCGGCCGAGACGAACTCAATCTCTCCGTCGCCGGACGCTGGAGCGATCATCATTTCAGTTTCTCCTGGCGCGACGATCTCCAGTCGCTGCATCTGTCCAGCGCGTTCGACATGCGCATCACCGATACCGTCCGGCGCAGCAACGTCGCCGACCTCTTGATGTATGTGAACGCGCGGCTGTGGATCGGTCACTTCGATCTTTGGCCCGATGACGGCACGATCGTCTTTCGCCATGCCATGATCTTTCCCGACGCGCGCGCCAGCGCATCGCAGTGCGAAGCGTTGCTTAATCTCGCGCTCGAAGCGTGCGAGCACTACTATCCGGCATTCCAGTTCGTGCTGTGGGGCGGCAAGACCGCAGAAGAAGCCGTCGCCGCCGCGGTGCTGGAGTGCGCCGGTCAGGCGTGAGCGCCATCCTTCTCATCGGCGCCGGGCGCATGGGTGGTGCGCTGCTGGCCGGCTGGACCAGGCAGCAGATCGGCCCGGTCATCGCGGTCGAACCTTCGCCATCGAAGGAATTGAAAGAGTTCGCGCGCAAGAAGCACATCGCGCTTTTCGCCCGCACCGACAGCATCGACACGGTTCGCGCGCGTGCCTGCATCGTCGCACTGAAACCCCAGGTTCTGAAGCACGAGGCGGCAAGCCTGAAATCCATCGCGCAATCCGGTGCGCTGATGATCTCCATCGCGGCGGGCACCAACACGGCGACGCTCAGGAAAGCCTGGGGCGCAGAGGCGCGCATTGTCCGCGCCATGCCGAACACGCCGGGCGCCATCGGGCGCGGCATCACCGCGCTGTTTGCGGCAAAAGGCGTGACCTCGAAGGACAAGGCGCTCGCCGGCCGATTGCTCGCCGCCCTCGGCGAGACGCTGTGGGTCGCCAGCGAAGGCGACATCGACGTGGTGACGGCCGTGTCCGGCTCCGGCCCGGCCTATGTCTTTCATCTCGTGGAGGCATTGGCCGCCGCCGCGGTCTGCGAAGGACTGTCGAGGCCGGTCGCAGAACGGCTGGCCCGCGCGACGGTGACCGGCTCGGGCGCGTTGCTGGATTCCAACTCGTCGCCGGCCGCGAAACTTCGCCGGAACGTCACCAGTCCCGGCGGCACGACGGAGGCTGCGCTCGCGGTCCTGATGGGCAAAAGCGGCCTGTCGCCGCTGATGCGCCGTGCTGTTGCCGCCGCCCACAAGCGGGCCCGCGAACTGGGCTCTTGAGCCGGACACGCGATGCGCGCAGCATCGCGCCATGGCGTTCATCGAGACACGCGAACTTCCCGTCATCGTGCGCAAGCCGGGCTGGCGCGGACGCTTCTTCGATTCGCCGAGCATGTCGTTCGTGCAGTACGAATTCGACGCCGGCGCCTCGATCCACGAACATTTTCATCCGCACGAAGAGGTCTGGCAGATCGTCGAAGGCGAGCTCGACATCACGGTTGACGGCGTGACCCGGCGCGTGGGTCCCTCATCGGTCGCGATTGTGCCGTCCAATACGAAACACTCCGCCATCGCGGTGACGGATGGGCGCGCATTCATCGTCGATCATCCGTTGCGGCCCGTGCCCTGAATCAACGCTTCAGGGGCGGCCAAGACGGTGTTGGTCGTTATGGTACTAAGCCGGCAGCCTGATCGTCGCGCGTAGTCCGCCCTGCGGACTCGTGTCGAGCAGGACATCGCCGCCATGGCCGCGCGCCAGATCGCGCGCGATCGCAAGGCCGAGGCCGACGCCGCCGGCCTTCAGGTTGCGGCCTTCATCGAGGCGATGAAAGGGGCGGAACGCTTCCTCGCGCCGATCCGGCGCGATGCCCGGTCCGTCATCGTCGACGATGATGCGGATAAAGCGTTCGTCGCGCGTCGCGCTCACCTTTACCTGCCTGCCGTGCTTGAGCGCATTGTCGATCAGGTTCGTCGCGCAGCGGCGCAGCGCCTGACGTTTCACCGACACTTCGATGTGCTCAGGCATCGTGATGCTGACGCGTTCGGCTCCGGCGCGGCGCGCATTGGCGGCGGCCGAGGCGGCATCGCGCACCAGTTCGCCCAGATCGGTGGTCAGCGCCTGTTCGCCGCCTTCGCCGCGCGCGAACTCGAGATAGGCATCGAGCATATGCTCCATGTCGACGATGTCGGCGCGCATCGCCTTGATGTCGGGCGTCTCGCCCATCATCGCAAGCTGCAGCTTCATGCGCGACAGGGGCGTCTTCAGATCGTGACTGACGCCGGCCAGCATCTCGGTGCGCTGCTGGACATGGCGCTCGATGCGGTTGCGCATGGTGATGAACGCCTGCGCCGCGCGCCGCACCTCCGCCGCGCCATAGGGCTTGTAGTCGGTGACCGTCCGGCCCTTGCCGAAATTCTCCGCCGCATAGGCAAGCGCCTCGATCGGGCGCACCTGGTTGCGCAGGAACAGCACCGCGACGGCGACGAGGAAGATCGCAGAGCCCACCATCCACAGGATGAAGATGTCCGCGCTCGAGGCGCTGAGACGTTCATGCGGCACGACGATCTGCAGCACGCCGTCATGCACCTGCACGCGC
Organism: uncultured Alphaproteobacteria bacterium; assembly: GCA_963741725.1. Taxonomy (GTDB): domain Bacteria; phylum Pseudomonadota; class Alphaproteobacteria; order Micropepsales; family Micropepsaceae; genus Rhizomicrobium. The sequence continues at coordinate 169,306 of CAVUJC010000012.1, read as the reverse complement.
AGCTCGATCTCGGTGCCGACATGCACCGTGGTGAAGGGGCGATGCTCGCCGATCGTCTCGGTCATGACATCCATCAGCGCAACGTCGAGGCTGGTCAGCCGATGCTTGCGCGCGGCGGCCGGAATCATCGCGCCGCGGTCGAACGAGATGTCGTACTGCATGACGCGCTTCTCGCGGTCGCGCAGCGCGGCGCGTTCCTTGTCGGGATAGGAATCCTCGACATTGATCATGAAGGCGACGTCGGCCGCCACGTCGCGCGCCATGCGCCGCGTCGTCTCGTCGAAATGCCGCTCGAAGAAAACGTAGGATGCGATGCCGAGCAGCAGGATCATCGGCGTGACGATGATGAGAAGCGAGCGCCAGAACAGCCCGCGCGGCAGAAAGCCCTTCACGAACCGCCAGGGATCGTAGCGCGCCATGCCGCGCAGGGGTTCAGGTGACGCGGTCTGGGACAAGGACATATCCAACGCCGCGCACGGTCTGCAGGTAGAGCGGAAGCTTGGGATCTTCCTCGATCTTGCGGCGCAGGCGCGTCACCTGCACATCGATCGAACGCTCGAGCGACACGCCAAGCCGCGTGCACAGATCCGAACGGGAAAAGCTGCGCCCGGCATTGGCGGCGAACAGTTGCAGGAGCGCGGCCTCCGAACTCGTCAGGTGCACGGGCTTGCCCTTTCGGCGCAATTGCCCGCGCTCGGGATCATAGACGGAATCGCCCATGCGCACTTCGGCGTGGGCGGACCTGGCGGGCGGCGCAGCGCGGCGGAGCAGGGCGCCGACGCGCAGCAACAGCTCGCGCGGCTCGAATGGCTTGGGCAGGTAATCGTCGGCGCCGACCTCCAGCCCGGCGATGCGGTCCTCGGGCTCGCCGCGCGCGGTCAGCATCAGGATCGGCACCTGGGAATGGGTACGCAGAGACCTGGTCAGGTCCATGCCGGATTCGCCCGGCATCATGACGTCGAGCACGAGAAGGTCGAACGCCATGCTCTTCATCAGGGCGCGGGCATCCGCCGCATCCGCCGCAGCGGTGACGCGATAGCCGTTGGATGTCAGGTAACGGTGCAGAAGGCCGCGCAAACGCTCATCATCGTCGACGACGAGAAGATGCGGGTCCTCCACGGATGACTGGGCGGCGGTCATGGCTGCTATTCCTGGCGCCTTGTTTTCCCTGCCCTCCGCGGCACTATAATGGCCGCAAAAGGGTGCTAACCCCTTACGATAACTAGGCCCTGGCCGCGATACGGGCAAGGGCGAAAGGATTGTCATGGCCGACGTTCTTCCCTTCGATCAGCGCGACGGATCCCTGTGGTTCGACGGCCATCTGGTGCCCTGGAAACAAGCCAATATCCACGTCCTCACCCACGGCCTGCACTATGGCTCCTGCGTGTTCGAGGGGGAGCGGATGTACAATGGCCGCATCTACAAGCTGGAAGAGCACACCCAACGCCTCTTCGACTCCGCCCGCCTCATGGGCATGACGATTCCCTACACGCCCGCAGAAATCGAAAAGGCATCGTACCAGGCCACAGAGAGTCTGGGCTCGCCCGACGCCTATGTCCGCCCCGTGGTGTGGCGCGGCAGCGAGATGATGGCCGTCGCCGCCCAGCATTCCAAGATTCATGTCGCCATCGCCGCCTGGGCCTGGCCGTCCATGTTCGACCCGGCCGAGAAACTGAAAGGCATCCGCCTGGACATCTCGACCTGGAGGCGCCCCGCGCCGGATACGGCGCCGACGCAGGCAAAGGCCGCCGGCCTCTACATGATCTGCACGCTCTCCAAGCACGCGGCCGAGGCCAAGGGCTATGCCGATGCGATGATGTTCGACTATCGCGGCTATGTCGCCGAGGCGACGGGCGCGAACATCTTCTTCGTCAAGGACGGCAAGCTCGTCACGCCCATTGCGGACTGTTTTCTCAACGGCATCACGCGCAAATCGGTGATCGAACTTGCCAAGGCGCGCCAGATCCCGGTCGAGGAAAAACGCATCGAGGCGAGCGAACTTCCCGGCTTCGAGGAATGCTTCCTTGCCGGCACCGGCGCGGAAGTGACCCCGGTATCGGAGATCGGTCCCTACAAGTACAAGCCGTCCCGCATCACCGAGACCCTGATGAACGACTATGCCGACGACGTGCGCCGCCCGGTGAGCGTGGTGAAGCTGGCAAAGGCGGGATAGTCGCACAAAGGGCCGCCCCTTGCGGACGGCCCGGTTTGGGCGAGTGCGCTAGATTATCAGTACACGTCGTATCCACTGCGCGTCTTGTTCTTTACGTTCAAGTTGAACCGCGCCTGCAACTTGGCAGGCGCCGAGTTGGCGTCGGACTGCGCATCGCGCATCGGACGCGAGGATCGGTCTCGGACGGAACTTGGTCGCCATCGCGACGCCTGTTCGACTTGCGCGAATGCCTCGTTTCAACCGGTCGACTGTACTTCGAACCTAAACGGACATTCGTAGACGTTCAGATTTTTGCGTCACACGAGACCAAAATCAGCCAGATCGCACTCCGCGAATCCTCACAGTCCATCGCAGATTTATCGCTCCGGAGACGCGCAATTCGTCCCGGAGGAATAGTCCGACTTTTAGCATCCAATCAGGGAAATTAATGCAGCCTGGCGAAAGCAACTCCAGGCGTATCTAACAGCGGCGGCCATCGTGCCGCCGTTTTCGTTTTTCATCAGTGACTGTCGCGCGCGTTGCGGGTGCAGCGGAGCAAGACGTAAGGATTGTTTACACTCATGCGCTGCGGAGCCGTTTTTCGCCGTTGCAAGCCTTTGTTCTTATTGCGGGTCCCTTTTTGGCACAGGAGTTGCGTGCAACTACAGGGTGAAAAACAAAGGGGTGGCTATGAGAAGGTTAATTTTTGGCGCTGCGCTAGCCTTGGCTTGGGCCGTTTCGCCCGCTCAGGCAGAAATTATTGGACTGCCGGCTGACACGGGAACCGGTAACTGCTTCCCCTTCGGTTGCGCCTATATGGGTGAATATCAGCAGGTCTACGCGTCGAGCGCGTTTTCCGGCGCTATCGCCATCACCAGTCTCGAATTCTACAACACACAAAGCGATTACAGTGCCACTGCCATGAACTCCGGCACCTGGAATATCTCGCTCTCGACTTCCCCGGCAAACTGGAACTCGCTTTCGTCAACTTTTGCTTCGAACATAGGTACCGGTAACACGCTCGTGTTCAGCGGAAACCTCTCGCAAGCTTGGGCGTTTGGCGACACGCTCGTCGTCAATCTCACGACCCCCTTCACCTACGATCCCTCGAAGGGCAACTTGCTGATGGACGTTTCGGTGTCGGGTACCACCAATGCAGGCGGCACCATCTATTTCGATACCAACGGCTACAACGGCGGGGGATTCAACGGCGATACTATATTGGGTCGCGTGTACAATGATGGTGTCGTAAATTACGGATATGGGTTGGTCACGGGATTCAATGATACAGGCATCAGTGTCCCTGAACCTCTGACCCTCTCGCTCTTCGGTGCTGGACTTGCCGGTGCTGCCGCGATGCGTCGCCGCAAGAAAACGTCAGCATGAGCGCGCGTTTCCTCGTACGTCAAAGCGGCGGCCTTCGGGCCGCCGTTTTCGTTTTCAGACCTCGAATGACCAGTGAATGCTGCCAGGTGTGTGTGTCACCCAGGGCAGACGCAGGCCAGCGCGAGTTTATGCCATATTTTCCCAGATTAGACTTGAAGTCCTATCATCGGTCCCCATCTCTGCCTCTGACCTGAGAGACGGAGCCGCCATCTTCGACGCCTAGAACACGAGACCATACAGATCCGGGTGCGGGCTCGTGCGCATCCGAGCGGACATGCGCCCTTTACAAAGTCACTCGCGATGACGGCGGCGAACGGAGCATTCCCGGGGATCGGGGCGGGAGAGGCGAGGGTGCTTGTGGTCGGCCGCTGGGTCTTCTGCCTGCCGGCCGCGTAGCCTCAAACCAGGCGGGCTTCGCGCGTCCATACCATCAGTGTACGGACGGTATCGCGAAGGTCCCGCCTTTTTTGTGCCTTCCGGCTAGTCGGCGTAGTCCATGCCTCTCCTGACTTCGGCGATGGCGTCGTCGATCAGGCTCATCGCCCGCTCGCGGTGGCCGCCCTTGTTCGCGCTCGCCATCTCGAGCTCGGAGCGCGCCGTGCGCAGTGCGTCGAGCGCCGCCTCCATATGCGGCTGGCCGGCCGAGGCCGCGCCGATGAAAAATCCACCGGCGGTCGCCGTTGCGAGCCCGGCTGCGAGAACAAATGCCTTTGCGTAAGTATGCATGTTTCCCTCCCATGCGGCGGTGCTGCCGCTGGTTAGAACTCTAAGTCTTCGCCGCGGGCCGGTTCAAATGACAAATCGGGCCGTCGCCGGACATGGGGCCTCGACATTTGGCCCACGTCGCCCTTTGCTCGGTCCGCACGCCGTCAGCGCGCCGCCCAGGACATTCAACCCCGCCCGATCGATGCCAAATCCGCCCTTTTTCAATCCGAGCCCGGATCCGGTGTTCCGCTGCGTGGACGATCTTCGCCGCGCCATGACCGCATCGAATCCGCGCGGCGGCAGCTATCTCGACTATCTGCTGACCGGCGATTACGGCGAGGGCAAAGGCGTATGGATCAACGATTCGCCGGGCGCGCGGACGTTCTACGACGCGCTGCTGCTGGCCAATCCGCACCTCGCGTCCGAGTCGCCGTACGGCACCGAGTTCCGCAAGGACGAGGTGCGCAAGCGGGGTGACAACCGCATCCTTGTCCGCCCGCTGGCCGATGCGCCTCGCGCGCACCAGGAGATCGTCGCGGAGCACCGCGAATGCCGCGCGCGCGGAACGGTTGCGCCATCGGTACTGTTTTCCGGCGGACCGGCGGCGAAGATCGCCGCACTCCTGTGCGCGCTGCCTGCGATGCAGCCGCCGCTTGCGGTGCACTATGTGCTCGACGGCGCAGAACAGTCCAACGAAAGCGGTTCGGCGAGCTATGAGCACATCAACCACGCCAATGCGCTCAATGCCGAACTCGACAATACCGGACTGGGGATCCTGCTGAGTGCCGTATCGCGCGCGCTTCGCGGCGAACCCGATCCGGACGTCGCGCTTTCCGTCACGTACAAGAAAGTCGATCTGTGGCCGCGCGCCATCGCGCTGCGCGACATTCCGATCTATCTGGGCAACGAGATTCACGGCCTTGTCCAGTTGCTGCGCGGCTGGCTTGGCCGGCCGACCGAGCACACCAAGAGCCGGCTCGCCGCAAGGCAGTCGACGGCCATCCTGTCCTATCTCGAACGCGAGCTCGGCTGCTCGTTCCGCCTCGACAACGAGAAGAAACGCGCGATCTTCCTCTACTTCGCGAAGAACCATTACCGGCTTTCCCTGCGCGACAATGACGAGCTTCGTCACTTGGTCGGGCTGCGCCCGCAGTCTCTGACGCGCGAACAGCTCGTCGATCTTTATGGCGAGGTGATCCTTGGGCGCGTTGTCGGAGCCGACCTGTTTCCCGAGAACGCCTGCATCCGTCACGGCTTCGACGCGGTGTGCCGCGCGCAGATGGAGAGGCTCGGCATCGACTATCGCCACCGCCAGCGCCTCTGCGAGATCTATTTCGACGGATCGCGGGCCGCCGGAGTCGCCATCCAGAATCTGCGAACCGGCGAGATCGAATGCGTGCCCGCCGACCATCTCGGCCTATCGCTCGGCCCGAGCGCAACCTATCACTACGCCAGGACCGGCGCCGCGGCAGACAGACTGGGCGACGCCCTGCGGCTAGATCGGCCGGTGCCGTACCAGACCATCGCGACGGGCCTTTCGGCGCAGATACTCTTTCGCATCACCGACGCCGATCGGGCGCGTCAGCTCCCGTTCACCGGCATGAAGCAGACGCACTTCGTCGAAATCGGCCGGACGGACACGCATGTTCTGATGAAGCTGACCTGCGGCGGGATGATCGGTCTTCCCGTCTACAGCCGCAGCTATGGCATCAGCGCGCTCGCCAGCATCCTGCGCGTGCTCACGCCGGACGCCGGCCTGCAGTTCGAGGATGTGATCTGTGCCTGGCCCTGCGCGCGCGCCGTCAATGCCTCGAACAACGGCCAGATCGTGCGGCTCGCAGACAACGCCGTGGTGCGCTTCGGTGAAGGCGGCACCGGAATGTCCAAGATGGGAACCAACGCGCAGACGATGCTCGATCTTCTTGGACTTGCCTGGCCTGCGCCGCCGGATCTGCGCATGTCACGGGACCTGTACGCCCATACGATCATCGACAGGCGGAGCGCCGTCGCGCGCCATTGCTGACGGCGGTGACAGCGCGCGGGGCATTGTCGGAACCAGCCGGCCGGACGGTTCTCAGCTCTTCGGCACGACGCCATCGGGCGTCAGCGCGTCGACCGCGTGGGGCAGAACCTGGGCCAGCTTGGCCGCCAGATCCTGCGGCGACATCCCGGCCTTGGCCGCCAACTCGTTGAGCGTCGTCTCCCCGAACGCCTGCTGCATGTGCGCCGGCGTCACCGCTGCGCCGGGACCGTCTGCGATCCACGAATTGACAGTTGGCCCCAGGCCGTTGGTCTGGAGCTGGCTGACGATGCCCTGCACGCCGCCATGCTTTTCGATGAGCCCGTTGACCACGGTCACCATCTCGGCGCCCACCATGCCGCCGATCAGTCCGTCCAGAAGTCCCATGCCGCTCTCCTCGGGCGCGTTTCGGCGAGAGCGTATCGCCGTTGCGTGACAGGGAAAAGGCGAGGGATCAGAGGTTGCGCTTCCACAGCGCAAACAGCCGTTCCCAGTGCCGTTCCGCTGCGTCCTTGTTGAAGGCCGGACGTTGCGGGAACGCAAATCCGTGCTCGACCTTGGGATAAAGCTCGACTTCCGATTTCAGCCCCTTCACCGCCTGGCGCAGAGGTTCGACGTTCTCCAGCGGCATCCAGTGATCGACTTCGGCGCAGGCGAAATAGGTCTCGCCCTTCACCTTCGCCGCCATCTTGTGCGGGCTGTCGGTCGCTTCGGTGATCAGAAGCACGCCATAGATCGAGGCGGCGGCGCCGAACCGGTCGGAGAACTGCGCAGCGGCGTTGATCGCATACTGTCCGCTCATGCAGTACCCGACGGCCCCCATCGGTCCCTTGCCAGCGGCGGGATCGTCGTCGACAAACGCGAGCAGGGCGCGGGTGTCTTCCATGATCAGCGGGATGGAGAGCGAGCTCATCAGCTCCATCATCTGTTTGCGCACCGGCGATTGCGGATCGGGCGAGAGCGGACCGATCTCCATCACGCCCTTGCGGTAATAGAGGTTTGGCAGGACGACGTAATATCCGGCGGTGGCGAAACGTCTGGCCATGTCGCGCAGTTCCTCGCGGATCGCCGGCGCGTCCATATAAAAGAAAATCACCGGATGCGGTCCGCCGCGTTCGGGATGGACGATGAAGGTCGTCGTCTTGCCGTCCCTGGTCGCGATATCGATGGTCCGCTCGATCATGGGTCTTCTCCGTGTGGCTATTTGTGCGAATACACCAGCAAAATTGCTCCCGCGACAAGCAGGACGATGCCCGCGGCCTCGCGCAAGGTGGTCTTCTGCCGGAACAGGATGTGGCTGACCATCTGCGCGAACAGAACATCGATTAGGCCGAGCGTGCGCACGCTCGCCGCCGTCGCCAGAGCGAAGGCGAGGAACCAGAACTCCGACGCCGCCGATCCCATGAAGCCGGCGAACAAGGACGGCCGCCACAGCCGGACGATCGAACGCAGAACGCCAGGATTGGCAAGGGCGAGATAGGCCGTCAGCACGCTGGCCTGCACAACAAGACCGACCGCCAGCGCGAACGTGGCCGGCATCAGATATCCCGGCAGGTGCAGCGCCAGGATCCCGCCGCGATAGCCGATCGCCGAGATCGCGAACATCCCACCAGAGGCAAGGCCAAACAGGGCCGGCCGCATCCCGCCGGTGAGCTGGGTCCCCCTGCGAACCGAGATGAGCACGACGCCCGCCGTCGCGATCAGGATGGCTGCAATCATGCCAGGCGTCAGCGGATCGTGCAGGAACACAAGGCCAAGAACCGCGACGAACAGGGGCTCGGTCTTGAGATAGGCGACCGTGACGACGAAGGAACGCTCGGTCATCGTCATCAGCATCAGTGCCGTACCACCGATCTGGGTCAGCGCGCCCGACACGATCCAGAGCCAGAACACCGGCTGTGGATGCGGCAGCGGCGAATGGGTGACGAGCGCAGCGGCGGCCAGGAACAGCAACGCGAATGGAAAGCCGAACAGGAACCGCACATGCGTCGCGCCTACTGCCCCCAGGCTCGCCGTCAACTCCCGCTGCATGGCGTTGCGCGCCGTCTGGCCTGCCGCCGCGACGACGGTGAAGATCACCCAAAGGAAATTCATGATTTGCGCCAGCGCTCCGCCGCCGCATCGTCCGACGCCTTCGCTTCGACCCAGCCTGACTGGCCGCCGCGCTCCTCAAGCTTCCAGAACGGCGCGCGCGTCTTGAGATAATCCATCAGAAATTCGCAAGCCTCGAACGCGGCGGCGCGGTGACCCGATGCGACCGCGACAAGAACGATGCGCTCGCCGACCTCCAGCCGCCCGACGCGGTGAATGATGGTGACACCGGTCAGGCTCCAGCGCTTTGCCGCGTCCGCAGCAATGCGTGAAATCTCATGCTCGGTCATTCCCGGATAGTGTTCCAGCGTGAGCGCGGTCAGCCCGTCATCGCCGCGGACATATCCGGTAAAAGTCGCGACCGCGCCGGTGAGCGGCGCTTCGGCGGTCAGAGCACTGATCTCATCGCTGACATCGAAGTCCTCGACCTGGATGTGGATATTGGCGCTCATCCGCCCGTCACCGGCGGAAAGAACGCGATCTCGTCACCCGAGTCGATGGTGGTGCCGAGCGAGGCATGCGCCTGGTTCACAGCCGCGCGCAGCCTGGACATGTCGCCGAACGCCTCGGCGTAGCCGCCGCCGCGCGCGCAGAGATGGAGCGCAAGATCGCCGACCGTGCGCAACTCCGGCGTATGTTCGATCGTCTCCTCGCTGCGACCGACCTTCTGGCGCACCCAGGCGAAGTAGAGGATGTTCACGCGGCCCTCTCGCGGCTCTTGCGCGTATAGGCAAGCCCTGCGCGGAAGTAGGAATAGCCGGTGTAGACTGTGAGCGCCGCAGCGACCCACAACAGCGTGTAGGCGAAAGCGAGCGATCCGGGAATCCAGCGATCGACGATCGGTCCGAGGATCATCGCGCCGATGGCGATCATCTGGATCGTGGTCTTGAGTTTGGCGATGCTCGACACAGGGACGCTGACGCTGACGCCGGCCAGGAACTCGCGCAGGCCCGATACCAGAATTTCGCGCGACAGGATGATCAGCGCCGGCACCAGTTTCAACAGACTGGAGAGACCCGTCGTTAGGCTGAACTCGTGCACAGAACCTTCGGCGACCAGCATCATGAGCGCAACGCCAACCAATATCTTGTCGGCGATGGGATCCAGCATGCGGCCGAAGTCCGAGCCGGCGTTGAGCTTGCGCGCGGCAAATCCGTCCAGCGCATCGCTGAGACCGGCGACGCAGAAGACAGCGAAAGCCGTTAGCCGTGCCGCCTCGCCCGGCATGACGAACGCAATGGCAAAAACGGGCACCAACAGGATGCGCAGGACGGTCAGCGTGTTCGGAATGTGAAACATGAGTCGAACTTAGAGCAATTCGGCCCCGGATTGCATCGCTGCTCAGCCGCTCGGATGGAAGAAATCGTGGATTTTCTTCGCCATGGCGCTGCTGACGCCCGTCACCGCTTCAAGATCGGATAGGCCAGCCGCTGCCACGGCTCTGGCCGAGCCGAAATGCTGAAGGAGTGCCTTTTTCCTGCCCGCGCCAATGCCCGCGATCTCGTCGAGGGGATTGGCGCCGATCGCCTTACTGCGCTTCTTACGATGACTGCCGATGGCAAACCTGTGCGCTTCGTCACGCAGCCGTTGGAGGTAGTACAAAACCGGACTCTTCGGATCGAGGCGGAAAGGGTCCTTGCCGGGCATGTAGAAGTGTTCGCGGCCGGCATCCCGGTCCGGCCCTTTGGAGATACCAACCAGGGCTACGTCCTCGACGCCGAGATCGGCAAAGACCTGGCGGGCGATGGATAGCTGCCCCGGACCGCCGTCAATCAGCACCAGGTCCGGCCATTTGGCCTTGGGATCCTCGCCTTCCTTGACGAGGCGTGAGAAGCGGCGCGTCAACACTTCGCGCATCATTGCATAATCGTCGCCCGGCGTGAGTTCGGTCGACTTGATATTGAACTTGCGGTACTCGCCCTTTTCGAAGCCGTCCGGTCCGGCGACGATCATGCCGCCAAGCGCGTTCGTGCCCATGATGTGGGAATTGTCATAGACCTCGATGCGCTTGGGCGGTCCGTCCAGGCCGAACAGATCGGCGACGCCGTCGAGCAGTTCGCGCTGCGCGGAATTCTCGGCGAGGCGGCGGCCGAGTTGCTCTCGCGCGTTGTTGAGCGCCATCTCGATGATCTCGCGCTTTTCGCCGCGCTGGGGTACCAGCACTTCGACCTTCTTCTCGGCGCGCAACGTCAATGCTTCGCCGATCAGTTCGGCGTTCTCGATTGCTTCTGACAGCAGAACAAGCGACGGCGCAGTGCGCTCGTCATAGAACTGTCCGATGAAAGCTTCGAGAACCTCTCCGGTCGGCATCTCGCGCGGGTGGCGCGGAAAGTATGGCTTGTTGCCCCAGTTCTGCCCGGCGCGGAAGAAGAAGACCTGGATGCAGGTTTCGCCTCCTTCGCTGAACGCCGCGAAGACATCCGCATCGGAGAAGGTCGATGGATTGATGCCCTGGTTGAGCTGCACATGGCTCATCGCGCGGATACGGTCACGCAAGCGAGCGGCGGCCTCGTAATCAAGGCCTTCCGCCGCCTTGCTCATCTCTTTGACCAGCAAGTCCTGCACAGTGCGGCTTTTGCCGGTCAGGAACAGTTCGGCCTCGTGCACGAGTTCCGCATAACCGGCCTGATCGACACGGCCGACGCACGGCGCGCTACAGCGCTTGATCTGGAAGAGAAGGCAAGGCCGCGTACGCGACTCGAATACCGAGTCGGAGCACGATCGCAGCAGAAACGCGCGTTGCAGTGTGTTGAGCGTGCGGTTCACCGCACCGGCACTCGCGAAGGGGCCGAAATAAACGCCCTTCGTCGACTTTGCGCCACGATGTTTCAGCAACTGCGGAAATGCGTGGTCTTCTCGCAGCAGGATATTGGGAAAGCTTTTGTCGTCCCGGTAAGAGACGTTGTAGCGCGGCTTCAGCCGCTTGATCAGGTTGGATTCCAACAGAAGCGCTTCGGTCTCGGACGCCGTCGTCACGAACAGCATTTCTGCCGTCTCGTTGATCATGCGCGTAAGCCGGTCTGCATGCGGCCGCCCGCTCGCATAGGCGCCGACGCGTTTCTTCAGGTTCTTGGCCTTGCCGACGTACAGGACGTCGCCCTTGGCATCCATCATGCGATAGACGCCCGGTGCATCCGGCAGGGTTTTCAGATAGGCAGCAATACGTTCGACGCCCTTCATAGGCGTCTGCGGGGTCTCAGTGATCTGATGGTCACTCATGGCGCCGATATAATAGCGCGTTTACGTAAGCGAAAGGCTAGGGCCGCTCGCGCTCGATTTCGACGCCGCCCGACTCGGCGCCGGGCAAGGCGTGCAGCTTTTCCACCCGAATCCGAGCAGTTTTCACACGTGCGTCTTCGAAACAAGTTACGGCAATGCGCTCGGCCAGCGTCTCGGCAAGGTTGATATGACCTGCTGCCAAAATTGCGCGGATTCGGCGCGTTATGGCGTCATAGTCGACGACCGCGTCGAGCTTGTCCGTCAGAACCACGGTGTCTTCGACCGCCAGGTCCACGTTGATCCGAACGGGTTGCATCTTGCCCTGCTCATGTCCGTGGACGCCGATATGGGCGAGCACTTCCAGATTGCGGATGAAGACATGCCGCACCGCGCGCGCCGCGCTGGCAAGGGGAAGGCGGGTGACGTTCGAGCCGGACATGGAACCTGCAAAGGGGCGGAGGCGCAGTTGTACCGCTTTGGCCGCGAATGCTAAAGCTCGCAGCATGAAGAAAGTTCCCAAATCGCCGCCTGCAATGCCGGTATGGTCAACGGACAAGGGTTATGTCCGGATGATGATCCGCGACCTCGTGACCGAAGTGCAGCTTGGACTGCATCCCTGGGAGCGGCATCCCGAGAAACCGCAGCGCATCGTGATTAATGTCGAAATGTACGCCGCACCCCAAAGCCGCCGGGTCAAGGGCGTTACCTCGATCGTAGACTATGACTATGTGCGCGAGGCGATCCGGAAATGGCCGCGGCGCAAGCACACCGTGTTCATCGAGACCTTGCTGGAGGAACTGGTGAAGCTCTGCTTCCGGGACAAGCGCGTGCTCGCCTGCCGCGTCTCGATCTTCAAACCGGACATTTACAATGAAGCCGCCGGCGCCGGCGTCGAAGTTTTCCGCGTGCGCCCATGAACGGATCGCCCGACCGCAATGGCTATGCGTTAGTTACCGGCGGCGGTGCGCGGCTCGGCGCGACGATGGTGCGCCGGTTGGCGCGCGAAGGCTGGGCGGTCGCAATCCACTACAATCATTCATCTACCGATGCCGATGCGTTGGCAAAGGAAATAAGCGGCGCCGGTGGCCGCGCGGTCACTCTGTCCGGCGATCTCGGAAAAATCGAGTCCTTCGCAGACATGTTCGGGCGCGTAAACGCGGGTTGGGGATTCTGTTCCCTCCTCGTCAACAATGCGTCGGCATTTGAATATGATGATGTTTCGAACGTGAGCCGTGCCAATCTCGAGCATCTCTTCGCGGTCAATCACCACGCTCCGGTACTGCTGGCCAGGGATTTCCGCGAACAATTGCGCGCCGGCTGCAAGGGTCTCATCGTCAACGTGCTCGACCAGAAAGTGTTCAACCTCAATCCGGACTTCTTCTCCTACACGCTGACCAAGTCAGCTTTGGAATCCGCCACCCGACTGCTCGCGATGGCGATGGCGCCCGATATTCGCGTTTGCGGCATCGCGCCGGGCCTGACCTTGCGCAGCGGAGATCAAACGGAAGAAGGCTTCAGGCTCGCGCACTCCAGGACGCCGCTCGGTATCGGCAGCAAGCCCGAAGACATCGCAGAGGCGTTGAGCTTCCTGACCAAAGTACCGTCGATCACCGGCGATACGATCATCGTCGATGGCGGCCAGCATTTGCAGCCGCGCACCCATGACATCATGTTCAGCTACGGGATTCCGCCCGATGCACCCGTCGGCTCGCCCGGCGACTAGTCTGCGAATCCGACGATTTTCCTGACCTCGGCTACGATGGGTTCGCAGATTGCCTGTGCCTTCTCGGCGCCAGCTTTCAGAATCTTGTCGATCTCGGACGTGTCGGCCATCAGCCGGCGCATCTCGGTCGTGATCGGCCCAAGTTTCGCAACCGCAAGGTCCGCGAGCTCACCTTTGAAAGTCGAGAATTGCTGACCGGCAAACTTCGCCATCACATTTTCGGATTTGTCGTCCGACAACGCCGCGTAGATGTTGATCAGATTTTCAGCTTCCGGCCGTCCCTTGAATTCGTTCTGGTTGCCCGGCATCGGATGCGGATCGGTTTTTGCGCGACGGATCTTCTGTGCAATCGTATCGGCGTCGTCCGTCAGGTTGATCCGCGAATTGTCCGACTCGTGCGACTTGGACATCTTCTGCAGGCCGTCGCGCAGGCTCATCACGCGCGTTGCCGGTCCGGTGATGACCGGTTCGGGCTGCGGGAAGTAATCCGGGACGTTATAGTCATTGTTGAACTTCTGCGCGATGTCGCGCGACAGTTCCAGGTGCTGCTTCTGGTCTTCGCCCACGGGCACATGTGTTGCCTTGTAGGCAAGGATGTCGGCAGCCATCAGCACGGGATAGGTGTAAAGGCCGACGGACGAGCGTTCCTTGTGCTTGCCGGATTTTTCCTTGAACTGCGTCATGCGGTCGAGCCAGCCGAGCCGCGCCACGCAGTTGAAGATCCAGGCGAGCTCAGCATGCTGGGGCACGCGGGATTGATTGAAGATTGGCGAGCGTGCCGGATCGATGCCGGCAGCGATATAGGCGGCCGTCACTTCATAGGTCGCGTGCTTCACTTCGGAGGGCTTGCGGTACCCGGCATCGTCCGTGATCGCGTGCATATCGACCACGCAGTAGATGCAATCCATCTCGTTCTGCATGCGCACCCAGTTCTTGAGCGCGCCCAGATAGTTGCCGAGGTGCAGCGTATTGGTCGGCTGCATTCCGGAGAATACGAGTGGCTTGTGCTTCGGCGATTGGCTCATGACAGCTGCTTTTCAAAAGGAGCGCGGTTATGCCCCGGCAGCCGCCACCGCTTCAAGGGGCTCGGGTTCCAGAGCCTTCAGAAGCCTCGCGTGGACCGCCTTTAGCCGTTCCTCATGGCGGACTTTGTGGCCAAAGCCGTCCCGCACATAGAATACGTCCACCGCACGCTCGCCATAGGTGGAAACCATGGCCGAGGAGATAGACAGGCCGGACTGGAACAGCGCGTCCGTCACTTCATAGAGCAAGCCCGGACGATCGAGTCCCTCGACCTCCACCACAGTTGCACTGGCGGAGGCTTCATTGTCGAAATTGACCCGCGGCGTGACGCGGAAGGCGCTCGAACGCCGCTTCGCGGGTCGCTGCGCGATGGCCCGGCGCGGATAGACTTCGCCGCGCAGCGTGCGCTCGATCGATTGGCGCAAACGTTCGACGCGCGACGCATCGCCGAAGGTGCCGCCTTCGGCGTCCTGTACCGAAAAGACGTCGAGCGCGAAGCCATCCGTCGTCGTGAAGGCTTTCGCGTCTACGATCGTTCCGCCAGAGATGGAGACTGCGCCCGCGAGTTGTGAGAACAATCCCGGGTGATCGGGCGTATAGAGCACGATCTCCGTCACGCTACGGAAATCGTTGCTTTCCGCCGACAGTGAGAACAACTCGCCCCTGGAATCCGCCTCCGTCATCAGGCGCGCATGGCGTTCGTGCGCAGCATCGTCGAAGGCCAGCCAGTAGCTGTCATAGTGCCGCGACAAAGCGCGTTCCTGCGCCTCCTTCGGCAGGTCGGAGATGCGCGGCTCGAGTGCGGCCTTAGCATGCTGCACGCGCGCAGACCGGGCCGGTACGGCATCGCCGCCCGACATCACGCCTTCCGCTTCATAGTAGAGTTCGCGCAGGAGCTGTCCCTTCCAGCCGTTCCACACGCCGGGTCCGACGGCGCGGATATCGGCAACGGTCAGCACCAGCAAGAGGCGAAGCATTTCCGGCGTCTGAACCTGGCTGACGAAATCCTTCACCGTTTTTGGGTCCGCAATGTCGCGTTTCTGAGCCATGTCGCTCATGACGAGATGATTCTTCACCAGCCACATCACGGCGGTCGTGTCTTCCGGCTTGAGGCCAAGGCGCGGGCACAGGCTGTTGGCAATTGCAGCGCCCACATCGGAATGATCGCCCGGCAGGCCCTTGGCGATGTCATGGAGCAGGATCGCGACGTACAGTGCCTCGCGCGACTTGATGCGTTTGATGATGTCGGTCGATAGGGGATGTTCATCCTTGCGTTCGCCATGATCGATCGCAGCGACATTGCCGACGGCGCGTATGAGATGTTCGTCGACCGTGTAGTGATGATACATGTTGAATTGCATCAGACCGACGACACGGCCGAATTCCGGCACAAAGCGGCCGAAAACGCCCGACTCGTTCATCAGGCGCAGTGCGCGCTCGGGATTGTTCCGCGACGACAGAATTTCGAGAAAGAGCCGGTTGGCTTCCGGGTCACGCCGGATATCGTCCGTGATGGCGTCGAGCGAACGCGTGATCGTTCGCAGCGCGTCGGGATGAACATCGACGCTTTTCGCGTCGGCGATGTGAAAGATCCGGATCATGTTGATCGGATCGCTGCGAAAGATGTTCGAGCGCGCGTTCAAGCGCCCATTTTCGACAAAGAAATCGTCGCCGACTGTGCGCGGTTTGAGGAAGCCGGGCAGCATGCTGGCCAATGACGGCCGGCGCTTCTTGTTCTGGTCCTCGAGCGCAGCGCAGAAAATGCGTGTCAGGTCGCCGACGTCCTTTGCGACGAGGAAGTAGGTTTTCATGAACGACTTCGACGGCGCGCCGCGGATTGTCGTCCTTAAAGCCCATGACTTTGGCGAGTTCGGGCTGAACGTCGAACGAAAGTCGCTCTTCCGCCCGTCCGACGAGATAGTGCAGGCGTACCCGCACGTCCCAGAGAAAGGCTTCCGCTTTCTGGAACGTCTTGTATTCTTCCTTCGTGAAGACGTTGTGTTCGACGAGAGCCGCCGCGTCGTCGACGTGGTAGAGGTATTTTCCGATCCAGTAGAGCGTCTGCAGGTCGCGCAGGCCGCCTTTGCCTTCCTTGATGTTGGGCTCGACGAGGTAGCGGCTTTCGCCTTGCCGCGCGTGCCGCTCGTTGCGCTCCGCGAGTTTTGCTTCGACAAAATCCTGACCGTTGCCGGTCGCCACTTCGGTCCAGAATTTTTTGCGCAGTTCTTCGTAGAGCTTCTGGTCGCCCCACAGATATCGCGCTTCCAGTATCGCCGTGCGGATCGTGATGTCCTCTTTGGAGAGGCGGACGCATTCGCCGAGCGATCGCGTAGCGTGGCCAACCTTCAGGCCGAGATCCCAAAGCATGTAGAGGATGAATTCGATGACGCTCTCGCCCCAGGGCGTCTGCTTGAACGGACGCACAAACAGCAGATCGATGTCGGAACCCGGCGCCAGCTCGCCGCGGCCATAACCGCCGGTCGCGACGACGGCGATGCGCTCGGCGGCAGTCGGGTTCTGTGCGTAGTAGAAATGCTTCGTCGCGAAATCGTAGAGAACTTGGATCGTCGCATCCTGCAAGCCGGATAGCGCGCGTGCCGCGGCGAGGCCCGTCAGCGCCCCGGACTCCACGTCGGCCTTCACGATGGCGCGTGCATCCAGAAACGCGGTTTTGATGAGGGACAGTGCATCCTTGCGCAACTTGGCCTTGTCGCCTGCTTCATGTGCAAGCGCAGTCAGCGAACGGCGCAGTGCGTCCGCATCCAACAGCTTGATGATGTCCGGCCCTTCGTATCCCACGCGTCATCCTTGCCAGGCGTTCACCCCGGATCAGGCGAGGATGCCATGCCGCGTGTTGGCAGGCGAGCGCCGTGGTTATGGCCTATTTGGGCGCCAGCCAGCGCTGGACAAGGCCGGCCAGTCCACCCCCGATCAGGGGCGCGACCCAGAACAGCCAGAGTTGCTCGACCGCCCAGCCGCCCTGAAATATGGCGACCGCCGTCGAACGAGCCGGATTCACCGAGGTGTTGGTGACCGGAATTGAGATCAAGTGGATCAATGTCAGGGCAAGTCCGATGGCGAGGGGCGCGAACCCGGCCGCGGAGCCTTGCGAGGTCGTGTTCAGGATTACAATCAGAAACATGAAGGTCATCACGATCTCGCAGATCAGTCCGGCCAGCAGCGAATAGTGCTGCGGGGAGTGATCGCCGTAGCCGTTGGTCGCGAATCCTGCGTGAACGTCGAAGCCGGCCGCACCACTTGCGATGACATAGAGGATGGCGCCGGCTGCGATGCCGCCAAGGAGCTGCGCTACCCAGTAGACCGCAACGTCCTTTGCGGGGAAGCGTCCGGCGACATAAAGGCCGAATGTGACTGCCGGATTGAAATGTCCCCCCGAAATGTGTCCGAAGGCATATGCGCCGGTCAGGACAGTCAGGCCGAAGGCGAGCGCAACACCGGCGTAGCCGATACCGACTTCCGGCACACCCGCGGCCAGGACGGCCGCGCCGCAGCCGCCCAGAACGAGCCAGAACGTGCCGATCATCTCGGCGGCGATTTTCCGGGAACTGTCCATGACGCACCTCCAGGCTCCGACTATCCTGCTGCGCGCCGGCTGCATCTGTCCAGCGCTCAAAAAGCGAACGGCGCGGAGCTGCCTCCGCGCCGTCCGTACATTCGAGCCAGTTCCGCTCAGACGATCTTCAGATTCACGGCCTTTGGACCGCGCTTGTCGGCTTCGACTTCGAAGCTGATGCGCTGACCTTCGTTCAGGCCGCGAAGACCCGCAGCCTGGACGGCGGTGACATGGACGAAGACGTCCTTGCCGCCATCTTCCGGCGCGATGAATCCGAAACCCTTTGTCGTGTTGAAGAACTTAACTTGACCGATCATTACGGCTTTCTCCTGAAAGCATTTGCGTTACCGCACGGGCACAGCGCCCAGCACGGTCATCGGGCCGCGACTTGTTTCAGGAAAAGCGTCGTCGTCCCACCCGCCTCTCTGAAAAAGAAGCGTCGCATGGTCACGCAAGAAACTTCTCTAAAGGCTGCGCGGCCTCAATGGCGCGGCGATATAATGACTTGCCGAAACCAAGGCAAGTCACCAGCTTTCGCTGAGCGGAATGTGTCCGGGTTCCGCGGTAACCCGCGTCAGCCATTTCGTGACCGCCGGATAATCGGCGAGATCAAATCCTCCGTCCGCGGCGCTGTGCGTATAGCCGTACAACGCAATATCCGCCACCGAGTAGCGCGGGCCGCCGAACCAGTCATGCGACTTCAGATGCGTGTTCATCACGGCGAGCGCGGCGTTGCCTCTTTCGTGCCACTCCGGCACCAGATGCTGCTTCTTGGCGAGGTCTTCCTTGGCTGCAAATTTCAGCCAGAAGCGCGCAACGGCGATGTAGGGTTCGTGGCTATATTGTTCGAAAAACATCCACGACAATGCCTGCGCCCGATCCCACTTGCTCTCCGGCGCCAATTTTGTGCCTTCAGCGAGATACCAGATGATCGCGTCCGACTCGGGCAGCACGCGCCCGTCTTCGAACTCCAAAAGCGGCACGCGACCGTTCGGGTTCTTCGAGAGGAATTCCGGCCTTCGCGTTTGACCGCCATGCAATGGATACTCCCTGAGCGAAAGCGCAACGCCAAGTTGATGCGCCGCAAGGCGGACTTTGTAACAATTGCCCGACATCTGCATTTGATGAAGCACGAGCATGGCCGGTCACTCCGCGATTGGAGTGGCGACCATGCCCGATTCTTAGAGACCTTACGTATGCGCCTTTCGCTTACCGCCTTTGCGCGCGCCCGGCGCCACCGTGCGTTCAATCACGCCGCAGGCGACGCGGTCGCCCGCGTTGCCCGCAGGCTGACTCACGTAATCGTCGGCTTTCGCATGAATGATGATCGACGCGCCATCGCGATCGAAAATGGACTTTTTCCCGTTGCCGAGTGAGATCGCGTTGCTGATCACCGAAGCGCGCAGCGTGCCGTCGCTCGCCGCAAATTCATTGGGCAGGTCGCCCGCATGGGGCCCGTGCGGCGCGAGAAATCCATGCATCTTGGTCGGCTCGAAGCTCAGATCAGGACCTGCCGACGTGAATGCGACCTTCGGATCGCAGTTTCCGGAGGTGTGAATGTGGACCGCGTGCGGCCCTGGCGTGAGACCTTTGACATCGAGCTCGATCAGAACTCCGTGCGACGTCGCGATGAAAGTTGCGGTTCCGGCGGACTCGCCGTTTCGCGCGGCCAAATGCGCAACGGCCCGTGCCTTGGATGCCGCACCGATCACTGGTGGAATACTTGCGAGCGTCAAACCTAGACCAACAACAACCGTCAAATAGGCTTTGTTCATTTCCTTCCCTCTGCACGTTTCAGCTGAATGCGGCGCGAACATTGCAGCTTTACCGTGTCAGGCAAAGCTTGACAGTTTTGTCAGGATCAGATTGACTGTCAGGGTAACCTTGACGAGGAAAATGCCGTGAACGCCAAACCAGAAGCGGCCAAACCGGGTCTCCTTTACTGCTCGTTTTGCCGCAAATCCCAGCACGAAGTGAAAAAGCTCGTCGCCGGTCCGGCCGTCATGATCTGCGATGCCTGCATCGCGCTCTGCAACGAGATCATTGCCAAGTCGCCCGATCCTGATCCGTCTGTGCCGGCAAAGATCAAAGGGCCGCAGGACATGCCGACCGAGCAGTTGCTGAAGATTTTTCGGGCCAGGACGCCATGTACAGGGAGGTCCGTGACCGAACGCAGGAGACTGTTGACGTGCTGCGGCTGCGCGAAGTGAGTTGGGCCGATATCGCCGCGGCGCTAAACGTGTCCCGCCAGGCAGCCTGGGAACGGTTTTCCTGAAATCGACTGTGAGAGAGCCGCGGATCCGCCTGCGGAGAGGCATGCGTCAAAAATCTGCGCGCAATCACGATTTAGCGCGATTTTGCGACTCGTCAGGCTTATGCTCATCGCGCCGAGGGGGAGGACATCTCATGTTCAAAATTCATGGGGTCGCAATGTCGGTTCTGGCATTTGCAATTGTGGCGCCCGCGCTTGCCGATCCGCTGCCGATGGATCGCCCGATCCAGATGAACGGCCTGGAAACTGTGTGCACCGGCATCGGTGAAACCAAGGACGATCCGCGCTGGAAGACCTATCCGATCCGGATCGAGTTCTCGAACGGCGCTGCTCAATATCTGTCGGGCGCAACCGTGAAGATCAATCAAGGCGGCAACACGATAGCGACGCTCGATTGTCCGGGCGCGTGGGTCCTGCTGAAAGGCGCGCCCGGGGTCTACCGCGTCGACGCGACAATCGACGGTTCGCAGGCCAAACCGGTCAACGCGCCGTTCAAGATGGGCAGCGGCGCGCAGAAGCGGATTGTCCTGCGCTTCCCGGACATCCAGCCGAACCAATAGGCTAGAGTTTCATCTCGCGCACGGCGCCGTCTGCGCGATTGAAATCGCTGAAGCGGATCCAGCGTGGCTTTATCCGTACCCAGGTTATGCCGGGCCAGTTTTCGCGGCTCGGACCGTCCGGCCAGGCCGCATAATAGACCACTTTGAGTGCTGCCAGATCGGCGCCCTTCGGTTCGT
The DNA here is from genome assembly GCA_963741725.1 of uncultured Alphaproteobacteria bacterium. Lineage (GTDB taxonomy): Bacteria > Pseudomonadota > Alphaproteobacteria > Micropepsales > Micropepsaceae > Rhizomicrobium. Next base: position 148,404 of record CAVUJC010000012.1, on the reverse strand, counting down.
CGGCAACGCCTTCGATCTGGACGCTCTGCTCATTTTCCCAGCCGATGACAACGGATATGCGCGGATCGCGGCGCAGGTTCTTTCCCTTGCGCGTGTCGCCGATCGTGTCGAAATAGATTTCCAGATCCGGCGAAACTGCGATGCCGACAAGTGCCGACTGCGATGACCCGTCGGCATGCGTCGTCGCGACAACGCCATAACGGTGTCGAATGACGAATTCGTACAGCTCGGACTTGCCCAGCCCGCTCACACCATCACCTGCTCGGAAACCTCTTCGGCTTCCTCTTCTTCAACGGACACGGGTTCGATGATGCGCCGCTTCTTCCAGTCGCCGCGCGAGAACCAGATGAAGCTGACCATCGCGGTGATGACGTTCGCGATGGGGAACGCCCACCACATGCCGTGCGCACCCAGATGCGCGCGCTGCGACAGCACATAGGCGAGCGGAAAAGTCAGCATCCACTGCGACATCAGGCTGATCAGCATGGCTGCGAACATATTGCCGCTGGCGCGCAACACACCCATGAGCGCGAATTGCACGCCGATGAACCCGAAACTCCACGATACTGTGCGGATGAAGACGCTGGCCTCGTGGATAACAGCCTTGTCATGCGGCACGAAGAACGCGGCGATGTGATTGGCGAATATGAAGGCGAAGACGCCGAAGCTCGACATCACGCTGAACGTGATGAGCGCCGCTAGGCGCGCAACGGCTTCGGCGCGGTGAATGTTGCCGGCGCCGATGTTCTGGCCGACCAGAGTCGAGGTGGCCATGGAGAATCCCATCGCAGGGATGACGACGAACTGCAGCACGTTGCCGCCCACGCCGTAGGACGCTGTCGTCACCGTCCCAAAGCTCGTGATCAGGAACATCATGACTGTGACGCCAAGGCCGCGGGCCGAGCCTTCGATCGCGGCGGGATAGCCGAGATTGAAAGCGCGCAGGACGAATTTGAAGTCCGGCCGCAACTCGAGCAGCTTGAGCCGGATGCCGTAGCGACCGGACGCGAGCAGCGTGATCGCGATGACGGCGGAAATGAACTGGCTGGACATCGTCGCGAGCGCCGAACCCAGTACGCCGAGATGAAAGCCGAAAATGAGAAGCGGATTGACGAAGAAGTTCACCAGCACGGTGCCGCCGATAATGTAGAGCGGTATCGTCACCTGGCCGACGCCGCGCATCTGCGACTGGAAGCAGAAATAGGCAAAGGCGAATGGGAGGCTCAGAAACTGGACGCGCAGGAAGCCGAGCGCGTTGCGATAGACCTCGGGCTCCACGTCCATCAGCTCGAGCAGATAAGGTGCAATGACGTAGCCGAGAAGACCGAGCACCAGCGAAACGAAGACGACCGTGAGCAGTGTCTGTCCGGCGACGTGATCGACCATCTCGCGGTTGCGCGCGCCGACATACTGCGCGATCAAGGTCGATCCGGCGATCGTGAATCCCATTCCGATCGACATCATCAGGAACATCAGCGGCATCGACACAGACACCGAGGCGACGGCAGCTGCGCCCAGGCGTCCGACCCAGAATGCATCCACGAGCTGATAAGCGATCTGCAGAATGTTGCCGCCCATGATCGGAAAGGCGAGCAGGAATAGCGAGCGCGGTATCGGACCCTGAAGCAGCCGGGGGTCGAAGGCGCGTCCGCCGAACCCACCGCTCGGTCTATGGATCGACGTCGTTTTTATGTCGGTCGCGGGCTGGTCTTTGTCGGGAGTCATCAGATTATTTTCAAGGTTTGCGATTGCTTTGGCAACGATTCCCGATCGCTAGCAGGAGATGCCCGTCGGAAGTTCGGACCCCCGACATAAGCACCACAGCCGTGATGGGTTAGGAACGGGAAATCACACCGGAAATACAAAACGGCCGATGCGGATATCTCCGCACCGGCCGCCTCGCAGAAATTGAAGTGGCTCAGACCGCCTTCAGGTTCACGGCCTTGGCGCCACGCGCATCCGGCTGGATGTCGAACGAGACGCGCTGGCCTTCATTCAACGAGCGCATGCCGGCAGCTTCAACGGCAGTGGCGTGCACAAACACGTCCTTGCCGCCGCCTTCCGGCGCGATAAAGCCAAAACCCTTAGCGGTATTGAAAAACTTCACGGTTCCGATGGTCATTTCAAACGTTTCCTAGTCACAAGATTCCACGTCGGCACATGCCGGCGCGGCACGGAAAACGGCCATCAGGGAGAGGAAGTGTTGCTGTCTCGTCCAGGCGCGCACTCAAGGCGGCAGGGCTTCTATTAACAGTGCGCTTTCTCTGACGGGACGCCGTCCACGTGGCGCTTTCATAGGCTTTTGCACGCAACAAGGCAATGCGGCGACACAATTCGTGATTCAGCGGACTTTGGGAGCCGGTGCCTTCTTTTTCTTGGCGGCCTTGGGTGGTTGCGACGCGGCAAGGATCTTTGCGGCTTCCGCGTCAGCGGCTTCCTTTGCGAGGCGCAACGCTTTCAGTTTTGCGGTCCGCGAGTCGAATGCATTTCGCTCCTGCTCGAGTTCCTTCTTCACCATCGCGTCGCGCTGTTCGGAAGCCGTGAAGTGCGTGTTCGCCTTGCGGCGGGCAGTGTCGCGAATATCGGTCGGGTTCGCCATGGCGACTCCTTGTCTGCGCGGGGTCCGGGTCCGCGTCGGCGGGCAGGGGCTCTGCGGGTGTTGGGGCGGGCGCGCTTGCCGCTTATTGGGGCCGCGCGTGGACCGTTGCGATAAAGTATAGCCCAGAATGGTGCGCTGCGGGGGAAAATGTGCAGTGACGCCCAGACCCCGGAAATACGCCGCGAAATCGAAATACCGCAGTCCGGCGGGGTGTTGAATTATGGCGAGGCTAACGCAGTTGTCACGAACATGAACGCAAAGCGCGCGTCGCCGTTGGTCACGGGTTCAGCTTGAGAATCGCAATGTCTGCTCCTCGGTGTTTCCATCAAGGAGAAATTCATGATCACCAAGTCCAAGCTTCTGAAAACTACCATCCTCGCTGCGCTTGTTTCACTTGCGGGTGTTGCGGCCATCTCGCCTGCAAGCGCCCACGACATGGATCGCAGCGCCGGCTATCACCGCGTCGACGGGGATCGTGACGGCGGCGGCTATCGCCACGAGCGGTTCGAGCATTTCCGCCATCACCGCCATTTCCATCGCGGCTGGTACCGCTAGTCCATAGTCAGAAAGCGGGCGCGCAGCGATGCGCGCCCGTTTTCTTTGGGCGTGAAGTTCGACTAGGCTTCGACGCGAAATCGGGGGGAACCCAGATCATGATCCGCACGCTCATCATCGCAGCCGCAATTCTTGCCGCCGTGCCAGCCGCCGCATCCGACACCGATGATGTGATGGCGCCGATCCATGCCTTCGTCACGGCCATCAACAAGGGCGACATGACGGCCGCGGCAGCGGCACACGTCGATGCGCCCACCATCATCGACGAGTTCCCGCCACATCACTGGTCGGGCGCGGGAGCGATCGCAGCCTGGGGCGCGGACTACGGCAAGGACGCCGCAGCACATGGCGACACCGGCGGCATGCTCACCATGAAGAAGGTCCATCGCCTTACCATCGAGGGCGATGCCGCCTATGCCGTGGTGCCGACCGATTTCTCCTACAAGCGCAAAGGCAAAGCAGTCGTCGAACATGGCACGATCACCTATGCGCTGGCGCATACCGCGGGCGGCTGGCGCATCGCGAGCTGGTCCTACAGCTGGTAATCGCGCGCCCTGCTGCGCTGCAGGATTGACCTGACGCCGGGTGCGCGTAGCCTTTGCGCGCCGTCCCGGGGAAGACGCCATGTCCGTCAGCGAAGCCAAGCCGAAGATCTGGCAGAACCGCGCCGATCTGGAGCCCACCGATCCCGGACCGCTCGCGCCGGTCTACACGCATGTGCCGCGCTTTGCGCCGGGCTCGAAGGAGAGCATCGCCTATCTCGACGAGCACGGCTATGTCGTCATCGCCAGCGCGCTGAACAGCGAGGAGGCGAAACACGCCGTCGATCTCACCTGGGACTATCTCGAGCAGCTTGGCACCGGCATCGATCGCAACGACGTGTCGACATGGGACGACGACCGCTGGCCGACGGCGGTGCATGGCGGGATTCTTCCCGGCCACGGCATCGGCCATAGCGCCGCGCAGTGGTTCATCCGCAGCGTGCCGAATGTGAAAAAGACCTTCGCGGCGGTTTGGGGAACCGACGATCTGCTCGTCAGCTTCGACGGCATGGCGCTGTGGCGGCCCTGGGCGTTCAAGCCGGAATGGAAGACCAATCGCGGCGGCTCCTGGCTGCATATCGACCAGCATCCGATCACCCGTCCCGGCAAGCAATGCGTGCAGGGCCTGGTGAACCTCCTGCCGATGTCGCCGAAGACGGGCGGCAACGTTCTCATCGCCGGATCGCACAAGAAGTTCGCGACGATTCCGGACGTCTATCCGCAGCGACTCGGCCGCGTGCCGCTCGGCGTCGACCATTTCCGCTTTCCGTCGGACGATCCGATGCTCGTCGGAACGCCGCCGATCATGTGCCACATGGAGCCCGGCGATATCCTCTTGTGGGACTCGCGCACGATCCATTGCAGCAGCGCCGCGATCGAGGCGCCGGACGCGACACCCGAACTGATGCGCGCGGTCAGCCTGATCTGCATGATGCCGAAAAGCCTGACGCCGCCGGACGTGCTGGAGCAGCGCAAGCGCGCGGTCGAGGGCGTGATCTCCACCACCAACTGGACCGACAAGTTCATCAACGCGGACAGGTTCCCGCAGATCACGAGCGCGCCGAACATCGAGCGCTATCGCCGTCCTGCGCCGCCGGTGCTCAGTGAGTACCAGCGAAAGCTCGTCGGGTACTGAACGGGCCTCAGCCCATCACGAACTTGACGCGTTTCTTCTTCGGCTTGGGCGGCGGCGCATCGAGCGCGGCAAGGCGCGCGGCCGCGGCGTCGGACTCTTCCTTGGCCAGGCGCAGGGCGCGAAGCTTCAGAGTCTTGGCGTCGTTGGCGGCGCGCTCGCGGTCGATCTCGAGCTTGATGGCGCTGTCGCGCTGCTCGCGCACGGCGAAATGATTCTGCGCTTTCTTGCGCGCACCGTCGCGGTCGCGGGGCGGCGGGCTGAGCGGATTGTGATCGTTCATCGTCGGATCCTTTCGGGAAGCCGGGAAAGAGAAAGACCGGCGGAAGGATTTCTCCCGCCGCCGGCCCTGTCTCACACCGAAGTGGCTTTAGGCCGACTTCAGGTTGACGGCCTTGGAGCCGCGCGCGTCCGGCTGGACGTCGAACGAAACCTTGTCGCCTTCATTGAGCGAGCGCATGCCCGCTGCTTCCACGGCCGTGGCATGGACGAACACGTCCTTGCCGCCGCCTTCAGGAGCGATGAAACCGAAACCCTTGGCCGTATTGAAGAACTTCACTGTACCGATAGTCATTGTCATTTTCCTAAGTCTGTAAATTCCGCGCGCGCACATGCGCGAACGGGCGTGGAAAACGGGACATCAGCTTTGAAGGAAGGTTTCCGATCGTCCGGCACGCACAAAGCGGGGCAGAGGCAACAAGAGCGCTTCGTCTGACGGGACGTAAGAACCACGTGAGGCTCATATGGGCTTATTGTCCGCGCAATACAAGTGCGGCGCGAGAAGCGCTGCGCCGGCGGCAGAAGATGTGTGTCGTAAACACGCGTTCTTCGGCACGATAATTGTTCGTCGATTTTCCGCGGTTTTCGCGCACCCCTCCCCCGACAGGGTTCAAGCCGTTCCGTCCACTGAGCAATTCGTCACTCCGCCATTTTGCATTTACCGACATTCCCGTATTCGCCGCGCAGCGGCAGAAACTTTTTTCGCCGTCCGCAAGACAAGGCTCCGCCGTCGCCGCCTCCCGCACGCGAAAGGCGCAGTCCCACGTCTCCTTTTCCGCCTGGAAGGGTAAGGAACAAAACAGGAACACACAAGCCGGATGATGGCGAGGCCGCGTAATTTACGCTTCACTTCGGCCGGCGTTTTTTACGGGAGACACCGTCATGTGCCGGAACATCAAGACGCTCAGCAACTTCGCGCCGCCAGCGACGCATGAAGAGATCCGCGCCTCGGCGCTTCAGTTCGTGCGCAAGCTCAGCGGCACGACGCGCCCGTCAAGGGCGAACCAGGCGGCGTTCGACCGCGCGGTGGACGAGGTGACACACGCCGCGCATCGACACCGTATTTGTTCGCATCTGGTCCCGCGTTTAGCGGGTGCCCACGGGTGTCCGGGTCGGGATCGCACAGTTGAGCAACGGCGGCGCGCAAAGAAATCAATTCTGGAAGCAACTCCCCCGCACTGTTCCGCGGTAGCTCAGCATCGATGACGCTCATGCACTCTCCCATTGCATCTCGTATATGTGGGAGTACATCGTAAAAATTTCCATTCCAATTAAGTGGATTGTGTTCGGGCCGAAGTTTTGTCCGAAGTAGGGGCGTTAGGCGCTGGCCGGTGACAAGGTAAAATCCCATGCTGCCCAAGTGGTAGAGGTCGGAAGCTTGACGAACAGAGAAGTCGATCTTGCTACCGTCTCGTGCGAACGAGAAGTTGGGGTACCAAAACTCCGGAGCTGCATAGTTTGTGTCGCCGGAGTATTTGACGCGATCCCAAGGTCCTTGCTCAACCGCGGAAGTCGCGCGCCCTAGATCAGCTAACTTTTGAAGAAACTCATCGAATGTCAGAAAGTTTGAGGGCTTAACGTCATTGTGGGCGATTTTCTGTAGATGTAATTGCTGAATTGCGGTGGCTAAGTTGTGCAGTGCACATAGGCACCAACTGAGATTCTGCCGTTGCTCACGGCTAATCTGTGTACGAACGTCGCCCTTTGCCTTTTCGAAAATTATGTAGAAGACAATCTCTCTGACACCTTCATGAACGATTTCAACCTGACCATGGTCGATGGCGTGCACGATTCGGTCCAGGTTACTTCCTCGACATATCTCGAGAACTTTGCGCTCAAATACCTGCTCGTTGAGCGCTCTATTCATTCGATCAAGTGGGGTATACACCTAATCAAGCTCATCTTCTGAATGGGAAGTTGCAGACGTTCTGCGCCGGTCTGTTGCAACGTGCCCGGAGCCAGGTGGCATGTTCTAGACAAAAATTGAGGTCACGCGGGCTCAGTCGCCCTACCTGCTCCTACTCCCAAACGTCTTCGGCACGTTCGGTCTGCTGGCCCGCTTCATCTTTGTCCGGCTTGTCTTCTGGTGCTTGGGGCCGCGCTCGTCGGCCTTGCCGTGCTGCGCACCATCGCGCACCGCCTTCATGAAGGCGTCGTCGACGCTGCGGTCCACCTCGCTCTGGCGCGCAAAGGGGTCGTCGGCGATGGCGAGTTCGACGGTCTGAAGGCGCTTGAGCTCGTCGCGCAGGCGCGCGGCCTCCTCGAACTCGAGGTCGGCGGCGGCGTCCTTCATGCGCTTTTCGAGGTCCGCGATCGTCGCCTTGATGTTGTGGCCGACAAAGGCCTCGCCGTCCGCTCCGACGCCGGCATCGACCATCACATGGTCGCGCTCGTACATGCTGCCCATGATGTCGGCGATGTTCTTCTTGATGCTGAGCGGGGTGATGCCGTTCGCCTCGTTATAGGCGCGCTGCTTCTCGCGCCGGCGCGAGGTCTCGGCCATCGCGCGCTCCATCGAGCCGGTGACGTGGTCGGCATAGAGGATGACCTTGCCGTCCACGTTGCGCGCGGCGCGGCCGATGGTCTGGATGAGGCTGGTCTCGCTCCTGAGGAAGCCTTCCTTGTCCGCGTCCAGGATGGCGACGAGCGCGCACTCCGGAATGTCGAGGCCCTCGCGCAAAAGGTTGATGCCGATCAGGACGTCGAATGCGCCCAGGCGCAGGTCGCGGATGATCTCGATGCGCTCGAGCGTCTCGACGTCGCTGTGCATGTAGCGCACGCGGATGCCCTGCTCGTGCATGTATTCGGTGAGGTCCTCCGCCATCTTCTTCGTCAGCGTGGTGACGAGGACGCGATAGCCCTTCCTGGCCACCTCGCGGCATTCGGCGATGAGGTCGTCGACCTGCGTGTCCACCGGCCGTATCTCGACCGGCGGATCGATGAGCCCTGTCGGGCGGATCACCTGCTCGGTGAAGACGCCGCCGGTGCGCTCCATCTCCCACGGTCCGGGCGTCGCGCTGACATAGATGGTGGCGGGGCGCATCGCGTCCCATTCCTCGAACTTCAGCGGGCGGTTGTCGATGCAGGAGGGAAGGCGGAAGCCGTATTCGGCGAGCGTCGACTTGCGGCGATAGTCGCCTTTGTACATCGCGCCGATCTGGCCGATCGTGACATGGCTTTCGTCGACGAAGACGAGCGCCTCGTCGGGGAGATATTCGAACAGGGTCGGCGGCGGCTCGCCCGGCTTGCGCCCGGTCAGCCAGCGCGAATAGTTCTCGATGCCGGCGCAGCTTCCCGTCGCCTCGATCATCTCGATGTCGAAATTGGTGCGCTGCTCGAGCCGCTGCGCTTCGAGCAGCTTGCCGTTGGCGCGGAAGTCGGCGAGGCGCAGGATCAGTTCCGCCTTCATGCCCTTGATCGCCTGCTGCAGCGTCGGGCGCGGCGTCACGTAGTGCGAGTTGGCGTAGATCTTGATGCTGTCGAGCGCGCCCGCGGGGCGGCCGGTCAGGGGATCGAACTCGGTGATGCTGTCGACCACGTCGCCGAACAGCTCCACCCGCCAGGCGCGGTCTTCATAATGCGCCGGGAAGATGTCGACCGTGTCGCCGCGCACGCGGAACGTGCCGCGCACGAAATTGTTGTCGTTGCGCCGGTACTGCAGCGCGGAGAGATCGCGCATCAAGTCCATGCGGTCGATCTTCCTGCCATGCGCGATGGTCACGGCGGTGCCGGAATAGGTTTCCACCGCTCCGATGCCGTAGATGCACGACACCGAGGCGACGATGATGACGTCGTCGCGCTCCAGGATCGCCCGCGTCGCCGAATGGCGCATGCGGTCGATCTCCTCGTTCACCGAGGAATCCTTCTCGATATAGGTGTCGGTGCGCGGGATGTACGCCTCGGGCTGGTAATAGTCGTAATAGGAGACGAAATACTCGACCGCGTTCTCCGGGAAGAACTGCTTGAACTCGCTGTAAAGCTGCGCGGCGAGGGTCTTGTTCGGCGCAAGGATCAGCGCCGGCCGCTGCACCGCCTCGATCACCTTGGCCATCGTGAAGGTCTTGCCCGAGCCGGTGACGCCGAGCAGCACCTGGTCGCGCTCGCCGATCGTTCCGTGATTGACGATGCCGCTTTCGTCCTGCTGGCGCGCGCCTTCGCCGGTGCCGAGGCCCTCGCCCTTCAGGCCGCTGACAAGATCATGGATCGCGGTCGGCTGATCGCCGGCAGGCTCATACTCGCTGACCAGCTTGAACTTGATGCCGCCCTGCGATTTCTCGGGCCGCACCGGGCGATGCGGGACAAAGCCGGCAAGCTCTGCGCCCGTCGCGCCATGCAGCGGCAGATTGCCGATGCCGCCGATCCGCGCCGCGTCGGCGTTCAACTGGTCGAGATCGGGCGGACCGGGATCATAGGCGGTGCCGGCAGGGTCGACAGGGGCGGCAGCGGCGCGGAACCTGGCCGAAGCCTCGCTCATCCCCTTTCCGCGCCCGCGCGGGATCTTCCCGTTATTGTGTGCCATGGCCCAGTATATAGGCGTCTGCGCGCCGTTGTGCAGTCACAATAGCGGGCGCTCTCACGCCGCCCTGCGCTCGAACTCGGGATAGTAGCGCTGCATCATCCGCCCGCAATATTCGACGAGGTTCTTGTGGCGCAGGGCGGCGTTGCGGATAGGCGTCTCGAAAAACGGCGTCAGGATGCCTGAAAGCATACCGAACATCGTTGCATCCGCCCCGCAAGGTTTCTCACCCATCAGATAAGGCTTGTCGCCGAGAAAGACCGAGAGCGACTCGAGCGAGCGGCCGGCGAGATCGGCGATTTCCGCCTCGCTGTGGCGGCCAAGTCCCTGGCCGTGCAGCATCACGCGTACGCGTTCGCGCGCCTGGTCTGCAACGCCCTCCGGCGCGCCGTCAAAGAAATGGATCGGGCCCTTGGCCCAGTTGGCGTCGTCCATCCAGCGCGCGTGCAGGAGCGCGAAGTAGAGTTGATCCTCGAGCATGCGCTCGATCGCCCAGCAGAGCGAGCGTTCGACGCTGCACAGGCCATCGTCGAGGTCGACGCGATAAGTGCGTTCGAGATGATCGCGGATGAAGGTCGAATCCCCGATCAGCACGCCGCCATCGTCGATGAACGGAATTTTGCCTTTCGGCGCCGCCTGCGGACCGCTTCGTTCCCATTTGTAAGGCAAGCCCGCCATCTTGAGCTGGACCTCGGTTTTCATGACGAACGGGCTGGGGTCCGGAAGGCCAAAGGCCGGGCCGAAGGCGAAAAGCGTGATCATCTGGAGTTCCTCCGCATCTGGGTGCTTTTCTTACTGACATCCTGCTGACAACATGCTGTCAGCATCGGTTTGGCAGGGTGTCGGCATGAGACGCGCGGAACGGCTTTTCCAGATCATCCAGATCCTGCGGCGCAGCAAGCGCCGACCGATCACGGCCAATGACATCGCATCGGAGCTCGAGACCTCGCTGCGCACGATCTATCGTGACATCTCGCAGCTTCTTGCCGAGCGCGTGCCGATCCGCGGCGAGGCAGGGATCGGCTATGTCCTGGAAGACGGTTTCGACATGCCGCCCCTGATGCTGACGGCGGACGAGATCGAAGCGGCGATGCTGGGCGCGCAGTGGGTGATGGCGCGCGGCGACTCTTCGCTGGCGCGCGCGGCCAACGACCTGGTCGCCAAGATCGGAGCCGTCGTGCCGCCGCATCTGAAGCCGCTGGCGCTCGATTCGACCCTGGTCTCGCCGAACTGGAACCGGATCGAGACCGACAGCGTCGACATGGCGCGTGTGCGCGGATCGATTCACGCCCAGACCAAGCTTGCGCTTGTCTATCGCGACGAGAGCGGCCGCGAGACCAGCCGCACGGTCTGGCCGTTCGCGGTGTCCTATTGGGACACGGTGCGCGTGATCGTGGCGTGGTGCGAATTGCGCAAGGGCTTCCGCAGTTTTCGCACCGATCGCGTGATGGCGGCCGACTTTCTCGCCGAACGCTATCCGACGCCACGCACGCGCCTGACCGCGCAATGGCGCAAGGAGATGGAGACGGCGATGGCGAGCGGCAATTACGAGAGGCGCAAGGCCGCGCAGCAGGCGCGCACCTGAACGCTAGGCCGCTTTTTCGACTTCGTCGCCGGCGAAACTCGAACAGAAGTCCTGGAAGATCGCGGTCAGTTCCTCGGCATCGATCATCGGCAGCGCGTTCTTGGGGAAGCGGAAGCGCCAGAAGCTGACGATGTGCGAGATGGCGCCCATCTTCTCGCCCAGCTCCAGAAAGAGGTGCGGCGCGCTCAGGAGGAAATCTCGGAACGTTTTCGGATTGTTGTTGCGCACAAGATCCTCATATGCGGCATCGTAAACGGCCAGGATCTTCTTCACGGCCTCGCCGCCGTCGCGCACCTTTGTGATGATGTTGGCCTGCGATTCCTTGAGGAACTGCTTGGTGTCAAAGTCGATCGCGCCGACCGGGCGGATCTTGCGGATGGCGCGCAGCACCGAGATGATCTCGGGCCAGAAACTCTCCATGCTCCATTTGTAATAAAGAAAGCCGCGCCAGCTGAACACGCCTTCGCGGAACTCGTCTGCGCTCATGGCCAATGTCAGGCGCAGCGGTTCGAGCTTGTCGTCGATCTCGGTCGACAGGAGCGCGGTGACGAGGCGCTGCGTCGAACTCTCGCTGCCCTTGCCGCCGCCGCTGGCCAATGAGATGAGCTTGTGCAGTTCGGCCGAGACATAGGCCGACATCGCGATCTGGTCGGCGTTGGAAATCTTGAAGTAGCAGTCGGCGCAGCGGAAGTCCTGGGCGCGCAAATGCTCGCGCAACAGGAACGGATCGAGAGAGGGCAGCGTGTTGAGGATGCGCAGCACTGCGAGGTCGTGCTCCATGCTCTTGTCGCCGTAGTTGCCGACCTCGCGCAGGCTTTCGAGAAAGCCGCGCTGGTCGACGAAGAAGGAACGTCCGCCGGCGCGCAGATCGTTGGTGTCGAACGGAATGATGATCTTGGTCGCGACCGGCCGCGACGACGGAAAGAGATAGGTTTCGTCCGACCGCACGCGATGCTTGAGAATGATCGCGGAGTTGACGATCGGCGAGGTGAAGAAGGGCGCCGACTTGTGCTCGGGCTTGTCGGCGTTGGCGTTGGCGATCGACGCCAGATTGAGCACGCGCGTCGTCGATGCACCACTGAGCGCGCTCAAATACCGTACGGTTCTGTCGGCGCCTGCCAAAGTGGGGCTCATGTAAAGATGCAGCCTCATCATGAAGTGACTTAGTAAACGCGAGGTTTCCGGTTCCCGGCAGAATGGGGTGGAAAACAGCTACAAATTCGCTGGGGAGCGCCTGCACGCAATGGGTATGCGGAGGTCAAAGGCGGTGGCGGTGGTTACGCCTGTCCAATTTTCAATCAGAAATCCGTCAATATTGACCGCCCGGGGACCGCCGCGAATACGGTGAAAATTTTCGAATGGCGCGAGCAAGTGCGCGAGGCGCCGGCCAAGACTTGTGAATTCTCTGGGTCGAACAACTTTGTCTGGAATCGGCGCGGGTTGTTAACTATGTTCGATTCCGTACATAGGAACGCTAAAGGCTTGTCTTGCTAAGGAAATCACCGAAGAAGCGACGCGCGGCGAAAGCTGTGCGTCCGGCCAGGCGCCGGGCCGCGCCGATCACGATTGCGCACCACTCCATCGGCTACATCGTGACCGTCATCGGGGAGGTCCTGCGCAGCACCTCGCTCGACGTTCTGGATGTTCTCATCATCATGGCGGTGTCCAGCGCGAGCGTTTCTCACACGCGCACCACCACTTCGCCAAAACGCCGGACAGCGCACGGCGTCAGCCGCAATGCGGTGAGTCGCTCGCTCAATGTTCCGCTCGAGACGGTGCGGCGGCGTGTCAGCCTGTTGCTGAAGAAAAAGATCATCCAGGAGCGCGCGGACGGTCTCATCGTTGCGCCGGTCACGCCGCTCGGCGCGCTGCAAAACACCGCCGAACTGCTGGCGCTGAATGCGCGCACAGTCCGGCAGATGTTTCTCGATCTGAAGGCGCAGGGCGTCAGGCTGGACTGACGCGCAGGCCTATTTGATCGCCTTCAATTGCGTGGCCGTGTCGCTGGCGGCCTTTTGCGCGGTCGCCACATCCGTCGCAGCGAGTCCGCCGCGCGCTGTCGCAGCCGCATCTTCGAGCGCCTTCTTCTTGCCCGCGTCCGCCATGTCGGGAATGGCGCCGTTGCCCGAGCCGGCGCAGGGATTGATCTGCTTGGCATCGAAGCCGTTGCCGCCCGGACCAACCAGGCAGTTGATCGTGTGATGCAGGTGCATCATCACGCCGTCCATCGACGTCGCCTGCGCGGCAAGCGTGGCGTGCGTCGCCGCCGTCGAGATTTCTCCCGCCACGTCGGCCGCCATCACGGGCAGCGGAACCAGCACCAGAGCGGCGAGGGCCGCGCCGAAAAACACATCGCGTTGTTTGTTCGTCATTGTCATCACCACACGGTTGCGAGGTTGCGTTGCAGACGGGTCGTTTCGGAATTGTGCACCTTGTTGGCGAGGATGCCCGGGACCGAGGCGTCGTGGCCATAAAAGTCCGCATTCCATTCGTCGCGCGACTTGACGACCGAACCATTGAAGGTCAGCCCGCCATAGGCGCCCGTTCCGGACGACCACACGACGATGTCGCCGCCACGGCCAGTCGTTGCGCCTTCTGCGCCCGAGCTCAACGTCACGACCGTGATGCCGGCGCCGGCGCCCAGCTTGAACTCGCTGTGCTCGATTCCCCTGAGCGCGCGGTCGCTCATGATGATGAAGACGAGTTCGGCCTGCTCAAGACCGATCTGCAGCCCGAAAGAGGCTGAACCGAGCGTGTAGAACGCCGGCGAGCTCCAGGCATGGCCGTTGCGCTTGAGCAGCACGCCGTCGCCGCCTTCCGCGCCGAAGATGAAGCCGCCCTTGACGAGTCGCGGTACGATCAGCACCGCCTTGGCGCGATGGATCATGCCGGCTGCGACCGAGAAGGCCGGATCTGTCTTGAGATGGTCCACGGTATGGCTCGCGCGCGCGAGCAGTTCGGTCTGGTCGGAGGCCAGCGCGGCCGGCGCGGCGAACATCGCCGAGGCAAGCGCAGCCGCGGCCGCAAATTTCGTCAACGTCTTCATTGTCCTGTCCCTTTGTCCGATTGCGGCGCGAAGCCTAGACGATTTAACTCCTTGCGAGAACGGCAGGCGAGGCGGTTGGTTCCCCGAGCTGGCCAATGTTTTCACTGGCCCGCGACCGCTGTTGCGCTGCACTATCCCGCCACCATGCAGTATGGACTTGTCGTCGTTCCGCCAGCCGAACTCGCCGCGCGCATTCGCGAATTTCAGAAAAGCCAGTTGCGCGTCCTGCCGCTCGCAGCGCCGCACATAACGGTCAAGGCGCAGGGCGGCCTCGGCTAAGACGAGGCCTGGCTGGACGGCGTGTGTGCGGTCGCCGCGCGATTTCCTGCTTTTCGAACCGGCGTCGCCGGGATCGGGATGTTCGGCGAGGAGTTCCTCTACCTGCGTGCCGAACCTGGCGAAGCGCTTGTCCGCTTGCATGCGGCGCTGCTGAAGGCGGTGAATCCCGCGCCGGCGCTGATCGAACGGTACTTCGAAGGCAAGGCCTATGTTCCGCATCTGACGCTCGCCGGTCCCGGTCTTTCATCGCACGAGATGGCCGTGGTCAAAGTCGCCGCCGAAGAGCGCTTCGCGATACGGGAACTGTTCGACGTGACCTTCGTGCGCGTGCTGCGACAGGCCAGGGATGGGGAACCATTTCTCGGCTATCTGGACCTGCCGCTGGCCTAGTCCCTCCTTGAAGAAGGGCTTTTTTGATCCCACATTACGAGGGATCGAGGAGATGCCCATGACCGATATCTCACCCCAGCCCGCTGCTCCGGCAGCGGCTCCGTCTTCCGAGGAGGCGCGCACGCTCGCGATCATCGTCTATGGTCTCTATCTCGCATCTCTGCTCTGCGTGGGACTTTCCGGCATTGCAGGCGTCATCCTTGCGTACATCAAACGCGACGAAGTCAAAGGCACGATCTGGGAAAGCCATTTCGAAAACGCCATCCAGGCGTTCTGGGTGTGGTTCGGCCTCAGCGTCCTCGGCTTTCTCACGGTGTGGCTGGTGATCGGATTCTTCATCCTCATCGCCGCCTACGTCTACTTCGCGTACCGCACGATCAAGGGCCTTGTACGCGCGGTCGATTCCAAACCCTATGTCTGAGGTTCGGGACGAAGGCGATCTGCGCACCATCCTTCTGATCATCTATGGGCTGTTCGTGCTCGCGACATTCAACGGCGCGACGGCGATCGTCGGTGTCGTCCTCGCCTACATCAAGCGCGATGCGGCGCGCGGCACGATGTGGGAAGGACATTTCCGCAATCTCATCCATGTCTTCTGGATCACGCTCGTCGCCGCCATCGTCGCGATCTCGATTCTGATCGAAGCGTTCGGCGGTCTCGCCTTTTCGTTGTTCGCAACCAACGGCAACCCGCCGCCGCTCCTGATCGGCTGGCTGATTGCGCTCGTGCCGCTGTTCTGGCTGGGCGCGGTGCTCTTCTTTGCCTGGTATCTCTATCGCACGCTGCGCGGGCTGATCCGCACGATCGAAGCGCGGCCTTACTGATCGCTTCAGTCGCGTTGCGTGAATTGCTCGTCGCGAAATCGCCGCGCATGCGCCATGGCGTGCGGCACGGTCCTTGGCCGCGTGAAGAACCAGCCGAGCAGGCCCAGCATCAGCGCAAGCGCAAAGGAATAGGGCGCGAAATTGTAGATCTGCCAGGGCACGTCCGCCGCGGCGTGAAAGCTGATGCCCATGTTCGCGCCCCACAAGGCGCAGTCGCCGATGCCCGATTCGCTCACGCTGCAGCCGGGATAGCGCGCCGAATAGACCGCCGCCATGGGCAGCATCAAGGTTGCGAGCGGCAACAGCAAGAGCGTGAGTGCGGCGATCAGAGGTTGGCGCGCAAGCAGTGCGGCGAGCGCGGCGCCGGCAGCGATCAAGACCAGCCAGAAGGAATTCGCGCCGGCCATCCATGCGAGTAGAAGTGCATCGCGCAAGCCGGAGCCGAGCGCGATGCCGTGACAAAGCTGCGGCCCCGGCGCGCAATGCGCGGCGAGGGCCGCACCGCGCAACAGCCAGACGAACAGCGCCGGCGCGAGCAGCACAAACACGCATGCCGCCCAAACCTTGAGCGGCATGCTGTTTCGTTTCGCAGGCGTGTAATCCATGCGCGCATTCTAAGCACGCAAATATGTCGATGGCTTTCGCGATCTTGCACCAACGTTAATCG
This sequence comes from uncultured Alphaproteobacteria bacterium, assembly GCA_963741725.1. Taxonomy (GTDB): domain Bacteria; phylum Pseudomonadota; class Alphaproteobacteria; order Micropepsales; family Micropepsaceae; genus Rhizomicrobium. Next base: position 131,990 of record CAVUJC010000012.1, on the reverse strand, counting down.
GCGCAAAGTCTTACATCGTTACTATGTCGTACCGCGTTACGCCTTCGTCGACGGACGATCCTTGATTCCGTCGAACCATGCAGCGACGTTCTTGAACTCCGGGTTCAACGGCTGTCCGACCTGGCCGCCGAAGTCGAGGAAGCAGTAGAGCAGCACATCGGCGAGCGTCATGTTCTTGCCGTTGACGAATTTCTTGCCGGCGAGCTGGCCGTCGAGCCACTTGATGCGGTCCTGCGCGATCTTTTTCAGTCCCTCGGCCGCTTCCGGCACGGTGACGATGCGGCTCTGGAACAGGGGCAGCCCCTGGCTGAAGCGGAATCCGTTCGCCATCGGCTCGCAGATGTTGAGATCGATGCGGCGCGTCCACATGCGGGTCTCGGCCTTTTCTTCCGGCGTGGTGCCGATCAGCGCGGGCTTCGGATTCTTGTCTTCGAGATATTCGCAGATCGCAGTGATCTCCGAGATGAACGAGCCATTGTCGAGTTCGAGCGCGGGCATCTGGCCATGCGGGTTGCGCCGCAGATGTTCGTCCTGGCGGTTCTCGCCCTTCATCAGGTTCACTTCCTGAGTCGGAATCTCGATGCCTTTTTCGGCCATGAACATGCGCACGACGCGCGGGTTTGGTCCGACGGAATTGTAGAATTTCATGGCTGTCTCCCTTGATTTTTTTGGACCCTAGGCAAGCGCGCAGATGCGGTCAAACACGCCGCAGCGGAAGCATGAAATCGCGTTGTCATGGCCGCGCGCGTTCCGGTTCTGCGCCTGGCGATGCACGTCCAGCCCTTGTGTGCGGCTGGGTATGTGCCACCTCGCAGCCCAGTCCAACGCTCAGCAAGAAAATTTCAAAGCGCGGCACTTTCGCCGCCGGGCGCAGCAATTAAGGGCGCATTCCTGCGGTTTCGCGTCTCAAACTGCATGCCGTCGGTTGCGGCGGAGGCCCGGCTCCCCCATGTATGGCCTGTCGAGATTCGTCAGGTCGAATTTGCGTAAGTATCTCATTCTCGCGGTCGGTTGGGTCCTCACCATTGTCGGCATCGTTGTGACTCCCATGCCGATTCCGATTCCGCTCATCGGGCTCTTGCCGCTGATGGCGGGTCTGGCGATCCTCATCAACTATTCGCGCACCATGCGCCGCTTCATACAAAGAGCGCGCCACCGCGTGCGCTGGGTCTCCTACATGATCGAGCACATGGCCAAGCGCGCGCCCAAGAAGATCGCGCAGATCCTGCACCGCTCGCATCCCGCGCCGATCGAGCGCCATGCCCGCATCCAGGCGCGCCCATCCATCGAGAGCGAAGACTGATGGCCATTCCGTTCATCCGGGAGTTCGAGCCGCATTACGGCGAGCTGGTGAAGGTCACGCCGCTGATCAGCCGCATCGTCGCCAATAATCCGGGTCCGTTCACCTTCAAGGGTACCGGCGTCTATATCGTCGGCGATAAGGACGTGGCCGTGATCGATCCCGGCCCCGATATGCCGGAGCATGTGGAGGCGCTGAAACGCGCGCTCGCCGGAAAGCGCGTGACGCATATTCTCGTCACGCATTGCCACAGCGATCATTCGCCGGCCGCCAAACCGCTCAAGCAATGGTCGGGCGCAAAGACCTACGCTTTTGGCCCGCATGGCTCGGGACGCGACGACAGCGAAGCCAAGGTCGAGGCGGGCGGCGACATGGACTTCATGCCCGATGTACGTGTGAAGGACGGCGAGATCATTTCCGGCAACGGCTTCACGTTCGAAGGCGTGCACACGCCGGGACATACCTCGAACCATATGTGCTTTGCTCTGGCGGAAGAAAAGGCGTTGTTCACCGGCGACCACATCATGGGCTGGTCGACCACGGTGGTGACGCCGCCCGACGGCGACATGGCGCAATACATCGCCAGCGTGCGCAAGCTCGAAGCACGCGACGACCGCATACTTTATCCGACGCATGGCGCGCCGATCACCGATCCCAAGCCGTTCCTTGCCGCCTATGTCGCGCACCGCCTCGACCGCGAACGCCAGGTTCTGGAGTCCATCCGGGCCGGCCGCGACACGATCCCGGCGATGGTTGCGCAGATGTATGCCGACGTCGACAAGCGCCTGCATCCGGCCGCGTCGCGTTCGGTGCTCGCCCATCTCATCCAGCTCGAGCAAGAGGGCCGGGTGAAGCATGACGGCGAGCGCTATCGGATTGCCTAGGCTTCGACCTTGCGCAGGAACGTGCGTTCTTCGCTGAGGATAAAGCGTTCGCTCTGCGCGAAGCGGAAATTGGCGCTGCCCTTTTCATCCGTCTTCAGCCGCGCGCGATAGCGCTCGTAAGACGCGAGGCTGTCGAAGGAAATCAGCGCCAGGGCGATATTGTCCGTGCCTTCGTGCGGCATGAAATAGCCGATCAGCTCCCCGCCGCATGCCGGAATGATCGTCAGCCAGTTCTTCGCATAGGTCTCGAACGCCTCGCGCTTGTAGGGATCGAGCACGTAGCGAATGCAGCAGGTGACGGTCATGGTCTGGCTCCTTGCAGGTTTGCGGCATGTCCAACCTTCCCCTTGAGGGCGGGTCAGACTCGTATAGCCCATTGTCGTTCGGACATGCTTCGATTAGCATCGAACTATGAAAACCGGTCCTGACATCGCGTTTGTGGCCTCTCTGCTGGGCGATCCGGCGCGCGCCAACATGCTGACGGCGCTTCTGGCGGGCGAGGCGCTGACGGCGGGCGAACTGGCGCGCGAGGCCGGCGTCACGGCGCAGACGGCGAGTTCGCATCTTGGCAAGCTCGTCTCCGGCGGGCTGATCAGCGAACGCAGGCAGGGCCGCCACTGCTATTTCTCTCTCGCTGGTCCCGACGTCTCGTCGGTGCTGGAAAAGCTGATGAGCCTTGCCGCGCGTACCGGCCACCGCCGCACCCGTCCCGGGCCCAGCGAACCGGAATTGCGGCGCGCGCGCGTCTGCTACGATCATCTTGCCGGCGATCTCGGCGTGAGCGCTGTTCGACGGACTGGTTTCGAAACGCCTGCTGCTGCGGCGGGGCGCGGAACTCGCTCCGTCGCGCAAGGGCGAAGCAGCGCTGCAGGAATTCGGCATCGATCTGGAGGCTGCGCGTCATTCACGGCGCGCGCTCTGCAAGGAGTGCCTGGACTGGAGCGTGCGCCGCAGCCATCTCGCCGGGACGCTTGGCGCAGCGCTTCTGGATCGTTTCTACGAACTGGGCTGGGCGCGGCGCGTGCCGCACACGCGCATCGTGGCGTTCACGCCTGGTGGCCTCAGGTCATTCGAGCGCACTTTCGTCGCCTGATCAGCGCCCGGCAACCGCCTTGATATAGTCGCGCACTATCGCGGCGTTCACGCCCATGTCGTTCTGGCCGATGCGGCTCTTGGCGCGGATGTCGAGCCGCGCGCCGATCTTGCCGGCGGGCTTGACGCGAATGGCGATGTCCGAGGTCAGGCCGAACCAGAAGCTTGTCAGGCTGGCCTCGATCATGCCGCTCTTCTCATCGAACGAGACGATGTTCCAGCCGGGCATCTGCTTGGCGACTTCGAAGCCGCGCCAGAACAGCTTGGATGGCTTTTCAAGCGCCGAGATAGGCGCGGATGTCGGGATAGGCCTTCTTCTGCGCCGCCGCGACATGGGTTTTGCGCCCGCCATAGTCGACCAGTTTCATGCCGTCATATTCGGGGCCGTTGGTTGCGCCGGCGCGCAGCGGCAAGAGCGCGGAGAAGGGCGGCGCGAACTCGACGTCGGTCGTGATGTCGTGGATCGGCGGCGACGAGAGATAGAGCCGCAACTGATTGAGCGGGATGAAGGCGACGACGAGCGAGCCGGCAAGTCCGACGACGCCCATGCGCCAGCCGGCGCTGTCGTTGATGTTGAGCGCGCGCGCGATCCAGATGGCGCCGCTCAGCGATCCGATGAGCGCAATCACAAAGCCGGGGCTGAGTATCTTCAACCCGGTCTCATAGTCCCACCAGCCGAACCGCGTGCCGTAACTCGCGGTCAGCCCGATCGAGGCGCTCAGAATGAAACAGCCAAGCGAAAGGAACGCTGCGACGCGTTGTGAGCGCATGAAGTTTTGCTACTCCGCAGCCGTCGGAAGGCGATAGGCGCCGAAGCGCTCGCGCAGTACGGTCTTCTGGATCTTGCCGGTCGCGGTGTGCGGAATCTCGTCGACGAACTGCACATCGTCGGGCATCCACCATTTGGCGATCTTGCCGGTCAGATAGGAAAGCAGTTCCTCGCGCGTCGCGGTCTTGCCTTGCTTGAGCACGACGATGAGAAGCGGCCGCTCGTCCCATTTGGGGTGGCGCACGCCGATCACGGCGGCTTCCGCGACGCTGGGATGACCGACGGCGAAATTCTCGATCTCGATGGAGGAAATCCACTCGCCGCCGGACTTGATCACGTCCTTGGAGCGGTCGGTGATCGTCATGTAGCCGTCGGCATCGATGGTGGCGACGTCGCCCGTGTCGAACCAGTGCTCGTCATCGAACGCGTCCTGGCCTTCGCCGCGGAAATAGCCTTTCGCAACGGCGGGTCCGCGCACCTTGAGACGGCCGAACGCCTTGCCGTCGCGCGGCATCTCCTCGTCATCGTCGCCGACGATCTTCATCTCGACGCCGAAGATCGGATGACCCTGTTTGCACTTATAGTCGAGCTGCTTTTCCCACGGCATCTCGGCGACGTTGTGCTTGAGCGTTCCCACCGTGCCGAGCGGGCTCATTTCCGTCATGCCCCAGGCGTGGATGACCTGGACGTCGTACTTCTTCTCGAAAGTCTCGATCATCGAGCGCGGGCAGGCCGATCCGCCGATCAGAACCTTCTTCATGTGCGGCAGGGTCTTTCCGGTCTGTTCAAGATACTGAAGCAGCGCGAGCCAGACGGTCGGCACCGCAGCCGTCAAGGTAACGACTTCATCGGTGAGAAGCTCGCAGATCGAGGGACCATCGAGCTTGGGTCCCGGCATCACCAGCTTGGCGCCGACCATCGGCGCGCTGAAGGCGAGCGCCCAGGCGTTGGCGTGGAACATCGGCACGACCGGAAGGATCGTGTCGCGGCCCGACACGCCCTGCGCATCGGTCTGCGCCGCCATCAGCGCATGGATCACGTTGGAGCGATGGGAATAGAGCACGCCTTTTGGATTGCCCGTCGTGCCCGAGGTGTAGCAGAGCCCGCAGGCCGCCTTCTCATCGACCTCTTTCCATTCGAACGTGCCGCTGCAGCCGCCGATGAATTCCTCGTAAGCGACGAGGTTGGGGATACTGGCCTTGGGCAGATGCGCCGCATCGGTCATGGCGACATAGAGCTCGACATTTTTCAATTTCGGCGCGATCTGGGCCACCAGATCGGCGAAGGTGATGTCGAAGAACAGGACTTTGTCTTCGGCGTGATTGGCTATGTAGACGAGCTGGTCGGCAAACAGGCGCGGGTTGAGCGTGTGATAGACGGCGCCGACGCCGGTAATGCCGTACCAGGATTCCATGTGCCGCCAGTTGTTCCACGCCATGGTCGCGACCCGGTCACCCGGCTGAATGCCAAGCCGGTCCAAGGCCTCAGCCACCTTGCGTGCGCGAACGGCGATCTCGCGATAATTCGTGCGATGGATGGGTCCCTCGACGCTGCGGCTCACCACCTCGCGGTCGCCATGATAGAGCGCCGCATGATCGATGATCTTGTGGACCAGCAACGGCCAGTCCTGCATCTGCCCCAACATGCCCAAATTCCCCTGTTCTTCTAACCGCATAATAGGAAGCGGAACGGGTGGGAGCAACGCGGCGGTGCGGTCCGCCGGAATGGCCTGCCGTCCGTCGTTCGGCAAGCTCGTCCTTCGACCAGCTCAGCATGAGGCCAAAATCGGGTTCGCGTCCGGCAACCTTCCGTTACGCCCGGCCCTCGAACACCAGATTGAAAGGCGTCTGGGTGGCGCGGCGGAACTGTTTGAAGCCGGCCTTGGCGGCCACCTCCCTCAGCCGTTTTTCCCCCGCCTGTGCGCCAAGTCCGAGGCCGACCTCCTGGGCCAGGGATGCCGGCGTACAAATCATGGTGGAGGCGGCGTAGTAGATGCGTCCGACGGGATTGAGATTGTCCTGCAGCGTATCGCCCGCGAAAGGCTCGACGAGCAGCCAGGTGCCATCCTTGGCGAGCGACTTTCTGACATGCTTGGCCGCACCGACCGGATCGCCCATGTCGTGCAGGCAGTCGAACATCGCGACCACGTCATAGCCCTTGGCCGGGAAATCCTTCGCTGTGGCTTTCTGGAACGTGATGCGCTTGTCGACGCCCGCCTCCTTCGCCGCCAGCTTGGCGCGCGCGATGGACGGACCGTGATAGTCGAATCCGAAGAAGTGCGACTTGGGATAGGCCTTCGCCATCAGGATGGTCGATGCGCCGTGACCGCAGCCGACGTCGGCGACGACCGCGCCTTTCTTCAGCTTGTCCTCGACACCGTCGAGCGCCGGTATCCATGAGCTCACCAGATTGGCGTTGTAGCCGGGACGGAAGAAACGTTCCGTGCCTTTGAACAGGCATGCCGAATGCTGGTGCCAGCCGACACCCTTGCCGGTCTTGAAGGCCTTGGCCACTTTGGGTTCGTCAAGCCACATCGACTGCGCCACCTGGAACGCGCCGGCGAAAAACGCCGGGCTGCCTTCCTGCGCCAGCGCCATCGACTGTTCGGGATTAAGGCTGAATGTGCCGTTCGCCGCGTCATAGTCGACGAGGCCGGCCGCGGCCTGCGCCGACAGCCATTCGCGCACATAGCGCTCCTTCAGTTTTGTTTTTTTTGCAATGTCCTTAGGCGTGCCGGGCGTTCCGTCGGACATCGCTTTATATATTCCAAGATGATCGCCCAGCAGGACGAGCGCACCGGTCAGCGCGGCGCCCAGATCGCCGACGAGTTTTCCCATCAGCGCGTTCAGTTTTTCCGGATCGGGATTTTTCATCGTCATCGCAAGCCCCAGCGTGAAGACGCGATGAAATCCTAGCACAGCGCACGGTCATTGTGGACCGCATCGACACCCAAATTGGGTTCGCTTCAGCGCAGCGCGTGCGTGACGTACTCGTCAGCCATTCCGACGGCGGCGCTGGGAAGAGCACGCAGGGTGTCCGCGCCGCCGGGCCGCCACGACGTATGGAAGATCCAGGCGCGCGCGCCGTCTTCGGACACGCCGCCGAGGGGCAGGACAAGATCCTGCGCCACGATGTCGACTTCGCCGGGACGCTTGACCAGGCGGATGCTCGAACCGACGGTTCCCGCGACGAACTCCTTGAAGCGGCGCAGTCGCGCGGCACGGTGAACTGGCGGCGTGAGCTCCATCACGTCGCGGCGCGAAGGATCGAAACCGTATGCCGCCCGCAACGCGGTTCCTGCGATGCGGTAGCGGACTGAATCATCAGGATGAATTTCGAGGACGGCGAGCCCCGGCAGGAACTTTACCAATTGCGTCGGATTGAGAGCGCCGCGCGACGGCAGCTTTTCGCCCTGCCACAGATCCAGCCAGCGCTGGGCGAGTTCGAGATTGAGCGGTCCAAGGCCCAGCAAGTCCAGCGCCGTCACGGCGGTGGAGCGGTCGAAATGCGCGGGCATGGAGTGACTCTGAAAGATGCACTCCGGACGGTAGATGCGGCGGGTAAACCCAAGATTAATTCTGCTATAAGGTGCGCCACCACTATCCGGGAACCCACCATGCCTCTTTCCAATGCGCAGATGCGCGACGTGCAGAGTGTTCTGCATCCCTACACGAACCTGATCAAATTCCGCGACACCGGCCCGATGATCCTCGACAAGGCCAAGGGCGTGCGCGTCTATGACGAGAGCGGCAAGGAATATATCGAGGCGATGGCGGGGCTGTGGTGCACCGCACTCGGCTGGGGCGAGAATGAACTCGCGGACGTCGCCGCCGAGCAGATGCGCAAGATGGCCTACGGTCATCTTTTCGGCGGCCGCAGCCATGAGCCGGCCATCGCGCTGGCGGAGAAGCTGAAGGAGATCTCGCCCTTTCCCGTCGGCAAAGTGTTTTTTGCCAATTCGGGGTCGGAAGCGAATGACACGCAGATCAAACTTTATTGGTATGCGTCGAACGCGCGGGGTCAGACCAAGAAGAAAAAAATTCTCTCGCGCATCAAGGCCTATCACGGCGTGACTCTGGCCAGCGCCTCGCTCACCGGCCTGGCCAACAATCACAAGAGCTTCGACCTGCCGTTCGATTTCGCGCGGCACGCCGATCTGCCGCATTTCTATCGCAACGCCGAGCCTGGCGAGACGGAGATTCAGTTCTCGCAGCGCCTGGCGGCCAACCTCAATGCGCTGATCGAGCGCGAAGGTCCCGACACGATCGCCGCCATGATCGCCGAGCCGATCATGGGCGCGGGCGGCGTGATCCTGCCGCCCGACGGATATTTCGACGCGATCACGCGCGTGCTCGACAAGCACGGCATTCCGCTGATTGACGACGAAGTCATCACCGGCTTCGGGCGCACCGGCGAATGGTTCGGCTGCGGCGCGTACGGCTTCGAGCCGGAGAGCATGTCCATCGCCAAGGCCATGTCGAGCGCCTACATGCCGATTTCGGCCGTGCTCCTGTCGCCGGAAATGTCGGAGATCATCGAACAGGAATCCGGCAAGATCGGAACCTTCGGACACGGCTTCACCTATGGCGGCCATCCTGTTTCCTGCGCCGTCGCCCTGCGAACCATCGAGATCTATCAGCGCCGCGATACGGTCGGTCATGTGCGCCATGTTGCGCCGCTGTTTCAAAAGCGGCTGAAGGCGCTGGCCGATCATCCGCTGGTCGGCGAGGCGGTCGGCGTCGGCCTCATCGGCGCCATCGAACTTGTCGCCGACAAGAAGACCAGGCAGAGCTTCGAAGGCACGCGCCAGGCGGCGGCGACGCTGTGCGGCTTCGCGCAGGAGGAAGGCTTGCTCGTGCGCCCGCTGCTTGGCGACCGCGTCGCCTTCTGTCCGCCGCTCGTCATCACCGAAGCCGAGATCGGCGAGCTCTTCGACCGCTTCGAACGGGCGCTGAAGAAATCGCTCGATTGGGCGACCAGGGAAAAGCTAGTCGCCGCATAGGAGCCGCCGTGAAGGTCGAGATCGAGACCGTCGCCGAACAGCCGATCGCCGCCGTGATCGCGCGCGTGCCGATGGGCGAGATCGGCGCGCATTTCAGGCCTCACCTCGACAAGGTCTACGACTTTCTCAAGACGCACGGCGATGTGCGGCTGCCGGGCGCGCATAATGTCTTTGTCTATCGCGGCAAGGACATTCATCTGCACAAGGACGGCAAGATCCCGGTCGAGTTCGCGGTCCTGGTGGCGCGCAAATTCGCCGAGGACGGGGAGGTGAACTGCTCCTCCACGCCTGCGGGACGGATCGCGACGGCGACGCATGTCGGCCCCTACAGTCGTCTTTCGGATACGCACGGCGCGATCCAGAAATGGTGTGCGCAACACGGCCACGCGCTCGCCGGCATCGACTGGGAAATCTACGGCGACTGGAACGACGATCCCGAAAAACTGGAAACAAAAGTCTGCTACCTGCTGCACTAGGCAGTCAGGCGAGCGCGGCGACCTCGTCGGCAAGCGCAGTCAGTGACGCCAGAGACTGTTTGAGCCGGCTCGCATCGGTCGAGAGGTTGAACAGGTCTTCCATGCGGGCCTTCAGGTTCCCTGGCGCAACCGCAAAAGTAGCGGCGAGCGCCAGAGCGCCTTTCTCGTTGATCAGCCATTGGCGGTTGAGCGCGAATATCACCTGCAGCAGACAAGACGCCGCGCGGAAGGCGCAGCCGGCGACATAGGTTACATCGCCCTTGTCCGGAGCCTTTTGCGCGATGGCGAGGAAGAACCGGGCCTCGTCGAGAAATCGCGTCGTCAGGGCCGCGCGAATCGCCTCGGGATAGGGCGTGAGCCTCGCCTTGGCGCCTGCAACGAATCCGTGCGGATCGTGCAGCGCCCGGCAGGTCGCGATTTCGCCGGCATACATGGTCGAGACGAACGCGTGCGGATGGCCGTAGTGATAGGCGCATTCGAACTTTCCGGCATGGCAATCGGCGATCACGCGGTCGACTCGCGATATATCGCGATACAGAACGTCGACAGCTTCGCCATCGATGGTCAGCCAGCCACCGCCATCGACCCAGGGACCCCAACCGCCGCGCTGCGTCATCAGTGGTGCGCCCGGCTTCCCGCCGGGATAGGAGCGGCCGCCGCCGCTGACTGACAGCGCGGCTCTTTCGAGGCCGGCGATGTCGAGATCGCCCTGATAGTAAAGGCCGATATCGTAATCCGATGCCGCGTGCTGCACACCGCGGCCGCGCGAGCCGCCAAGCACAATTGCCCTGGCGCCGCGGACGGATGAAAACGCGGCGACGACGCGTGAAAGAAGGGCTTCAGAAGTTTCCACCGCCATGATGGCGGCGTTTGCACCCGTGCGCCGGACGCGTCAAGCGTCCGCGGTCTGCTCCGGACGGCTGTAGATCAGCCGGTTTCCATCCCACACTTCCAGGTGGCGGCAGTCGGCAGGCTTCATGGCGTGCGCCAGAACCTTGGCGCGCATGTCGCTGTCGAACTTCACCGAAAAGGCGCGAGCAAGTTGCCCTTTGTCGTCGAGATAGCAGATTTCGTATGCAGGCATCGGTTCCTCCGATATGAACTTCGCGATGCCCCCGCGAGCACATGTTCTCTACGCGATGATTGCGTAAGTCGAATGACAATTTTGGTCACGATGATCACGATTTCTCTCAAAGTTTCATGCAACTAGCCGCAAGTCTCGAACGCTGTCCCAATTCGCGCCACGCAATAACAAAAATGTCATCGCGCATCGTCTTGAGGGCTCTCGGCGTAATATGTAACCAGTTACGCGTCATGGGTGACTTTGTAAGAGATATGGGAGCTGCGGCGTTCGGAACGCGGCTTCGGCGTGTCTCCGAAATGCTCGATCGCCAGGTCCAGGCATTTTATCAAGCGCATGGCATTCGCTTTGAGCCGCGCTGGTTTCCCATTGTCAGTGCGCTGCGCGGCTCCGGCGTGCTCAGCGTCGGCGAGCTCGCGGCACTGCTCGGCATCTCGCATGCGGCGATCAGCCGGATGCGCGGCGAGTTGATCGCTGCGGGACTGGTGCGCGCCAAGACCGATCCAACGGACGGGCGGCGTCAGCTTCTCGAACTGTCTGCGGCAGGGACCCGCATGATGCAGACGATGGACCCCGTCTGGAGTGCCATCGGCCACGCGACGGCCAGTCTTCTGCTCGGCACCGCACCGCGCTTTCTGGAAGACCTGGCGCATATCGAAGCGGCGCTGAAGAAGAACTCGATGACCCTGCGTGTGGAATCTGTCCTCAAGCGCGAAGAATCCGCGCGCGCACGTTGAGGTGCCTTGCGGATGGTGTCCTGAGGGCAGGCGGTGATTTCACAGCATTGCGTATCGTCTAAGCCCTTGACTTGTCGCGAATCTTCTCGCTTGACGTTGACGTAAGCGTAAGCCAATAATTCACTATTGAGAAATTGTCAGGGAGGACCGGCGACGAGGCGTCAAGCCAAGCGTCCGGCTAGAACTATATGCAACGCTCTTTCACGATCCGTCAGCTCACCAAAGAGTTCGGCGTCACCGCGCGCACGCTGCGTTTCTACGAGGATGAAGGTCTGATAGCGCCCGAGCGGCGCGGCCAGACGCGAATCTATTCGTCGCGCGACCGTGCCCGCATCATCCTGATCCTGCGCGGCCGCCGCGTCGGCTTCGCCCTCGCAGAGATCCGCGAGATCCTCGATCTCTACAATTCCGAGGATCACGGCGTGCGCCAGACGATGCATGCGCGCAAGAAGTTCGAGGAACAGCTTCACAAGCTGGAACGCCAGAAGGTCGACATCGAAGACTCGCTGACCGAACTGCGCCGCGCCATCACCACGATCGACGATGCCATCGCCAAGGGCGTGCTCACCGCACAACCCCAGCGCCAGGCCGTCGCCGCGGAATAAAGACTCTCTTGCCGCAATAGCGTGGCGCGGACATGCTCCGCGCCCGCATCGGCTTTGCCTTCACGCCACAGGAGCGACCATGTCCTACAAGGAAATTCTCTACGACGTCGCCGACAATATCCTCACCATCACGCTCAATCGCCCGGAAAAGCTCAACGCCTTCACCGGCACGATGATGAGCGAGATGATCGACGCGTTCCAGCGCGCCAACAAGGACGACGATATCCGCTGCATCATCGTGACGGGCTCTGGCCGCGCATTTTGCGCCGGCGCCGATCTTTCGGCCGGCGCCTCGACGTTCGATGCGACGCAGCGCGCCGATCGTCCCGAGCGCAACGCCGGTCCGGTCGATTCCGTGAACTGGAGCGACGAGCGCGTGCGCGACGGCGGCGGCCGCGTGACGCTCGAGATCTTCGAATGCCTCAAGCCCGTCATCGCGGCCTGCAACGGGCCCGCCGTCGGCATCGGCGCGACCATGCAGTGCGCGATGGATATTCGCCTGGGCAGTGAAGCGGCACGCGTCGGCTTTGTGTTCTCGCGCCGCGGCATCGTGCCGGAGGCTGCTTCATCCTGGTTCCTGCCGCGCATCGTCGGCATCCAGCAGGCGCTCGCCTGGTGCTATTCGGGCAGGGTGTTCGACGCCAAGGAAGCGCATGACGGCGGCTTCTTCATGGAAGTCCTGCCGCCGGACCAGTTGCTGCCGCGCGCCCGCGCCATCGCGCGCGAGATCGCCGAGAACACCTCGCCGGTATCGGTCGCGCTGATCCGCCAGATGATGTGGCGCGGCCTCGGCATGGATCATCCGATGGAGGCCCACAAAGTCGACTCGCGCGGCATCTACTCGCGCGGCGCTTCGGCCGATGTGAAGGAAGGTGTCGTGTCGTTCCTGGAGAAGCGTCCGGCGAAGTTCCCGCAGAAGGTCTCTGCCGATATGCCGCCCTATTTCCCATGGTGGCAGCCGCGCAAATACTCCTAAGCTCCGTCCCGGTCCTACCGGGGAGAGCGTCATGAAACGGCTTGTGTCCGTGCTGGCGTGCGGCGCGTTCATCGCGCTCGCAGCGCCTGCGCTCGCCGACGACAGTTCGGCGATGCTGGGCGCCGGCGGCATCGTTCTGACCAGGAACGACGACATTCGCATGGCGAGCGAGGATCTCTACCTCAGTCCGACCGCGGTGCGCGTCCACTACACCTTCGCCAATGACAGCAAGAAGAACATCGACACCATAGTCGCGTTCCCGCTGCCCGACATCGACAACTACGAATATGCGGAGTCGGCGATCGGCACGACTCTCCAAACCACGCCAAACTTTGTCGGCTTCCGTCTGAGCATCGACGGCAAGACGATCGCGCCCACGGCCGAAGAACGCGCCATCTACAAGGGCAAGGACGTGACGGCATTGGTCCGCGCCGCCAGGGTGCCGTTGAACATCGTGATCGGCGGCGGCTACGACAAGTTGCAGAAGATCACGCCCGCCGCGCGTGCCATGCTGCTGAAGGCCGGTCTCATTCTCGCCGACCCGGGCGAAACCGTCTACGCAAAGTGGACGACACAAACCAAGTTCTGGTGGCGGATGACGTTTCCCGCTGGGCGGACCGTCAGCGTCGATCACACCTACCAGCCCGTGACGGGCCAGACCTTCTTCACGACATTCGCCTTGTCCGATGCGACGGAGCGGGCGGGCTATGAAAAGGACTATTGCCTCGACGCGTCGACCAAGGCTTCGATCCGTGCCGGCTTCGTGGCGTTGCGCACGCCGGATGGCGGCGAAGGTTATTTCAACCAGTACACGACAGACTTTATCATCGTCACCGCCAACAACTGGAAGGGACCTATCGGCCGTTTCCACCTGACGATCGACAAGGCAAAGCCAGGCAATATCCTGTCGATGTGCTGGACGGGCGATCTGAAAAAGACGGGTGCGACGACCTTTGAATCGACCCTGACGAACTTCGCGCCCAAGAGGGATATCCAGTTTCTCGTGCTGGAACGGCCCCCAAAGCAATAGGGTCAGGCGTCAGGCGCCCGGGTTTACGCACGAGCCGGAATAGATCTTCGATGGCCTAGTGGCGGCGGCGGAAGAACGACGCGATTGCGCGACGCATCCATTGCGGCAGCATCGGCGGATGCGTGATGGGCCGCTCGTCAAGCTCGGGATTGTGTACCAGAACACCTAGCATCGTAAACCGCCTTTCAAAGGCAACAACGACGTACACGGAGTATATGACAGTTTGACGCGTGCGTCACTGCCGTCACGCAAAAAAGATGCGCCCAAAGAGTTAACGACGAATTAAGGCGCCTTCGCGGCGGAAGCGATACGTAGTCTTACGGATTGGGCCTGTGATCGGGCAGGTCGTTCACGGCCGGATTGTTCGAATAGTTCAGCTCGTTGTTGCAGGTGCGATAGCCGTTCGACCAACCGGCGCGATAAGGCTGGCTGGTCTGGAAGAGGGAGTCGTCGCGCACCTGGCTGCCGGTGAACGAGGTGCCGCGCGCGTTGGCGCTGGCGCAGCCGTCGGAGTATCCGACCTTGAAGTTCGGGTCGTTGCGCATGGCGCGCATGGCCTTCGTCTCGAAGAAGATGCAACCCGACAGGCCCACCGCCAGCACGACGGCAAGGCCGGCACGAAACGCTTGCGCTATCGACATGTCATGATCCTGCGAGAAGCCGGGCGAATGTATCACCTCGGCACGCCACGCCAAGGACGCCGCCAGCCTCATTAATTGGCGATTAATGGGCGTTTTCTATGGTTGCGTCGGGTGAGTGGTGTAAATGCGAGAACTGGCGGATCTCAAGGATCTGCGCGTGTTGGTGGTCGGTGGACGGCCAAGCGGCGTGCAAATCCTGCGTACTGTGTTCGGCGTGGCCGGCATCAGCAATGTCGTGGCTGTGCCGGAGTCGCGCACGGCGATCAATCTTCTCTGTCATGAGCGCTTCGCGGCGCTGTTCTGCGACGACCGTTCCGAGACTGTGGGCGGCGTACCGTTCCCGCTCGCCGCGCGTCGCAGCCCCGGCGTGCTCAATCCGATGATCCCGATCTTTTTGCTGTGCAGTGCCGCGCGCCGCCGACAAATTGAGCATGCCCGCGACACGGGCATCACCGATGTGCTGGCGCGCCCGATCAGCGCCGCCACGATCCTGCGCAAGATGCGCCTGGCGCTCGTCAGGCCGCGCCCCTTTATTGCGGCTCCGGACTTCTTCGGGCCCGATCGCCGCGTTCGCGAGCATGGCCCCATCGACGGCGAGGAACGCCGCAAGCGCGTGGCAAAAAAAGTCAAGGTCACGCTCAAGGACGCACCGGAGCCCGCGCTCGAATAAGCCATGCGCGGCGCCTTCTTCCTGCTATCGTCACCTTTGGAAACTTGAACAGGACCCGGCATGGCAGAGCGCCAGGCGAGCAGAACCGCGCTCGGCGTCACCGCCGTTCGCGCCATCCATCAACTGATGGACGGCGAGCCCAAGATTCTGGCCGATCCGATCGCCGCCCGCCTTCTGTCCGGAGACGCCGTGACCGTGCTGGAAGAGCATGTGGGTCGTTCGGCGGATCCGGCAGCGCTGGATCTGCGCGCGCGTGTCGTGCTGCGCAGCCGTTATGCCGAAGATCGGCTTGAAGCAGCGTTC
This sequence comes from uncultured Alphaproteobacteria bacterium, assembly GCA_963741725.1. GTDB lineage: Bacteria > Pseudomonadota > Alphaproteobacteria > Micropepsales > Micropepsaceae > Rhizomicrobium. Next base: position 116,424 of record CAVUJC010000012.1, on the reverse strand, counting down.
ACGCGCGGCGTGCGGCAGTGCGTGACTCTCGGCGCCGGCTTCGACACCTTCGCCTATCGCCAGCCTTCCTGGGCCCAATCGATGCGGCTCTACGAAGTCGATCATGGCGGCACGCAGGCCGAAAAGCGCCGCCGCCTCGCCGCGGCAGGTGTGCCGATTCCATCCAATCTGGAATTCGTCGCCATAGACTTCGAGAAGAAGTCGTTGGATGAAGGCCTGCGCGCCAGCACGCTGGATTTCTCGCGGCCCGCGTTTTTCTCCTGCCTCGGCGTGTTCGTCTATCTCACGCGCGAAGCGGTGGATGCCGTGTTCCGGCTTGTTGCTGCGTTCCCGGCCGGAAGCGAGATCGCCTTCACATATGCCACGGCGCGGTCGCAAAAATCCGCGCTTGCGCGCACGGTCCAACGCGCAGGCGAACCGTGGCAGACCTTTTTCGATCCGGCCGATCTCACGCGCGATCTCCGCGGCTTCGGTTTCTCGCAGGTGTCGATCCTGGACGCGGCGCAGGCTGAGAGGATCTATTTCGCCGGCCGCCGCGATGATCTGCGCGCGCCCGCCGGCGCCAGCATTGCCTCGGCTGTCGTGGGCTGAGCCCGCGTTCCGTGTCCCGGTATGAGATATTAATCCCACAATCTTGACGTGTATCAACGCGCGTAGAGTTTCGCCCGGAGGGTATGGGAATAACTTGAAATTAACTATGTTTTTTCTTCCTCTCTGGGATAGAAGTGAGGATAAGTTCTCGGCGCATCCCTAGGTTTCGCGCCGAATTACACCGAAAAGTTGCAAACTTATCCAACAGGCTTCATCTTGTAGGATAATTATCCTTCAAGAGCCGTGCGCTCAAGCGCGGCCCGCAACCGACGGGGACTTCAATGGGACATATGGAACTGGTTTCGCAGGCTTCTTCTGCGCTGATGCCGCTGCGCGCCGGCGTCACGCAAATTCTGGTGGCGCAGGCCTATGGCGTGACTCTGGAGGAGATGCGTGCCGCCACGCGGCGCACCTCGCAGACCGCCTTTGCCCGTCAGATCGCGATGTATCTCACGCATATTGTGTTTTCCATGAGCATCGGCGACGTCGCGCAGGCTTTCGCGCGCGACCGCTCCACCGTCTGCTACGCGGTGCAACGCGTCGAAGCGCTGCGCGAGGATCCCGATCTCGACAGGACGCTCGGCTGGCTCGAGACCTTGCTGCGCGCCATCGCGGAGCGGCTGTGATGCACGACGACGAAGATCGCTTCGCGCGCCAGCACCAGGTGCGCGCCATCCGCAACGTCATGGAGCCTGACGGAACGCAGAAGCAGGTAACCGTCAACGAAGCGGAATCGCCGCTCGGGCGCCTCCTGCACCGCAAGGTGATCGACGGGGCGCAGTTCGATGCGGGCGAGCGACTTCGGCGCGATTTCACGCTTGCCGGGCTGTCACCGCGCATGGGCATCGATTTCACGCAACCGCTCGTCCCGGGCGGGCGTGGCCAGAAGGCTGAAGCGCCGCTGACCGACATGGTACTGGCCGCAAAGCAGCGCTTTTCCGCCGCCATGCGCGCGGTGGGGCCGGGCCTCAACGACCTTCTGTTCGATGTCTGCTGCCATCTGCGCGGGCTGGAGGAAGCCGAGCAGGCCAAGCGCTGGCCGCCGCGTTCGGCAAAGGTTGTGCTGGCGATCGCGCTTGACCGGCTCGCCGATCATTACGGTCTGCGCATCCGCGGCCGCGCCAGGCTGCGCGGCTGGACCGCGGAGGAAACCGAGCCGCCTCATCCATCGTCGGATTCACGATGAGGACTTGGCCATGAACCAAAACCTGAAAGAGTCTAAAGCTTCATCAGGTAGCGATGAACGCCGTCGAGCACGAGTTCGGATTTCTGGTTGTGAACCGTGGCGCGCATGGCGACAATTCCCGTCGTGCGCTGGCGCGTCAGCTCGCTGATGGCGAGTGCGGGATAGAGCGTGTCGCCGGGAAACACGGCTTTGAGGAATTTCGCGTTCACCTCGATGAAGCCGATCAGCTTTTCGCCGATGACATGCGGAAAGAGGCCCGCTCCGGCCGCCGTGAACGACAGCACCTGCAGCCCGTGCGCCAGCGGCGCGGGATAGCCGAGCCGCTTGCAGTATTCGACGTCATAGTGGATCGGGTGGTTGTCCAGGCTTACGGTCTGGAAGGCGGCGAAATTCGCATCGCCGATGGTGCGGGAGGGCAGGTTGAAAACCTCGCCCAGCTTCAATTCGTCAAAACCGCGCAGCGGCACGACGCGATGTTCGGTGATGTCCATGGCGCAGCATTGGTGCGCCCGGAGGCCCGGCTGTCAAATGCCGTGACGGACCGTGTGCCGATTGGCCTCGATGTCGGCGCGCACCTCGTCGAGGCTGCGCACGGCCACCGCCTGGAAACCGTCCAGGATCGAAAGGCTTCCCGCGCACGCCGCTGCGTGATGATCGCAGGCCGCCTGGACGTTCGTCGACTGGATGAGCCCGCCGATCGTGCCCGGAGCCGCCGCACCCAGGTTCGCGCCCGGCCGGCCAAAGCCGAGGTCGGGCTCGTGCGGCATCAGAAAGGCGACAAGTCCAATCCAGAAGATCGCGCGGAAGATCATGCGGTACCCCAATTCTTGAGACCGCGGACAGATTGCGCGCCACGCCTTTTCCGGCTGCTGAAACCAATCGGTAAAGTTGAATGTAATTGGATTAAAACTGCGCGGTGCTGACATCGCGGAAAACAAGGGGTTTCCGGATTGGCGCTGTCTCAAAATAAGATTTACGAAAATTTGAAATGAATTTTCGCGAGTGGGTTCGACAGCGCAAGCACGCGGCGCTGCTACTCCGCCGCGGGCAGTTCGATCGTGGCGGTGAATCCGCAGCCTTCCTGGCTTGCGATGTAGAGCGAACCGGCATGCAATTCGGCGAACGCTTTCACGAGGGTGAGGCCAAGGCCCGCGCCGCCCTTGTGATCGCTCGCATTGCGGACCGCCTGTTCGAATGGCTGCAGGATCCGCTCCAGGTCCTCCGACGCAACGCCCGGCCCATTGTCGGCGACGCTCAGCGTCACGCGGCCGTTCTTGCGCACGGCCGAAAGGGCGATCACACCGCCGTCCTGCGTGAAGGAGAGCGCGTTGTCGAGCAATTGATGCACCATCTGCCCGAAAGCGGATTTGTCGACGTCGACCAGAAGGCCGATCGGACAGGCGGAAGCGTCGATCTTGATGTCGCGGGCAGCGGCGCGCTCGCCGAACGCATCGCTTGCCAGCCACAGCGCGCCGCCGGCGTCGAGCCGTGTGCGGTGCAGTTCGAACTTGCCGCCGGCGATCTTGGTGAGATCGAGGATCTGGTTGATGAGCCGCAGAAGGTTATGCCCGCCGGCATGGATCAGACCGGCATATTCCCTGATCTGATCCGGGCCAAGGCCCTGCGCCATCTGCATCAGCAGATCGGAGAATCCGATGATTGCGTTCAGCGGCGTCTTGAGCTCATGGCTCATGGTGCGCAGAAGCGTTTTCTTGGCGTTGTCAGCCTCGCTGCGCACCGCATCCAGCCGGCGCGTCAGGTCGGCGAGATAGCTTGCCTGCTTCTGCGCCTCGCCCTGCGATTCCGCGAGCGCCTGGCGGGTCTGCCCGAGTGCAAGCTCCACGCGCCGCTCGTCCGTCACGTCGGTGAGCACGGTAACGCGGCCGCCGCCCTTGGTCTTGCGGTCGCGCACCAGATACGCCTTGCCGAGCTTGGTCTCCAGCGTCATCGCACCGGCAGGCGAATTGTGCAGATCCAGGCGCCGCTGCAGCCAGACATCCTTGTCGCCCTCGATCAGAATGCGTTCGCGCGCGACCGCGTCGGCGATCATCGTGCGGAACTCGGTGCCGCGCATTTCCGGCAGCGAGCGTCCGTAGATCGCGGCGAATTCCTGATTGCAGACGACGAGCTTGTCGTTGCGGTCGAAGAACGCAAAAGCGTCGGCGGACAGTTCGATCGCTTTCTCGAGCCTGCTGGTCGCATGACGCGCCTGCGTCGCGTCCGTCCACAACGCGATCCAGCCGCCCTCGGGCGTGCGGCGCGCCTTGAGTTCGATGATGCGGCCGTCGGACAGCGGCACATCTAGCGGGTGGAAATCGCCTTCGTTGAATTGCGCGCGGCGGCGCGCGAGAAATCCTTCGACATCGCCGCCATGGGCTTCGTCCGCAATCTCGCCGCTCTCCACTTCCAGCCGGACAAGAGCGTCGTAGGGCATGCCGATCAGCGAATCGCGCTGCGGCAGCGAACGGAACAGATAGTCGAAATGCTGGTTGGCGTAGATCAGGATCTGATTCGAATCGTAGATCGTGATGGCCACGCGCAGGCAGTTCAGCGCCTCGATAACGGCCGCTGACGCGTGCTCGCCGACGACGTGCGATTCCGGCACGGCGCGTGCGCTTTGGACTTTTACCAACCCCAAGGCGGGATATTCCCCATTACCCGCGGGAATCCTGCGCGACAGCCCTTGCCGAAAGGTTAGATGCCGCCCGAATCGCGTCATCATCCCTAACAAGTGGTGAATAACTCGCGCCACAGGTGTTGAGAATTAACGAACGAAGTTCCGGGGTCTTCAACCTTCGTTAAGTTAAGGGATCGAGAATGCGGCTTCCCAAAGGCCCGAACTCTTAATGGCGATTAATTTCTACGCTAGCGAGCATCCGACCGGCGATCGCGCAGCGCGCCGGATGTTCATTACCGTACAGGCCTCCAAGGCCGCCATAGGGGCAGCTTTGGGGATCGCCTTCATTGGTCTGGTCGGCAGGCCGGACGTCGCGGAAAGCATTGCGCTCGCAGGCCTTTTGGCGCCGGCCGTCCTCGCGCTGCTCGCTTTCACGCGCCTGTCTCTTCCGGTTCTTGAATCGGTGGGCATCGCCCTGTTCGCGGCTCTCATCGGCTATCTCGCCTCGCTGACCGGCGGCGTCCTGTCGCCGCTGATCGTCTGGTTCGCGCTGGTGCCGGCGGAAGCGGCGCTGGCGGGAGGACGGCCGGCAGTCTTGCGCGCGGCCGTTGCCGCCGCCATCGCACTGGCCGTCGTCGCCGCGATCGAATCGGTGGGTGCGCTGCCAATCTCGCGTCTGCCGGTTCCGGTCTGGGAGATCTATGCCGTTTCCGTGATGGCCGCGGTGATTCAAGCAGCGCTCGTCGCGGCCGCCGCGCAGGAGCGCCAGCACGCCGCCGATCTTGCTGCCGCCGAAGGCGCCGCGATGTATCGCTTCCTTGCCGACAATGCGATGGACCTCATCACGCGCCACTCCTCGGACGGGCGCATCCGTTTCGCCAGCCCCGCCGCGCAGACGATCCTCGACCAGTCGCCGCAGGATCTCGTCGGCGTCGCGCCGTCCGCCCTGGTGCATCCGGACGATCTGCGCGCGATGCAGGCCGCCTTTATGGAATCGGCCTATTTTGCGCGCGCCGCCTCCGCCGAAGTGCGCATGCGCCGGCGCGACGGTTCCTATGTGTGGGCCGAAATCCGCTGCCGCCCCGCAGCGCCCGTGCACAACGAAGCGACGGATATCGTCGCGGTGACGCGCGACATATCCGAGAGAAAGGCGCAGGAACGCGCGCTGATCGAGGCGCGCGACCAGGCCGAGACCGCCAGCCGCGCCAAGACGAGCTTCCTGGCCAATATGAGTCACGAGCTGCGCACGCCGCTGAACGCGATCATCGGCTTCTCCGAAGTGATGACGCATGAGATGTTCGGCCCCGTCGGCAGCCCGAAATATCTCGAATACTCCAAGCTGATCCACGAGAGCGGCGGCCACCTGCTGGAGCTCATCAACGGCATTCTCGACATGTCCAAGATCGAAGCGGGCAAGTTCGAGCTGTTCGAGGAGGTGTTCGATCTGGAAGAAGTCGGCGCGGGCGCGCTGCGTTTCGTCAAGCTCCAGGCCGAGCGCAGCGGCGTCGCGCTGAAGCTGAATGTCGGCCCGGGCGCGCGCACCATCTTTGCGGACAAGCGCGCGGTGAAGCAGGTGCTGATCAACCTGCTCACCAACGGCGTCAAGTTCACGCCGCGCGGCGGCGACGTGCGCGTGGTGGCGGCGCGCGACGCCAAGGGCATCGAGATCAGGGTCAGCGATTCCGGCGTCGGCATCTCGGCCCGCGATCTCGAGCGTCTGGGCAAGCCTTTCGAACAGGTCGAAGGCGAGCATGTCCGTTCCAAGGAAGGCACCGGCCTCGGCCTTGCGCTCGTCAAGGCGTTCGCGGCCATGCATGGCGGCGAGGCGACGCTGGAATCCGCGCTTGGCGAAGGAACCACCGTGCGGGTGCGCCTGCCGTTCGCCGCTGTCGACGAAAAAGGCGAACGCGTCGCGCCCGACGCGCCCAACGTCATCCCGTTCCGCGCGGCCTAAGCCTTCGGATACAGAATGATCTGCGTGCAGCGGAAGACGGCAAGGAGCTTGCCGGTTTCTTCGCTGGTGAACTTCGCGTCCCACACCTGCGTCGTGCGGCCGCCGTGCAGAAGTTCGGCGGTGACGATTCCAGCGCCCTTCAGAAGGGTGCCCATGAAGTTGCATTTGACTTCGGCGGTGGTGAAGCCGTTGGCGCCGTCCGGCCATGCTGTCGAAACGCCATAGGCGCAGAGCAGATCGGCAATGCTCAGCACCACGCCGGCGAGGAGGTAACCGGTATGCGCCACCAGGTCGGGGCGCACCTCAAAGCGGCCGGCGACCTTGCCGTCCGTCACCTCGATGATGCTGAGCCCCAGATGCTCGGGCAGCTTGCCCGCATTGGCCCTGTTGAGGTCTGCAATGCTCGTGCGGTTTGTCGTGTTCGCCATCGGTTCCTCGAATTGAGCCGGTGAGCCCGGACGCGAAATTGGCGCTCATTGGGCGCCCCGGTCAATCGGGTGCGCGCGATGCGCGGCTCAGCGCCGATGGTATGGCGCGCGCGTCAGGCCTGTGCCAGCTTTGCACTCGGCAATCGGAACGGAAACACCATGACGGCAGGCGCAGCGTCCGTTGCCATTGAGACCGAAGCGCCGGTCGGCCTCGCCGATGCCGATCGGTTCAGGATCCTTGCCTATCTCAGCGTCCTGATCATGCTGATGGGGTTCGGCGCGCCGTTCGGCGGTCTGATCGATGTTCCGATCAGCTTTTTCCTCAAGAACAAGCTGCATCTCCAGGCGCATGAGGTCGCGACGTTCCGGCTGGTGTCTTCGATACCGCTGTATCTTTCCATCGCATTCGGCTTTCTGCGCGACAGCTGGAGTCCGTTCGGCATTCGCGACCGCGGCTACATGATCCTTTTCGGAGCGATCAGTGCGATCGTCTATGTCTATTTCGCCTTCAGCGACGTCACATACGTCATGCTGCTCGCGGCGGTCTTTCTGCTCACCACGGCCTTCCTCTTCGTCGCGAGTGCGCAGGCAGGCCTGACATCCGCCATCGGTCAGCAACATGTGATGTCCGGCCAGGTCAGCACGATCTGGAACATCTTCCAGGCGGTGCCGGTTCTGGCCGCCTATTTCGCCGGCGGCTTCCTCAGCGACGCTCTGGAAGGCCGCAACGCGAACGAGGCTGCGCGGATCCTGTTCCTGGTCGGAGCGGCGATCATGATCGCGATCGCCCTTTATGGCGTCTGGCGGCCGCGCGTGGTGTTCGACAATGTGCACGAGCATACCGGACCGAAGCTGCATCCGATCACAGACCTCAAGCGGCTCGGCAGGCACTGGCCGATCTATCCCGCCCTGATGATCTATTTCATGTGGAGCTTTGCGCCCGGCTCCGCCACGCCGCTGCAGTACTATCTGCAGAACACCCTGCACAGCAACGATGCGCAGTGGGGCGAATGGAATGCGATCTTCACCATCGCCTTCATCCCGACCTATATGCTGTTCGGCTATCTGTGCCGAAGATATCCGCTGCGCACGCTTTTGTTCTGGGGCACGATTGTCGGCGTGCCGCAATACATTCCGCTTCTCTTCATGCATTCGGCGACAGGCGCGCTCATCGTGGCCGCGCCGATCGGGCTGATGGGCGGTGTCGCGACGGCGGCCTATACCGATCTTCTCATCCGCTCCTGCCCGCCCGGTTTGCAGGGTACGGTGCTGATGATGGCGTTCGGGCTCTATTACGTCGCCGGCCGGTTCGGCGACGTGCTCGGAACGAGTCTTTACGACTATTTCGGAACCTTCACGGTCTGCGTGATCGCGATCACGGTAACCTACGCCCTCATGCTTCCAATGCTGCTGCTGGTGCCCAAGCACCTGATCGCCACGCCCGACGGAGCAGAGCCGCTGGAGACGTTTGGCTGAAAGCGCCGCGTCATGGCAGATTGGGCCATGACCGCACGCCTCAAAGCCGGCCTCTTTGTCCGCGCCATCATCCGCCGCGCGGAAGTGGCGGGCGCGCAGGCCTATGTCGCGCGCAAGGGTTCCGAGGAAGCCGGCGCCGTCTTCATCAAGATCGCCAAGCTCGACGGCACCTGCACCGTGCTCAACCAGGCGCGCGACGCAAAAGGCGATCCCGCCTGGGCCCGTCCGCTCGGCGAATGGGTGGAAGAGGCGAAGGCGAGCGCCTATTTCGAACGCCAGATCAAGTTCGATCCCGATCTGTGGATCCTGGAGATAGAAGACCGCCAGGGCCGCACCTTCGTCGATGAGCCGGTGCTGTGACGCTTGCTGCGCTCCGTTGGTCTTGCTAGGTCGGCGGCATGAGCGGGATCTACAATCGCATCGCCGGACGCAGCACGGACCGTCTCGCCGCGCTCAGCGACGGCGTCTTCGCCTTCGCGATGACGGTGCTCGCTCTCGATCTCCATGTCCCGGCCGCCTTCACGATCGCCAGCGAACGCGGACTTCAGCATGCGCTGATCGATCTTGCGCCGCGCCTTCTTACCTATCTGATGAGCTTTCTCACGCTGGGAATTTTCTGGGTCGGGCAGAACACGCAGCATGACCTTTTGAAGAACAGCGACCGCGGCTATTCCTGGATCCATATCGCATTCCTCATGGGCGTCACGCTGGTGCCGTTTTCGACCTCGCTGCTGGCGGAGTTCATCACCTATCGAACGGCCCTGTTCGTCTACTGGTTCAACATCGCATTTCTCGGCGCGACGCTGTTGGGCGGCTGGTACCACGCGCGCGCGTATGGCCTTGTCAGGCCGGACGCACCGGAGGGATCGCATCGCGCGCTCGTGCGGCGCGTCGTGATGGCTCAAATTCTCTACACGGCCGCCGCCGCGCTCTGTGTTTTTTCCAACTATTGGAGCATCGGGCTGATCGTGGCGATCCAGCTCCAATATGCGGTCGCACTGCGCTTCAAACCGTTCAGCTGGATCGGATGAACCGCGCGCTCGAGGTTCTGCTGGTGTTCCTCCGGCTGGGCTGCACGAGTTTTGGCGGTCCGGTTGCGCATCTGGGATATTTCCGCAAAGAGTTTGTCGAACGCCGCAAGTGGCTCGATGAGCCGTCCTATGCCGGCATCGTCGGGCTCTGCCAGTTCCTTCCCGGTCCCGCGAGCAGTCAGGTCGGCATTGCGCTCGGCCTGATGCGGGCGGGTTTGCCGGGCGCGCTCGCGGCCTTTATCGGGTTCACTGCGCCGTCCGCGGCGCTGATGATCCTCTTCGCCTATCTCATGACCTCGCTCGGCAACATCGCGCAGGCGCCGTGGATCCATGGCCTGAAGCTTGCCGCCGTCGCGGTCGTGGCGCAGGCGCTGTGGAGCATGGCCAGGAGCCTGACGCCTGACGCAACGCGCATCGCATTCGCGCTTGCGGCCGCCGCCGTCGCGATTGTGCTGCCGTCCTCCGTCGGCCAGATCGCAGCGATTGCACTTGGCGGCGCTGCCGGCTGTCTTCTGCTGAGGAGCGATGACGCGCCGATGCCGGAGCTGTCCTTGCCGGTGCGCCGCGCGATTTCGGCCGGCTCGCTCGCGCTCTTTTTTCTCTTGTTGTTGGTGCTGCCTTTCACGGCGCCGCTCGGCCATCCGCTCGCGCTGCTCGATGCTTTCTACCGCACCGGCGCATTGGTGTTCGGCGGCGGCCATGTCGTTCTGCCGCTGCTGCAAAGGGCAACAGCCGGCTGGATCGACAATGCGACGTTCCTTGCGGGTTATGGCGCGGCGCAGGCGGTGCCCGGGCCGCTCTTTTCCTTTGCGGCGTTTCTCGGCGCAGCGATGAAACAGACGCCGAACGGCTGGAAAGGAGCGCTGCTGTGTCTCGGCGCGATCTATCTGCCGTCATTTCTTCTGGTGATCGGGGCCTTGCCGGCCTGGCATGCGGCACAGCGGCATCCGGCGATGCGCGCGGCGTTGAAGGGGGTGAATGCGGCTGTGGTGGGGCTGTTGCTCGCGGCGTTCTATTCGCCGGTCTGGACCAGCGCGATCTTCAACGTGACGGACGTCCTGATTGCAGCGACGGCGCTGATGCTGCTGGTCGGGGCCAAGGTGCCGTCCTGGGCGGTGGTCGCCTTCGGCGCACTGGCCGCAACCGCAATCGCTCTGATCTAGACCGCGCCGAACCAGTGGATCAGCGAGAGCAGCGTGAAGCACGAGCTCGCGATAGCGGCCATGGCGATGCGTTCGCCAAGGCTCCAGCTGTCCCAATCGCGCTGCATGTCGCGAAGGCTGGACGGACGGTTGGAAATCGATTTGCTCTGCATGGCCGTAACCCTCATTCTTGCGACGCCCGCGATGTTCTGCGCGAGTGCGGCGCACTACAATTTGGGAGAAATCCTTAAGGATTGGTGCCTATGCGCCCGGCGGACGCCGCGCGACAGGGATGACATTTCGCGGCCATCCTGCTACGCCCCGCCGCGTTATGACGAAGACGCCCGCCACAGAAGCCGCCAGACGCCGGACTTTCGCGATCATCTCGCATCCCGACGCCGGCAAGACCACGCTCACCGAGCACATCCTGCTGCTGGGCGGCGCGATCCATGCCGCCGGCCGCGTCAAGGCGCGCGGCGAGGCGCGGCGCGCCAAGTCGGACTGGATGAAGATCGAGCAGGAGCGCGGCATCTCTGTCACCTCCGCCGTCATGACGTTCGAGTATGAGAATGCGATCTTCAACCTGCTGGACACGCCGGGCCATGAAGACTTCTCAGAAGACACCTACCGCACGCTGACCGCCGCCGACTCGGCGGTCATGGTGATCGACGCCGCCAAGGGCATCGAGACCCAGACGCGCAAGCTGTTCGAGGTCTGCCGCCTGCGCGACATTCCCATCATGACCTTCGTCAACAAGATGGACCGCGAGGCGCGCGATCCTCTCGAACTGCTGGACGAGATTTCCGACCAGTTGCAGCTCGAATGCGCGCCGATGGTCTGGCCGGTCGGCATGGGCCTGAACTTCAAGGGAACGATCGATCTGTATACCGAACAGTTCTCCGCTTTCGGCAGCACCGAGAAGCTGGGCGACAACGCTGTTGCGGCGCTGCTCAGCCCGGAGGAAAAGGACAAGCTGGACGAGGAGGTCGAGCTCGCCCGCTCCGGCATGCCCCGCTTCGATCACGGCACCTATCGCGAGGGCCACCAGACCCCCGTCTATTTCGGTTCGGCCCTGAAGAATTTCGGCGTGCGCGACCTGCTGTCGGCGCTGGCCACCAACGCCCCGCCGCCTGGGCCGGCGCCGACGCGCGGCAGGACCGTTGAACCGTCGGACGAGGAAGTCACCGGCTTCGTTTTCAAGGTCCAGGCCAACATGGATCCGAACCATCGCGACCGCGTGGCGTTCCTGCGGCTGGCCTCGGGCAAGTTCCGGCGCGGCATGAAGCTGATCCAGTCGGGCACCAAAAAGTCGATCGGCATCCACAACCCGATCCTGTTCTTCGCGCAGGAGCGCGAGACCGTCGACGAAGCCTGGCCGGGCGACATCATCGGCATCCCCAATCACGGCGTGCTGCGCGTCGGCGACACGCTTTCGGAATCCGGCGAAGTCGTCTTCACGGGCATTCCGAACTTCGCGCCGGAAATCCTGCGCCGGGTGCGGCTCGGCGATCCGATGAAGCAGAAGCATCTGACGCGCGCGCTCGAAAGCCTCGCCGAAGAAGGCGTGACGCAGGTGTTCAAGCCGCAGATCGGCTCGGCCTGGATCGTCGGCGTGGTCGGTCCGCTGCAGCTCGACGTCCTGAAGTCACGCCTGCGCGCCGAATACGGCCTCGACGCCGACCTCGAGCCGGCGCCCTACGAAACCGCGCGCTGGCTCAGCGGCTCAGACGCGGACATGGCGAAGTTCACCGAATCGAACCGCGGCGGCATGGCGACGGATCGCGACGGCGCGGCGGTGTTCCTTGCCAAGAGCGCCTGGGAAATCGGCTACGTCGCGGACAAGTTCCCCAACATCACATTCGCCAAGACGCGCGAACGCCACGACGTCAACGCGGAAGGCTAAGCCGCCACTTCGCGATGTTCGGGCGTGGCGTCCTGGAGCCCGCGCCAGAAGGCGAGAAGGCGCGCCGCGCCGCTCGCCGGCACGCGGTCAAAAACCTGCAGCAGCGGAAAATTGTCTTCCGGCGAACGCGCCGGACCTGCAAGCACTATGAGCGCGGAGTAGGTGGCGCGGTTGACGTTCGCGCCCTTGCAGACGGTGGCAAGCGAGCGGCCGGACGTGTCGACGGCGATCTCGGCCGCGATGGCCTGCGGTACGCCGGTCACGCGGGTCAGCGCCTCGGCCAGATCCTGTCTCGCGCGCGCGGCGTCCAGAAGCGCGCCGTCGTCGATGCTCACAAAGCCGGAATCGCCGGCCGCCGCGTTGCGCGTAAGGATCACGTCCTTCATGTCCGTCGAAGCGGCGAGAAACAGCTCGTTGAGCAAGGCGAGTGAAGCATCACTGCGGCCTTCGAAGCGCGCCGCCAGTTGGATGCGCGCGCCGTATTTCATTTCGCGCGCGATCTTTTGCAACAAGGCTTCGAATGTGTCGCGCATGGCACCGGGATATTGCGCCGGCCAGTCGAGCAGGAGATCGGCCACTTCGCCGGCGAGCGCAGCGCGCTGCTCGGGGCCCTGCGCTGCCAGTTCCAGAAGATGACTGAGGCGTTCTTTCGGTGTCGGCATGGGTGTCCCCGGATACGCCAACACACTATTCGCGAGATATTAAGGCCTCGTTTGTCCTTCATGGACACACACGGCCGTCAACTCCTAACGGCAGCTTAACGCACCACGTCCAGTGCTTCCGGATTGACGACGTTCTTCGGTGTTCCGGCTGCAAACGCGACGATCTGGTCGAAGATGTCGCCGAACTGAAGCTCGTATTCGTCGCGCGTGACGTAGCCGATATGCGGCGTCGCGACGACATTGCTGAGCGTGAGCAGCGGATGGGACGGATCGCGTACCGGCTCTTGCTCGAACACATCGATGGCCGCCATTCCGGGTCGCCCGGCGCGCAAGGCCGCGGCGAGCGCCTCCGGCTCGATCAGCGGCGCGCGGCTGGTGTTGACGATGAGCGCCGTGGGCTTCATGCGCGCGAGGTCGGAGGCGGTGACGATGCCGCGCGTCGCCGGGACAAGGCGCATGTGCAGGGTGAGAACATCGCAGGTCGCGAAGAATTCCTCCTTGCTGGTTGCGACGTCATATCCTTCGGCGCGCGCGCGGGCGAGCGAATCCGGACGCGCCCACACCGCCACCTTCATGCCGAACGCCCTGCCATATCCGGCGACCACGCTGCCGATGCGGCCATAGCCGAAGATGCCGAGCGTCTTGCCGCGCAGCGTGTGCCCGACGCCGGTCTGCCAGGTGCCGCGCTGGAGAGACGCCATCTGCTGCGGAATCTGGCGCATGGCGGCCATGATCAGCGCCCAGGTCAACTCGGCTGCGGCATAGGACGGCGTGTCCGAGTGCAGGTTAGAGCAGACTACGACGCCCGCCTTCGTGCAGGCGTCGATGTCGATATGCGGATAGACGCTGCGTTGGCTGATCAGGCGCAAACTGGGCAGCCTGCCGATCAGTGCCTCGCGGATCTGCGTGCGTTCACGGATCAAGACCAGTGCTTCGGCGTCTTTCAGCCTCTCGGCCAGCGCGTCGGTGTCCTGCACATGATCGGTCCAGATCGTGACGTCGTGTCCGTCCAGCTTTTTGAAACAGTCCAGCGTGCGCAGCGTGTCGTGATAGTCGTCGAGAATCGCAATCTTCATTGCACGCGGCGCTCGAGCAGTGCGCGACCGCTCGGCGTGATCGCGACAAGCGGCGTTCCGCCCCTGACGATGCGTGTGACGAGGCCGCGGGCATTGGCTTCTTCCCACACCGGCAATCGCGGGCAGGAGGTGCGCCAGGCGTCCATCACCTCGGCGTATTCGCGCTCGCCGTCCGCCACCCACTCCAGAAGATCCAGGATCAGGGGTTCGACGACGTCGCTCATCACACAGCCTCGTTAGTTGCCGATCATCGCCCAGGTGTCGGGATAAAAGCCGTTGAAAGTCGTGCGGACAGCGACCGAATAGGCGCCCATGCAGTCGAATACGATGAAATCGTTCGGACCGATATTGGCCGGCAGCATGATCGGGCGCGGCAGCACATCGAGCGTGTCGCAGGTCGGACCATAGACGCGGAACGGCAGCGTCGCGCCGGGAAGCGGCAGCGCACGGCTCTTGGAATCGAGCGTGAAGACACGCACGGGATAGTCCGCGTTCCAACCGGGCAGTGTGAGTTCATCGAAGCTGCCATAGACGCCGTCATTGATGTAGAGCCGGTCGCCCTTGCGCAGGATGACCTGCGTGACCAGCGACAGGCCTTCGGCGATCAGCGCGCGGCCCGGCTCGCAGATGATCGGGATCTTGGGATCGTTCAGCGTCTCGAGCGCTTCCTTGATCGTGTCGAAATACCAGTGATAGGGCGGAACATCGTCGCCCATATAGGGTCCGGGGAATCCGCCGCCGATGTCGAGCGCGGCAATCTCCACCTTGGCGAGCGCCGCGGTGCGGCGCGCCATCTCGATCGCCTGGGCATAGGAAAAGGGCGAAAGACACTGGCTGCCGACATGAAAGGTGATGCAGGGGGCCGCGCCCGATTCCTGCACGCGCTTCAGAAGCTTTGCCGCTTCGGCGGGCGTCGTTCCGAACTTGCTCGACAGCTCCAGCACCGCGCCGCCGAGCGGGGTCGCGATGCGAACAAAGATCCGCAGCTTTTTGGGCTGCTTGGTCTCGGCAAGAAGTTTGTCGAGTTCATAGTCGCAATCGACCACATAGTCGGTGACGCCGAATTTTTCGAACGCGATCTTGGCCGCGCCAACCGCGCGCACCGGAGACATGAAGTGGCAATGCGCGTCGGGAAAGCGGTTCTTGACGATCTCAATTTCCGGAACCGAGGCGGTGTCGAAATGGCGGATGCCGGCCGCCCAAACCTGTTCCAGCACGTGCGGCGCGGGATTGGCCTTGATCGCATAGAGCGCATCGCCCGGAAAACCGTCCAGGAAGCGCTTCGCCGCCGCGCCGAACTTCTCCGGAAAGATGCAATAGAGCGGCTCGCCAGGCTTCATCGTGGCGATGGCTTTTTCGATCGTGGCGAAGCGGGGAATCGCGTCGATGCGCGTGGGTGCGTTCATGCGAAGACAACCCGAATACGTTGCGGGGTCTCTTTGAGGCAAAGGGGGCGGAGGGTCAAGCGCGCCGAATGGTTAGAAACCGTCACAAATCCCCTGATCCTCGCCTCAAACCTCGACCGGCAGCGTTTTCAGGCCGCGGAAAAACGGCATCTCGCGCCATTGCGGCGGCGCGCCCGGATCGCTCAACCGCGCGTTGGGAAAGCGCTGGAAGAAGGACTGAATCGCCAGCTGCGCCTCGATCCGCGCCAGGGGTGCGCCGATGCAGATGTGCGTGCCGCCGCCGAACGCGATGTGCGGCGCGTCCTTGCGCGTGATGTCGAAACGGTGCGGATCGGGAAAGACCGCCGGATCGCGGTTGGCGCCGCGCAGCGAGGTGAGGACGGCCTGGGTCTGACGCACGGGGCAGCCGCCGATCTCCATGTCGCGCGAGGCGATGCGGGCGGTGATGTCCACCGGCGCCTCGTAGCGCAGTACTTCTTCCACCGCCGAAACGACGAGGCCTGGATCGTCCCTGAGCTTTGCAAGCTCGCCGGGGTTCTTGAGCAACAGCCAGATCGCGTTGCCGATCAGATCGGTGGTGGTGAGATTGCCGCCGACAAGGAGGCCCTGCAGGTTCGCGGAAATTTCGCCGTCATTGAGCGGCTCGCCCGCAGCCTGCATCGCAACCATGTCGCTGGTAAGGTCGTCGCGCGGTTCCTTGCGGCGCTGATCCATCAGCTCGCGCATATAGGCGGACAAGGCATTGGCGGCGACTATGAAGCTCTGCGTCTGTTCTTCGCTGCGAAAGGGATTGAGGCTGAGGATCACGCCCTCGGACCAGTCGCGAAATTCGCCGAGCCTGGCATCGTCGACGCCCAGGATGCGCGCGATGACGTCGATCGGCACGCGCAGCGCGAAGTCGTTCATCGCGTCGAAGCGGGACTTTCCCTTCAGCCGGTCGAGCCATTCGTCGACCACCTGCTGCACCAGCGGCTTGGACTTGGCGATTTGGCGGTAAAGCGCCTTCACGAAGGGGTTGCGGATTCGCGCATGGTCCGGATCGTCGAGCAAAAGGATGCCGACGCCCATCTCGTCCTGCGGAACGGTCAGGCCCTCGACCGGCCGGTCGCTCAAGGCTTTCTGCATCGCGGCCGCTTCCTCGGCGACGGACGGATCGCGCCACAGGCTGGTATCCTGCACGATGGCACGGACATCTTCGTAGCGGGTCAGGACGAATGCGCCGGCCAGTTCATCGCGCATGACGGGGCACTCATTGCGCAACCGGTCGAGCAGCTTGTGCGGATCGGCGTTGAATTCGGGATTGAGCGGGGTGAGCTGGAAAACCCCTGGCAATGGCGTGTTCGGCATGATCAACCCCCGGTACGCATACTTACAGACGATAATTATACGAAGTAGCGACGCAGAAAGCCAAAGGGCCGTCGCGGCAAGATCGCGGACCCTGATTGGACTCGACACGAAATCGGCCTAGCGTGAACCGGCACGTCGACTATCGGACATAGGCGTGAGGGGAGACTTCTTTGACCACCACGCCGAATGGACCGAAACACGGTCCGGACCTTCGCCGTACTTCCACCCATCCCGACTTCTGGTATCCGCTGGCATGGTCCGAGGAAGTAAAGCCGGGAAAGACCTTGGCGCGGCGATTTGCGGGCGAACCGGTGGTTCTGTTCCGCGGAAAGAGCGGGCAGGTCTTTGCGCTCGAGGATCGTTGTGCGCATCGCCAGGTACCGCTCTCTCTTGGCGTCGTCGACGGCGAAACCCTCAAATGCGGCTATCACGGCTGGGCCTATAATTGTTCCGGCAAATGCGTGGACGTGCCCTACCTGGGACGCGAGCGTCTGCCGAACGGCGTGCGCTCCTATCCGGCGCGCGAGGTCGACGGGCTGATCTTCATCTTCCCCGGAAATGCGCAGCTCGCCGACGAACGCATGCCGGCCGCTCTCGGCTCCAAGGCCAACGGCCTCTACAAGACGCGCCAGCTCAACCGCGAGGTGGATTGCCACTACACCTTCATGCACGAAAACCTGTTCGACATGAATCACCAGTTCCTGCACCGGAGCCTGATGGGCACGATCAAGGCGACCTGCCTTGGACGCCGCCAGGGCGAGGATTGGTGCGAGGTCGACTACACCTTCACGCGGACGGCTGGCAGCCAGTCGCTCGGCGAGGCGGCAATCCTCAACGTGATGCGCAGTCCGGATGAAGGCGTGAACGCGGATCTGATGACGATCCGCACGGGATATCCGTATCAGAACCTCAAAGTGTGGGTGAACGGAGGCGATCCGGTGCTCGATGTCTGGCTCGGCTACACCCCGCTCGACAAGGAGCAGCGCACGAACAGGACGTTCGGTTATCTTTCGGTGAAGAAGCCGAAGATCCCGGGCCTTATCCACGCGGCGTGGCCGTTCATCACCTGGTTCACCGAGGGCATCTTCACCCAGGATAAGCACATCGTTGAGCAGGAACAGAAAGCGCATGACGCGCAGGGCGCCGACTGGAACAACGAAGTGTTCCCGGCCGTGCGCGATCTGCGCGCCGTGCTCCTGCGTTGCGGCGTTCCGATGGATGCGCCGCGCGAGCCTGCACTGGCGAGCATCGCAGCAGCGGAATAGCGCCTTTATGCCGGCGTCGGACTAGCGGTCCCGGCACTCTTCGAGATGGCGGCGTCGGATGTCACGCTCTCTCTGCGCATCTTCGCGCGATACCGAGCGGCACCAATCGAAGTGCACGCGGAAGTCCTCCGACCAGCGCGTGGCGTTGTCGAGCCCGCGCACGCAGTGATGCATCTCATGCGCCTCCTGCACCTGGCGCAGTGCGGCGCGCGCATAGTCCCGGCAGAAATCTTCGCTGGCAGCAAAGGCTGGCGCGGTAAGCGCCGCACCGGCAATCAACGCAACGACAAGACTGGATGTGAGCTTCATCGCGTTCCCCCGTGATTCGATGCTGAACGCTACCATTGCGGAGTCCGTCCTGGATTTCCGCAGCATTGCCGTTTCGAAATAAAATACGACGTATTGTTTGTCGGGGGAGTCTATGCGGTGTTGGTCCGCATTCTGACCGGAGCACTCTCCTTCACCAACAGCATCGCGATCAAACCGATCACGGATGCCGCGGTCCAGTAATAAGCGGGCGCCAGGGGATCACCGGTGACGGCAAGCAGCTTGGTGATCGTGAACTGGGTCGAGCCGCCGAAGATCGAAATCGCAAAGGCATAGACCATCGCGACCGCACCCGACCGCACGCTTTTGGGCAGCGATTCGGTCAGCGTGACGATGATGGGCGTTGTCGCCATCGCCGACAGCACGTTGAGCAGCGCCACCAGCGCATAAAAGATGGGTGTCGTGCGATAGTGCGAGATCG
This sequence comes from uncultured Alphaproteobacteria bacterium, assembly GCA_963741725.1. Taxonomy (GTDB): domain Bacteria; phylum Pseudomonadota; class Alphaproteobacteria; order Micropepsales; family Micropepsaceae; genus Rhizomicrobium. Next base: position 97,592 of record CAVUJC010000012.1, on the reverse strand, counting down.
CCCAGAAAGCTGGCAGAATGCTGACAAGCAGAAGCGAGCCGAACGAAATCATGATCGGCTTGCGGCCGACCATGTCCGACAGCCAGCCGCTCAGAAGCTCGCACGGCACGCTGAAGGCGCTGCCGACGATGATGACGCCGAACGCGACCGTCGCCGGAAGATGCAGCGTGTTGAGCGCATAGGTCGTCATGTAGCTGATGGAATAGCTTCCGATCGTCCCCGCGGTCAGCATCATCAGGCCGAAAACGATCAGCGCCAGATAGGGCCGCAGCCGCGTAGGCCCTTTGAGGCTGCCCGTGGTTGCGTCCGGCGCCAGCGCGGCGTCGTCGGCGGAATGCAGGGTTTCGGGCAGGCGGCTGCGGATCATCAGGCCGAAGGGAACGATCGCCGCGCCGATCAGCATCGCCACCCGCCAGCCCCAATCCTGCAATTGCTGCGCGCTGAGCAGGAATGCGAGAGTCGTGCCGACAATGCCGGCCAGCAGGATCGCAGAGTCCTGCGTTGCGTATTGCATCGAACCGTAGAAGCCGCGGCGATTGGCCGGTGCGGCCTCTATCAGATAGGCGGTGGTCGGTCCGACTTCGCCGCCGAGCGCGAATCCCTGGATAAGGCGAAAGACGAGCACAAGGATCGGCGCGGCGACGCCGATCTGCCCATAGGACGGCGTCAGAGACAGTCCGACGATCGCGATCCCCATCAGACCGAAGGACATCATCATTGCGGGCTTGCGGCCGATGCGGTCGCCCATCGGTCCGATGATCATCGCGCCGATCGGCCGCGTCAGGAATCCCGCGCCGAACGTGGCCAGCGACAGAAGCAGGCTGGTGGAAGGGCTCGCGCCGGGAAAGAACGTCCGGCCGATATAGATCGCGAAATAGCCGTAGGTGAGAAAATCGTAGAATTCGAGGCCATTGCCGACGACGACCGCCGCGACCTGGCGCAAGGGAATGGACACAGGCGCGGCGCGCACGCCGTTTTGCGTCGACGAATCCATCCAATGCCCCAGCTGTCCGAGAGCACTGTGCGCGATCTAATCTGCGTTGTCACTCATGTGGGTGCGGCACTCCGTGTCTCCGCACACGGGGGAGGCAGTGTCGATTGCTGCTACTTCCCCGCACGCAAATCGCGGATGGTTTTGCGGCCGTCGGCGCTGGGTTGGTAGACCGCGCTCATTTCGCTGAACGCCTTGCGGAATTGTTCGAGCGTGAAGTTGCAGTTGAATGCGTCGAAGCCGGTGCGGTGCAGATAGTTGAGCTGGTCGAAGATGAAGTTTCCGGTGGCGCGCACCTCACCGGTGAAGCCGAGACGCGTACGCAGCATTCGCGCCCAGGAAAAGCCGCGGCCGTCGGTGAAGCTCGGGAACTCGATCACCACGACCGAGAGATGATGCACGTCGTCGCCAAGCTCCTCCGGCGACTCGCTCGATGCGAGTTGCACGCCGACCGGCGCATTGCGCGCCAGCAGCGCGTCGCGGTCCTTGCGGAAGCGCGTAAGGGAAACGATCGCGCCGCCTTCGGACGGAAAAGGCGCGTCGTCGGCGATGCGCGTGAAGGGATCGGCGATGACCGCGCCGGCTTTAATGAGCGGCATAGAGCTGATCCAGATAGGCCATGTTCTTGAACGGCTCCATGCCGACACGGCGATAGGTGTCAAGGAACCGCTCGCCGTCCTTGCGCAGGCTGAGATAGGCCTTCACGACGCGTTCGACCGCAGGCCCGATCTCGTGTTCGCCGAAGCCGGGACCCATGATATCGCCGATGCTCGCGTCTTCCGCACCCGATCCGCCGAGCTGGAGCTGGTAGAACTCCACGCCTTTCTTGTCGACGCCCAGAATGCCGATATGCCCCGCATGATGGTGGCCGCAGGCATTGATGCAGCCGGAGATCTTGATCTTGAGTTCTCCGATCTCGTGCTGGCGGTCGAGATCGGCAAAGCGCTTCGCAATGTCCTGCGCGATAGGGATCGAGCGCGCATTGGCGAGGTCGCAATAATCGAGACCGGGGCAGGCGATGATGTCGGTGATCAGGCCGGCATTCGGCGTGCCCAGGCCAAGCTCGCAAAGACGCGCATGGATCGCGGGCAGGTCGCGCTTTCTGACATGCGGCAGGACGAGATTCTGTTCATGGCTGACGCGAATTTCGCTCATGCCGAACCGGTCCATCAGATCGGCGAGCGCGTCCATCTGCTCGGCACTGGCATCTCCCGGAACGCCGCCGATAGGCTTGAGTGAAATCGTCGCGATGGCATAGCCCCTGGCGCGATGCGCATGGACGTTGGTCTTGATCCAGTTCTGAAAATCCTTGGCGCCGGCCGGAGTCTCGTCCGGCAGGTCCTCGAACGGCGGCGGCGCGAAATAGGCGTCGATGCGCGCCAGTTCGGCGGGCGGAACCTGCAAGGATCCCTTTGCCCGAATTTCGGCGAACTCGCGCATCACCTGGTTGCGCATTTCCTCCGGCCCAAGAGCGTTGGCAAGGATCTTGATGCGCGCCTTGTATTTGTTGTCGCGCCGTCCCGACTGGTTGTAGACGCGCATGACGCTTTCCAGGAAGGCAAGGATGTCGGGCTTGGCGACGAACTCGCCGACGACATAGCCGATATAGGGCGTGCGGCCCATGCCGCCGCCCACGAGCACGCGATAACCCACTTCGCCGCTCGCGTTCCTGACAATCTCAAGTGCCATGTCGTGATATTTCAGCGCGGCGCGGTCGTGCGGCGAACCGCCGACGGCGATCTTGAACTTGCGCGGCAGGAAGACGAATTCGGGATGCAGGCTCGACCATTGCCGGATGATCTCCGCGATGGGGCGCGGATCCTCGATCTCGTCCGCCGCGGCGCCGGCGAAATGATCGGCCGTGACGTTGCGGATGCAGTTGCCGCTGGTCTGGATGGCATGCATTTCAACCGACGCGAGATCGGAAAGGATGTCCGGCACATCGACAAGCTTGGGCCAGTTGTACTGGATGTTCTGGCGCGTGGTGAAATGGCCGTAGCCGCGATCATACTTGCGCGCGATATGGGCCAGCATGCGCATCTGCCTGGAATTGAGCGTGCCGTACGGCACAGCGACGCGCAGCATGTAGGCGTGAAGCTGCAGGTAGAGCCCGTTCATCAGCCGCAACGGCTTGAACTGGTCTTCGTTCAACTCGCCGGAGAGACGCCGCGCGACCTGGCCGCGGAACTGTTCCACGCGCTCTGCCACGAACTTCGCATCGAACTCGTCGTATCTATACATTGACCTGGCCCGCCTGCTTGCCGAGATCGCCGCGCACGGTCGGCCCCTTGGCGCGGATGATCTCACGCTCCTTGACCGGATGGATGCCGTTGGCGTCGGTCTTCACATCGAAGAGGTACGGCGCGACCACTTTATTCTCGGCGACAAATTTCTGCGCCGCGGCAAGGGCGGCATCCGCATCCTTCGCGTCGGTGAACACATCGCCGTCCGCAAGGGAGAGAACCCAGCCGCCTGCTTTCCAATAGAGTACGTCGCCATCGACCAGGCGGTTGGCGGTGAGCATCTGCGGATCTTGGACCTTTGCCATGATGGGTAGATCACATGTCGCGCCGCAAACTTCAATGCATTACACAAAATTTTTGTGATTTTTGGCAAACCACATTATACGTATGTTGAATGAAGCCAAGTTATCCGCCTTTTTTACCGCGGCCTGGCGCACCGTGCAGTGCCGATAATCTCTCTGCCGCCAAGCCGCGCGACCTCAGGTGGCTGTCCGTCTAAGGTGGATTCCGTGCATCGTCACTGGGGGCATCATGACGAACTATCGCGTCGCGGAAATCTGGCGTTATCCGGTCAAGTCGATGCAGGGCGAAAAACTCGCCGAGTGCATGCTGACGAAAGGCGGCATTCCTCTCGACCGCGGCTGGGCCGTGCGCGATGAGCAGACGCAGACGATCCGCGGCGCCAAGCACATCGCCGGACTCCTGAACTGCAGTGCGCGCTACGTCGAAGGCACGAGTGCTGGAACCGTGCCGCATGTCGAGATCACGCTGCCGGATGGATCGCGCGTCCGCTCAGACGATGCAGCAGTGCATGATCGCCTGTCTGGCGCGCTCGAGCGCAAGGTCACGCTGTGGCCGCTGCAGCCGGCCGAGAATGCCGATCATTACCGCAACAAGGGACTGCAGACCGGCAGCATGCACGAAGAGATGGCGATGATCTTCGCGCTCGATCTGCAGCCGGGACAGCCGATGCCGGATCTCTCGACACTTCCACCCAGGCTGCTGGAGGAACTGACGCAGTTTGCCTCGCCGCGCGGCACCTATTTTGATGCCTATCCCGTCCATGTCCTGAGCGAGGCGTCGATGCGCTACATGCGTTCGCTGAGCCCGGACTCGCAGATCGAGGTGCGCCGCTTCCGACCGAATTTTGTGGTCGCCGACAGCGACGGCGCGTCGACGCCGATCGAGACGGCCTGGATCAAGCACCAGGCCGATCTTGGCGCTGCGCGCCTTGCGATCGACATCAAGGCTATGCGCTGCGTGATGACGACGCGCGAGCAACCCGGATTGCCGCGCGACGGTGCGATCATGCGCGCCATGATGCGCGAGACGCAGCAGTGCCTCGGCGTCTATTGCGACGTCGTTGCGCCGGGCGCGGTCAAGGTCGGCGATGCGTTGACGCTCTCCGCCTGAACTATTTTGCGCAGAAGCTTGCCAGGTCTCGCGCCGTCGCGAGGCTGACATCCGTGCAGCAGGTCGTGACGATCTCGGTTCCGTGGATCGTGCCCATCACCTGGCGGCAACGCGCCGCGACTCCCGCATTCAGCAGAAGGCGATAAAAGACGATGCCTTCGTCGCGCAACGGGTCGCATTCGTTGACGCTGATGACGGTCGGCGGCAAGCCTTTCACATCGTCGAGGCTCGCAAAGCCCGGCCAGGCAAGCGGGTCCCTGGCGTTGAACGCCTCGATGCCGTAGCCCATCGCGCCGCGATTGTTGTGCAGATCGAGCAGAAGGCCGTTGTTCTCGACCGAAGAGGGATATTGATCTTGCGGCCACTTGCCCGCGATATAGGGGCACAGCGCATAAAGCCCCTTGATGAGCCCGATGTCGCCGTCGCGCTTCAGCTTGAGCCCGGTGGCGAGCGTGAGATTGCCGCCGCCGCTTTCGCCGGCGATCACGATGCGCGCCGGATCGATGTTCAGCTTGGCCGCATTGTCGTGCACCCATTTGAGCCCGGAGACGCAGTCATTGAGGCCGGCCGGGAAGGGCGCGACCTCGGGCACCGATGATGCCTGCAGCGCATTGCGGAAATCCACCATCGCCACGGCGACGCCCTGATGCGCGATCATCTTGCCCCAGCCGCGGTAGTGGCCCTCGAAGCAGGAGTTGAACGCCATGCCGCCGCCATGGATGTAGTAGACGCAAGGCAGCTTCTCGTTGTTGTCCGGCCGGATGAAACGGATATTGATCCAGTTGCCGTCGGGCTGGGAGCGCACTTCTTCGACCTTCACGCGCAGTCCGGCGGAGGGCGTGACCTCTTCATTGTCGAACGCTTCGAACATCGCCTTCATCATCTGCAGGCGCGCCTTGCCTTCTTCCGTCTGGTCGGCCGCGAGAAGTTCCTCGCGACTCTTCACATCGCCCGCGACCGTCATGGTCAGGGTGCCGAACAGCGCCTTGATGCGCGGATCGATGCGGGGATCGGTGGCGATGGATTTTGTCATGGGCGTTCCTCGAATTTGTTTCGTAAGCACAAGCTGCGGAGCGGCAAAAGTCAAACGCGGCGGACCGCTAGGTCACCCTGCCCCCATTTTCCAGCCAAACTGCGCAGTCCGGCGGCAGCGTTTTCTTCATCGCCGCCTCGTAAAGCGTCAGCTCGTCCGCGGACAAAACGTCCTTCCAGCGGCCGTTGGTGGCCTTGTGGAAGAACGTCTTGGCGCCTTCCTTCCAGAACAGATTGACGGAGTCGGACAGGACTTTTTCCGGATTCTTCTTCACGGTCTCGAAGCGGCACGCGTCGACGACGGCGGGCCAGCGGTCCTCCGGTACTTCGATATGGAGCCATTGCGCGAGTCTGCGCATCTCGCCCTCGAGATCGCGCAGCATGTCCGCATAGTGGATGAAGCGGATGTTCGGAAGATGGCGGAACTCCCACCAGGTCTTGGCGTGGTGCAGGTGCGACCAATAGGGATAGCCATCGCTCTCCCACGCAAACCAGCCGCGCGTGATCCAGTTGCGCCACAGCTTGTGGATGTCTCCGTCATAGGGCGGGAAGGGATCGCCGACCCTGCCGGGCGCATTGTTCGTGATCTCGAATGCCTCCGGCGTGTGCTCGCCGTAATGGTTGACGAGCGACATGAAGACATCGCGCGGGTCCCGGCCGACGACGACGTATTGGACCTCGTCAAAAAACGGCAATCCGTCCAGCGCCAGATGCGATTTGATGCCGCGCCGGTGCGTCTGCGCTTCGAGCTTGGCAAGGACACCCTCGATAGGCGGGATCCGCATCTCCAGCCAGGGCATGAATTCGGTAACGCGGCCCGGCAGCTCGCCGTCCGGAAACAGGAGATTGGCGATGATCGTCTGCGTCAGCGTCGTTCCCGCCTTGTACGATGTGGAGATGACGATGTCGCCGGCGCGCGGCGCAAAGCCGTTCCAGCGCGTCGTGTCGAGATGGTGATTTTGATAGATGTGCCGAACCGTCGGCCGTTCCGCCGTGCCGTGCATGGCTTCGCCCCCGCTGCCCAATGCATCGTCTCAGATCGCACGCGCCATGGCCACTTTGGATTGCGGCGGCTACGCTGTTGCGGCCCGATATTTTTCATCGCCACCAGATCGGGGCGATCGGCCAAAACAACTGGGGGAAGATCGTGACGCAGACAAGCAGGCTTTTGTGCGCATTCTATGCCGTCGTCGCACTCGTCGCGCTGTACGGCACGTGGAGCCAGAATCTGGCCTATTTCGGTCCCGGCGCGGCAGGCGGCGCCTCCTTCCTTGCAGACCTCAGGGTCAATCCCGCCAGCCGCTCGATCTCCATCGACATCGGCTTTTTCCTGCTCGCGGCAGGGGCCTTCATGGTGTTCGAGGCGCGCCGCATCGGCCAGCGCTTCGTCTGGATCTACATCGCGTTCGGCTTCGCGATTGCGATCAGCGTGACGTTTCCGCTCTTTCTTCTGGGACGCGAGCTGCGCATGGCTTCGCCGGCGCCGGTCAGTCCGCCGTCGCAGTTGACTCGCGCGCTCGATCTTGTCGGGCTCGCAGGTCTGAGCGCGCTGTCGATCTATTTCATGATGTGGATTCGCTAGCCGGCGAAGTCCGAGACGATCCGCACAAACTCGAGCGGAACCTCGACCGAGGGGATGTGCCCGACATCGGGCAACACGACGAGTTTCGAGTTGGGAATGATCGCCGCCGCGCGCTCGCCGCAGTCGAGGGGAATTAGCTCGTCCTTGTCGCCCCACAAAAGCAGCGTCGGCACCGAGATGCGCGCCAGTTCTTCCGCCGGCGGGTGGCGCTTGCCGAGATCGCTTTCCTTCAGGATCCGCGCCTTGATCGGTTCATTGTCGAAGTTCGGACCCTCGGCGATCAGTTTCTCGACTTCCGCTGCCACGGCATCATCGACGAAGCCGCGCGGATTTTCCCGCATCGGTTTTTCGATGCAGATCGCGCCGGCGACGATGATGAGCTTGCTGATCTGCGCAAGGCTTGAGCCCGGCCGTGCGGCAAGCGTTGCGTAGCTTGCGACATGCCAGCCGCCGAACGACTCGCCGGCAAGGGTCACGTTCTCGAGCTTCAGCGCCTTCATGAACGCGCTCAGATGTTCGGCGAGCATTTGTGTCGTGTAGGGAATGTCGGGCTGGTCCGACGGCGCAAACCCGATGACCTGCAGCGCGATCACGCGGCGGCGTTCCGCCAGCAGATGCATCACGCGTCCCCATTCGAACGTCGCGTTGCCGGAGAAGCCGTGCACAAGCACGAGCGGATCGCCCTCGCCGATATCCCAATAGCGGATGCGATGGCCCAGAATCTGGATGTCGCGCGGCTCGGGCATGCGCCAGCCGGGGCGCGTCTTCGTCTGGGTCATTTCGGTGCGTGTCCTGTGCCAGTGGCACAGAGCCTAGCCCGCGGCCACGCGTTTCGTCACCCCGCCTGCTTCAGCCGGGCCGCGCGATTTGTTCCGGAAATCGTCTTAGCGCGCGGCGTATTGCGCGAGGCCGCACTGTTCATAGTGCGACTTGAGGCAGGTGTCGGCCATGGCGTCCGCGTCCTTGATCTCGCTCGCCGCCATCAGGCCGCGCAGCAAATCGCGGTTGGTTCTGGCAACGGTTGCGACGTGTGCCGGCGACTGCGCCGCAAGATCGAACCACATATAGGCGCGGGCCGCATTCTTCTGAACGCCGTTGCCGAAGAAATACAGCGAGCCGATCGCGCTCTGCGCCTCGGCGTCGCCGGCGCGCGCCAGCGGCGAATAGAGTTCGAACGCCTTGGCATAGTCCTTGTTGTCGAACGCCGTGTTGGCGGCGGTGAGATCGTCGGCGCGCGCGCTGCCTGCCGCAAGAAAAGCGATGCCGGCAAGAGCGGTGAGGATGGTTGCGCGCATGGGGATGTCCTCCAAAGGGCGCAAGGGTAGAAGCCAAAAGGATAATGAGAGGTTAATAGCCCCAAAGCGCTGCTTCGCCCGGCTCTTGCGGTGTGGGTCGCAACTCGGGATTGTCACTTGCGATGCTGCTGCGCCGATAACAGACTGATGAGATGAATCGCATTGCCGCTCTCGGTTTCGTCATGGCGTTTCTCGCGGTGGTGGCGCGCGCGCAAGCCGATCCGACTGCGCCGAGTCTGATCCGCATCGTCCCGCACACGACCGCCGGCGCTCCGGTGATCACGCAGCAGCCTGGCAGTTGCACGTTCATCCCGGCCGGCGGCCAGCCGGTACACATCGCCAACGGCCGCCAATATGTTCTGGTGCTTCCGGGCGGAACGCGGAAAATCTATCTCTGCAGAGATGGCGTGCTCACGCAGACGATGTAGCGAATTTGTTTGCCGACGAAGTGTCTCCGCATCAACGCGCGCGCGACACCTCGGCGGCGAAGCGCTCCAGGAGCGGATTGAACGCGTCCGGCGCTTCCCAGAACGGCGCGTGTCCGACTCCCTTGAGCACGTGAACCTCTCCATCCCACAGATTGGCGTAGTGCAGCGTTGCGAAATAGGCGCCGTTGATGAAGGCATCGTCGCTGCCGTTGACGATGGCGAGCGGGATCATCGATGTCTCGACGATCTTGCGCTGGTCCTCGGCGCCGCCGGAAAGCGCGTTGGCGAAGAAGGTCTCGCGCGCGACGCCGTGCGTGCGGCGCGCCGCTTTGAGCATGAACGGCTCGAATGGCGCGTTCGCGCCGGCGGTGGCCCGCGCATAGGTTTCGGCATCCTTGTCCGTCCAGTTGCCGGAACTGGCAAGCGCCATGTGCGCGTTCTGCTGAAAGCCGAGCGCGACGCCCTCCATGCTGCCTGGCACGGGGGGCGTTCCGCTGATCATCACGCCGAGGACGCCTGTAAAGCGCGAGATCATGTCGAGGGCGACATGGCCGCCCAGCGACCAGCCGAATATCACAGCGCGTCCGGCGCCCAGTTGCTCGAGGACTTCGATGGCCGTGCGCGCATAGCCGCCGATCGTGTAGGCCGCAGCGGGGTCGGCCGCGTTGCCGGAATCGCCGTGACCGGGAAGATCCAGGGCGATAAGTCGAAAGCGTCCTGCGAGCGGGCTTTCGAACTGATGCCGGAAAACCTCCTTGCAGGACGAGTTGCCGTGAATGAGCAGGATGGCCGGGCCGTCGCCGCCGCTGTCGCGCGCCGCGACCGTCGCGAAAGTGGTCGATAGGCTGTGAACTTTCATGGCAGGCCTGCTCGCCGCGTTCAACGCGCCGCATCGGACGCTAGCTTGGGGCCGGCAGCGCGGCAAGCATGCGTGACGTTCAACCGCGCGACTGCTCCGACTTGTGATTCCGCTCTCCTCTTTTTGCAGCGATCCGGTCTGGGTCGCTTGCGAATGCCCTGGGGGGCGTCTTGTCGCCGTCCGATTTCGCAACCTTCAGCACGCCGCTCAGCCAGTCAGCTTATCGCGCCCAGTGGGTCTCCTTCGTTCGCGTTCCGGACACCAAATTCGCGGCAGTCATCGACGGCATCATCGCGGCTCTGCCGCCATCTTGACGCTGCGTGACGCGGCCGCCATGGACTCGCGCCATTGAGATCGTGCAAAAGCTAGGACGCCAACAGCGTCTCGGAGTTCATTTGACCGACACCACGATGCCGGAACCGGTGACAATACGCCGCCGCCATGTGACGGCAGCCGTCATCGGCAATGCGCTCGAGTTCTATGATTTCACCACATTCGCATTTTTCTCCGTCGCGATTGGACAAGCTTTTTTTCCATCCGGGCCCGGCGGTCTGACGACGAGCGAGTTCGGCAGCCTGATGGCGTCGCTCGGCACGTTCTGGGCCGGCTTCCTGCTGCGCCCGCTGGGCGGAATCCTCATTGGCGCCTATGCCGACCGGGTCGGCCGGCGGCCGGCCATGCTCTTCAGTTTCACGCTGATGGGACTGTCGATTCTCGCGATGGCGCTGATCCCGCCCTATCGCAGCATCGGCATCGCCGCACCGATCCTGGCTGTGCTCGCACGCATGACGCAGGGCTTTGCGCTGGGCGGCGAAGTGGGCCCGACCACCGCCTATCTCGTGGAAGCGGCGCCGGAGCGGCAGCGCGGGCTCTATGCATCGTGGCAGAGCGCGAGCCAGAGCATCGCCAACATGGTTGGCGGCGGCGTCGGCCTGCTGCTGGCCCTCACGCTGTCGTCCGTCCATCTCGACATGTATGGCTGGCGTGTCGCCTTCCTGCTCGGCGCGCTGACGCTGCCCTTCGGCCTCTATATCCGCCGCTCGCTGCCCGAGACGCTGCATGCGCCCGATCACCTGCCGCACTACGACACCGAGCGGCTCGGGTTTTTCAAGATCCTGCATGATCACCTGCGCCCGGTCATCCTGGGGCTGATGATCCTGATGGGCGGCACGGTCGCCACCTACGTGCTCAACTACATGACGACCTATGCGCGCACGACGCTGCACATGGGCCAGTCGCAGTCCTTCTCGGCGACGTTGGTGAACGGCGCGTTCGGCGTCGTCGCCTCGCTCGCGGGCGGCTGGCTGTCGGACCTGTTCGGGCGGCGGCGCATGATGATCATTCCGCGCCTTGCCTTCTTTCTTGCGGTTTATCCGGTGTTTCTGCTGATCGTCTACCAGCACTCGACGCTCGCACTGCTTGCGGGCACGGCGGCACTGTCGGTCCTGTTGAACGTCAGCTCGGGCGCATTCTACGTCGCGTTCGGAGAGACTTTGCCCAAGCGGGTGCGCGGCGTGATCTTCGCGACCGTCTATGCGACGTCGATCGCCGTGTTCGGCGGTTCGACGCAGTCGATCACGGCCTGGCTGCTCCATGTGAGCGGCGACCCGATGGCGCCGAGCTGGTACCTGCTGCTGGCGACCGGCCTCAGCCTCATCGCGATGCTGCCGATGATCGAATCCGCACCCGTCCATCTCCTGAAAGCGAACAAGGAACAATGAAGCAGGAATTGCTGGAACACGAAGCCAAGCCGCACGCGCTCTCCGCGACTTTGGGAATTGAAAAGGTCGTCGATCACGGCGAGAGCGGCCGCGCGATCATCCACTATCGCGCCGGCATGCATATGTGCCATTCCGGCGGCATCGTGCAGGGCGGTTTCATCACCGGCTGGATCGATGCGGCGATGGCCCATGTCGTGATGGCGCAGAGCAATTACGAAGTCTCGCCTCTGTCACTTGAGATCAAGGTCAGCTTCATGCAGGCAGCCAATCCCGGACTCATCATCGCCGAAGCCTGGATCGAGCGTCGTGGAAAATCGACGGCGTTCCTGGAAGGCCTGATCAAGAACGAAAAGGGCGAGGTGCTGGCGAAAGGTTCCTCGACCGCGCGCCTCGTTCCGATGCGCAAGCCGGGCTGACGCTCCGGTTCGACTAGGCCGAAGGCGGCTGGCGTTCACCGCGGTAGACCAGGCGGCGCAAGACGGGAATGCGCAGCAAAAGCTGATGCAGGGAGTATTTCAGTGACTCCGATCCGAATTTTTCGCCGGGCCGGGCGCGATAATTGGTGAGCGTCGACTCGCCGAACACCAGTTCGTCTCTCGGCCGTTCCGCCGTGTAGTAGTAAAGCGCGATCGAGTTGCGCACGATCCGGTCCGGCGTCTGCAGGGGATCGGGATGCCCATGATAAGACTTGTCGTTCGTCGAGAATATGACAAGCCGGTTGAACAAGGGCGCGACCCGTTTGCGGCACGCGGTCATCTCCTCGTCCCACAGTTCCAGATGACCGTTCCAGGCGTCGTTCCATTCCGGATTCAGGTACAACAGGATGTTGATCCGCCGGTGCAGGTGCAGCTTGCGGTGCCAGTTGAAGTCGGTGTGCACCTTGAGAAAGCCGCCCTGCCCGATCTGGTGCACGCCGCCACCTTCCAGATAGGGATCAGGGATCAGGCCTGCAACTCCGCTGATGCGTTCCAGGAATTGCAGAAAGGGCGCGGAGTTGAGACCCTCAATCAGGCACCGCGTGGCGGGGCCAAGCTTCCAGGTCTCCGATGTGCGGTGCTTTCGGAACGTGCCATACCCGTCGCGCTCGACGGCCACCCCATTGGCCTCAACTTCGGCAATGACGCGATGCAGAATTTCCGGTGGGAACAGACCGTCCAGGACGATGTGCGGAAACGGATCGGCATTGCTGTAGGTCGCCGCCCAGTCGCCGATTTCGGCGTGGTTTGAAAATGCGGTGACGTCCAACTGTGCTGTTTCGCTGCTGTGCAAGTCCGTACGCGTCGTCGCAAGCTCCAACTGTTCCGACCGCATGACCTGCTCGCTCTGAGGTGAAGGCGCAATCTAGAGCAGGCCGTTTTCTGTACGTGATAAATTTCTATCGCGCGCAGTTGTTTGGCTTTACATGCGGAATCGTCAGTTCTGCTTCTTTACCGCGCTGTCGTGCCAGCGATGCAGCAGCGCCCATTCGAGCGCCGTCAGCGCAAAGAATATCGCAATGCCCAGGACCGAGAGCAGGGCAAGCGCCGCGAACACTTTCGCGGTCTCCAGATTGCGGCCGGCCAGCGTGATGATCCAGCCAAGTCCGGTGTCGTTGCCCGACCCGGCAACAAGTTCGGCCGTCACGGCGCCGATCAGTGCGAGGCCGCCGGAAACTTTCATGCCGGAGAGCAGATAGGGCAGGGCGCCCGGCAATTGCAGGCGCCAGAAGATCTGCCAGCGCGAGGCGCCGTAGAGCCTGAAGAGGTCGACGAGGTTGTGATCGGCGGAGCGCAGGCCCACCACCATGTTCGACAGGATCGAGAAGAACGAAATGATCCAGGCCAGCACGACCAGAACCGTGGTGATGTTGTCATAGCCGATCCAGATCAGCAGCAGCGGCGCGATGGCGACGACGGGCGTGACCTGCAGGATGATGGCGAAGGGATAGAAGGCAAACTCGATCAGCCGGCTCTGGCTGAACAGGATCGCCACGGCGACGCCGCCGAACACGGCGAACACAAAGGCGATGCCGGTGACCCGCAACGTCGTCCAGAGCGCGCTCATCAGAAGGTCGAAATTGGCGAGGAACGCCGCCCAGATGTCCGAAGGCGCGGCAAGGACCAACGGCGAAATCCCGCTCGCATGCACGCGCCACTCCCAGAGCAGCAGCGCCGCGATGCCGACAAAGGCAGGCACGATGTATTTCAGCGAGGCATTCATGCGCTTGCGTTTCTTTTTTGTAGCACGTAAAAGATCGACACCGGACTTTTCGGTGCTACATTTAGTCGATGGAGTTCGAATGGGACGAGGCGAAACGGGCCGCCAATCTCGCCAAGCACGGCCTTGATTTTGCGGATGTGTCGGCGTTTCGACTGGGGCGCCGCGGCCATCGGACGCGACCTGCGCTTCGACTATGGCGAGGATCGTCTTCACGGCATATGGCGTCATGGACGGCATGTTGATGGTGATTGTGTTCACGCGCCGCGCGCTGGCGACGCGCATCGTCAGTCTGCGGCGTGCGAATCGAAAGGAAAGGCGGACTCTATGGCCCGTAAGAAAAAAACCACCGAAATGGGGCGTGCCCGACGAGGACAGTCCCGAGCTCACCGAAGAGTACTTTCGCAACGCGCGCCCGGTGCGCGAAGTCATGCCCGAGCTGATCGAGGCGGCGGAGAGGCTGCGCGTGCGCCTCGGCCGGCCAAAGCTCGAACATCCCAAGGAGCATGTCACGCTCCGCCTAGACGCCGAGGTCGTCAAAGCGTTCAAGGAAGACGGACCGGGCTGGCAAGGCCGCATCAATGAGACGCTGCTGCGCGTCGTCAAGCGCCGCAAGCCTGCATCCGGAAAGCGGCGCGCGAAGCGGTGAGTGTTCATGCCACCATGCCTTGCTTGAGCGCGGCGGACACGCGGCCGGCATCGCGCGTGAAGTCGGCGGTGAGGCGATAGGCCTCGTCGCGCGACGGCGGCGGCGACAGCCTGATGTCGGCGGATACGCGCCCGGGCCGTGGCGTCATCACCACCACGCGGTTGGACAGGTAGGTGCTCTCATAGACGCTGTGCGTGACGAAGATCACCGTCAGCGCGTCTTCCGACCAGAGCTTGAGCAGATCATCGTTGAGCGCCTGCCGCGTCAGCTCGTCGAGCGCGGCGAACGGCTCGTCCATCAGCAAAAGCTTCGGCTCTGCCGCGATCGCGCGCGCGATGGAGACGCGCATCTTCATGCCGCCCGACAATTCGCGCGGAAAGGACTTTTCGAATCCGCCGAGCCCGACGCGCTTCAGCGCCCGCGCGGCACGGTCGTTCGCCTCGCCGCCATTCATGTGCTCGAGATCGAGCGGCAGGCGCACATTGGCCAGCGCGCTGCCCCACGGCATCAGGGTCGGTTCCTGGAAGACAAAGCCGATTTCGGGTTTTTCCGCCGGAAACGTCACCGTGCCGCCGTCCGGCGTCAGCAGCCCCGCGATGATCCGAAGCGCCGTCGATTTGCCGCATCCGCTCGGCCCCACAAGCGAGACGAACTCGCGGTCGGCGACGTCCATGTCGAGCCGCGCGATCGCCTGCGTGCCGTTGTCGAAACGCTTGGAAACGCCGGAGAGGGAAAGAAGGGGCTGCATGTCGGATGCACTCAATGACAGCCGAATGTGTCACGGCGCAAGCCGAAAAAGCAAAGCCGCCCGCTCACTTTGTGATGAGGACGCCGCGCGGGATCAAACGGTTCTCATGCGCCTGGCGTTCAAGTTCTTCGCGGAAATCGGGATGGGCAAGGCCGATCAACAGCCTTGCGCGTTCTGCTACCGAACGGCCTTTCAGATTCGCCATGCCGTACTCGGTCACTACGTACATCATGTCTGACCGCGGCGTTGTGACGATATTGCCTTGCGTGAGGTCGAGCACGACACGGCTCTTGCGCACGCCCTTCTTCTCGTAGGTCGATGACAGGCAGATGAAGGACTTGCCGCCGTGCGAGGCGTAAGAGCCGCGCACGAACTGAAGCTGACCCCCGGTGCCGCTGATGTGACGGTGGCCGTCCGACTCCGACGCCGCCTGACCCTGCAGGTCGATCTGCGTGGTGTTGTTGATCGAGACCGCCCTGTCGTTCTGCATGATGATGTGCGGCATGTTCGTGTAGTCGACCGGACAGCACAGCATGTCCGGATTGCGGTCGAGCGCGGCATACATCGGCGCGGAGCCGAGAGCGAATGTGTAGGTCACCTTGCCCGGAGTCGAGCTTCTTGTGCGCGCCGGTGATGCAGCCGGCCTTGTAAAGATCGATGATGCCGTCGGTCAGCATCTCGGTGTGCACGCCCAGATCGCGCACGCCGCTTTCCTTCAAGAGAGTGCAGACGGCATTCGGCATGCCGCCGATTCCGATCTGGATGCAGGCGCCGTTTTCCACCTCGCCCGCGATCTGCCTGGCGACCGCATGGTCGACATCGCTGGGCGGCGGATTGCGCAGTTCGGCGGCCGGCGCGTGATCGCCCTCGATGACATAGTCGACCTCGCTGACATGCACGCCATTGTCGACGCCGAAGCAGTGCGGCAGTCCCCTGGTCTCCTCGACGATCACGATCCTGGCGCGTTCGACGAGGGCGCGGTGCCAGGCGTTGGTCGGGCCGAAATTGAAGATGCCGTATTCGTCCATCGGACAGGTCTTGAAGACCACGATATCGGGCGGCTCGATGAAGCGGCGGTAGTAGTCGGGAACCTCGCCCAGATTGAGCGGGATGTAGTTGCAGCGTCCGGCGTCGTGCTGGATGCGGTCATAGCCGCTGAAGTGCCAGTTGAAGGAGTGAAAATGCAGGCCCTCCGGGTCGGCTTCGAGGACGGCGCGCGGTTTTACCGAGAGGCACGAACGGAACTTGACGTCGTGCAGATCACCGGCGCGCGCCGCCAGCGCCTTGTCGAAGACATCGGGCTGGTTGATCGTCACGCCATAGTCGAGCCACATGCCCGACTGCACGAGCTGCGCGGCCTCGGACGGCGAAATCCTCTTCGCAGGCGCCTTGGCCACTCTACGCGTCATGCCGCTCTCCCAGGATCGAGACGCAGTGTGAACGCAAATGCGGGGGCCTGTCGACGGGTCACGGAGTGGGCCTCAACTGAGCGTTCATCGCGGGCTCCGCTTCCGGCCCACCGCGGCCAACCCGCTTTTGAGTTCCGTGATGCTCAAAAGTGCGGACGTCTTCTTGACGCCCCGGCGCCGTCCACTGTGGTTAGAGCACGAAGCTTTCGTATAGTCTGGGCTCGCCTCCGTTCGGGGGCTCACCGGCGGCGAAGCTTGCGAGGTCGTTCTACTCGATGCCCATCCACGAACCACGAACCAATGTCGAGCTGCGGCTGGCGTGGCGCCGCAAAGATCCTGCCATCGAGCGCGACGCCGAACTGTTCTGGCGAAAGGAACGGCTTTTGCCGAACGATGCCGATGTCAGCACAAGGCTCGGCGAGTTGTGCATGGCAGGCTATGACGGCGACGAACTCATCGCGCTCTCCACCGCGCGCATCCGCTACATTGATTTTCTCGGCGTCAAGCTTGCGATGGTGCGCATGGCGACGGCGCGCGAAAAGCGCATGAACAGCGTTGGGCTTTTCCTGCTGGCCCAGACGCGCGAGAAACTCGAAGAATGGTCCGCGGCCAATCCGCAAGAGGCCGTGATGGGCATGGGGACGATCACCCAAACCCGCGACTGGGACTCGCGGGGTCCGGCGCGCGCTTTCGGGCGCGACGCGCGCCTGGGTTTTGTCGGGTGGACGGCAAACAACGAGCAGATGCGCGTGGCCTGGTTCGAGCATGGCACGATTCCGAGGCAGCGGCCCTCCGCGCCGTTCCCGTCGGACGCATAGGCCGATGACAAGCATTCGGCGCAGGGATTAAACTGTCCTCATGAGAACGCGGCTCGACTGGCGCCTAAGAGTGTTTCGCCTCGGACTTGTCGGCTGCGTTGTGCTTGCGGTCGTTGCCGTGACGCAATTCGACATCGTCAGTTCGGCGGTTGCGATCTGGAACCGAAATCCAACCGCGCACGCGATCGCGGCGGCCGTGTCCGGCGCCGCTGAGCGCGAGTCCAACTGCCTGACGAATGAGGCGCACACCCCGCAGGCTGAATTTCCTTCGTCCTGCTACTCCCATGACCTGTCATTCAGGGGAATGCCCGGCGATGAGGCGTTCGCCAATCTTGAGGGGTTTCTTGGAACGTTGGCCGTGCTTTTCGCCATGCTGTTCGGCGTGATCACGCTCGGCCTGCGGATGGCGCGCGAGAGCCGCGTCTCCTAGCCGCGAAGAACGTCAAACATCCTCGCGCGTAAGGGCATTCGCCAGACCGCGGATCACCGGCGCCGCCAGAACGACCACCGGCAGCATCAGCATCCAGGACAGCAGCCACGACATCAGCCAGTGCATGAGGAACGAACCCTGCGCCAGGAACGGCGCGCTCGCGATTCCGGCCGCTATGGCCGACGTCAATCCGGACTGGATGACTCCGAAAATGAAATGCGCATATCTGCGCGGGATTCCCAGCATTCGACTCGCCCACGGTTGCATCGCTGACCAGCCTAGCGATGAATGGTGCCGCCGCAATGCTCGCGTACCGCTGACGCCCGATCGTTGCGCGTACGACGTTCGGTTGTCACGCGTCAGTTATCGAAATCTGCAGGCCACGTGGCGAGCGTTTGCCGCGCTTCGCCAGCCGGCTGTATGATGAGCGCCGAAAGCGCCTATGTTCCAAGGGCGACGCCAGCGGCTTGCGGCGGCTCAAGCGATCCGGAGATGAAGTCATGAAAAATCGTCAGCTCGGCAAGTCAGGTCCTTCCGTCTTTCCGCTTGGCCTCGGCTGCATGGGCATGTCGGGCATGTACGGTCCGTCCGACCGGCAGGAGAGCATCGCCACGATCCGCGCGGCGCTCGATGCCGGAGTCACGCTGCTCGACACGGGCGATTTCTACGGCATGGGCCACAACGAGATGCTGATCGCCGAAGCGGTCAAGGCTGTTCCGCGCGACAAGATGATCGTCAGCGTCAAGTTCGGCGCGCTGCGCGATGCCGGCGGCGGATGGGGCGGCGTGGACGCGCGGCCGGCCGCGCTCAAGAATTTTCTCGCCTACACGCTGCAGCGGCTCGGTCTCGAACACATAGACATCTATCGTCCGGCGCGGCTCGATCCGCAGGTGCCGATCGAAGATACGGTCGGCGCCATCGCGGACATGGTGAAGGCGGGCTATGTCCGCCATATCGGTCTTTCGGAGGTCGGTGCGGCCACGCTGCGCCGCGCGGCAGCCGTGCACCCGATCTGCGACCTGCAGATCGAATATTCGCTGATCTCGCGCGGCATCGAAGAGTCGATCCTGCCGGCGACCCGCGAACTGGGCGTCGGCATCACGGCTTATGGCGTGCTCTCGCGCGGGTTGCTCAGCGGGCATTGGCGCAGGGATTCTGCGAAGCCCGGGGACACGCGCGGATTCATGCCGCGCTTCCAGGCCGGCAATGTCGATGCCAACCTCGCCATCGTCGCGGCACTGCGAGCCATCGCGGCGGCAAAGGATGCGAGCGTCGCGCAGGTGGCAACCGCCTGGGTCATGGCGCAGGGCGACAATATCGTTCCGGTTGTCGGTGCGCGTACCCGCGGCCAGCTCGCCGAGTCGCTGGGCGCGGCGTCCGTCGCGCTCACGCCGGACGATCTTGCCGCCATCGCGCGCGCCGTGCCCAAGGACGCGGCGGTCGGCGAGCGCTATCCGGCGCCGATGATGGCGCACCTGGACAGCGAGGCGCACTAGGCCCGTTCAGCCCCAATCGGGTCCGGAAACGGTGGCGCTATACACGCCGAGTTGCTGCATGCGGCGGATGTCGTCCTGCGAGGACAGTCCCCATGGACCGGCCAGCAGCCCGAGCGCGCCGGCCTGCGCGACGCTCTCAGCCGTCACTTCGGTGAAATAGGGCGACCATTCCATGCCGCCATGCGCAACGATCGCGCGCAATTCCGAGCCATTGTGGTCGCGGGGATCGTGACCGTCGGTCCAGGGCGACCTGCCGCCGGCATCGAACTTGATCGACGACCGCAATGCGGACGGAATGGTCAAATGCGCGGTTCGGATCTGCGGACAACGTTCGCGCGACAGCCGCAGAACCCGCCAGTCGAACGCGATGATCTTGGCATGGCCGACATAGTCTGCGGCTTCGAGATCGCGAAACACCGCATCGACGATTACTTCGGGCGCAGGCGCTTCGTCCTTGTCCTGCGGACTGGTCTTGATCTCCACATAGAGCAGGCGCCTTGGTCCGGCTGCCGTTTTCAGTGCAGCGAGCAGTTCGGGCAGTGTCGGGATTCGGACATCGTCCATTTCTTCGCGCTGCGGATGGCGCGGCGGATATTTCGGATGCGGCCGTTCGCGGCCGATGTCGTAACGCTTCAGATCGGCGAGCTGCATGGTCATCAGCGGTTCGCTCGCGGCACTCAACCATTTGCCATCGAGCCGCGTCTGCGAGGGGTTCAGCCGATAGTCATGATGTGCGACCACGACGCCATCGGCGGTCATCTGGACGTCGATTTCGATTCCGTCAACCGGCGCAGCCAGACAGCGCAGCGCCCCTTCCAGGCTGTTCGCCGGCCATGCGCCATATCCGGTTGCGCCTGCGATGATGAGAGATCTGGATGCCGTCACGGTGCCCGCGCCAAGTGCGTTCGCAGGAACGCTATGGCAGTTCGCGGCGGCGGGAAAGTCGCGCCATCGTCCATGACGCGATCCGCCGGCGGCAAGGGAATCATCCGTTCACTTGTCGCTGTCGGCCACGAACTCCAGCAATTCGCCCGGCTGACACTGCAGCACACGGCACAGCGCTTCGAGCGTGCTGAAGCGGACGGCCTTTGCCTTGTTGGTCTTGAGGATCGACAGGTTGGCAAGCGTGATGCCGACCTTGTCCGCCAGTTCCGTCAGACTGATTCCGCGCTCGAGCATGACACGGTCGAGATTGAGCTTGATGGGCATGGCGCAGATCTCACACGGTCAGGTCGTTTTCGTTCTTCAGCGCCAGGCCCTGGCGGAACACTTCCGACAGTGCCAGGACCAGAAGACCGGAAAAGAAGATCGGGCTATCGAACAAGTTTCCGCTCAGGCCGGGCATCGGACTGCCGTGCATCTGGGGCAGATGCAGCTCGGTTCCCGAGATCGTCAGCACGGAATGCAGTGCCACATAGTTGAAGACGGCGTGGAAGAACCAGCGCTCGGAGACCGCCGTCACGAGCGAGTAGAGAAGAAGCGAGCCGCCGATGATCTGGACAAGGGACACGGTCTGGCGCGTGAAACTTTCGCCGCGGCCGACATTGCGGAACAGCCGTCGCAGCAGCTCGAACAGAACGGCCAGGAACAGCGATTTGATCAGGATCAGCGGCAGGCCGTACTGCTTGGCCACCTCGACCAAACCGCCCGCGCCCTTGACCAGCAGGTTGAGGCTGCCGCGCAGCGCGGTGACGGTGAAATCGGAATCCCCGCCGACGGGGCGCAACGTCAACGTGCCCGGCTGCCCCATCAGGTCGACCTGCATCGGACCGAAGTGCGTGCCGGCGGGAAGCTTGGGGTTGACCAGGAGGGCGACGCAGATGACGACGACCCCCAGCACGAAAACGAACTCAAGGAAGGCAAATAGCCAGTGAAACAGCTTCGGCAGGACGCTGACGGCAGGCATCGGGGGCTCCAGTTCGGTATTTACTGAGAAACGATATATGATTATCGATAAACAGTAAATAGGGAAATGCACTGGAGGTCATGGCGGCTCGGTTATGCCGGAAAAGATCCGGACTCGGGGCCTGCAAACGCTTGATCGGCGCAGAAAGTTGACGGAGGAGCCGCCCCCGCCAGCGACTGTCAGCGGGGGCAGAAAGCGTGCCTACGGACTGGAGCCATTTCCGGCTGTTCCGTTCGAAGGCTGACCGGCTGCTGTGAGATACAGAATGCGTTCCTTGTAGGCGGCATATACGTGCAGTTGCCGCAGCACATCCATCCCGATCCGCATCTGAATGCTGTCTTCGTCCAGTACGGAATTGGTAAGAAGACTTCCCGTCTCGGCTTCGGAGTGCCTGCTCTTCGTATTCTTCAGCAGGTCTGGAACGATCTGCACGTCCGGGTTGGTCACGGTTATGCCGTCGAACTCGAGCATTTTGAACGCATGCCGGTAAATCACGGACTCCGGGTGGTCAGACATATTGCCGATTGACGGCGTGTCCGGGCCGCCCAATTTCAAGCCGAAGACTCGTTCCGCGATTGCGCTATACATGCTTGATCTGGCGGTGCTGGTATCGACAATTGCGAGCGTGGGCTGCCCGTCCAGTTTGACCGAAATGGCGATCCAGGAGTGAATTATTCGCTGCATCGGGAAGGCAGCCACTGCCGTCGCGGGCCAATAAATCACACGTCCGAAGCAATGGTCCTGCGAAATGAAATTGAGCCTTCCTGTCCCGAAGTCGATGTCGATGTCGTAGTTGCTCAGAATGTCGGGCGCGAGAACACCGTCGGCGCTTGCGCCGTCGCCAAGGTCCCCTTCGTTTGGCATATGATCATTCGACGCCCTTCGACGATATCCGGCCAATTGAGAGGCACGTTGACGTGGTCGCTGAATAGCGCGTGATGCATCGATCACCGTGCACTCGCCCTTTTGGCGGGGAAGACCCAACAAGTCTGCGGTGCGAGGCAATATTTCCGTCAATGTTCCGCTCGTATCCAGAAGCATGGTTTTTGGCTGACCGTTCATTTCGACGGGAAGGACCGGAACGTAACCGTCCGCGCTTCGCAGCAGTTGGACCGAAGCGGCAATTCCCTGAGGACAGCAGTCCTCGGCTTGTGCGCTCGACGGGAAAGCGGCGCACAAGATGAACACCGCCGCTGCGGCCGTTGACTTGTTGTGCATGCGCTCGCCGCCTGTGGTCTTCGCCCCGAAACGACAGTAGTTCGGCTTAGCTCCCGAGAAAAGCATGCACGGAGCCTTCAGCCGCGGGTCTTCGCATCGGCCGGATTGTGACTTTGCGTCATCGTAAGAATAGAGACCTAAGTAGATTCCCTTAGACTTTGCTGCAAATCAAAACGTCCAGACACCGAACGTATTTCACTGCGGCCATGGACAAGTTTCGCATCTATTGGATCGACCAAGACGGCCGCGTCTCCGGCATCGAAGACCTGCGGGCGGTCGACGACGACGCCGCAATCGAGAAAGCCGCCGCGCTCTGTGCGGTGGCCGGCTATGCGGGATTCGAAGCCTGGCGAGGCGAGAAGCGGCTTGGCATCTACGCGCCGAATAACCATATCTCTCTTGGCTAAGAATGGGTCTGACGATGGCAACCCTGGCAAACGGAAGTTTAGGGTACATTCCGCAGCAACGCGTTGCGGCTCGATCCCGCAACGGCAAATGGAGTTCCGCTGCAGACCGCTGCATTGCTGTTGACGACGGGCGCGGCATTTTGGGGCGCTGTGCTGCTCCTCATCCTGAACAGCTAGGGACGACAGACCAATTTGAAAAAACGCGCGTCCGGACAAGCGGCGCTCCGGAAAGACGAGCAGCGACAATTGTTGAACGAACGCTTTGTGTTGAAAGCGAACGTCATAGCGATATCGGAAATTGCGAGAAGCGATTTGTCTGTCGCGGCCCACGCGCCAACTTCTCGAACAGCGGCGACTAATCCGCAGAATAGTGGAAGACCTGCTCGAGCGGCTTGCCGAACACGACGGAGATTCGGAATGCCGCTTCCAGCGACGGCGAGTATTTTCCCAGTTCAATCGCGTTGACGGTCTGGCGGGTGACGCCGATTTTTTCCGCCAGCTCCTGCTGGGTCATCTCTCCGTGCTCGAACCGCAGGCGCCTGATTTCGTTGCGTATCACGCCCATGTCAGGCGCCGCGCCGGTACTGGATGACCTGACAGGCCGAGCGCATGATTTCGGCCGTAACAAGAATGAAGAGCAGGGCGTTCGTGTTGAAAACGATCGGCGGAGTGAATGCGCCAAAAAAACAGGCAAGCGCGACGCTCGTTGCGAGTCCTGCATAGGCGACCCGTATCGCTCTGAGTTCGATCAGTTTGTCGCGCTCGTCGCGTGGCGCGCTCGCTTCGCGGGGCGAGAAAATGGCCACCACGATCGTCACCGCAACTTGCACGATCACAAGCGCGACGACCGTTGCGAGCAGCCCCCCGAAGTGAAATCCGCCAGCGTGCGGTCCTGCCTGCACGACCGACCAGAAATAAATGCCGTAGATGCCGAGCATCGAGAGCATTGATATCCAGGCAGTTTTTTCGCGAAAGGACATGGCAATCTTCCTCGTCTGCATAGAATACTCGACACTATGTACTATATTATATACACTATGTCAAATATAGTTGACAAAAATTGGCATTGAGGTCGCAAAAAAGGGTCCGCGCTGCAGTGACGGCGCAGCATCCGACGCGCGAAAGGACCGAAAGCCGTCAGCGCGGCGGGGACGATGCGAGGGCGTGGAACTCCAGGATCGCTCCAAATACGCCAAGACCAACGCCGCGGGTCAGTTGCTCCGGCTCGACGATGTTGTGAGCCAGAAAGATCATCACCGAACGGTCTGTCGGATCCGCCTGCCACCAGCCCCCGAACGCGCCCGGCCAACTGACGGTTCCCACGCCGCCGCGGCCGCGCAGTGGCGACGCCGTTGCGGGATCGGTCACAACGGCGACGCCCAGGCCGAAGCCGTTGCCTTGCGCGAAGACGGGCATGCCGAACATTGTCGCTCCGGCTCGCTGTCTCTCACTCAAGCGGTTGGTGGTCATGAGGGCGAGTGTCTGCGGTCTGAGCAATCGCCTGCCGTCGACTTCGCCTGCTCCGACGAACATTCTGGCGAATGCCAGATAGTCATCGACGGTCGACCACAATCCCTGACCGGCAGAGACGTATTCCATGTCGTCGGGCCGTTCGGGCATGGTCGAGCCGCCCGCCGCCGTCAGACGCGCGGTGAGTTTTTCGGCGTCATCGAAGCCGTACAGCTTTGCCCGGCGATGCTGTTCGGCTTTCGGCACCGTGAAGCCGGTGTCCTTCATCCCCAGCGGCGCGAACAATCGCCGTTCGAACACCGCGCCAAGCGGAGCGTCTTCGATCCGCGCGATGAGTTGTCCGAGAAGGTCTGTCGAGTGGCCATAGTGGAACCCGGCGCCGGGCTGGTCGATCAGCGGAAGCCTCGCCAGTCCGGCAATCCAGTCGGCGGGCGATACCGTGGTGTCGATATCTCCGCCAAGCGCATCGGCATAAGCCTTGGCGATGGGACCGGTGTGAAAGTCGCCATAGGTCAGGCCGGACCTGTGCGTCAGAAGGTCTTCAAAGGTGATCGGCCGCTCCGCTGCGTCGGTGTCGTCCAGCGGTCCGTCCGGGGAGCGGAGGACCCGCACGTCTTTGAATTCCGGCGCCCAGCGTGAAATCGGATCGTGCAGCGCGAAGCGTCCCTCTTCGAGCAACATCAGCGCGATGGCCGATGTGACAGGCTTGGTCATGGAGGCGATGCGAAACAGCGTGTCGCGTTCGACGGGCAGCCCGGCCTCGACGTCCCGCCAGCCGGCGCATCCCGTCTGCACCACATGGCCGTCGCGCCACACGAGCGTCGCCGCTCCGGCCAACTCGCCGGCATGGACATAGGACTCGATGGCAGAAACGATAGGGTCTGAAGCAGACACACAATCTCCGTTGCGTTTTGGCTGGTACTCGCTTCGGAAGTACTTGCCAAGTTCATCGCTCCGCCGCAATCGCTGCGAAGACGAAGGACTAACTTTCGCCTTGGGCGCAAAGCGGTCGTTGGCCTGAAAACGTATCCGAGCACATGACGATCGCGGGTGACGCCGAAGCGTCTGCGCTCCAGAAGGGTTGCAGCAAAAAAAGGCGAAGGGTTGGACGGCTACATCGCTGTCAAGGGATCTCGCGGACGAAACCCGTGATCCGGATTTCAATTGTTTACACTCGCACGGCTAAATTGGGATTTTGTTAGATTTATCAACTCCGCGCGGAGGCATAATCGGTGACACGAATATGTCATCGCATTGCACTACCGGTCCTCGCTCATTCGCGGGGCCATGATGACAAATTTTCATACGGACAAGAGCTGCCTGATTTCCTTCGGGCGGCTCATATTGCTCGGGACGGTATTGCTGGCACCGGCGTCCGCGTACGGCCAAACTGTTCCCATAGAGACCATCGTCGTAACTGCAGCGCGGACTGAGAATACCGCCGCCGCGGCAGCGCCCACGCTAGCTCCGTTGGATGCGGTCCAGCCGACATCGGTGATCAGCCAGGATTTCCTCGAAAAGAATTTTCCACTGTCGGGCAATTACGACGAAGCGATCAAGTTCACGCCAAGCGTTTTCGACACCGCGCCGAACGGTCCGGGCCTTGCGGAAAGTCAGAATATCAGTATCCGAGGGTTTCAGGACGGCCAGTTCAACGTCACCTTCGACGGCATTCCCTTCCAGGACGCCAACGATTTCACCCACCACTCGACGTCCTACTTCATGGCCCATGATCTGGGCTTGATCAGTGTCGACCGCGGCCCCGGGACGGCGGCAACGATCGGCAATGCGACCTTCGGCGGCACCGTTTCGCTTCTCTCCAAGGCGCCGGCCGATTCATTCGGCGTGTCGCCTTTCATCAGCTATGGCAGCTTCAACACGCTTCTCGGCGGCGTCCAGCTCGACAGCGGATCGATCGATAGCACCGGCGGAACTCGCCTGTTTCTGGACGCCGAGGGTCTCGCAAGCGACGGCTACCTGACGAATATGGGCGTCGATCGCAAGGACATCTTTCTCAAGGTGGTTCAGCCGATCGATTCTCAAACCACTCTTGCCTTCGTGACCTCCGTCAATCACGTCCATCAGTTCATTTCTCTGGGTGCCACGGCGCCGGAAATCGCAGCGAACGGTCCGAATTTCGCGCTGGGCAGGGATCCCACACAGCAGAACTATTTCGGCTTCAATTTCGACAAGATCACGACTGACTTCGAGTTCTTCGATCTGCAGCACGACTTCGGTGAGGGCTGGTCGGTGGACAGCAAGGTCTACACCTACGCCTACTATCATCGCGGTTTCAACGGCGAGGATCCCAACGGCGAGTTTTCCAACGGCACCTGCGTCGGCACGACCGCCCCGACGAATCCCACCTGTGCCAGCGGCGTCTTTTTCCCCAATGATGTGCCGGGACAGATCCTGACGAACGACTATCGCTCGATCGGGACGATCACGCGCTTCAACAAGGATTTTTCGTTCGGCGATGTGAAGTTCGGTGTCTGGTACGACCGCCAGAGAAACGTCCGGTCGCTATTCGAAGTGGACATGAGCCAGCCGGGTCAACCCTTCAACTTCAACACAGATACCGGCGCGCCCTTCGATCCGGTAACGGGCGTTCCGACGGATCGCAATCTGCATCAGACCCTGACGACCATTCAGCCCTATCTTCAATTTGATCTGACGCCGATCGATAATCTGACGCTGACCCCCGGCGTTCGCTGGTCATATTTCGACCGCAACGTCAACGCCGCCGTGAACGTCAAGTCGGGCGTGCCGCAAGCCTACGACAACAAATGGGATGCCTTGCTGCCGTCCTTCGAAGCGCACTATGCATTCCAGCCGAACTGGACGGCTTATGCGCAGGCCGCGGAAGGATTCCTGGCGCCGAATGAGAATTTCTTTGAAACCGGCGGCTCCGCAAAGTTTTCGCCAGATCGCACGTGGAACTATCAGGCCGGCACGCAGATCCAGTTAGACGATCTGGCAGCATCTGCAGACGCGTACTACATCACATTCAACAATTTCATCCATTGCGTGGTTGTCGGCGCGAACGAGAACTGCACGAATCTCGGCGGCGTCACCTACAAGGGTCTTGAGGGCGATGTGACCTACAAGATTGGTTACGGCGTCAGCCTTTATGCCAACGGCTCGCTCAATAGCGCCAAGCAAAACGGCACCGGCCAGTGGATCTCCAACGCACCGCAATCGACCTATGCGGTTGGCGGGATCTACGACAATTATGGCTTCTATGGCTCGATCATCGGAAGGTTCGTCGGCCCGCGCATCGGTGACGGGCTTCCGGCTGTCTTCACCGTCGACGCCGCGCTCGACTACAACCTCTCCGAATTCACGGGTCTGCGCGACACGTGGATCAAGCTGGAGATCAACAATCTGACCGATCAAACCAAGATCATCAACATTGCCGGCCAGACGGTGGGCGCCGGCAATAACCTTTTCTGGACACAGCCGGGACGCAGCGTCTTTGCCACTCTGACAACCACGCTGCCTTGAGCGAGTTTTGGGCAGGCACGTTTCTGGTTCAGATGCATCGACTTCCGATTCGGGCCGCCAGCGCACGCGCGCGGTTCAAACCAAGAAGCAGGCTGCGGCCATTGTGGAGACAACGCTCAGTGCAACCGCAATGTCCCGAGAAATGGGACGTAGCGGTTGCAGCCGCCCTTCCCACGGCAGGTGAGAGATTCCCGCTTCAACCTGATTGCGTGCGAAGCGCAAAATCTTTGGGCTCTCATACTGTCCATTAAGTGCATAGATCTTCCTGGTCATCTCGAGCGTCCTCTCAACTATTTTCGCGAGAAAATGATTGGAGGTCGACGCTGAACTCGGTGTGATGCCGCCGTTCATCTGTGGTTCATGCGTCCACAGTGGCTCTGTACCAAGTTGGGACGTGGACGAATGTTCGTTGGGGCTGAAAGCGGACATTCGTCTGGGGTGTTCACGAAGCGCACGCCACGCAGGTGAGCAGTATCACGACGTGGGCGCCAGCTCGCCATACCAATACGAAGCGGTCACACCGCCATCCATCAGGAAATCGCTGCCGGTGATGAACGCTCCGTCGGGTCCCATGAGAAGCGCGCCGACCGCTCCCACTTCATCGGGCGTGCCGGCCCGCCCGACGGGTGACAATTCGATCATGCGCCGATAGCCCGCGCCGCGCGGTCCGCTGAGCTCGTCCTTTGCGAGCGGCGTGATGATGATGCCCGGGCTTATGGTGTTGATCCGCGCGCCGCGTTTGGCCCACCGCACGGCTTCTGCCATCACGCGCAGCGAGTTGCCGCGCTTCGCAAGCTGATAGGCATGCAGCGAATCCTTCACCTGATCTGGTTGCAGGAAGTCCAGCTGCAAGAGGTCCTCGACCGGAGTTGTCGCCAGCGCCTTGTTTTGTTCGGCCGTCAGCGCGGGCAGGCGGTGCCCCGACTGCGAGGCAATGACCACCCCGGCGCCTCCCTCTGCGATGACGCCGCCGAATATCTCGAGCACGAGCGCGGTGCCATAAAGATCGACATTGAGGATGGTCTGGGGCGCGGCCTGCGAAGGCGAAACGCCTGCCGCGTGAATTAGTCCGGTCATGTCGCCCAGCTCGACCGCCGCATGCGCCAGCGACTGAACCGCTTCGCGCGACGATACATCGACCGAAGCGGTGCTCACGTCGTAACCGGCATTTCCGAGAACCTCAGCCGCCGCCTTGGCGTTGTCCTCGCGTTGGTCGGCAAGCAGCACATGTTTGCCGAAGCTGACACGGCGCGCGATCGCTTGGCCGATTTGACCGGGACCGATGACGACGACGACTTCTTTTTTTTTCATGATGGTCACCTTAATTGTTCGCGGTGGCAGCTCTTTCAGCCGAGATATTGTTCGTCGGTGACCTTCTCGAGCCACTCGACTGCCTTGCCGTCCTTGGATTCCTGAATGGCGATGTGCGACATAGCGGTTGTTGGCGTCGCGCCGTGCCAATGTTTCTTGTTTGCCGGGCAGGTGACGACATCGCCGGGACGGATCTCGACCTTCGCTTCACCTTCACATTGCGTCCAACCAAGTCCGGCAGTGACGATCAGTGTCTGACCACAGGGATGCGTGTGCCAGGCAGAGCGCGCGCCAGGCTCGAACGTGACCAGAGCACCGCTGAATCGCGCCGGTCCAGGCGACTGAAACAGCGGGTCGATGCGCACAGTGCCTGTGAAGTTTTCTGCAGGTCCCTTGATGGAGGGCTGAGAACCGTTGGGTTTGAGTTCCATGGCATCACCTTTCGATCTGACTTCGATACCTATAGACCCAAACATTATTGTGTTTAACCGCTAAGAGCGGCATGTGGTTATGAAATAGTCTCATGAATTGGTCCCAGTCGGCGGGACCCACGCATCGGAGCCGGACGCTGATGCAGCACGACCGCACCGTCAATCGTCAAAATCGCAACCGCCACTCATGCCTGCGGCGAAATTTGGAAAATGGAAGCTGTAACGATTGGCGTAGCCGCGACGTGAGAGCCGCGCCAAAAAAAAGAGCGCCGAAGCCGGCGCTCTTTTCCAGGGTTTTCCTTCTAGCTCACCATTTTGCTCCGATCCGGAAACCAAAGGTCCGCGGGTCGACCAGAAACGCGTTGGTATACAGCGCTGATGTGGAGCTTGTGAGGTATTCGCCCGTAATGGCATGCGAGTCCGTCAGGTTCTTCACGAACGCCTGCATGAAAAAGTTGTTGTCGCGGCCGTTGAACGTGAGCTGCATGTTGACCTGCTCGAATGGCTTTATGCGGTCGGCGCCGTCTTCGAATACCCGGCCCCACATGCTGTCCTGCCAGTAGAAATCGATCCGCGGGACAAGGCTGTAGCCGCCGTCAAGTTTCCACTGGTATTGCGCGCCGATTGCGAGGGTCCAGGGCGGCGTGTTCGGGACTTCATTGCCCTTGAGCTGTTTGCCGCGCGCCACCGGAGTTGTCATTAGCCCCAGGCAACAAGGGATCATGCAGTGAGAAGCCAGCGGCATCAGGGCCGTCAACGTGGCCAGACCACTTGTTGTCGTCGGATCGATCACGCACATTCCAAAATTGGCAAGCGGGATACCGGCCCCGCCAATGCAGTTTCACCGCCCACAGGAGCAAAGTAACCCGAAATGCCGGCATCGGCAGGGGTCGCAAATGATGGCGGTGGCCGTACGATAGACGACACAGTTCTGGCCAGCACCGCCCGTCGCGGTCGCATCCTTGATCAGGACCGTGTCGGACCTTCCAGCCGTTGGGTCACGCGGATCAACCAGGAGCGTGTTTCCGAGTGACGAATTCGTGTGACCGAAGTTCGCATTGAAGGTCCAGTTGTCATCCGGCGCCCAGATGAACTCGCCTTCGGCGCCCCACATGCGGGCATTGATGTTCGAATTGACCGAGGTGTTCTGGATGATCGCCGAGACCTGCATGCCCTCGTAATTGTAGTACCAGGCGTCGAGATTGGCCTGCAGCGTGCCGTCGAGGAACATGTTTTTCGCTCCGACCTCGAAGGCGTCCACGCCTTCCGGAGCGAAGGCCGTCACGATCCCTGCCGTGATGTCGGATTGCACGCCGGGATTGAAGCCGCCGGACTTGTAGCCGCGCGAGTAGCTCCCATAGACGGTCGTCTGGTCGGAAAAATCGAGTTTGGGTGTCCAGTTCAGCACCGCACGTCCGGTCCATTTGTCGAAAGACTTGCCCAGGCTCTGGTAGAGTTGCTGGCCCGGCGTGAACGGATCGAAGTCGACCTGTCCTTGGCCACCAGCGTCAGCAAGCGCCTGCGTTTTCGTTCTGGCTTCCGATCGGGATCAGACCGCTGACAAATCGCGATGCGGTCATTTTCCGATTTGTGATCGTCGGTGAAGCGTGCGCCCAAGGTCAGCTTCAACTCATCCGGAATGATGTCGTAATATACCTCACCGAACATCGCCTTCAACTCAAGATCGAGGTTGCGACCAAAGTTGTGATAGTAGCTCGGGCCCAGAATGCAGCCTGTTGTACCGCATAGGCCAGGTGCCTTCAGGCCGCCGAGGAGTGCACCGAGCACGATGCCGGGATAATCAATCACGTTGCCAGGGACGTAGTAGTCGCCATTTCCGCTCGTGCGCAGATAGTATCCGGCGAAGAGGAAGTTGAACGGTCCTTCGAAATTGGATTGGAAGCGCAACTCGGCGGAGTATTGCTTCGTATATCCATCAGACTGATCGTAAACCGTCTGGTTCGGCGAATAGGTCAGGATATTGCCGCTTGTCAGGCCGATTCCGGTCGGAGTGATCAGCGATTCCGGCAGCGTTCCCGGATGTGAGAAGTACGGCGCGTACAGCGCAGCATATGCAGGACTGAACGGAACGCTGTAGCCGGCAGGAATGCGGCGTTGTACACGCCGGACAAAATTTGATCGAGCGTGCCGAGCGCCGTGCCGTTGAACGCTAGGATGCAAGCGAATATTGACCGAGACGCGCTTGATTCAGCGGCGTGACGCCGATGTTGTTGTAGCTTTCCTGCGAGAAGGTGCTGTGGTCCTCATAACCGGCGACCACCGTGGCGTTGAGCCACGAGTTGATCTTCTGCTTGACGTTCAGCGAGATGAACGTCTCCTGCGCGCGATAGATCGGGTCAAAGTCCGTGTTGACCTGTCGAAAATCCGCTGGGTTCGAATTGCCCGGCGCAACGGCGGCCGGCTGCGTCAGGTCAAACAGGCCAAGCAGCTCCGAACAGCGGGCTGCCAAACGCATTGGCCAATCCCTGCTCGCTCGCAATCGTATTGGTGAATTGGGCGTTGACGTTGAGCGCTTCGGTGCCGGCCGATCCCGGCAGACATCCAAGGATACCGGTTGGATCGCGCGTGCAGAGTTGCTTCTGCGCGCGCATCTTGCTGTCGTTCTCTTTGCTGAAAGTCGCGACAAGATCGACAGTGGTCTCGTCCGAGGGTTCCCATCGGACACTGCCGCGATAGGAATAGGTGTTTTCACTATTGATGTGTTTGCCGTCGGCGATATTCAAGGCAAAGCCGTCATGCCGCTGGTAGTCCCCTGCCAGACGTATCGCCAGTTCGCCGTCGATGATGGGGATATTCACCATCGCCTTCGTTTCGATCTCGTTGAAATTGCCGTAACTGAAATCGCCATTGCCGGAATAGGCATCGAGGTCCGGCTTTGCGGTGATCACATTTATCGTGCCGCCTGTGGCGCCGCGTCCGTACAGCGTGCTCTGGGGACCGCGCAGAACCGCAATTTGTTCCAGATCGTAAAAATTCGCGTCGGCGAGAGGAGGATCGGCGAGATAGACTTCATTCTCATGGACCGCGACGCCTGCTTCCGCGTCACCTGCGACGGCGACGATGCCGATGCCGCGAATCTGGAAGTCGGCGCCCGTGAAATTCGTTTTCGAGTAAGTGACGTTTGGAGTAGCGAAGACCAGATCCTTGAACTCGATGATCTGGTGGGACTTCAGGTCCTGGCTCGAGAACGCTGTAACAGCGATCGGCACAGTCTGGATGTCTTCGACCTTTTTTTCGGCCGTGACGATAACAGTCTCGATCTGGCTGTAGGCAGGTGCCGTTAGGCTCGTCGAAACTAGTAGGAAGGAGGTGAGGGCCGCACTCTTGGATAAGCCACGCGCTGTCAAAGATGCCATCTAAAGTCTCCCTGATCGTGTTCCTTTTTTTGTTACTGTTTAGATTGTAAATTCATTCGAATATTGCGCTCAAATCGGAATTCGTCCAGCCAACTGAAGACGCTTGTCGGCACATGTTTCAAAAATGCAACATCGAATCGCGCGCAATTTGGTGCAGTGCGGGACGATCCCGATTTCGCTTGTCCGCTAAGGTTGCGAATTGGTGAGACGCTAGAACGGGGACTGGAACGATGGGACTTGGTCGATCTTTGGTGCCAGCGGCAATCTCAATCGTTTGTATTTCGGCGTCGGCCGCTGCGTATACCCAGCGTCACGCAGAGAAGTACATCGCAGGCAGTGAGGCCGCCTGGGTAGCGGCGGAAGTTTCGGGCGATCCTTCGGTGGCTCGACGCATATTGGCTGAAGACTATGTCGGCGTGTTTCCGGACGGCACTGTCGGCCATAAGGCGGATGCGGTGGCGTTTTTCACACCAGCAAACAGAAGCCCGAATGCGCACCTTGACTACGTCCACGTTCGGTTCTTCGGAAACACCGCAACTGCGCAGGGCCAGGAAACCGACACGCGACCTGTTGGCAGCGCTCTGCCGAGCGGACGATTGATCTTTACCGACGTGTTTGTCTTGCGCGCGGGACGATGGCAACTGGTCAACTCGGAAGACCAATTCCAGCCGCTTCACAAATGAGAGAGCGCCAAGGTCCGCTTTGGGTGGAAAGCGGTCATCCGCAGTCAGGAAGTCACGACGCAGCCGCTATCGTGCGTTCAAGAACGGTTTCCCACGGACGCGCGGCGATGACCGGTAAGCCAAGCCGCTCAGCTTCGCGTTTGAGCCACTGGCCGTGCAACCAACTGACTTTAGCTCGCTTGGTCTGCGGGCCGCGTTCCGGTTCGCGCAATAGATTATTGTTGAGCAACTTCTCCTCGTCTGGCTCGTAGAGAAAGACCGCACGAACCCGTCGGTCGTTCCTGTGGCCTGAAAAGCTCGCTTGCGCGGCGAGAGATGGATCAATGAAGTCTCCCTCCAACACGACCGGCACCTGTGCTTCAAGACGATTGCCAATCACGGCATCGAGTCCTGATGCCATGGTTCGACCGACCTCCAGCAGGTGCGTCAAGATTTCCGCAGCCGAAATTTGTTCAAACGCCGCATTCGTTTTCCACGGCGAAATGGCGGCAAGTTGTTCCGAGGTAGCCATCCGCTCAAGCAGGGCATGGAAGTCGTCGACTTCGGTAATGCCGACGCCATAGTGCTTGGCGAGGCGATAGCTTACCGCTGTTTTTCCCGTCCCGGATGGCCCGCCCAGAAGGAGGACTTGCCATGTCCGTGCCGGTGCGCCCGTCTGATCGCCCACCTGCATTACCCCCGAAATGCATCGGACGTATTGCATGACAAGGAGCGCGCCGGAAAACGTCGGAACGTGAGGCGACCATCGCTCGTTTTGCATGTTCCTGCCGCCGTCCGCTTGGGGTGGAGCGTGAACCCTCCGGATGCTTCCTGACATGAGCGGCGAATGCGGGCGTTAGGTGACAAGGAGAGTCTGCGTGCGCCATATGCTGCTAAGGTATGGAAATGGCTGGCAGTTGCCCGTGTAGCGGGACCAGCCAGGCGAATTTGAGCAGAACGCTCGCAATTGTCATTGCGTCGGTCCGTGTTCGGCTGTTTGATCCATAGCGCTTAAACGACATCTTACTTCGAAACCGGGGATATGATGCGCGCACTGACCATGTCCTTTCTTGTTGGCTTTGCAATCGCGAGCCATGCCGCTCAAGCGGAGGATTCCTCGAATAGTCCGTCAACCGCGACGACCGTTCCTGCGGCAGCGCCATCGGCTCCTGCGAGCGACAGCGACCCAATAATTTGCAAGAACGAACACATCACGGGATCGCATTTCACGCAGAAGGTTTGCGCCAAGCAAAGCCAGTGGGACGCGGCGGATGACAAGAGCGTAAATGCCTTGAAACAGAAAGTTGACCAGTCTCGCCAGGCGACTCTGCCGGGAGGCTGACAGCCTCGGCACCCGCCACACCTCCTTCTGACGCCTTGGCTGGTGGTTACCTGCGACGAACTCGTCGCGTCGTAGATGTTCTGCCGCATGACATTTTTGCGCCGAAGGGCACAAAATTGAATCTCCGCGGTTGGGCGCGCAGCTTGTGCGCAACGTGCTTTCGCGTTTTTGCAGCCCACGTTATTCTGGCGGCCCTTCTCGCGGAGAGTTCCTGGCATGGCGAAGCTCGTCTTCGGTTTGTCGCAGTCTCTTGACGGCTATGTCGACCACACGGAGATTCCGCCGCCTGGCCCGATGCTCTTTCGCCACTTCTGTGAGCATGAGCGCAGCCTGGCCGGCGGTTTGTACGGCAGGCGCGTGTACGAGATCTTGCGTTATTGGGACGAAGATCATCCTGAGTGGGACGCCGAGGAACGCGAGTTTGCGGCAGCGTGGCGGCACCACCCGAAATGGGTCGTGTCGCGCTCGTTGAAGTCGGTCGGACCCAACGCGGCGCTTGTCGGCGACGACCTCGAGGCGGCAATCCGACGATTGAAGTCCACGCTCGCCGGCGAAATTGCCGTTGCCGGACCCGCCCTGGCGGGAAGCCTGACCGAACTCGGGCTTATCGATGAGTACCGGCTCTACTTCCGTCCGTTCGTGCTTGGTCGCGGCACGCCGTTCTTCGCAGACCGCCGGCCGCCGCTCCGCCTCGTGGCGAGCGATCGCGTCGGCGAGGACGCCGTCAGACTGATCTGCGTACCGGCATAGCCACGCGACTTATCGGGTGGACACAGGCTGCCGCGCGTCAGGTCCTATTTGGCGCGCGGGCGGAAGAGGGCCTGCGTTCGACCGGACGATGACGAGCAGCGGCGCGCAATTCCGGTGGCTAGTTCAACTGCAGCAGATCGCCGCGAATGGGCGCTCCGCCGTCGATGATGTCGGCGGTCGAGGTTTTTGGCCGAACGGCGTCGATGCGGATGGTGCCGACATCCGAAAACAGGGTGTCGAGCACGACGCCGGTACCCGGATCGACGAGCGACTTGGTCTTGCGTCGAACATGCAGGACGGCGCCCGCCTGCAGGTTCTGGTCGCTGCCTGCGTTCACGTAGACTTTTCCATCGTCGACCTCGATGACGAGCGCCGTCCAGGGAGTATTGCCGGCGGCGAGCGCGATCTGCGGAACCGCGCGGTCGATGGCGTCTTCGGCTGCCTTGCCAAGCGGCGTGTTCTTCATCGTGTCGAACGAGACGGCAGCACCGCTTGTGTTGCTGCCCGATACGCCCATTGCGCTGCTCGAAGCGGTCCCTTGCGCCTTCACCGTGGTCAGCACCTGGCCGGTGGTGGAATCGATCACTCTCAGCGCGATGGCGATCACGGCGTGGCCATTGCTCAGCGACGCGCCGACCGGAAGGCCGCCGATCGCAAGGTTGTTGGCGCCGGCGTTGGGCTCGAACTTCGTGACCGTGCCGTTGATGATGAGGCTCGCGCCGATCATTTGTCCGGCTCCGGCGGCGGTTTCCGCCGTCGTCGAAGCCTGGCCGCCGAGCGTTTGCTCGGTTGCGATGTTCGAGAGGTCCGCGCGTTCGACCACCACGAAGCGCCCGTCCTTGACGAGCGCATCGGTGAGCATCTCGATGAGCGCGTCGGGCGTCGTTGCACCGGCGGCCGCCGAGGTATCGAACTGGTAGACGGCGACGGTTCTTTTCAAACCGTTTGCCGGTGCCGCGGCCGGGTCAGACGTGGCCGGCGCTGACAGCAGGAGAGCCAGAACGGCGAATGCCAGTGGCAAGCGATGCTGCATGACGCCCGACCCGATCAATGTTCGCCGGAACTACGGATTCACCCGGCCGGGACCCGGAGGCGGCAGCATCGGATTTGTCGTCGCTGGCGCCGCGTGCATGCCCGGCGGCGGCAGCTCGTTCGGCGAAATGCCGCCGCGGTCCGTTCCACCATTTTCGGTTTTCACGTCCATCTTGGTGAAACTGAATGTGACGGACTCGGTCGGACGGTCGCCGCCGCTGCTCATGTGGACGCTCGATACCATTACATCGTGCAGCACATAGTTGAGATAGACCGCTGGACCACGATCGTCCTTGCGTCCCGCCTTGCGGATGGCGAGCATGACCTCGGAATAATGCTTCCCATGCGTTGAAGCGCTCATAAGGGTAGGGCTCGTGGCGTCGACATACTTGACGATCGTGAGCCGGTTGGTGCTCTCGCCGGAGCGGGCGCCCATTCCGGATTCGCCTCTTCCGGGACTCGAGGATCCCCACGAAAAGCTCGTCAGCGCGATCCAGCCGGAATGGCCTTCCTCTTTCGATTCACCAGAGACGCCCTCGATCTGCAGAAGCGCGTTGCTCGATCCGGCGTGACTTTCGGGTTGCACGGGAGCCATGCTGTCCATCGGCGCCGTCATCGTGACAGGCTTCGACGTTGCGCAGATGCACGTCCATTCGCTGTGCGTGTGGGTGCTGTAGCAACGCCCGCCGACGGGCGGCGAGCAGCTCACATTGCCCTCCGATTTGCACATGCCAGAGCCGTCTGCGCTGACCGGGCAGGTTGCGACCTGGGCCAAAGCCGGAGCGGAACACAACATCAATCCTGCGAAGATGGCAGCGCAATGAAATTTTGCGGGCGACGATGCGCGCTGGCGTGCTGTGTTCGGTGTCATCCCGACCTCCGCTGATTTTGCGCATTTGTCGGGATGCGTCGCTCCCGAACATGCGAACAACAGCTTTCACTATACTCCGGTTCGAGCAGAGCCGTCAGTCCGGCATCCGGCTTTCGCCGCGTGTCGACCATCTCTGTGATCCGGCAGCATATTTTACTGCTTGCGCGGGACCGGGCGGTTCGCGCGCGGCCTGCAAAGCGTGCGATACCGATCGTCGTCGATCGCTTTGTACCCGACTAAACTCCGGTGACTTCGCGCGACGCGTCCATGACCGCTTTCTGAATCGCGGGATCGACGCTGATGGCGAACTTTTGTTGAAAGTCGCCGGGCTTGTTCCAGTTGAAGGCTGACGTTCCCTCGCCCCTCAGGATGGCCTCAACGGCATTGTGCGCGCCGGTTTCGACGCTGTTTGCCGTGAACGGGGCGGTCAGTGCGACAAAGACTTTCATGAACCATGGCGCGTCGCGGAATATGCCGGTTCGCGCAAAGCCGGGAGACACGCAGCCCGCGAAGATCTTTGGATGCGTCCTGGTCAGATAGTCCGCGTAATACAGGCACGCGCCGTTGATCTGATAGAGCATCGTCCAGAAATTGAATCCCTTGAAATAGGGAAACAGCGTCGGATCAAGTTTGGGGACTTCATTGAGAGTCGCCGTGAGCATGACCACCCGGGGCCGCTCGGCCAGAAGAAGTTTCGGCAACAGGAGCTGGGTCAGGTGATAACGGCTGAGATAGCTCAGCGCGAAGAAAAGCGTGAGCCCGTCTACGGTCCTGACGTCCGTCGTGACGAACACGGCCGCGGAGTGCATCACGCCGTCGATCCGGTCGGTCAGCTCGTTGATCCGCCGCGCCGCGTCCCGGACGCCGTCATGGGTCGAAAGATCCGTCGACAGGAAGGTTGCGCGATCGCGCGCCGCGCCGAAGGACGCGATCGCCTCCTCGCCTTTGCGCTGGTCGCGCCCCAGGATGATGACGCGGTGCCCCTCGGCGAGGATTTGGCGCGCCGCCTCAAGGCCGATACCGCTGTTACCGCCGGCGATTACATATGTGCCCATGAACGTATGCGCTCCGCATCGGCCGGCGTTACGTCAATTCGTCACCCTGCGCTGGTGGACGCAGCAGCGGGAATCCTCGACTTGAAATAGTCCGGTTGGCCGATGTCTGCGATCAAACCGATTTCCGTGGGCTTCCAGCCCAACTCGGCCTGCGTCTTGGCGCTGGACGCGGGAATGTCGAGACCCGCGAACATCGCGAGCGGCCCGTAATATTTGGCGGCCTCTTCCGCCTTGATCGAGATCACAGGCAGTTTGAGAGCACGGCCAAGCACCTCGGCGATCTGGAGCATCGGCACACCTTCTTCGGCAACGGCGTTATAGATGCCGTTCGCTGTGCCTTTCTCCAGTGCGAGCCTGTAAAGCCGCGCGACGTCCAGCCTGTGCGCAGACGGCCAGCGCGCGCTGCCGTCTCCGACATAGGCGACGGCGCCGGCCTGGAGCGCCAGGTCGAGGAGGTAGGTAATCAGGCCGGCCGCGCCGTCACCGCCATGCACTTGCGGCAAACGGATGGCCATCGCGCGCACGCCGCGTGATGCAAATGCAAGACCGACCTGTTCGGAAACGCGCGGAGTAAACGAGTTGGCTTCGGGCCGGATATCTTCGGTGCTGATTCCGCCCGGCGCGAGGAGACCCGTTCCCGAGGTGACGATGAAGGGCTTGTTCGTGCCTTCCAGCACGTCGCCCATCGCCTCGATGGCGCGCTTGTCGACCTGGCCGTTCTCCATGAACTTCGAGAAGTCGTGGATGAACGCGAGATGGATCGTGCCATCCGTGTCCTTTGCGCCCTTGCGCAGGCTGTCGAGATCCTCGAGCGAGCCGCGATGGACTTTGGCGCCCATTTTCTGGAGCGCGTCGGCGTTGGCGTCAGAGCGGGCAAGGCCGAGCACCTCGTGCCCATGCGCGATCAATTCCCTGGTGGTCGCCGTGCCGATAAAACCTGCCGCACCGGTTACGAATACACGCATGAGAAACACTCCCTGTTCAGCCGGACGGGATATTGGTACTCTGTCTATTCGGGTAAAGTAGTGAATTTATACGGGTATAATTGGTAACAGGATGGCGAACGAGAACCGGCTCGGAAATTATCTGAGGGATCGCCGCGCGAAACTCGATCCCGCGGCGTTCGGCTTTGCACTGGCACGGCGAAGGACGCCGGGACTTCGGCGCGAAGAAGTCGCGCAACGCGCCAATGTCAGCGCTACCTGGTACACGTGGCTGGAGCAGGGACGCGGCGGCGCGCCGTCCGCCGATGTGCTCGATCGCATCGCGCGCGCCATGATGTTGACCGACGTGGAGCGCGAACATTTGTTCCTGCTCGCGCTGGGCCGCCCGCCAGAAGTCCGCTATCGCGCGCCGGACGGCATCACGCCCCGCCTGCAGCGCGTGCTCGACACGCTGGAGAACAGTCCCGCCTTCATCCGCACGGCAACATGGGACGTGATCGCATGGAACAGGGCGGCCGCGGTCGTGCTCACGGACTACGGCACGCTGCCGGATGGACAGCGCAACGTTCTGCGCATGATGTTCCGGGACTCGCACGTTCGCGCGTTGCAGCCCAACTGGCTGAACGTCGCGCGGTTCGTGGTGGCGTCGTTTCGCGCCGATGTGGCGCGCGCCGGCGCAGCGCGCAACGTGCAGTCGCTGGTCGATGAGTTGTGCGCGACGAGTCCCGAGTTCGCAGCGATGTGGCGCGACAATGATGTGCAGGGACATGGCGACGGCGTAAAAGTCCTGCAGCATCCCGTTGCCGGGCCGCTCTCGATGGAATTTTCGGCGTTCGCGGTCGACGGCCGGCCCGATCTCAACATGATGATCTACAACCCGGCGACGCCCGCGGACGCGGACAAGATCCGCGCGCTTCTCAAGCCCGCACCGAAGCGGGCACGTCAGGCGCTGGCGCAGCCATAGACGCCGCTGCGCGCCGGCGCTTGGTCCTGCCGCGCGCTACTGGAAATTCTGCGGCACGCCGCGGATGAAGCGCAGGTCGTAGGCGTTCTTGTAGGGCAGCGTCTTGGGATAAAGACCGACCGCCGTCATCGTGTCGAAGAACGTCTTCCATTTCGCATCCGTCATCGTGCCGAGGCCGAGGGTCGTTGCATCGCCCGACATCACGATTCCGAACGCCTTCATCTTGGCGATCGCCTGCTTGATCAAGGCATCGCTCATCTCCGGATTGTCTTTCTTGATGAGCGCATTGCCGGGACGCGGATCGCCGTTCAGGTAGTCGAGCCAGCCGTTGCGCGTCGCGGTCACGAACGCCTGCACCGCCTTCGGATTCGTATCGATCCATTTCTGCGGCACCATGCACCATGTTGCCGTAACCGGGATAGCCATTGTCGGACAGCAGGAACACCTGCGGCTTGATATGGGCTTGCGTCTCGATCGTGTAGGGCTCGCTCGTCAGATAGCCTTCCTGGATCGCCTTGGGGTCGACGAGGAACGGCGCGAGATTGAACGTGTATTTGCGGATCTGCGTGTCGCTGAATCCGTACTTCGCGCGCAGCCAGGGCCACCACGCCACGGTCGCTGCGTCCGAGATCATGATCGGCATGCCCTTCATGTCGGCAAGCTTTTTCACGTCGGGCCTGGGATGGGTGATCAGCACCTGCGGGTCCTTCTGGAACACCGCCATCACCGCCTTGATGCCGCCATTCTCCTTGACGAGGTTGAAGGCGATGAAGCCGTTCGAGCCGATCCCGAAATCGGCAGCGCCGCCCGCCAGCATCTGCGGCACGTTCACTGCCGGCCCGCCCTCCAGGATCGTCACGTCGAGGCCGGCCTTCTTATAAAGGCCCTCCGCCAGCGCTTCATAGAAGCCGCCATGCTCCGCCTGCGCTTTCCAGTCCGTGACAAAGCGGATCTTGGTCAGCGGCGCGGCATGGGCGGCGAGTCCAAAGAGCGTGAAGGCGGCGGCGAGTGCGAGACAGCGCTTCATAAAACGATCCATGCTTGTGTTACGGCGAAAGGCAAACCCGGAAACTGCAACCCGCCGCACGCGTTTCGTCAGGGATTGACCTGATAGCGCGCCACCATCCCGCCGTCCATATGATCACTCACGTGACAATGGAACAGCCATGTTCCGGGAGCGTCCGGCACCATGTCCGCCGTCGTCATCTGCGCCGGCGAGATCGCAACGACATCCGTGCGCTGTCCGTTCACCAGCACGGTGTTGCCGTGCCAGTGGGGCGTGTGGAAATTGAACGCCTCGCCCAGCGTGACCAGGTACCAGCGCACATGCTGGCCCTTGTTCATCGTCATCATCGGCATGTTCGCATATTGATAGCCGTTGATCGTCAGCCGGAAATTCTGGATCGCCGTGCCTTGCCCCAGGAAGAAATCGAAATGGTTTTCGAAATCCTTCTGGATGATCTGCCCCTGGTCGACATGCGTGGGATCGCTGGTGAACTTCTTGATGTTGTAGTCGATGAACCAGCTCTGGCTCTCGTCATACACCATGTACAGGTTTACGAACTCGCGCTGCACGTCTTTCGGCGTGCCGTCCGGCCGCGCCATGCCGCGTCGCGTGACGATGATGGCGCCGATCAGTCCTGAATTTACGTCTTTCCGCTCGTTGACGTGCGAATGATATAGCCACACGATCGAGCTGGGATCAGAAGGCCCCGGACCTGCGCGCTCGGGAACCTGCCAGACATAGTTGTAGGTGTGTCCGGGCGCGACCACGTCGCCGCCCTTGTCTCCACCGGCCACGCCATCATTGTAGAGCGCGCCTTCCGAGGCTTTCTCATACAGGACGCCGTGCGGATGCATGCTGTACGGATGCGTGCCGTTGTTCCTGAAGGTGATCTGTATCGTGTCGCCGACCTCTGCGCGAATGATCGGGCCGAGCATGCCGAGATAGGCTTCATCCGCGCTGCGCGGTTTCAGATGCCTGAACGTCGCGTCGGTGTATTCGCGGTAGATCGCCTTGTGATAGACGTGCCCGATCATGTGTGGCCCGCGCTGCAGGAAGAACTTGGCGTAGCCCGTCGCCGGCATTCCGGGCATTCCCATCATCATGTCCGTGCCGCTCGGCATGTAGTCCCAGTCGAGTTCGTCCGCGGCGATGTAATA
This sequence comes from uncultured Alphaproteobacteria bacterium, assembly GCA_963741725.1. Lineage (GTDB taxonomy): Bacteria > Pseudomonadota > Alphaproteobacteria > Micropepsales > Micropepsaceae > Rhizomicrobium. The sequence continues at coordinate 54,875 of CAVUJC010000012.1, read as the reverse complement.
TTGGCGGATCTGCCCGCCGCGATGCGCGGTGGCGCTGTCGCCCGCTGCGACGAACAGCAGTGCGGCACTCAAAACTCCAAATAGGATATGAGACAGCCAATTCTTCATCGTAGCCCCCCAGCAGCGGATGAAAGTTATTTGCCGGTTCGCAGCGTAGGTGCGCATCGGGGCAGGGTCAAAGAACCCGCTCTCAATTGCGGCGCCGCCCGGCGCTTTTGCTGTGGCATTACCCGATTTGGGTTTGCCGGCAGGACACGCGCTGTTCGCGTCCGCGCTGAAATTCGAAATTCATCGCATGATAAATCGAATGTGACGGTCGTGGTTTTCCGGACTCGCAGGCCAGTAAAAAGACAAATTACGCTGTAAATGTAGTGTTTTGGCGATCGCTCGCCATTGACGCCCGCACCGCCATAGATTCACTAAATGGTGAATTTCAGCGCCGGAGGGGCACTCATGAAATTTCGTCACATTCGTAACAGCCTGTTGTTGGGGACTGCGTTTGCCTTGACGGCGGGCGCCGCGCTCGCCGACGGCGATCCGCTGGTCGATCTGCTCAAGTCCAAGGGAGTCATTTCGCAAAGCGATGCGTTGAGCATCGAAGCCGCGCCGGCCGCACAGCAACGCGACAGGCTTGTGGAGCTTCTGCGCGCCAAGGGCATCCTCTCGCAGAAGGATGCGGCCAGCATCGCGCCAGCCGCGCCTGCGGCGGCGCCGACAGTCGCGCTTGCAACACAGGCCGAGCCGATGCGCGTCGCGCAGCCGCGCCTGGTGCGGACTGCCCGCGTCGCAGAGCGTCCGCCCGTCGCGCATGCGCTGACGGTCAGCGACGATGGCTCGAAAGCGGGACTGTATTACGCCGACGACCACATGGGCGAAGCGAATGCGCTGTCCTTCAGGATCGGCGGCGTCTCGTTCTATCCCGGCGCCACGCTCAGCATGATGACGATCGCCCACAGCACCAATACCGGCAATATCGGAACGAATTTCTTCGTCATTCCCTTCAGCAACACAATCGCTGGACACACGTCCGAGGTGCGGCTGACGGCGCAGGCGTCGACATTTGACCTGAAGGCGGTGACCGACATCGGTCCGGTGCATGTCGACGCGTATACCGAGATGGACTTTTTGGGCAACGACGCGGCAAACGTTTTCGTAACCGCCAACTCGCACACCGCCAGGTTGAAACTCGCCTATGCGGACGCGACGTGGGGCGGATGGGAGCTGACCTTCGGCCAGGCCTATAGCTGGCTGACGCCGAACCGCACCGGCCTTGGCCCGGATCCTTACGACGTCTTCCTCGGCCGCAATGTCGATCCCAACTACATGCCCGGCCTGACATGGACGCGCGCCGCGCAGGTCCGCGTTGCCTATCATCCCAACAGCCATTGGGCGATGGGCATTGGCATTGAAAATCCGGAGCAGTTCACCGGCCAGGGTGAAGTCACGTTTCCCTTCGACTTCAACGCGCAGCTCGCCGTTCAGTTCGATGCAAGCTCCAATTCCTCCACGCCCAACCTGACGCCGGACGTCATTGGCAAGATCGCGTACGATTCCGATCCCCATGGCGAGCACAATTTCCATGCCGAGCTGACCGGGCTGCTGTCGACCGTTCACACGACAATTCTGCCCACGGTGGGCGGCAATTTCGTGCACTCGGCCGTCGTGGCAGGCGGTGTCGGCCTCGGCCTTGGCTGGCACGCGACGCGAAACTTCAATCTCGTCGCAAACGGTTTCTTCAGCGACGGCGGCGGCCGTTACATCGGCGGATTGGGACCGGATGCGGTTGTCCAGCCGTTCGCGATTCCGGGAGGATTCTCGGCGCGTCCCTCGCTCGTTCGATCAGCGGCCTTCACGACGGGATTCGAGTGGCAGGTGATGCAGGGTACCCAGTTCGACCTGTACTATGGCGGCGCGTATTTCCAGCGCAATGCGTTCACCGACGTCACATCGCCGCTCGTCATTCAGCCGATGGTCGGGTTCGGAGGTACAAATTCTGCGAACAACAATAACCGCTTCATCCAGGAAGTTTCCGGCGACCTGACGCAGGACATCTGGGCCGACCCAACCTATGGCGTCGTGCAGGTCGCGGGTCAGCTCTCCTATCTGCAGCGAAACGCCTGGTTCGTTCTGGCCGCCGCGCCGGTGCATGCGAGCGCGCTGATAAGCTTCGTCGATCTGAGGCTTCTCATTCCCTGACAGCCGCGCGGGTTCGCGTTGCATGCGAAAGGCGCCGGAGCGATCCGGCGCCTTTTTCGCTGATGCCCGCTCTCAGTTCGAATCCTGGCTGCCGTCCGTTTGCGGCTCGGGTTGGCCGCCCTGGTCACGGCCGCGGCGGTTGAAGAGCCAGTCCCAGAAATTCTCGTGGCTGCCGCTGCGCTGTTCCGGCGGCGGCTGTTCGGCCTGTTCACCGGGATATTGTGCGCGCCCGGTGCCCGCTTCATCGTCGCCGTTCGAGGGCGTGTAGGTGTCGCCGCTGGCGAAGATGCCTTCATCGACGGGCGCCTGCGGCTCGGACTTGTCGAGCGGCGTGGAGGGCAGGCCCTTTTCCGCCACCGTCATCACCGCATGCCAGATCGTCGCCGGAAGCGAGCCGCCGGTCACCGATTTCATCGGCGAAGAATTGTCGTTGCCGACCCATACCGCCGTCACATAGTCGTGGGTGAAGCCGACGAACCAGGCGTCGTGGAAATCCTGCGTCGTGCCGGTCTTGCCGCCGGCCTCGTGCCCGGCAATCGCCGCGCCGCGTCCGGTACCTTCGGTAACGACGCCATAGAGCATGGCGACGAGATCGCGGTTCACATGGCTCGCCACGATGCGCTCCGGATTCTCCGGCGGCTTGCGCTGATACAGAACGTGCCCGCCCGCATCTTCGACTGCGCTCACGAAATAGGGATAGACCTTGAGCCCGCCATTGGCGAACACGGCATAGGCGCGCGTCAGCTCCAGCGGCGTGACTTCTGAGGTGCCGAGCGCGAGCGAGGCGTTCTCCGCCAGCGGCGATTCGATGCCGCAGCGCTGCGCCGCCTGCACCACATTGCTCACGCCGACTTCCTGGGCGAGGTTCGCGGTGATCGTGTTGACCGAATGCGCCAGCGCGTCGGCAAGCGTCATCGTGCCATAGGAGCGGCCGCCGAAATTGGTCGGCGTCCAGCCATTGATGTCGACCGGCTCGTCATCGCGCGTGTCCCACGGCGTCAGCCCGCTTTCGAGCGCCGCCATGTAGACGAAGGGCTTGAAGGCGGAACCCGGTTGGCGATGCGCCTGCGTCGCGCGGTTGAAGGTGCTCTCGTCATAGTCGGTGCCGCCGACAAGCGCAGCGACCGCGCCGTCCGGCTTCATCACCACGACGGCGGCTTCACTGGCGTGCACCTTGGGCCCGCTCTTCTTGATGGTGCGGCTGGACGCGAGGCGCGCTTCGTCCTGGATCGCAGGCTCCAGCGTCGTGTGCACGACAAGGTCGCCGGCCGGCGTGATGCCGGCCTGCGTGACAAGGCGCTTGGCTTCATCCGCCGCGGTGTCGAAATAGAAGTTGCGCGAGTCCACGCTGGTGCGGTCGCTGATCACGGCGGGGCTGGCTTTCGCGGCGTCGGCGTCGGCCTGCGTGATCGCGCCGGTCTCCACCATGGTGCGCAGAACGATCTGGGCGCGGGCCTGCGCCTTTGGCAAATCGCGGCGCGGCGAGAAGGCGGACGGCGCGCGCGTCAGCGTCGCCAGCATCGCGGCCTCCGGCAATGTCAGCTCCTTCGCGGACTTGCCGAAATAGACATGCGCTGCGCCATCGACGCCATAGGCGCCCGAGCCGAGATAGATGCGGTTGAGATAGAGTTCGAGGATCTGCTTCTTGGACAGCGAATTTTCGAGTTCGGCGGCGTCCATCAGCTCGTCGATCTTGCGGCTGAGCGTGCGCTGCTGGCTGAGGAAGACGATCTTGACGGTCTGCTGGGTGATGGTCGATCCGCCCTGCACGACATGGCCGGCGCGGTAGTTCGTCCAGATCGCGCGCAGAAGCCCGCGCGGATCGAACCCGTGATGCGAGTAGAAATTGCGGTCTTCCATCGCGATGAAGGCGGCCGGGACATAGGCCGGCATCTCTTCCAGCGTCAGCCGCTTGCCGATGATCGCGCCGCGATGACCGACTTCGTTGCCGTTTGCATCGAGGAACGTGAACGCGATGGGCCGGTTCACCGTGTAGAGGTCCTTGCTCATGTCGAGTGGCGGCGCGAGCAGGGCAAGGATCGTCGGCAGCATGAAGAAGATGAGCATCGGAACGGCGACGAAGATCGCCAGCACCGAAAGCAACGGCACATAGATCCGGCGACGGCGGGCGAAATGCTCCGTCAGGGCCTCGAGATTCTCGGAAAGATGGTTCTGCGGTTGCTGGCGCGCCATGAGGCGGGTACCTCGCCCATATTTACGGCACAATCAAGGCTTGCCGCCCGGGACATTTTTGAGACGCGGCGCGCGAGGGGCATCGTTCACAAAGCTTAAAGCGCCGTAATGTGGCTTTGAAGCAATGCGCCGTTGGCCGGCCCAACACCCTCATCTTGCTTCATTCGCGGCGCCAACCCTTCAGCGTGCGCTCACACGCGATGGCACCCGTCACGTTTAGAAAATCCTGGCTCCATACCAGAGTCGCGAGTCTGGGTGTTGCCGCGTACCCCTCGAAGGTGCCGGTAGCGCGTTCAGAGAGTCGGTTTCCCATGCCGGCGCTGGTGATGCCCGCTCAGTAAGATCCTTCGCTGCAGCGAGCCTGAATTGTCCCTCGACCTTCGACAAGCCGGGATGAGGGACAGTTTTGATTTCTGACGTCACGTGACATCAAGGCTCCTCAAAACCAAAATCACAGACCTCATCCCGAGCTTGTCGAAGGATGGAAGCCGGGTTCGCTGTCTGATATCTTATCCAACGCCGCGCAAAAATTTTTCCGCAGAGAGCGCGGACTCTCGCATCGCATATCGCGTCACGCTGTTGGATAAGTTTGCGCGCCGGATTTTTCTCTGAAATTTCTTTCGTAAAAACCGAGGCGGCTCTTGAACCGAGTTGGTCAAATCACCAATTGCGCTATATCCCAACAATTGCATCCGAAGATGACACGAACAGCCGAAACGCTCGAACTGAGCGAAGCGGAGGCGAATGACGTTGCCTACACGCTTCGCGAAATCAAACCCGAAGACATCGATATGGAGTGGATCAACACAATGGTGAACCGGCTGTCGAGACAACTCGAAAAGCAGCTTAAGTCGGTTGAGAAGTATTCCGCAGCCGCAAAACCGCTGGAAGTCGAGCGGTTTCTGAAGAATGCGCGCACGCTGAGTACAATTCAAAAAACCTTGGCCGAGCTGATTGATACAAAAATTCAAAGCGATGCCATTCGCGCCACAAAGGCGGCGAGAAAGCCGAAAGATGTCCGAAAAAAGCTTGCGAAACAAATATCTGGTGAACCTCAGCAGGCCGGCAAGGCGAAGCTTCCTGAACAGCCTGAGTGACGACGATGCCGAGTTTCTGCTCAACGACTGGCAGCGCTATGCGCGCGACGAACAGATCGCACCCGACGGAGCCTGGAAAATATGGCTCTTCCTCGGCGGACGCGGCGCGGGAAAGACCCGCAGCGGCGCGGAGTGGATCGCAGAAGGCATCGCCAATGAGGACATGCGCCGCATCGGACTGATCGGCGCGACCTATGACGATACGCGCGCGATCATGATCGAAGGTGAATCCGGCCTGTTGAAGCTCAGCCGGGGCGCATCCTTCGAACCGTCGAAACGGCGCATCAAGTGGCAAAGCGGCGCCATCGCGACGGTGCTCTCCGCCGACGAGCCGGATTTGTTGCGGGGGCATCAGTTCGATGCGCTCTGGCTCGACGAGCTCGATCTGCAGAAGCTGCAGATGCAGGCCAAGGCCGCCGAAACCGAACAGGAAATACATATTGCGGAAAACCAGGGTTCGTGGAGCGGACTGACATCGAGTTTTGCAGCGGAAGGCGCTCTCGGCGCGACCTATCCCTGGGTGAATGCGACGCGCGCGCTGGTGCGTCCGGCCTTGACGATCGGTCTCACCACGTTTCTCGCCTGTGCGTTCTTCGCCATGTCGCCCGGCGACATCGACCGTGCCTACGTCGCCGACAGCCTCGTATTCGCGGCCGTGACGTCGATCGTTTGGTGGTTCGGCGACCGCGCACCGAAGAAGTCTTCCCACTGATGCGGGCATTTGCCTATGATGGCGTTGACGCAAATCAATGGCCGGACGGACGCGCAATCCGATCCTGTCCGTTGCGACTTCAAGGCGAAACGAAATGCCGGCACCCTTGCGCGTTGTTGATGAGAGCGAGGCGGAGCCCGTACCCACATTGAGCTGGGAAACGGACATTCCGATCGCAACGCATCCGGTGATGCTGGCCAATTTCGGATTGTTGTTCGCCGTGACGGGCGGGCTCGTCGGCGCGCTTCTGGCCTTCATCCTGTTCGTGACCGGGCGGGTGCTCAGCATCGAGCCGATGCTGGAATGGACCGCATCGGCGACGGCGGCCGCGTTCCTGCTGGCGCTGCTGGTTGCGACGGTGACGTTCGGCAACCGGCTGCCGATGCGATTCAAGCTGGACGCGGCTTCGGCCGAGGCGGAGGTGACGAACAAGCCCGTCTGGCTGGCGACCCGCGCGGCCGCGGCGTTCAGCTGGATGGCGGATCGCTTCGGTCTCGCCGGCGCCGGTCTCATTGCCGAGACCAGCGCACGCCAGCATATCGTCTGGGACAATGTGGCGACGGCGCATTTTCATCCGCTATGGCGGACGGTGTCGCTGTCGAACGGCTGGCGCATCGTGCTGATCCTGTTCTGCACGCCGCAGAACTACGATGCCGTCGCCGCCGCGGTACACACCGGCCTTGCGGCGCGTCATCCGCACACGTTCCACAATCCGCTGCCTGGCGTGCTGCTGCGGACGTTCCTCGTCCTGCTGTCGTCCATGCCGCTGTTCGCCATGCCCTATGTGGAGAAGGACGGCGTGTTTCCCGCGCTGCTCATTCTCGGCTTCGGGCTCGGCGCGGTGTGGCTGATGCCGCGCCTGGGCTGGATCGTGATGGCCGGCCTTGGCTGGTCCTTCGTCCTCGAAGTGATTGGCTGCACCAAGCTGCGCGCCTCGCTGTTCGGCGGCACCTATCGCGCCTATCAGGTGCTCAACATGGGCGACGCGATCACGCTGTTGCTGATCCTCGGCGGGATGATCTGCCTTGCGGTGCTGAGCATCGCGCTGATCACGGGCCGCGTCCGCTCCGGCCTGGCAGCAGACAGGCTGGAGCGCGGCGGCCCGCAGCTTCGTCATTGGCGTTAGCTTTGCTGCGCATTGCCTGTCATAGTGCGAACCGCAGAGCGTGCCCCGGCTGAAGCGCCGCTTCCCTGGCAACGCCAAAAAGCAGGATCACATGCACATCTCGCCGGCCAAACGGTTGCTCGCGTTCGCGCGCCTTTTCATTGTCGGACTTTTTCTGTTCGGTTCGCCCGCGCTGGGCCAGGTAACTGCCAACCCGGCCGAAGCGCTGGTTGCGAACAACATCCACAAGGGCCTGGAAATCCTCAACGATACCAAGCTCAGCGCGGCACAGCGGCGCGATGAGTTCCAGACGTTTCTGCTGGGCGTCACAGACATGAAGCGCATCGCGGTATTCACCCTTGGCCAATATGGCCGCACGGCGTCTCCTGCCGACAAGGATGCGTTCGGCGCAGCATTCCAGGACTATGCGGTGGCGGTCTATCAATCCTATTTCGACAAATATGCGGGGCAGACGTTGCAGGTGACAGGTTCGAGCGAGCGGGCCCCCGGTGACTTCATCGTCGCAACGAACATGATCGATCCGGCTGATCACAGCGGACACACGCCGCTTTCGATTTCCTTCCGCGTTCGCACCGACACCGGAACGCCGGTGATCGTCGATTTCAGTGTCGAGGGAATCTGGCTGGCGCTGGAAGAACGTGACCAGTTCAGTGCGTTTCTCGGCCAGAACGGCGGCAGCATTGCCGGCATTGATTTCCCATCTCAACGAGCTGCGCAGCAAGTTCGTCGAGGCGCGTTAGTCCTTCAGGGGCGCGATGAGATTCTCACCCTGGTTCCTGACGCTGCCGACTGCCTTGCCGACCTTCCACAGTGTCATGCGTGCAGCGGTGAACGGTTTCAGCAGTGCTCTCAGTTCGTCGTCATTCGCGGGCTGTTCGCCGAGCCATTTGGCCCAGTCTTCCTCACCGAGGATGACCGGCATGCGGTCGTGAATCGGCTCCAGAAGCGTATTCGGCGCGCAGGTGATGATGGTGCACGACCGCAGCGGCGCACCGTCTTGCGGCGTCCACTCGTCCCACAGACCCGCAAAAGCCATCGGCCCCCTGTTGCCCAGTGCGATGGCGAAGGGCTGCTTGTCTGACTTGCGCCACTCGAAAAAGCTGGAGGCGGGAACGATGCAGCGGCGCTGCGCTTTCCATGCGCCGCGGAACATCGGCTTGCTCGCCAGCGTGTCGTTGCGGGCGTTGAAGGTGGAAAAGGAGCCGATTTCCCTGGCCCATGACGGAACCAGGCCCCAGCGCATCAACTGTGCGCGGCGCACGCCGTTCTCGGTCAGGATGACCGGAATTTCCGTCGTCGGCGCGATGTTGTACTTCGGCGTCCAGCCGGTGTTCTGCTCGAAGCCGATCGACAGCATGTAGAGCGCGTGCAGCTCGCGCCATGTGTACTGGTTGGTGAAACGCCCGCACATGCGGGAAGTCTAGCCGCATCTGCTGCCGCCAGCCACCGGCGGCTAGCGCAGGGTTGTGTAGAGTATGAAGAGTCCGATGCCGGCAAACAGGACCGCGCCGGCGCGGTTGAGCTGGCGCGGTGAAACGATGCGCGCGACGGCGGATCCCGACGTCGCCGCGACGATGGTCACGGCCCACAATGCGAGCGTCGCGCCGACGCCGACCGAAAACGGACTGCGATTGTGGGCGACAAGCGCTGCGGTGGCGAGCTGAGTGAGGTCGCCCCATTCGGCGGCGAAGATGACAAGGAAACTGACCAGCCACACCGGACGCTGCGTGGCGGATTTCACGATCGCGTCACGTTCCTCCGCATCCTCTTTGTCTTCGTCGCGGAATAAGGCGATTGCGGCGAAGACGAGAAACCCGAGGCCTGAAGCGATCCGGATCGGCGTTGCGGGGAGCAGCGTGAAGATGCTGCCTGCAGCGACGGCGATTACCGTCTGGACCAGAAAGGCGAGCCATGCCCCGGCTATCACGTCACGGGCGCGATAGCGTGCCGACAGGATCAACGTGGCCAGCGCGGTTTTGTCCGGCAGCTCGGCCAGGAAAATGATGCCGAAGGTCGAGGCGATGATCGTCAGGGAAAGCGTCACGTCACCGGCCGCGAATCGTGAATGGTTGCCGGCATCCTAGAGCCGCCGCGGCGCGGCACAAATTGGGCCGGTGCAGTTTCGTATCCGTGCGCGAACTTGCGCGCAGCTCGCGCGTGTTGTGCCGGATCGAATCTGCGTGCGGCTCCGGGCGTCTATGCCGCCTCGGGCCAGTCCGGCAGCAGCACCTTGACCGGCTTACCCTTCAGCGTCGTCGCCAGATGAACGAGAAAGCTGGCAATGCCGGCCGCACCCTGCATGTAGCCGGTCTGAACCTCGACAAAGTCGGGGCGGTCGCGATGTTCCGCCTGGCGCCAGCTTCTTCGACCGTCATGCAAGGTGCTGTCGGAGACGATGACGTCGGCGCAGCGTTTTGCGAGCTCGAGATAGGACGCATCCTGCGTGCGGTTCGCCATCAGGATCGCGAACTCGCCGATGCCCGCATCGCCGCAACACTGGCTGTGATTGTTCCAAAGACCCTTGCTGCGCGTCTCCGGCGCGCCGATGTTGACAAGTCCGCGCATCAGCGCGCGCGCCGCATCGAGCCATCCGGTTTCGCCGGTAATCGCATGAAGCTCGAGGAAGAGCCGTCCCGTGCCCGCGGGCCCGTGGCAGGCTCCGAGATAAAACATCGGCTTCCTCGCTTCCTCGGTGTGGCAGATCAGCTTGCCGTCGCCGACTGCGCTGGCGCGGCTGAGGACATAGCGTGCGGCTTCCTTTGCCGCATCGAGATAGCGCGGATCGCGGGTCGCCCTGAACAGTTCGGCCATGAAGTAGCCCACGCCGGCCCCGCCATGCGCGAAGTTCGGCGCCGTAAAGGCGAACGGCATGTCGGACATCAGGCCCCACCGGATACCGTCCGGTGTCGGCTCGCCCACTTCCAGCAGCCTTTCGGCGGCGGCAATCGCCCAGTCGAGCGCCATCGGATGAAGATTCTCGCGCGCGGCATAGAGCAGCGCCAATCCGGCTCCCGCCGCGCCGACGGACTGGTCGTAGATTTCGCGCTCGCCGGTCTTGCCGGTGATTTCGGAGAACGGCATGGGCTCGATCCAGCCGATGCCTTTGCCGAGTTTCGCCGATTGGCCATGAAGCCGCTCGAGACAGGTTGCGGCCAGCGCGCGGAAATCCTCGCGTCCGCTTACCTTGGCGAGTTCGTTGAGAACGAAAGCATAGCCCGGCCAGCCGCGCGACACGCTGACCGAGAGCTTTCCGGCGCCTCGGACTTTGTTGGCGACGTCCTCGCCGGCGGCCAGGGCATCGGCAAGCGCCTGCGCCGAACCGGTCGCAGCATGGAGTTCGAGGAGCAACAGGATGATCCCGGCCGAACCATGGTACAGGCTGACGTCAGACGCGTCGGCGCCTTCATTGCGCCGCCAACGGGCGCTTCCTGCGATTTTCTGTGCCGCGATGAAATCGGCCGCTTCCAGCGCCGCCTGCATGTAATCGGTCATGTTTAAAGCTCCTCGCGTCCCCAGCTCCTCAGTCTAGGCCCGGGCGCGACCAGCGTCGATTGCCGCGGCGTGAACTTGCGTGTGCCGCCAGCCGATGCTCATCTTCAAGGATATCCGGAGGACTCCATGAAAGTCAGCGAAGCGCTCGTCACGCGAAAGTCCGTCCGCGCCTTCAGGCCCGATCCCGTCTCGCGTGAGACGGTCGAGAAGCTTCTGGCGCTTGCGGCGCGCGCGCCATCTGGCGGCAACCTGCAGCCCTGGAAGGTTCATGTGCTGATCGGCGCTGCGAAGGATGAACTGGTGCGCCGCGCCAAGGCGCGCATGCTGGAAAATCCGCGCGGCGGCGTGCCGGAATATCACATCTATCCGCCCGAACTGACCGAACCCTACAAGACGCGCCGCTTCGTCGTAGGCGAGCAAATGTATGCGACGATGGGCATCGCGCGTGAGAACAAGGCCGGACGCCTGCAGCAATTCGTGCGCAACTGGGAATTCTTCGGGGCGCCGGTGGGAATGATCTTTTCCATCGATCGCCAGATGCAGCAGGGCCAATGGTCCGACCTTGGCGGCTTCCTGCAATCGATCATGCTCGCGGCCCGCGAATTCGGATTGCACACCTGCGCACAGGAAGCGTGGGCGCCGTTCCACGAAGTGATCCGCAATTATCTGAAGGTGCCGCAGGAAGAAATGATCTTCTGCGGCATGGCGCTCGGCTACGCCGACGAAGACGCGCCGATCAACACGCTGGTCTCCGAACGCGCCGCAATGACCGAATGGTGCGTGGTGCGCGAAGAGGCGTAACAAACCTGCAAAAAGGTTTGGACGAAACACATTCGATCGAGAATATATTTCGTAAATGTCCTCGACGAAAAGTCTTACGGCGTAATTGAAGACGTTAGGGCATAAATTTCCGGACAGGACGTGCAGCGCGTCTAGACCGTACTGTGCAACTCGTTCTAGCTAAGACCTTCTTAAGGGTTTGAGCAGGGGTGAGGGCATGAACATTAAAACGTCTTTTGCGACGCGTTCCACGATCTCAAAACTTACGCATCGGCTGTTGATCGGAGTGGCTGCTGCAACGTTGCTGCCGTTGATCGTCGAGGCTCCGGCAGTGGCGGGCACAACGCTTGGCAACGGATCGGCGACGGGCGGCGGGTCCATCGCGATCAGCGATCCGGCTGGAAGCGCCGCAATCGCGACAAATACAAACACGATCGCAATCGGTAATGAGGCCGCTGCAACGGGTGCGAACGCCGTATCGGTAGGCGCCGGATCAACAGCGATTGGTTCTGCTTCGGTCGCAGTTGGCGTCGACGCTGCGGCGGTGGCAGCGAGTTCGACCGCTGTCGGCAGCGACGCTGGTTCGACCGGCCTTGAAGGCTCGGCGTTCGGACTTGCGGCGCGTGTTAACGCAAATTTCGGCACGAGTCTCGGCGATCATAGCCAGACGAATGGCATCAACGGCACAGCCCTGGGCTTTCAAGCCTCCTCAGGTGCTGGACTCGACGGAACCGCGCTCGGCGCCAACAGCAATACGGGAACCGCAGACTTCGAAACCGCGATCGGCGGCGGCAGCGCGACGGGACAAAGCAGTCTGGCTATCGGCGGCGGCAACGGCACCACGATCCTCGGTGCAACGGCGAGCGGCATCAATTCGATAGCCGTCGGTTCGGGAAGCGTCGCGACGCTGTCGGCGGGCATCAATTCGACGGCAGTCGGCAGCGGCGCAAACGCGGGCGGTGATTTCTCATCGGTCTTCGGAAGCAACTCGACAGGGGCCGGCAGCAACAGCGTCGCCATCGGCGGTGGCGATGGGTCGGCCACATTTGGCGCGTCCGCGGAAGGCAGCCAAAGCATCGCCATCGGCCAAAATGCACAGGCGCTGTTGGATTTCTCTGCCGCGATCGGGAGCGGTTCTGCCGCCAGTGGCTTGAACGACGTGGCATTCGGACACAATTCGACGGCGAGCGGCGCGTCGAGCAGCGCATTTGGTTCGTTCTCGAATGCAACGGCCGACGGTAGCGCCGCATTCGGACAAGGTGCCTCGGCCACTGACACGCAGGCCACGGCAATCGGCTCGGACTCGACGGCTTCCGCGGCGGGAAGCGCCGCGTTGGGACCCAATTCGACTGCGTCTGGCACAAACTCGGTCGCAGTGGGCAATTTGGCTGTTGCGACGAATACGGGCGCTACGGCGCTCGGCTTAAGTGCGAATGCTGGAGGGCTCAACAGCACCGCGCTTGGCGCCAACAGCACCACGGGAACGGCAGATTTCGAAACCGCTATCGGTGGTGGCAGCGCGACCGGACAAAGCTCGCTCGCCATCGGCGGCGGCAATGGCACGACAGTCCTGGGTGCGACGGCCAGCGGCATCAATTCGGTTGCGATAGGTTCGAGCCAGAATGCGACTCTGGCGACAGGCGGAAACTCCACGGCTGTCGGCGGTGCGGCTGAAGCCACAAGCGATTTTTCGTCGGCATTTGGTTCCAATTCCGCAGCGTCTGGCCTGGAGAGTGTGGCTCTTGGTTTCAGTTCACTGTCAGCCGGCCAGTTGTCGGTTGCAGTCGGCGCCGGCGCCGACGCTTCCGAAAACGGCGCTCTGGCGATCGGTGGAACTGCCAAGGCCACGGGAATCGACGCGATCGCGATCGGATTCGGCGCCACCGCTACCGGTTCCGTCGCTGTCGGCCTGAACGCGAGTGCGGCAAATGGCGGCGCCGCCTTTGGTGACAACTCCGTTGCCACAGCAACTCTCGCCACTGCGGTTGGTCCGGGCGCTTCGGCGACGGCGGCAAACTCCGTCGCGATCGGCAGCGGCTCGGTAGCGGCGACTGCGAACACGGTTTCGTTTGGTTCTGCCGGCAATCAGCGGGTTCTGACCAACGTCGCGCCCGGAAGCCTTGCCGCCGGAAGCACGGATGTCGTCAATGGGGGCCAGTTGTTCACCACCAACCAGAATGTGGCGGCCGCGGTAGCTTCGGCCAACACCGCGTTGGCTCTCGGGCAGAACGCCGTGCAGTACGACGGCCCGGGTCACACCAGCATCACGCTTCATCCGGGTGGTGCTCCTGTCGCGATTCACAATGTCGCTCCGGGCGTTGCGCCGAACGATGCGGCGACGGTCAGCCAGCTCAGCGGCTTCGGCGCCGGCCTGAAGTCAAATGTGTTCAGCGGCATCGCCGCATCCGTGGCCATGGGCGGCGCCCCAACTCCCTCGGCGCCGGGCAAGACGACGGTCGCGATGCAGTCCGGCTTCTTCGAAAACTATGCCGGCATCGGGCTCGCCTTCGCTCATCGCCTCGATACCGACACGCCTATCCAGATCGAGGGAAGCTATGCGCACGCTGGCGGCGAGAATGTCGGCCGCGTCGGCGTCGCTATCGAGTTCTGATCGCGCATGCGGATGTATTTGAGATGGGCCGTCGTCATTCTGGCGGCGGTCCTGATGGGCGCGGGCGGCGCTTGGTACTTGCGACCTGCAGCGCCTGCTCGCGTTACCGCGCCGGTGTCCAGTGAACCGGCGCCCGCCAGTACGATGCCGGTTCATCCGGCCCTGCCGCGCATGCAGGTGATCGCGCAATATGGCGGTCCGCTGCAGGACACGCTGATCCAGCGGCTGCGCGATCCCCTCGATGGCACGAACTGCTATCTCTATCTGCCGATCGCGGTGCATCACTCGCTGCCGACGCCGGAGACCGGTTATGTCGAGTACGGCGCCAACACAGTCGGCTCGATAAGCTGCTTTCCGGCGCAGCCTGCGCGATCGGCGCCAACGCGCGCAACGCTCGCGCCCTGACAGATGGTCTGAAAATGAGAAACCCGCGCTGGAGGTTTCCAGCGCGGGCTCTCGCTTGAATGTGTGGTTCCTACAGGGAGGGGCTTACTGCGGAACCGCACCTCTCAAGATCGTTAATCCGGAAACGGGCCAACTGGAGGCTTCGTTCCATGTCGCGTAGGATGCTCCCCGGCGGCTGAACGAGTTCTGGACAGCGTGTTCATGCGCTGTTCATTTGCAGAATCCTAAATAACCCCATGCGTCTCCGTGGTTTCCTGAGCCTGATCCCCCTGGTGCTGGTGCTGGCCGCACCGGCCAGGGCGCAGCTTTTTGCCGACTCCGATACGCTCGATCGCATCCTGCCGCTGATCCGCTCGGAACATCCGGGCCGTCTCTCCGATGCGGAGCCCTGGACCGATGAGTCGGGCCGCACGCACTACCGCATCAAATGGATGACTCCCGAAGGGCGAATCCTCTTCTTCGACGCCGATGCGCATACGGGCCGTTATTTGAGCGTCGGCGGCGGCCCCCGCCTGCTGCGCGATGGCGTCCGCGGCGCAGCCAGTGCGCCGCCAATTCCGGAAGATCGCAGCCGGCACCACGACAATTTCGACGGCGGACCGGACGGTTGGCCAAATGGCGGCGACTGGCGCGGCGCGCGCGGCGACTGGCGCCTTGGCCATGGCCTGGGCGATAATGGCGGCTGGCGTCACCACGAACATGGCGGGCACTGAACATGCGCATCCTGCTTGTCGAAGACGATCAAGATCTGCAGCGGCTGCTCAAGAAGTCGCTGATCGATGCCGGCTATGTCGTGGACACGGCGAGCGATGGCGAGGAAGGGCACTTCCTCGGCGACACCGAGCCTTATGACGCTGTGATACTGGATCTTGGCCTGCCCAAGATGGACGGCGTCCGGGTGCTGGAAAAATGGCGCAAGGACGGCAAGAAGATGCCGGTGCTCATTCTCACGGCGCGCGACCGCTGGAGCGACAAAGTCGCCGGCTTCGATGCGGGCGCCGATGACTATCTCGCCAAGCCCTTTTATACCGAAGAACTGCTCGCCCGCGTCCGCGCGCTTCTGCGCCGTGCCGCCGGACTTGCATCTTCGGAAATCGACATTGGCCCCTTGCGCATCGACACGCGCGCCAGCCGCGTGACGGTCGACGGAAATCCGGTGAAGCTGACAAGCCTGGAATATCGTCTGCTGTCCTATCTCGCCCATCACAAGGGCAAGGTCGTCTCGCGCACCGAGCTCGTCGAGCATCTCTATGACCAGGATTTCGACCGCGACTCCAACACGATCGAGGTGTTCGTCGGCCGCCTGCGCAAGAAGCTCGACACCGACCTCATCCAGACGGTGCGCGGCCTCGGCTATTGTCTCGACGATGCGCCTGCCAAGCACGATTAGATTCAACTCGCTCGCCTTTCGACTCATCGCCGCCGCGGCGGTGTGGACGGTGCTGGCGCTGGTTGCCGGTGGCCTCATCCTGTCCAATGCCTTTCGCGTCTCGGTGGAGGGAGATTTCGACTCCGAATTGCAGGCCAGCATGGATTCGCTGGTCGCTGCGGCCGGTTACGATCCGAGCGGCGCCATCCAGTTGGAGCCGCGCTATCTCAGCGCCCGGTTCCAGCGCGCCTACTCGGGAGACTATTGGCAGATCGTTCCGGCCGGCGGCGGCAAGCCGATGATCTCGCACTCGCTTCTCGATCACACGATCAAGTTCGGCGATTCGCAAGCGGCGGCCGGAGGACTGGTCTGGGGCCATGCCGACGGGCCGGATCAGCAACATCTGCGCGTGCTGTCGCGCCGCATCGAGTTCCCGGTCACCGATACTGCAAGTCCGAACGACAGCCGCGCCTATGTGTTGTTCGTCGCCTCCGACATGAGCGAAGTGGATCGCCGCATCTCCGAATTCAACGGAACCTTGATCTGGTCGTTTGTGGTTCTGGGGCTCGGTCTTGTCGCGGCCGTCTTCATCCAGGTGCGCGTCGGCCTGCTGCCGCTGCGCAACGTCACCGACGCGCTGCAGCGCATCCGCTCGGGTTCGGCGCGTCGGCTTGAGGGAAGTTTTCCCGCCGAGATCGAGCCGCTTGCCGGCGAACTGAACAGCCTGATCGAGCACTCCGCAGAAGTGGTCGGGCGCGCACGGTCCTATGTTTCAAACCTCGCGCATTTCCTGAAGACTCCGCTCACCGTCTTGTCCAGCGAAGCCGCCGCCAATCCGGGGCCGCTCGCCGATGCGGTGTCGCGCCAGGTGACGAGCATGCGCCGCCAGGTCGATCACTATCTCGCCCGTGCCCGCGCCGCTGGTGCGCTCGACGTGCTCGGCAATCGCACGCCGGTTGCGCCGGTGCTGCAAGATCTGGCACGCGTCCTTCGCCGCATCCACACCGAAGGCAACGTTGTCATCGAGGTGCATTGTCCGCCGGCGCTCGCCTTTCGCGGCGAGCGTCAGGACCTCGAAGAGATGGCTGGCAACCTGATCGACAATGCCTGCAAATGGTGCCGCGGCACCGTCCGCGTTACGGCTGACCCGGCCGGCGCCACGTTCCGGCTCAGGGTCGAAGACAATGGTCCCGGCCTGACGCCCGACGAGCGCCAGCAGGTCGGCGCGCGCGGCGAGCGGCTGGACGAGAGTGTTCCGGGCAGTGGCCTTGGCCTCGCCATCGTGCGCGATATCGCCAAGCTTTACGGGGGTTCTGTGGAACTGGAAGCCTCGTCCCTGGGCGGACTAGAGGCCCGGTTGACGCTGCCGGCCATCGCCTGAACCGCCGTAAATCGGGGCCTCGCAACGCGCGAATGCTGAAACAGGACATTAACCGTCTCTGGCTAGTGTGCTGGCGATTGTATGCGTAGCGAGGGCTCCCGAAACGGTTCGCAGGGCCCCTGGGGTTGGCATGATTTCGCCGGAAAGAACCGGACTTTTGAAATCCTTCTTGGGCAGCCTGCCCGAGCAGATCGCTGCGCGCCTGGCGCGGGCGGTGGAAGTCGATCGTCTGGTCGACGGCAAGTCGTTGCCGCATGAAATGATTCTGGAAGGCTTGCGGCCGGCTCTGCGCCGCCTTGCCGGTTCGGAGCGCACGCTGACGCCGCTGCGTTTCTTCTGTGTGCCGTTTGAAGATCTCTTTACGCTGGTGCCGCGCACCAATGCCAAGCAGAAGGGCCGGATCGCGCGCGGCAGCGTCGCGCCGATCTGGTCCTGGGTCGGTCAAACTCTGCTGCCCGACGAGACCAAGGCCTATGCGCGCGATTTCAAGGCCGCCATCGTCGCCGGAAAACAGGCCGACGCGAAAGCGCGCGCCGAAATGTTCTGGCCGCTCGCCGCGGACGCCATGCGCGACGCGCTGGCGAGCGACGTGCGGCGCAAGGCGGCCCGCGTTCCGCTGACCAACGAGCTCGTGGTCGCCGATGCGGAAGAAGCTGCGCTTCTGTTGGGCGTCGGCTCCGCCGTCAGCAAGATCCAGGAAACGTTGCCGCGTCCCGTGCCTGTTCTGACCGACGAACTGCTTTGGGCGTTGCGCGCCATCTATGACGGACTGATCGAGACCAACCCTGACGCCGCTCCCTATGTCGCGGTGATCGCGATGAACCGCCTGGCGCGGCCCTGGGAAGCGCTCAAGCTGCCGCTCAGCATTTCGCGCCAGACGCAGGATACGCTGATCGCTTCGACCGACATGGGCCTGGTCGGCGAAATCATTTTCGGCGACATCGAGGATTTCGGACAGGCGGTGCGCAACGCAAAGCATCCCACGTTCGACGCCGACGCGCTGGTCGAGAACATTTCGCACTTCACCTCGCTCTCCAGCGGGATCGTCAAGGGCATCGAGATGCGCCGCGACGGCAAATGGGGTCAGCGCCTGATGAAGGATCGCTCCGCGCTCGCCGAAGTCATGGATGGATTCATGGAGCGCGCGCCCAAGGAACTGTCCGGCGCTCTGCCCACCGTCAAGAACATCAGTGGTGGTCCCAAGTCGCCTGACTTTTCGCGTCCGGTCGATGCGGAAAAGATCGATCGCGCGCTGCGCTATTCACGGCTCGTCATGGGTTGCAAGCCGTTCGCCGTGGCCGGTTCATTCGGAGCTTCGGTGAAGAAGGCCGAAGAAGACATGTGCCAGATCCTGCGCAGCTACAATGAAGACGTGGTCAAGGAGCTGCGCACCACCGACGACAAGCGCCGCGCCGTCGCCGAAAGCCAGTTCGAATTGTGCGCCAAGCTCACGGCGATCCTGTTCAGCGAGGAGGAAGCCGAACTGCTGCGCCGCCGTGGACGCGCTGCTCTCGGCGCCGCCCAGGCGGCCTAGGCTCCCGCTTTCTTCTTGCCCGGATGCAGGCGCACATTGTCCTCGCGCATCTGCTTGGCGATAAGCGCAAGACGCTCCGCGAAGTGATGATTCATCTCGGGCCGCGCGCGAATGGACTGCGACATGGCTTCCAGCTCACGAGCCATGCGGTCATATTCTTCTTCTGTCAGCGGCTTGGTGCCGGTCGGCATTATAAACTCCACTCATTTGGTCTTCGTATGCGAATTTTCAGATTGCGCCTTCTTGTCTGAGCGCCGCGATTTCAATGGCAGAATAGCCGAGCTCGCGCAGAATCTCGTCCGTATGTTCCCCCAGCGCCGGCGGTCGGCGGCGGATTGTGCCGGGCGTGCCGTGCAGCTTGACCGGCGTCGCGGCAATCGGCGCTTTGCCTATGCCGGGAAAATCGATCTCGGTAAAGAAGTCGCCGCTCTTCACATGCGGATCATCGAGCGTTTGCCGCGGACGAAGAACCGGGCCCGCCGGAACGCGCGCGCCTTCAAAGGCGGCGATCGCTTCGGCGCTGGTGCGTTGGCCAATCCACTCCTGCACGCGCGCGCTGATGATCTCGCCGTGATCGCCGCGCGCCTTGTCGCTCGCAAAGCGCGGATCCTCGAGCCATTCTGGCGCCCCGATCAGCTTGGCGGCGCGGCGAAAGAGCGGATCGCCGTTCACCGCGACGGTGATCCAGCCATCCCTGGTCTTGAATATGTCGGACGGCCCCGCCGTCTGGCTGCGATTGAGCGAAGGTTTGCGGTCGAGTTCGAGCGCAGCCTCTTCAATGAGCGTGGGGCTGAAGAAAGTCAGGGCGGTGCGCAGCAGCGCGCCCTCGACCATCTGGCCTTTTCCCGTTGTCTCTCGCGCACGCAGCGCGGCGGCGACACCGAGTGCCAGGAGCGAGGCGGTTCCGAAATCGACCCAGGGCGCGGCCGAGCGTACGGGCTGTTCGAGCGTTCCGGAGAAATAGGCCGCGCCGGACATGGCCTGCGCCACGCCGTCGAAGCCGACGCGGCCGGAATAAGGCCCTTCGAGTCCGAACGCGGTTCCGACCGCAAGAATGACGCGCGGATTGATCTTGCTGACGCTGTCCCAGTCGAGCCCCATCGCCTTCAGTGTTTCGGCCGGAAGATTGGCGACGACGACATCGGCCTCGGCGACAAGCCGGCGTACCACGTCGCGTCCCGCCTGGTTCATCGGATCGAGCGTCAGGCTGCGCTTGTTGCGGTTCATCTGCAGGAACATCGCGCCTTCGCTGGGGCTGCCGTCCTCGCGTTCGCGCAAGGGCACCAGCGTGCGGTCTTCGCGTCCGTCCTTCTTCTCGACGCGGATCACGTCGGCGCCGAGATCGCCCAGGAGCGCCGCGCAGTAGGGACCGGCGATATAGCGGCCGAAATCGATGACGCGCAGACCTTCAAAGGGGGATGTCACGGCCAAGCCTCATGCAAAATCAGGCACCGACTATAGCGGCGCGGGCGGAAATTGCATGCCGGCCAAAGGCGTGCGAAACGAAGGCGCACTTTTTCGAGGACGACCATGCCGCCGAAGCGTAATCCGTTGAATCTGAACCCGCTCCAGCTTCGCACGCTGACCCTGCTGCAGGTCATCGCCCGCATTCCCGGCGCCGCGGCGCAGGCGCCGAACGGCGAGGTGACGATCGCGCAGTTTCCTTCGGCTCATGGCGATCACTTCCATCTGGCCGACGCGACTGTCGCGGCCAAGGACGCCAGCGGCCTCTACAACGAAGCTGTCTGGAATGCGCTTACGCGCAAGGGTCTCGCCAAGGCGGAATGGCCGCATCAGATGACGCTGACGCTCGAGGGCATCAGCTACGACACAGGCGAAGCCAAGAACATTCTGCATCGCGCAAACCACTAAGTCGGCAGGCGCAGGCTCGCAGGCGCATCCGGCTTCAGGAACCGGATGATCCGCTCGTTGATCTCCGCCGGCGCCGACAGCGATGCGAGATGGTCTGCCTTCGGAATGACCGCGCCCGTAAGGCCCGGCATGCGTTTTGCGGCCAGTTCCAGGGTTGCCCGCGGCTCGTAGAGCATTTCCCTTTCGCCGATCAGCAGCAGAGTCGGCGCGCGGATCGCGCTCAACTCACGCTTGCTGAACACGATGGCTGGCGCCAGGTCCGGCCGCGCCGACACGGACATCGTCACCGACATCAGCTTGCCCCATCCGCTGGGCGCGAGCGGGGTTCCGCCCGGCAGAACCGTGCTGTCCGGCGCCCGCTTGCCGCGGAACCACCTGCGCAACGGTCCCTTGATGCGCATCACATAGTGGAACTTCCAGGAGAAACCCACGAAGGTGGCAGCAGGACTGATCAGAACGATGCGTTCGACACGGTCGGGCGTGAGCGAGGCTTGGTTCATTGCGAGGAACCCGCCATAGGAACTTCCGACGATGGAAGCGCTGCGAATACCGAGCGCGTCGAGCACATCACCGAGCCAATCCGCCATGTCGCGGCGGTCGCGAATGCGCCTCGCCGGCACGCTCTTGCCGGTCTGTCCGATCACGTCGACGGCATAGATCCGAAAGTGTTCGCTCAACGCCGCAACATTTGGCAGCCATAGCGTTGCGCTGGCGGCGAGCGAATGCAGCAGAATCACGGGAGGCGCGGCGTGCGGGCCGCTCGCGATCACATGGGTCGATCCCAGCCGCGTCGCGACATCGAGTTCTTCAAAGGGAACGGGCCAGTCGCGGAGGACCGCATCATAAGCTTCCAGGTAGCGGGATTTGCCCGCTTCGCTCCTGAAGACCGGTGGCGCTGCTTCGTCGCCCATTGCGTTGCTCCCCAGCTTGCGAAGGCCGCGGAAATTGAGCGCGAGAATCTTTACGCGCAAGTCTTGTTCGGAAGATCGTTTTCATTACAATTATTTGGGCGTGAAGCTCCGTCGCGGCCACGCGCTCTCATCGAACTATCATTTGCTCGCCTTGCAGTGGCGCGCGCTCAATCCGACTTCTTGAGGGCGGTGACCTTATTGTCGAACAGTGCCAGTCCGGCGGGGCTGAGGAAAAACCTGTCCAGCGCCGGTCCATCAGCGGTGATGACCGCATCGCCGGATGAGTTCTCGCCGGTATTGCCGGCAATTTTCCCGGCCCTGATGGCGTCCTTCACCTTGCCTTCGTTCGGCGTGAAGAGAAGCAGCGTGCCTTTGGCATCAAGACGATAGAGGACCGGAATCGTGCCCGCCGGTTGCCCGACATCTGCGTTGTCCGGTCCGGGCAGGAATCGCACATTCATGATGCCAACCGCGCCGAGCCGGACAGTCGTGAGCTTGACCAGAATCAGATCGCTTTCCTCGCCGTCGCCGGGAGCAAGCACCGCCAGGATCGTACCGTCCTTTCCCGGCAGGAAATGGTAGTAGTAGAATTTGTGATCCGTTTCGTCCGGCGGAGGATCCGCCTTCCAGGTCCCGACAAGCAGCGGATCGTTCTTGAGGCCGATCGTCGTTCCGACCGGATGGGTCGTGGTGGGTGGAAAACAGGCCGATAAAGCCAACGCAGCCGCGGCCGCCAGGATCAGACCGATTATTTTCACGGTAATTCCCCTATTGGAGAGGACAGCATGACCCCCGATTGGGGCCGAAGCGGGGCGGCCCTGCGCCACGTTGGCGCGACCGGTGCATCGCTCTATATAGTCGCGCCGCACCGCAAAAGTGGACGTGATGACACCCAAACAGCGCCGCCGTGTAGCCTTTGTCGCCGCCCTTGTCATTGCGAGTGCAGGTGGCGCTGCTCTGGTTCTCAGCGCCCTCAAGGACAACGTGCTTTATTTCTATAGTCCGAGTGATGTGCAGTCCAAGCATGTCCAGCCGGGCGTGGCGTTTCGCATCGGAGGCCTTGTTGCCACGCACAGCGTGCATCGCGGCGAAAACGCAGGCGTGACCTTTACCGTTACCGATGGTGCTGCGGCTGTTCCGGTTACCTATCACGGCGTGCTGCCGGCTTTGTTCCGCGAAGGGCAGGGCGTGGTCGCACTCGGGGCGCTCAACGACAGCGGCACGTTCGCCGCGTCCGAAGTTCTCGCCAAGCATGACGAGAAGTACATGCCGCCGGAAGTGGTCGACGCGCTCAAGCGCTCCGGCCGCTGGAAGGAAGGCGCACAGTGAGCGAGCGCGCATGACCGGAGAGATCGGCCAGCTGGCGCTTTGTCTCGCGCTGGCTCTCTCGCTGGTGATGGCCGTGTCCGGCATCGCCGGAGCGCGGAACGGCGCCGCATCGGCGCAGGCCATCGCGTCGGGCGCGGCCAACGGGCTTTTCGTCTTCATCGCGCTGGCGTTCGGCGCCTTGACCTATGCGTCGATCGTGTCGGATTTCTCGCTTCTGAACGTCGCGCAAAATTCGCACACGCTGAAGCCGCTGATCTACAAAATCTCCGGCGTGTGGGGAAACCATGAAGGCTCGATGCTTCTGTGGGTTCTTGTCCTCGCGGTCTATTCCGCCGCCATTTCCTGGTCGCGCCGGGGCAGTGCGCAATTGACCAGCGCAGCTCTCGGCGTTCAGGGGATTCTGGCGATTGCGTTTCTTGTCTTCATTCTGCTCACATCCAATCCGTTCCTGCGGCTCGATCCTGCGCCGTTCGAGGGCAACGGACTTAATCCTCTGCTGCAGGATTTCGGCCTCGCGGTGCATCCACCGATGCTCTATTGCGGCTATGTCGGCTTGTCGGCGTCCTTCGCTTATGCCGCCGCTGCGCTGATCACCAAGGAGCGCGACTGGGCCCGCGCGGCGCGGCCCTTCATGCTGGTGGCCTGGATCGCACTGACTCTTGGCATCGCACTCGGAAGCTGGTGGGCCTATTACGATCTCGGCTGGGGCGGCTTCTGGTTCTGGGATCCGGTGGAAAATGCGTCACTCATGCCGTGGCTGGTGGCGACGGCGCTGCTGCATTCGGCTCTGGCGACCGAACGCACAGGCGCGTTTCGAAGCTGGACGTTGCTTCTCGCCATCGCGGCCTTTTCGCTCAGTCTGATCGGCACGTTCCTTGTGCGCTCCGGCGTTCTTTCATCGGTGCATTCTTTTGCCAACGATCCCGAGCGCGGCGTCTTTATTCTGGCGATGATCGTCGGCGCCATTGGCGGCGCGCTCGGCCTGTTTGCGTGGCGCGCGCCGAGCCTTGAAGGCGGAACAAGTTTCGAGCCGGCAAGCCGCGAAACCGCACTGTTGCTCAACAATGTATTCCTCGTCGCATCGACCGCGACCGTCTTCGTCGGCACGCTCTATCCGCTGGCGCTCGACGCCATGACGGGCACCAAGATCTCGGTGGGCCCGCCGTTCTTCGCCATCACGTTCGCGCCGATCTTCATCGCGCTGCTGCTTCTGGTTCCGTTCGGACCAAGGCTTGGCTGGCGCAAGGGCGATTTGCCTGCAGCGCTGCGCACGCTCGCACCGGCTCTCGGCATCGCGTTGGTGACGGCGGTTGCCATCCTCGCATTCACCTCGCCGCACACGCTGGCCGGCGCCGGTGCGTTCGGCGTCGCGGCCTGGCTGATTGCCGCCAGTGCGATCGATCTGCGCGCGCGCGGCCTCAAGACGCTTCAGGCAGGAGCACTAGCGTCGGCGCTTGCGCATGCGGGCCTCGGCGTCACGCTGATGGGCGTGGCCGGGACAACATTGTGGAAGAGTGAAGCGCTCGAGGAACTTGGACCCGGCGAAACGATGAGTGTCGCCGGCTACACGCTGCGCTTCGACGGCGTGAAGGCTGCCCAGGGTCCGAACTATGATGCCGCGCGCGCGACAATCACCGTGCTCAGCGGCGGACGCGAGATCGCCGTGATGCACCCCGAAAAACGCATATTCCCGGCCGAAGGGCAGGACACGATCCAGACTGCGATCCGCACCACCATCGTCAGCGATCTGTATCTCGCGCTCGGCGATCAGCGCGACAAGGGCCGTTGGATCGTCCGTGCCTATGTCAATCCGCTCGCGCCGCTGATCTGGCTCGGCGCCCTGGTTATGGCGCTCGGCGGTTTCGCAGCGTTGTGGAGCCGCCTGCGTGTTTCACGCACCGCGGGCGCCGCGGTTCCGGCACCGGCCGAGTGATGCGCGTCGCCCTTGCACTGGCGCTGGTTCTGTTCGCATCGCTGGCGCAGGCATCGCCGGCGCCTGACGCGTTGTCCGATCCGGCGCAGGAAGCGCGCGCGCGCAATCTGCAGAAGGAACTGCGCTGCCTCGTTTGTCAGGGCGAGTCACTCGATGAGTCCAACGCATCTCTCGCGGTCGATCTGCGCCACCTCATCCGGATGCGCATCAAGGCGGGCGACAGCGACAAGCAGATCGTCGACTTTCTGGTCTCGCGCTACGGCGATTTCATCCTGATGGAACCGCCGTTCGAGCCCGGCACCTACGCCTTATGGCTGACACCATTTGCTGTCTTGATCCTGGGCGCTGGCATAGCCATGTGGGTTGTGATCCGGGCCAGAAAGTCGCCGCCGGGCGAAGTCTGAGCGATCCGATCCTCTCCGCAGGCGGTCATCCGGACGAAAAGACGCCTTGAGACATTACGGCGACTTAATAATTCGGAGAGAAACAAGTAATATTTGGGGCGTATTTGGCGGATGTCCCGTCCGCCCTCGACGAGGCCAAGGAGAGCATCGATGCCTGAAGACAATCTGCAACCGGTCAAGCGTCACAGCCGGGCCATCATGCTCGGATCGGCTGCCGCCATTCTTCTGATGGGCGTGAGCGCCTTCGCGTTGGCTCCCGCGGTTCAGACCACCGATTCCAGCCAGCCGACCCGGGAAATGGCAGCGGCCCAACCCGTACAGCGCGAAACCCCGCCGCGCATGCTCGAAAATGGCGCGCCTTTCAGCTTCGCCGATCTCGTCGAGCGGGTGAGCCCGGCGGTCGTGACGATCACGTCCGAGACGGTAGAGACCGCCGCAGCCGGCGCAGACGATCTTCCCGCACCGTTCCGCGACTTCTTCAACCAGTACGGCCAGGGCGGCCTGTCACGCACGCCGCACAAGGCGATCTCCGCCGGTTCGGGTTTCATCATCGACAAGTCCGGCCTGATCGTGACGAACAATCACGTCATCGAGAATTCCCACAAGATCACGGTCAAGCTTCCCGACGGCCGCAGTTTCGAGGCCAAGCTCATCGGCACCGATCCGCTGACCGACATCGCTCTGCTCAAGGTCAAGAGCGAGAAGCCGCTGCCGACCGTCGAGTTCGGCGACGACCGCCAGATCCGCGTTGGCGACTGGGTCGTGGCCGTCGGCAATCCGTTCGGCCTGTCCAACTCGGTCACCGCCGGCATTGTCTCCTCGCTCGGCCGCGACATCGGAAATGGTCCGTATACAGACTTCATCCAGATCGACGCGCCGATCAATCGCGGCAATTCGGGCGGCCCGACGTTCGACCTGCGCGGTCAGGTCATCGGCATGAACTCGATGATCTATTCGCCCTCCGGCGGCAGCGTCGGCATCGGCTTTGCCATCCCATCCTCGATCGTCCATGACGTCGTCGCCCAGTTACAGGCGCACGGCCATGTCGAGCGCGGCTATCTCGGCGTGAACATCCAGAGCATCACGCCGGACATCGCATCCACGCTGAACATCTCGTCACCCAAGGGCGCGATCGTTGCTGAAGTCGTTCCCGGCGGCCCCGCAGCCAAGGCCGGCTTCGAGCAGGGCGACGTCGTCGTCGCGCTCAACGGCCGCACGGTTGACGATTCGCGCGACCTGACGCGCCACATTGCGGCGCTCCCTGCCGGGACGAAGGCCAGCTTCACGGTCATGCGGGGCGGCGAGACGCGGACGATCACAGCCCAGATCGGCAATCGCCCCGATCAGCGCGTGGCCTCCAACGATCCCGCGAGCAATGACGACTCGCAGACCGACGGCGGCCAGGCGGGCGCGGCGCAGGCGATGGGACTTGGCCTTGCATCGGTCACGCCGGAGGCGCGCCGCAACTTCAACATCGACCAGAACATCGACGGCGTGCTGGTCACCCGTGTCGACTCGAACAGCGACGCCGGTGACAAGGGCATCCAGCCCGGCGACGTCGTGCTCTCTGTGGCGAACAAGCCGGTGCACACACCACGCGACATTCTGCAACTGGTTGCCGCTGCGCGCTCCAGCGGCCATCACACGGTACTTCTTCTCGTCGCCACGCAAGGCGGCACCCGCTTTGTCGCGGTCGATATCGGACAGGCTTGAGTATTTGCGTACCGGCCGCGGCGACATTCGCGCGGCCGGCCCCCCGCGCCGGCAGCAGTGGCATCCCCCCGTCACTGCTGCCGGTGCGGACCCATTTTGCGGATGAATTTCGGGCGGAGGAATAGCGATGCGAATTCTCGTCGTTGAAGACGATCTGGAAGCTCAGCGCTATTTGGTCAACGGCCTGAAGGAAGCCGGACACGTTGTCGACGACGCCGCGGACGGCGAAACCGGACTTACTCTTGCATTGTCCCGCCCCTACGACGTCGCCATCATCGACCGGATGCTGCCCAAGATGGACGGCCTCAAGCTCGTTGCGGAAATGCGCGAGCACAGCAACACGACGCCGGTTCTGTTCCTCAGCGCCCTGTCCGAAGTCGATGATCGCGTGAAGGGCCTCAAGGCCGGCGGCGATGACTACCTGACAAAGCCCTATGCGTTTGTCGAACTGCTTGCGCGCATCGATGCGCTGATGCGCCGCCGTTCGCCACAGACAGTGAAGACGCGCCTGCAAGTCGGTGATCTCGAGCTCGACCTTCTGACCCGCACCGCCAAGCGCGCAGGATCGGCCATCGATCTGCAGCCGCGCGAATTCCGGCTTCTGGAATATCTGATGCGCCATGCCAGCCAGGTCGTGACGCGCACCATGCTTCTGGAAAGCGTCTGGGAATATCATTTCGATCCGCAGACCAACGTCATCGACGTGCACATCTCGCGCCTGCGCGCCAAGATCGACAAGGGCTTCGACACCGCATTGCTGCATACCGTGCGCGGCGCAGGCTACATGATCCGTGCGCGCGCCTAGCATCCTTCGGACGCAGGCTTATCGCATCGTTCTCGTCTACGTGGCGGTGTTTGCGGTGTCGGTGACGGCGCTGATCGCTTTCACCTACTGGAACACCAAACGCGCGCTCGACGCCCAGACCGACCAGATCATCGAAGCCGAGATCACCGGACTTTCCGAACAGTATCAGCAGCTTGGACTGCGCGGTCTCGCAGACGTCGTCATCTCCCGCTCGGCGCATGGCGGACCGGGGCTCTATCTTACTTGCCAACCAACTGAAGCAGCCCATCGTCGGCAACCTCGACGCGTGGCCGGCCAGCGTGACACTGCCGGGAAACTTCGTGGAGTTCGACTATCAGCGTCGCATCGAGAACCAGCTCGACACCCGCCGCGCGCGCGGCCGCGTCTTTGTGCTGGCCGGCGGATTTTTTCTGCTCGTCGCGCAGGACGTGCATGAACGCTACCAGACCGAACAGTTGTTCACGACAACGCTCCCCTGGACGGTCGGACTTGTGTTGCTCTTGGGCCTTGGCGGCGGCGCCCTGATGAGCCGCAACATGCTGGCGCGGCTGGACTCCATCAATCGCACGAGCACCGAGATCATCGCCGGCGACCTGTCGCGCCGCGTGCCGATCGGCGATGCGCATGACGAGTTCGACGCGCTGGCCGAAAATCTCAACGCCATGCTCGATCGGATCGAGCGGCTGATGAAGGGCGTGCGCGAGGTCACCGATTCGGTAGCCCACGATCTGCGTACGCCGCTCAACCGCCTGCGCAACAGGCTGGAAGCGACGCTGCGCCATCTCGATCCGGCCAGCGCCGAAACTGCCGAGATTGAGGCCGCCGTGGCCGAAACCGATTCGCTGATCACGACGTTCAATGCGCTTTTGCTGATCGCGGAAGCCGATGCCGGCGTGACGCGCGGCGAAATGACGGCAATCGATCTGGCGCCCATCGCAGCCGACATGGCCGAGCTTTATGCGCCTCTCGCCGAAGAAAAGGGCGTCAATCTTGAAATCAGCCCGTCGGGTATCACGATGATCGACGGCAATCGCAGCCTGATCTCGCAGGCACTCGCCAATCTCGTGGACAATGCGATCAAGTACACGCCTTCGGGCGGCAAGGTGACAGTGAGCGTGTCCGAAACGCCGCTCGGCGCCGAGCTGCGCGTCGCCGACACGGGGCCTGGCATCGCGGCGCTGGAGCGTGCGCGCGTGGTTGAACGCTTCGTGCGCCTGGAAGCCAGCCGCAATTCACCGGGCACCGGGCTCGGCCTCAGCCTCGTCGCCGCCGTCGCACGGCTGCACGACGCGAGACTGCTTCTGGAAGACAATATGCCCGGCTTGCGCGCCATCATCCGCTTTCCGCGCCATGCGCCGCGCAGGGGCTGACGCCCTTTGCGCACCATGACATTCTAGGCGAATGACAGCGTTCGACGGCGCCACGCCGCCAGCCCCTTTTGACAGCGCGCGCGCCGAGCGCACCTTCGCTTCGCTCGAAGCGGACGGATTCGTGCCTTCTGACGCAGAGCGCGCGATTCTCGCGGGCGCGTTCGGCAACAGTCCCTTCCTCGGCCGGCTTGCGCTGCGCGAGCACTCGCTCCTGAAACCTCTGCTTGAACATGGCCCCGACGCGATAGTTGCAGATGCAATGTCCCTCGCGCTGGAAGCGGCGAACGCCGAAACCCAGGCCGACGCGATGGCCAGCCTGCGCGTCGCCAAGCGCCGCGCGGCGCTCGCGATCGCGCTGGCCGACATCGCCGGAGTCTGGCCGCTGGAGAAGGTCACGCAGGCGCTGACGGAATTTGCCGACGCCGCGGTGAAAGGCGCGCTGCGCTTCGTCTTGCGCGATGCGGCGCAGAAGGCGGAGATGGCAGAACAGGACGGCGCAGCACTGGAAGCGGCAACCGGCCTCACCATCCTCGCGATGGGCAAGTATGGTGCGTTCGAGCTCAATTATTCCAGCGACATCGATCTTGTCGTGTTCTACGACCCACGGCGTTTTCCGTTCAGGAAACGGGACGATCCGCGCGGCGCTGCTGTCGATCTGGTGCGCGGCATCGTCAAGCTGCTGACGGAAATCACGACCGACGGCTATGTCTTTCGCGTCGATCTTCGCCTGCGGCCAGATGCCGGCGCGACGCAGGTCGCCATCTCGATCGATGCAGCGGAAACCTACTACGAGGGCATGGGCCAGAATTGGGAGCGCGCGGCGTTCATCAAGGCTCGCGCCTGCGCCGGCGATCCGGAGACCGGTGCTTACTTTCTCAAGGCCATCACGCCGTTCATCTGGCGCCGCAATCTGGACTATGCGGCCATCGAGGACATCCACTCGATCAAGCGCCAGATCCATGCACATGAGGGCCATGGAACGGTCGCGGTCGCGGGACACAATATCAAGCTTGGCCGCGGCGGAATTCGCGAGATCGAATTCTTCGCGCAGACACAGCAGCTGATCCTTGGCGGACGGCTGCCGGAGCTCCGCCAGCGCAGCACGGCCGCAGCGCTCGACGCGCTGTGTGCGCGCGGCCTTGTGACCGCCGAGACCGTCGCGGACCTGAAGCATGCATATCGATTTCTGCGCACGCTGGAACACCGGCTGCAGATGATAGAGGACCAGCAGACTCACACTGTTCCCAAGGCGCCGGAAGACATTGCGCACGTCGCCTGCTTCCTGGGCTTCACCGATGCGCAGTCGTTCGGCAAAGCGCTGACCGGGCAACTTGAAACCGTGCAGAATCACTATGCGCGGCTCTTCGAACGGGAGAAGGAACTGACGGCGAGTGAGGGCAATCTCGTCTTCACCGGTGTCGAGGAAGATCCCGAAACGCTCGCAACGCTCGGGCGCATGGGTTTTCGCGATCCGGCCCATGCCTCCGCGGCCATCCGCGGCTGGCACCATGGCCGCATTCGCGCCACGCGCAGCACAAGGGCGCGCGAATTGCTGACCAAGCTTGTGCCGGTACTGCTGCCGGCACTCGCGAAAACCGCCGATCCCGATGCAGCCTTTGCGCAGTTCGACCGCTTTCTGACCAATCTTCCCGCCGGCGTGCAGCTCTTCTCGCTGCTCCTGGCCCGGCCCGACCTGCTCGCGCTGATCGCAGCGATCATGGGTTCGGCGCCGCGCCTTGCGCAGCATCTTGCCCGGGCACCGGCCACGCTTGATGCGCTGATCGATGCTGATTTCCTGCATGGGCTGCCATCGCGCGAGCGGCTGGATGCGCTGCTGAACGAGCAGCTCGCGCGCGTCTCGACTTATGAAGACGCATTGGATTCGGTTCGCCGCTTCGCCAAGGAACAGATGTTCCGTGTCGGGGTGCAGGTTATCCAGGGCACGGCTACGGCGGACGCGGCCGGTCCGGCTTTCGCAAACATCGCCGAAACGGTCGTTGCAGGATTGCTGCCCGTCGTCGAACGCGAGCTCGGCGAGACCGCAGGCAGGATGCCGGGCGGCGCATTTGCCGTCGTCGCAATGGGCAAGCTCGGTGGACGCGAGATGACGGCAGGCTCCGATCTCGATCTGATCTTTGTCTATGACGTGCCGCAGGACGTTGAATCGAGCAATGGCCAGAAACCGTTGCCCGTGATCGTCTATTACGCGCGGCTGGCGCAGCGGCTCATTGCGGCGCTTACCGCACTCACCGGTGCCGGCGGTCTCTATGAAGTCGACATGCGGCTGCGGCCGACGGGCAACAAGGGACCGGTCGCGGTGAGCCTGGAATCATTTTCACGCTATCATGCGAGCGAGTCCTGGACCTGGGAGCGCATGGCGCTGACGCGTGCACGCGTGATTTCAGCTCCGGCCGATTTGCAGACGCATGTCGAAGAGGTGATCGGCCGAACCTTGAAGGCGCCGATTGACTCCTCGAAGATCATTGCCGATGCACGTGAGATGCGTCAAAAGCTTGCGGCACAGTTCCCGCCCGGCAATCGCTGGGAACTCAAATTCGCCTCCGGCGGTCTTGTCGACATCGAATTCATCGCACAGACGCTTCAGCTTTGCGCCGCGCCGCGCGGCGTCGATGTTCTTGACGCCAATACTATCGCCGCGCTGCGCAAGCTCGGTGCAAGCGGCGTGCTTTCCGCGAACGATGCGCAGTCATTGATTGACTCAGCCTCGCTGCAGCACGCCCTCACTCAGGTGTTGCGCATCGCGCTCGATGGCACGCTCGATCCCGCAACCGCGACGCCGGGTCTCAAGGGGCTCTTGGTGCGCGCCGCCGGCTGTGCAGATTTCGCGCAACTCGAAACGCGGCTGGCGCAGGCACAGTCCGACGTGCGCGCGATCTTTGAACGCGTTCTCGGCTAGTCTTTTGGCAGAGCGACAAGCGCATCCGGCGGCCAGGACAGGTACACGGTGTCGCCCACCGCGTGCCCACGCGTGACGATCTTCTCTGCGTTCTGGCTCGCGACCGAAACAGGTTCTGCGAGGCCGGGGACAGCAATGTTGTAGTGACTGCGCTCGCCGAGATAGGCGGCGGCCGTGACCGTACCTTTCACGCCGCTCGACGACAGCACGATCTTTTCCGGACGCAAGGCGACAAGGACGTCGGGGCCCAGCTCAGTTGCGATGTGGACCTTTCCCATCGGACCAAGATCGATCACGCCAACGGCTCCGTCCTGACCGATGAGCCTGCCGTTGAAGAAATTCATCTGGCCGATGAAGTCCGCCACTTCGCGGCAATTGGGCTCTTCATAGAGCGTGCGGGGCGCGGCGACCTGCAGGATCCGTCCGCTCGACATGACAGCAATGCGATCGGACATCGACAAGGCTTCTTCCTGGTCATGCGTGACGAAGACAAAGGTGATGCCGACGCTTTTCTGCAGCGCGCGCAGCTCGATCTGCATGGCTTCGCGCAGGCGGCGGTCGAGCGCGCCGAGCGGCTCGTCGAGCAGGAGCACCTTCGGCCGGCGCACCAGCGCGCGGGCGAGGGCGACGCGCTGACGCTGTCCGCCGGAAAGCTCGTCCGCGCGCCGCGTGCCGAAGCCGTCGAGCTTGATCATCGCGAGCGCTTCATCAACGCGGCGGCCCAGTTCGGCGCGGGTCAAGCGATCCTTGCGCAGGCCGTAGGCGATGTTGTCGAACACGTTCAGGTGGGGAAAAATCGCATAGGACTGGAACACCATGTTTGATGGCCGCCGGTTCGGCGGTTCGTCCGTGATGCGCAGGCCTTCGAAACGGATCTCGCCTGACGTGGGGTATTCGAAACCTGCAATGATCCTGAGCAAGGTGGTCTTGCCGCAGCCGGACGGTCCAAGCAACGAGAAGAATTCGCCGCGCCGGATCGCAAGGTCGGCGTCATCGACCGCCAGCACGGCGCCGAAGCTCTTGCTGACATGCTCGATGCGCAGATCGGTCTCTTCGCTCATGCGCCCACCATCATGTGCTTCCTGTCGCCGAGTCCACGGCTGCGCGTCCATTCAGCAAGAACGACAAGAATGGTCGATGCGACCAGGATCAAAGCGCCGAGCGCAAGCACGGCCGGAAGCTTGTAGGGAAAGCGGAGCTGACCCCAGATGTAGATCGGCAGCGTCGCTTCATTGCCGGCCAGAAAATAGGCGATCAGAAATTCGTCAAAGGACACGATGAAGGTCAGAAGCAGGCTGGAGATGATGCCGGGCAGCGCGAGCGGAAACGTCACGCGCCAGAACGTCATCCAGCCGTTCTCGCCCAGATCGAGCGAGGCTTCCTCGAGGCTCTTGTCGAAGCCTTCGAAGCGCGACATCAGAACCGTGATCGCGAACGGCACGCAGATCAGGGAGTGCCCAGCGATCACCGTCAGCAGCGACAGGGGAATGCTCAGGGCATTGAGAAGTATCAAAAGGGAAATGCCGAGCACGATGTCCGGTATGAACAAAGGGAGAGACGTAATCGCGAGCAATGCTCCGCCGCCTGGCACGCGGTATCGCGTCAAGGCCTTTGCAGCGAGCAGGCCGAGCATGGTCGAGAAAATCGCGGTAACCGTTCCGACCTCCAGGCTGTTGCCCAGAGCATGCAGCATCGCGCTGTCCGCAATCATGTCGCGGTACCATTGCGTGGTGAACCCGGTCAGCGGAAACGCGATGAAGACCGAGCGGTTGAAAGAGAACAACGGCAGGAACAGCACTGGCACATAGAGGAACGCGAGGTAGAAGACCGCATAAGAAAAGAGCCCGACTCCGTTTGTTCGTTTGCGCATCAGCGGATCCTTCCGGCGGCCGCGCGCATTGCGGTGACAAACAGGAGCGTTGCCAGGCCCACCGCCGCCATGCTGGCCATCGCAAGTGCGGCGCCGAGGGGCCAGTTTCCGACCTTGTCGAATTGCACCTCGATCACATTGGCGATCATCACGCCGTCGGATCCGCCAACCAGCGATGGCGTGACATAGTCGCCCGTCGTCGGTACGAAGATCATCACTGCGGCTGCGATCACGCCGGGCATCGACAAGGGCAGGGTGATGCGAAGAAACCGCCGCACCGGGCCGTCGCCGAGATCGGCAGCAGCTTCCAGCAGCGAACGGTCGATTTTCTCCAGGCTCACATAGATCGGCAGGATCGCGAACGGTGCCCACGCATGGGCAAGTGTCACCACGACGGCCGTCGGATTGTAGAGCAGGAATTCGAGCGGCTGATGGATGACGCCGAGACTCATCAGTCCGGAATTGATCACGCCATTGTATCCGAGGATGAGCTTCCACGCGAAAACGCGCAGCAGATACGATGTCCAGAAGGGGATCGTCAGCAGGATCAGCCAGACGAATTTGGACTTCTCGACTCGGAACGCGACGAAGTAAGCCATCGGGTAGGCCAGAAGCACGGTGATGAGCGTCACAAGCGAGGAGATTTCAATCGAGCGGTAGAACAATTCTCGATAGGTCGCCCGACCAAGACTTGTCGCATATTGCGCCAGCGTGAACTGGGTGCTGAGCACGTAGCCGTCCTGCGTCCAGAAACTGTAGAGCGCCAGAATCGCCAGCGGCGCAGCAAGCGCGGCCAGCATGATGAGCATGGTCGGGCTGAGCAGCGCCAATCCGCGCGCGCCTTCGGAGCGGCGATAGAAGTGCGTGAGCCGGGCGAATGGGCCGCCATGACCACTCGGTACTGCTGTCATTCGGTTTCTCGAAACGCCCCCGGAACTTCTAGCAAGTTCGCTTACAGGCATCCATCCATACGCGCCAAGCGGGGTCGCAATGCGCAAATGGACGGGCCACAGAATGTCGGATTGCGTTAAATGGCTGCATGACCAGCAAGTCTCCATCGCTGCCGCCGACGCACCTGCTCCTGGCGGTCGCCGTCGCGGCCGTCTGGGGATCGAACTTCGTGGTCATCAAGATCGCGTTGGCGCATCTGCCGCCGCTTCTGTTCGCCGCCTTGCGCTTTTCGTTTGCCTTCCTGCCGGCTGCCTTCTTCCTCAAGCGGCCAGCGGTGCCCTGGCGCCGTCTCGCCGCCTATGGCGTGCTGATCGGAGCTGGACAGTTCGGGATTCTCTACATCGCGATGGAGAGGAATATATCGCCGGGACTCGCCTCGCTCGTGATTCAGACTCAGGTGTTCTTCACGATCGGCCTCTCGATGGCGTTCGGCGCCGAGCGCGTGCGCACTTTTCAATGGCTGGCGCTGGGGCTGGCGGCATCAGGCCTGCTCCTGATCGCTATGCGCGGCGGATCGTCGGCCACCCCGCTTGGATTGGGCCTGGTCCTGCTCGCTGCCTTTTGCTGGGCCTCGGGCAATGTGATCGCGCGCGCCGACGGACCGGTGAACATGCTCTCCTATGTGGTCTGGGCGAGCCTGTTTTCGTTTCCCCCGCTGTTCCTTCTTTCGCTGCTGTTCGAAGGCTGGCCTGCGATCCGCACCGGGCTTGGGAACAGCGATTGGCTGACATGGGCCGCAGTGCTTTATCAGTCGGCCGGAAACACGCTGTTCGGCTATGCAAGTTGGGGCTGGCTGTTGGCGCGTCACCCGGCGGCGACAATCTCGCCCATGGCACTCCTCGTTCCGGTCTTCGGTTTGGCGACTTCGGCGCTCCTTCTTGGCGAAGCGTTGCCGGTGTGGAAATTGGCGGCGACGGCGCTCGTCATGGCGGGCCTTGCGGTCAACCTCGCCTGGCCGCAAGTGCAAAAGTTCGCCGCGCGCCGCGCCCCGCAAGCCTGAGCCTCTCATTGCGGGCAGGACGAAACGCGCATCACTATGCACGAAGGTCAGGTTTGGAGCGCTGGTGAGCGAGGCGGCTATTATCGGCGTCGATTGGGGTTCGTCGAGCATGCGCGCCATGCGCGTCGACCCGGCAGGCGCGATCCTGGACGTGCGCCGCGCGGATGATGGCGTGTTCACCGGCAATGGAGATTTCGAGACGGCGTTTGCGCGCGCATCTCGGCGCGTGGCTGTCGGATCGGCCCGCTCTTCCTCTCATCCTGTGCGGAATGATCGGCAGCGACCGCGGCTGGTGTCCGGCTGGCTACGCCGCGGCTCCGGCGGGACTGTCCGATCTGGCAAACGCGTTGACTGTTCCGGCGTTCGACGGCGTCGCGCGCATCGTGCCGGGGGTGAGCTATTCGCACGGCGATGAGGCCGAGGTCATGCGCGGCGAAGAAACGCTGGTGATGGGATTTCTCGCGCAGACAGGCCTTGCCGACGCGCGCCTCTGCCTGCCGGGTACCCATTCGAAGTGGATATGCGTACGGCGTGGCGGGATTGAAGGTTTTCGCACCTACATGACTGGCGAACTGCGGGCCCTGTTGTTGCAGAACGGCGCACTTGCAACGGGCGTTGTGCAGGAAGCGTCCTCCCATGCCTTCATCCAGGGGATGCAAGCGTCCGGCTCGGCGCTGAGCCGCGGCCTGTTTCAGGCGCGGGCGCGCCGTCTGCTCGGCGCCTTGCGTGCGGAATGGACAGCATCCTTCGTCAGCGGAGTCCTGATCGGTCATGAGATCGCATCGGAAACCGGAGAAGCAGATATGAGTGTTCCGCTCTTCGTACTCGCACGCGATGCGCTGGCCAGGGACTATGCGCTTGCACTCGCACAAGCAGACGTGTCGCATACGGTCATCGATCCAGAGCCGCTTGCCGCGCTCGGCTTGCTGCGCATCGCCCGGCAAGCGGGGCTCGCCTAGCGACGTCACTCGATCTTGATGCCGCGCGCCTTCAGGTCGCGAAACAGACGATCGATCAACTGGGCGTGCTTGTGCATGCGGTCGAAGCGCGTTCCGAGCTTGAGCGGATTGTTGGCGGAGACGATCACGCCATCCTTGCGCTCG
This sequence comes from uncultured Alphaproteobacteria bacterium, assembly GCA_963741725.1. GTDB lineage: Bacteria > Pseudomonadota > Alphaproteobacteria > Micropepsales > Micropepsaceae > Rhizomicrobium. The sequence continues at coordinate 17,801 of CAVUJC010000012.1, read as the reverse complement.
ATGAGGACGTCGAGCGCGATCATCTTGTTGATGCGCCGCCGGACTGTTTCGAGCGGCAAACCCGTGGCGCGCGAGATGGCGGCGCGGCTGATGCCGCGGCGCATATAGTCGGGCTCGATGAGGCCGGAATATTGGCGGCTGAGCGCCAGGTCGCTGTCGATGTGAGAGACGTTGGCAGCGCCGACGGAGATGGCCAGGAAATAGTCGATCGGATCCATGTTCGATGACTCCGACCCGACGATGATGTCGCCCGCCAGGTTCAGCAGAAAGCGCATCGCTGCGCGCGACATGATTTTCGCCCGCTCGGCCTCGGCAGGCCGGGCAGGGATCGATCCGGATGCCGATGATGCGGCATTGCGCGGGATCGGAAATATCTCGGTGACGATCGGAAGGTTGGCGCGTTCGTTCGCCGGCACCGGCATGTTCTCGTTGTTGGGCGGATCCCAGTCTATGTAGACAAGCACCGGGGTCGTTCCGTCTGCTCCGGGGCGAAACGGGAAATGCACTGCCTCGTAGAAGTATGCGTGTTCGGATTTCAGGATGGCTTCGGGGATTCCCCTGACGATCGCGCCGCGCGCGCTGGCGCTGAAACGGCGAAGGCGGGAATCGCGCGTCTTTGGCGGCGCCGAATTCAGCCAATCGGTACCCAACTGCCAGCCGCTGCCGGAGCGCGTGAAGTTCGAACCGGCGAACTTTACCGTGACGCTTGAGTCGGGCACGACGTTGAAAATCAGGATGTTCGGCGACAACTTGGGCACGCGTTCCGCGGCAAAGTCTTCCAAAACGGGGAGCTCGTTTCCCTGCCAGAGTGAGAGCCAATGCTCGAACATTTCCTGCGAGCGGGGCGCAAGACCGGCCTGTTCGATAACTGCTCTGGTGGCGACAGGATCGTACGGCATGGGGCGCTGGATGTTTCCGGATCTGTCTGAAGGCCCAGAAACATTACAACGTAAACGTTCAACGGCGCGACATTGCGCGCAAGTCATCCTACCCAATGTGGGTTTACCGGCTGAATTAGCGGAATGTGTTGCTTTCTGAGCAGTCGAAACCGTACCGAGTCATTTTGTGGCTCCGATATTCGCCGGCTCGGCCAGGGCTTGCGGCGTACTGCCCCATCGTCGATGTGCTGCAGCATTAACCAAAACGATCGCAACAAACGTCCCGCTTTGATGCGCCCAAGCCCAAACAGGGGAAATCGTACACCGGGGGTTAATACGCCGGCTGCATGCTGGCCGGACTTGCAGTTGGTTTGGGGTTTGCGATGGGCATGGAACAAAGCGCGGCACTGCCCGCCGGCGCAAAAGAACAGCGCCAATTTGAGCGTATTCGCGTGTCATTCAGCGGCAAGCTGTTCGTTCCGGCTGAATCTACGACGGTGGATTGCTCCATTGTCGACCTTTCGGCTGGCGGTGCAGGCGTCCAGTGCGCCAACGCGCCCCCGCTGCACACCTTTGTCGTTCTCTACATTGACGGCATGGGCCGCTACGAAGGAGTCGCTGTGCGTTACAGCGACGGTGTTCTGGGTCTGCAGTTCCAATGCGGCGAGGCCAAGCGCAAGCGCCTGATCGAAAAACTGAACCTCTATGTCCAGCAGGGCGTGACGAGCGTCACGCATGTTCGCGCGCACGAGCGCATTCCGCACAAGGCCGAGATGTTCTTCACCCGGCCGAACGGCGACCAGGTGCGCTGCGACGTGCTCGACATTTCGCTGCAGGGCATGTCGCTGAAGACGAACGGCCGCCCGCCGCTGCACGAACTCATCCAGATCGGAAAGACTTTCGGCCGTGTCGTGCGCTATCACGAACAGGGCGTCGGCGTTCAGTTCGTCGCCGCCGACGAAGTGCGTGTGGTCGCCTGAACCTTGGGTTGAACGGGCGGAACACGCGGCATGGCGCATGATCACACAGTTCGAAGCCTGAGCGCGCTGGGTGGAGCCTCCTCGAGCCGTGTGCTGAATCTGGCAGCGATCGCCGTCGAACAAAAGGACAATTCACGGCACAGCGCAGCCCCCTTCTTTCATTCACCCGCCATCAACAGCGCCATCATTCTCAAGCACCGCCTTCGCGCAGACGAGCTGGACACATTCACGCCCCGCCGCGCCATCGCCACCAAGGTGATCATTCCGTTTCAGAAGACAGATCTGCGCGCCGGCGGCCGGTCGTTCTTCGTCGGCCAGCGCGGTTTCGAGGATATGCTGCGCGAGGCCGGAAACTATGGTGACCGGCCGGAAATCAAGCGCGATCTTGAAGTTCTGCGGCTTATTGATACTGCGCCCTCGCTCGATCCGTTTCTGCTGCGTGAACATCTGCGCGACAACGGCACGACGCCGGACTCCAGCTACTTCGCGATATCGCCGGCAGACCAGCGCAACATGTTCGAGCACGTCTATCGCGAAATCAGGCGACTTACGTCCATGGCCGCAGGCGGCAAAGGCGGTTCGAAAGATTCCCATACGGGCAGGATCGTCCAGGCCCTGCTTTCGAGTGAAGCTGATGAACGTCTCGACCCGCTACGCTTGACTCTCAGATTGGCGGACGGCGAGTTCACCGAAGGCATGTTCGCTTGGCGCGGCCTTCTCTACTACAAATGGAGCGTGGAGGAGTTCTGGCCCAACATCATCCAGGTGCTGCGCGACATCAAGGCGATCCGCCCGATGGGGCGGGTTGTTGGCGATGAGGCGACGTATCTCGCCAACATCAAGCGCGCCCTTGTCATGGGTGTTAAGGCCAATAGCGAGGATGTCAGGCGCATCCTGAAGATGTACGACGACGCCTATGTGCACCTGATCGACAAGCAGGATCCGAGGATGTTCCGGCAATTCCTGTTGCAGGCATCGTCCATGTTCCCCGAGCTGGGTCAGAAAATCGGGTCGATGTCGCATGTCACGAGCTTCTGGCGCTACCGTTTCCCTGATGGCGCGCCCAAGCTGGCCGAGGCGGCGGAGTTGATGACGATCTTCCAGGATTTCGCGCAGAGCTTCGGATTCGAGTCGCTGGACGAAGGCCAATCATCGACGGCCGCAGCCTAGGCCGGCGTTGGCTCCAAGCCGCCCATGCATTCAGACGAGGCGCGGACCTGTGGCACCGGTGGCGGGAAGCTCGTGCTGGATTTGATCGGAACGCTGCGCGTCACTGGGAGAATTCTGCGCGATCCATTCCTGAGCCTGTTCGATCGATTTGAAGGGACCGACATGATGCGCGAGTCCATCGTGGCCAACGACTTCCACGAAGAACTCTTCCTGCGGTCCGGACGTCCGCTTTTTGTCCGTCGATTCCATGGTCGCCGTTCCCCAGCCTGTCGACAGCGAAGTATCCGCCGAGATGCCTAGAGATCAAAGGATTTTCTGTCTCACTCAATCCGTGGTTCGCGGTTGAACCTTGCTTCAGCGATCATGGCGTCAGCTGCCTGCAAACTGAGGTGGCGGGCCGACTGCCCAGAATGTATCCCAATATTCAAAGGGCGATATCGACACCGTCAAAGAGAAAAATTGCCGGAACACAAATAGAGTCCTGCGTCAATTTCCGTCGAAGTCTCGTCCTTATTCAGAAGAATTTCGGATTGACGCCTTATTCTTGTCGCGTCTGCGTATCTTCAATCCTCGCTTCGCTCCAAGTCTTTACCTGAAAGGCCGACTTTCATCGCGGTACATGGTCGAATTTGTTCATTCGTTGAACAATTGCACGCGAGTTGCATCCGGATGCATCACGCGTCGTCAACCAAGAAAGTAACGTACGTACGTAAATGCAAAGTGCTTCTTGTCGCGATGGCCTCAATGCCTGTCGTGCAGGATCTCGGCCGGTCCGGCTCTCGATGCCGCTTTTGTCTGTGCGCTCGTGCTGCGTCCGTGAGCGCAGTCGCATTTCGTGCAATCCTTCGCGAAATTTTTCGATTGCGATTTACAGAGCCGGCGACGGTGAAATTCCAGCCGGCTGACGTGGCCGACGAAGCACCCTTGATCCTCATTTTCGTAAGCGCTCCGACGAGACTGGACATGGGGTCGCTGCCGGTTTGCACAGAGTGGGCGCAACGCGCGGCCGAGGCCTGCGCCCGGAAAAGTAACGCGTCGGCAGGTTCGCCAAGGGTGGCTTGTAGGGACCCGCCATTGTCCCGTAGCCTCAGGGCAAAATAGCTCCACATCAATGTGGAGCATGAGGGGACGCACATGACACGGACTACGCTTGGGCGCGCGAAATTCTTTGCCGCCGGATTGATACTCGCCACATTGCCGGTGCTGGCGGCCGTCGCCCAGTCCGCTGCGCCTGGCGCGGGCGTCGACGGCGCCAAGATCGCCAATGCGGACGCGGATCCCGGCGAGTGGCTCAGTCACGGTCGAACCTATTCGGAGCAGCGCTTCTCTCCGCTCGACAAGATCAACACGTCGAACGTCAAATCTCTCGGCGTCGCCTGGGAATATAGGACCTATTCCGTCCGCGGCCTCGAAGCGACGCCGATCGTCGCCGACGGCGTGATGTTCATCACGCTCTCCTGGAGCAAGGTGATCGCGCTCGACGCCAAGACGGGCAAGGAACTGTGGCAGTATGACCCGAAGGTGCCGGGCGGCACCGGACGCTATGCCTGCTGCGACGTCGTCAACCGCGGCGTCGCACTGTGGAAGGGCAATGTGTTCGTCGGCACGCTCGATGGACGGCTAATCAAGCTCGACGCCAAGACGGGAAAAGTGGTGTGGACCGTCGACACGGTCGAGAACCACAAGCATACCTATACGATTACCGGCGCACCGCGCGCGATGAACGGACTCATCACTATCGGCAACGGCGGGGCGGAGTACGATTCGCGCGGCTATGTCAGCGCGTTCAGTGCGGATACGGGCAAGCTGGTGTGGCGCTTCCACGTCGTGCCTGGCGATCCGTCCAAGCCGCAGGAAAACGCCGCGCTGCAACGCGCGCTGAAGACCTGGGATACGACGGGCAAGTACAAGTTCTGGGAGATCGGCGGCGGCGGCGCACCGTGGAACTCACAGGCCTATGATCCCAAGCTCGATCTGCTCTATTTCGGCACGGGCAATGGCAATCCGTGGAACCGGGAGATCCGCTCACCGAAGGGTGGCGACAATCTCTATCTCTCCTCGGTGGTCGCGGTGCACGCCAAGACCGGCGAGTTCGCCTGGGCCTACCAGACGACGCCCGGCGACACCTGGGACTTCGACTCCACGGCGGACGTGGTCCTCGCCGATCTGAAGATCAACGGGCAGGTGAGGCATGTGCTGATGCACGCGCCCAAGAACGGCTTCTTCTACGTGATCGATCGCGAGACCGGCAAGCTGATCAGCGCGCAGAAATTCGGCACCGTGACCTGGGCCAAGAGCATCGATCTGAAAACCGGAAAACCAATCGAAAATCCCGATGCGCGCTACAAGGACAAGCTCGCGGTCGTCTATCCGCAGGAAACCGGCGCGCACAACTGGCAGCCGATGACGTTCGATCCGCAGACAGGTCTCGTCTACATCCCCGCCATGGACGGTGCGGGTCTTTTTCTGTCGTCGAAGGAGTTCAAATACGCGCCTGGAGCATGGAACCTCGGCATCGACTTTGCCGCGATCTCGCAAGCCGTGCTTGAAATGATCAAGAGCGGGAAGCCGCCGCCGCCCGCGGTCGGCTTCATCAAGGCATGGGATCCCGTTGCGCAGAAGGAAGCGTGGCAGGTCTCGATGGGCGGATCGTGGAACAGCGGCTTGCTGACCACCGCCGGCGGTCTGCTGTTCGGCGGCGACGCGTACGGCGACTTCAGCGCGTATGACGCCAAGAGCGGCCACAAGCTTTGGACGATGAATCTGAAGACCGGCATTCTCGCTCCGGCGATGACCTACAGCATCGACGGCGAGCAATATGTCGCGCTGCTCGCCGGTTGGGGCGGTGCGGGCGGGATGGCCGCTTTCCGCGATCCCAAGACTGCACTCTCGATGTACCAGACCAACCAGGGCCGCCTGTTCGTGTTCAAGCTTGGCGGCAAACAGACGGTTCAGCCGCTGACGCCGGAAGGTACGCCGCCGACCGAGCCGCCCGCTCTCACAAAGACCGACACCGCGCTCACCGACAAAGGCTTCACGCTCTATCATCGCAATTGTCTCGTCTGTCACGGCTATTTCGCTCAGTCGGAAGGCGAAGTGCCCGACCTGCGCCTCGCATCGAGCGAGATCTGGAGCCAGTACGACAACATCGTGCTGAATGGTGCGCTGCAGGATGGCGGAATGGCGTCGTTCAAGGACGTGTTGTCCAAGGACGACGTAGCGGCAATCCGCGCCTATGTGCTGCAGCAATCCCATCTGGCGTGGGACCAGGCGCACAAGCCGGGCGCAAAACCTTAGAGCCTGAGTTTTTAGATTGACGCGCGGCCGGTCCCGACGGGGCCGGCCGTTCGCTTTTCCGCGCGCGCTTTTTCTTGGAGCATCGTTCGACGCACTGCTATGCTGTGACACATTCATGACGAGAGGCCTCGGCCATGCGGGTGGATACGGCCGGTCATACAGCCGACGCATACGAGAACAAGATCGAGCTCTTCATTGTGCTCGCCGCCTCGATGACCGGCCTGTTCATGCAAACCCTCGACAGCACCATCGCGAACGTCGCGTTGCCCTACATGCAGGGCAGCCTGCAGGCCTCGCGCGATCAGATCACCTGGGTCCTGACGTCCTACATCGTCTCGGCGGCGATCATGACGGCGCCCGTCGGCTGGATCGCATCGCGTTTCGGCAAGCGGAATTTCCTCGTGGTGTGCCTCAGCGGCTTCACCGTCTCATCGATGATGTGCGGCACGGCGCAGTCGCTGGACCAGATGATCCTGTTTCGCCTGCTGCAGGGCGCGTTCGGCGCCGGACTTTCGCCCTTGTCGCAGGCGGTGATGCTCGATCTCTATCCGCCGCAGAAGCGCGGCAACATCATGGCGCTGTGGGGCATCGGCATCATGCTGGGACCCATTCTCGGACCGACACTCGGCGGTTTTTTGACCGATGCCTACAATTGGCGCTGGGTGTTCTACGTCAATGTGCCGTTCGGCATCGCATCGGTCGCGGGAATCTGGTTTTTCTTCAAGGACAGTCCGAAGGATGAGGGTCTAAGGTTCGACTGGTTCGGCTTTGGGGCGCTTGCGGTCGGCCTCGGCGCGCTGCAACTGATGCTCGACCGCGGAACGGGCCAGGACTGGTTCGGTTCGGTCGAAATCATCGTCGAGGCGCTGGTCTCCTTTGCCGGTCTCTATCTCTTCGTGCTGCACATGTGGCTCGGAAAAAATCCGTTCATCCCGCTCCAGATATTCCAGGACACGAACTTTCTCTCCAGCCTCGTGCTGATGTTCGTGATCGGCGCAGTGTTGCTGGCGAGCTCGGCGCTGCTGCCGCCTTACCTGCAGAATCTGGGCGGCTACCCCGTCTTCGACACAGGCGTACTGATGGCGCCGCGCGGCGTGGGCACCATGCTTGCAATGGTATTCGCCGGCCGTCTCGCCATGCGTTTCGACCCGCGGCTTCTTATGACCGGCGGCACGCTCATGCTGCTGTGGAGCCTTTGGAACATGTCCGGCTGGACGCCGCAGATCAACACGAACACGCTCATCGCGGTGACGTTCGTGCAGGGTTTCGGCATGGGCTTCGTGTTTGTGCCCATGAATCTGACCGCATTCGCGACCTTGCCGGGCTACCTGCGCACGGACGGATCGGCACTGACCAATCTGGTGCGAAACATCGGAAGCGCGGTCGGGGTTTCGGTCACGACGTCGGTTCTGTCGTCCGCTGCACAGACGATGCATTCCCAGCTCTCGTCCTTCGCTACTCCGTTCAATCGCGCGCTCGGGGTCAACGCGCCCGGCATGATGATGAATCCGCAAATGCCGTTCGGCCTCGCGAACCTGAACGGCCTGATCGAGATCCGAGCCCAGACGATCGCGTTCTCGAACGACTTCCTGTTCATGTTCTATGTCGGCATTCCCGCGCTCGGTGCCATCTGGCTGATGAAACGGCCGCAATTCTCACCCATTGCCGCTCCGCAGGCCGAGCTCCTGGAATAGTCGGACTTCAGAGGGCGATCGTTCGCGATCTGGTTCGGATTGATGTGAGCGCCGGTAAATTGAACTTCACTTGTTCGCGAGCGGCAGAACGGACGCAAACACGTTCGAATGCGTTTCGATGCGGAAGAATTTGGCACCCTGCTGTACCAGCAACACGCAAGATGCCGAGAACATGGGAGTTTCCTTGATGCGGCGAGTGTCGATTTACTTAGAACGCTAAATTTTGAAGGGAAGATCGTGAATTTCCGGATTCGGAAATAAGGCTTCGGAGCGTTTGCAATTTTGAGAATGCACTCATATCCATTCGCTTCACAGCACAGGGGCGGACGGAAAAATGGCGAGTCAAAAGAAGGCTCCCTCGATTGAGCACTTCACGAATCCGACGAACAGTATCGGCTATCTGCTTCGCATTGCGTTCCGCTCCTTTTCGCGCGCGCTTGAAAAACGGACATTGCCTGTCGGCGTCACAAGCGGCCAATGGCGCTTCCTGCGCGTTCTGTGGGCGCAAGACGGCCTGACCCAGATCGAGTTGAGCAGGCGCGTCGGGATGCGCGAACCAACCACCGTCGCTGCCGTGAATGGCCTGGAACGTTCTGGTTACGTCGTAAGACGTCAAAGCTCCAAAGACCGCCGCAAGGTACACGTGCACCTGACGGCGCGCGCCAAGCGTCTGAAACTCAAACTCATGCCGTTCGTCGCTGAAGTAAACGCGCTCGGGCTGGAGGGGCTGTCTCCAAAGCAGGTTGCGACATTCCGCAAGGTCCTGCTCAAGGTCACGGACAATCTCAGCCGCGATGACGGCGATTCTTATCACGACTCCGGACTGTGGTCCCGCAGGTCCGATTCCGAAAGCTGACAGGTTCGAACCTTCGACGGGATTCACGCTGCCGGCATTCCGCGGCAGGAGGCTTGCCCAGAAAGATCTGAACGCCCGATGATGACGGGCTACGCTGCGACGCGATGCGAACCGGATCGCAAGCGCGACTCGCTTCGAAATGCTTCGCGTTACGTCTTGGGACGGTTCTTGCGGACCTCGATGTCCATCTTGTCCTCGACGGCGGATTCCAGAAAGCTCAACAGATCGCCGTTGGCCGCGGATTCCAGTTCGCGGCGGGTGATGCCGACGCGCATCGCCTCGGCGAAACAGGCCGGACCATAGACTTCTCGGGCTTGCCGTTTTTGCTGCGAGAACGGCGCGGACAGCACGCGGACGCCGACCCAGTCATCAAGCCATTTTTTCGCGTATTCGCTCATGGCAGCTCTTGCTCCATCGATTGGCTTGGTTTGGCCGGTTGCGGCGAAACTAGAGCCGGGTCGTTTAAGGGGCCGATAACGGACGGCACGGCATCCCGCCCCGTGGGCCGGCGGGCAGCAGATTGATTTTATTGAAGAAAACCTGGAGCGGGCGAGGCGAATCGAACGCCCGACCCTAACCTTGGCAAGGTTATGCTCTACCCCTGAGCTACGCCCGCAATCCAAGTTGGGCGGCGGTTATGGCCCAGCCCGGCTTCGGATTCAAGCCATCAGCGAAAGCGCGCTTAACCAGGTGTGACGATCCCAGGCGTCCGGGTCACTCGCGCCGGAACAGCGGCTCGCGCTTGGCGATGAAGGCCGCGAGCGCCTCCTTGTGATCCGCGCTCTTGCCGAGGACCGAGAGTTCCTTGGCGTTCACTTTTGCGGCGTCCTCCGGCGTCAGGTCGGGCGCCATGGCGGCCGTGCGCTTTGTCGCTTCGACCGAGAGCGGCGCGCGGCTCGCAATGCGCTCGGCCAGAGCGAGCGCCGCCGCCATCAAGGCTTCGGGCGCGTGCACGGCCGTGACAAGGCCGAAGCGCTCAGCAGTCGCTGCATCGTGCGGCGATCCGGTCAGAAGCATGTGCTTGGCGCGCGCAACGCCGATCAGCCGCGGCAGGCGATAGGCGGACGCCATCAGGCCGACATTGACTCCGGAGCAGACGAACTTGGCCTCGCTCGACGCGATGCGGATGTCGCAGACCGATGCGAGCTCGAGTCCGCCGCCGAGGCACCAGCCATTGATCGCGGCGATGACCGGCAGGCGATAGGTTTCGATCCGCTCCAGCACCTGGCCGAACTCGCCCAGATGCGCGCTGCTCCTGGTCTTCTGCGCTTCGGCCTGTTCCTTCAGATCATCGCCGCCGCAAAAGGCGCGGCCACGACCGGTCAGGACGACGCAGCGCACATCCTTGTCGGTGTCGATCTCGTCCAGCCGCTTGAGGAGCGAGGCGCGCGATGCACGCCCGAGCGCGTTCATCGGAGGATTGTCGATCTCGAGCAGCGCGACATGCGCGGACGGCTTGCTGAAATGGATCGTGCTCACGAAAACCTTCCTACTTCGCCCACTGCGCCAGCCAATCGGCGAGCGCTTGCGGTGTCATATGCCTTGCGTCTTCGAGAGCCGAAACGTGACCGGCGTCGACCAGCGTCTTGCCATTGGGTTCCACGATCAGGAGCGCCGGAACACCCTCAAGACGCTTGGTGATGCCGAACCGCGCCGGAATTTGCAAATTCTTGTCGAAACGCCCGACATCGACGCTGACGAATTCGAAGTGGGCGGCGATGAACGACTTCATCTCGGGCAACTGCATGATGTTCGCAAGCACGACGCAGTCGCCGCACCAGTTGCCGCCCAGGTCGATCATCACGCGCTTGCGGCTGTGGCGCGCGCGCGCGAAGGCAGCGGCAACCGCTTTGTCGGCGTCGGCCGATTTGTCGTACGGATTCATCTCCACGATCGGCAGGGCATGGATGTCTGTCACAGTCACCTTCGGCGCCGGAACCGAAGCCGACGCGGCCGAAACCGTCAAAGCTGCCGCCAGCGCGAGCGAGATTTCTTTTCTCATGCCGCCAGGCCCCTTCCTTCCAGCAGCGGCTGGATGCTGGGATCGCGGCCGCGGAACAGACGATAGGCTTGCGCAAAGTCACGCGTCCCGCCGGACGAATAGATATAGTCGTGCAGGCGCTTGGCGGTGGCCGGATCGAACGGATCCTTGGTCTCCTTGAACGCGTCGAAGCCGTCGGCATCGAGAACTTCGGACCACATGTAGGAGTAGTAGCCGGCCGAATAGCCGTCGCCTGCGAACGCGTGCTGGAAGTGCGGGCTCGCATGACGCATGACGATTTCCCTGGGCATGCCGATCTTGTCGAGGGCGTTCTTCTGGAAGGAGGGCGCATCGAGATCGCCCGGATTTTCCAGCGCGTGGAAATCAAGGTCGACAAAGGCCGAGGCGAGGAACTCCACGGTCGAAAAGCCCTGGTTGAAATTGCGCGCGGCGTTCAGCTTTTCCAGAAGCGTCTTGGGCATCGGCTTGCCGGTCTCGGCATGCAGAGCGAATTTTTCCAGGACCTGCGGCACTTCAAGCCAATGTTCGTAGATCTGCGACGGCAGTTCCACGAAGTCGCGCGCGACATTGGTTCCCGAGAGCCGCGGATAGCGCACCTGCGAGAGCAGGCCGTGCAGCGCATGGCCGAATTCGTGGAAAAGAGTCTTGGCTTCGTCAAACGACAGAAGCGCCGGCTCGGCCTTGGGGAAGTTGCAATTGTTGACGATCAGCGGCGTGACCGGCTTGCCGATATTTTCCTGATCGCGGAACGAACTCATCCACGCGCCGCCACGCTTGGAAGCGCGCGCGAAATAGTCGCCGTAGAATAGTCCGACATGGTGGCCCTTGCGCGTGACTTCCCACACGCGCACATCGGGGTGATAGACCGGGATGTCCTTGCGTTCGGCGAAGTCGAGACCGAAGAGGCGGTGCGCCGTGTCGAACGCCGCCGCGATCATTTTCTCGAGCTGCAGGTACGGCATGATCTCGGCTTCATCGAGATCGTAGCGTTCCTTGCGCACTTTTTCCGAATAATAGCGCCAGTCCCATGCGGCCAGTTCGAAGTTGCCGCCTTCCTTTGCGATCTCATCCTGCAGCGCCTTGGCTTCTTCCTGGGCGCGCCGGCGCGCCGGCGCCCAGACCTGATCGAGCAGGTGTCTTGCCCTGTCCGGGGTCTTGGCCATCGTGTCGGCGAGCTTGTAGTGCGCAAAGGTCGGATAGCCGAGCAGCCTTGCGCGTTCGGCACGAAGCTTCACCGTTTCGGCAATCACCTTGCTGTTGTTGTGCGCGTTCGGATTGTCGCCGCGCGCCGTCCAGGCCTTGAAGATCTTCTCGCGCAGCTCGCGCTTGTCGGCGAATTGCAGGATCGGCTCGACGCTGGAGCGCGACGTGGTGACGGCATAGGGGGCCGAGAGGCCGCGCTCTTTCGCCATCTCCGCCGCGGCTTCGCGGGCGAATTGCGGAACGCCGGCAAGGTCGCTCTCTTCGAGCGGAAGCACGAACGCCTGCTCGTCGGCCAGGACGTTCTGGCCGAACGTCGTGCCGAGGGTGGCGAGCTCCTCGATGATGGTGGCGTAGCGCTGACGCGCCGCGCCTTCAAGCTTTGCGCCGGACCGCACAAAGTCGAGGTGATAACGCTCGAGCACGCGGCGGCTTTCATCATCCAGCTTGAGCGGCTGGTTCTGCAGCGCATCGATGCGCTTGAACAGCCTGGCGTTCAGATAGACATCGTTCCAGTGCTTGGCGAGCACCGGCGACATGTCGCGCTCGATCTCCTGGATCGCGTCGTTGGTGTGCGAGGAGGCGAGATTGTGGAAGACTGCCTCGACCTTGCCGAGCAAACGCCCGCTGTTCTCAAGCGCGAGGATGGTGTTTTCGAATGTCGATGCATCGGTGTTGTCGGCGATAGCGGCGATCTCGGCCGCATGCTCCGCCAGTGCGCGGTCATAGGCGGGGCGGAAATGTTCCGGCTTGATGCGGTCGAACGGCGGCGCTCCGAACGGCGTGGTCCAGTCTTCGAAGAACGGATTGGCGGACATGGGCTTCCTGTGTGTTCGAAAATTCGGCGGAGGCGAGATTAGCCTAGTGGGGCAAGAGCCGGATATAGCGCGAAGGGTGCACGTCCAGCCCGTTTTCGACATAGCCCTTCACATAAGGCTGAACGATGGCGCGGTTGACCGGAAAGAACAGAGGGACAATGGGCAGTGCGTCCAAGGCGATCTTCTCGGCCCGCGCGTATGCGGCGTATCGGGCCGTGCGGTCCATCACGGCTTCGGCATCATAGGTCAGTTGATCGAAACGGGCGTCCGAGAAGCTCGCATAATTGGCTTCGGTGCTCTGGGTCTTGAGCAGATACATATAATATTCGGGATCCGGCGGCGCCTGCCAGCCGGCGTCGGCCACCTGAAAGTCGCGCGTCCGAAGGCGATTATAATGCATCGCCACCTCCTCGGTGACGATCTCCGTATTGACGCCGATGCTCGCCCACATCGCCTGCACGGCGACCGCAATCCGCCGGTTCAGTTCGCCGAGGCGGCAGTGATAGGTCAGGCTGAGCGGATGGCCGGGCCCATAGCCGGCCGCCGCCAGCAGGGCGCGCGCCTGTCCGAGCCGTATGAGATAGTCGACGCCGGCACCTTCGATCCTGGCGCCGACATAGCCCGTGATCGCAGGCGGGATGAGTCCGTAGGCCGGTATCTCGCCGGTGTGCAGGATCTGGTTCGTCAGTCTTTCGCGGTCGATGGCAAGCGAAAGTGCGCGGCGCACGCGAAGATCGCCGACCACCGGATCTTTCAGATTGAAGGTGAGATAGGTCAGCGCCAGGTTCGGCGCGATCAGCGCTTCGCCCGGCAGGTTGCGCTTCAGCCAGTCGTACATGGTCGGCGGAAAGCGCACGTTGAAGTCCAGTTCGCGCGCACGAAATCTTTTCAGCGCCGCCGAATCGTCGTCGGTCGGAAAGAAGTTCACCTCGTCGACGTGCACGTTCCCTGCGTCATAGAAGTATGGGTTCTTCTTCAGCCGCACATGGCCCTGCGGGACCCATTCTTGGAGCGTGAAGGCGCCGTTCGACACCATGTTGCCCGGCTTGATCCAGTCCTTGCCGAAACGTGCGAACGCGGCGCGCGGCAAGGGATCGAACAGGGGAATGGTCGTGAGGATGATCAGGATCGGGCTCGGCCGGTCCAGTTCGATCACAAGCGTGCGATCGTTCGGCGCAAACACGGCTGCATCCTCGGGCGGGAGCTTGCCCTCGTTCACCGCCTGGCCGCCGCGAATCTTGTAGGCGAAGTTCGCGAACTGGGAATGCGTCGCCGGATCGAGCATCCGGCGAATGCCGGCCACGAAATCCATCGCAGTGAGCGGTGAGCCGTCCGACCAGCGCAGTCCCGGGCGCAGGTGAAAGGTGTAGGTGCGCCCGTCGGGGCTGATGTCCCAGCTTTCTGCGGAGCCGGGAACCAGATCGCCGTTCTGGTTTCGCGTCGTCAGGCCGAGGAACAGGTCGTCCATGATCTCGACTTCGACCGACAGGCCATATTGCGGCGGGTCGAGCGTGTCCGGCTCGGCGACATTGCCCCGGTTCAGAACGATGCCGTGATGGGCGACCGGCTCGGCCGGCCGCAGCCAGAGGAATGCCACCAGCGCGGCGACCACGAGGCATGCCGCCGCCCATCGTCCTCGTTTCGGCATGTCCATACTCGTCGCAAGAGCTCTCACGATCAGTTGAGCACAAATTCGAGGGCTTGGGTCTCATTAGATAACACTGTAAATGAAAACGTGAGACAGAACCGCCAGCCGTCCGAATTCGCGCGGTTCACTGGGGAGAGCCGACATGAAGCTTCTGAGGAGCGCGGGCATCGCGCTGTTGGTGACTGTCGGCATTGCCGCGGTTGCCATTGCCGCAACGAAACCCTCGCACACCAAGCCAGCGCCAGTGACGCCGGCGGCAGCCGCGCCCATCGATCCCGCCTATATGTGGGACCTCAGCGATCTTTATCCTTCGGCCGATGCCTGGACGGCCGAGCACGACCGCGTGAAGGCGCTGACCGACACGCTCGACCAGTACAAGGGAACGCTCGGCAAGAGCGCCAAGGACATGCTCGCGGCGCTGGATGCGATCAGCGCCGTGCAGCGGGCCGATGCACGTCTGTCGGCCTATGCCGGCCTCAAGGCTGACGAAGACGTGCGCATCGCCGTGAACCAGGAGCGCAACCAGCTCGCCGCGTCGCTCTTTACCCAGCTCGGCGAGAAAACGTCCTGGCTCACGCCGGAGATCCTCAGCATCGGCGCCGACAAGGTGCACGATTTCGAAAAGCAGGAACCGGAACTGGCCCGGCGCTTCGATTTCTTCCTCGACGACACGCTGCGCAATGCGCCGCATACGCTGAGCGTGGAGACCGAAGGCGTGATGGCCGCAGCTGGCGACATTCTCTCGCAACCCGATGCGATCTACAGCGTTCTCGCCAATGCCGAGGCGCCGTTTCCGACCATCACGCTCGCCGATGGCAGCAAGGTCACGATCGACCAGGGCAGCTATTCCAAATACCGCCAGTCGGAGAACCGCGCCGACCGCAAGAAGGTCTTCGACGCCTTCTGGGGCATGTGGAAGAAGTATGAAGGAACGCTGGGCGCCACGCTGACGACGCAGGTGATGGGCGAAGTGTTCAACGCCAAGGTGCGCCACTTCCCCAATTCCCTGGCCGCCGCGGTGTTCGCCAACAACATGCCCGAAGGCGTGTATCGCCAGCTCGTGGCGCAGGCCAATGCCGGCCTGCCGACCATGTATCGCTATCTGAAGCTGCGCAAGAAACTGCTCGGCATCAAGGACAACCTTGCCTACTACGATATCTATCCGTCGATGTTTAAGCTCGACAAGCCGCAGAACTTCACGGTTGCGGACTCCGAACGCATCGCGCTCGAGGTTACGCAGGCCTATGGCCCGGAATATGTCGGCAAGCTGAAACAGGGTTTTGCGGGCCGCTGGATGGACGTGCTTCCGCGCACCGGCAAGGCCGGCGGCGGCTACATGCAGGGCGCCGCCTATGACGTTCATCCCTATCTGCACCTCAATCACAACAACGACTATGAGGCGCTTTCGACCTTCGTGCACGAATGGGGCCATGCGGTGCATACGCTGCTGACGCATGATGCGCAGCCGTTCGAAAAGTCGAACTATTCGACCTTCACCGCCGAGACCGCCTCGATCACCAACGAGATGCTGCTCAATGACTATATGGTCGCCCATGCGCAGAACGATGCCGACAAGATGTACTATCTCGGCCAGGCGCTGGAGCTGATGCGAGCCACTTTCTTCCGCCAGACCATGTTCGCGCAGTTCCAGCTTGCCATCCACGAAGAGGTGGAGCAGGGCCGCGCCCTGTCGGGCAAGCGCATGTCGGAGCTCTATTGCGGCCTGCTCAAGAAATATCACGGTGACGCCGAGGGCGTGATGACGATCGATCCGGCCTATTGCGACGAGTGGGAGTTCATCCCGCACTTCTATTACGGCTTCTATGTCTGGCAGTACGCGACCTCGATGGCCGGCGCGGCGGCGTTCGCAGATGCGATCGAACATGAGGGACAACCGGCGCGAGACCGTTTCATCGCGCTTTTGAAGGCGGGCGGTTCGGCCTATCCGTACGACCTCTACAAGAAAGCCGGTCTCGATATGGCGACGCCCGCACCCTATCAGGCACTGATCGCGCGCATGGAACGCACGATGGATCAGATCGACGCGATCGAGGCGAAGGCGCACTGACCGGGCGTGTTTGAAATCTAGAGGCGGCGTTTTCCTACTGGATTGGACGGAACGCCGCTTTGCTCGCGCGCCTGCCTCGAACCAGCAGCGGAATCGCGCTCGAGGCGAGTCATGCGCGGTGACGCCGGCTGCTGCGAGATCCGGGCCGCAGAGAGAAACAGTTCGGCGAGCCTGGGTGCCGTCGTCGCCAGAGAATAATCCGTCTCCACCTGTCGCCTGCCGCGCATCCCCATGGATTGACGCAGCGTCTTGTCCGTAATCAATCGCTCGAGCGCGGCAATCCACTCGGCGTTGGAGTTTGCGAGGAAGCCTGTCTCACCAGGACGAACGATCTCGGCGTTGACGCCGACGGGCGATGCGATCACCGCAAGTCCACAGGCCATGTATTGAATCAGCTTGTAGCCGCATTTGCCGCGCGCCCAGGCATCGTCAAGAAGGGGCATGATGCCGATATCGAGCGATGCGACGGACGCAACCTCGCTTTCCACTGTCCACTCGACTGTTTCCGCTTTCACATTTTCCAAATTCATCTGACCTGCGCCGATGATGCGGATTGTAACGCCAAGGCGTTTCTGAACCGTGGCCAGCGCACGTTCGACCGATTGCAGATAGTGGGCGGTTGCGGGCGATCCGATCCACCCCACCGTCACCCGTTCACTGTGCGGCTCGGCCAGCGGATAGCGCTCGAGATCAACGACCGTCGGAACGATCTCGACGCGCCGTGCGCCGGCCTGCAGCGCGCGCTCGGCGAGATAAGAGTTGCCGGCGATGACGAGCGCGGCGTTGCGCATCACCGCATCGATCTTTCCCCCAAGCGCGAGGCGGATCGTGCGCGAGGGATGCCGGTCGTAGATGTGAAACCAGGCGTCATCGTAGTCGGCGACGTAGGGAACGCGGAGCGCGCGCAATATGTATTCCGCGGCCGCTGGAACAAAAGGCCAAAGCTCCTTTTCAATCCAGACGAGATCGTAATTGCCTGCGCGCAGGACAGCGCCAATCCTGCGCGCATATCCGGCGAGCGCCAGAGCCGCGCGGCCGGAGCCTGAGTAGAGCTGGTCGACATATGCGTCCGCGAAAAGTGGCGAGATGTCGCAAGCCCAACCGAGGGACTCGAAATGCGGCAGGAACTGCATGGCGCGCAACCGGCTGCTGGCGCCCTTGCGTCCATAGCGCGCTAGGAACAGAACTTT
>CAVUJC010000011.1:0-206887 GCA_963741725.1 uncultured Alphaproteobacteria bacterium | reverse complement strand
CACTCACGTACAGAACCAGGAACCATCCCAAGACTTGCGGGATCGGACACAGACGCGGCGATTGCCCTGGCTGGCCCAGCGATGGTCGCCAATTCGCGATTGACGACTATCTCGGAAACCAGGCCCCGCACATAACGCCGCTGCAGCTGTTTGGGAGCGTTCGTAAGTCGCCCCTTCAGGGTTGCGGCGACCGATATGGCTTGCTGCTTTGAAAGCGTTTGGCGAAGTTCAGGCTCTTCCGTTTCAAGAGAGCGCAAGTGAACGACGCACTCTTCGCGCAGTTTGTTTAGCTGTTCCAACTTCGCGCGTACGGGTGTCATGTCCGGAACGATGCCGTCAGAGACCGCTGTCAGGAGCCGCTCAATCTGAGCGTCGACGTTTTTGAGTTCGTTTCGCAGGGCGGCTTTTTGGGCCGCTCCAACGGAAGCTGTCAGGCGGCGATGCCGGACTGCCTCCTTCAAGAGTGCAGTCAGCCTCGTCGGGGTGAGCAAGCGATCTGCGAGGGCTTCAAGTACCAGCCGGTCCAACTCCGCTTCGGGGATCGAAGTTGGCGTTTTACAGGCCGACTTGCCCTTGAGGCGGTTTGCCGAGCAGCTGTAGTAGCGGTATCGCCCGCTTTTGCCGGTGGCGAGCATGAGCGGCTGCCCGCAATGTTCACAGCGGGCCAGACCAGTCAGTAGGACATCACTGTTGGTAATCCGGGCCGGGGTTTCGGTGGGACGCCGGGCGTGGAGCAGGCGCTGGACGCGATCAAATTCTTTTCTGGTCACGATGGCTGGAACCGGAATCGCAACCCACTCGTCTCGTGGACGCGTTTTTTGGGTTCGGCTGTCGGACTGGTTGTAGTGCAACACGCCCGCATAGGTTTCGCGGATAAGGATTCGATGAACGCAGCTGGTAAAAAACGCGTTGCCGCGCTTGTTGCGAAAGCCGCGCTGATTGAGCCATGAGGCAATGTCCTTGATCCCCATTGGACCCTTGGTGCCGTCACCTTCCAGAAACAGCTTGAATACTTGCCTTACTGTAGCGGCTTCGCGCTCGTCGATTTCCAGGCGCTTTTTGACCTTCTGGCCGCGCTTCTCGGCATCAACCGTGCGATAACCAAAGGGCGGCCTCGAGCCGTTCCAGAATCCCTGTCGGGCGTTCTCGAGCATCGTCCGGCTGGTGTGCTTGCCATTCTCGGCGCTGTGCAGCGCATCGGACGCGGCGATCACGGTTTCGGCGAACTCGGCAGCAGCGCCGGTCCCAAAATCCTGCGTCATTGAAACGAGCGCAACGCCGTGCTTTTCGAATTTACGCTTGTAGACGAGGTATCCGGCCGTATCGCGAAAGAAGCGGGACTGGCTATGCACGAGGACGACGTCCACCGGCGAAGGATCGACGCAGGCGGTCTCCACCAGCCTTTGAAACTCGGGACGCTTGTCGTCTCGGGCGCTGGCGCCTGAATCGACAAACTCCTTGACTACAAACCAGCCGCGCTCGGCGCAATATCTGCGCGCTTGCGCCAATTGATCGGGGATAGAGATATCGTTTTCGGCCTGGCGCGTTGTGGATACCCGCGCATAGACAGCCACCCGCTTTGTCATGTCGAATGATCCTCGCCATCCAAATTCCAATCGTCTAGCAGCGTGGCGATCACTTCAACCTCGATCTGGTGGATAGGCGCGTCGGGAGGTATTGACACAATGGCACGATGGGGCCGTTTCGAGGACTGTTTCGTCCTGCCCACGTCCACCGCGTCCTGTGTGTATTTGTCCAGCCTGCGCATGAGGAAAGGCTGAAGCGTCCCCCCTCGAAAGGCACCAAAATCCGCTCACGGAGATCGCTTTCGATTCTGAGCACGATTTCTGGGAGTCGGCGACAGCCTGCGGTCCTGAAGCTTTTTTCTTCGGCTTTGTTCATTGCGAATTGCCGTCGCTATTTCCGTATCGGAAATCGTGTCCAGGGGCGCCACTAGGTCTCTGACAAACTCAATGGCAGGGCCTGTCGGAACCGGTTTGTGATGATCGATGGAAAATGACCGTTTTAGCGCGTCAAATATATCGCCAACGCGTCGCACCAATAATTCCAGTGCAAAGTTTGATTTTGGCCCCGGTTTTTCGCGAAACCGCTCAGCCTGTTCAAGGTTCGCATCGCTCAGCAATTCCAATAATCGGATTAATTCCAATAAATAGGGCTCACCGCTGTTTTCCTGGGTGTGGGTCGTCAATTTGGGGAATTTCGTGGTCGGAACGGGTTCTCCCCGGCGCAGAGCCGCCACATAAAGCGCCATAGAAATATCGTCGTACGGAGCATCGCGCAGATAATTGAGATATTCGCCGGTCTGTTTGGCCAATCTCAGGCTGTTGCGACGGATAGCACGCCGCTCGGCAAGGCTGTTTTCGGTATTCCGAAATATCAGATAAAGCCGCCCGATATTTTTCAATTCGGCCTGAATGGCGGGTTCGCCAAACTGCTTGCCGAACGATTTTTCCAGCTTCCGGAAGAACGTCTCATCCAATAACCGGTCGATTTGCTCTCCCGGACGGTCGGAACCTGCTTCGTTTCCGTTTGCGGCCATAACTGTCGTCTCGCAAAATCAGATGCCTAGATGAACCTGTGGCGACGTTTTGGTTTTGTTGGCTCAGGCGGCGGCTTCGGCACGGAGGGTCGTTTGACCAATTTGACTGAGGGCGACGCTATTGCGGCCCTGGGACCGGTCGACGGAACTACCATTCCCGGGCTCGGAGGTTTGGCGCGTCTGGTATGCCGAGCTTTTGCGGCCGGGACAATCGTGCGAACAACGCGTAAGTCTGGATCAAACAGGGTGATTGTCTCGGTTGACTGTCCTTCGGTGCTTTCGTTCGGACTTTCGGGGTCTTGGGTCACGTCTTCGCCGTCGGCCTCGTCGCCTGCCCAGCTGTCGTCCTCGGACACGCCGAGATAGCCCAGCAATATTTTGGTCAGTGCGTCCTTCATGCGCCGCGTCCCGGCCGCCATAGGCCCTGGGCGAGGCTGCAGGACTGCATCCGTGACGGTAGCGAGGACGATTTGCATTCCAATCTTTAGGGCGCCAGTTGAATTGCCGCGAAGGCGTGGCGCAAGCAACGCGACGGCCAATCGTGTCACGGCTGCGCGATAATCTTCAAAGAGTTCAATCGTGATCGGTTTGATGGTAGCAAGTTTGGCGGTTGCGCGGATCACACCAGCTGCGCGCGCCGTCGTCATGCTGGTCACAATGTGGTCCACGACGTGGCCGACCAAGAAGGGCAGGGCTCTCTGGCGCCACCGTCGTACGTCGAGTTCGGCTTCCGCACGGTCGGTCAGACTGCGATACCCCGCAGCGACCAGGTGATAGAGGTACGAGTTCTTCTCCGGAAACCGGGAGTAGAGCGCGCCGACGGAACAGCCAGCTTCGCGAGCGATCCGCGCCATGGATATGGCTTCGAAATCTTTCTGGGCCAAGAGGCGGATTCCGGCTTCAGTCAGGCCATGTGATTTGCTATCGGGGCGGCGCTTGCCCCGGCTTCTTCGAACCCGCTTGTGGAAAAGCGACACCATGAAGATATCCCCCTTATCGGGGAATACTGGCATTGATTTGGAAAAGTGTGAATTAGAATTCGAATTCTATTCTTTTGGGAGGTTTTGACGTTCTTGCTGTCAGCAACGCAAGAAGAGAACAGCTAGGGCCGACCAATATCTGCAATGGGTGAAAAGCGGACATCCAAACAGGCGCAGCGCTCGCCAAAATGGACTACGGAAAAATGGAAGCTATCCCGCTACGAAGTAGCCGCAGAAGGCGCCATTCAGCTCGCTTGAGGTGACACAAGTCGAGCCCGAAATGCATAACAAAACCGCAGGCGGTCCGCGCGTGTTCTGAGTTACCAAATCCTGACAACGAACATGCCGCTCATCGGACCAGACAACTCGCAAAGGGTCAACCGACACGCTGTTACTTAAGGCGTCGCAATATTGGGAGGGCTTGCTCGACGCAGGCTCTCCCTTCAGCAATCAATTCTTTGGCCCGCGTAAACTCCATCCAGCCGATGTCGTGTAGCCGGGGAACCAAGAGAATGTGTGGCGGCTCACCGGCAAGTCGAGTCCGTGTGATGTGGTCCTGCATGATGTTAAGAGAGTTAGCGAGCACGTCGAAATAACCGGGCGACATTTCCGCCTGTGGGAATAGTCGCGGGAGAATTGGTTCGATCTGTTTGCGTAATCCTGAGGGTAAATTGCTTAGCAGTCTTGAGAGCGCATCGCCTGAAACAGGCTGCTGAGTTCCCGGCAAGAGTTCCGATGTGTCGGGCTCAAAACGCCGGCCAACTAAGTCCCCGTTTAGATTGACCGCAATGATAAGTTCAGCGCCAAGCGCTCGACAGACCGACACCGGCACTGGATTGGTGAGACCTCCGTCTGACAGCCATCTGCTGCCAAACTTGAGAGGGCTCAGTATGCCTGGCATTGAAATCGATGCCCGAACCGCTTCGTCTATTGGTCCGGACTGAAGCCACCGCTCGCGGCCGCTCGCCAGATCGGTCGCAACTGCCGCGTAGGGTTTGCTGAGCGACTCGATCGTTTTTTCGATACCCAGTCCGCGCAGAAACTTTGTAATGAGCTTGCCGTCCACCAGACCGCCGCCCGAAATCCGGACGTCAATGAGCGCAACAACTTCGCGCCAGGTCGCAGATTCAGCCCACTCTCGGAGCTGTTGAAGACGGCCAGATACATAAGCAGCCCCAACCAGCGCACCCATGGAAGTCCCGCAAACTATGCCGGGTTCAAATCCCGCGTCGATCAAGGCTTCGATGACACCGATGTGCGCCCATCCGCGCGCAGCGCCGCTGCCGAGCGCCAGTCCAATGCGGGGCGAAGTCATAGTCTCATGTTCTCACACTCTTTTTGCTGTCAGCGCGACTGGATCCGTTCTGCGAACCAACAGCAGGTGACGGCGCCATGAGAAAATCGCCATTCCCATAGGCCCTGAGGAACATCGCCACCGCGGCGGCAACTGCGTCCTTGCGGCTGATTTCTGGCTTCGCGCCAAACAGGAGTGGTTCGACAACGCCGGCATCGAACAGGCCTTTCAATTGTACGGCGCCCAAATGCGGTTCGATATGACAAATCGTGCCTTGTTTCGCCAACTGCGAAAGATAGTTGGTTATCGCATCGAACACACGCTTGGGTCCCCTTTGATACAGCAAGGCGCCCAACTTCGGATCAGCGCCGCTTTCTGCAATTGCCGTCCGAGTCACCTCAATCGCGGTGCGCGAGGCAAAGAGGCCGATGTAGGCCTCACCAAACCGCTGGAGTACCGACGCAACATCAGTATCCGACGGGTCTAGCAGTTGGAGAGTTTTCTCCCCCTGTTCCGGCATGGCTCCGGTCATCGCGCCCCAAAATAGTTCCTCTTTTGAAGGGAAGTAGCCGTACAGCGTCGTTTTCGAGCCGCCAACGCGGTCGGCGATCATCGCCATGCTCGCTCGATGATACCCGACCTTGGAAAAAATCTCTGTCGCCGCCTGGATTATCGCACTCCGCCGCTCGTCCGTCTTTACACGCATAGCTGATATTCCTTTTTAACTGGACTCTTCGGTACAGTTATCTCTTGACGCACTGCAACATGAAACCTATAACTGGACCGTACAGTTTAGATAAGACCGGAGGCGCAGATGCGCAAGTCCCAAATGCAGACCGGCTCGGGAAAGTCGAGCTTTTCGACGTCCGATGCTGCTTTGTTCGGCCGCCGGTGCCCTTTTCCTCTCTGCCTGCGCACCCGATCTCGGGCCAAAGCCCGAGATTCAGGCCCCGGTCGCGTTCGCGACGCAGAGGACCTTTTCCAGCGAAGCGGGAACCTGGCCTGAGGACAATTGGTGGCAAGTCTACGGCGACCCGGAACTGAACCGGCTGATTGATGAGGCGCTTCAGGGCTCTCCCAATATCAAGATCGCTGAAGCGCGCTTGCGCCAGGCCAAAGCCGTAGCACAGCAGGCAGGTGCCTCGCTGGTTCCCGACATCTCGTTCGGCGGTTCAGCCCTGGTCTCGAAGCAGAGTCTCAATCAAGGATTCCCTAGCCAGATTCAAGCGTCAATGCCACACGGCTGGCATACCAACACCTCGGTCGGGACAAGCTTTAGTTTTGAGCTTGACCTTTATGGCAAGAACCGCGCGGCACTCGCTGCAGTAGAGTCCGAAGAGCAGGCTGCCGCAGTCGACGTCGTCGAGGCGCACCTCGTTCTCTCCACCTCTGTCGCTTCCGCCTATGCGGAGCTCGTGCGGCTTGCGGCAGACAAGGCCGCAGCCGAAGACGCTGTGCATATCCGCGAGCAGGCAGCGCAACTCTTTCGGGAACGCGAACAGCAGGGTCTGGAAACCAGCGGTGCGGAGGCCCAAGCCGAAGCTGTCGCGGAGTCCGCACGCGCAGATGTGGACGTAATCGACGGCCAGATCGGCATCGTGCGCAACCAGATCGCCGCGCTGGTCGGCAAGGGGCCTGATCGTGGCCTGAGCGTTCCGTTGCCGGAGGCGCGCACCGTCAAGGAGCCCGGCCTGCCGCCGACGCTCGCGGCGGACCTTATTGGGCGTCGACCCGATCTTGTTGCCGCGCGGCTGCGCGCGGAGGCGGCTTCGTCGCGGATCGATGTGGCGCACGCCGATTTTTATCCGAACATCGACCTGCAAGGTCTCGTCGGCTTCCAGTCACTCGACGTCGGCAACCTGTTCCAACACGCCTCGCTGATTGGAGCAATCGGTCCCGCGATTTATTTGCCGATCTTTGATGGCGGCAGGATCGAGGGCGCCTATCGCGGTGCGCGCGCGGGCTATGACGAAGCCGTGGCCGACTACGACCAAACGCTGATCAACTCGCTGCGCGAGGTGGCTGACGCCATCGTGAGCCAGCGCGAGGTTCAGACCGAACTCGGACATGCGCGCGGCGCGCTGAAGCAAGGCGAGGATGCGTACCGCACAGCAGATCAACGCTACCGCGCCGGTCTCGCTCATTATCTCGACGTGCTCGCAGCCGAGGACGTGCTCGTCGTTCAGCGCCAACGCGTGGCCGATCTCGAGGCCCGGGCGCTTGCACAAGACGTCACACTCATCCGCGCGCTCGGCGGCGGTTATCGCTCTTAGAGGAGATTAGGATCATGACAAACGTTGAAAAATTGTTCGAACATAGTGATGCGTCACAAGCTGTGGAGTCTGAACTATCAGCGGCGCCAGTCGAGAAATCGACGACGTTGAAGCGGCTGAAACTGTTTGCCGGTCTGGTGGCAACAGTTGCCGTGCTCGGCGGTGGTTACTACGCCTTCGACACGTTCATTGCGTCGAAGCATGCGACGACCGACAATGCATATGTCGGCGCTGATGTTGCGCAGGTAACGCCCCTGGTGGGCGGACCAGTACGCGAAGTGTTGGTGGACGATACTCGCCACGTGAAGCGGGGCGACGTGCTGGTTCGCCTTGACGATACTGACTTCAAGATCGCGCTCGCGCGCTCCGAGGCGGCCGTGTCGGCAGCCCAGGCCAATCTGATCAAGGCGAAGATCGATCTGCAGCGCCGCCGCGCCCTGGCAGGTTCGGGCTCTGTGTCCGGTGATGAGCTGACCACCGCAGAAGATGCCTTTGCCACGGCCGGCGCCAATCTGCGCGCGGCAGAGGCTGCACACCAGCAGGCTCAGGTCGACTTGGCTCGCTCGGTGCTACGCGCACCGGTCGATGGCGTTATTTCCGAACGACAAGTGCAGGTCGGACAGCGCGTACAGGCCGGCACGCCGTTGATGGTGGTTGTGCCGCTCCAAGCCGCCTACGTCGATGCAAACTTCAAAGAAGTGCAGCTGGCGCATGTTCATCCCGGACAGACTGTGACTCTCACCTCGGATCTCTACGGCAACGACGTCGTCTACACCGGGCGCGTGATTGGCTTTTCGGGCGGCACGGGCGCGGCGTTTGCCGTCGTTCCGGCACAGAACGCAACCGGCAATTGGATCAAAGTCGTGCAGCGCCTGCCGGTCCGGATCGCACTCGATCCGAAGCAACTTGCGCTGCATCCGTTGCAGGTCGGCCTCTCGATGAACGTCGACGTCAAAGTCGCAGGCTGAGGAGAGACTCAGATGGATCGCGCGATCGAGGCGCATGGCGATGCAAAGCCGCTGACGGGAGCCACACTTTTTTGTGCGGCGCTCCTCATCGGCCTTGGCAACTTCTTGGTCGTGCTCGACACTACGATTGCCAACGTGTCGGTGCCAACGATTGCCGGGTCGCTCGGCGTGTCATCGTCGCAAGGCACCTGGGTGATTACCTCTTATGCAGTCGCGGAAGCGATCACCGTGCCGCTGACCGGCTGGCTCTCTAAAAAGTTCGGCGCCCAGCACGTATTTCTCACCTGCTACATAGCGTTTGCAGTGGTGTCACTGCTCTGCGGCCTCTCGACCTCGATGGGTATGCTGCTCGGTATGCGCGTCCTTCTGGGTCTCGTCGGCGGCCCGATCATGCCGCTGTCGCAGATGCTGCTCCTGCGCGTGTTCCCAAAGGAGAAGGCGACGCTCGGCACGGTGCTGTGGGCGATGACCACTTTGGTCGGCCCCGTTGCCGGCCCGATCCTTGGCGGCATCATCTGCGACTCGATCGGCTGGAACTGGATATTCTTCATCAAGGTGCCAATCGCAGCTGCCGGTGGTCTTCTCCTGCTCCGTCTACTGCGCGGTCAGCCCGACCCGAAATACCCAGCCTTCATCGACAAGGTAGGGCTCGGGCTCCTGATCGTCTGGGTCGGCGCTTTGCAGATCATGCTCGATGAGGGGCGCAACAACGATTGGTTCGCGTCCGCCGAGATCCGGACGCTCGGAATTGTTGCAGCCATCGGTTTCGCCGCCTTCCTCGTCTGGGAGCTCACCGAGAAAAACCCCATCGTCGATCTCAAGGTCTTCCGGCACCGCGGCTTTGCTGCCGCCGCGACGACCTATGCGGTCGGCTACGGCGGATTCTTCGCGAGCGTCGTGCTCATTCCACTCTGGCTTCAGACCAACATGGGCTACACCGCGACCTGGGCGGGCTACGCCACCGGCATCATGGGGATTCTGGCTGTTCTCTCCGCGCCACTCGTCGGCAAAGCGGTGCAGCGATTCGACCCACGGCTGATCATCTCGCTTGGGACACTCGGCCTCGCGTCCATCATGGTTTGGCGCATGGGCTTCAATTCCGACATCACCTTCATGCAAATGGCTTGGCCAACCTTTCTGACTGGCACGGCAATGGTGATGTTCTTCGTGCCTGTGACCGGTCTTGCGATGGCGAGCGTCAATCCGGACGAGCAGGCAAACGCTGCTGGTCTCTCCAATTTCATGCGCACCCTGGCTGGCGCCTTTGCCACCTCGCTAATTCAGACCGGCTGGTCGAACGCCCAGCGCACAAACCAGACCGAGCTGGCCGGCATCATGCACACGGGACGGTTTACGCTTCAGGCGATCGAGGCGCGGGGGTTTTCAGAACAGACGGCAACCGCGCTGCTTACGCGTGTCGTCGAAGGCCAGAGTCTCATGCTCGCCACCCTCAACATGTTCGGCGTGATCGCACTCTGCCTCCTCTTCGCCTCGGCCCTGATCTGGCTTGCACCAAAGCCGAAAGGTCCGATCGACACCAGCGGAGCACATTGAAATGAGATGCGCACGAATATCCATCGAACAAGATCGAGCGGCTCGCTCCTCCCGCCGCTCGTCCGCCGGACCGGTTTGGGCTCAGCTCCCCCCTCGGTCCATTCCGGTCCGGCGACCTTCTTGAAAGGCACATGGTCATGAACATGGAAAACATGCACGCGCTCCTGCTCTCGCTGCCCCTTGTCGCAACGATTGGACTTGTGTTCGCGTTCGGAGCTTCGGGGCTCGTGCAGCTCGCTGGACCCGGATTTGTGCGGCGCGCCTATCAGTGTTGGGCGTTGCCGCCGCGATTCTACCGCGTAATTGGCGCACTCATGCTCCTGGCCGCCTTCTTTCTCGCGGTACCGAATACACGCCTCTGGGGCGTCATGCTCGCCGGCTTGATCAATTTTTTGGCGGTCGTGACGCTTCTCAAGAACCGTGAATATGGCTGGGCGTTTCCTGGGCTCGCAGTAGCAATCGCGCTTCCGGTCATGCTGGTCACAACGCTTCAACACACCTAACGCGGATGCGACTTGGGTGACGAAGGAGGCACACTTGAATATTGACCCGACGGCTTTGAGTCCAGTGTCGGCGCTCGCAGGCGCACTTATGGGCGGCGGCGCATCGCTCGTCGCTGCGATCTACACACAACGTTTCCAGAATCGTCTGCAACGCATCGCGGCTGAGATCACGAAGCGCGAGGCCGTGTATGCCGATTTCGTGATGAACGCGTCGCACCTTCTTCTAAGCGCCCACGTACGCGATGACATCGCGCTCGGAGGCGAAGAGCAGCACCTGGTCGGTCTCATCAACCGCATGAGACTCTTTGCACCAAAGGAAGTGCTCGACAGCGCCGAGGCAGTGCTCAGGGCCATCGTGAACGTCATGCTGAGACCGCGTGTTGAGCTCAGACAACTTGCTATTGAAGCACTCACCGAAGGTTCCCGTCCCGATCCGGTACTGCCCTTCAGCCTCGTCTGCAGGGAAGACTTAGACAACGTGCGCAAATCACGGGCGTGAATAATCGTATGCCGCCGAAGCGCCAGGAAAAGTAGGAATTGGTCAAATGCAAGCTGAAGTACGAACCCCGAACAGTCGCTCCCGGCGCCAGCCGCCCTTTGAGTGTGTCGCGCTTTTGCTTCAAGGAGGCGGAGCCTTGGGCGCCTATCAAGCGGGAGTCTACGAGGCATTGGCCGAAGCCGGCATCCATCCGAACTGGGTGGCCGGAATTTCGATCGGAGCAATCAACTCGGCCATTATCGTAGGCAATCCGCCAAACAAACGGGTGGAACGGTTGCGGGAATTTTGGGACGGCGTTACGGCCAACATCGTCGGCGGTCTGGCGCACCATCTCTTTAACCCGCTTGTGAAGGGTGACTGGCAGCGCGGTCTGATGAGCCAGTTCAGCGCTGGACTGTCAACCGACAGTCGGTGCGCCTGGCTTTTTCGCGCCTCGTCCGGCGTCCCCCTTCGCCTATCCGAGCGGGGCCATCGAAGCGACCAGTTTCTACGACACGACAAATCTCAAAGGGACTCTCGAGAGGCTCGTCGACTTCGATCGCATAAATTCCGGAAACGTTCGCTTGAGCGTCGGCGCCGTGAATGTTCGAACCGGAAATTTCGTCTACTTCGATACTGCCACGCACAAGATCCGGCCTGAGCACGTGATGGCAAGCGGCGCGCTGCCGCCGGGCTTTCCGCCTGTCGAAATCGATGGCGAATTTTATTGGGACGGCGGGCTTGTATCGAATACGCCCCTGGAGTGGGTGCTGGAGAGCGAGCCACGACAGGACATGTTGGCCTTTCAGGTCGATCTATGGAACGCGCTCGGCGACTTCCCCGGAAACCTTGCCGAAGTCGAAACGCGACGAAAGGAAATTCAGTATTCGAGTCGCACACGCGCGAATACCGACCACTTCAAACACTTTCAGCGCCTTCGGAACACGGTAGCAGCGCTGCTCGACGATCTTCCGGACGATCTGAAAAATCACTTCGCGGTTGAAGTCCTTCGTCCCGTTGCGGAGCGGAAAGCCTACAACATCGTCCACTTGATCTACCGAGCCAGGAATTACGAGGGCCACTCGAAGGATTATGAGTTCTCCCGCCCGAGCATGCGGACGCATTGGCGCGCCGGTTATCACGATACGATACGGACTCTGCGCCATCCTCACATCCTGGAAAGACCCTCCAACCACGAGGGCGTGGCGATCTTCGATCTCGAACACGACGGCCGTGAGTAAGGCGTCGAGCGACCCCCTACAGCAGAAGGAACAGAACTATGCACGAGAGCGACGTCCGCGAACGAGCGTTCGCAATGCCACTGACAGCACCGGCGTTTCCGCCCGGTCCCTATCGGTTCGTCAACCGGGAATATTTGATCATCACGTACCGCACGGACATCGACCGCCTGCGCGCTGTTGTGCCCGCACCTTTAGAAGTCGACGAACCTTACGTGAAGTTTGAGTTCATTCGGATGCCGGATTCCACAGGCTTTGGGAACTACACAGAATGCGGACAAGTCATACCTGTCACGTTCAAGGGCCGCAAAGGCAGCTATACGCACTGCATGTTTCTCAATGATCACCCGCCCATCGCCGGCGGGCGTGAGCTCTGGGGATTTCCGAAAAAGCTCGCCAGCCCGACGTTGCAGGCTGAGACAGACGTGCTCGTCGGCAAACTCGACTACGGGTCCGTGCGAGTAGCGACCTGTACCATGGGCTACAAACATCGTGCGACTGACGTCGGAATGGCGCGCACCGCGCTCGCTTCTCCCAATTTTCTGCTCAAGATACTGCCTCACGTCGATGGTAGTGTCCGCACATGTGAGTTGGTTGAGTACGGCCTCATAGACATCACGGTCAAAGGTGCCTGGACCGGACCAGGGGCGCTTGGCCTGTTCCCACACGCGTTGGCCCCGGTTGCAGAGCTGCCGGTGCTCGAGGTCATGTCTGCGCAGCATGTTCTTGCAGATTTGACACTCGATTTGGGAAGTGTCGTCCACGATTACCTTGCCTGAAGGAACGCTTTTATGAGACTGAAGAACAAGGTCGCGTTGGTAACTGGTGCCGCGAGTGGCATCGGCAAGGCCATCGCAATGCGCTTCGCGGAAGCGGGTGCTGTGGTGGCCATTGCTGACCTCGACAAAGCCGCCGCGGCCTGCGCCGTGGCCGAAGATCGCACGGTGGGGAGGGCGCGCACTCCCGGTTGCGATGGACGTCACCGATGAGAAACAGGTCGACTCGTGTGTAGACGAATTGGTCGATCGGTACGGCACCATAGACGTCCTTGTCAGTAACGCAGGTATTCAGATCGTCGAGGCGATCGAGCAGTTTTCCTTCTCTGACTGGAAGAAGATGTTGGCCATCCACCTCGATGGGGCATTCCTCACGTCGCGCGCCTGTCTCCGCCACATGAAAAGACAGACGAAGGGCGGCAGCATCATTTACATGGGGTCTGTGCACTCAAAGGAAGCGTCGGCTCTAAAGTCAGCTTATGTGACGGCCAAGCATGGCTTGATTGGCCTTGCAAAGACGGTCGCAAAGGAGGGCGGGAGATACGGTGTTCGCGCCAATGTGATCTGCCCGGGTTTTGTTCGCACACCGCTCGTCGACAAGCAGATTCCTGAACAAGCGCTGGCGCTGGGAATCAGCGAAGAGGACGTGATCCGGAAGGTGATGTTGGGTGAGACTGTGGACGGCCAGTTCACCTCTCTCGAAGATGTGGCCGAAGTGGCGCTGCTGTTTGCGGCCTTTTCCTCGAATGCTCTCACTGGCCAATCGCTGATCGTAAGCCACGGATGGTCGATGCAATAGTGCACTTATTCCAATCCACGCACTGCAAAGTGCGACGACCATGCCAACTGTACCGACGGGTCAAGCGGGCTCTATGTAACCTATGCGCTGCGGCAGAATTTGCAACGCGAAATGGACGAAGCGACGCGCCTGCTGCGCGAGAGAATATGTGCAACGTCCCAGTTGCGATCGCTGCAACGTTTCCCGTCGGGCGTCAGTGACAGCCGCGTGTGGCTCGATGAAATATGAGACAGCCAATGAGCAACAAGCTAACCATTCGTCAAGAACCGCGCCGCCTCAAAACCCGTGCCGCACTATTTGATGCCGGATTGAAACTATTTGCAGAGCGCGCCGTCGACACCATTTCCATCGACGACATCGTTCAACAAGCTGGGGTAGCGAAGGGTAGTTTCTTCAATCACTTTGCGGATAAGGGTGAGTTTGCGTCGGCCGTTGCGATGAAGATCCGCATCGGAGTCGAAGTCAATATCGCCGCCGTCAATCGGGATGTAACCGATCCGGCTTTGCGTGTTGCGCAAGGAATCTGCAGTTTCGTTCAGTTTGCACTCCTCGACAGGCAGGCTGCGAAATCCTTCGCCCGCGCGCGTGCGAAGAGTATTGGCGTTGGGCACCCGCTCGACGCCGGCCTTCGCACAGACGTTGAGTTGGGGATTGAAATGGGAAGATTCTCGTTGAGTAACGTCGTGACGGGCGAGGTCTGCATCATCGGTGTGACCCAAGGGTTGCTCACTTCGATCATGGCGAAGAAAGCCACGCAACATGAAGCCCGAACTCTTTCGATCAACGTACTCACCATTCTATTGACCGGATTGGGAGTCGAGTCCAATGAAGCACGATGTGTGTCCACCGCGGCAACGCGTTCGCTGATCGTATGAGCTCATCGCAGTAGTCGCCCAATCTTCGTTCGAATGAGATTGTCCGTCTCGTATTGCAGGTGGACACACCTTTTATTCGCTCTGTCCCGCGCGCGCGAATGCGGATCGTGCCTCGAGCGCAATCATCCTGGCAGTTATTCGCGCCTCGAAAACAAGACTAATCGCACCCACCATGAATGCAACAAACCCCGCGACCCCGACAATTGCTGCCCCCGCAATCACGACGTTGAGAATGGGCGCATTTTGGACTTCGGCGATCGCAGCACCTGCAATAGTCGCGAGTGTGCCAAGCGCAAACATAGCGGCTGCCAGATAGAAGCTGGTTAGCGCGCGAACGATGAGATCGACACGTTTATGCGCGTTTCGCAACTCGTCCAGAACGTCATTGCCTGTGTCGAGGCGATCGGCAAGCGCGCGGGCGCGATCAATTGCTCGTGCAAAGCGGTTGCTGGTTGAGAGAATAAATAGGCTGGTCGCGTTGGTGAGCAACGCGGGGCCACCGACATACGAAAGTACGACGAACGGGTTTGTAGTCATCCACGTATCGTATCTCACCTACCGGGTCGTCTGCGATAGGACTTTGCAGCCTTTCGTGGCCGAATTGTTCGTGCCAAGCGCGGCTTCACCTTTGGAGACAACTTTCCGGTTTGGGTCGAAAGCGGCCATTCAGCCAACCGGGAGTGGTCGTCGAGCGTGACTGTCCGCGACGGGTGGAAAGCGGACATTCGATTGACCACGAAAAGGATCAGCGGTGCACAAACTTTGGTCCTTCGAACTGATCGACCGTCACATTTCTGCAATCGTTGAAATATAAAAGCTTTGTCATGGATACTGATTGATGGCCAGCATGAAGTCAGACACGGCGGTTGAGGCGCTCTCTGCGTTGGCCTATGTGGGGCGGCTTTCTATTTTTCGCTTGCTCGTCCGCGCCGGATCGCGAGGCGTTGCCGCTGGCGAGATCGGACGGAAGCTTGGCGTCGCGCCAAGTACTCTCTCGGCCAGTCTTTCCATTTTGTCGAATGCGGGACTTATCAAGTCGCGGCGAGAAGGACGATCGATAATCTATGTCGCCGATTACATGCAAATGCGGAAGCTTCTCGAATATCTCATTGACGACTGCTGCAACGGCGAACCGTCAATTTGCGGTCCGCTAGCCACTATCGCTAACCGCGCGACGTGTTGCGCATAGGAGAAAACATGTCGGAAGCCAGAAAGTACAACATTCTGTTCCTGTGCACCGGAAACTCTGCACGGTCGATTATCGCCGAAGCGATTATGAACCGCGTCGGTAGTCAACGCTTCAACGCTTATTCGGCCGGGTCGCACCCGAAGGGGAAAGTCCACCCAAACGCCATCGCGTTGCTAAAAATCTTGACTACAAGACAGACGGGTTTCGTTCGAAGTCATGGGACGAATTTGCCAAGCCCAACTCACCGAAGCTCGACTTTGTCATCACCGTCTGTGACGACGCTGCCGGAGAAGTGTGTCCGGCCTGGCCAGGTCAGCCCATGTCAGCGCACTGGGGAATGCCTGATCCCGCTGTAGTTGATGGCACAGCTGCAGAAGTCGCAGCGGCGTTTGCCGACACGTACCGGATGCTCAATAATCGGATCGGCGCATTTTCAAACCTGAAGATGTCCGGTCTCGACCGGCTCTCACTTCAGAAGAAGATGGACGACATCGGCAAGCCGGGCGGCGTTTGAATTAGATGCCCCGATTTGATTTGAGCCGCCGCTTAGCCGCGGAATTTCTTGGTACTGCCCTCTTGCTCGCGACCGTCGTGGGCTCGGGTATCATGGGCGCGCAGCTTTCAGGTGGAAACATTGCACTCGCACTCCTCGGGAATACTCTGGCGACTGGCGCGATGTTGGTTGTCCTCATCCTCATATTCGGACCTATCTCAGGGGCGCACTTTAATCCTGTTGTCACACTCGTGTTTGCGCTTCGCAAGGAATTGCAATGGCTAACTGCGCTCGCCTACATGCCAGTGCAGATGTTCGGCGCGATAGCTGGTGTCTACGCAGCACATCTGATGTTTGCCGAACCCGTCCTGCAGATTTCGAGCAAACTGCGTGACGGACCGGCGCAGGCGTTTTCCGAGTTCATTGCCACATCTGGGCTGATTGCTACGATCTTGGGCACTCAGCGTTTCCGAGCGGAAACGACCCCAATCGCTGTTGGCCTCTATATCACCGCCGCCTATTGGTTCACCGCCTCAACGTCCTTCGCAAATCCAGCTGTCACTGTTGCCCGAAGCTTATCGAATACATTTGCGGGGATAGCGCCAACCTCAGCACCCGCCTTCATTGCAGCTCAGTTCGTGGGAGCGATTGCTGCATATGCGCTTTTCAACTGGCTGCTTGTACCTGAGGCGACTTAGGCCCAGGACACACCGGTCTGGGGCACCACTTGCTGTGACAATTGTGTGAAGTTTTTGTTGCGCGCCCTGTCGGACCAATCTTATATTTCAGGATGAGCTCACGGACGCACAAAGGCATTTCCTACTCGGTCGAAGGAATCGACAAAGGCCGTTGGAAGTGGGTCGTTCGGCCGCCGCTTTCGGTCCAAGGATTGCGGGTGGCAACTGGTATCATTGAGGGGTCGCTCAACGACGCCATGAATTTAGCCAGAGCCCAGATAGACGCACAGCTCGAGAGTAGTCGAGGCTCTTGGCTGCTTTTCGATCTCCCATTCGTATGAGAGTGATGATCTTTTCGGGGATTGCTTCTTTGTAGCTGTTCTGCGTGCCAACGGTGACAATGTCATTCGCGTGAAGATTTTTGTCGATCCAGGCGCGAGCGCAGCCTGTGCCGGCTTGAGCAGCATCGGCGGCCGCCAAATCGCACTCGGCGGCTGAGGCTATCGGCGGCCAAAAAAAGTCACGGCGGCAAAAACAAACAAAGCACGCAAATCAGGCGACAGCGCAATGCCGAAACTGGCACAGTACTCGGCGGCGCGGATTAGCGGAGACATCGTCAGAACTCAAGAAAGCTTTGCACGTCCAGCCGAGCCTTACGAATCTTGTTTCTGCGTATTTGTCTGTACATGTCACGCGTGGAGAAATAGTTGTAGAGGAAACTTCGCTGCGTCCCCTGCATGGCTGAGTATGTCGATCCCCGTAAGTCCCAAGCGAGCCTAATCGTTTTGAAACAGGCGAACCAATTCTCTATTCCTTAAATTGACGCGGAACAAAGCCTGAGCGATTTTCGCCGTCATTTTCCAGCCTGAGCTCAACACCGATCAGCTCCGGCATGTCGGCAATTGTCCAAAAGTGCTCACTTTAAGCGGAATAAATACCAAACGCGCAGGCACTACCTAGAACTAACTAATATTTTGGCGCACTATGGCGTGATTTGGTATTGACTCGCGCGAGCGTTGGATTTCAGCGTCTTGCGAAGCACGTTGTATACAGCGCGGGTCATTCTGAGTTGTGTGCCCGCCAGCTCGATTTGAATTTCATAAAACTATGGGCGTGGGCGGGTTCGTCAAATGAGCGGGGGAAATATTCTTGAACGAATCCGCTTCGAGCACCGTTCGCGTTTGGCTTTATCTTCTCAATTTTGGCGCCCAGGCGCCCCAAAAAAAGCCCGCTGCAAATGCTTTTTAACTCGCACCCCTATCTCGCTTTTTTGGTCGTTGTGGCCATCGGTTACAGTCTAATCGAAAAGTCCACTCCATCCGCAAAGCGTCCGTTTCTCGTGGTGGTGTCTTACGCCTTTTACGCTTGGTGGCGGCTTGACTTTCTGGTTCTTCTTTTAGGCTCGACAATCGTCAATTATTGCCTCGGAGATTGGATCACGAAACGCGTCGCAAGCGGACGGAAGTTGCACGGGCTCTTGCAAGTTGGACTTGTATTCAATCTAGGCCTGATCGCGATTTTCAAGTATCAAGACCTCTTCGTAGGCACGGCAGACGATCTATTCGGACTGAATTACCCTATTCCGCACCTCTTTCTGCCGCTGGCGATCTCATTCTTCACGTTCGAACAGATCAGCTATCTGATTGATGCCAGCCGCGGCCATGCACCACGTTATTCGGTCGTCGACTACGCACTCTTCGTGAGCTACTTTCCCCACCTCATCGCGGGTCCCATTGTTCGGCACAACGACCTCATTCCTCAATTTCGGGAAACCCGCACTCCCAATCAGCGAAGTGACGACATTTCGGTCGGAACCACTCTCTTCACGATTGGCCTAGCCAAGAAGACTCTGATAGCCGACAACCTTGCGCCCTATACCGACACGATTTTCAGCGCAGCCCAACAAGGCTCGCATCTGGGTATCTCAGACGCTTGGCTCGGAACTTTGTTTTTTGGTTTTCAGATTTACTTTGACTTTTCGGGCTACACCGACATGGCCCTTGGCTCTTCCTGTCTTTTCGGCATCCGTCTACCGTTCAATTTCAACTCGCCTTACAAAGCTTCCAGCGCGATAGAATTTTGGCGCCGCTGGCACATGTCATTGTCACTGTTCCTGAAAGATTATCTCTACATTCCACTTGGCGGAAATCGCCGCGGTCATCTGCGCCGTTACTTGAATCTTTTGCTAACCATGCTCCTTGGAGGGCTTTGGCACGGAGCCAATTGGACGTTCGTGCTTTGGGGCGGTCTGCATGGTGTCTATCTGACTGTTAATCATTTGTTCCGCGAGGCCATAGGGAAAGGATCACTTACACCCCGGCCGGTGTTTCAGTCGATTTTGCACCCATTCTCAGTTTTATTTACGTTTCTTGCCGTGAGTGTGGCCTGGGTTGTATTCCGCGCTCAGACCGTGGGAGGTGCGATCCGAGTTTTGCAAGGACTTGTTGGCTTCGGACATTCGCACTTAGTGACGTTCTCGCCGCTTGCAGTGGTGGCGCTGGCCGCAATGTTCGGGATTGTCTGGTTGGCCCCCAATAGTATGGAAATTACATGGGCCTTTCGACCTGCACTGTCGCCCGAGAGAAATTATATGCCGAAGTCAGCGGGTTGGCTTGCTTGGCAGCCAAACATTCGCAATGCCCTGCTATACGCGGTACTCTGCATCGTCGGGGTGCTGGCGCTCTCAAATCTCAGTCCTTTTATCTACTTCCAGTTCTAGTCCGTGACACGATCAACTTATCACCTTTGGTTTCTCGCGACTGTAGCATTCGCGCTTTTTGGCATTGTCACATTCAATGCTCTCGCCGATCGATTCATACTTCGCCACCCCGAAGGTCACAGCCTTCAGACGATTTCAGGATTTGAACGCGTCATAAAGCCTGCTTGGCTCAATTCAATTGCTCCAAATGTTGTCTTTGTAGGTTCGAGCCGCGTTCGCTACGGATTTGATCCATCTTTGATCGACCGCTCCTTTGCCGTGCACAGCTTCAATTACGGCTTCTCGAGCGTTAGCGCGTATGAAACGCGTCGCTTTGTCCAAGACGCCGCGGCACAGCCCTCAGTCAAGCTCATAGTGCTCGCGCTTGATCCATTTTCAGATGAAAACCCCGCACGCAGGCCTGGACCCGGCTTTGATGAATTGCGCCTCGCAGTATCGGCAGACGGCGCGCCAACACTTCACCGCTCAATCTGGCTAAACGCAACACGGTATTTGAGCGGTGGGGCGACCGGCATGCACATACTGGGCCTGACAGTGCTGGCTCAGATGAGACAAGGCGAAGCGGCCTCGGATCGACCAGACCTATTTGGCGCATATAGCGTGATGACGCTGGATGATTTTCAGAAGGATTTGAAATATCGCAATACACGGTTTATGCGTTTGTCTCCGCTCGGCCATCAAGAGCTGCTCACCACCTTGAGAAGCGTATGCAACAAACCAGTTCGGCTGATTGCGTTCTTTCCTCCTGATAACGCAGCCGTCATCGCCCGCTACGAGGCAAACGACAGCGCTGGTTTTTTTGCGTTTAAAGCAACCGCGTTGAACGAAGTGCGCAGGCACAACTCCGTCTGCAAGAGAAATGTCTCGCTGTTCGACTTCATGCAGCGCAATGTCATTACGACGTCACCGTTCATTGGGGGGCAAAACGCAAACTATGTCGATTTGGTACATTTCAGTCCGTATGTCGGTGTGCGGCTATTCCGGGTTATGACTGCTCCAACAAGAGACGGTCCCGACGCCGTACTTGGTCGCGATCTCGCGACCGTCGACACTGGAGAGCCCCTAGCACTCGGTCTTCGAGGTTCGTCACACATGGTTGGTGCACTCGGCAATACTCGGTGATGACAATGGTGACACCGCGCGGTGAGCTTTCTCGAGCGCTGACGTTCCTTCGCTTTGTTGCACAACAGGTGAAGTCACGAGAACGGATCGCACTTGAGATCGAAGAAGTTGAGTCATTGCCATTCACGGTAGACGCTCCAACAATCGGTTTGAATGCGGGGGAGAGCGATTGGAAACCAACGGGCGTATTCGTCACCGCGGGAGCTAACTTTGCCGTTTCGGCACGCGGTGCGATTTGGCTCTCGCGACCACTCAGCATTGTTCTGGAACCTCGCGCCTCGCTTTGGGTACGGATTTCAGGTACGCAGCGCATTGCCAAGCTGGTTGACAACGATCAGATATTTTCGGCTTGGGCCAGTGGAGAAGTCGAAGTCTTCCTAAAGGGCGGGACTGAGTGGTCGTCTCGCTCCGGCGAAATCCCTTCGCAGCATCGAGCCTCGGCGTCGGGCCAAATTCGTGTGCGCGTCGAATCAACGGAAAGGCCAGCTACCAATATCAGTAACCCTCCAAATTGGAGCTACCTTTGGCGTCTTGGTGACGGAACAATCTACTCGCGTGGCGCTGGGGGCCGTATAAATATTCAAACTCATGGCGATGTTGGGATATTGCAAACTGAGGTCGATCATCCCATTTCGCCTGGCACCCAAGTGGAATGGAGTTGGCTCGTCAATCGTTTGCCTTCGCAACTAGCTGAAGACCTCTCCTTGACCCATGACTATCTGGCCGTCGCAGTTGAATTCGACGATGGAAGGGATCTGACGTATATGTGGTCGGCAGGTCTACCTAATAACTACGTATTTTCCTGCCCTTTGAGCTTTTGGTGTGATCGCGAGACGCACTGGGTCATTCGCACCCGCGGCGACAAACTGGGTGCCTGGTACGACGAACGCCGAAACCTTTGGGATGACACGCTAGAGCTGTACGGTTCGCCACCCGTAAAGGTCGTGCGTCTTTGGCTGATCGCCAATTCCGTTTTTCAAAGGAGCGTCGGTTCGGCGAGCGTGCAGGATTTGAGAATAACCGATCGCTAATTAATGGTACTCCGCCTCCATCGAATTTCGTTCGGAAGTTGAACTGAGGTCGTTCGATTTCGCGAACCAATCGTCCACTCTGCGCCTAAGGTCGAGACATGTGGGCCGCTCAGATGCATTTAAAATTCAGGCTCGTGCTCCCGGCTGCAAACATGCCGGTACCTCCGCTACTGCCCGAGTAACCAGATACTGCTTCGCTACGACTGTCCCGACTGTTGATGTCCACAGTGCGTAAGCCTTTACTATCGCAAAAGGTTTGTGCTTTGCGATGGACCGCGTCGATTGCGTCCGAGGGCTCTTCCCAAAGAGGAGTGCTGCTCGCGGCGACCAAGTAGCTCCCGTCTTCCATCGCTAGAACGTCACTCGTCCTTCCGCAACCGACAAGCATGGGGCAAAGGAGTGCTGCAAAAAGCAATCGCTTTGGCATATTCGTATCTCCCAAGTGCCTGTCTTCGCACGAATGACCTTTTGTGCCTCGGCGGTGCGACAAAAGCGCATACAGGTGGCCGCCCCGAATTGGGGCCGCCACTCTCACCTCGGATAGAGACCCAGTCAACGAGTCCATGACCGGGTTGTAACAGCTTGTCCGGCCATGTCCGCTTCCGGTCGAAATCAGACGCTCGAAGTGAACGACCGAACGCCCGGGACGAACGTCTGCTTTCGACCAATGGCGGGCATTCAGCCTGCACTGCTCAACGACTCAAACCTCTGTACAACCAAGCGCCAGTTCCTAGTATCGTCCCCTTGGGGGCGCCATTTTTCGTTCAAGTCGCGCCAACGCCCACGTGCCCGCTTTTCGTCATGATTTCCGACATATGGGAACGGCGCGCCAGCAAAAATTCCCAGAGAAGCATTTCGTAGTTTCTGTCGACCGCTTCGCGGATTGACTGACGCTCGCCAAGCTGTAAGCGCCACGCAGCCAGCCTCGGTTTGCCTGACAGGATGCGAAAGTCCGAAATCCTGTCAAAGACATCGAAGTAACGGAACACTGGCCCGAATGCCGCGTCTACCAATGAGAAGCGATCGCCGGAGAAGTAAGGTCCGGAGCGAAGCTCTTGCTCGAGGCGCTTGAACTTTCCTTCCAGCGCGGCACGCTTGGCCTCAAAGACTTTCTGGTCAGGCGCAGAATACAGTCCGGCGATGTCCGCGAGCACCGAGGAACTGAACTCGATCCATCCGCGATGTTCTGCCCGCTCCAATGCGTCGGCCGGGTGTAGCGGATGCGACTGCGTATCTTCCAAAAATTCGAGGATCACGGCGGACTCAAACACCGCCCGTTCTCCAACTTTGAGCACAGGCGTCTTTCCGAGCGGCGAGAGCAAGAGAAACCAGTCGGGTTTTCTCGAGAGGTCGACGTAGACACGCTCGAACGGAACGCTTTTTTCGGTGAGGGCGATTATCGCACGTTGCACGTACGGGCAGAGCTTATGACTGACGAGCGTGAGTTGTGTGGACGGCATATTCTGCGAACCAATTTTTTTGTTGCTTTGTGATACATGCAATTGCATGTATGCGACAATCGGGTCGCGAAATTGTGATGAGCTAAGGCAGCGATGAGAGCCAGGCCGAGCGAAGGTACCGTCCGTGCATGGGCCCGCCTCTTGCGTACCCAGCGCACTCTGCTGGATCGAGCCGAGGATGGCCTGAAGGTGGCCAATCTACCGCCGCTCGCCTGGTACGATGTGCTGTTCGAACTTGAACGTTGCGGCGGCGAAGGCCTTCGGCCAGCCCAGTTGCAGAAGGAGCTGATGCTCGCCCAGTACAACCTATCTCGGTTGCTCGACCGCATAGAAGCTGGCGGATATGTCGTTCGGCGACTGTGCCATGAGGACGGCAGGGGTCAGGTTGTAACCATCACAACGGACGGGCGGCGCATGCTGCGCCGGATGTGGGTCGTCTATTCCTCTGTGATTCAAGGTTCGATCGGCGAGAGGTTGGAGCCGGCCGAGACGGCGTCGCTGATTGCTTTGCTTGGAAAAATCGCTTGAGAGGCTGACCAAGCCCGATGACGGTACAGCGCGCTCAAACTGAGTTCGCATTCGACCCTGTCGCACAAGCCAGCGCTTGTTCTATGCTGAAATTCTCTGCAATTCGGCCGACCGGGCCATGAGGAGTGCACCGCGATGGACATCGATCTGACAGCAGTCTCTGGCGAGCTTGAGCGGCTCTTGCGTCTACGCAGCATCGTTTTTGCGATGCAGATGTTCGAGCGCCGTGAAGACATGGAAGCGATTCCCCGAATTCGGCGGCCGTCCGCCGTTCACACGCTTGACCAGATCGTCGGGACAAGCCTCGCGGTTGGGGTGGACAGTCGGCGTCACCAGCGACGATCTCGTCGGTGCGCAATGCCGGGCCGTCGTCGGACTGGGCGGAGCCAAGACAGATGAGTGGAAGTCGGGCGCCCACATGAAGGGCGTCTGGTACAGCACCCTGGAAGACGCAAGTGCTCACCAGAGCGCGATGCACTGTGTACCCGACGGGCGGTATCAGGCGCTGGCGGTCGGTCCGCTTGGCGCGGGAAAGCTGACTGAACCCGATATTGCTCTCTTCTACGCCACGCCCGGCGCGATGATCTATTTCGTCAACGGCCTGCAATGGTCCGGTTACAAGCGCTTCGACTGGAGTGTCGTTGGTGAATCGGCCTGCGCGGATTCCTGGGGACGCGCACTGACAACGAAATTGCCAAGTCTTTCAATTCCGTGCTTCGCCGAGCGCCGGTACGGTGGCGTGCTTGACGATGAGATGCTCATGGCATGTCCGCCCGAGTTTCTGGTGAAGGCGATAGACGGAATGAAAGCTTTGGCGAAAAACGGGTTTCGCTATCCATTCCCGCAATATGGCGTGCAGCAAGACGTGCGCGCCGGCATGGCGGTGAGTTATTCAGACAAGAAGTGATCGATCATGCGGCAATCCGCGGTGAACTATGACTTCGCTCCATCTTCGCCAACGTCATCCGTAGTTATACGGATGCGATAATCAACATCTCATTCATGTTCGCAGACCAGCATCGTCCTGGAAGCTGAAACCCGCGATGAACATGACGATGTATCAATCCCACGCTGCCGTTGTGAGCAGACCCGATGCAGCGTTTTCGCGCTCGACCATGAGCTTCGAATTCGAAGCGCTTTGGCGCAGCCTTCCGAAAGAAGGAATTGTCCCGCACCGCGCAGCGTTCAGGCCGGAGCGTGCGGCAAGATTCCTGCGCCACCTGATTCTATGCGACGTCACGATGGAAGGGGCTCCGTCCATTTCGATGCGTCTCGTCGGCAGCGAATTCGAACAGCAAATCCAGCGAAGCGTCACGGGTCAAGACTATCTCCAGTTTCTACCCAGGGCCTATCATGCAAGTGCGATGGAGTCCCTCCGGGAAATTGTCGAGAGGCCTTGCGGATTGTGGCAGATCACGCCGCTTCGCTATGACGGCGATTTCGCGCGCAGTGTCGAAATCACAGCATTTCCGCTTCTCACCGGGCGGGCCGACAAGTACACACTGCTCGTACTGACACAGTTCATCGGTGGCGTGATGCTCTTGCGGCCCTCATCTTCCAAGTTCACCACCACCGATACGGCAATCGCCTATCGGTACATCGACCTCGGCGCCGGCGTTCCGCTCTAAGCGATGAGTGGAGAGGGTTTGAGACCCAGTTCCTTCAGCAGAGGTTCGGCATAGTCGATGCGGCCGGTCATGGTCTTCGGGTCGCCTGACGCGAGCCGATAGACTGCCTCGGCGATATATTCGATCGGCTGCACGCGGTCCTTCGTGCGTTCGTTTATGAGGCCATGCACGGCGACGCCCGGCGTATCGACCAATCCTGGCGAGACAACATTGACGGAGATCCCGTCGTCGTACACTTCCGACGCCAACCCAGTCGTGAACCGCTCCAGCGCTGCCTTGCACATGCCGTACACAGTGCCGCCGCGCACGCCCGCCATGTAGGGTTGCTTTGGGTGCAGTCCGGCCGGCGACGATATGTTCACGATCCAGCCGGACTTTCGTGCCTTCATCGCTGGCAGAACGAGCTGCGAGAGATGGAAGGGGGCATAGACTTGCACCTCCATCATCAGCTTGAAGCGCTTTTCGGTGAACTCTGCGACCGGAGCAAAGTAAGTGATGGCGGCATTGTTGATGAGGATATCGATAGGACCGAACGCACGTTCCGCCTTTCTCAATCAGCATTTCGCGCTCACGCGCCTGAGCCAGATCGGCCTTGATGAACATCACTTCGACGCCAGTCTTGCGCACGCGTTCGACTGTGTCATGCAGTGTGCCGGGAAGCTTGCTCTCGCCGCTTTCCGCAGTGCGGGCGGAGACAATGATGTTTGCGCCTTCCATTCCCAGACGGACCGCGATTGCTTCGCCGATGCCGCGGCTGGCGCCCGTAACGAGCGCCACTTTCCCTTTCAGAGTTCCAGCCAAATACGCCTCCCATATTTTGAGAAAGCCTAGGCCGGTCTGCCGGATGCGTAAACTAGATGCGACTTTTGTGCGTGGCGGCGTACCATGCGAAAAAAATCGCTGGCAAAACCATGAGTCCAGCGGAGAAAAACGGTGCGTCGACGCCAATGTTTGAAAAGGTAACGGCCGCGATCGACGGCCCGACGAGGCGAGCGGCTGCGCCAACCGCGTTGTTGAGCCCCAGATATTGACCCTGATGCTCCCAGTCGACATTGCGTGACAAAAGCGCCGAAACGTTCGGCCAGGCAACGGACTGGCCAAACGCCGAAATGGCGAGCAGGCCAACAATCATCCATGCGCCCTGTGAAAAGGGCTGAAGCGATGCGCATAGCGTCGTCAGCGCCATGCCGGCCGTCAGCACGCGCGCTT
Organism: uncultured Alphaproteobacteria bacterium; assembly: GCA_963741725.1. GTDB lineage: Bacteria > Pseudomonadota > Alphaproteobacteria > Micropepsales > Micropepsaceae > Rhizomicrobium. The sequence continues at coordinate 180,533 of CAVUJC010000011.1, read as the reverse complement.
CGCCGAACCGGTGCGAGAGTGGTCCGGTTATGGCGATCTGGCAGATCGCCGCCACGACTCCCGTCACCGCAAAGGCGGTGCCGACCTCCTGCGGTCCCCACTCGAAGCGCGCCTGTGTCCAGAGTCCGAAGACGGACTCGATCCCGTTGAACGCGCAGCCTGCGAGAAACGTGACGAGCATCAGACGGCTGACGACGGGATTTGTGAGTGCCGTGTTGAGCACCGCCCAACGACTGGGTCGGGTTCCGATGCGCTGGTGAACACGACTCTCTTTCAGAAAGAGCGTCAAACCGACAACGCAGGCGCCCGAAAGCCCTGACGCGATGAGCAGGGGAATTCTGAATCCGGCATGTCCCGCGGAAGGATGCGCGAGCAATCCGCCAAGCGCCGGTCCGACGATGAAGCCGATATTGTAGGCCGCGCCCAGCAACGACATCTTGGCGGTGCGTTGATCGGGCGGCGTGACGTCCGCGATATATCCTTGGATCACCGCCCCGTTGCCGCTCGCCATACCGCCAAGAAAGCGCACCACGAAAGCGATGAAGATGTTCGGCGCAAAGGCAAGTGCCAGATAGCAAAGACAGTTGCCCATTACCGTGCTGATCAGAATTGGTTTGCGCCCGACCGCGTCAGACAAGCGGCCCCAGAACGGCTCCCCAAAAAATGCGCCCATCGCGTATGCAGAGAAGATCAAGGCAATCTGCCAGGCCGGAGCCTGAAACGACTTGGCGTAGAAGGGCAGCAACGGAACGATGATACCGAAGCCGAGCAGGTTGATGAACATCACCGACAGCAGCGTGGGAAGCGCAGCGGCCGAGACGTGTTCGGCGCGGGGGTTTTGGCTATCGGCGGTCATGGCGGTACAGTTCATATGCTGCGCTTCGGCCACAAGGGCAAGGCGCTTCCGGTCGCATGTTGCAAGGAGGGCAATTGACACGTTTTCATCTGATGGCTTCGTTCGCGCTTCTGACGCTTGTGTCCGCTTCGGCGGCTGACTTGCCCGCGGACTGGCGAAGCGTCGACCCTGAAAATCTTGTTCTCATCGACACAAAGTACGGTCAGGTGGCCGTGGAACTTGCACCAGAATTTGCTCCGAATCATGCAGAGCGGGTGCGGGCGCTGATCCGTGCTCGCTTCTATGATGGCCTGGCGTTCTATCGCGTCATTGATGGTTTTGTGGCACAGGGCGGCATCGGGGAGGGCACTGCCTCCACCAAGGATCATCCGGTTGAAGCCAAAACGCTCAATCAATGGCCAGCGCTGAAAGCAGAATTCGATCGGGCTTCAAAACCTGAGCCGATCTTCACGCCGCTCGGCAATGCGGACCTTTTTGCTCCCGAAGTGGGCTTCGAGGATGGGTTCGCAGTCGCGCGCGATTCCAGTTCGGGCCGTGAATGGCTGGTCCATTGCCCCGGCACGTTCGCGTTCGCACGCGACAACGATCCCGACACCGCCACGACCGAGTTCTACGTCGTCATTGGCGAAGCGCCACGGCGTCTTGATCGCGATCTCACTGCGTTCGGCCGTGTCTTGTCGGGCATGCAGTTTCTTCAGAAACTCGAACGGGGAGATCCCGACGTCGACAACGGTGTGATCGCAGACTTCTCCAGGGCTGACAAAATCCTGCGCGTTCGCATCGCCGCAGACATGCCAGTGTCTGAAAGACCTGCGTTTTCAGTTATCCGCACGGAATCCAAGACTTTTGCCGATGCCGTCGAATTGCGACGTCATCCGACGTCGCCATTCTACTTTCGCAAGCCACCGCCTGTGCTCGACATCTGCAGCGTCCCGGTTCCCGTCAAACGCACAGCGCCATGACGGGCGCTATTTGAGCCTGAGATTGCGTCCGTCGCGCGTCGCGGGATAGGGCGCATCGCCGTTGATGCCGGCCCACAGCAGGTGGTTATACGCGCCGACATCAAGCCGGTCCTCCGAAGAGAAATCGAACGAGGCGGTCTTCGCCGCCCAATAGGCTGCATCATGCCTCGGCCGCACAACAGTCGCGCCCTTCTGCGGCGGCAAAGGCAAACTCGTCGAGCGCAACATGTCCGGGACCCGCGCATTGTAGGTCCAATCGGTCTGCGCCAGGTCAAACACGTTCGCCATCGGCTTGGCGTTCGCATCGTGGAAGTTCAGGGGCTTTAGCCCCAGCACGACTTCCATCGTTTTGAGGAAGTTCACGGTCGTGTAGCGATCCGAAATCACTACCCCGTGCTTCACATAAGGTCCGGCGATGAAGGCGACGGAGCGGTGGGCGTCGACATGGTCGGGACCGTCCTGCGCATCGTCCTCGATCACGAAGATCAACGTATCCTTGGCGAAACGGCTGTGCGCAACGCGGTCTATCAGAAGGCCCACGGCGTAGTCGTTGTCGGCAACCTGTGTCTCCGGCGTATTCACACCGTCCGCCGCGGTCGCGAAGTTGCCGGTATGGTCATGCATGAAACGAACGGTCTCGAGCCGCGGGAGCGAATTTCTTTTTTCGTAGTTCGAGAATTCGCGGTTCCACTCCTGATAGCGCCAATAGTCTGCATACTGATTATCAAAGCCGCGGAAATAAGGGTCTGTAACGGGAGCCAGATCCTTGTTCGTGACAAACGCCACGCGGAGTTTTTTGGCTGCGGGATCGTGGTCGAGCGATACGGCGGTCTTGGCCGGAATGCCGGGTTCGTAACGTGCGAGATCCAGGAAGAAGCCGTAGTTGCGAATTGTTTCGCGCGCGCGCAGGACGGCGTTCCACAGATAGCCCTGTTCGCGCTCGCCATCGGGACCGTCAGGAGCAGCCTGGTTTGCGCGCCCGGGAAGAAGGTCCGGGTCCGGGTCGCCAAGCGGATTGGCCGCGATGCGCGCCTTGTGTTCGAGGGCGACGTTGATGTCGCGTGTCGTGCCTTCAAAATCGTAGGACAGGCCGCGATCGGCATAGTTGACCGGCATCTCCTTTTCGGTGACATCCGTCGTTCGGGCCGCAGTCGACCATTGCCAGCCATTCCCGCTCGCTTCGCCGCTGTCAAAGAACGAGTCGAGCGCGACAAACTCTGACGCCAATGCATGCTGGTTCGGCGTGACGGTCGGACCAAACTGCACAAGGCCGGGATCACCGTCCGTGTGTGGCAAGTCTCCAAGGATCTGGTCGTAAGTCCGGTTCTCGCGAACGATGTAGATCACATGCTTGATGCGCGTACTCACCGCCGCCATGAGCTTCGTCTCATCGGGCGAGGGAACTTCACGGAAACCGTTATTGTCGGCGGTGATCGCGGTGAGGCGTTTCAGAGTGTCGGCATCGGGAACCGGAATGGCCGTGATTCCGCCAGTCATCTGCTGCCAGACATACTGATTGCCGGCGTGCAGCTGGTGGGCCGCGTCGCAGGACGGCGAGTCATGTTTGACTTTCATACAGTTCAGCGGGTTTGGTCCGGCCGGACTTTTTCCGTTCGTCACGAAAAGCGTTCGTCCATCGCTGCTCACGGTCACGGAGTTCGGTTGCCAGGCAACGGGTATCAGACCGGCCAGGGCGGGCATGCCGGTCAGCCGTACAATGCCGACCGCATTTATGCCGCCCTCCGTGACGTAGAGCGCATTTTCGTCCGGTGACAGCGCGAGACTGTTTGGCGCCGCGCCCGGCAGTTGAGCGTTCGGACCCCACCCAGCAGGTGCGCGCATGGAAATCGTCGCGACAACCCGGCTGGCCTTGGTATCGATCACAAAAACGCGATCCGAATTGTCGGCCGATGCGAAAAGCCGGGAACCATCGCGATTTAGCGTCATGCGGTTCGGGTTGCCTTCGACCTTGATCCGGCCCGTAATCCGCAATGAGCCCGCAAGAGATATGACGTCGATCTCGCGGTCACGCAGGCTGGATACATAGGCGGTGTCATTCGGGCCGATGACGATCCAGTACGGGAACTCGCCCCCCGGTGTGCCGGACTGCTTGCGATCGATCTTGCCGGGACGAAGGTCCAGCTCTGCAGCAACTTTGCCTTTTGCGAGATCGACGAGTGAGACGGAATCGTTCTCGTAATTGGCGACAAGAAGGCGACTCCCGTCCGGCGCAAGTGCTATGCCCGCGGCCATCGGCTTCATCAGCTCGGCATTGCCGCGAACAAGTCCATTTCCTGAAGCGTGACCTAGGGAAATTGGTGATCCGGCTTCTGCCCACGCGCCTGAAGGATCAACACGATAGGTATGGATGTTGTCGTCCATTCCGCCTGCGATGTAGAGCGTCTTGCCGTCGGGAGCGACCGTCAGCCCGCCATAGCTGTTGGGAACGTGAATGTCCTGTTGGAGCTTCAATCCGTCGCTCAGCGAATAAACGAAAAGATGTTCAGTCGACGCATCAGCCACGCGCTTTCCGTCCGGTCCGCGCCAAGTATTGAAGCCTGCCGTCAGAAGGAACAACAGTTTACCGTCTGACGAGAGTGCGGTCGTTGCTCCGCCGCCCACCAACTGCTTGCCAACTACGGGAAGATCCGCCGTCAGGGGTTGAAAGACTGATCCGGGCGCCGCCTGTGGCGTCACGGTCTGGCCGGTCGGGAGCCAAAGCTGGCTGTCGGCCGCGGCCGCCGCGCTGCCGAGCATCGCGACCGAAACGGCGAGCGCTGTAATCAGTTTCATGCCGGTTACTTCCAGGATTGCATGGTTTGAATAAGCGTCACATTCGACAGTTCTGCGACAGTCGTCTAGCGGCCCTTGAAAACAGGCTCGCGCTTTTCCAGAAAGCTTTTGACGCCTTCGCGATGGTCTTCCGTCTGGAATAGACGGTAAATGGTATCGATTGCCCAACTGCCGATTTGGCGCGGGTCGCCAGGCGCTACACGCCGCAGACCGTCTTTGATCGCACGGACGGCCAGCGGCGGGTTCGCTGCAATTTTTGCAGCAAGCGCATGAGCGCGCGTCATCAATTCTCCATGAGGAAGAACTTCCGAGACGAGGCCGATACGTAATGCTTCTCGCGCATCGATTTGATCGCCCGTGAGCAGGAGTTCAGCGGCCTTCGAGGGGCCAACCAGAGCCGGCAGGCGGTAGAAGCCGCCAACATCGGCGACCAAGCCACGTTTGACGAAAAGCTCTGCGAATTTCGCATTCTCGGAAGCGAGACGAATATCGGCATAGAGCGCCAGTTCCATACCCCATCCGACCGCCGAGCCATTTACTGCAGCGATAACCGGCTTCTCACACTCCAGCGCAGCCATCGCGGCCGGCGTTGGCGGCCGTCCCGTCGTCGCGGCTGCAGGCGTAGCCGGCCGTGCCTCACCCGTCATCATCTCTTTGACGTCTTCGCCGGAGCAGAAGGCGGGGTCCGAACCGGTGACGATCACCACTCGAACGTCCTGGTCCTCGTTTGCCGCGCGAAACGCAGCTTCGATTTCGGCATAGGCGCGGTGGTTCAAGGCGTTACGCCGCTCCGGGCGATTGAGCGTAATCATCAGCACGTGGTCGCGAACGGAATATAGGACGCACTGAAAGTCTTTTGTCTCGATCACCATCAGTCCGACACAGCCTCCTCTTCGCCTTGTTGCACGCTGCTTCGAAACGTATCACCAGAGCCGGACCGCTTCATCAGCGCGATGACCTGACTGACAGCCTGCTGCAGGTTGGTGGCGAGGAAATCGCACTCCGTCGATTCAAAGCTGTCCAGAAAATGCGTATCGTCCTGCACGATGCTCCAGAATCCGGCGATCAAAGGAACATTGGACATTCGTTTGCGCAAACGGCGCGCCATGTACCGCGCATTCTTCGGGCTTCCTGGCTCGAGATACGATACGCAGATCACCTGCACCCCGTCGCAGTCGATATCGGTTATGTTCGTGGGCGATACATCTTCCGACGAAGCGAGCCTCGTGCCGATGCCCTGACGCTCGAGCAGATGCGCCAGCAATGACGCGGCGGCATGATCGAGAACGCCGCGACCGCCGACACACAGCACGGGACGGTCCCGCCAATCGAGTGGCAGCATGTCCGGCGTCACTGTGCCGTCCCGGTCCTGCACATCTTCATGCATCGTCAGATTGTCGATAAAGCCTTCCACGGTTGTGCCGATACGGACACGCCCCGATTCATTAAGTGCCCCGCGATTGACGTCGAGTTGGGCCAGCGCCAGTCCCTTTATCGCTACCTGGTCGAAGTAGGCGGGCAGCGTATGGTCCTGAAGGAATAGTTCCGCTTGCTCGGCCGCTTCGTCGGGGTTTCCGGCCATCATGCGCAGATAAAAGCTTTCCTCGGGCGCCATCGGTGGACGATCGCCCAGCATCACATCCAGGAAGCGCAATTGGTCGACGTGACGGCCAATGACGACAAGGCACATCGTCAGCGGTGTCGACAGGAGCAGGCCGACTGGCCCCCAAACAAAGGTCCAGAAGCCGGCTGCTACCACAACCGCGATTGCCGAAAGACCCATATTACGGCCGTACAGCCATGGCTCGATTGCCTGGCCCGTGATGGCCTCCAGTACCGAGAACAGACCGAGTGTCCACAGAAGCTTCGACCAGCCCGGATCGACCGCGAAAGCGAGCGACAAGGGCAGCAGGGCGGCGATGGGCACGCCGACATAGGGCACAAAGCGGAACATGGCCGCGATCAGCCCCCAAAGGGCGGGATTGGGCACCCCGATCGCCCACAGTCCGACACCGACCGACGCACCGAAAATGGTGTTGACCGCGGTCTGCAGGAGCAGATAGCGGCTCAACCGTTCGGCGCCGTCGTCGAGTGCTGTCGTCGTGCGCTGCAGATCGCGCGCACCGGCGAGCATGATGAAGCGATCGCGCAGATCTTCTTTCTGCAGCAGGATGAAAATCACGAAGATGATGATGATCGTCAGATTGGCGAGCGGTTCGACGAGCGGCCCACCGACGTTTTCGATTACAACGAGAGGGCTGGCGGGCGGTGTGCGGATAACGACCGGGATCGCAGGGTCCGTCTGCTGAGATGTCGTTTTGGACTCAAGTCGCTTGTCATTTGTCGAATGCGGGACGTTCGCAATCTGGTTGCTCAGATTGTCGAACATGTTGAGCGCGCCCTGGAGCATGCCGTTGCTCGCGGTGCTGCCTTCGACGGACTGAATCTTGGCCACCATGTTCTGCTGGTACTGCGGCAAGCTCTGCGCCAGCCAGGCCAGTTGCGTGCCGATGAAGGTGGCGATGCCGGAGATGAGCAGAACGGCGAGCGTGACTGTCAGAATCACGGCCACGATGCGCCCCAGCTTCAGACGGCGCAGAAACTCCGCGACCGGCGCCAGCGCAAAGGCGAGGAGAATCGACAGCGCCAGCGGCACCAGCAGCGTGCGGCCAAAGTATACCGCTGCGACAAGTACGGCAGCGACGATGGCCGCGCTTGCAGCCTCCTGCAGGCCGTTGGCGGTCGGTGCAGTCTTGGAAGCTTCTGGTGAGCCGTGAACCGTGGAGGGCATTCGGGGGTCCTTGGGCCTTCGGCCAAAGTGTCGCCAAAACAGCGAATTATGCAAATCCCTGACTTATTCTTGTCCTTCGCCCGCCTAGCGGATATGTCTGCCGGGCTTTTGCGGACATCCCCATGCCCTTCCTGCGCTTTATCCCAGAAACCACGAACGTCGATTTTGTCGGTTGGCGCTACTACGCCTTCGCCATGGACGGGCTTTTAACGCTTGTTGCTCTCGTGTCGATCGTCGTTCAGGGATTCAACCTCGGCATCGACTTCACGGGCGGCGTCCTCATGGAGGTCAAATCCGCCCAGGTGATCGACATCGGCAAGATGCGCACGGACGTCGACGGCCTCGGCTTCAAGGAAGTCCGGCTGCAATATTTCGGCGGCGGCGAGTGCGACGCGCCCGCCAATTCGTGCGTCCTGATTCGCGTGCAACCGAACGCCACCCAGGTCGGCGAAACGGTCGCCAATCGGATCAAGGACAAGCTTGGTTCGGCCTACACGTTCCGGCGCAATGAAGTGGTCGGCCCGCAGGTCAGCCACGAGCTGTTCAATGATGGCGTGCTGGCAACGGTGCTGGCGATTGTTTTTATCTCTTTGTATGTCGCGTTTCGCTTTGAGTGGCAGTACGGCGTGGGAGCGCTGATCGCCACGGGGCATGACGTGTTCGTCACCGCAGGCATGTTCAGCGTGCTGCACATGGATTTCACGCTCAACTCGGTTGCCGCACTGTTGCTTCTCGCAGGCTACTCGATCAACGATACCGTCGTCGTTTTTGACCGCATCCGCGAGAACCGCCGCAAGTTCAAGCGCATGCCGCTAACCGAATTGATCAACCTCTCGACCAACCAGATCGCGACGCGGACGACCCTTGTTTCAGCGGCGACCGCACTGACCATGGTGCCGCTGTTGCTCTATGGCGGCCCCGAATTGTTTGGATTCAGCGCCGCCATTCTCTTCGGCATTCTGGTCGGAACCTTCTCGTCGACTTATGTCGCGGCCGCACTGCTGCTCTATCTGCCTGCGCCGGCCGGCAGCATCGAATCCACCACGGCCGAGTCGAACGCCTAGGTCCTTACAGCGGGAACCAGTCGCGGCGGTCTGAATAGACCTGATAGTGCGCGTTCACGCCCGCTCGCCAGCCAAGGCCCGTGCGCATCGGGGCCAGGGTCACGCCGCCGGAGCGCAGATAATTCACGCCAACACCCGCGATGAAGTAGAAGCTGCCTTCGACTCCCGGAAAGCGCTGGAACAGGCGCTGCTTCTCCTTGAGATTATAGATCAGCGTAAAGACTTTTGAGCCGTTGCCACCGACGTCGAAGCCGATGGAGGGGCCGCGCCAGTAAACTTTCTCCGGATCAAATCCTTTGCGGATCAGCCAGCCGGAACCGTATCTCAGCCCGACGATGACCGCGCCGGAGCCTTCGTCACCCTTGATGTAGGCGTCCGGCTGTCCGAGGTCTTCAAAGATGCGCTGCACAGCCTTCGCCATGACCTCGGTCGAGATTCCGAAGAAATCCGATCCGGCTTGGACGATTTCGTTGGGCGAAAACGTGTCATCGCTTGTGCTGTCGTCTGCCGCCGTTGGCGCAATGCTCAGCACCATGGCTGCAACGGCGGCAAATATGGCGCCTGCAATCCGCAAAGGTCTCATCGGAAGGGTCTCCTGTCGAATCAGTCCGTTCCCGCAAGGGGATACTTGCCTAAAAGTCGGCTTTACGACAAACGGCAGTAGGGAGAATTGGCAGCGGTTCAAGGCCTTTTGAAGGCTCGTGGCGTGTTTACATATTTGGGCGCTAGTCTCGGCTCAAAGCTCAATCAAGAGAGGTACGTTCAATGGATGGCGCCACAATCTTTGTTCTGGCGGTGTTGGTACTGGCCCTTGTCACGATTTTTTCGGGCGTCAAAAGCGTGCCGCAGGGCCGTGAATGGACCATCGAACGTTTTGGCCGCTTCACCCGTGTGCTCAAGCCGGGCCTCAATCTCATCATTCCCTACGTCGATCGCGTGGGCCGCAAGCTGTCGATGATGGAAGAAGTGCTTGCCATCCCGAGCCAGGTCGTCATCACGCGAGACAACGCAACGGTCACGGCCGACGCCATCGCCTTCTATCAGGTCGTCGACGCTGCAAAGGCCGCTTATGAAGTCGCCAATTTGCAGGCGGGCATCACCAATCTTTGCCTCACCAACGCGCGTACCGTGATCGGCGCGATGGATCTCGATGAAGTCCTGTCGAAGCGCGACGAGATCAACCAGCGTCTTCTGGCCGTTGTGGATCAGGCGACGAGTCCCTGGGGCGTCAAGGTCACGCGCATCGAGATCAAGGACCTCTCGCCGCCGAACGACATTACCGAAGCCATGGCGCGCCAGATGAAAGCCGAGCGTTTCCGCCGCGCTGAAGTCACCCAGGCCGACGGCGAAAAGCAGGGCGCTATCCTGCGCGCGGAAGGCGCCAAGCAGTCCGCCATCCTCCAGGCCGAAGGTCGTAAGGAAGCCGCCTTCCGCGACGCCGAAGCGCGTGAACGACTGGCGCAGGCAGAAGCGAAGGCGACGCAGATGGTGTCGGACTCGATAGAAGCGGGCAATGTGAATGCGCTCAACTACTTCCTCGGTCAGAAATATGTCGACGCATTCGCCCAGCTTGCCAATGCGCCGAACCAGAAGTTCGTCATCATTCCGATGGAGTCGGCGGGTCTGCTCGGTTCCATCGCCGGCATCGCCGAGATGACGCGCGAAGCGATCACGACCCAGGTCACAGCCGTTCCGCGGACGGCGCGTCCGGCTGCCGGAACGGTGCCGAATGCGCCTGCGCCCGGCCGTCCGGCGGGAACCTAAGGAGGCAGCCATGCATGCCATTACAACCTTTCTGAACGAGCAACCGGCGTGGCACTGGTGGGCGCTCGGCGCGATTCTTTTGGCGGTCGAGATCACCAGCACGACGCAGTATCTGCTCTGGCCGGGTCTTGCGGCACTTGTCGTCGGTATCCTGAAATTCGTCGATCCCTCGTTGGACGGCCGGCTGGCGGTATTCCTGTTCGCGGTCATATCCGTTGTCGCGACGGCTGCCTGGAAGCGTTCTGCATGGGGCCGTGCGGATCGCGACACCCATGCCACCCTGAACGATCGCAGCGCTCAATATGTCGGACGGGTGGTGAAGGCCGAAGAGAATTTCGTCAACGGTCGCGGCGCCGTACGGATAGATGATACACGCTGGAACGCGACGGTCACGGATGGCTCCTCTCCCGTGAAAGGCGATATGCTGAGGATATCGGCGGCTGACGGCACGGACTTCAAGGTTCAGATGGCTGCCTGAAGGACGCTGGACTCATGGCTGAAGACAAACAGGGCGCAAGGCTTTCCGGCGCAGGCTGGATTGCGGTCGTGGTTCTTGTCGCGTTCCTTGCCGTGTCGATCTGGTATGGCGTAGCGGGATGGCGCGCGCTGGGCGACGTGGAGATGAGTACGTTCGGCTGGATCGCGCTGATCGCCGGTTCGTTCATCACGGTCGCTGTCGGAGCCGGCCTGATGGCGCTGGTGTTCTACTCCAGCCGCCACGATATGGACCGCTAGCCGCCGCGCGCAACGAAGAACGGATTGGCGAATTCCTCCGCCGACTTGCCGTAGACGAAGGCGCTGCCGTCGAGCTGCTTCACGCTTCCGCCCGCCGCGAGCAGCACCGCATGTCCGGCGGCCGTGTCCCACTCCATGGTCCGTCCGTGACGCGGATAGATGTCCGCCTCGCCGGCCGCCACCAGACAGAATTTCAGCGACGATCCGGCGGTTATGAAATCCTTCACCGGATAGTGCGCGAGATACTCTTCCGTCTTCTTGTCGCGATGCGAACGGCTGGCGACGGCGATCAGGCCGTCCTGCGGCGCCTTGCGGACGGCGATGGGTTTGAGCTGAGCCAGATCGGGCATGCTATGTATGCTCGTCTCGATCTCGAATGCTCCGCCTGGCGTCTCGCCGGCAAACAAGCGATGCTTTGCCGGCGCGTAGACAACGCCGCGCACGGCGACGCCGTTCTCGATTTCGGCGATGTTGACCGTGAACTCGCCGTTGTGATTGATGAATTCCTTGGTTCCGTCGAGCGGATCGACGAGAAAGAAGCGGCTGCCGATCCGTGGCAGGCGCCCGGCGGCAACTTCCTCTTCCGCGACGATCGCGATGTCGGGAAACTCCTTTTCGAGAGCCGCGAGGATAAAGCGCTCGGCTTCTTCATCGGCGTCGGTGACCGGCGAATGGTCCGATTTCTTGCGAGTTTGAGTCCCGTCTTCATAGTGGCGCATGATGATGACGCCGGCCTCATGGGCGATGCGCGCCAGGGTGCGCAACTGGTGCGAAGGCGTTGCAAGCATCTTAAGCATTCCTTAATAGGCGATGGAGACAGTTAGCGTTTGAAAACCATACCTTCGGTCCGGAGATCGCCACGACCATGGATGACATCGAATTTTCCGCATATCTCGTCAGCCGCGTGTGTCACGACCTTGTGGGGCCTCTGGGTGCCGTGGTCAACGGTCTGGAAGTCATGGAAGACGAGCGCGACGCCGCCATGCGCGCCGATGCGCTCAAGATCGTTTCCTCCAGTGCTCTCCAGGCTCTGGCCCGGCTTCAGTTCATGCGCATTGCCTTCGGCGCCGCCGGTTCGGCCGGTGCAGAACTTGATATTGGCGAAGTCGGCCGTCTCGTCGGCGGACTGCTCGAGGGCGGAAAGATCCAGCTCGACTGGCAGTCGCCGCATGTGAACTGGCCCAAGAACTGGGCCAAACTGCTGATGAACGCCGCCTTGCTGGGCGCCGATTGCCTGCCTCGCGGCGGCCAGCTCACGGTTGTGACGAGCGCCGATCCTGCCACGCCTTCCTTCAAGATCGTCGCCACCAGCCCGCACGCTCGCGCATTGGACGAGGTGCAAAAGGCCGTGCGCGGCGAGGCGGCGGATGGCCACTTTGACGCGCGCGGGATCCAACCCTACCTGACGCACAAGCTGTCGCGCAGCCTCAACGCCGGGCTGACACTCACTGCGCGCGAGGGTGTTGTCGAACTCGCCGCAGGGTAGTTTCTAAACGTCGCGTTTACCCTCCCAGCCCTAGTCTTGGCCACGATTTTAACTTTGGGCCATGGCTGAGCTGTGGCCGCATCAGGGTCAGCGCGCCATGAAACATTGTCTCGTCGTCGACGACAGCCGTGTGATCCGCAAGGTTGCCTGCCGGATCCTCGAAGACCTTCATTTCAAGACCGGCGAGGCCGAAGACGGCGTGTCCGCGCTCGCCGCCTGCCGCGCGAAAATGCCCGAACTCATTCTGCTCGACTGGAACATGCCGAACATGAACGGCATCGAGTTTCTCAAGACGTTGCGCAAGGAACGCGGCGGGGACCGGCCCGTCGTCGTCTTCTGCACGACCGAAAACGACGTGGCGCACATCTCCGAAGCGCTCGATGCCGGTGCAAACGAGTACATCATGAAGCCGTTCGACCGCAGCATCATCGAGGCCAAGCTGGCCGAAGTTGGTCTGTCCTAAGACGCGCCGATGAAACCGGAAGACTTCTCCTTCCTGGCGCAGATGGTGCGCCGCCGTTCGGGGCTCGTGCTGCCGATCCACAAGGCGCCATTGATTGAAGGGCGTCTTACCACCGTCATGCGGCGGTTCGGATTTCGTTCGGTCAATGCGCTCATCCACGAATTGCGCCATGGCCGCGACACGCTGGCGCGCGCCGTGACCGAGGCGATGACGACGAACGAATCGTCCTTCTTTCGCGACCGCCCCTCGTTCGACAAGTTCCGTGAAGTGCTCCTGCCGCAGCTTCTTCAGGAGCGCGCGCGCAGCAAGCGCCTGCGAATCTGGAGCGCCGCCTGCGCCGCCGGCCAGGAGCCGTATTCGATCGCGATGATCCTGGATGATCTCAAGTTGCAGGCAAAGGGCTGGTCGATCGATCTCATTGCAACCGATCTCAGCTCGGAAATGATCGCGCGCGCGGAAGAGGGTCTATACTCGCACTACGAAGTTCAGCGCGGCCTCGCGATCCGCCGGCTCGTCGCAAACTTCACGCAGGAAGGCGGCAACTGGCGCATTCACGAAAACCTTCGCCGCATGGTTTCGTTCCGTCAGTTCAATTTGCTGGACTCCTTCGGCTGGCTCGATGATCTCGACGTCATCCTTTGCCGCAATGTGTTGCTCTACTTCGACCAGAAAACGAAATCGCAGGTGCTGGAGAAGATCGCCGAGACGCTTCAGCCCGACGGCATACTGATGCTCGGACATACCGAGACGCCCGATGCCGCCGTGAACACGTTCTCGCCGGTATCGCATGCGCCGAATCTCTACACGCATGCAGGCAACACGCAGCAAAGGCTCGCGGCCGGCTGATCACCACGTATCGATGAACGTCCTTCGGCCTGCATTCGGATCGCGCGGCGGGATCGAGCGGTAGCCCCGCATGATCCAGCGCCGCGTGTCGGCCGGGTCGATCACGTCATCGATTTCCAGATGCGCGGCCATGTTGATCGCTTTGCCGCGGGCGTAGGACTGCGCCACCATCTGCTTGAACATTTCTTCCTTGGCTTCGGGCGTCGGTTGCGCTTCCAGCTCCTTGCGATATCCCAGACGCACTGCGCCTTCGAGCCCCATGCCACCAAACTCGCCCGTCGGCCAAGAGACGATGAAGAACGGCGCATGAAAGCTGCCGCCGGCCATTGCCTGCGCGCCGAGGCCATAGCCCTTGCGCAAAACGACAGTGAAGATCGGTACGCTGAGCGCGCCGCCGACCACGAACATGCGGCTGACGCGGCGCACGAGGGAGCTCTTTTCGGCTTCCGGACCCACCATGAAGCCCGGCGTATCGCAGAGCGAGATGATCGGCAGGCCGAACGCATCGCATAACTGCAGGAAGCGCGCTGCCTTGTCGGCGCAGGGCCCGTCGATTGCGCCGGCCAGGTGCATCGGGTTGTTTGCGATCAGCCCGAACGGCACGCCCTCTATCCGGATCAGCGCCGTCAGCATTCCAGGACCGAATTCCGGACGCAGTTCGAGCACCGAACCCGTATCCGCCAGCGTTTCGATCACCTTGCGACTTTCATAGACGCGCAGGCGGTTCTCCGGAATGAGATGGCGCAGTTCCTTTTGGTTCGCAGCGTCCCACTTGCCGAGCGTGCCCTGGAAGTAGCCGAGATATTTCTTGGCGGCTTCGATGGCTTCGATCTCGTCGGCAACCGCGATATCGACGACGCCGTTAGGCACCTGCACCGACATCGGTCCGACTTCGTCCGGCGTGTAGACGCCCAGGCCACCGCCTTCGATCATCGCCGGACCGCCCATGCCGATGTTCGAATTGGCCGCCGCGATGATGACATCGCTGCAGCCGAGCAGGGCGGCATTGCCGGCAAAACAGCGGCCTGAATTGATGCCGACGCGCGGAATGAGCCCCGACAGCTTTGCATACTGCCGGAACGTCGGCACATCGAGACCGGCGACTCCCGGAATATCGGTGTCGCCGGGCCGTCCGCCGCCGCCCTCGGCAAAGCAGACGATCGGAAGCTTCCATTCCTCCGCGACCTTCAGAAGGCGATCCTTCTTCTGATGGTTCATCGCACCCTGCGTTCCGGCAAGGACGGTGTAGTCATAGGCCATCACGGCGCAGCGCGCCTTGTGTTCGCCGAAGTCGGCGGCATTCACCGTGCCGATGCCCGTGATGATGCCGTCGCCCGGCGTGTTCTTGATCAGATCCTCCAGCGTGCGGCGGCGGCGCTGCGCGGCGAACGCCATCGCGCCATATTCGATGAAGCTGCCCGGATCGCAGAGTTGATCCAGGTTTTCGCGCGCGGTGCGCTGGTTCGTTTTGCGCCGGCGCGCGACGGCGTCAGGCCGGTTCTCGTCCAGACTGAAGGCGTGTCGCGCATTGGACTCGGCGAGGTCGGCGCGGATGAAATCAGGATCGTACGTTTCCCGGGCGGCTTCGCCGGCCGCCGAAACGTCCTCCGGAACGAGGAAGAGGAACGGCTCGCCCTCGGCGAGAACGGTTCCCGGTGCGCCGGCGATCGAGTGGACGCGTCCCGACACCGCGGCGCCCACAAGGTGCTCCATCTTCATCGCTTCGAGAACTGCAACATTGGCACCCACAGGCACCACGTCGCCGACTTTCACGTCGATGCTGATGATCTTGCCCTGCATCGGTGCCAGAACCGCCGTTGTACCGGCAGGCGCGGGTGCGAAGCTCGTCGCGACACGTGCCGCCGCCGGCGCGGTTGTCATGCCGGCGGCCGGCTTCCAGTTCAGCGCTTTTGCGACAAGGTCCGCGGTGTTTTCCTGCACGAAGCGCGTGCTGGTGTCGCCGTTCAAAACGCGCTCGTCGCTGATCAGCGCGTGGAGGAATGGAATATTGGTCTGCACGCCGTCGATCACGAATTCCGACAATGCACGTCGCGCCCGCGCCATCGTCGCGGTGAAGTCGGGTCCATGCACGATCACCTTGGCGAGCAGCGGATCGTAGCCGGGGTTCGTCGTATAGCCTTCGTAGCCGAACGTATCGACGCGCACGCCCGGGCCCGACGGCGGCACGAAACGACGTAGCGTTCCGCCCGAGGGCTTGATCGTTCCGTCGGTTTCCATCTTCTCCATGCTCACGCGCAACTGCACGGCAAAGCCGCGCGGCTCGGGTATGTCTTCCTGCTTCAGTCCGATTTCCTTCAGCGTCTTGCCGCGCACAAGGTCGATCTGCACTGCGACAAGATCGATGCCGGTCACTTCCTCCGTCACCGTATGCTCGACCTGCAGCCGCGGGTTCGCCTCGATGAACGCGAACGCCGCTGCATGGCGTGGCGGATTTGGGTCGACCAGAAACTCGAATGTCGCAAGTCCGCGCAGCGCAACGTCGTCTGCGAGCCACACGGCTGCGTCGCACAACTGCTTGCGCAGGTCCGGATCCAGATCCGGCGCGGGCGCATATTCGACGATCTTCTGGTGGCGGCGCTGCAGGGTGCAGTCGCGCTCCCAGATGTGGCTCGCCGATTTTCCGTCGCCGGCTACCTGGATCTCGATGTGCCGCGCCTTGGGCATGAAGACTTCGCCGTAGACGGCATCGTTGCCGAACGACGCCAGCGCTTCGGACTTGCAGCGGTTGTAGGCGCTTTCGAGTTCCTCGGCCGTGCTCACGATGCGCATGCCGCGCCCACCGCCGCCGGCGATCGCCTTGATGATGATCGGCCGCTTCTGCGCCCTGAAAAATGTGCGCATCTCCTCCAGCGTCGCAGGTCCCTTGGTACCCGCAAGAACCGGCACGCCGAAGCGTTCCGCCAGCGCGCGCGCCCGCGCCTTGTCGCCGAAGATCGACAGGACATGCGGGCTCGGCCCGATGAAAGTCAGGCCGGCCTTTTCACACGCCGTCGCGAATTCTGCGTTCTCGCTCAGAAAGCCGTAGCCCGGGTGAATGGCATCGCAGCCCGCCGCCTTGGCGCATGCGATCACGCGCGCAATGTCCAGATATGCCGCGACGCCGTCCGCGCCGAGCGCCTGAGCGGAGTCCGCAGCGGTCACGTGCAGCGAATGGGCGTCGTCGCCGGAATAGATGGCGACCGTATGGATACCGAGATCGGATGCCGCACGGGCAATGCGGATGGCGATCTCGCCGCGATTGGCGATCAGGATGTTTTTGAAGGTCATGACAGGGTCCGGGAATAGCGATCCCGGACTCTGCCATGTCCCGGCCCAACCTAGAAGGCGGCCCTGACCCCGGCAAAGGCGCCTATTCCGGGCACGCCGTCGTTCAGGACCTGTTCGGTGCGGTCGTTGAACACATTGTCGATGCGCCCGAACAGCTGCCACTTCTCGCTCAGATCATAGGATCCGAAGAGATTGACGGTCGTGTTGCTGGTCAGCGGTTCGAGATTGCCTGCGTCGTTGAACCGCTTGCCCTGATAGGTGACGCTGCCGCCGAAACTCGCGCCGGGCAGGGGCACCCAGGTAATGACCGCGCTGCCGAGGTTCTGCGGGCGACGCGCCAGGTCCAGCCGGTTCACCACATTGATCGCCGACATGTTGGTCCAATTCAGCGACGCGGTCAGCGTGTCCGCCAGCTTTGCATCAAGCGACGCCTCCAGGCCCTGTGCACGCGTCTTGTCGATATTGATGAAGAACCCGAACGCAGCCAGACGTTGGTCGCAGCCCGGCGCATCCGCTGCACTGAAGCAGTTCTGGAAGTCGATCTGGTTCGTGGTGTTGCGTTCGAACCAGGTGAGCGAGCCGCGCAGGCCGCCGTCCCAGAAAGACTTGTCGAAGCCTACTTCCCAGCCCGTCGCCGTCTCGGGCTTCAGCGCCGTGAGCGGATTGGAGTTGGCCGAGAAAAGCTGAAACAGCGTCGGCGCCTTGAAGCCATTGCCGACATTGGCGTGCACAGTCGCGTCCCAGCCGGGAACCTGCCACGCACCGTTGAGCTTGAACGAGGTGTGCGTGCCGAATTCCTGGTCGTCATCGAGCCTCACGCCGCCGGTCAGCGTGACCTGGTCGAACAATGTGTGTTGTGCCTGCGCGTAGTATCCCGTCAGCCTGTCGCGCCCAACCGTTCTCACAACGGCCGTGAACGAGCTGAAGCTGTCGCCACGAAACGAACTCTCCTGCGTTTCCGCCCCAAATGTGAGCTGCGTGTCGCGATCAACGTCGACAATGCCCTGATACTCGAGCCTCACGACATTGCCGAAATCGTCGAAGTTCAGGTGAATCGTGTCAAACGCGGAATCGAAGAACTGCCGCGCGCTCGATGTCGCGATGATGGCGATGCGGTTGCGGAACGTCCCATCGAAAAAGTCCGCATTCAACCCGAGATATCCGGCGTCCAGTTCATTGGTGTTGTTCGCGTTCGAATCCGCGACGATGAATTTCGGCGGCGGAAAATTGTCGTCGAAGCGGTCGTGCCCATTGGTGTAATAGCCGCGGGCGTCGACGCTGACCGTGTCGTCCAGATGGGCCCGGATATTGAAGGTTGCGCCGTAGTTTCTGTAGCCGTCGGGTTCGGTATTGCCGTTGCGCGAGTCCGCCGCAGAGACGCCGGTCGTCGTGTAGTAATTCAAGGCTGCTCCATACTCGACTGCGTCCGTCGTGCCGTTGGCCGCGACGTTGGCATGGAAGGTTCCGAAGGATCCGCCTTCTGCGCTCGCGTCCAGCGCGAACGGCGCCCCGCCGCCGCGCTTGCTGATGATGTTGACGACGCCGCCGATCGCGTCGCTGCCGTAGAGCGTCGACTGCGGGCCGCGCAGGATCTCCACGCGGGAGATGTTGTTCGCCAGCACGTCGCCGTAAATCGCGCCTTCCGATCCGTCGCTGGGATCGTTGATCCGAATACCGTCGATCAGCGTCACGGTCTGTCCCTGTTCGGCACCGCGGATGCTGACCGTCGTCACCTGTCCGACGCCGCCGGTGCGGTTGATGATGAGCGAGGGCACTTCCTTCAGGATATCGCTCAGCACCAACGTCTGCTGTGTCTTCAGATCTTCTGCGGTGATCAGGCTGAGCGACGCTCCGGTTTTTTCCACGGGCTGTTCGGTTCGCGTGGCGGTGATGACCACCGTCTCGACTTCATCCGCCGATGCGGCGGCACTCGACACAAGCAGCACGCTGAGCGCTGCGGTTGATGGCAACAATTTCTGCATGACCTTCTCCTGGTTGGTTCCAGAAGCCGGCACGCGGCAACGCCTTACGACTTTGAGCAAACGCTTCAAACGCATCCGGGCCCCGCGGCGACGACTCCAATTGTCGTCGCGACGGTTTCCCCCGCAGCCCCCGTCACACCCCGGACGGAAACAGGACGACGGCGCGAGGCAGGTTTCCTGGCTCCCGGTTCATCGCTCCCCATCCGCCTTCCCAAGGCTTTCACCTCAGTGGCAACTGAATGGTTCGCTCTCCGGTTACAGTTGCGGGGGCAGCCGCGGTGTTGCACCGCGTTCCCTAGACCAAGCGCGTGGCGGGAACCTAAGTCGGTTCGCTGCGCCGCGTCAAATGAACTACAGCAGTATCTCGTAAAAGTCGCAGTTGTGAGTATGATTCCCCGCAGATGAAAACCACATCACTTTGCCGCCTCGTCGCTCTGTCGGTGTTGACAGTGTTTGCAAGTCCGGCCAACGCCGCCGATCCGCCGCCGCACTATGCAAGCATCCGAAAGGAGCAGGCGTTCCTGCGCGAAGGCCCGTCCTACGCGCACAAGATACTCTGGATTTATCAGCGCAAGGATTATCCGCTCAGAGTCATCGAAAGCTACGACGCCTGGCGGCGGGTCAAAGATGCCGACGGCACCGTCGGCTGGATGCATCACACGCAACTGTCCGACATGCGCACGGCCCTCTTCGTCGGATTTTCGCCATCGGCCATTCATGGCGATTCCTCTCCGTCCTCCAAGATCATCGCCTACGCCGAACCCGGCGTTGTGGCCAAGCTGAAGGCATGCAAGCCTGAAGTCTGCGAGGTCGAAACCTCGGGCGTCGATGGTTGGGTCGACAGAAAAGTGATTTGGGGAGTGGACGCTGGTGAAGTCTTCCAATGATGCGGAATCGACTGCTTTAGACACGATCGACGCCGCAGTCCTGGAACCCAGCGGAAATCCTGCATCGATGGCCGGCGTCGAAGCGACGGGCCTTGCCGCCTGGCTGCACAAGCCGGCCGGCACGTCAGCCACGGGCGGTCCCATAGCAAGCAGGCTCGGCCAGATTTCCTGGGCGATGTTCGAATGGGCGCGCATTCCCTATGTCCTTCTCGTCACGATCTATCTCTTTGCCCCATATTTCACGACGACTGTCGTCGGCGATCCCGTAAAGGGCCAGCAATTGTGGGCCGCGTTCTCGAGCTATGGCGGATTCGCGACTGCTGTCGCGGCGCCCTTCCTCGGCGCGGTCGCCGATGTCGGCGGCAGGCGCAAGCCCTGGATCGCGGTCTACACGCTGATCATGGCGGTGTGCATGGTCCTGATGTGGCAGGCGCAGCCGCACTCGTCCTGGGCCGGCATCGTCGTGATCGGCGTCCTCGTCGCGGTGACGAACTTCTCCTACGAATTCTCGTCGGTGTTCCACAGTGCGATGCTGCCGACGATCGCTCCGCACAATCGCGTCGGTCCCCTATCGGGCCTCGGCCTCTCGCTGGGCAATCTTGCCGGCATTCTCATGCTGGCGTTCATGATGGTGTTCTTCTCGCTGCCAGGGCAGGTCAACTGGAGCTTCATCCCGCTGCATCCCTGGTTCGGCGTCAGCCAGGCGGCGCACGATCCGGAACGGCTCTCCGGACCGATCTCCGGCGTCTGGCTGCTGCTTTTTGCGATTCCTCTGTTCCTCTTCACGCCTGACCGGCCGAGCGTCGGCCTCGGCATCGGACACGCGATCACCAGCGGCGCACGCTCGGTGTGGCGCACGATCAAGAGCCTTCGGCACTATCGCAACATCGCGCACTATCTCGGCGCACGCATGCTGTTCAACGACGGCATGACGGCGGTCCTGACCTTCGGCGGCATCTTCGCCGCCGGCACGTTCCATTGGGGCGCGCTGCCGATGATCATGTACGGCCTCGAGCTCAGCGTCTTCGCCGTGGTCGGCGGATTCTTCGGCGGCTGGCTCGACAACAATCTCGGCTCCAAGCGCGCATTGTTCGTCAGCATCGGCGGCACCCTGCTGTTCTTCTCGCTCAGCCTGACGATGGGGCCGGATCGCATCCTCTGGTTCATCCGCTACGACACGCACCTGCCGCCGATCAACGGTCTGCCGTTCTTCAACACCTGGCCGCAGGTGCTTTTCCTCATGATCGTCAACGGCGTCGCCGTGTTCATCACCGCCGGCTATGCGAACGCCCGCACGATGATGGCAAGGCTCGCGCCGCCGGAGAAGATGACCGAGTTCTTCGGCCTGATGTCGCTCTCCGGCACGTCGACGACGTTTCTCGCCAATGTCTCGGTCACGTTCATGACCGCTTGGACTGCCAGCCAGCGCGGCGGAATGCTGGCGATCATCGTCTTTCTGATCGCCGGCCTGATCTGGATGGCGTTCGTCAAGGAAGAACGCGCCGTGGCGCTCTAGCGCGACTGCGTTGCAGCGGTTCACACGCACGGGTCGGGATATAGCGCAATTGGTGATTTGACCGACTCGGTTCAAGAGCGCGCTGGGTTCTTACAAAAGAAACTTCTGACGGAATTCTTCCGTCTCCGACTTATCCAACAGCGGCGCCGCCCGAGCGCCGCAATTGGTCCTTCAAATGCTGACGTTTTGTCGCGGCGTTCGCGCGGCGCATTGGATAACTCCGCGGCAAAAATTGTCGGCGTTTTTGATCTGCGTCACGAATTTTGGGTGCGCGCCGTGCCTTATTTCGTAAATGAGTGACGTCGAAAAATGTCTGCAGGTAGCGCAAATCCTTCGTGACAGCGCAAAGAATCCTGGCCCGCTGTCCAAGCGGGCGCGCATGATCATTCTGGCCGAACGGCTGGAAGACAGCGCAGGCACGCAACCACAGAGCGAGGCGGACCTCGCGCAGCTCGCGCTCAGCGCCTATGGCCGCAGGCTCAGTGCCGGAAGTGGCGCATCCCCGTAAAGGCCATGGCAAGGCCGGCCTCGTCGGCCGCTGCAATCACATCCTTGTCGCCGATCGAGCCGCCAGGCTGGATGACAGCCGTGGCGCCCGCTTCTGCGACGGCGAGCAATCCGTCCGGGAAGGGGAAAAAGGCCTCGGACGCGGCTGAGGAACCGACTGTCTTCGGCTCGGGCCATCCGGCGGCCTTGGCGGCGTCGCGCGCCTTGATGGCGGCGATGCGTGCGGAATCCACCCGGCTCATCTGGCCGGCGCCGACGGCGGCGGTGGCGCCGTCCTTCACATAGACGATGGCGTTGGACTTCACGTGCTTGCCGATGGTGAAGGCGAGCAGCATGTCGGTGATTTCCTGCTCTGTCGGCTGGCGCTTGGTAACGATCTTGAGCATGTCGCGCGTGACCTTGCCGTTGTCGCGCGTCTGGACGAGGAAGCCGCCGGACACGCTGCGGAATGTCAGGCCGGCCGAATTCGGATCGGGCAGGCCGCCTGCGATCAGCACGCGGACGTTCCTGCGCGCCGCGAGAACCTTGCGGGCATCGGCATCGGCGTCGGGCGCGATGATCACCTCCGTGAAGATCTTGGTGATTTCTTCTGCCGTCGCGCCGTCGAGCGTCCTGTTGAACGCCAGCACGCCGCCGAATGCGCTGACGGGATCGCAGGCGAGCGCCTTCTTGTAGGCCTCCACCAGAGATGTGCCCATCGCCACTCCGCAGGGATTGGCATGCTTGATGATGGCGCAGGCGGCCGAGGCGGACGGCGCAAACTCTGCTACCAGCTCGTAGGCGGCATCGGTGTCGTTGATGTTGTTGTAGGACAGCTCCTTGCCCTGGAGCTGCTGTGCCGTCGCGACGCCGAAGCGCTTTTCGCCTGTGGCGTAGAACGCGGCTTCCTGATGCGGGTTCTCGCCGTAGCGCAGCGACTGGCGCAGCGTGCCGGCAAAAGCGCGGCGGCGTGGCGGCTCCTTGTCCCCGTCCTTCGCGAGTTGTCCGGCGAACCAGTTGGAGACGGCGCTGTCATAGGCAGCGGTACGCGCGAACGCGACCTGCGCCAGCTTGCGGCGCAGCGCGGCGGATGTCGCGCCCTTGTTCGCATCCATCTCCGCCAGCACGGCGGCGTAGTCATCGGTGTCGACCACCACCGTGACCCATTCGTGGTTCTTGGCTGCCGAGCGCGTCATCGCCGGGCCGCCGATATCGATCTGCTCGATCGTCTCCTCAAAGCTCGCGCCTTTTTCGACCGTCGCCTCGAAGGGGTAGAGATTGGAGACGAGGAGATCGATGGCCTCGATTCCGTGGGTCTTCATCGCCTCGGCGTGATCTTTCTTGTCACGCAGCGAGAGCAGGCCGCCATGCACCATCGGATGCAGTGTCTTCACGCGGCCGTCCATCATTTCGGGAAAGTGCGTGATCTCCGAAATGTCGGCGACCTGAAGGCCGGCATCGCGCAGCGCCTTTGCCGTGCCGCCGGTCGAGATCAGGAAAACGCCGTGTCGGACAAGGCCCTTGGCGAAATCGACGAGGCCGGACTTGTCGGAAACGGAAAGCAACGCGCGGCGGATGGGGCGGAGCGTCATGATGCGACTCGGGGCTTACGGGGTTACGGTCGGTATTACTTCCGCCACCACCAAAAGAGAAGTGCCAGACTGACGCTGGCCCCCAGCGAATACAGCACGGATATGTGGATATTCAGGCCCGGACGGCTGATCACGATGTCGCCGGGCATGACGTCCAGATCCAGGAACGACAGGGCCACGTTCAGGACCAGAGCCCCTAGGACGATGATGGCCAGATAGATCACGAAGGACGGGATACGCATCGTCAGACCCCCTGGCCGACGACGCGCTGGATGGCGTCCGTCAGCATCGTCAGATCGGCTTCGTCGATGGTCAGCGCGGGGGTGAGATAGACAATATTGCGGAACGGACGCACCCAGACGCCTTCTTCGACGAACCGGCGCTTAAGATCGTTCATATCGGCGATTTGGTCCAGTTCGACGACGCCGATGGCGCCGCGCACACGGACGTCGCGCACACCTTTCATGCCGAGACAGGGTCCAAGGGCCAGGCTCAACCTGGCCGCCATGTCGCAGGCAGCCTTCAGACGGTTTTCGCGTTCAAACAGATCCAGGGAGGCGTTGGCTGCCGCGCAGGCCAGCGCATTGCCCATGTAGGTGGGGCCGTGCATCAGCGCATGCGACGGGTCATCCGACCAGAACGCGTCGAACACCCTACGCGTCGCGAGCGTCGCGGCGAGTGGCAGCGTTCCGCCGGTCAGCCCTTTGCCGACCGTCATGATGTCGGGCGCGATGCCTGCCGCCTCTGCGGCGAACATTGCGCCGGTGCGGCCGAATCCGGTGAAGATCTCGTCGAAGATGAGAAGCAGTTCGTATTTGTCCGCCGCGGCGCGCAACCGGCGCAGTACATTCTCGTCATGGAACAGCATGCCGCCAGCGCCCTGCACGAGCGGTTCGACCAGGATGCCGGCGATCTCGGAAGCGTGACGCTCAAGAAACGCATCGAACGCGGCGATGCTCTCTTCGTCGCGCGGCAGATCGACGATGTGATGCTGCGGCAGGAGCCCCGCGAACAGGCTGTGCATGCCTTCGTCGGGATCGCAGACCGCCATCGTCGCGATCGTGTCGCCGTGATAGCCGCCGCGGAAGGCGAGGAACTTCGTCCGTCCACGGATGTTCTGGTTCAGCCAGTATTGCGTCGCCATCTTCATGGCGACCTCGACTGCTACGGAACCGGAGTTGGAGAAGAACACGCGCTCCATCCCGCCCGGCGCGATGGCGCACAGCCGTTGGGCCAGCGTCAGCGCCTGTTCGTGGACCAGCCCGCCCAGCATGACGTGAGGCATCTTGGCCGCCTGCGCGCGGATGGCGCCGACAATATGCGGATGGTTGTAGCCGTGGCAGGCGGTCCACCAGCTCGCGATGCCGTCGACGAGCTCGCGCCCGTCGGCCAGCACGATGCGCGTGCCGCGTGTCAGCTCGACCGCCAGCGGCGGCCGCGTCGTCTTCATCTGCGTGTAAGGCAGCCAGATATGCGGCAGGCCCGCATCGTACCAGCCGGGCTTGTCTGTCATCGGTGCTTTATATCGCCATCGCGGTGACGCCGAGCTTTTCGAACAGCTTGGTGTCGTGATCGGCCTGCGGGTTGGGCGTCGTCAGCAGCTTGGTGCCGACGAAGATCGAGTTCGCGCCGGCCAGGAAGCACAGCGCCTGCGTCTCGTCGCTCATATTGCTGCGTCCGGCGGAGAGACGGACGAAGGATTTCGGCATGGTGATCCGCGCCACCGCGATGGTGCGCACGAAGTCGATCGGATCGATCGGCTCGCTGTCGCCGAGACGCGTGCCCTTGACCTTCATCAGCGCATTGATCGGCACGCTCTGCGGATGCTCGGGCAGCGTGGCGAGCGCGTGGATCATTCCGATGCGGTCGTCTTCGGCTTCGCCCATGCCGACAATGCCGCCGCAGCAGACATTGATCCCCGCATCGCGGACATGCGCCAGCGTGTCGAGACGATCCTCATAGGTCCGCGTCGTGATGATCTCCTTGTAGTATTCCGGCGAGGTGTCGATGTTGTGGTTGTAATAGTCGAGGCCCGATCGCTTCAGGCGTTCCGCCTGCGGACCCGTAAGCATTCCCAGCGTCACGCATGTTTCCATACCGAGCGCCTTCACGCCCTCGACCATCGCGCAAACGGCGTCCAGGTCCTTGTCCTTTGGCGAGCGCCAGGCTGCGCCCATGCAGAAGCGCGTCGCCCCGGAATCCTTTGCAGCCTTCGCGTCGGCGAGAACCGCTTCGATCTCCATCAGCTTGGAGGCCTTCAGGCCGGTTTCGTGCGACGCGCTTTGCGAGCAATAGCCGCAATCCTCCGGGCAGCCGCCGGTCTTGATCGACAGGAGCGTCGACATCTGCACTTCGTTGGCAGAGAAATTCTGGCGATGCACGCTTTGGGCGCGGAAAATCAAGTCGGCGAAGGGCAGGGCGAACAGGTGTCCGATCTCCCCGCGCGTCCAGTCGTGGCGCACGATTCCGTCGCGCAGTTCGGGGGCGGGAGCGTTCATCGGGCACCTGTCATTTGTCGAGGACCGGCCCAGCCATTATAGGGGCCTTCGGGAACGTGCAAGCAGTTACAAACATTCTCCCGGTCCCGCCTTGGACAAGTTCGCGCGAGGGCTGGTAAATCGAAACGGACAATCGCATGGGCGCCTATTTCGTCACCTCGACCGGAACCGACATCGGCAAGACATTCGTCACCGCCGGACTGATCCGGCACCTGCGGCACCATGGGAAAAAGGTCGACGCGCTCAAGCCGATCGTCAGTGGTTTCGACATCGCGACGGCGGCGATCAGCGATCCTGGCGTGCTGCTGGAGGCCTTGAACGAGCCGATCACGGTAGACTCCCTGGCCCGCCTGTCGCCCTGGCAGTTCAGCGCGCCGCTCTCGCCCGACATGGCGGCCGCGCGCGAGGGCCGCAGCATCGGGTTCGACGATCTGGTCGCGCTCTGCCGCAACGCGATCGCGAATGCGCGGGGCACATTGTTCATCGAGGGGGTCGGCGGGATCATGGTGCCGCTGGATCGCGAACACACGGTCCTCGACTGGGCGCGTGCGCTTGGCCTGCCGCTCATTGTGGTCACGGGCTCGTACCTCGGAACGATCAGCCACACGCTGACGGCGTTGAAAGTCATCGCCGGTGCAGCGCTCGCCGTGAAGGCGCTCGTCGTCAACGAAACCGGCGACGGCGCCGTGCCGCTGGCTGAGACCGTCGCGACGCTGGCGCGCTTTGCGCCCGGCATCCCCATCGCGACGATCCCGCGCGTGAAGGCACCGGCCGGTGCCCGCGAGGATTTTGCCAAGCTGGCCAAGCTGCTTTAGGTCGCCCTTGCACTCGGCCTCGCCGAGACGCGCGCGTGCCAGGCGCGCAGATGTTGGGCATCCTCCGGCATGTCCTGGTGGATGAACTTGCCGAAGTCGATGCCGCACAACAAGACAATGTCCGCCATCGTGTAGTTTTGTCCGGCCAGGAACTCGCGCCCGTCTGAGAGTTCGCGGTCTATCCACTTCATGGCGTTGGCAAGAACCTTCTTGCTGTGCTCGCCATAGTCCTTGAACTGGTTTGGATTGACGACTGCCGTTCGCGGATCGGCGTTGATCCACACCTGGCCCATCGGGTTCCACAGGCGGAACTCGGCGCGGCGAATCCACATCTCGACCATCGCCGCATCGAACGGATCGCGGCCGAACATGGGCGGCGTAGGATGCAGCGCCTCGAAGTAACGGCAAATGGCCACGGATTCCGAGATGAACCTGCCATCGTCTGTTTCCAGCACCGGCACCTGGCCGAGCGAGTTCTTTTTCATGAAGTCGGGCGCCTTGTGCTGACGCTCCTGCATCTTGGTGTGGACGCGCTCGACGGTCAGGCCTTTTTCGGCAAGGTAAATATGGACCTTGCGCGGGTTGGGCGCGGGATAGTTCTCTGTATAAAGCTTCACGGCGTTGCCCCTGTTTTTCGAATGCCGGAATGCTAGACGCGGACGGGCCAAAAGGCTAACAGACGGGCGTGCGCGGGCGTGGTGGAACTGGTAGACGCGCCAAACTCAAAATCTGGTTCCGCAAGGAGTGTCGGTTCGATTCCGACCGCCCGCACCATCGTTCGCCCGCTTCGTATTTGCCGGGGACCGCATGATCGAAGACCTTCTGCGCGACGGATCATCCTATCACAACACAGCGAGCGCGCGGTTTGCGGGCGAGCTGGAAGCGGCGGTCTGCGGATCGGTTGATCCCGGCAGCCTGGTCCCGCTTCTCTACTGGTCCAATCACACGATCGGTGAGCATCTGAGTGATTGGCCACGCGCACGCGCGCTGGCCGAACGCGTGCTCGAGGGCCGGACGCCCGATGCGCGGACCGCCGCCGCATGGGCGAAGTTGTACGCGGCACGTGCGATGGCGGGAGACCTGGAGGGCGCAGAGCAGGCGCAGCAGGTTTATGCCGCAACCGACGGAATTGACCCGCGTGTCGCTGCCATCGACAGCAAGATGACGCTCGCCAATGCGCTGGCCGGTTCCGGGCGCCTGGCCGAAGGCTCGGCTCTGTATGAGTCCGCGCTGGCGCTGGCCCGAAACACGCCCAAGTCGAACGCGGACCGCATGGTGGCGATCGCCAGCAACAACCTCGCGTCCCAGCTGTTGGAAGTCTGCCCACGTTCGGCGGAGCAAGACGAGTTGATGCGCGCCGCGGCCGCAGCCGGACTCGAATTCTGGCTACGCTGCGGCACATGGCAGAATGAGGAGCGAGCGCTCTATCTGAGCGCGCTCGTCGCCAATGCGCTCGGTGAACCCATGGCGGCGCGTGAGGCGGTCGATGCGGCGTTCAGGATCATCGATGCAAACGGCAGCGAGCCGGTCGACGAAACCTTTCTGCGCCTTGCCCGCGCCAATGCGTTTGCCATGCTGGGAGACTTGGCCGGCCACAAGCGCGACCTCGCGGCGGCCGAATCCGCGGCGGCATCCTGGGACGGTGCGATGAGGCAGTGGTTCGCGGAAGAGCGCGCCAAGATCAAACTCCTCTAGGCCGCTCTAGCTTGAGTTCCGTGCAAAGCTGAGCCCCCGCGCCTTGAGCGATTTTCTCAAGGTGGCGAGCGCGTTCGGCCCCATGCCGTGCAACGCCGCGACCTCGGCCTCGCTCTTCCTGGCCAGTTGCGCGAGAAGTCTTGATACCTGCATTTGCCAGCGCGCGCTGCGCCGGTTTGGCAAGGCCGTCCAGCAACGCGTCTGCAGCGGGCTGTGTCTTCTTCTGGGCCATCAGGATACCTCCCGGATCAAATTCTCTGGGCTGCGCGACCTTAGCGTTGGACAACGCGCGACACGCGATGATTTTCAGATTTGTGAAGGATGAGGTCGGCAGCGTCACGGTCTTTCACAATATGATCGCGCAAGTTGGGAAGATTGATGCCTTGCCAGACGCGCGCGGCAAAGGCGCGACGCTCATCGGGGCCCATCGTGCGAAAAGCGTAGTAGAAGGAGTTGGAATCGTTGACGCCCGCTTCCATCAGCGGCACCAGCCTGTCGGTGAACCAGCGCTCGATCACCGCTTCGTCGGCGTCGAGATAGATGAGCATGTCAATCAGGCGCGGCTCGCCTGCGCGCTCGATCCGTGCGAGATGCAAACCGTCGAGTATGACGATGTCCGGCTTGTGCACGACGAGGCTGTTTTCCGCGTCGACGTCATAGGTCGCGTGCGAGTAGAGCGGTATCGCGACGCGCCGGCCGCGCTTGATCGCGCCCACGGCGCCGCGCAAGGCGTCGAAGTCGAACGACTCCGGAAAGCCTTTGCGCATCGTGATCTCGCGCTCGGCGAGGATGCGGTTGGGAAAAAGAAAACCGTCCGTCGCGACCGCTTCGACGCGCGGATGTTCGTGCCAGGCTTCGAGCGCGCGGCGCAGCGTGCCCGCGAATGTGCTCTTGCCCGAGGCAACGCTTCCCGCCACGCCGATGATGTAGGGAACGCCGTCCGTACGGCTCGCGGCGGAACGGGCGCGCAGCCAGTCGCTCAGCGGAAAATCCATCTCGAACGGCATGGAAAGGTCTTTCCCGCGGGCTCGGCAACGGTGAATATTGCACAGAGAAAGGCGTTGAGGCGATTCTGCCTCGCATCGGGGGCAGGATGAGCGCGCACACCGCGACGATCGCCGCGCGGCTGGAACGCCTGCCGGCCGGAAGGGCGCTGTGGACGCGTGTTTTCCTGTTGTCCCTCGGCGGATTCTTCGAGTTCTACGACATGTTCATGTCCGCCTATGTCGGGCCGGGCCTCGTCAAGAGCGGGATCCTGACGTCGACGACGCCCGGCCTGTTCGGTACGACCGGTCTTGCGGGTTTCGTGGCGGCTTTTTTCGCTGGGCTTTTCCTCGGCACCGGCCTGTTCGGCTTTGTCGCGGACCGGTTCGGACGGCGCCTGATCTTCACCGTGTCGCTCCTCTGGTACACCGTTGCAGCCAGCACGATGGCGTTTCAGACGACGGCGTTCGGCGTCGATCTGTGGCGCTTCATCGCCGGCATCGGAATCGGCGTCGAGCTCGTGACGATCGACACCTACATCGCCGAACTCGTGCCGCGGCAGGTCCGCGGCCGCGCCTTCGCGCTCAACCAGGTGGTGCAGTTCAGCGCGATTCCGGCCGTCGCGTTCCTGGCCTGGCTGCTGGTGCCCATCGCGCCGTTCGGCTTTGACGGCTGGCGCTGGGTGGTGCTGGCAGGCTCGGCCGGCGCCGTCATCGTGTGGCTCATCCGGCTCGCCGTGCCCGAAAGTCCGCGCTGGCTCGCGCAACATGGGCGCATCGAGGAAGCCACGAGGATTGTCGAGCAGTTCGAGTCCGAAGCGATGCGTGAGAGCGGTCCGCTCGCCGAACCCGCCGCCGAAATCGCGGATGGATCCGCGGGCGGAAATTTCGCCGAGATCTGGAAGGGACCTTACCTGACGCGCACGCTCATGCTCATCGTCTTCAATCTGTTCCAGACGGTCGGCTTTTACGGCTTTGCGAACTGGGTGCCGAGTTTCCTGATCAAGCAGGGAATCGCGGTGACCGCGAGCCTTGGCTACACATTCATCATCGCCATCGCGGCGCCGTTCGGGCCGCTGCTGGCTGCGTTCTACACCGACAGGATCGAGCGCAAATGGATGATCACCGCGTCCGCTTTGTGCGTCGCGGTGTCCGGCCTTGTCTTTGCGCAGATGCGCGAGGCGGCGCCGCTCATCCTGTTCGGCGTGCTCGTCACGCTTTCCAACAACATCATGTCGTTCTCGTTCCACGCTTACCAGGCCGAGCTATATCCGACTCGGATCCGCGCGCTGGCGGTCGGCTTCGTCTATTCCTTCAGCCGGCTGTCGACGGTGTTCAGCGCCTTCGTCATCGCGTTCTTTCTGGGACGTTTCGGCGTTGCGGGCGTCTTCACCCTGATCGCTGCCAGCATGGGCGTTGTGAGTCTCGCCATCGGCATATTCGGGCCGAAGACCCGCAATCTTTCGCTCGAGGAAATCTCGCAGTGAATCGTCGTCGGCGCCGGCGTTATACGGCCTTCATGCTGCGCGCGGACTTGACCCTGAGCAGCTCGATTTCGCCGATCACCAGGCACCAGTCGGCGTAGCGGATGGCGTCTCCGGCTTTGAAATAGGAATCGGCCTGTCGCGTGGCGAGTGCGAGCGCGTCGTTTCCGTATTTCTGCAGCAGGCGGACCGCAAGCTGGCCGACATCGACGTTCGTCATAAGCAACACAACCATCGTGGGGTGGAGATCCCCTCAGGCCGGGTGTGTTGGCCTGAGGGAATTCCAAAGGGAACCCGGCTGATGAAGACCAGGTGGACTATGTAAACATGTGATCCTTACCGGGGTTCTAACTGCCTACCCAAGCGCGCACTCGGCATCTCGCATAGGAAAACCGATATAAATTCAAATACTTGACAGAATATTCAAGAAAATCAATTTTTCTCGCTTGTAAAATCAATTTTCTTAATCCATATCTCTTACGCAGCAGATACGGTTCTTCCGATGTCCAAGGCCAAGGATTGGCATGAACTGACCGAACTGACGCAGGGGGCACCCCTGATCGTCGAGCGGGTAAGGCTGGCGGACCGGGACATCGTCC
Source organism: uncultured Alphaproteobacteria bacterium (assembly GCA_963741725.1). GTDB lineage: Bacteria > Pseudomonadota > Alphaproteobacteria > Micropepsales > Micropepsaceae > Rhizomicrobium. The sequence continues at coordinate 148,948 of CAVUJC010000011.1, read as the reverse complement.
TTGAAGGCGCGTTCGAATTGCCCCAGCTCGCGCGGCTCGCGCTTGAGGATCAGGTGTTCATCGCCGCCTTCGTGAAGAGCCATGGCTCCATCAAGGAGATGGAGCAGGTATTCGGCGTCAGCTACCCGACGATCAAGGCGCGGCTCAACCGCATCGCCGCGTCGCTCGAATTCGTCGACACCGACCCAACGCCCTCGCGCAGCGAAGTGCTCGACCGCCTCAACCGCGGCGAGATCACGGCTGGCGAGGCCATTGCCGAACTGGAGGGAAAATCATGAGGCCGCCACTTCTCGCCGTCGTGCACATCCTGCCCAACGCGATGCATCGCGGCATACGCCTGTGGGTGCCGCTCTTCCTGGTGTGGCTGCTGCTGCTTCCCTTCGTGTTGGTGCTGCTGCCGGTCTTCTTTGTGGTCTGCGCCGCGATCGACATTCATCCATTCAAGACGCTCGGCGCCTTCATTGCCGTGCTCGGCAGCCTTAACGGCACCCATGTGGAAGTCGACTCGCCGTCGGCCTCCGTCTTCATTCACGTTTACTGAGAGGACATCGCGATGAGCGAGAACCGCCGCCAGATCCTGGACATGCTGGCCCAGGGCAAGATCAACGCCGACGAGGCCGAACGCCTGCTGAAGGCTCTCGAGCGCGAGCCCGGACAGGCGACCGCTTCCTCCGAAGCGCGTCGCAACGACCAGGTGAAGTATCTGCGGGTGGTCGTCGATGCCCATGACGATCAGGATGGACCAACCAAGGTCAATATCCGCGTTCCGATGCAGCTGCTTCGCGCCGGCGTGAAGCTGACCAGCATCATTCCGCCGCGCGCACGCACCGAGGTCAACGAGGCCCTGCGCAAGGAAGGCATTGACGTCGACATCGGCAAGTTGACGCCCGAGAGCCTGGAGGACATCGTCGAGCAACTGCGCGACCTGCAGGTGGATGTCGATCATGAGCACGCGAAAGTGCGGATTTTCTGCGAGTAGATGAATTATCGCCACGCCTTCCATGCCGGAAATTTCGCCGATGTCGTCAAGCATCTGGCGCTGGTCTCGATACTGCTGCATCTGCGCCGCAAGGACACCGCATTTGCCGTTATCGACACGCACGCCGGGCCGGGACTGTACGACCTGCGCAGCGACGCTGCCCTGCGCACGGGTGAAGCGGCGAGGGGGATTGAACGCATCCTCGGTCTGCTTGACACGCCCGATGCTTTGCCGCCCGCTCTCAAGCACTATCTGGAAATCGTGACGTCGGCGGGAGAGGGCCGCTATCCCGGATCACCGCTGATCGCCGCGCCGCTGCTGCGGCCACAGGACAGGCTCATCGCCATCGAGAAACATCCGCAAGACGCGCAAGCGTTGAAAACCGCGCTTGCGACTTTCCACAACAGGGCGCTGCGCAGCGAGTGCGCCGACGGCTATGCGCGGATCAATGCACTGCTGCCGCCTCCTGAGCGGCGCGGTGTCGTGCTGATCGATCCGCCTTTTGAGACGGCCGACGAATTCGAGCGTCAGGCCCGCGCGCTCGGCGAGGCGCTGAAGCGCTTTGCGACGGGCATCTTCATTCTTTGGTTTCCGATCAAGTCCGCGGGCGAGGCGCACGCCTTCAGCGGCGAGGTGATGGCCGCAGGCGTCAAGCGCGCGCTGCGAATCGACATCGATGTCGGGACCGCCGACGGCGCGAAAGACGAAAAGGTCCGGCTCTCCAGCGCAGGCCTGATCGTCGTCAATCCGCCCTTCGGCTTTGGCGATGAGATGCGGGACGCGCTGCGCGTGGTGGCGCCTCTGCTGTCTGCAAAATCGCGCGCCGACGTGCGCTGGCTGGCCGGCGAAGAGAGCTGAGTATGGCCGCGCGCATCCACTCGCGGCGGCGCATCTTCGGGTTCTTGCTATCCGCTCGAAGGTTCCGTAATTGATCCGCAACGGACAGGTGGTCGAGCGGTTGATGGCACCGCACTCGAAATGCGGAGTACCTTTACGGGTATCGTGGGTTCGAATCCCACCCTGTCCGCCATTCATTCTGCGCTAACACGTTGAAATCTAAAATATTATTTGCAGATCCGCGCATCGGATTCTTTGTCGGACCGCGCGCGGCTGGCCGATTGAATCGGCATGAGCGGAGACTGGTCGGACAGTCACAGCGGGCGAACCGCCTTCCTCGGATAGGAAAACGCCAAATCTCGTACGAGGCGCCTCGGTCTTTACCAATGGCGCTGAATGGTTCTTTGACGTTTCTGCGCGATGATAGGATTGCTTCGACGACATCCCACATTTCAAGGGTCAGCATGTTCCCGACGCGACTAGTTTTTACGCGCCTCGCTTGGACGGTCGGGCTGATCCTGTCGTCGCAGCAGGCGCTGGCCGCCGCCAACTCACCGCCGACGAACCCCGCCTTCGAGCAAACACTTCGCCGCAGCCGCCAGGAGCTTTGGGCGGGTCAACTGCAGAGCGCGCTGATCGATGCGAAGCTGGCGGTGGGAATGGAACCCGGCAATGCCTATGCGCACGCGCAACTCGGCATCGCTCTGGATGCTGTCGAGGACTATGCCTACGCCAAGGCAGAGCTGGAACTCGCGCGCCGGCTGGGAGCCAGCGAAGACGTTACGCTCAACCCGCTCTTCAAGGCGACGCTCGCGCTTGGCGGGAATCAGTCGCTGCTCGCCCTCTACGCCGATCCGGCCGATCAGGACTCCAGCCCGCACGCCGCGACGGTGCTTCGGGCGCGCGCTTTGGCGCTGCAGAACCTTGGGAACGATGCGGACGCACTCGCGGCCATAAATCGTTCTCTCGCGATCCGCCGGGACGTGGACAGTCTTGTGGCCGCCGCGCAGATCGCGCTGGTTCAGGGCAATCCGGCTCTCGCCAAGGCTCTGTCCGACGAAGCGTTGCGACTTGCGCCCAAGAGCCGCGATGCCGTCCTGTGCAGGATCCATATCGCTCTGAAGTCCGGGGACGGGCCCAAGGCCCTTGCCCTCGCCGAGCGACAGGTTGCCGAGATGCCGAACGACCTGGGGGCTAGGCTTGAGCGACTGACGGTGTACCTGGCGCTCAACCAGATCGACAAGGCAAAGCCGGAGGTCGACCGGTTGCCCTATGTGGCGTCCAGCAACGTCGCCAATTACTTTCGTGCGCTCGTCCTTGCCCGCACCAACGACGCGACGGCGGCGTGGGCGATCGCACAGTCGCTGCCGTCCGAATTTCTCGAATCGCGCGCCGAAATTGCAGTGAACGTCGCGAACATGGCGGCGCAGGCCGGATTTCTCGAGTCCGGCGCGGGCATCTTGTCGGCGGCGCTCGCACGAAACCAGAGCCTTCTCGATGCGCGGTTGTTGCTCGCCGATATCCGCCTCCGCCAGAACGGTCCGCAAAGCGCGCTGAGCATTCTTGCGCCGGCGTCGGACTCAAAAGATCCCCGCGTCGCGGTGATGTTCGCGCGAGCCTATTCACTGAGCGGCCGCCACGATCTCGCGAACAATGCCATCAGTCGGGCGATTGCGCTGGGAGCCGGCGAAGAACTCCTGCCGCTCGGCAAGGACGTGGCACTGCGCGCGCTTCACGACTGGCTGCAAAGTCACCCCGGCGACCAACGTGCGCGAGGGCACTATGCGATGCTGACGTCGAAATCCAGCGGCGCAGACCCACGCGTCCCCTGAACATTTCTGGCTTGCGAGTAACGAAAACCGGCGATTCACACGCAACATTTCAGAGTTGCGTGCGCGTTGGCCCGTCGGTGTCACATGTGCGGGCTGATGTGCGGCGCGGCGCGGACAGCGGACAACTCGCGCACCACGCCCGGGTCAAAGATGAGAATCCAGCCAAGCGTTAGTCCGAAAACAAGGCAAATGGCGCGAATCGCGCCAGACCATGCGCTCTGAGCGACAGAAATGCCGTTTTCGTCCGGCCACGTCCGAAAGCCAGCATTGGTCGCAGTTTTTTGAGTTAATATGCTGTTTTCCTGCATGATTTCATCAAATCGCCGATGGCTACGTGACGCAATCTAGTCATCCCAACCCGGGCAATTCTTGCACGGGGACGACAATTCATTGGACCGGGACGACAGAAGTCGCAATGCTGACACACGCCACTCCGGGAACCTGTCATCGGCTCGCCATCATGCCTCTTGATCCAGCTCCGCCCGACTTTCGAATGCTGCAGTTTTCAAGCGATGACTACCCGTCCTCCGCCAGACTTGCAGCGTGGCAGGACGTGCTCACACGCAAACTGATCAACGCCAGGGTGACGGCGACCGGCGCGGCGTTTCACGCCGACGTCCAGTTGCGGGCCCAAGCCAATTTTCGCATTGCCGGCGGCACGATCTCAGCGTCGCACAATCGGCTTTTCGCCAGCCAGGCCGATGAAGATGCGGCCGATGTCGCGCTCCTGATCTGCGTGACCGGAGAAGTGGTGGCATCCTATGGCGGACGCGAGCAGGTCCTCCACGCGAGCGACGCAATTCTCTTCAGTTGCAGCGAAGCCGGCGACTATGGCTGGCGCAATCCTGCTGACATCATTCTGCTGCGCATCCCGCGCGCCGCGCTGGAACCGCTCGCGTCTAATCTTCAGGACGTCACGGGGCGGCTGGTCTCGAGCCAGACTGATATGCTGCGCCTCCTGATCCGCTATGTGGCGACCTTGTTCTCGAGCGGCGATTTTGCCATGACGCCGGGTGCCGATCGCATCGTGGCCAGCCATGTCTGCGATCTGGTCGCGCTTAGTCTGGGCGCGTCGCGCGATTCGGCGGCGCGCACAGTCGGCCGCGGACGTCACGCGGCGCGCCTGCGCATCATCAAGGCCGACATCATGCGCAATCTCGAACGCAGCGATCTCAACATCGCCAAGCTCGCGTCCGCGCATCATCTCAGCCCGCGCGCCGTGCAGCGCCTGTTCGAAAGCGAGGGCACCACACTGTCGGCGTTCGTGCTCGAGCGGCGTCTCCAGCGCGCCTACCGCATACTATCGGACAACCGTTTTGCAGACCGCAGCATCAGTTCGATCGCCTTTGAAAGCGGGTTCGGCGAGCTGTCCTACTTCAATCGCAGTTTTCGCCGGCATTTCGGCGCTTCGCCATCCGAGGTGCGAAGTGGCCGGACAGCGTAGAAAATTGGACCGCTAAGGTGTTTTGTGTGCGCCGCGCCGGTTGGCCGCAACATCGGCGCGGACGCGCTCGACGCCGTCCAGCAGATTCGCGCGCATGCTGACAAGAGAGCCGACGGAGTCGAACAGCGCGCGAAAGACGACGCCGTCGCACGTCCTCACGTGCACTGGCCGGCAAGGTGTCGACGCAGCGACTGGCGAAACTGCGAGCGGCTGCTGCGGACTGCCCAATCCGACATCCGGTTCATGCGGTAGCATCAGCCAGACAAATACAAACGTCAGCAATCCGCGTGTAATCAGATGAGGCGTCATGTCCGCTGCCCGCCATGTTGCGGAGCCATGCTGGCCGCACTTGGCGGCGCGATCTATTCGGAACGTTGCTTAAGGAGATTTGCGTAAGCCCGGCGCGTCACTCGCGTTCGAGTTCCTCGCGCAGCATCTCCAGCTCCAGCCAACGTTCTTCGCCTTGAATATGCTCATGCTGCGCGTGGGCGAGCGCTTCGGAGAGCGCCGCATATTTCCTGGGATCGCGCGAATAGAGCTGAGAGTCGGATAGCTGCTGATGCAGCTCGGCGATTTTTTTGTCCAGCTCGGCCAGCCGCTTCGGCAATTTCTCCAGCGCATGCTTGTCGGAGAAGTTCATCTTGCGCCTGGCCGCTTCGGCGCGCGGGCGTTCTTTTGCCGGTCTGTCCGTCTTCGCGCGCGCATCGGCTTTGGCCGCCACGCCGCTGCCGCGTTGCGCCACCATGTCGCTGTAGCCGCCGGCATATTCGATGAACTGGCCGTCGCCCTCTGCCATCAGGATCGAAGTCGCGACGCGGTCAAGGAAATCGCGGTCATGGCTGACGACGATCACGGTACCTGGGTAGTCGTCGATCATCTCTTCCAGAAGGTCGAGCGTTTCGAGATCGAGATCGTTGGTCGGCTCGTCCAGCACCAGCAGGTTCGACGGCTGCGCCAGCGCTTTGGCGAGCAGCAAGCGTGCGCGCTCGCCGCCCGACAGAACGCGCACGGGCGTGCGGGCCTGCTGCGGCGTGAAAAGAAAATCCTTCATATAGCTGACAACGTGCCGCATCTCTCCGCCGACGGAAACCAGATCGCCCGAACCGCCGGTCAGGACGTTTGCCAGCGTGTCTTCCGGTTCCAGCAGCGCGCGGTTCTGGTCCAGCCTTGCCATCACGACGTTGATCCCGATCTTCACATTGCCGGTGTCGGGCGCGAGCACGCCCGTCAGCAGGTTGATCAGCGTCGTCTTGCCCGCGCCGTTCGGACCGACCACGCCGACGCGGTCGCCGCGATGGATGCGGATCGAAAAGTCGCGCACGACGGCCGTCTCGCCCCAGCTTTTGGAAATCCTCTTTGCGTCGATGACGCGCGTGCCACCTTCCTCTCCCTCGGTCACGGTCATCTTCACCGCGCCGGCCACCTTGAGCTGTTCGCTGCGTCCCGTGCGCATGGCGCGCAACTTGGCGAGACGGCCCTGATTGCGCTTGCGGCGCGCGCTGACGCCATAGCGGACCCAGTCTTCTTCCATCGCAATCTTACGGTCGAGCTTGTGCCGTTCGATCTCTTCCTGCGCGAGCACCTCGTCGCGCCAGGCCTCGAATCCGGCGAACCCGCGCTCCAGCCGCCGCGTCACGCCGCGGTCGAGCCACACCGTCGCGCGCGACAGATTTTCCAGGAATCGCCGGTCATGGCTGATCAGCACGAGCGCCGACTTCATGGCGCCCAACTCGTTCTCCAGCCACTCGATGGCCGGCAGATCCAGATGGTTGGTGGGCTCGTCGAGCAGGAGAATGTCGGGTCGCGGCGCCAGCGCGCGGGCCAGCGCCGCGCGGCGCGCTTCGCCGCCCGAAAGCGTGTCCGGCACTTCCGCGCCGGTCAGTCCGAGCTTGCCGAGCAGATAATAGGCGCGGGCAGGGTCGTCGCCCGGCATCAGTCCAGCTTCGACATAGGCGTGGGTGCTGGCATAGCCCGACAGGCTCGGTTCCTGGGGCAGGTATCGGATCGTTGATCCCGGTTGCGCGAAGCGCGTGCCGTCGTCCGTCTCGATCAGCCCGGCGGCGACCTTCAACAGGGTCGATTTGCCCGAACCATTGCGGCCGACCAGGCAAAGGCGCTCACCGGCCGCCACGGACAGCTCCGCGCCATCCAAGAGGGCGGTGTTCCCGAACGTCACATGAATGTTCTGAAGCAGCAGAAGCGGGGCGGCCATGGGGCCTTATCTCACATTTTAGGCGAAATGAACGGCAATTCCGGCTTGAAAATAAGCTGCGCTAGCGTAGTTTCCGCCCCTCTTCTCACTCTGAAAGGCGACAGGCCCGACTGCATGCGCGGATTTAAGGAAAAAGGCTTCAACGACAGACTGGAAGCCGCAGCGAAAGCCAAGCAGGCCCAGCTCGAACGCGCGCGTGCAAAATCGCCGTTGAACGACCCGGACTTCGCCAGACGCCAGGCCGAACGCAAACGTCAGGCCGAAGAACGTGAGGCGCGCATCGCCGCCCGCGCTGCGGAGAAGGCGGCTGAAGCATTGCGCGATGCCGAACGCCGCGCCGCCGAAGAAGCCGCCCGCATCGCGGCCGAGAAGCTTGCGGAAGAAGAGCGTCTGAAGGCGCGCCGCGAAGAGGCCGACCGTCTTGTCGCGCTCGCCGCCGAACAAAAGGCGGCACGCGACGCGCGCTATGCCGCCCGAAAGCAGCGCAAGCGCTAGCTAGGGCGCGGGTTCCACCGCCATCCCATCGCAGCGTTCCGGATGCCGCTGCGGATTGCACGCGGCAACGAACCCCTGAGGCAAGCGCGCCTCGTAAGGCCCAAAGCGTGTGTCGGGCTGCATGTAGTCGGTCGAGACGAACTGGGCGCCGGACATCAGCGCCTTGTCGCGCCGCGCGGTGTCGTTGTTGCGCGCCTCCATCGTGTCGGCGTCCGCGCGCGTGCGAACGAGAAAGCCCAACTGAACGTCACGGGTGATGCGGGCCGTATCGGTCAGCGCTTCGTTCAATGTGAGATAGGCCGCGGCCGGAGAGTCCTCGGGCGCATTGACGAACATCACGCGGCCCTCCAGCGACTTGCGGCCGCCCTGATAGGCCTTGATCTTGTCGCCGTCCTCATCGAGAGCGAAGAGAAACTTGCCGCGCGTTTCGCCCAATGTCGGCCAGCCATGCTGCAGGACCGCGTCGCGCAGCGTGGGAAACGTGCCCTGCACCTGGTCGGGTGTCACGATCTGGTCGCGCGAAAAGACCGAAAGGATTTCGGCGTCCAGCGCATCGAACGCCGCAGTGTCGAATTTCAGCGGAGTCACGGATCCGGGAAAAGGAATCTCGTCATCCTTGGCGTTCATCGTCACGAGGATCGGAATGTGATCGGGATGCGCGGCGGACCAGGCCTTCAATTCCCCAAGGCATGCCACCAGTGTCGCGCAGACCGAGCGGAAATCGATGTCCTGCACATGCAGCACTTTGAAGCCCGGCTTCGACATGATGGTGTCGTAGCCATCCGGAAGCGGAACGCCCGTCATCGCCGCGCCCGCAGGATGCGCATAAAGTCCGCCCTGCGGGTCATAGGCGACGTCGATTTCGATGGCCCGCGCGCCGTCATTGAGCTGATCGGTGAGCGGAACATGCGAGTAGTCGAGTCCGATGGCCGCTTTGGGCGCGCCCATGCGGATCAGCGCCATGATCTTGTCGGGAATTGCTTCCTTGTAGCTGTTGTGCGTGCCGACGGTGACTATGTCGTTGAGATGAAGGTTTTGATCCATCCAGGCGCGGGCACAGTCCGGACCTGCGCTGGCGGCATCGGGCGCAGCCAGATTGCAGTCCGAAGCCGCCGCAGGTGCAACGAACGTCACGGCCAACGCAAAAATTGCCGATACCAGACGCATCATTGTCTCCCCGACCATGAGCGATTCTCACAAGACACCGCCTGGAGTTTATACGCGCAAAGTCGGGAGATCAGTCGCTCCTGGAGTGCTTACACCGTTAATCGATTGCGCTGGGCCTGATTCGACTTTTCTCAAAATGTCGCGGCGTCACAGCGTCGGCGGCGGCGGGGCACTCAGTACAGCCTCGATGATCTTTGCTTGCACCGAAGAGAGCGCCCGGTTGAACGCTTCGACGACGCTGGGAACGCTGTTCTGGCTGGCCTGGATTTCCTCATGCGCATCGACCGACAGCACTATGGTCCTTGTGTGCGCGGCGATCACCTTGGCGACGATGCGCACCACTGCGAGCGGCGCGGTATCGGCGGTTTCGTAGCGCGCATTGAAATCACGGATGTCGGTGACGAGAAGATAGTCCGACTTCAGCCCTTCGGTATCGCGACCGACGGCCGGCATGTGGCCGCTCGCTTCGAAAGCTTCAACGAGCGTGCTCTGGACGAGGAATGGCAGGCGGTCCTGCCAACTGGCGTTGGCGTAATAGTCCAACTGACCGCCCGGCTGTTCGAGAGCGATGCGCATCGTATCGAGGCTGTCGGGCGCTTCCGGCAGCACGACCGTCATCTGCCAGGTCACCCGCGGTGCGGCGCCGACAGGCATGTGGGCGGGCTCGAGCTCGTACATCGGCGCGGCCTCGGGCGGTCCGATGATGTTGCTGCAGGCCGAAAGCACGAAGGCTGAGGCGCCGCTGACCAGCAGGGCGCGGCGGCCGATCGAAAAGGATTTCTTGCTCATTTGGGTGTGTACCCCTTTCGCCTGTCGCCGAAGATAATTCTCGTCGGCTCTCGGTTTAGTTCGTCGGACAATTTGGTCAGGCTGCCCACCAGCCTGCGGGAATCTGCGACCAGCGCCTGGAGCTGGGCGACGCCGTCGCCGGTCACGACGCGATCCGCATCGGTCGCCAGCGTGTCGAGTTTCTTGAGCGTGGTGTCGGCCTGAACGAGCGTCGGGTGCAGGTCGTGAGAGGCGATTGCGATGTTGTGGGTCGCGTCAGCGGCATTGCGCAGCGTGGCATCGATGTCGGCCGAGCGATTGGCAAGAGTGCCGGTGATTACTTCAACATGGTCGAGGATGCCCGCGATCGCCTTTCGGTTCTTGTCGTCAAGCACAAGGTTGACGCGTTCCGCGGTGATATTGAGCTTGTCGGTCAGCTGATCCAGCTTCTGTTCGAGTTTCTCGAACGTGCCTGGAATCGACTTGATCTCAGGATTTCGCTCTATGTCGCGGTGGCCCATGTGCGCCAGGGTGGGATTGGCCATCGTGCCGCCGAGAAGCTCGACATAAGACCCGCCCGTCAGGCCCTGGCTTGCGATCGCAGCGGTCGCGTCATTGTGGATATCGAAGGTCTTGTCGACCTTGATCGTCGCGAGCACCGATTTGGAATTGTTGGGATCGATGATGAGATCCTCGACGCGGCCCGCTTCCAGGCCGTTGTAGCGAACGATCGTGCCCTTGCCGAGACCGGTGACCGAGCCGTGGAACTTCACCGTGTAGAACGAGTAGGTGATGTTCTCCGTGCCAGCCAGCCACAGGACCGTTACGACCATGCCGAACATGCAGGCGAGAACAAACGCGCCGACGGCGATATAGTTTGCCCTGGTTTCCATCGTCCTTCGTCCCCCTCAGGCTGCCGCGCGTCCGCGCGGGCCGGAAAAATACTGCTGGATCCATGGATGCGGATCGCGGCGCAGCTCATCAATCGTGCCGACCTTGATTTTCCTGTCGACCAGAACGGCGATGCGGTCGGTGGTCGCGCGCAGCGTGTCGAGATCGTGCGTGACCATGAAGACCGTCAAATTCAGGCTCTTCTGCAAATCCTTGACCAGTTCGTCGAACATGTTGGCCGAGATCGGATCAAGGCCCGCCGTCGGTTCGTCGAGGAAAACGACGTCGGGATCGAGCGCGAGCGCGCGCGCGAGTCCGGCGCGCTTCTTCATGCCGCCAGACAGTTCCGAAGGATGTTTCGCCGCGGCGTCCTCGGGAAGGCCGACCATCGACAACTTCATCGAGGCGATCTCGTTCATCAGGTCCTGCGACATCTGGAAATATTCGCGCAACGGAACCTGGATGTTTTCGGCAATAGTTTGCGAGCTGAACAGCGCGCCTTCCTGGAAGAGCACGCCCCAGCGCATCTCGATCTGCCGCATCTGCGCTTCGTTCAGGCCTGCGGTGTTCTGGCCGAAGACTTCGATTGTCCCGGACTGGATCTTGTTGAGGCCTACGATCGAGCGCAGAAGAACCGACTTGCCGGTGCCCGAGCCGCCGACCACGCCCAGGACCTCGCCCCGATAGACGTCGAGATCGAGATGATCGTGCAGGAGCTGGTCGCCGAATCCGTTTACGAGACCGCGCACCTTGATGATGACTTCCTTGTCCCTGCCGCCCTGATTTACCCGCCCCCCGCTCATCGTCAGATCCCTATGATCGAGAAGATGATGGAGAAGGCGGCGTCCAGAACAATGACAAGAAACACGGATTCGACGACGGAGCGGGTCGTGAGCTTGCCGACGCTCGCGGCGTTGCGCTCGACCTGCAGACCCTCATAGCAGCCGACAAGACTGATGATCAGCGCAAACACCGGCGCCTTGATGATGCCGACCAGGAACGTGTTGAGCGAGATCGCCTGCTGCAACTGGCGCAGGAACTCCGCCAGCGTGATGTGCAGGTCGAAGTAACACATCACCGCGCCGCCGATCATGCCCATGATGTCGGCATAGAAGGTGAGGAACGGCAACGCGATGGCGAGACCGAGAATGCGCGGAAGCACGAGCGTGTCGACCGTGTTGATGCCGATCGTCTGCATTGCGTCGAGTTCCTCGTTCACGCGCATCGTGCCGATCTGGGCGGTGAAGGCGGAGCCGGAACGGCCGGCGATGATGATCGCGGTGATCAGGCCGGCGATCTCGCGCAGAAGGCCGACGCCGAGCAGGTTGATGGTGAAGATCTCGGCGCCGAAACGCTTGAGCTGATCGGCGCCCTGGTAGGCGAGAACGATGCCGATCAGGAAGGCGAGAAGCCCGACGATCGGCAAGGCATTGATGCCGGTTTCTTCGATCTGGTGAAACAGCGCAGCGATGCGCAGGTTTCCGCGCGGATGATAGATCGCCTCCAGCCACTCAAGCGTGACGCGGCCGACATAACTGAGGATTCCGGCGCCCTGATAGACGCCGTGGACCGTTCCCTTGCCGACACGCTCGACGAAGGCTTCCAATGTGTGCCGGTTATGGATGACGACCGGCGGCGCTGTGTGCTCATGCTCGACAGTGTGCAGCAGAGAATCGTACATGTTCGGCAGCAGGATCGGTCCGACTTTCCTGCCTGCGCTTTCCCACTCGCGCTTGGTGCGAACCAGGAGCCACGTCCCCGCGCTGTCGATCCGCTCCAGCGACGAGCCGTCGATCTGCGCTTCGGCGGCGTCGCCGAGCTGAAGCGCGCGAAGCTGGACGTCCAGCTTGGCCGCGTCCTTTGTGGTCCACTCGCCCTCGACCACCAGACGAAGTGATTTCGGCTTACGCTCCATACGAAAGCGTGCGCGCGCGTCAGGTGCCGTGGCGTCGTTTACAGTGCTCATCCCGGGAAAACTCTAGCCGGGGCCCGCTCGTGACGCCATGCTGTCCAAGACAAAAGAACGGTGACAGGAGGGGCAGATGGGAGACCGTGCACTTGTTTTGGGCGGCGGCGGACCAGTTGGTATCGCATGGGAAGTCGGATTGGCCGCTGGCCTGGCCGAAGGCGGCGTCAGGCTGGCCGACGCCAACCGAATCATCGGCACTTCGGCGGGCTCCTTCGCGGGCGCGGCACTGGCGTCAGGAAGGCCGGCCGAGGCGCTGGTACGCGCACAAGTAGAACAGGGTATTCGCGCAAAGGAAGCGCGCCAGAAGTCCGCCCCAGACGGAACGCGCCGCGCCGCCCGATCTTGGCCCGCTTTTGCGCTTCATGGCGCGGCGGCCCGCTGACGGAACGCCCTCTGCGGCGCTGCTCGCGGAAATCGGCGCCTTCGCCCTCGGCGCCAAGACCATTTCCGAGGAGGCGTTTGTGGCCAGCTTTGGCTCGATCTCGAGCTCGGAGGAAAAATGGCCGGCCGGATTTGCCTGCACGGCAGTCGACGCGGTCGACGGCAGTTTTCATCTTTGGGAAGAATCATCCGGCGTCGAGCTGGGGCGCGCCATCGCTTCGAGCTGTTCGGTGCCGGGTGTCTATCCGCCCATCACGATCCAAGGCCGGCGCTACATCGACGGCGGGATGCGTTCGGGAACCAACAGCGATCTGGCCAAGGGGTATGCGCGCGTGCTCGTCGTCGCCGTGGTCGGCAACCTCGCGACGGAAGCGATGCGGGCGGGCATACAACGTGAGATCGACATCCTCACGGCATCGGGCGCGAAGGTCGAGCTGATCCTGCCGGACGCAAACTGTCGCGACGCCTTTGGTCCGAACCTGATGGATGCGTCGCGCCGCGGCGATGTGGCGCTGGCCGGCGTCGCCCAGGGACGCGTCGAAGCGGCGAGGATCAGGACGTTCTGGAACTAGACCAGCGGGCGGCCCGACATCCGCTCAAGCACCTTGAGCGGCGAGCGTTCGGGGTGGCTGAGCGCTTCGATCGGCAAATGGAACGTCTGCTCAAGGCAGAACTGGCCGGAGAGTGCCGCGTGCATCGCCTGATCGGTGAAGCACATCCAGGTCGTGCCGGCCGGAAACGCGAATTCCAGCTGGGGTGAGTTCTTCTGATACTCCGCATCCAGCTTCGCACCATCGTGCAGGCCGAGCATCAGATAGTCGTACTCGCTGCGCCGCCCCTTGGTCACGCCGAGAAGTTCGAACAGCCAGGGTTCCAGCGGCAAAGGCTTGCGCGCCTTGAGAGCATATCGGCTGGCCATGGCTTCGAACGGTTCGCCGACATGCCAGACGCGCGGTCCGCCCATCGGATGAATATTCGAAAAAACGCGCAGGATGCGATGACCGCGCTGCGGCCGCGAGGGAAACGCGTCGACATGCAGCCGCTTGTCGTCGTTGCGCGGCGAATAGCTGCGGCCGGCGATTTCGACCGGACGATAGGACGTGCGCGCCTGGTCGATCGTGACGGCGAACCCGGGAAAGAGATCCAGAACAAGGCTGCGCGCCTGTTTGGCGAAGCGGCCCATCATGGCCGAGAGCCGCGCGGCCTCCTCAGGCGAGGCCGTGTCGCCCTGGATCCTGCCGTCGGGATCGCGGCTGATATTCTTGGCTCGGCCGTTCGAAAGCGCATCGGTCAACAGGCCGTTCTCGCTGTTGCCGACGGTGAAAGGAAGTTTCGGAAAAAACAGAACCTTGCCGCTTTCGAGCGCATCCTGGGCCGCGGCGCGCGTCGAATGATCGAACGGTCCGCACCAGCTTGTCAGATCGAATGTCGCGATCGGTTCCATGGCGGAACTTGTAGCAAAGCTGCCCTGTCTACTCCAGCGAGCCGGTGATCGAGGCACGCTGCGAGATCTCGATCCAGTTGCCGTCCGGGTCGCGCACCATGGAAATGCGCGCCGTGGTGCCGAGCGTCGTCGGTTTCATGGCCTCACGTCCGCCGCGCTCCAGAATGCGGGCGTGTTCGTCGTCGACCTTGAAGACCTGGAATGTGATGTAGCGCCAGCCCTTGCCGTCCATCACGGCATCAGACGGCGCATCGGGCGACTGTTCCAAAAGCAGAAGCGTCTCGCCGGCGCGGAATGCCGCACCGGTCGGCGACGGTTCTTCCGTAAGTCCGAGACCTTCGGAATAAAAGCGCCGATGCGCGGCGAGATCGCGAACCTTGAGGCGGATGCCGATCTGGGTGACGCCCGAGGTTCCGGGGGGAACTAGCGTGACGGCATTGCCGTCCGGATCGTGCAGGCTCTTTGGCGACGTCAGACCCTCGCGCGCGATGAGAAGTTCGACATAACCGGTAGCAGGCGTGACGGGCAGCGGCTCGGCGTGCGCGTTGACCTTCACGACCGAACCCAGCGCGTCATGCCGGTGCTGCTTGACGCCTTTTCGGATCGGCAGCACGTGGTCGAACGTCACGCCGGCTTCGTTCTGCCAGAAGGCGAGCATCGGTTCGAGATTGTTGGTGTTGAGACCGATATCGACGCGGGGTTTGGCCAGCTTCATCGCGGAGCATCCTTCTCGTCCGTCTGGCGGTCGAAGAACTCGTCCGCATCTTCTACCTCTACCAGTCGGCCACGACGGATTTCCAGAAACCGTGTCGCCGCAGTGCGTGTGAAGTAGCGGTCATGGCTGACGAAGATGCAGGAAACCTCGGATTCGTCGAGTTGTCCCTCAAGATCTTCCTGGCCCTCGATGTCGAGATGGTTCGTCGGCTCGTCGAGCAGATAGAAGTTTGGCTGCAGGAGTTTCATGTAGAGAAAGACAAGGCGCGACTGCTCGCCATAGGAGAGCTTGCGGATCCTGTCGTCGAGCCGTTCGAACGGGAATCCGGCCTTGGCCAGGATCGCCACGGCCTGCGCATTGTTCACGGTCTTGATCCGCGCGATGTACTCGCGCAGCGAAATGTCGAGCGGCAGGTCCGCCATGCGCTGGTCGAAATAGACAAGCCTGGTTGCCGGATTGTAACGCACAGCCGCACGGCCGTCATAGTGTTCCTGCAGCGGATCATAGGCAGAGGCGAGCGCGCTCAGCAGGGTCGACTTTCCGCTGCCGTTGGCGCCCAGCAAAGCGATGCGCTCGCCTGCCGCGACAACCAGCCGGTCGATGACGATGAGCGTGCGCGCATTGTCGGGAGTCTTGACGATCAGATTTTGCAGGCGAAGCGCCACTTTTGCGTCGATCGCGTCATCATTGAGTTCGAGTTTGCGATTCTTTGCCCTGTAGACATCCGTCGCGTTGTCCTCGATGCGTGCAATGCGCTTTTCGGTGGCCTTTTGTTTCTTGTGAAACGCGTCATTGAGCACGCCCCAGGCCTTGTAGCGCGCCGCAACCTTTTCCAGGCGCGCCACTTCGCGCTCTTCCAGGGCCCGGCGCTTCGCGTTCGTGGCATCGTTCTGTAGCAGTTGTTCACGCGCGGAGGCGAAGGGCGCCTTGAAGGCGTGCGCGCCGTCCTTGCGCAGAAAAATCGTGCGGGTCGTCGTGCGGTCGAGGAATTCGCGGTCATGGCTGACGATCAGCATTGGCAGGCGGATGTCTTCCTCGAGCCAGCGTTCGAGCTTGTTGATGTTTTCAATGTCGAGATGATTGGTGGGTTCGTCGAGTATAACGATGTCCGGTTCGCCGAGTTTTGCTGCAGCGATCAGGAGGAGGCGTTGCCAGCCGCCGGAGAGTTCGCCGAACTTCCTGTCCGCGAGATCGAGCGGAATGCGCAGGTCGTCGATGAGGACATCGACTTTCCAGCCGTCGCCATGACTGTCGGCGGGCAGGGCGCGCTCCAGCATCTCGCGGACCGAGACGTTTTCCAGCGCCGCGGGAATTTCCTGAGGCACATAACCGACGCGCAGGCCGCGCGAGCGCACGATCTGGCCGGAGCCGAGCTCGTGTTCGCCGGCGAGACATTTCAGAAGCGTCGACTTGCCCGCGCCATTCTCTCCGACAAGCGCCGTGCGCGCATCGTCCAGAAGGAATGATACGTTCTCGAAAATCGTTGTGACGCCATATTGAAAACTGCCCCGGTCGATGCCGAGAACAGCCTGCCGCGCTGCCATGAAGATGAATTCTGCCTGATCCCCGCGCAGTTTCGCATACGCTTTCCGCCACGCCAAATCACCGCCTTGACGGACGCGCGCCAGCGGTCAAGCTCCGCGTCAGAACAATCGGGAGGAACTCATGGATCGTCTGAAGGGAAAAGCCGCAATTGTCACCGGGGCGGCAAGCGGCATTGGCCGTGCCACGTCGAAGCTGTTCGCCAGCGAAGGCGCAAAGGTCATCTGCGTCGACCGCGCTGACGCGGTGAGCGAGACCGCCAAGGCGATCAAGGACGCGGGCGGCACCGCCATCGCCCTGACCGCCGATGCTTCGTCGGAGATAGACGTAGCCCACGCCGTAGACACGGCCGTGAAGGAGTTCGGAAAACTCGATGTCTTCTACGCCAACGCCGGCATATCGGGCGGCGGTCAGCCTCCTTTCTTCGAATTGACGGCGGAGCATTGGCGCCAGGTGCTCGAGGTGAATCTGATCGGCGTGTTTCTCGCGATCAAGCATGCGGCGCGCGTGATGGTGCCCAACAAGAAGGGCTCGATCGTCTGCACGGCTTCGGTGGCCGGCATCCGCTCCGGGGCCGGCGGCGGGCCTTACAGCGCGAGCAAGGCCGGCGTGATCAATCTGACGACGACGGCGGCGAACTATCTGGCCGGAACCAATGTGCGCGTGAATGCGATCTGTCCCGGCATCATCGAGACAGGGATGACAAAGCCGATCTTCGACTATGCCAGGCAACGCGGTTCGGCTGACCGCATCGGACAGCTCAATCCGCTCAAGCGCTATGGCGTGCCGGAAGAGATCGCGAACATGGCGCTGTTCCTGGCAAGCGACGAGGCGTCCTACGTCAACGGCCAGCACATCGCGGTCGATGGCGGTCTGACCAGTTCCATGCCAGTGACGGGACGCGTCGGCCGCTAGTCAGACGCGCTGCGCCAGCACGAGCCAGTCCCAGGGACGGTGCGTGCCGGCGTTGCGCGGCTTGCGCAAGCCTTCCTTCTGCCAGGGATAGTAGACTCGCATCACTCTCCTCGCGCGAAAGCCGTGCTGCGCCAGGATCTCGTGCAACTCGTCGCGCGCGAAGTGTTTTTGGCGGCTCCCGCCGCGATCGACGAGACCGTCTGGGGTTTCGCTCTTCGCCTGCGCAAGCGGCGTGCCATAGGCGACGCGTTCTACCATCCTGTCGGACTCGATCGACGGCACGACGATGATCGCATGGCCCCGCTTGCGCGTGACGCGCGCAATGCCGTCCCACATCTGCTCGCGGATGCGGGCCTGAGGCATGGTGATGACGTTCATGCAGACGGTGAGGTCCGCGCAGGCGCCGATGCGCCTTGCAGCCGGCGGAATGTTCGACGTGAACCAGGTAATGTCGCCGCGCTTTGCCAGCCGCTTCTTGGCGCGGGCGATGATACGCGGCGCATGTTCGACCGCGAAGGTGGCGCGGAACAGCTTGCCGTAGCGCTCGACAAAGGTGCCGATGCCGCAGCCAAGGTCGACCAAAACCGACTTGCGCGGCGAGGGCTTCAGCGCAAGCACCAGGCGCGCAATCTCCTTGCCCTTGGTCTCACGCGTGATGTCGCAGACTTCGCGTTCGAAGTCGTCCGCCAGCTTGTCCCATTCCTTCCGACTCACCATGTGGTAATGAAAGGCGATTCCCGTCGCCGCGCAAACAAGGACCAGGCGCATGTGCGGAAAATTCACTCAGATGATGAGCTGGGGCGAACTCGTCACGCTCGCCGATCTCATCGGGGCGCCGCAAAGCGCAGTCGAGAGTGTGACGCCGATGCGTTTCGCGACCGTTATCCGCCTCGATGCGCAAGGCAGGCGACAGGCTGCACGCATGCGCTGGGGTCTCGTTCCTGCCGGCGCGCGCGACCCGTCCGACGGCACGCGCTTCATTCACGCGCGCGCCGAGACGATCGAGCAGAAGCCGACATTTCGCGACGCGTTCTTCAACCGTCGCGGTCTGGTGATCGTCAATACCTTCAACGAGGGAAAAGAGATCACGCCCAGAAAGACCGAGCAGTATGTCGTCACACCAAAGGAACGCGTCGCGACCGCCATCGCCGTGATCTGGGAGCGGTGGTCGCAACACAACGCCGGCGCGCTCGAAACCTTTGCGATGGTCACGGTTCCACCGAACGCACTGATCGCCACGATCACGGACCGCATGCCCGCGCTCGTTGCCGATGCGAACTGGGCAAAGTGGCTGGGCGAGGAGGAGGCGAGTGTCGATGAACTCAAGGCGATGCTGAGCCCGTCGGACCTTCCCATGGATATGGAAAAGGCCGGAAAGCCCGCGCCCCCGCCAAAACCGGAACGACAGGGCGATCTGTTCTGATCGTGGCGCGCGATGAGGGATTGACCACGGCGCTCACCCTGAGCTTGTCGAACGGCGAGGGTCTTCGCTACAACCCGGCCATGCCGTACCTGCTGCACTTCTCCGAGGTCCCGGATATCAAGAAATTTCGGCCTCATGTTCCTGCAAGTTCGCCGGGCAATCCGCCGATGGTGTGGGCGGTTGATGAGGAGCACGCGCCAGGTTTCTGGTTCCCGCGCCAGGCGCCGCGCGCCTGCTGCTGGAGCAATGGCAGACCGATGTCGGAGATCGGCCGTTCACTGCTCGGCATGGGAGCAGGAACGCGCATGCACGCGATCGAGAATGTGTGGCTGGAGCGGATGCGCGCGTGCAAGATGTTTGTATATCGCTTCGATAGTGAGCTGTTCACGGTCTACAACGCAGATGCCGGATATTATTCGACGACGCAGACGATAGAGCCTGTGTCCGTCGAACCGATCGGCGATTTGCTGGCATTGCATGCGCAGGCGGGCATCGAGTTGCGCATCGTGCCGAACCTGTGGCCGATCATCGATGCAATCGTCGCGTCGGGCCTTGGATTCTCCATCATCCGAAAAATGAACGCCCGCGCCGAGCCTGTCGGGTCACGCGAGCGTGCAATATAGGCCGAAGAGCTGGTGCGGATTGACGGATCCACAGTCCCGAGACCTAGGCGAGCGTGAAGAACGGCACGGGTGCGCCGCCTTCGCTCGGCTTCCACACTAGTTTGGCCTTTGCATCGATCGCGATCTTCTTGAAATCGCAGTCGACGAGATTGGTCATGATGCGCGGTCCCTCGGCGAGCGTTACATACGAAATCGTGTACGGACCAGTCGGCGAGCGGTACATGATCGAGTAGGAATAGACTGTGGCGTTGCCGCTGGCCTCGCGCCACTCGACGCTTTCGCTGAAGCAGAACGGACAGAAGCTGCGCGGATAGTAGTGCGGCTCCTTGCAGGTGAGGCAGTAGCCGTAGAGCAGCTTGCCCGCCTCGGCAGCCTTCCAGAATCTTTCCGTCTCGACGTTGACGGCCGGTGGGAAGATCTTGCGTGCCGCAGGAGCGGGCTTGGTACCTTGTTCGGACATTGTCTACTCCCGTTCCATGATCACGGTGGCGGCGCCGTGCCGCGTGCCGAGCGAGCCGCCCGTGCCGTGCGCGATCGCCAGATCGCAATTCCTGACCTGCACCTTGGGGTGCGCTTCGCCGCGTAGCTGACGCACGGCTTCGATCACCTTGGTGATGCCGCCACGGTTGGTCGGATGATTGTTGCAGAGTCCGCCGCCGTCGGTATTGAACGGCAGCTTTCCGACGCCGGAGATGAGATTGCCGTCGGAGACGAACTTTCCGCCCTGGCCCTTCTCGCAAAAGCCGAGATCCTCGATCTGCATCAGCACGGTGATCGTGAAGCTGTCATAGATCGAGGCGTATTTGATGTCGGATGGCTTCACGCCCGCTTCGGCGAATGCCTTTGGACCGCTCCACGCCGCGCCGGAATAGGTGAGGTTGACCTTGCCGCCATAGGTGCCCTTGGGCGCTTCGCCTGCGCCGATGATTTTCACCTTCGGGCGGTTCAGGCGCTTTGCGACTTCGGGGCTGGTGACGATCAGCGCGCCGCCTCCGTCGGTAACGACGCAGCAATCAAGGCGATGCAGCGGCGTTGCGATCATCGGCGAGTTAATGACGTCCTCGACAGTGACGACGTCGCGCAGGAATGCGTGCTCGTTGTACTGCGCATGATGCGAGGCCGCGACCTTGATCCAGGCCAGCTGCTCGCTGGTCGTTCCATATTCGTGCATGTGGCGGGTCGCGCACATCGCATACTGATTGTGTGTCGTGCCGCCATACGGCATCTCGAACGCGGCCTCAGGCGCCGCCGCGAATCCTCCGCCGCGCGGTCCCCCGCCGCCTTTGTCCGTGCGCGGCTTGCCGGCAAGCGTGACGAGGGCGACGGAGCACTTGCCCGCCGCAATCGCTTCGGCGGCATGACCGACATGCAGGATGTAGGAGGAGCCGCCGGTCTCGGTGGAGTCCATGTGGCGCAGATTGCGCAGGCCCAGATAGTCGGCCATCGACATGGCGCCGAAGCCAGGCGCGTCGCCGGCGCAGAAGTAGCCGTCGATGTCGTCCTTGCTGAGACCCGCATCCGCCAACGCTCCGCGCATGCATTCGGAATGCAACTGAGGCGTCGACTTGTCGGGTGCTTCGCGCGTCGGATGTTCGAACGCGCCCATGAGATAGGCTTTGCCCTTGATGCTCATACTTGTTGTGTCCGCTGGATATCGAGGGCCAAGGCTCTACAAGCGCATGCGCCCTAAATCAATCGGCGGAAGGCCGCTGCCCCGGGGGCAGCGATTGTCGCAGGTCCTAAGCCGCTGAATTGCAGAGCAGGGGCCAATAGCCGTCCGGTCCTCCGGCGGCGACCAGCGTGCCCAACTTGTCGGCCCAGAAGCGGTCATTGCCGAACTCGCTGCGCCACTGCCACAGGAGCCTCGTCAGGCGCTGCAGCTTGTACTCCGCCGTGAAACCCATCGCTCCATGGACCTGATGCGCAACCGAGGTCGCCGTGCCGACAGCCATATTGGCGCGAAGCTTGGCGCAGGAAATTTCGAAGATTGCGGCATTGCGCTCCGCCGCACGGCACGCAGCGGCAGCGGCCATGTTCGTTGCAGCGACTTCCTGTGCGAACACTGCGAGCTGCTGCTGGATCGCCTGAAAACTCGCAAGCGGCCTGCCGAATTGCTGCCGTTCGCGCACATACTGAACCGAAAGGTCGAGCGCCCCCTGCATCGCTCCGCCCATCTGGCAACTGCGTACGAGTGCCATCGTGCGGAATTTGCTCTCTGCGTTTGCTCCCTTCAGCTTTGTCTCCGCCACCGCCTCGCCAAGCGCAATCGGCGTTGCGTGATATCCGCTCGCGCGCAGCACGATGAACGCGTCTTCCCAGCCTCCGCCGAACCCGCCGTCACTCTCCTGTGCCATGACGTTAGGCAGGCCGGAATCGTTGACCTGCGTCCATGCCGATTTTTCGTCGGCGGGAAGATTGGCGAGGACCTTCTCGGTCGTGTCGGAGAGCAAGGTGCGAAGTTCGCTCATCTCAGCCCCAATTCGCGCGCAATGATGCCGCGCAGAATTTCGCGCGTGCCGCCGCGCAGCGAGAATGACGGCGAGGATTGCAGCAGATAGGTCATTGTCTCTTCGAACGAAACATCGTCGAGGCCGGGCGGCGCGAGCGCCTGGATTGCCGGCGGGATGTCTTGCTCCAGAGAAACGCCGAGGTCCTTGACGATCGCCGCGTCGCTGGCCGGATCGCCTCCGGCGATGATTTTGCCGGTGATCGCAAGCGACATCTGGCGCAGCGTCCACATGCGAGCAGTCACTTCGCCGATAAAGCGCTTTTCGGACTCGCTCGGCGTATCGCCGACGACGCGCAGAAATTCGAGGAACAGACGAATGCTGGAGAGGTAACGCTCCGGCCCGCTGCGTTCGAACGCAAGCTCGGCGCCCACCTGGCGCCAGCCATCGCCTTCCTTGCCGACCACCATGGTGTCGGGAACAAACACGTCATCGAAGAACACTTCGTTGAAATCGGCGGCGCCCGTCAGGTTCCGTATGGGCTTGACGGTCAAGCCAGGCGACGACATGTCGACGATGAGTTGAGACAGCCCGGCATGCCGTTCGCCCTCCGACGTGCGCACCAGCGCGATCATGTAGGTCGCGACATGGGCGTTCGACGTCCAGATCTTCTGGCCATTGACGCGCCAACCGCCGTCGACTTTGCGGGCGCGCGTGCGTACGCCGGCAAGATCGGATCCTGCGCCCGGTTCGCTCATGCCGATGCAGAAACACACTTCGCCGCGCGCGATGCGGGGAAGGATGCTCGCGCGCTGTTCTTCCGTGCCGAAGCGCAGCAGCAGGGGCCCGCTTTGCCGGTCGGCGATCCAGTGAAAGCTCACCGGGGCGCCGGCGGCCAGCATCTCCTCGATCACGACATAGCGGTCGGCGAAGCTGCGTTCGTGGCCGCCATATTTCCTGGGCCAGGTCATGCCGATCCAGCCGCGCGCGCCCATCTTGCGGCTGAAGTCGGGGTCCATGCCCATCCACGATTCAGAGCGCTGTCGGGCGTTGCGGCTCGCAATTGTTTCCGACAGAAACGCGCGAACATCGCGACGCAGTTCCTGCGCTGACGGCGGCAAGTCGAACGGCTCGAATGCAATGGTCCGCATCGTCTCTCCCAGAGACGGCGACCATATTACGCCGCCGCGCCGTGAGCGTGCCGTCGCACGCCCTTCCACATCAGCCGGACGGCTTCATAGTGAATGGCGGCGATGATTTTGACCGTCATGAGCGGGTGACGCAACAGCATGGCGAAAAGCGAAACGTCGCTGAACGCTTTGCGCTTGCCAGAAAATGTTGCCGTAAGGACGGGCTTTCCCGCTTCTTCCTCGTCGATCGCGATCAGCACGTCGTCGTCCGGCGCGCAAATCTTGAAATTGTATGTGCAATCCAGCGAAAGGAATGGCGATACGTAGAAATCTTTGGCGCAACGCTGACGGATGAGCGGGTCGTTGTTCGCGACCCGAAGCACATAGGCGTGACGCTCGCGATAGGTATTGTGCACCTCATAGATGATCGCCGCGAGCCGTCCGTCGCGCGCATGGCAGAACCATACGCTCAACGGATTGAACACGTAACCGAACAGGCGCGGGTAACAGAGCACGCGCCTCGCCCCATCGGCGACAATTCCCTCAGCGGCAAGCTTCGCATCGATCCAGGCGCGCAGATTGTGGCCGTCGCCGTGGTCGCGGTCGTGGAAGCTCATCACGCCCGGCGTGTTCCAGGCGAACAGGCGAAGCCGTCGCGACAGGGTTTCCAGCTCGTCGAGATCGAGGAGCATGGCAAAGACGCGGTAACGGAACGCGTGGTGCCGCGGAGAGACCCTTCGGTGCATGACCCGGCCATCATAGATGGCGCTGAAATGGGGCTGTGGCGGCATGGCAATGATACGGCGCGCCCCGGACTTTGGATCAGCACTGATCCGATGGCGCGCGGAGCCCGTAAATCCGGCTATGATGGCGCATGCTTTGCCCGTACCCCGTTTTTGGGCCGTCGGCCCCTCCTCGCGGCCCGAAGCGCGGGCTGTGCGCCATCTGTCGCGCGCGCGGAACTCCCTGATGGAGCGTCCAGCGGTTGAGGCCGTCCATCTTAACGCGCTGGTCGTGGCCGTCGGCCGCGCGCGCGACCGTGCGGCGTTCAAGGAGCTGTTCGACCATTTTGCGCCGCGCGTAAAGGGATACCTGATGCGGCTGGGCGCCGGCGGTGCGGTCGCAGAGGACCTGGCTCAGGAAGCCATGCTCACGCTCTGGCGCAAGGCAGAATTGTTCGATCCCGAGAAGGCATCAGCCTCGACCTGGATATTCACCATCGCGCGAAATATTCGCATCGATGCCATCCGCAGGGAGCGGCGGCCGGAGATCGACGCCAATGATCCGACGTTTCTGCCTGAAGCCGAGCGACAGGCCGACGAAAAGATGGACTGGGCGAAGGCCGAAGATCGCCTGAAGCTTGCACTGGCGGATCTGCCGCGCGAACAGGCGCAAATCATCGAGCTTTCCTTTCTGGCAGACAAACCGCACAGCGCCATCGCAGCCGAACTGGGCTTGCCGCTGGGTACGGTGAAATCGAGAATAAGACTGGCCATGGCACGCTTGCGCACGGCGCTGGGAGACGGAACGTGAGCATCACCCATCATCCCGGTGAAGAACTATTGCTGAGCTACGCCCTCGGCGCCAGCAGCGAGCCTGTGGCGCTTCTGGTCGCGACGCACCTGTCCGTTTGCTCGGCCTGCCGCGAATCCGTCAAAGACATCGAGGCGGCGGGCGGCGCGATGCTGACCACGGTCGAGCCGGCCCCGATGAGCGACAGCGCGCTGCGTTCAGTTTGGTCACGCCTCGATGAAAAGCCATTGCAGCGTCCCATTGTGGCTGGCAGCCCCAGCGACGTGCCGCCTCCGTTGCGCGCCTATATCGGTGACGAATTTGCGAAGGCGCGCTGGATTCCGGTCGCACCAGGATTGGCCCACCTGCCTCTGGTGACGCGGGGCGGCGCGCGGGCGCGTCTGATACGCGCCAGGCCCGGCGCCGGCGTCGCCGTGCACACGCATCGGGGTGAAGAGTGGACGATGGTCCTGACCGGCAGTTACCACGACGAGACCGGTCGATATCTGCCCGGCGATGTGCAAACGACAACGCCGATGGTGCTGCACCAGCCTGAGGCGGACGAAGGCCCGGTCTGCATCAATCTGGCGGTCACCGATGCGCCCCTTATTTTTCAGGGGTTATTGCCGAAGATCGTGGGCAAGGTTTTCGGCTTCTGACGCACGCGGTTTGGTTCTAGGATTTCCTCCACGCCCTCGGAGGTCACCATGGAAACGACGCGTCTTGGAAAAACCGGACTGAAAGTCTCGCGCATCTGCCTTGGTACGATGACCTACGGCTCGCCGAACTGGCGCGATTGGGTGCTGGGCGAGGAGGAGTCGCGGCCGTTCATCAAGCGCGCGCTGGAAGCCGGGATCAATTTCTTCGACACGGCGGACGTGTATTCGGTGGGCCGCAGCGAAGAGATTGTCGGCAAGGCGCTGAAGGACTTCGCGGCGTCGCGCGACCGCGTGGTGCTCGCAACGAAACTCTGCGGCCCGATGAGCGACGACATCAATGACCGCGGCCTGTCGCGCAAGCACGTCATGCATTCGATCGACAATTCGCTGCGCCGGCTTCAGACGGACTATATCGACCTCTACCAGATTCACCGTTTCGACCCGACCACGCCGATCGAGGAGACGATCGAGGCGCTGCATGACGTCGTGAAGTCCGGCAAGGCGCGTTATATCGGCGCGTCGTCCATGTATGCCTGGCAGTTCTCGAAGTATCTGCACACGCAGGAGAAGATGGGCGCAACGAAGTTCGTGTCGATGCAGAATTTCTACAATCTCGTCTATCGCGAGGAAGAGCGCGAAATGCTTCCACTCTGCCGGGATGCCGGCATCGGCGTGATCCCTTGGAGCCCCTTGGCGCGCGGATTTCTTGCAGGCAACCGCTCTCGAGACGGCGAGGCGCAGACGACACGCGCCAAGAGCGATGCAAATATCCTCACGGCCAGCGCATTTCATGAAAGCGACTATGACATCCGCGATCGCGTCAATGCGCTGGCGGCGGAAAAAGGCGTGTCCGGCGCGCAGATCGCGCTCGCATGGCTACTGCATCAGCCCGTGGTCACGGCGCCGATCGTCGGCGCGTCCAAGATGAAGCATCTGGACGATGCCATTGCCGCTGCGAGCGTGAAACTGACCGACGAAGAGGCAAAAGCGCTCGGCAAGGGCTATCACACCCGCCGCATCATGGGCCACCAATGAGAACTAGAGCGGCCTGAAGCCCACCGGCGGCGGAGCATTGGGGTCCGTTGCAACGGTCCAGCCGCCGCCCAGCGCACGATACAGCCCGACTCCTGCCTGCAACCGCGCCAGCTTGATCTGCACGAGCTGGTCCTGGGCGCTGAACAGCGTCTGCTGCGTCTGCAGGACGTTCAGCAAGTCCGTCACGCCTTCGCGATATTGCAGCTCCGCGATGCGGTAAGCTTCGGCGGCGTTGACTTCCTGTTCGTTGACCAGGCGCTCCTGCTCGGCGAGCGACGATACCTGACCGAGCGAAGTTTCGACATCGGAGAACGCGCTGAACACGGCCTTGCGATAGTCGGCGAGAAGCTCGGTCTGCCGCGCCTTCTGGAGATCGCTCTCGTCCGACAATTTCCCCGCATCGAAAACGGCCTGCAACAGCGACGCGCCGATGCTCCAGATCATGCTCGACGGATTGAATGCCGCGCCGATAGAACCGGTGAGACTGATCTGCGGCAGGAACGCAGCGCGCGCCGCATCGACATTGGCGTGTTGCGCGAGCAACTGGGCTTCGGCCTGTGCGATGTCGGGGCGCCGCTCCAACAGGCTCGACGGAATGCCGGGCTGGACGGGGGGAGTGACGATGCCGTCGAGATTGACCGACTGGACGTCGAACCCTTCCGGCGCGCGACCGAGCAGGATGGCGAGCGCATAGCGCGCCTCACGCTCTTGTTCCACCAGACCAGGAACGGCTGCCTCTTCCGCGGCAACCTGCGCGCGCTGCTGCGCCAGTTCGAGATTGGACGAAACGCCGTTCGTCACCTTGGCTTCCGTGATGGACAGAATGCGCTTGGCGGCGTCGATATTGCCATGCGCGATCTTGATGCGCTGACGCAGCGCCAGAACGTCCAGGTAAGTGTTGGCCACATCGGATGCGATGGTCAGAGCGACCGTCTGCTGCGCGTAGCGCGCCGCGAGTTCGGATTGTTCGGCGGCGCGCAGCTCGTCCTGGTTGAGACCCCACAGGTCCACTTCGTAGCTCGCCTGCGCGGAAACGCCGAATGTGTTGTGCGTGTTGCCGCCCGGAACACCTTTTACGTTCGAACCGCTGCGTTGCGCGGTGCCGCTGGCGTTGATGCTGGGGAACAGCGCGGAGCCTGCAATGCCGGTCTGGGCCTGTGCCTGCGCCACGCGCGCCGCCGCCGCGATCAGATCAAGGTTCTGAGCCGTGGCCTGCGTTTCGAGCGGCGGCAATTCGGGCGCGTTCAGACCGTTCCACCAGTCGAGGGCCGGCCAGACCGTGGCGTCCTTTGCCGCCGGAGCGGTAAAGCCCGACGGAACGTCGCCTTCCTTCAGGGTTTCAGGCGGGGGTGTCGTGCAGGCCGCGGTGGCAAGTGCGAGGGCGGCGACGGAGGTCGAACGCAGCAGGAATTTCATGGAGTCTCTCTTCGTCCGGCGGGCCTTGTCTACATAAAGGCTGCCTTGCTGAACACAAGGCCATCACTATGACCCGCGACGTCCTGCGACAATGAAAATCTCTGAACGGCGCGCGACGGGCGGCTGAACTGGTTGGCTTCGACTGGGGGCGTCTTAGCCGGTTCAGCCGCCCTTTGCCGTGCCCAAAGGTGGAGCGCCAAGACTGGGCACAAGCAATTACGCCTGCAGTGAACTTCGGGCTGAGTCTGTGCCTCTCGCTGCGATGCCGAAAGGAGGAATTTGTAACGGTGTGTCGCGTGTCGCTGCAGCCCGGGAGGCCTCGCGAAACAAATCTGCATCAGACGCAAAATGAAACACCGCGCCCGGTCATGGGACGCGGTGCTTGCAGTTCGAGTTCGATATCAGGTGCCGGACGGTTTTTCGACGATCTTGAACCGTTTCAGCTCGTCACTGGCGCGTGTGAAATCCGGCGCGACGATCAGCGCCTGGCGATAATCTTCATACGCCGCGCGCAGGTTTCCAAGGCCTTCATCTGCCATCGCACGATCGAAATAGGCGATATGGGGTTCCTTCGATCCGAGCGCGAGCCCCTTGTTGATGTCGGCGATCGCTTCGGTGAATTTCTTTTGCGCGATCAAAGTTGCGCCGCGGTCGACATAGGCTTCACCGAGCGAGTCGTTGATTGCGAGTCCCGCGTTGAAATCGTCCTGTGCCGCATTGACCCGTTGTTCCAGTAGCTCAAGCACGCCACGGTTGACGTAGGTTGCAGCCCGATCGTCCTTGGACAGTGCACCGGCAAGCGCCTGATTGCAGTATTGCACGTACTCGATCGAAGCCGCGCCTGTGTCTGCGCCCTGGTAGCAGAGCTGCGCCGGTCCCGCGCCAAGCACAGTCACTGCAGCTTGCGCGCTACCGGCGCAAAGCAGGACCGCAACTGCGCCGACGCAAACTTTTGTAACCAACTGGTTGCTCATGAGAGCCTCCTCGCTGTGCGACGCAGCATCATTGCATTTTCGGCAACGAGTCGTCCATGACGGTGCCGTTGTAAGCAAGAGTATTTCTGTGTCTTTTGGCAGTTCGATCAAATCATTCGTACAGAGAGGAACGCATGACCTGGCAGATGATCTTCCCTATTCTTTTGTTGAGCGTATCCAACGTCTTCATGACGTTTGCGTGGTACGGGCAGCTGCGCTTTCCCGCGACGCCGGTGTGGATACTCGTGATGATTGGCTGGGGCATCGCGTTCTTTGAATATTGTTTTGCCGTGCCGGCTAACCACTACGGGCATCAAGTTTATTCAGCGGCGCAGCTCAAGACGATTCAGGAAGTCGTCACGCTGATCGTCTTCGCCGCGTTCTCGGTGCTCTATCTGGGCGAGTCGTTGCGCTGGAACCATGTTGCGGCGTTCGCCTGTCTTGTCGGCGCCGCCTATTTTTCTTTTGCGAAGTGATCGCGCTTCAGTGCGTCCAGGGATTTCGACTGAAGTCGTCGACGGGACGAAGGGGAATGCGAATGGCCGGATGCGTTCCAAGATAGACATAGAGCGTCATCAGGTTCGAGGAAGAGTCGTACTCGATTTGTGGCGCGATGCCGCCGGGCTTGCGGAACGTAGTACCATCGAAATCCATCGGACGCGGCGCGACATCGCCCCAGGCACTCGCAAGACGGTCCGCCATGTTCTGCTCCATCGCTTCGCGGTCCTGGTCATTGTCGATGCTGGGATCGGTCACGTCCGGCGCGCTGATGCGAACCTGAGCGTTGGGCTGCAGTTCCAGGCGTGCCGCGATGAAAGTGCCGTTCTGTTCATAGGTTCCTTCCCACCGCCCGACGGGCGGCGGCGATTTGGAGCAGGACGCAAGCAGAAAAGCGGCACAGAGGGCAGCAACGACCGGGCGCATTCTGAAGACCTCGAATCGGCTGGAACAGAATAGTCGGGTTTGAGGCTTGTTAAACCGTCATACCGGCCCGGCGGACGCCCCGTGCGGCCTGTTAACCCTTGTGTCCCGGGGGCTTGGGTTGATACGTCATCTCCTTAATCAGCCGAAACTCGCCCCATGTCGCAATCCAAGCCCCTGCCGCGCGGATTCCTTTCCGAATCGCTAGGCCGCATTCAGCCGTCGCCCACGATCGCGGTGACGCAGAAGGCGCGCGACTTGAAGGCGGCCGGCCGCGACGTGATCGGGCTGGGCGCCGGCGAACCGGACTTCGACACGCCGGATAACATCAAGGAAGCAGCCATCGCCGCGATCCGGCGGGGCGAGACAAAGTACACCGCGGTCGAGGGCATACCCGAGCTCCGCGCTGCGGTCGCCAGGAAGTTCAAGCGCGAGAACAATCTCGACTACAGCGTGGCGCAGACGTTCGTAGCGCCCGGCGGGAAAGCGATCGTCTATAACGCATTGCTTGCTACGTTAAATCCCGGCGACGAAGTGATCTGCGTTGCGCCCTACTGGGTGAGTTACCCTGACATCGTTCTGCTCGGCGGCGGCAAGCCGGTCATTGTCGACGCGCGCATCGAAGACGGTTTTCGCCTGACGCCGGAGGCGCTTGAAAAGGCGATAACGCCGAAGACGAAGTGGCTGATCTTCAACCAGCCGTCCAATCCCACGGGCGCTTGCTATACGCGCGCGCAACTGAAGGCGCTGACCGACGTTTTGATGAAGCATCCGCAGGTGTGGATCCTGACCGACGACATGTACGAGCATCTCGTCTATGGCGGCTTCAAATTCTCGACTGTCGCGGAGGTCGAACCTGGGCTCTATGAACGCACGCTGACCATGAACGGCGTGTCGAAGGCCTACGCCATGACCGGCTGGCGCATCGGCTACTGCGCCGGTCCGGAGCCGCTGATAAAGGCGATGGCTAAGCTGCAGTCACAGTCGGCGTCCAACGCGTCCTCGATCTCGCAATGGGCGAGCGTCGAAGCGCTGAACGGCACACAGGATTTCATTCCGAAATTCCAGAAGGTGTTCGAGGAGCGCCGCGATCTCGTCGTCTCGATGCTCAATCAGGCGCACGGCATTGAATGCCCCAAGCCCGAAGGCGCATTCTATGTCTATCCCACGATCCGCAAGCTGATCGGCAAGAAGGCTCCGAGCGGCAAGGTGATCGCGACGGACGAAGACTTTGCGGGCGAGCTGCTCGAGGCCGAAGGCGTTGCGGTCGTGCACGGCGCGGCGTTCGGAATGTCGCCGTTCTTTCGCATCTCGTATGCGACGTCGAACAAGGCGCTCGAAGACGCCTGCAACCGCAT
Source organism: uncultured Alphaproteobacteria bacterium (assembly GCA_963741725.1). Classification (GTDB taxonomy): domain Bacteria; phylum Pseudomonadota; class Alphaproteobacteria; order Micropepsales; family Micropepsaceae; genus Rhizomicrobium. The sequence continues at coordinate 117,859 of CAVUJC010000011.1, read as the reverse complement.
TCAGAGATTTTGCGGCAACCTGCGCTGACGCGGCCATGCGACTGGGACCGTGACGGGCGCCATTCCTAGGTCGTCGTCCCGGCCATTCGGCCACAAAAAAACAGCGGGCACCGGACTTTTTCCGGTGCTCGCTGTTCCCAAGTAGTGCCTAGTAGCGCCCGCCGCGGCAGACCAGCCGGCCGTTGTAATTGGCGATATGACCGTCGCAGTCATATGCGTCTTCGAGTTCCGACCAACGCCAGGAACCATCCAAACGCTGGCACGTCGCTTTCAGGGTGTAGCCATCCATGCGGATATTGGTGCAGGTGCTTTCATATGAGCCGGAAGGGCCGCCATCGTTGTTGTAGCGGTACCAATCGCGCCCGTGATAGCCGGCGCATTCGAGCTGTCCGTTGTCATTGACGATATTTCCGTCGCAATTGTCTGCGTTCGGCAGCCAGGTATTCTTCCAGGTGCCATTGGGACGCCGGCACGAGGCAGTGAGAGTATCGCCGTCGTATCGAACATTCGTGCAGGTGCTCTCATAGGAGCCACTCGGCGCCCAGCGGGCTTGTGCCGGTGAAATCAGCGCGACGCACGTAAGGAGTGCGGCTGCCGCTAGCGTTCCAATTCCAAATTTGTTCATGACAAATCCTCATCAACTATCCGCGATGTGCAATTCTGCCTGCAAAAAATGATCAAGACTAGGCCCGCGTAAACTTTGGAGGGCGATCGTTTGCCAAAATCATTGCGCGCGCCCGGATCGAATTTCTCGATTTCGTGGGGCTGAAATTGGAGCGCCAAATTTTCGCCGGGTGTTGCGCGCGCGTTCGGATCGCCGCGCGGGTGCGATAAAGTGTGCAACACGCTAGCCGCGTGCTGCTGTGCAGCGTGCGCGCAACGTGATTTGTCTTTGAATTCAGAGCGTTCGCGTCTGCAGCATGGATGCGCACTTCACGCGCGGGCGTCACAATTTCTCTGTAATTCGCCTTGCGTTCGCAGGTGGGCGGCGCGAGCATTCCTCATTCTTAGTGGGGCGCGTGACGCGGCCCGATCACCGGGATAAGCGCCCGCCGCGCCCCGGACCCTCTCGCAGGGGCCCGAAGGAGGCGCACAATGTCTGGAAACAACACCGGCAGAGCACCACGCACCGTGGCTGTGGTTGGACCTTATGGCAGCGGCAAGACAACCCTGCTTGAGAGCATTCTGACCATCACGGGCGCGGTGCAGCGAAAGGGTTCTGTGACGCAGAAGAATTCCGTGGGCGATGCGAGCCCCGAGGCGCGAGCGCGCCAGATGAGCGTCGAGGTGAATTGCGCAACGACACGCTACATGGATCAGAATTTCACCTTCCTCGACTGTCCGGGCTCGATCGAATTTCTCCAGGACACGCTGAATGTGCTTCCCGGTGTGGACGCGGCGGTTGTGGTTTGCGAGCCGGAGCCAGCCAAGCTCCAGATGCTCCAACCCTATCTGAAGCGCCTGTCCGATCTTCGCATTCCGCATTTTTTGTTCGTCAACAAGATCGACAAGGCCAGCGGCTCGCTGCGTGCCCTGCTGACGATGCTGCAGGACGCGAGCGGCACGCCGCTTCTGCTGCGCCAGATTCCGATCTGGGAGAACAATGTGGTGACGGGCTATGTCGATCTGGCGCTCGAGCGGGCCTACATCTACCGCCCGCACAATGCGAGCGAGATGATCGACATTCAGGACAAAGACACGGAGAAACAGGCACGCTTTGCGATGCTGGAAAAGCTCGCCGACTATGACGAGCACCTGATGGAGGAATTGCTCTCCGACATCGAGCCGCCGCGCGACGAAGTGTTCACCGATCTGGCCAAGGAATTGGCCCAAGGGCTGGTGGTTCCGGTGTTGATCGGCTCGGCGGAGGGCGACAACGGCATTCGTCGCCTGCTGAAAGCGATGCGCCACGAGCTGCCGGATGTGTCCGCGGCTGCGGAGCGCATCGGCATCAAGCAGGGCCATGACGCGATCTTGCAAGTGCTCAAGACGTATCACTCGAGCCATGGCGGCAAGCTCAGCCTTGTCCGCGTATTGTCGGGCACGCTGAAGGACGGCGCAGTCGTGCATCGGCAGGACGGATCCGATGCCCGCGTCGGCGGCATCTTTGCCCTGAAGGGCGAAGCGCAGACCAAACTTACCGAAGCCCATACCGGCGACACGGTCGCGCTGGGTCGGCTCGAGGGCGTACTGACGGGTGAAACGCTGTCGACGTCGAAGTCGCCGCCGGCGAAGGTCGCCATCGAGCATCTTGTGCCGGTCTATCGGCTCGCCATTGAGACCGCCGACCGCAAGGACGAGGTCAAGCTCACCGCGGCCATTGCCAAGCTGCGCGAGGAAGACCCGTCGCTCGATTTCGAACAGAGCGCCGAACTGCACGAAATGTCTCTGGTCGGACAGGGTGAAATTCACCTGAAGGTGGCCGTCGACAAGCTGATGACCAAGTTCGGATTGAAAATTCTCACCCATGAACCGCGCGTCCCCTACAAGGAAACAATCCGCAAGGCGACGACGCAGCGCGGACGCCATCGCCGCCAGTCCGGTGGCCATGGCCAGTATGGCGATGTCGTGATTGCGATACGCCCATTGCCGCGCGGCAGCGGTTTTGTCTTCGAAGACGAGATCGTCGGCGGCGTCGTGCCGAGGCAATGGATTCCATCGGTCGAGAAGGGCGTCATCGAATATCTCAAGCAGGGACCGCTCGGTTTCCCGGTCGTCGACATCGCCGTGGCGCTGAATGACGGCTCGTATCACAGCGTGGACTCCTCGGATGCGGCGTTCCAGACCGCCGGTCGGCTTGCGATGACGGAAGGCATGCCGAATTGCGCGCCTGTTCTGCTCGAGTCGATCATGCATGTGAAAATTCACGTGCCGAGCGACGCGACGGCCAAGGTCAATGGCCTCGTCAGCGGCCGACGGGGGCAGCTTGATGGGCTTTGACTCGCGCAACGGCTGGAAAGGCTGGGATACGGTGGAGGCGCAGATGCCGTTGTCGGAGATCTCCGATCTCATCATCGAGCTGCGCTCGCTGACGCAGGGTGTCGGCACTTACGAGATGGCCTTCGACCATCTTGCCGAACTGACGGGAAAACTGGCGGATCAGATCACCGCGTCTCGAAAGGCGGCGTGACCAGCTAGTGAATGGTCCGGCCTGAGGCCTGGATCGCGGCGTTGCATGACGCAATCGCCGCGAGCAGGCACTCAGCCAACGGCTTGGTTTTGGCGCTGACGGTCAACTCCGAGACGATACTGTCCCACGCCTGCTGACCCACGCGCGCATGCAGTTCGCGGTCGGCGAGAAGCTCGACGGCGCGCTCGCCCAGGGACACGAACAGAAGCATGCCGCCCTGGTGCGTGGTCAGGATTCGTGCGGCAAACTCGCGATGCGCAAAATCGCGGGCACGCGCACGGCGTAAACGCGCGGGGACGAGAAGCAGCCGCATCGGAAGCCAGTCGAACAGGATCGAGAACGTCACAAAGGCCAGCGCTTCGCACAGGAACGCGCGGGAGAGCGCCATGCCGGGCCAAAAGAGCGCCAATACTCCTCCGACCGCCAAGGCGAACAGCGCCCCGTAGGCGAGGGGATACATCAGGTATCGATCGCTTGCCGGAACGACGACGAGCGCGACGTGGGTCTTCGTACCGCGCTCGACGTCGCTGATTGCGCGCTCCAGTTTTTCATGATCGCTCTTTGAAAGAGTGGCCATCACCAATGTCCCGAGGCGCCGCCGCCGCCAAACGATCCGCCGCCGCCCGAAAATCCACCGGAGCCGCCGCCGAACCCACCGCCAAATCCGCCGCCCCGGCCCCAGCCGCTACCCAGCCCGCCGAGAAAGAACAGCGGCCAGAAGAAGCGGCCAAAGATCAGCCACAAGACGATGATGATGACGATCATCGGAATATGACCGCCGCTGCTGCCGTCGTCCGGCTGCTGGTCGCTGGCGGGCGGTTGCGCGACCGCCGTCGACGGTTGGCCGCCGAGCGCCTGCAGAACCGTGATGGTGCCGTTCAGAACGCCATTGTCATAATCGCCCTTGCGGAAGCTGGGCAGCATCACGTTCTCGATGATGAGCTTGCTCTGTGCGTCCGTGAGAGTTCCCTCGAGGCCGTAGCCGACCTCGATGCGGACATCGTGCGTCGTCGGCGAAACGATGATCAGCGCGCCATTGTTCTTGCCCTTTACGCCGATGCCCCAGGCGCGTCCGAGCTGATAGCCATATTGTTCGATCGTTGTTCCCTGCAGCGAACTCAGCGTCACCACGACGACCTGGTTCCTGGTCTGCCGCTCATGCTCCGCCAGCAGCGACGTCAAAGTCGTGCGCGTCGCTGCCGAAAGTATGCCGGCATCGTCGACCACGCGGCCACTGAGGGCGGGAAATGTCAGCGCCGCATAGCTGACCGCAATGCTGAGCGCCAACGCCGCGATCGCAGCGGCGAAACTCCGCGCCAGCGCAACGGTTCGCGGCATGATCAGAATTTGACCTCAGGCGCCTGCTGCGCTTTTTCGGTAATCGTGAACGTCTCGCGAGGTTTGGCGTCGGGATAGAAGATCGCAGCGACCCAGCGCGTCGGGATGGTGCGCAGCGTCGTATTATAGGCCTGCACAGCGTCGATATAGTCCTTGCGCGCGACCGCGATGCGGTTCTCCGTGCCCTCGAGCTGAGACTGGAGCACAAGGAAGTTCTGGTTCGACTTCAGATCGGGATAGGCTTCGCTGACGGCGAGAAGGCGGCCGAGAGCGCCGCTGATCGCAGCCTGGTTCTGCTCAAACTGATGGAATGCCTGCGGGTTGGACAAGATGTCGGCCGGAAGCGTCATCTGCGTCGCGTGGGCGCGCGCTTCCGTCACTTCCCTCAGGACCGTCTCTTCCTGCTTGGCGTAACCCTTTACTGTGTTGACGAGATTGGGAATGAGGTCGGCCCGGCGCTGGTACTGGTTCAGCACTTCGCTCCACGCGGCCTTGACCTGCTCGTCCTGGGTCGGAACCGTGTTGATGCCGCAGGCGGCAAGGCCGAAGGCGACGACGAAAAGCGCGGCGATGCGGCCGGCCATCCGTGTAAAGGCATGAGACATCATCGAAGCAGATCTCCCTCGCAATGAACCGCATTGCTAGCACATCGCGGCCCGGCGCGGGACCTCTTGCGATGCGACACAAGGATTCAAAAAAACGCCAGGACGATCGCTCGCCCTGGCGCTAGTCATCGCTTGGGTGCGCGGGACAAGCCCGCGCCGGTTTTGCGCTTGGGGCACAACACCATGTCGCTGCCAAATGGGGGGACGGCGCGCGACCCTCCTGAGATAGGCGCAGCCCGGCCCGGTTCAATGGTGCGGCTGTGAATTTTTAGTAACGCCAGTCCTTTGACGCGCGCACGAGGAAGTCTCGGAACGCGGCGACGCGCTTGGATTGGCGCAGCGCATCGGCGTACACGAGATGCACGTCGAAGCTTGGCCCCGGCACGTCGGGCAGCACGCGCACCAGATGCGGACGCTCGGCCGCCACATAGTCGGGAATGGCTGCGATGCCAACGCTCGCCTCGGTGGCGCAGAGGATGCCCGTCACGTTGTTTATGCGTACCGTACGGCCCTTGCCGCTCAGCCGGCGGCGTGTCTGTTCCAGCAGCCAGTTGATCTCGCGAATTTCCGGCGCGGCCGTCTCGCCATAGGCGATGATCGTGTGGTCGGCGAGATCATCGAGCGTCTGCGGCGTACCGCACTTCTCCAGATAAGGTTTCGTCGCGTACATGTGATAGTGCACGGTGAAGAGCTTGCGCTGGATGAGATCGGCCTGCACCGGCGCGCGCATGCGAATGGCAAGATCCGCCTCGCGCTGGGCCAGGTCGAGCTCGCGGTCTTCCATGACAAGGTGCACTTCGACTTCCGGATATTCCTTCAAAAAGTCGTCCAGGCGTGGCACGAGCCAGTAGGTGCCGATGCCATGGCTGGAGGTGATCTTGAGGGCACCGCGCGGCGACTCGCGCACGTTCTTGAGGGCCTCTTCGGCTTGTGCCAGGCGCGCCAGCACGTCGCTGACGGCCGAATAGAGCATCTCGCCTTCGTCGGTCAGGGTGAGGCCGCGCGCATGACGCTGGAACAGGGGCGTCGTGATCTCTTCTTCCAGCGCGCTGATCTGTCGGCTGACGGCCGATTGGCTGAGCGTCAGCATCTGGCCGGCATGCGTGAAGCTGCCAGCCGAGGCCACGGCGTGAAAGATGCGAAGCTTATCCCAGTCCATCTTCGTTACCTTTTTCGCGCCGTGTTCTTGGCGGCGCTAACAGCTACATGCAATGCAAAGTTCGTGACCGATCATTTCAGACATGTCCGCCTGCCAGAAAACGTTCTGCTTCCAGTGCCGCCATGCATCCCATGCCCGCAGCGGTGACTGCCTGGCGGTAGATTTTGTCTTTGACATCGCCGGCGGCGAACACGCCAGCGACGCTTGTGTGGGTGGAATCGGGCGCGGTCTTGATGTAGCCGGTCTCGTCCATCTCGATCTGGCCCTTGAACAGTTCCGTCGCCGGCGAATGTCCGATGGCGATGAACAATCCGTCGACGGCAAGATCGCGAGTCGAGCCCGTCACGGTATTACGCAGCTTGATGCCCGTAACGCCCTTGGGGTTTTCTGTGCCGTTCACTTCCAGCACTTCGGTGTCGTAGAAAATATCGACCTTCTTGTTCGCCTGCAGGCGCATTTGATTGGTCTTGTCGGCGCGCAAGGCGTCGCGGCGATGGATCAGCGTGACCTTGTCGGCGAAATTGGTCAGAAACAGCGCCTCCTCGGCCGCGGTGTTGCCGCCGCCGACGACGGCCACGTTCTTGCCGCGGAAGAAGAAACCGTCGCAGGTCGCGCAGGCTGAAACGCCGAAGCCCTGGAATTTGGTCTCGGACGGGAGTCCGAGCCAATTGGCGCTCGCGCCCGTTGCGATGATCAGGGTGTCCGCCGTGTAGGTCGTGCCGCTATCGGCCTTCAGGCTGAACGGGCGGCGGGAAAGATCGACGGACGTGATCGTGTCCTGGATGAACTTCGTGCCGACATGCTCGGCCTGGGCCTGCATCTGCTCCATCAGCCAGGGACCCTGGATGACGTCCGCGAAGCCCGGATAATTCTCGACTTCGGTCGTGATGGTGAGTTGGCCGCCGGGCTGTATGCCCGTGATCAGGGTCGGCTCGAGCATGGCGCGCGCGGCATAGATGGCGGCTGTGCAGCCGGCCGGTCCGCTACCCAATATGACGACTTTGGAATGAGGCATGTCGGCTCCGGAATCACGAGAGCGAGACGCCTGCGGTGCGCCAGCCGGTACCGGCCGCGCTTTCCAAAAGCCCCATGCCCCTTGGCTTGATCACTCTCATATCGGAAGCGGCAACCCAAAGGTCAAGCAGTTCGGATTAGCCAATTGGGGCATGGAGTTGCCCCAGAGGCAGAGTCTTGTGTGGATAAGCACCAACGAATCGGAATGCGAGCCCTCGGCGGTGTAGAAATATTATTGCTCTGGAGGGGGCGGCAGAGTTAAATGCTGCCGTCTCATCCCGCCCAAAGGTCCCCGCCGTGGAGCATCACAAGCTCGATTCCATCGATTTGCGCATCCTTGCCGAACTTCAGGCAAATGGCCGGATCACCAACGTAGAACTCTCGCGCCGGGCCAAGATCACTGCCCCACCTTGCCTGCGCCGGATGCGCGCCCTCGAAAAGAGCGGCTTCATCCAGGGCTATCACGCGGATCTCGATGCCAAGTCGCTTGGTTTTGAAGTCACGGCCTACGTCTTTGTCGGCCTGTCGAGCCAGCATGATGGGGATCTCAAGCAATTCGAGGAAAAAGTGCGGTCCTGGCCGACAGTCCGCGAGTGTTACATGCTCTCCGGCGAGGTCGATTTCCTGCTGAAGTGCGTGGCAACGGATTTGTCGACGTTCCAGCGCTTCATCTCGGAAACGCTCACCGCCGAGAAAAATGTCGCGAGCGTCAAGAGCTCGCTCGTCATGCATGCGAGCAAGATCGAAGCCGGCGTGCCGATCGACGCAAAGATCTGAACCGTCAGAGGTTGATGTCGCGTCCGCGCGTCTCTGGCAGGAACAGCAAAGTCACGATAAATCCGATGCCGGCGATGATCACCGGATACCAAAGTCCCGCATAGAGATTTCCCGTTGCGGCGACGATGGCAAACGCGGCTGGCGGCAAGAAGCCGCCGAACCATCCGACGCCGACATGATACGGCAGCGACAGCGCCGAATAGCGGATGCGGGTCGGGAAGAGTTCGACCAACGTCGCTGCCTGCGGTCCGTATAGTGCCGCCGCACCGGTGACGAAAATCAGCAAGATCGCGATGGCGAGCGGCACGTTCACGCGCTTCGTGTCCGCCTTTGCGGGATAGCCTGCGGCGGCGATCGCCTTTTTCACTTCGGATGCGAAGTTCTTTTGCGCAACTTCGAGCGCGGACGCGGCCAGAACTGTTCCATCGATGCTGCTGAGCGTCACCGTGCCGATGCGGATGCGCGCCAGCGTTCCCGGATCCACGGGCTCATTGCGATACGCCACTCCCAGATTGGTCAGCGTGCTCTTTGCGATGTCGCATGAACTGGTGAATTTGGTTTTTCCGATCAGGTCGAATTGCAGCGAACATTCCGACGGCGCGGCGAACACCGTGATGGGGGCGCGTGCCGTCGCGTCGGCAAGCGCGGGATTCACGGCCTCGGTCAACCATTGAAATCCGGGGATGAACGTCAGCGCCGCCAGGCCGAGACCGAACAGCATCACCGGTTTTCTGCCGATACGATCCGACAGACGCGCAAAGAATATATGCAGCAAGGCGCTCAACACAGTCACGCTGAGGATGAGCAGGTTCACCATGCGGGGCTCGACCTTCACGACCCTTTCAAGGAAGAACTGCGTGTAGAACTGCGCCGTGTACCAGACCACGCCCTGACCCATCAGAAGGCCGACCAGCACGACGAGCACAATTCTGAGATTGCGCCAGCGCAGGAACGCTTCGGACAGCGGCGCGCGCGATGTCTGGCCGTCGGCGAGCAATTGCCGGAACGCGGGCAACTCGTCGAGCTTGAGGCGAATCCAGATCGAGATGCCCAGAAGGACGAGGGAAACGAGGAATGGGATGCGCCATCCCCAGACCCCGAACGCATCTTCGCCCAAATACGTACGCACCGAGAGAATGACGGTGAGCGCGAGGAACAGGCCGACGGTCGCTGCCACCTGAATCCAGCCCGTCGCGGCGCCGCGCTTGCTGGCATCGGCATGTTCGGCGACATACACCGCTGCGCCGCCATATTCGCCGCCGACGGCAAAACCCTGCAGCACGCGCAGGCCAATCAGAAGATACGGCGCCAGGTTTCCCAGCGTATGCGTGTCGGGCAACAGGCCAATGGCGAACGTCGCAATGCCCATAATGGTGATTGTGAAAAGGAAGGCGCGCTTTCGCCCCGTGCGGTCGCCGAAATACCCGAATACGAGACCGCCGAACGGTCTGACCGCAAAGCCGACAGCGAATGTGAGGAGCGCGAATATGTAGCCCTGCGTCTCACCGGCGCCGGCAAAGAAGTGTTTGGTGATGATCGAAAGGAGCGAGCCGAAGATGAAAAAGTCGTACCACTCGAACACAGTTCCGGCGGCCGATGCCGTCAGCACCAGTCCCATTCGCGCACTGCGCGGTTCTGTGTCCGCCACGACGAGATCCTCCCCGGTCCAAATAGCTATCGGACCGCGACGTGCTTCTCAAGCGAGAGGGTCAGGCGTGCCTGGGTTTGGGTGGCGCAATCAGCTTGCCGCCATGGGCTTTGGCGATCTGGCGCGCCATCAGCATCTTTTCGCGGTCGCAGACGAAGGCATGGAGGATGTGCGACACACTTACGCCGTCTTCGGAGAGAGGAAGGTAGATCGCTTCGAATTCTTCCATGCCTTCCGCCAGCCAATTCGCGTTGCCGGCCGAGCGCATGATGACCTTGTCGCGGGCGACGGTTCGGAAAATGCTGTTCACGGACTTGGCGACCCGTTCGCCATTTTCGGCGAACGCTTCCATGACTGTTTTTCCGGTCGCATCGCTGGAGAAATACTGCGTTACGAGTGTTCCGATGAGGCGATAGCGGAAGTCGCGCTGGCTGGGCAGAACTTCCAGCATCATGACCCAGCCGAGATGATCCTTGAGCTGCGACGGAGAAATGTCGGCACGCGACGGCATGGCGCGCGCACCGCGCTTGGTCTCCCAGTAGTCGCGCAAGAACGCGCAGGTCGGATGCGCAAAGCGCTCCGGGTTCACTTCCGCAATGGTATCGAGGATGCCGTTTGACATTTGCATGGCCGTTCTGCGCGTGTCGTTGAAAATTCTAAGCCCAGCCCGTTAATGGCAGATTATGCGCGCGCCGGTCCGTGTTAACACTTGGGCCGTCCGCGGCGGCGTAGAAGCCACGGAAACCTTCTATTTTGGCGGCACATGATTTTTCGTCAGGTAATAAGTCTGCTGGTGTTTTCCGCCACGGCGTCTGTTTGCAGCGCAGCAGAATTTCGATTCAACGGTTTTGCCGATGTTCGGCTTGTCGTACCGCCATCTACGGATTCCTACCTGGACGGCGGACTCGGAAAGCTGCGATTTGGTGCAGATGACTCAAATCCCGGCGTAAAGCTCGGGGAGCTGGTCGCAGAAGGGTCCGCAACTTTCGATGATGTCTGGCTGGTTCAGGCAGACGCGCGCGTCAATCCGCAATACGGTCCAGCCGTCGATCTGCTGGAGGCGTTTGCGCGATACGCGCCGAAATCCGGCGACGCGTGGTCATGGTCGGTGCGCGCGGGCGCATTCTTTCCGACGATCTCGCTTGAGAACGAACAGACAGGCTGGTCCAGTTTCTGGACGGTCACGCCGTCTGCAATCAATTCGTGGATCGGGAGCGAACTGCGGACAATCGGTGCCGAAGGCACGCTGGAGTGGCGGCACAATGGCGGCGCGGTGACCGTCGTCGGGGCTCTGTTCGGCGATAACGATCCGGCGGGCATTCTCATTTCATTCCGCGGCTGGAATTTCGATGATCGCGTCACGGGTCTGTTCGAAAAGACGCGGCTGCCGGATTCCATTGCAACGCTGCAGCACCAGCCGACACCGCTCGAGCGTCATTTGTTCCAGGAAATCAATTCCACTCCCGGTTGGTATCTCGATCTCTCGTGGGAACCGAGCGACACGACGGGCTTTGAGATCATGCGTTACGACAATGACGCCGATCCCACCAAACGCAGCGGCAATCAGTTTGCGTGGCACACGACGTTCTGGGATCTCGGTTTTCGCCAGCAGATCGGACCGGTCACGATCCTATCGCAGGCGGTCAGCGGCGGGACACTCATCAGGCCTACGCCAACCACGTTCACCCAGACCGATTTCAAGTCGGCCTATGCGCTGGTCGGCTGGGATCTCGACGATTGGTGGCTGGCCGCGCGCGCCGATATCTTCCAGACCCGAACCCGCACAGCAGCCCTCGCGCCATCGCCCTTAAGCGAAGACGGTCATGCATTTGACGCTACGGTAAGCTGGCTGCCGCGCCGTTGGTTAAGGCTGAGCGCCGAGTATTTGCTGGTTGACGATACACGCGCCCAGCGCCTGATCGACGGCGACGCCGCGCACCAGACCGAATCGCAATTCCAGTTGGTGGTCCGGACCTATTTGTGAGGCCGTGGACACATGGTACTTTACGGCGTCCTAACGGGAGAGATCGATGTCGAAGAACAAGGAATTCGATTTTCAGGGCGTCAATCATCTGGCGCTGGTGTGCAAGGACATGGCGCGCACCGTCGATTTCTACACCAGCGTGCTCGGCATGCCGCTGATCAAGACGATCGAGTTGCCGAACGGCATGGGCCAGCATTTCTTCTTCGACCTCGGCAACGGCGACAGCCTTGCCTTTTTCTGGTTCCCCAATGCACCAGATGCCCAACCCGGCGTTTCAAGCGCGACACCCAACATGATTCCCGGTCCGTCGGCGCATGGCTCGATGAACCATGTCGCGATCAACGTGCCTGCTGACAAGATCGACGAATATTATGACAAGCTGACCGCCAAGGGCATCAAGGCTTCCCGCGTGATCAATCACGACGATTCACCCATGCAGGCCAGCCTTGAACTCACGCCGACAACGTTCGTGCGCTCGATCTACTTCTACGATCCCGACGGCATCGCGCTGGAACTCGCGGCGTGGACGCGCACGCTGGGTGCGCCATCCGACGTCGCCGTGAAGCCCATGCACGCGGACGACAAAAAGCGCTATCTCGAATCCGCGAAGTAGCGGCGCGCCAAATCGGCAAGACTAGCGGGAGGCTGCGCGATCATTTCGCGGGCGCGCGCGCGCACGAATGCTTTGTCTTTCTCATCGGTGAGGTACTCGACCGGAGATTTTCCGTCGACGCGCGCGAGGAGCAGCATCGGGAGCAGGCGCGCCGTGCGCCTGTCGATTGCGTCCCGCGGCTCCCACGTCACGCCAGCGAGATAGGCCTCGCACATCGCTGAGAAGGATTGCGCGTAGAGATCCTTCCACTCCGGATGCCACACGCTTTTCAGCAGGAAGTGATTGAGGCAGAAAGCCAGGTCGAACGCCGGATCTCCGTAGCAGGCCGTCTCGGCGTCCAGGAAGACGGGTCCGTCAGGCCCGCAAAGAATATTCTTCGGGCTGATATCGCCCTGCATGAGCGCGATGCGCGCCCTTGCGATGCCGTCGACGACATCCCGGATCACCCGCGAAAGGTCGGGATGCCGGTCGGCAGTGAACAGCAGATACGGTTCGAGGCGGAGCGCACGGAAATGCTCGTCGTTGGCGAACGCCGCCGCGATCTCGGGCTTGCCGGCCGTCGCCGCATGGATAGCGGCCAGCGCGGAGCCGGTCGACGCTGCAAATCGGTGGTCTACGCGGCCGGCCGCGAGCTCGCCTTTCCACAGAGGATATTTCTCCGGCGGCAGGTACGTCATCGCAAAGAGGTGATGTGCGCGATCTTCGCCCAGGATCTGCGGCACCCATTTTGGATTCAGCATTGCAACAAGTCTGATCCATGCGACTTCCGCTGCGCTGCGCTCGGGCGGCGCGCGCCAGTCGGCGGCCACGCGCAGCTTCGGCAGCGCTCGTTTCACGACCATCGGGGGGCGACGCTTCACTTCGACTTTGTACACGTCGCAGGAAACACCCCCGCTCAGAGTTCCGATCGCAAATTGCTCGCCTTCGCCAATGAGGCCCATGGCCCCAAGGGCGGCGATGATCTCGCGGGATTCTTCGGGTTTCGCGTTCATGTCCCCACTATTCATCGACTCCGGCGCGTCTTACAAGAATGCCATGGCTGCCCCGCGGACATTTACCGATCCAGACATTCTCGCCGGTGCAATCATTGCCGAAGTTGGGCGCAATATCGTGCTGGGTTTGCCGCTGGGACTCGGCAAGGCGAACCATGTCGCCAACGCGTTGTTTCAGCGCGCCGTTAAAGACCCCTCGATAAACCTGCGGATCTTCACAGCACTTACACTGGAAAAGCCGTCGTACAAGACCGAGTTGGAGCGCCGCTTTCTCGAACCGGTGATCGAGCGGTTGTTTGGCGGTTATCCTGCGCTCGATTATGCCGTCGCAACCCGCCATGGAACCTTGCCAGCGAATGTGCAGGTCGATGAATTCTTCTTTCTGGCAGGCCGCTGGCTGACAAACGCAACCGCGCAGCGCAGCTATATTTCAGCGAACTACACCCATGCCTGCGAGTATCTTCTGGCGCGTGGCGTGAATGTGATCGCGCAACTGGTCGCGGCGCGCAGTGAAGACGGCGCGCGGCGCTTCAGCCTCAGCGGAAATACCGATCTGACGCTCGATCTTCTGGACGCTCGCGAGGCGGGCAAGGCGAAGTTCTTGCTGGTCGGACAGGTCAATTCGCAGTTGCCCTTCATGCCGGGTGAGGGAGACAGGCCCGAAGGCGATTTTTCCCACATGCTCGATAGTCCGCAGACGGACTTTCCGCTATTTGCTCCGCCGAAGCAGCCGATCAATCTCACCGAATATGCCATCGGTACGCACGTGGCGCGGCTGATTGCTGATGGCGGCACGCTGCAGATCGGCATCGGCGAGGAAGGCGACGCCGCCGTCCACGCGATGATCCTGCGGCATCGCGAGAACGGCGCTTTTCGCGAGGCCGTGTCGCGGCTGACGTCCCGCGCTCCGGCACTTGCGATCGAGGAGCGTGCGCCATTTGCCAACGGTCTCTACGGCGTGAGCGAAATGGCGGTCGACGGTTTCCTGGAGCTGATGGCGGCGGGTGTTCTGAAGCGCGAGGTGGGCGGAGTGCTGCTGCACGGCGGGTTTTTCCTTGGTCCGCAATCCTTCTATCGCCGCCTGCGGGAGATGGACCCGGCGACACTGGCCAAGATCCAGATGACGCACATCTCCTTCACCAACCAGCTCTACGGTGACGAGGTTGCCAAAAAGTCGGCGCGTGTGAATGCGCGCTTCGTCAACAATGCGATGATGGCGACGGCGCTCGGGGCCGTCGTGTCCGATGGACTCGAAGACGGGCGTGTCGTGAGCGGTGTCGGCGGCCAATACAACTTCGTCGAACAGGCGTTCGCGCTGCCCGGCGCTCGGTCGATCCTTGCCATAAACGCGACGCGTGGCGCGGGCAGCAAGACGCAGTCGAATGTGCGCTGGTCCTACGGGCACACGACAATTCCGCGTCACCTGCGCGACATCGTCGTCAGCGAATACGGCATCGCAGACCTGCGGGGAAAGAGCGATGAGCATGTCGTGGCCGCGATGCTCGCGATCACCGACTCCCGGTTTCAGGACGAATTGCTGCGGCGGGCGAAGGATGCCGGAAAGATTGCCAGGACGTACGAAGTTCCGGCCATTCATCGCCAGAACCATCCGGGACGGATCGAAGTCGCTTTGATGCCGCTGCGGGAGCGCGGTCTGCTTCCCGATTTTCCGTTTGGGACGGACTTTACGCCTTTGGAGCAGAAGCTGATCCCCGCGCTTGAGCGGCTTCAGAACGCAACGCCGCTGCAAATGGTCCGGATGGCGATTTCTGGAGCAGGGAGCGGCGAAAGCGAGGCGCTTGCGCGCTTGGGGCTCGGTGAGCCGCGGACGTTGTCTGAACGTCTCTATCGCGCATTGGTCCGCGGCGCCCTGAAGGCCTGAAAGTCTGCTGTAGAACTCACCGGAGCGTGATGGCGTCCAGGCGAGTATTACGCATTCGCCATGATGCATCGCTCGACCAGCCGGATTAGTCTTGCGCCGATCCAGGAGAGGGAAAATCGGAATGAAACGCACTTTGATACTGGCTACAGTACTCGCCGTGGCTTTCGGCGCGGCGCCCGCAATCGCGATGCATGCTACCCCGGCTTACATTTCCGCCGCGGTCAATGACCCGGCAAGGCCCGACGAGGACAAGAAGCTCGATGAGGAGCGCCTGCCCGCCGACATGCTGAAGTTCATGGGCATCAGGCCGGGCATGAAGGTGATGGACCTCATTCCGGGCAAGGGTTACTTCACGCGGCTGTTTGCGAAGGCCGTCGGCGACAAGGGCTTTGTGTATGCCTATTCACCGGCAGAGTTCGATTCATTCTACAAGGGCAAGCCGGCGCCGATTAAGGCCGTCGCAACCGAGTACCACAACGTCTCGGCCATCGATGCGCCGATCAATTCTGTCACCGCTCCGGAATTGCTGGATATCGTCTGGACGTCGCAAAACTATCACGACCTGCACGACAGCTTCGCCAAGCCTGCCGATCTTGCGATCATAAACAAGCAGATTTTCAATGCGCTGAAGCCGGGCGGCCTGTACATCATTCTCGATCACGCTGCGGCTGCCGGCTCGGGCTTGCGCGACACCGAAACGCTGCATCGCATCGATGAAGCGTCCGTGAAGCAGGAAGTTCTGGCCGCCGGATTCAAGCTCGTCGGCGAGGACAACGTTCTGCGCAATCCGAAGGATCCGCACGACAAGCTTGTCTTTGATCCGTCGATCCGTCATCACACAGACCAGTTCATCTTGAAGTTCATGAAACCGCGTCATTGAGGATTACATGAAGCGCGCCGTGCTGCTTGCGTTCTGCCTGGCGGCCGGCGCGCTTCAATCTCCGAATGCGCTGGCCGATCCTGCGCCCACACGCGTCCACGGATCGATAAAAAGCTTCGACGGCCAGTATCTCACGGTGAAGGCGGACAGCGGACAGACCGTTACCGTCGGCGTTCAGCCAGTCACGCACATCGTGCACAGCCGGACGATTGCGCTGGCGGATCTCAAATCCGGCGATTCCGGTGGGAACGCTGGCGCTGATGGGCGCCGACAACAAGCTGCGGGCACAGGCGATCCGCGTCTTCCCGAGCGGCATGCAGGGCAACGGTGAAGGACAATACCCGCTGGAATCGAATGCCTCCCGCATGGTGACCAATGGCACGATTGCCGCGGTGGCATCCACGCCTTCGGGCGGTGCGCTTACCGTCAGCTTTCACGGCGCGGCCACGCAAGGCGCGAACGCGTGCACCGGTCATGCCACGCCGGACGGCTGCACGGGAACGGCCGACCTGATCATCGCCCGCGGCGTTCCGATCATAGCCATGAGTGACGGCGACACGACCTTGCTTCTGCCGGGAGCGATCGTTTCCGTCTTCGCCACGGCGGATCCGGCAAGCCTGCTCACCGCCGACAGCATCATTGTCGAGCGCGACGGCAAACCCGCTCAGTAGTGAATGGCGATCTTTCCGAAGTGGCCGCCGGCCTGCATCAGCCGGAGGGCATCCGGCACCGCAGAAAACGGAAAGACCTTGTCGACGACAGGCTGGAGTTTCCACTTGTCGATATGCGCGGCCATGTCGTCGAACTGTTCGCGGCTGCCGACGGAAATGCCGTGGATATGAAGATTTTTTCCGAAGACGACCGGAATCATCACGGGACTCGAAAAACCGCCAAGCACGCCGATGACGACGATGCTGCCGCCGACGCGCGCAGCATCGAACGACTGGTTGAGCGTATTCTCGCCGCCGACTTCGACGACCACGTCGACCCCGCGCCCGCCCGTCATCTCGCGCGCGACACGGCCCCAATCTTCCGTCTTTTTGTAGTTGATGACGTGGTCCGCGCCGAGTTTTTTCGCACGCTCAAGCTTCTCGTCGCTGCTCGATGTGGCGATGACCGTCGCACCGCGCGCCTTGGCGAACTGCAATGCGAAGATCGAGACGCCGCCCGTGCCTTGCACGAGTACGGTGTCGCCGGGCCCGACAGGCGCTTCGATCGTGATCGCGCGCCACGCGGTCAGGCCGGCGCAGGGCAGAGTTGCCGCCTCCTCGAACGAGAGATGAGCCGGAAATTTCGATACGCCGTCTGCGTCCAGAAGCATGTGCTGCTGCAACACGCCGGAGAGCGGACCGCCGAGCGGCCTGTTGCGGCTCTCCGCCTTGATCGGACCGGACAGCCAGGACTGGAAGAACAGCGGACAGACCTTGTCGCCGACGGCAACCCGCGTGACGCCCGGGCCGATTGCGGCGACTTCGCCCGCTCCGTCCGAGAACGGGATGAGCGGAAGCGGAAACCCGCCGCCGTAGCCGATGACCGTCAAGAGGTCGCGATAGTTCAGCGATGCCGACTTCATGTTCACGACAATCTGTCCCGGCCCGGGTTTCGGCTCGGCCACATCTGCCATGTGCAGATTTTCGATTCCGTAGGCGTTCTGTATCTCCCAGACCTTCATCTCGACACTCCTCGAAGACGCTTAATTGCTGAAGGAACTGTGCGGCGCGGGTGGCGTCAGATCAACTGGGCGGTGACGCTAGGACAATCAGGGAGCATCAGAGTCTGAGTTTTGCCATATCGGAAGTTTATCCGCGCCTGTCGGGGCAAATCGTCAGGTAAACCGCGGCACAGCAACGCTCCCCCGTTGGATAAGTCATGCATAAGAAAATTCTTCTCATTCTTATTTTGTAAGAAATGAGCCGGCCCTTGAACCGAGTCGGTCAAATCACCAATTGCGCTATATCCCGACAATTGCGTCTCAAGCAGCGTCCCGGTTCACACCGGAGCGGCACAGAAAAATGCGGTGAAACGGTGGATGGCGGACAGGGAGGGATTCGAACCCTCGAACGGCTATTAACCGTTACACACTTTCCAGGCGTGCGCCTTAAACCACTCGGCCACCTGTCCGGGAGCCTCCGATGCTTTTGCCTCGAAGGGGAGGGGCGCGGAATATCGCGGCTGGGCTGCAAAAGCAAACGGGCGGCCTTTTCGGACCGCCCGCCACTTGGAATTGCCCGAGATGGCTCAGTCCTTGCCGGCCCTGCCAAGCCCGATATCGTGCTCGGCGGACACGATCGAAATGGTGTAGCCGGCAACGACGTCGAACAGCGTCATGACGAGGATGAAAAAGAACGGCGTGGTGGCAAAGCCCTTGGCGACGATGAATTCGATGAGTGCGACCACAAAGATCAGCAACGAAAGTCCGTGATTGATGATCTCGCGCGAAGTCGAGCGCGTGGCCTTGATCACTTCGAAGAAGAGCAGCGCGAGGCTGAGGAGCACGAGGAAGTCGCCGAAGCTGAATTTCCACTGATCGCCCGAGAACATCGTGATCGTGAGTGCGTGGTTGGAGCTCAGCATGTCCTGGATGTCGTGGTGCAGGATCATTCCGCCGCCCAGCGCAATCAGGTTGTAGATAATGACGGGAATCAGAAGCAGCGGAAAAATACGAAGCATCGAAAATCCTCCTCTGGGTGCGACGCGAGCAGCTTGTATCACACATGACGCGCAATGAGGCGAAGCCTGCCCAGTCCTATTCGGACGGACTGTCGAGAGTCGCCGTCGGATTTCGGCCGCGGTCGCGGTAGATCATGTAGAGATTTCGAACGTAAATCGGTATCGGCATGCCTTGACCGATGAGGAGAGGCCAGGCCTGCAGGTGGACCGCATAGGTGAAACTGACGAGTCCACCCACGAGGCTGCAGTACCAGAACGCGATCGGCACGACGCTGTGTCCGGCCTGTTCGCTTCGCAGCCACTGGATCAGGAAGCGCACGCCGAATACGGCCTGACCGAGAAAGCCGATGCCGATCCAGAGCGTGTCGGACTCGTTGCGCAGCGCGAGGAGATAGAGGTGTTGCACAAAACCCATCAAAGTTCGCTCGCCTCGGTTTTGCCGCGGTAGCGGCGCTGCAGCCAGCGCACGCCGAGCAGGTCGTTCACGCTCACCAGCATGCGGTTGAGATTCGTATATTTCGATGCGCCGTGCGTGCGTTCGCGATGATTGACCGGAACAAACCGCACGCCGTAGCCCTCGCGGATCATCAGCGTGATGATGAAGCGATGCAGGTGATCGAAATAGGGGAGGGCCAGAAACGCATCGCGGCGGAACGCCTTCAGCCCGCAGCCCGTGTCGGTCGCGCCGTCATTGAGCAGGCGCGCGCGGATGCTGTTGCCGATGCGCGATGCCATCCTGCGGCTGAACGTATCCATCCGCTTGGCGCGGACGCCCGAGACGACACCAATGTTCTGTGCGTCGGGATCGGTGCGCAGGATCGAGAGCAATTTCGGAATGTCGGCCGGATCGTTCTGGCCATCGCCGTCGAGCGTGACGATGACATCGAACCTTGCGGCGCGGACGCCCGTGCGGATGCCGCGGCTTTGACCAAGATTGCGGCTGTGCTGGATCACCCGCAACCTGGGGATTTGCAACTTCAGAGCTTTCAGAGCGTCTGCGGTTCCATCGGACGACCCGTCGTCGATGAATATGATCTCTGCCGCCGGCTCGCCCGTGATCGCGGATGCGATCTCGCGAACGAGGGGTCCGACATTTTCGACTTCGTCCTTGACGGGGACGACTACGGATATCCCGACCGACATGCTGAGGTTCCGTTCAATCCCGTCGTGAACTAGAGTGGCGTCGTCCGGTCATTCCGCCCCGGCGAAAGGTTTTGCGTGTGCGGCCGTTGACCGCGCGCCTTATACAGGCCTGTGCGGTCAAGAAACAGGCTTCTTCCAGGATGGTTCGATTGCCGCTAGTTCCGTCCGAAGCTGTGCGAATCAGGAGACATCTCCAATGAGCAGGGACGAGGAGGAAGCACCGCCCGTTCCGGCGGCGCCACCGCGCGCTCCCTTGGTGTGGCCGGGGAGGATCCTGTCCTGGCTGGCGCGCAGGCCGGCCGCCACGCTCGGCCTGTTGTTTGTGCTGCTCTGGACGCCCGGCGTCCTCAGCCTGCCTCCGCTGGACCGCGACGAGAGCAGGTTCGCACAATCGTCTCGGCAGATGCTCGAAAGCGGCAATTTTGTCGACATCCGCTTCGGACATGTACCCAGGTACAAGAAGCCGGTGGGCATCTATTGGCTCCAGGCTGCCACGACGGCGGTGGCGGGCCTTGGCGATCGCAGCCATATCTGGACCTACCGGCTTCCGTCGTTGCTTGGCGGGCTACTGGCCGTTCTGCTGACCTTCTGGTGCGCCAGAGCGTTCGCAGCGGCTGAAGTGGCGTGGCTGGCGGCTGCACTGCTTGGCGCAACGCTACTCGCATCCGCCGAGGCCACCATTGCGACGACCGATGCCGTGCAACTCGCCTGCGCTGTCGGAGCAATGGGCGTCCTGTTGAGGGTGTACCTCGCGGCACGCGATCCGCAGATGCCGGCTCCCTCCGATCGGCTTGTCCTTATCGGCTGGGCAGCCTTCGCCGCGGGCATTCTGGTCAAGGGCCCCGTCGTCCCTGCCGTGTGTATCGTCACGATCCTTGCGCTCATCGGCTGGGATCGGGAGTGGCGATGGCTGAAGGCGCTGAAGCCGCAATGGGGCATACCACTGACCCTTGCGATCGTCGCTCCCTGGGCGATCGCGATCACGCTTGCCAGTCACGGGCAGTTCTACCAGCAATCCTTGGGCGACGACTTCGCGGCCAAACTTGCTGGCGGACAGGAAACGCATGGCGCATGGCCCGGATACTACCTCGCGCTGGTCAGCATCAGTTTCTGGCCGGCGGTGATGTTCCTTGCCCCGGCGGTTGGTGTGGCGATCCGGAGGCACACCGATCCGGCTACGCGATTCCTGCTCGCCTGGTCCGGCGCATGCTGGGTGATGTTCGAGGTCGTGCCGACCAAGCTTCCTCACTATGTCCTGCCGGTCTATCCCGCGCTGGCCATCCTTGCTGCGGTCTGGACTCTGACGCCGCGCGAGGACAAGCCGCCACAATGGCAGACGGGCCTTTTCTATCTCGCGCTGGCGCAGTTCGCGCTCGGGCTGGCCGCGCTGGTGACTGCCACGATCCTCTTACCGCGTATGTACGGTGGCGGAACGACTTGGTGGCTGCTCGCGGCGGCGTCGCTCGCCGCGCTGATTGGAATGGGCGCGTTGGCCGCCCAATTTTTCCGCAGTCCGCTCATCGCGGCGGGGCTGGCCGTGATGTCGGTCATCGCGATCTACCCGGCTTCTGTCCGCAGGCGCTGGTCCAAGGCTGAGCGAGTTGTGGGTAAGTCCCCGTGCAGCCGCTTTGATTGCCAAAGATGCACGACCGGGCGATCCGCCCGTCGCATTGGCTGGCTTCACCGAGCCGAGCCTTGTCTTCTTCCTCGGCAAGGACACCCGGCTGACCAATGGGCCTGGCGCGGCCGAGGTGGGTGCGAGCCTTGGGGGGCTGGCACTCGTCGAAGATCAGGAACAGTCGGCGTTTCTGGCTCATCTGGCCGAACTGGAAGCCGATGCGGTCAAGGTCGATGAGCTGTCGGGCTACAACTACTCCCGCGGCCGCAAAGTCCACATCACGATCTATCGCGTGACCGCGACCCATGACATCACCGAGCCCCCTGCTGAATAGATCGAGCTCTGAGCCCGCCTCGGAAGCGGGGGCAGTTCGGCGGCAGGCGTGCTCCCGCGGCAACAGGGAGGAAGGCAAGGTCGCCGGAGAGCCGCCAACGGCCAAAACTGCGATCCGTTGCAATTGATTTAATGCTTGCTGGACAACGCTGAAACGTGCGCGCGTCGACGCAATGGAAAAATTGGAGGCGCACTGTTTTAGCGTCATTCGTTGACCCCTTCGTTGGTACTTCATGACGTTGGACCGGGACCGGTCTCGACTGTCTTGCGTTCAGTTTCACTTGACGACCAAAGAGAAGGCACTAAAGATCGTTGCGTTGTTGCACCCGTTGATGGGGAGTTGTTGGGGCTTTCGCGTGGGCGGCAACTTCGGAGCGTCTTATAGGACGATGAGTCTCCAGATAGCGCGGGGGCGCGAAGCCAAGCCTCCGCTTCGGTCGATCCGCTCAAAGCAGGACGCCCGCCCCCGACTTCAGGAAGCGACCGAAGCAGCAGCCGCCGCGGCACCCGCGAAGAAGGCAGCCCTCCGCTTCCCCGTAAACCCCGACACCAAAGCCTTCTACAAGAAATTCTATCCAGGCACGTCTGTGGCCGAGTGGAACGACTGGCGCTGGCAAATGCGCGCCCGTATCCGCACGCTCGACGATCTGGCCCGTATATTTCATCTTTCGGACGACGAATATCAGGCGGTGAGGAAACACACGGGCTCGCTGCCCGTGGGTATAACGCCCTATTACGCCAGCCTGATGGACCTGAAGGACGCGCGAGAGCCGCTGCGCCGCACGCACATCATGACGGGAGAAGAATATCTCCGCGGGCCGGGCGAGGAAGACGATCCGCTCGGCGAGGACCACGACACAGCCGCACCTGGCATCGTGCACCGCTACCCGGATCGTGTTTTGTTTCTCACGACAGGCACATGCTCGACCTATTGCCGTTATTGCACCCGGGCGCGGGTCGTCGGCAATCCGGGCGGCGAATACCAGTTCTCGACCCGGCAATGGGAACAGGCTCTGATCTACCTCGAGAAGCATACGGAGGTGCGCGATGTGCTTCTTTCCGGCGGTGATCCACTAACTCTTGGCGACGAAAAGCTGGACTGGCTGCTAGGACGCCTGCGGGCGATCAAGCACATCGAGTTTCTGCGCATCGGTACAAAAATTCCGGTCGTCCTGCCCCAGCGCATCACGAAGAACTTGATCAGCATCCTCAAGAAGCACCACCCGCTCTGGATGAGCATCCATTTCACCCACCCGAACGAATTGACAGAAGAGGTGACGGAAGC
The DNA here is from genome assembly GCA_963741725.1 of uncultured Alphaproteobacteria bacterium. Lineage (GTDB taxonomy): Bacteria > Pseudomonadota > Alphaproteobacteria > Micropepsales > Micropepsaceae > Rhizomicrobium. The sequence continues at coordinate 94,788 of CAVUJC010000011.1, read as the reverse complement.
AACGGATCGGCTTGCGGACGCCGGCATTCCCTTGGGCAGCCAGACGGTCCTGATGAAGGGCATCAACGACGACATCACGGTCATGAAGCCGCTGATGCAGGGTCTGCTCAAGCGCCGCGTGCGGCCCTACTATCTCTATCAGTGCGATCCGATCCGCGGTTCGGCCCACTTCCGCACGACGGTCGAGAAGGGGCTTGAGATCATCCAGGGGCTGCGGGGCCACACCACCGGATATGCGACGCCGATTTTTGCGGTCGACGCGCCCGGCGGCGGAGGCAAGATTCAGATTGCACCGGATTTCGTGGTGGGCCGCGATGGCGACGACCTGCTGCTGCGCAATTTCGAGGGTGACGTTTATCGCTACCCCGATCCCGGCGGCACGTTGGGCCGCGAGAAGAAAGCCCGGCTGGCCGCCGAGTAAGCAAAGGACGCATCGCAATGCGCATCGGGGTCACATTCGACCTCCGGTCGGACTACCTTGCCATGGGCTATGGGGAGGAGGAGACCGCCGAATTCGACAGCGAGGTCACGATCGCTGCGCTTTGCGACGCTCTCAACGGTTTGGGATTTGTCGCTGATCGTATCGGCGGCGTGAAGAAACTGGCTGAGCGATTGGCCGCGGGCGAGCGCTGGGATGCGGTCTTCAATTTCTGTGAGGGCCTGAAGGGCATATCGCGCGAAGCGCAGGTGCCGGCGCTGCTGGAAGCTTATGACATTCCGTATGTGTTCTCTGATCCGCTCACCATGGCGCTGACCCTCGACAAGGCAATGTGCAAGCATGTCGTGCGCGACTGCGGCGTCCCGACGGTCGACTTCACCGTAATCGAGACGATTGCGGACGTCGCCAAGATCAAGCTGGCGTTCCCACTCTTTCTCAAGCCTGTTGGCGAGGGCTCCGGCAAGGGCATCGATGCGAACTCCAAGGTTTTCGACTTGGCCGCGCTGAAGCGCACCGCAACCAATCTTCTGCAACGATTTGGCCAGCCAGTCCTGGTCGAGACATTTCTTCCAGGCCGCGAGTTCACGGTCGCGATCACCGGGACGGGCTCCGACGCGTCAGTGCTGGGCGTCAGCGAGATCGTGAAGAAAGCCAATTATGTCGGTGACGGCTATGGCTTTGAGAACAAGGAATATTGGGAGGACAAGGTCGACATCGTCGGCGCGCCGAGGGCCGAAGCCAAGGCGGCCGGAGAAGTCGCGCTGGCCGCATGGAGGGCTTTGCGCTGCCGCGATGGTGGGCGCGTCGACATTCGCTGCGATGGGAACGGCAAGCCGCATTTCATCGAGGTCAATCCGCTCGCAGGATTGCGCCCGGAATATTCGGACATGTGCTTCATCGCGACCCGCGAAGGCGTGACGTATCAGCAACTGATCGGAAAGATCATGGACTCGTTTTTCAGGCGGCATCCTGAACTTGCCGCTCGACGGTCAGCGTGAGATGAGGGTTTTGGTCCTTCATTCCGATGTTGCGCCGAACGCACCGCCCGACGAGCTCGACACGCTGATTGCAGCCGATGCTGTGGCTGCCGCTCTCAAGAAGCATGGCCACGACGTTTCACTCGCCGCGTTTACCGCCGATCAGGATCGCTTCGAAAAACTTCTCGCTCGCGCGAGTGCCGATGTCGTGTTCAATCTGGTGGAAGGTATCGACGGGCTTGGCCAGCACGCGCCAATAGCGCCTCGGATGCTCGACGATTGTGGCGCGGCATTTACGGGCGCCGATGCCGTCGCGATGGCGACGACGAACGACAAGCCGCTGACGAAGCGAAAGCTGCGTGAAGCCGGCGTTGCGACGCCCGATTGGACGGAGCCGCAAGCCTGGAGAGACCTTAAGGACGCGACCTACATCGTGAAGTCCGCGCTCGAGGACGCCTCGTCATGGCCTCGATGATGGCTGCGTCGTGACGGGAAAGGAAAAGGTGAAAGTCCGAGCAGCCGATTGCTACCTCAAGCACGGCGGGCGTTGGTTCGCCGAGGAGTTCATTGACGGACGCGAATTCAACATTTCGGTTCTGCAGGGGCCGGGCGGGCCTGAAGTACTGCCAATGGCGGAGATGGTATTCGAACGCTGGCCCGAGGGCCGCCCGCGCATTGTTGGCTACACGGCCAAGTGGGACGATTCGTCTTTGGAGTCCGTGCAAACGGTCCGGCATTTTGGCGTTGAAACCAAGGAGCCGGTTTTGGCCGCGAAGCTTCGAAGGGCCTGTGAACGGTGCTGGGAGATTTTCGATCTCTCTGGCTATGCGCGCGTCGATTTTCGGGTCACAAAAGACGGCGAACCGCTGGTTCTGGAAATCAACACCAATCCTGGCATTGCGCCCGACGCAGGCTTTGCAGCCGCGGCGGCAAAGGCCGGAATGAGCTACGACGCGTTGATCGAACGCATTCTTGCCGCTGCTTCCTACCGTCAATGACCGTTGTGATGCTCTCGCGAAGCTTTGCCTCACGCGACGGCGCGCCTGTCATCCATGCGGTGGACACCGCGATCTTCTCGCTGCGCTATTTTATGCGTTGCATGGCCTGCGGCTTCTGCGGCGATCAATGCTGCGACCATGGAGTCGACATTGATCGTGGCAATGCGCGACGGTTGCTCGAACTCGGCCCTGAATTTCAGGCGCGCATCGCCGCTCCGACCTCGGATTGGTTCACAACTGAATTCGATTTCAGATGCGGAATTTCCATCAGGACACCATGTCCGAACCAAAATCCGCAACGGCAAGTGCGTCTTCATAAGCCGCGACGGCCGCGGCTGCACGATCCACGCATACGCGATTGAAAAAGGCATCGACTACCACACGCTCAAGCCGCTGGTGAGCACGTTGTTTCCGGTGACGTTCGAACAGGGCGTGTTGGTGCCGAGCTCGGAAGCGGTCGATGGCAGCCTCATTTGCTGTGGTGAGGGCGCGACGCTTTATGAAGGGGCGCGCGGTGAACTGGGTTACTATTTCGGAGGCGACTTCGTTCTTGAGTTGGACTCCGTCGCGGCACGGTCAGACAGACTCGACACGTGACGACAGTTCGCGGCCGATGCGGTGTTCGCGGAATGCGATGAAAACTCCGGCTGCCGTCACGACCGCCGCCCCGATCAGGACGAGCAGCGCAGGGACTTCGCCGAAAATCAAATATCCGAACGACACGGCCCAGATCATCGAAGTGTAGTCGAAGGGCGCCAACAGCGATGGCTCGGCGTATCGGTAGCTGAAGGTCATTGCGATCTGGCCGAAACCGCCGAACACGCCTGCGAGGATTAGCCAGGTCGCATTTGTCCAGCTCAACGGCACGCGCCACCAGATCATCGTCAATGCGCCGACGACAGCGCAGAAGGACATGAAGTAGAAGACGATCGTCTCGCTCTTCTCCGTCGCGCTCATCTGGCGGATGTAGATGACGACGAAGGCCGATCCAAGGGCGCCCGTCAGCGCAAGGCCGGCACCGGCAGAGAGGCCATGCAACGCGATCGCGAAGAGCCCGCCATGCGGTTGAATCATCAACAACACGCCGGCAAATCCGATGACCACGGCTGCGCCACGATAGGGGCCCACGACCTCCTTTAGGACCAGCGCGGCGAGAACAACGGCGAAGATGGGCTGCACGAAGCCGAAAGCGGTGATGTCTGCAAGCGGCAGAAGCTTAAGCGCCGCAAAGTTCAGGAACATCCCGGTTGCGCCGACGGCGGATCGAACAAGATGCAGCAATGGCCGATCGGTACGCATCATCGGTCCCGGGCCGACGGTGTAGATCGACAGAATGAAGAGCGGGATGAGCGCGAAGAAGGCGCGGAAAAAGACCACCTCGCCGACCGGCACCGTCCCGGCGAGCTTTATGCCGACATATTGCAGGGAAAAGGCGAGCGTGGCGCCGATCTTCAGCGCGATGCCCCGGCTTGTGTGGTGCATGGAGGCAGCCTACAGCCAACCGCGCCGTTTGAAGAAGGCGTAGGGCAGAATACCGGATATGACGATGATGACGAGTGCAATGGGATAGCCGATCTCGGCGCCGAGCTCAGGCATAAAATGAAAATTCATGCCCCAGATCGACGCAAACAACGTCGGCGGGAGAAACACGATCGACGCCACCGACATGATCTTGATGATATTGTTCTGGTCGATATTGATCAGACCAAGCGTGGCGTCCAGCAGGTAGTTGAGCTTTCCGCCGAGAAATGACGTGTGGTCCTGAAGCGATTGCACGTCGCGGGTCAGTGTCTTGATGTGCGTCCGAACTTCCTTGCTCGACCTGCCTTCCATCGCGGGCTGGAGGAAGGACAAGACACGGCTGAAGCTGAGCAGGCTTTCGCGCATCTTTCCGGTCAGATCGTGTTTGCGGCCAAGGCGGCGCAGGACGTTCTGAAAATCCTGCGACTGCATTGTTGTACCCTTGGGCGGCTGGAATATGTCCTTCGAAATCAACTCGATCTCGGCACCGGCACGCTCGAGCACATCGGCCATGCGGTCAACGATCACGTCAATCAGGGACATCAAGACCACGTCCGCTTTTGGCAAGATCGGCGTCCCGCGGTCGCAGCGGGCAGCGAACGTCTTGAACGGCTGAGGATCGATGAAGCGAATGGTGACGAGTTTGTCGTGAGTCAGAACGAAGCTGACCACGTCTGCAACCGGATTGTCCGACTCGGCGTTTGAGAGGATCAAAGCGGTCAGAAAGATCCCGCCATTTTCCTGGTAGAGCCGGCTGGAGATTTCGATTTCCTCCATGTCCGCCCTCGACGGCATTTCGACGTTCATCAACGCGTTCACTCGTGAGCGTTCGTCATCCGTTGGTTCGAACAGATCAATCCAGATCGCGCCTGACGGAATCGCTTCACCCGCCGAGAGGATCGCGCCTTTCAGGCCGGCGTTTTGCTGCTCATAGACTTTCAGCACACGAGTTCTCGCGAGGGTTTGGATGTGAACTCTAAAATTTGCGACCGACACCCGGTGGCGCGCGGGCGGACCTTAGTCCGGCGCGCCGAATTCTGACAAATCCTTTTTTGACGAACAGTGATGCGCAGCGTGCAGGCGATAGTGTCGTCTCTCCGATAGGCCCAGTGCAGCTATTTGGTCTAGACTGGCCGAGTTGGTTATCGAGGCTGCCATGTCGAACAATGTTCCCGACTTTTCCGATGTCGAGCTGGCCGCTGCCCGCATCGCCCCTTGGGTAGTCCGCACACCACTGCATGAGAGCGCCGAGCTCAACGCGCGCGTCGGTGCCCGGGTGTTCCTGAAGCTGGAGACTCTTCAGCGAACGGGGTCGTTCAAGTTTCGCGGCGCGCTGAACACCGTTCTGCAAATTCCTCTGCAGCGGCGGCAAAACGGTGTCGTGGCGTTTTCCTCTGGCAATCACGCTCAGGGTGTTGCGGCGGCCGCCGGTCTGTTTACGATCCCGGCAACGATCGTCATGCCGAAGGATGCTCCTGCGCCCAAGATAGCGGGGACGCGGCGCCTGGGCGCCGAAATTGTCTTCTATGATCGCTACACCGACGATCGTGAAGCCATCGCGCGAGAAATAGTGGAACGAACTGGCGCGGCGCTCATTGAACCGTTCGACAATGCAATGGTGGTCGCGGGGCAGGGCACGGTTGGTCTTGAAATTGCGCAAGAGGTGCGCGGGCGCGGTGCCTCGCTCGACGCCATTCTGTCGCCCTGTGGTGGAGGGGGCCTGACGACCGGAATCGCTTTAGCCATCTCCGGCGTCAGCCCGCAATCAAAGGTGATCGGCGTCGAACCGGAGCGGTTCGACGGCATGGGTGCGTCACTTGCAGCAGGAAGCAGGACGCCCGCAAAAGGCGGCGCTCCCTCGATTGCGGACGCGCTGATGGCGCCGATGCCAGGCAAAATCCCGTTCGCCCTCGCGCAAAAGTGTGGCGTGGGCGCCGTATCGGTTAGCGACCCCGATCTGCAGGTCGCCGTAAGTTTTGCTGCTCAGCGGCTGAAGCTGCTGGTCGAGCCTGGTGGATCTGCGGCGCTGGCAGCGCTTCTTTCGAACAGGTATGACGCGAAAAACAAGGTTATCGCCGTTGTTCTCACCGGCGCAAACTGTGAGATTTCCACCGTTACCGACTGCTGCAATGCAGTCTTAAATCCGTAACGCCGGGTGGTTACACGACTGCCGACGGATACTTCTCATATTGGCGGAAAGCTGTTTAGCTTTCGGCAACGATAAAAGTCGGGCGTTGGGGCACATGGTGGACGACGAACGCGGCGGGTCGCTGCGCCACGTGACTGCGGTCACATTCCTGATAGCGGCGTTGGCTCTTGTGGGCTGCGGGACGCTCACTCTGCTTCCACGCCAGGGCGATGCTTCACCACCAAAGCTCTTGAGCGTCGATGAACTTTCCGCCGCCTATGCGCGCGTTCGGCCCGGAGCCACGCGTGCTTCAGAGCTTGTTCGCCTGGGCTTCGACCCCTTGTCATCGAATGCGCAGATCCTGTCCTATCTCGGCGTGATGGAACGCTTCATGCCGCGCGATACCGCCGGGTTCGATAAGTTGAACGCAGTCATCCAGGATTGCGTGGAGGCACGCGATCGATGCAGCGCGATGATCTTCAGCGCGGCGACGTTCGCCCGATCGGGTGTTGACGGTCACCCGTTGTCGGAGATCGGCTTTTCGGCAGCGGTCGAGCACAGTGTCCCGCAAGTGATGGTCTTCATTCGCGATGGCCGCGTTGTCTTCAAGGCAAGCACCGGACTGAAACCAGACATTGCGCGTGTCGAAGCGCCAGGCGCATCACAAGGGTCAGTTGCTGCGCGTCCGCTGCCGGTCGCGTACAAGTCCGTCGACTGAACCATCACGGCAGATTCAATTGCCAGGACACGCCGAAACGGTCGTTGAGCCAGGTGAACTTGCGGCTGAATCCGTACGAGCCGAGCGGCATGAGTATGTTTCCGCCGGCGCCGAGTTCCGACGCAATGTGGTCCAGTTGAGCTTCTGACTCGCACTCAACGAAGAACGAGATGGACGGCGTGAAGGTGAAGGCGTGCTTCACGGCGCTGTCGATGCACATCACCGTCTGACCGCCGACATTGAGCGTGGCACGCATCACTGTGCCTTGCTTGCCCGCTTGGCCGGCGCCAAAGCGCACAATGTCGATGATCCGGCTTTGCGGGATCAGTGAAACGTAGAAGTTCATCGCTTCCTCGCACTTTCCTTCGAACATCAGGAACGGCAAAACTTTCATCGCGCGCTCTCCAGACGCGAAATGAAAGAGGCGCCGGCAGCCTTCGCTGCCAGCGCCTCGGTTCTCGCACAGTCCAGGCTCACCGCGGCGCCAGGACCATCATCATTTGGCGGCCTTCCATCTTCGGCCACTGTTCCATCTTGGCGACGGGCTCGACGTCCTTGTGGACGCGATTGAGCAGCTCCATGCCGAGATTCTGGTGCGCCATCTCGCGGCCGCGGAAGCGCAGGGTAACCTTGACCTTGTCGCCTTCGTCGAAGAAGCGGCGCATCGCCTTCATTTTGGTGTCGTAGTCATGGTCGTCGATGGTCGGGCGCATCTTGATCTCCTTGATCTCGATGACCTTCTGCTTCTTGCGCGCCTCGGCGGCCTTCTTCTGCTGTTCGTACTTGTACTTGCCGTAGTCCATCAGCTTGACCACGGGCGGTTTCGCTTCTGGCGAAACCTCGACCAGGTCGAAGCCTTTTTCTTCGGCGATTGCGCGGGCTTCATCGATGCCGATCGGGCCGTATTTGTGGCCGTCATCTCCGATCAGAAGGATGGTGCGCGAGAAGATCTCCTCATTGATACGTGGCCCATCCTTGGCGGGTGCCTTGTCGGGCTGCTGGAAACGTCTGGGTACTATGACTTTCTCTCCTGTGTTGAACCCGCACGAAAACGCATTTTGCGAGGACCTTGCCTATGCCTCGCAAAACCGGGTTCGGATCTGGGCCGTGGGCGAATGTCCTCTACGAGTCGCGCGGGCGACTGCTAGCCTTGTAAGAATAGGTGGCGCGGGCGGATTGGCAAGGGCTATTCGGCCACATCCACCCGGGATTCCGCCTCCTTTTTGATCCGTTCTATGACAGTTTCAAGCGGCATCGGTCCCAGATCCTTGCCGGAACGCAGGCGAACCGCGACTTTACCTTCCGCCGCCTCGCGTTCGCCGACGACGAGCATGTAGGGGATCTTCTGCAACTGTGCGTCGCGGATCTTCTTCTGCATGCGCTCATTCGCCAGATCGATGTCGACCCGCAATCCGGTCGTGCCGTTCACGACAGGTGTCTGGAACAGCGCGTCGACGACTTTGTGCGCATAGTCGGACGCCTTCTCGCTGATCGGGATGACGCGCGCCTGGATGGGCGCCAGCCAGGTCGGGAATGCGCCGGCATAGTGCTCGATCAGGAACGCAGTGAACCGCTCATGGCTGCCGAGCGGCGCACGATGGATGACGTAGACGGGATGCTCGTGACCGTCCTCGCCGATATAGGTGAGGTTGAATGTCTGGGTCGCCATGAAATCGAGCTGGTTGGTCGAGATCGCATACTCGGTGCCGATCACGCTCTTGATCATGAAGTCGACCTTGGGGCCGTAAAACGCGGCTTCGCCTTCGGACTCGACGTACGGATAGCCGGTTTCCTTCATCGCGGCGCGGATGATGTCGCCGGCGGCGCGCCACTTCTCGGGCTCATCGACGAAATTGTGCTTCTTGGTGAGGTCGGGCAGCGACAGGCGCATGTAATATTCCTTGATGCCCATCAGGTCGTAGTAGCGCGCGTGCAGGCGCATGACGCGGACAAACTCCTCCTGTGCCTGGTCGTGCCGGCAATAGATGTGCGCGTCGTTCTGCGCAAAACCGCGCACGCGCATCAGGCCGGAGAGGCCGCCCGACGCTTCGTAGCGGTAGCAGTGGCCGTATTCGGCCAGCCGCAATGGCAGCTCGCGATAGGAATGCCGCGTCGCCAGATAGATCATGTGGTGATGCGGGCAGTTCATCGGCTTGAGGTAGTAGTTCTCGCCCTCGATATCGATCGGCGAATACATGTCCTCCTTGTAGTAGGCGAGGTGGCGCGAACGGATGTAGAGCGCTTCCTTCGTGATTTCCGGAGTGGAGACGCGCTTGTAGCCGTCGCGGCGTTCTTCCTGCGTCGCAAGGAATTCGAGTTCCTGGCGGATCACCATGCCGTTCGGCATCCAGAGCGGAAGCCCTGCGCCGACATCGGGCGAGAAGGTGAAGAGCTCGAGGTCGCGGCCGATCTTGCGATGGTCGCGCTTTTCCATTTCCTCGAGCCGGTGGAGGTGGTCCTCCAGTTCCTTCTTGTCTCGCCATGCGGTGCCGTAGATGCGCTGAAGCTGCGCGTTCTTGGCATCGCCGCGCCAATAGGCGCCGGAGATCTTGGTCAGCTTGAAGGCGTCACCGATCTTGGACGTGTTCTGGAAGTGCGGACCGCGGCACAAGTCGTGCCAGTTGCCGTGGTAATAGATCGAGACGTCTTCTCCCGCCGGGATGCTCTCGATCAACTCGGCCTTGTAGGTCTCGCCGATGTCCTTGAAGTGCTGGATCGCCTTGTCGCGCGGCCACACTTCGCGCGTGGTCGGCAGGCCGGCCTTCACGATCTCATGCATCTTGGCTTCGATCTTCGGCAGGTCTTCGGGCGTAAACGGCTCCTTGCGCGCGAAGTCGTAATAGAAGCCGTCGTCGATCGCCGGACCGATGGTCACCTGGGTGCCGGGATAGAGATCCTGCACCGCCATGGCCAGGACATGCGCGGCGTCGTGGCGGATCAGCTCCAGCGCCTCGGGGTCCTTCCTGGTGATGATGCGGATCTTGGCGTCCCGCTCGATGGGCCGGAACAGGTCCCATTGCGCACCGTCGACTTCGAGGATCAATGCCGCCTTGGCGAGGCCGGGGCCGATGGAGGCTGCGATCTCCGCGCCGGTCACGCCCTTCTGGAAATCCAGCGTCTTCCCATCGGGCAGTGTGATGCGAATCGAGGAACCGGCGGCGGCAGACATGGTGTTATCTCCATACGGAAGAGCGGGCGGACCATCTGTCAATGTTACGTGATAAGTCAAGCCGCAGAGCCGTAATTGCGGCCTTGCACTGTTGTCGCCGCTTTCGTCTTGAGCGAATATGCCGGCGTAGGGGCGACGTTGTGGAGACTCTTATGAAAACGATCGCAAAAGTGGCGGCGTTGGCGGCGCTTGGCGCTGTCTGCATCACGCCCGCAGTGGCGGGCCCGCCAGCCGACCAGAATATCTGCCTCAATACCTATTACATCGACAGCACGCATGTGGTCGATGCCAAGACCATTCTGTTCAAGATGAAGGACGGCACGGTCTATCGCAACGACATGAAGAACGCGTGCAATGGTCTGTTGTGGGATGGCTTCGTCTATGTCCTGCACTATGACGAGTTGTGCAGCAGTGACCGCCAGACAATCCGCGTGCTGCGTTCGCACCAGGTCTGCCAGCTCGGGTCCTTCACCAAGGTCGCGCCACCGACGCACACCTGACCGGCTGGGGCGCGAGTCTCAAACGGCTCGCGCCCGGTTGCACCATCACAGACTTCGATTAGGCTGGCAGCCGGGCGCCGGATTGAGCGGCGTCGCCGAAGGCGGATAAGTCATGCTGGTTGCGCGTCTCTATGCAGGATCAACGGCCAAGGCCGTATTGCCGCAATGAGGTTTGTTCCGGCGCTTCTCTTTTCCATCATTGCCGTCGCGCTGGCCGGCTGCGGCGACGATGCGCCGGGCGACAAGGCGATGCGCGACGCCTTCCTCGACAAGCGGCAAGCGTTCGAGACCTTGCGCACCGAACTTTGCCGTCTTCGCTACGACCTCACCATCAGCCGCGATCCGGCCTGGACCCAGCCGCAGATTCCGGCGGCGGACGAAAAGCACTATCTCGCCGAGATGGACGCGATCGGCGCGCACGGCATCAAATATCTGCGCGGCTGCCAGCTCTGGATCGAGATGTGGTCGTCGGGCGTCGATCAGAACGCGAACTACAAGAAGTACCGCTACGGCCCGCCCCTGTTCCGCATCATCGTGGTCAAGGAACCGCCGCCCAAGGACCTCAACACCTATCTCGACACGCGCGTGCGGATCGCCTCCTTCGAAAAGAACATCGACGGCGACTGGTGGATCGAACTCGATCATTGGCGTTAGGCGGGAAGGTGCGTCTCGATCCAGCGGTGCAGTTCTGCCGGCGGCAATGCGCCTGAGAGGCGCGCCACTTCGCGTCCGCGATGCAGCATCACAAGTGTCGGGATCGAGCGGATGCTGAAGCGCGCGGCAAGCGGTCCCTCGGCATCCGAATCCACTTTGGCGAACCGCGCGCGCGGCTCGAACTCTTTCGCCGCCTTCTCGAACACCGGCGCCATCGTCTTGCAGGGACCGCACCACTCCGCCCAGAAATCGACGATAAGCGGAAGCTGCGCGCTCGCGTGACGATCGAAGCGCGCCGCGGTGAGCGCGACGGGATGACCCTCGAACAAGGGCCGGTGACAGCGCCCGCACACACCCTGGTCGGCGTCGCGTTCGGCGGGAACGCGGTTCAGAGTGTCACAATGCGGGCAGGGGATGATGCGGGTCTCCGGCATGGACTGGAAATGGTCATCCTTTCTCGGCTTTGCAATGCGGCCACAAAAAAGGCGGCCGCCGCCCGCGCAACGCCCGCCCTGGTTCCCGGCACATGGCAGGCAAGCGGAGGGCCGAACGACCAACCACATGCACCTTTGCTTCCACCGCCCCGGTTTGAGCGAAAGCCGGGAAACGTGCCCCGCCTAGGGAGAGCGGAAACCGGAATGCCCGTGTCGCAAGGATGCGCGCGAGCTCGCATCCGAACCTGTCTGGTCTCGCGTTGTCGCTACAGCGTCACGGCCGTTCCTCCTGCTTCAAGAGGAACAGATGGGGTCTCGCTTTAGGAATTCAAGCCCAATATTATACTTACCGTACCCCAAGGTGCTGAGGATTTCCGGCGCGGTCAGCATTTGGCTGTGGATAAGTACACGTGTTCTCGATCTGAGCCGTACCAAGTCGCTTACATTCCTTGACGGACACACCTAAGTCCAAGCATGCTACGGACATGATCGAAGACCCGTTTACCCGCTTTGAATACCGACGCCGCCAGAGGGAGCTTGAACGTATCCAGCTGACGAAGCGCATCGCGGAATTGAACGCCGAGGGCGAGCGCGACGCGATCGCGGTCGCCCAGCTTCGGGCGATCTATCCCAACGGCTTCCCGGCCTCGGACGAACAGGCAGTTGAGATCGGCCCGGTGCCGGATGCAATCGAACCTCCTCCGCTGCCGCCCTCAACGGCTGCCGAAATGCAGGCCGCCATCGGTGCCTTCAGCGTGAAGGAAATGGCGCTCAACATTCTCCGAGAGGCCGCTCCGACCGGCCTTAGCGCCACGCAGATCAAGGGCAAAGCGTTCCTGCGGTATCGGAAGCACATCAATCCGAACACACTTACCGTCTCACTGGTTCGGCTGAAGCCGAAGGTGCGGTGCGAGAAATCGTACCTGGTACTATGTGAAGCCGAACGGAAACGGCGCGCACGATGCCGGAAATGAAAAAAGCCCGGAGGTAGCCGGGCTTCTGTAATTTGCTACTGCTGCTCAGTCCGCGTAAATCCGTGCACGGTCGGATAAAGCAACAGCCTCCAGCGATGCGTTCACGGATGCAGCCGCATGCATCGCTGGAGTCAAATTACCATGCTGAAGAAACTCAGGTCCATAAAAATTTGGGACACCGTGGCGTTGCCTGTAGAATCCTTACAGTCTCTAACGGATTCATCTCTTGGCGTTCACTGTGCGGCGATGCTGCATGACGCGCTTTATCGTGCTCATAAACGTTTCGCCAGTTTCATCAGTCTCCGCCGCCTTTGCAGCCGCGATGAACTTCTGCTTCTGGCTTAATTTCGCGTAGTCCTTGGGCACCTTGCGGCGCGGTTTCTTTTCAGCCATTCGCGCTACCAACCGTTCGATAAGTCAGGCGCTTGCCAACGACACCCTTGAGCGCCTTCACGGCACGGGCTTCGTCGTTCACGCCCAACGCGACGCGATTATTATAGCGGAAATCGTATTCGCTGAGATAGCGGTGCAAATGCTTTTCCTGACAGTGCTGATACACGCCCTTCATTCCGCGCTTGAATATTGAGAAGTAGCCTTCGACGCTGTTGGTGTTCACGTCACCACGGGCGTACTCGCCAGCCGAATGACGCACGGTCTCATGCTGCGCGAACACACCATCGGCACCCTTGTAGAGATTGCTTTCGTCAGTGTGCAGGCGAGTTTCCTTTGCGACATTCGCCATAACGATGTTCGCAACGGTCACCTTATCGGCGTGATCGACGTGGAACGAGCGGACGCGACCGCCGCGCTCAACAAGCGACACGATTGGGCGCTTGGGCTTGCGGTTGCCTTTCTTGGTGTAGGGCACGCCAAGGGAGGTCAGAGTGCGGGCTTTGGCCTTCGGGCCGTAATAGGTCTCATCGGCTTCCACAACCACGCCAGAGCCGCCCAGATTGCCTATTGAGCCGTCGCGCATCGCTTCGCGGATACGGTGCGACAGGAACCAAGCCGACTTCAAAGTTATCTCCAGAGTGCGGGCAAGCTGGTTGCTGCTCATACCCTTCTTGCTGCTCGAAAGCAGGAAGATCGCCTGCAGCCAGACGTGCAGCTTGACGTGGCTGGCCTCGAAAATGGTCCCAACCTTGACGGTAAAAGGCTTACGGCAGGCATAGCACTTGTAGACGCCCGGACGGGTCGATTTGCCCTTGAGCGCACCGCTCTCGCCCACAACGCCGCAATGCGGGCATACGCGGCCATCGGGCCAGACGTGGGCCTCCACAAAGGCGTAGGCGGCGGCTTCGTTGTGGAAGTGCTTTTGGTTCAGGACCGACATGGGTATTAACTCCTTATGGGAGCTATAATACCAAGGTTTTTGGGTACGTCAAGTATAATATTGGGAATTCAAGCCGATCTTTAGGAATTAATGGGCAATTATCCCGGATTTGACTTGATGGGATATAGGACTATTGTCCTTCATGAGGAACAGAGTCAAAAACGGGGATTGGTGGGTTCCGATGCTGGTCGCGGTCGTTACCGCGCTTGGCTCAATCGCGTCCGCGCTTGTTCAAAAGCTGCTTTAGCCGCCGTTCTGGTAGTTGGGGGTAGCATTGTCTCGCCTGCGTTGGTTTCAAGTCCAATAGTTCCACTCGCTGCAACCGGGACCATTGCTCTCCCATTTTTCAGTCTTGGAATTGTAAACGGCGGCAAATCCTGTGGTATGGGCGTCGCCAAATATGTCCCAGTATTTGACATATCCGTAAACCGCATTGCCCCACTTGTTTGCGTAGACGGACCCAAGTTCTCCTGACCTGACTGGCTCTTTTTGTACCAAGCGAATTGATAGAAATTGGCTTGGAAAGGAGCTTTGTCATGCCGAAGAAGAGACCCAGCCCGGAGCAGATAGTGACGCTGCTGCGGCAGATTGAAGTTGCGACGTCGTCGGGTAAGTCGGTGGCGATCGCGTGCCGTGAAGCGGAGATCTCGGATCAGAGTTACTACCGCTGGCGCAAGGAATACGGTGGCCTCGATCTGGATCAGGCGCGTCGAATGAAGGATCTGGAGAAGGAAAACACTCGCCTGAAGCGGCTGGTGGCTGATCTGTCTCTCGAGAAGCAGGTGTTGAAGGACATCGCCTCGGGAAACTTGTAAGCCCCGAGCGGCGCCGGCAGGCGGTCGATCGGGTCCGGGAGAAGTATCATGTCTCGGAGCGCCAGGCCTGCCGGCTCGTCGGCCAACCACGCGGAACACAGCGCTACGCAGTCATTGCGCGTTGTGACGAAGACACGCTGACACACGCGATCATGGCGCTGGCTGCCCAGTATGGTCGATACGGCTATCGACGCATCCACTCGCTTTTGGAAGAAGCGGGCTGGGACGTTAGTTGTGACCGTGTGCAGCGCATCTGGCGCCGTGAGGGGCTCAAAGTTCCCAGAAAACAAAGGCCGAGAGGACGCCTCTGGCTCAACGATGGCTCCTGCGTCCGGCTCAGACCGGAGCGGCGCAACCATGTCTGGTCCTATGACTTCGTCGAAGCCCAGACCCATGATGGCCGCAAAGTTCGGTTGATGACGTTGATCGATGAGTTCACCCGAGAGTGTTTAGCGATCCGTGTCGCACGCCGGATCAACAGCCTGGGTGTTCTGGAAACGATGGCAGACGTGATGCTCATGCGTGGGGTCCCTGAGCACATCCGTTCCGACAACGGCCCGGAGATGACCGCCAAGATCGTACGCCAGTGGCTAGCGAATGTCGGCGCCAAGACCCTCTACATCGAGCCCGGCAGTCCCTGGGAGAACGGCTACTGCGAAAGCTTCAACGGCAAACTGCGTGACGAGCTGTTGAACGGTGAGATCTTCTACAGCCTCAAGGAAGCCAAGGTCGTCATTGGTCAATGGCGCCATCACTACAACACCGTCAGACCGCACTCAGCGCTTGGATACCGACCGCCAGCGCCACAAACTTTTGCGCCGCTGATGTCCCATCTAGATGGGACATCAGCTATGCAGTAGTCTCACTTCCGCTGGTACAAAAAAGACGTCAGGCCACCAGCCGCGCCGCCGCGCCCTTTGCCGCATCGCTCGCCATCTGGATCTGCCGCGTGAAGGGATGCATGTCGGGCGCGAGCCGCGCGTCGAGCAGCGTGGAGAGTTGCGTTCCTTCCTTCGTCGCCTGCGCGACGGCCTTGTCGACGATCTTGGAGAGATTGGTCAGCGCCCGGATCATGACCGGAACAGAGGCGTCGTAAATTGTGTAGGACATGGGATTCCTCAATTGGTTTTGCGCGCGGAGAAAACGCCGGATCGCACGTGCGATCAAGACTTGAAAATTCTGACCTGAGACCAGTGCCGCCTCACGCCGCCTTTTTCGCGCTCGCCTTTAATAGCCCCAGATCGATAAGGCTTTGCGCGGTGGCAACGATGGCTTCTTCGTTGCTGCGCGGCGTCCAGCCGAGGACGCGGCGGGCTTTCTCATTGCTGGCGCTTTTCTTCTTGCCGAGTTCGAGCGTGATGAGGCTGACCGCCGGATCGAACAGCCCGACAAGGCGCACCATCCAGTTCGGCAGGCGCCGCGTCGGAACGTTCGCGGCCGCCGCTCCCATGCGGCGCTTCAGGATCGCCGCAATGTCGGCCATCGCGATGAACGGGCCGGCGACAGCCAGAAAGCGTTCGCCTTTCGCCGCAGGACTGGTCATCGCACGCACGTGCAGGTCTGCGACGTCGCGCACATCGACGACGCCGAAAAGAAGTTTCGGCATTCCGGGCAGATCGCCGTCCATCATGCGCTGAACGATCAGGATCGAGGTGGAGATATCGGGCCCGAGCACGGGACCAAAGATTCCGACCGGATTGACGACGCTGAGCTCGAGGCCGCCGCCCTCCCTCGCGATGAAGTCCCAAGCCGCGCGTTCGGCCAGCGTCTTGGACTTTGCATAGGCGGTGGTGTCGTCGCCGGCCGGATCGCTCCAGTCGGCCTCTGTGAACGGCGCACTCCTGGGCTTGTGGCCATATCCGATCGCGGCGAAGGAAGAGGTGAGGACGACGCGCCTGACGCCGGCGTCGCGCGCCGCGCGCAGAACGCGCAACGCACCCTCGCGCGCCGGAACGATCAGCTCGTCTTCATGCTTGGGCGCGCCGGCCGGAAAGGGCGAGGCGACGTGCAGGACGAATTCGCACCCGGCGGCGGCATCCGCCCAGCCGGCGTCGGATTCCAGATCCGCCGCGACGAAGGAGAGGCGGCTGCCTTGCTCTTTCACCAGCGCGCGCACGTCGGCCTCGCGGCTGAGATTGCGCACGGTCGTTTTCACGTCATGACCGGCAGCGAGAAGCTGGAGGATGCAGTGGCTGGCGACGAAGCCCGAACCGCCCGTGACGAGAACCTTGCTCATAGTCGTCCTGCCTGTGCCTGGTGTGATTGCGCGACGACAGGTCTGCTCAACCGTGGACGCGGAGACAATCGTTAATCGCGCGGGATCGCAAGAGCGGCGCGCGCGACGTGACCTCAGGTTGCAGCGGCGCGATCCGGCGACAGCGAATCAGAACGAACTGTAAGTCGTGCTTACAGTTTTGATTCGGCTTCAACTCGCCAACCCAGTAAATTCAGAGTCTTACGTTTTCGGTATGATTCTTGCGTAATTTTCGAGGCTATTGAAGAGAGCATGAGCCGGATGAACGTTTTCAGATCTACCTGTTTTGGGGTTGTTGCCGTTACTGCCGCGTTGGCGTTGTCCACGCCCGCGAGTGCAACCACGTACACGGTCGATGCCCTGGCCAACTCGATTTCCACGCCGCTCGACACCGGTCTCGTCCTCAACAGCGCTGACACTTATTCGTTCTCCGTCGAGAACGCTTTGACAACGATCTGGAGCGCTGGCGCCGAAACACCTTATTCGCGTGACTCCACCGCCGCCGGCATCGATCCCGTCGCATCCGGTTATGGTCAGTGGACGCAGAACGGCTTCACCGCCAACTACGGCGCACTGGTCGGCCACACGACCACCAATGGCTATTTCCTGATCGGAACCGGCATGATCGGCTCCGGCTACGCCGGCGATCTCCAGCTGATGTACTGGGACAGCTACTATGGTGACAATTCCGGCACGCAGACGCTGGACGTGAACCGCGTTCCCGAGCCGGTGACATTGTCGCTGTTCGGTGCCGGACTTCTGGGCGCGGCCGCGATGCGCCGCAAGAAGAAGCGGTCCTGAAGGGCGTCATCATTCGTGAAATTGAAACGGCGGCCACTGGCCGCCGTTTTCATTTGTGCCGAGGCGTAGCCTGGGGCGGATCGTCAGACCAGAAACACGGCCGCCGCGATGGTCGAAGCAACGCCGATCGTGAGCGCGATATCGCGCGAGAGCGGACGCAGCGGCTTCAGACGGCTTTCCCAGGGAAGATGCGCGATGCCCGCTTCAACCTGGTTGCGCGAGAAGCGCAGCGCCTTGGGACTCACATACTGGCTGCCGACGAGGATGTTCGGATCGATCATCTCGCTGCCACCCCAAAGTCTTCGAAGACTCCGCGTGCCGGAAGATTCGAGCCGGAATATTTCTGGAAGACTTGTGCGCGCAGCATGTTCGGACGCGCGTTGAAGTCGCGCGGCTGCGCCTTTGGTTCTGCTTTTGCCCTGCCGCCGTTGAGCGTGGCGGTCTGCTCAATCTGGAACGTTAAGCGTCTCATGGCGAACACCGTATCAAGTCTCGCCTGGAACGGAGCAAACTGCGTGCCATCGTAAAATAATGAGGAAAACTGCGGTGCCGAGGCGCGCCTGTCCCAATTCGGGCGCACGCTGCCGCGGTGCGGGACTCAGCTCGTGGGACAGCGTTAAGGGTAAAATCGCCTAGCTGCGGCGCAGGCGGCCGGGTTTACCGGCGTTCCAGAAATTGGACACGGCCTTGGCCATCGCGTTCGGCGATTTCTTGGTTTCCGGCTTCCAGCTTTTCTCCGGCGCAGACGTGCCGCGACGGCCGAAGGCGGAACGCGCCGCCGGCTTGGTGCTCGGCTGGACAAACTGAACAGCATTGATCGGTGCGACGGGAAGCGGCGCTTTGGGCGCGCTTTCAAAGGTCGCGGTGTCTCGAATTGCAAACGTGTGCTGTCTCATAACCGTCCTTGCCGTCCTGGCTCGAATGGTCAGTAGCAATGGCTGTGCCACGTCCGCACTGCGGCGCGCTCCGGATGAAGTGCAATGCCCCAACGTGGTTGTCCCAGTTTTGTCACAACCGCTTTGGAACTTGCTGCTTATCGTTCTGACAAGTGGTTCGCCTTGGGGGCTGCCCGCATTTAACCGGACTTTCGAATCCGGCTCATCCTGCCGCCCGCCATCCGGTGGTTTTTTGCGCCCTTCGCGGCGCGGACGCCGCCCGCGAAGCCGCGCACCGGGGCCAGTCAGGAGAGAGGGACGCCGCACCATGACTTCAAAGTTCGCCATCTTCCGCCGCGAGTCCGCTGGGGGCTATTCCAGCCGGGGGCCGGTTGCCCTCGAAATGACACTCGATGAAGCGCGCTGGGAGATGACGCGGCTGAAGAAGCGGTATCCGCATCAGGACTTCGTCATCATGGGCGAAGTCGAGGAGCCGGCTGAAAGCGAACGCGCCGATATTTTGGCGCCCGAGCGGCACGCGGAAGCCATGAACGGTCATTCCATCTAGCTTCGCGCATTAACTACATTCGAGAGTTGAACGCGTCCTCGCGCTGCGCGCCGCAGAGTCCGCCGAACTCGGCGCGGCGGCATGTGCTATTGTCCCCCGGCACTTGGGTTTTGGGGGACCGGTGCGCCACGCGCATTCTGCGGCCCCTGAAAATTGGCATGGGGAGGTGCGCGTGATGCGTGGTGTCCGATTGCGGCGGCTCGCCGCTTCCTGTCTTGGCATATGCAGCCTGGCGCTGTTCAGCGCGCTGCCGGCGCGTGCGGAATTTCCGCCCGAAGGCGCGGTGGCGGATCCGACGAACCCGTCGACGGCCACTGGCAATCTTCCCGATCCCAAACATGCCGGAACGCTTCTTCCCTATGTCTTCTATTTCGATTGCGGCAAGCGGCAGTGGATCGGCGTTGCCGTCGCGGGGCCGAAGGACAAGCAGAGCACGGCGCCGAGCGCTGTCGGAACCGCGCGTCAGTTTGCGCCTGGCCCGCCGCCTGGCGCAAAACTGGATGCGCACGATCCGACGCACGCAGCGAACCATGCCAGCGGCCAGGCCTTCGCGCTGCGCGACGGCAACTGGACCGATGTGAAAACAGGCGTGGCGGTGAAATCGCCGAAGCTCTGTGCGAACGATGTTCCGGTCACAAAAACCAAGCCTGCAGGCGGCGCCGACATTCCGCCGCCCGACCAGCAGGCACCAGCGAGTCCGCAGCCGATCGCTCCGCAGAACAAGCCGGACCATCTGCCGCCGCCGCCTGATTTCATCAAGCACTAGGCACACGCACCGCGATGAAAAGAAAAGTGGACCGCCGCGCCGGAGGTCTTAGGGGTCCGAGAGGGGCACGGACTTCGGCGCGGCGGCCCTGATCACTTCGGATCGGAGAAACCTTGTCACGGTGTTTGCGTTGGCAGTTGTGACAAAGTTTGGTCATTGCGCATCGCTGCGTTCGAATTCCACACGCATGAATAATTCGACTGATCGATTGCGCGTCTGAGTTTCGTTCTGCGCACGCGAGTGGAAATTCTTCGCATCGTGTGTAATCGGATTTGGCAGTTCACCGGCATCGACTCTGCGCGAATAAGCGCAGCGTTTCTCCCGCTTTTGCACGTTCGCCGCGCGGCGCCTCCGGAAAAGTTGTTAACCACGTTTACACCTGAAAAATATGCGTCAAATCGATTTTCGAAAAAGCGGGCAAACGCCTGACATGGCACATGTTTTGCGAAGCTTGGCCTGCGGTTGGGAAACTTTAGATGTGCGGTGACGGCGAAAGCCTCATCGCGGAAAAGGAGAACCAATGCGCTACCCCTTGGCCATCTCAGCCTTGTCGGCGGCACTCTTGCTTTCATTGAGTCCGGCAGCCGCAACCGCAATCAGCGGTTCCGACACGCTTGGCGCGGTTGTATCAAGCACAAACGAGACCGGCGGCAATCTTGGAACGAGCACGACGATCACGCTCAGCAGTGCGAACATGACGTTCTCGCTTCTGGCGGTGGGTGCGGGAGACTTCAACGTCATCCCCATCGACACGATGGTGTCGCTCACTGGCACGACGCTGGATCTGACCAATAAGGCGACGTTTGCGTTCAACGACGCGGCGTTCGGCGATTTCAATCCGACGTCTATCTCGGTTTTCGGCCAGACCCCGACGACGCTCTCGATTTTCCTGACCGGAACGTTCACGCCTGGCACGCTATTCCCGTCTGGAAGCACGGCTCCCCTGGGCGCCAGCGAAAACATCAGCCTGACACAGACCAACCAGGGCGTGATTTCGCTTGGCGGCACGTTCGCATCGCCACCGCAAAATACGCCGGTGCCGACGCCGGAGCCGATGACGATCACATTGTTGGGCGCAGGCCTGACAGCGATCGGTTTGATCGGACGGCGCAGGGCCCGCAAAGCCTGACACAGATTACCTTGCAGAAAACGGCGGCCGTCGTGCCGCCGTTTTCGTTTGCGTGTATCGCGCGCGCTCCGGTCACAACCAGAACGCGACGGCTTGCGCAAAATGTGGGAAATCGCTGCAGCGCAGGGGCTATTGCGTTTTTTCTTGTGACATTTTTTAGCCCTTTAGGGACTCGGTAACGCTCGTCGGTCTGAATGGTCTCGCGAGAGAGATGCCATGGTATCGCAGACGCGTTCTGGTTTCCCCCATGCCCCGCGGTGCCATGGTCTCTCTCGTGTTTTTCTCGAAGACGCAGCCAGACGAGCAGGCAGACATGATCTTGAAGAAACCCAAGCCAATGATCGTGGCGGACATTTGTCCGTCCTGCGGCGGCACCGGCAAGGCCGTGCGGCCGCACCCCAAGAACGTCATCAGACTGTCCGTGCCGGATTGCCAAAGATGCAAAGGCGCGGGGCGGATGAAGCCGTACTGAAAAGCGCGCAGCCTTCCGCAAACTAAAAGGCCCGGTGTTTCCACCGGGGATATAGAAAAGGCCGGTTAGGTGACGCTTTTGGCAACACCGAAATCGGCCTTTTTCTTTTTTATTGCGAGAGCTTTTTTTAACTCATAACGACTAGGCGGCGCGGCCACCGAGCATGTGGCCCTCAATTTCGGCTTTGCGTTCCCGCATAGCACGTGCCCTTTCGCCCATCTTTAACATTCAAGACCAATAAAGCACAAAGAATTCAGCAGATTATTTCGTTATATGGGGTTGAGCGAGTTTAGCCTTTCAACAACTACTCGCAGTTGCACATCGCCCAAGTTAGAGTTCCGAGGCTGGGATACAGTATTCGAGGCCCACCTCAGACCGAATAAAGCACCTGAAACGAGATGAAGTTCAGCCCGAATGCCCGAGTACAACTTTCACCAGCTCACCCATCACGATCTCGAAATCCTGGTCCGGGATCTCTTGCAAGAACATTGGCATGTCACGCTCGAAAGTTTTAAGAGTGGCCGCGACCAGGGTATCGACCTGCGTTATGCCCGCGGACCGGACAAAATAGTTGTTCAGGTCAAGCACTATCTGCGCACGGGGCTCGATGGCCTACTGCAGGAAGTTAAAAAGGAAGCGGTCAAAGTCAAAAGACTGAAACCGAGCCGATATGTATTCGCTACGACTGTTCCTCTTTCGCCTTCCGACAAAGACAAGATAATCAAGCTTATCGGGTCCAAGTATTTGGCGTCAGCAGATGTGCTTGGCCCTGCCGAACTCAACAACTTGTTGGGCCAGTATCCAAATATCGAAATCAAACATTTCAAATTGTGGTTGGCCAGCACCACCGTTCTACAAACCGTGCTGCACAACGCTGAGGTTACTCGGAGCAATTTCAAAGTCCGCCAGGTGTACAAGCAGGCTCGACGCTATGTCATGAGCAGCGCCTACACCAAGGCTTTGGAGATGCTGAATAAGGAGCGGATTGTCATCGTTGCCGGACCGCCCGGCGTCGGTAAAACCACCCTTGCGGATCTTGTACTTTACGCACATCTCGAAAAAGGCTTTCAGGCCGTAACTATCCAACGCGACGTGGAAGAAGGCGAAAAGCTCTTTAAAGAAAACAAGAAACAAATCTTTTATTTCGACGACTTCATGGGCGCTACGTTCTTGGGCGAACGCGGAAAGTTGTCGACGGCGCCGAATGACCAAGCTCTGCTTAACTTCATCGCTATGGTTCGCGAAACGCCGACCGCGCGTTTGGTGCTGACAACTCGGGAACACATTTACTCGCAAGCCTTGGAACGATCCGAAAAGCTTCGCAACTCGAACCTCGATGATGTACGCGTATTTTTGAGCATGCCGGCTTATTCTCCGCATCAACGAGCGCACATTCTCTACAATCACCTGTATTTCAGCGATCTGCCTGAAGATTATCTCGACGAGCTTTTGCGCGATGAATTTTACCTGACGATTGTCAAGCACGAGCGGTTTAATCCCCGGCTTATCGAATGGCTTTCGACATATCGACGAGTGCAACAGGTTCCAATTGGAGGGTATCGGACTTTCATAGAAGCTCTGCTGCGTGATCCCTCCGAAATTTGGCGGCACGCATACGAGAATGAGCTGTCCGACGCCGGACGCTCTTTGCTGCTGGCGATGTTTTCGCTCGAGGGTAGGGCGAATGGCTCACTATTGCGCAGAGCTTTCGCCGAAATACATTCCGTTCGGGCTCGTCGGTATGGGTTCCGGTCCGCGCCGGAGGACTTCCGCTCTGCAATGAAGGAGGTCGCCAATGTGTTCATTAAGCCGACGGGCGAAGATGGGTTTGAGGTGATTGATGCGTCCGTGCTGGATCTCATGAATGCTGTGATTCGAGCCGTGCCCGACAATGCCGCGGATATAATCTCAGGCGCTCGCACCTTTCCTCAAGTTGATCGCGTGTGGGCTCTGGCCAAGGCACTGCAGGGGGCTCCTATTTGTCAGACAATCGGAGACAAGGCCTCCCAGCTCGCACCGATGATCGAAAAACTTGCATTGGCCGTCCGCCGTGTTGACTTGCCGGACGGCTCCTTTCGAATGCTTGCACCGAGTTATGAACGGAGGCTGGGTGTAGTTATCGAAATGCTTGAGCGCACTGGCGCGACTCCATTTGCGGCCATGATCGCCCCCTTATTCGCGCGGATGTCAGAGACTTGGAAAACTGATTCTCCGGATATCAATGACGAAGTCGAACTGGCGAGAGAGATTGGGAGCTCAAAGCGCTTGCCGAGGGCAGCACAGATGCTGGCCACAATCCGCGATGCGTTGATTGGCCAAGCGCAGACGGGCTGCCGAGCAGATGAATTGAGGGAGTTGATAACAGTGATCGACACCTCTTCGAAAGTAACGCCCGATGCCATCGCAGCCCGAACTGCCTTCGAAAAGTTTCGGGATGACTATTTTCTCAACGATTTAAGCGAGTGCCGCTCGATTTCCGAATACGATGCTCTTGTTGAAGATCTGGGATGGTTTCGCGACCAGCTCAATGTCAACGTTAACTCCATGATTGAGCAGGTTGAAGAAGCAAAATTTGAACATTCCGAAAACGAAGACCTGTACGCCAATTCTATGGAAGATGAGTGGAAAGAGCGGGGACGCGAAGAAAGAGCGACCGACCGCGGTATTTCCGATATGTTCGGATCCATGAAGGCCGGGCGATAGAACCCTGCACACGCCTACAGTGTTGAAAGGGTTTCCGCCAGCTTTAGCCGGCCAATCTGCGCCACGCCCAGTATGAGTTGAGCCAACAAGTTTGTCTTCTCGAAAAGGTAGACGATCTGAACGGCCGGGTCATTGTGCGCAACGAAACTGTTTGTCTCTTTTTTAATGCGCTCCAGAAAATCTTCAGAGTAGTAGCGATCCCGCGCAAGAAATTATATGGCCGCAAGCTCGCCGAACTGCTCCGGTGTCAGCAATTTCGTGATCGCAGCTACAACAGTCGCTTCCTTCATGTTTGTGCTCAGTAAGCTGTCAACGGTGAGTTCGCTCCCACGTATTCCCGTGGGGCTGGGCCGCTCATGCTTGGGATGCCACTTCCGCCATTCCTTAATTGCGTCGACTACCAGGTCATCCGTCAGATATTGCAGCGGTGTCTCGTCGCCTAGACGCGCTCGCAGCTCCCGATGAGATTTTATTGCATTGATCGCCTTCGAGAATTCGTTGCTGCTCAACCCAAATTCGGTTCGGACCTGATCTCGCGCTGTATCAAAGATCGCGTCACTCCACCGCGCCAAGGGAGGCAGCATGTCGGTGATTTCGAATAGGTCGAGTCGGGAGCAGCGCGCCGTGTAAGTGCCTGTCGCTCGATCATGCAGGAAGTCGATCGTACGGAACAGCAGAGTATCTACGATTGCTGCTAGTGGAACCAAACTGTCGCGGATTACTTCCAGACTTGCGATCGAATATTTGCCTAGGCTGGGATCGTCATCGATGTTGCGATGATATCGCAACTCTTGCCCGTCCTCGTCGATCGCGGTGATGCTATCGATATAGGGCTTCAGTGCTTGGAAGTTTCTGGCCAGCGTCCGGTCGCCAATCTTCGCGTCCGTCAGCATCTGCCAAAGCGGTTGTACCTTATGCTCCGTCTTGACCGGCCCCCGAACCAGGCCAGCCCGCACCAAACGCCGAGCACAGAATTTTAGAGCTAGCTCAATGGCGTGGCGGGCGTTGTACAAAATCGGAAGAATAAGCGTATCGCGCTTGCTAGGCTAGTTCTTGTCGATGACCGCACTCACCAACTCCATCGCCGCCTGCATGTAGCCGATTACATAGCTGTGCTCGTCGCCCTGTGTCCCGATACAGGCATTCCAGTGAACGCTTGGACCGCGTTTGAAAAATCGATCGTTCGGAAAGCGGTCGAGTCGCTGCATTACCTGCTCACAGCCTTGACCAGCTTTATAATGCTAGCACTGTCAGGCCTGCTATTCCCGCCGCCCCATGTGTCTTCCAGCTTTCCCTCGCGAGCAAGTTGCACTACTAGGACTTTGACATTGGTTTCTCGCAGCATGAAGTTTTCCATGACATCCCCGGCCACGTCGCAAAACTTCATCGGCCCGCCCTCAACCATTGCCAATATGTGAGGGCCAGCAAGCGCCATGTCCGATTTCACATCATCGTCGACCGTCACCTCTTGTTGGTCAGCTTCGTGATCGACGAAAAAATCGACCATGCCGGATCTGGCTTCGTGCTTTCTGCCCTTTGCGCGTGCGCGGTTGGCAGCGTGTGCTTGTAGCGCTTTGTACTCATTGTCGCGGAAGGTTTTGAGCCCGGCATAGTCCTTGGTGCCGTATGCCATAAAGAAATGTGGCCGGTCTTCAGTCGGCTTGTCGATCTTGGTGGCCACAGCGTTGTGAAATTTCCTGCGGTCTTGAGCGAACTCCGGAACAACTTCAGAAGGGCTGCACCGCAGACAGGTCAGATCAAGCCAACTACGCCAGCCGGTCCGCCTAAGATTCGATTCAGAGATTCGATGGTGGGCGCATCGTCGCTCTCGATGAAGCGACTGACATGGCCATACATGAAGTTGATGATGACCTCGCATAGGCGCGGAGCGAAGAGCGACTTGATCTTGTCCAGTGGTAGCCCGTCCAGCCAGTCGGATCGATGAAAATTAGTGCGAAAGACGTGCCGACAAACGCTTTGATGTCGGCAACGGCGAGACAAACTCACCGTGGTAGGTTTTGATTTCGAACTTGTCTTGCGGTCTGTGATGTGGCTGCACCGCGCCTGAAGTTTGGCAAATGCCACAGGTCGCTTTCCGAAAAGAAACAGCGCACTTTGCGCCGCTTTCCTGTCGTATCGAAGATCTTCTGCTGCGCGTCCTTCAACGCCTAAATGGCGATCATGAACGAAAATCTGCAAAATCCTCGGTCTGAGTTTTCCACAGTCCTGAGAAGCCATCGACGTACGTCAAATCGCAAAAGCGCAGAATCTTGAACGCCAGCGCTTGGAGATAGCTTTTCAGAAGAAAATGCTTAGCCTGAAGTCTGCTCGCGTCCCTGGTAGTTGGGGTCAGCGGCCGGCATTTTATCTATTCCGCGGCTGCCAGCGCGATGCCCGGAGATTTAGGAACCTCTGGATACTGGTTCCACTCTCGCCCCCTCAGCTTGCGCCCGCCTGTCTTCGGGCGGATACCGCCCCACTGCTTAAAGAAGAACGCAACCTTCTGGGCACGGCACTGGTCACGAACATCCAGCGCCCAGTCCTCTGCCATCGCGCGAGCGCGAGGTCCGCTTTCGCCACCCAGGATCGCCCAATCGATGCCAGTCAGATCAATCTTGCCGACAGGGCCGATCAACGGCTCGAACGAGATAAACTTAACCGTAGCGTGCGCGGCCTGAAGATGTTTGACGCGCACAACGTTCTGTTTGTCCTCGACCGACACGCCGAGCCAGATATGCGATGGCGCCAGGCTGGTCGGAAAACGCTTTTCCAGATAGCGCGTGAGGAGCGAACTGCGCTTCGTCAGCACCTGAAAGGTGTGCCAGTTGGCGGCTTCCATTGTGTCGAAGACCTGATCGATGAACTCGCGCGGCACATTCTTGTGGAAGAGGTCGCTCATCGAATTGACGAAGATACGACGCGGTTGGCGCCAGGACAGCGGCTGCTTCAGCCGGGCCGGTCGCAGGCTCAGATCAAAGCCGTGTTCGAAGGGATGGTCCGGCACGCCGCGGAAGCGCTCAGAGAAGCGTTCGGCATAGCAATTGTCGCAACCGGCCGTAATCTTGCTGCAGCCGGTTACCGGATTCCAGGTCGCGTCGGTCCACTCAATTTGCGTGCTGGTTGCCATCGAATCTAATCATAGAACAGAAAGAGAACGTGCGGCAAGTCATTGAAGAGTCAGTGACTTAGCTTGTGCATGAATAGCTCAAGATGTCGCATCAGTCCATGGGACCCAACTTGCTCGCGCCTCTCGCGCCGCCTGGCGTATGCCGAGGATCACCCCCTCTGGGGCTCCGCTTCTGCGCATGCCGCGGTCTCACGTCTCGCAAAATTAGGTCCTGACCCGGCCCCGAAAACTAGGCTGACCCGCCTTGCAAGTTTGGATGAAATTTGGCGCTGTCCCGAAAAGATGCGCGAGACCGTGCTGGGGCTGATGCCCAGCCCACTGGCGGTAGGCCGATCCCGGCCCGCTCGCATTCGGCTCGGAGGTAGATTAACGCCTGCACGACTTCTTCGGATAAGCGAATTTCCATCACTTCCAGCGAAGAAATCGCCCGCTCAATTTGGGACAGGGCCGCCTCCGTGGCGGAAGTGGTGCCGGCGGCTAACGCCGATAAATGCTTTCTGGATAGGCTTGCTTCGCGCGCGACCCGAACGGGGCCGTAGCGCATTATGCCTTCTGTAATGGATTCCATTCGCTCAGCGCGACCTGCGTCGACATGAAACTCAACTTGCGCCCCTAACTCCACACCCATCGCCGCTTGAGGCTCGAGTTTATTCGCTTCCTTTCCGATATGGACAATCGCGCGGGCGGTGACATGTCGACGTTGGGTCGGGCCACGATCTCCGCGCTCGCCGTTCAGAAACTTTGCTTCGGGGTGGTTGTGATAATTGCGTAAAGCCGATGCATAAGTTTTCAACTGGGAGGTCCGGACGGGAACCCCAGTGTCACGGTTAAACGCCTTCCACGCGGCCTTGGCCGGATTGCGATTGTATGGAGCGATCACACGCGCTGTCGCGTCTGCGTCGGCGTCGTCGGCGTGTTGGAACATCACCATGAATCCGAACGGACGCACCTGCCGATGGTAGGGCTTACCGTCATTGTAGTTGCGGAAGCTCCTCAGCAGGTCTGGCGTCGTCACTGTGTATTGGGTGATCGCCGGAGCGTCGAAGCCGCCTAATCTCGACAAATCGGGCGGCCCAAACTGTTCGGCCAAGACATGATCGAGTACCAGCAGCCAGAAATCCCGCTGCCAAGGCAGTACACCAATCGACTTGGCTGGCAGCTGCCGCGCTCGACTCGACTTAGACATTGGTTGGTGACCCAAGATGACCGAGGCCGTGCGCGGATGCCTTGCGCAGGATTGGACGTCCTTTGGCGTCAAGATTGAAAAGCACATATCGCTTGCTGGAAATCGGGTAGCAATAAAGTGGTTCCAGCTCTTTTGCGTTTCGGCGGCTGAAGTTGGCGTCCTCGAGTTTCAGAAGCAACTCACCGGTGCCGTAGGGGTTCAGCGGAATGAACCAGTCGCGATTCGTTCAACGCCTACAGCAAATTCTGAATCGGAAATGCCGTCCGACTTTGCAATAGCCATGCTGTCTGTGTCGCAAAAGGCCCAATCAAGACCCTCATCCAGGATCAGCATTTCCGTGATGGCCAGCATCAAACGAGCCGCACTCGTAGTCACAGCGCCCAACAGTGGGTGGAAATATGGGCCCGGGCTCTCGCATTGTTTTTTTAGTATCCGATGTGAATGCTTGCGCGGCCCGAGCACTTCGATCCATTCACGCTTGTCAAATTCAACTGGATTAATTTGCACTGAGATTCCATACGCAGCACTGTTCGCTAGAATCTTCAGGAATTCCTGCTCGACATCCAACGCTCGAAGTGCACGTCCCTTTTGGGCCTTCATTTTCCGCTTCACTTCGATGCGCAACTGGATCAGGCGCCTGAAAAAGTCGTCGTGAACCGGGTCGATGAGATAGTCCGGGTTGCCGGCGATAGCGATGGGCTTAAGGTTTGCTTGGACCGGCCCAGGAGTGAAGGTGATTGCCTCGAGAACCTTGGGCGATTTGCCCGTGCGCAGCTTGGACGCGATGCAGTCGGCAAGCGTGTACCAAAGTGGTTCGCGAAGTGTGAGATGGTTCTGACCGATGGTGTAACTCGCGTCTTGCCGTATGCCGTATTTGGCGCGAACGGGAAAGATGTCGCCATCCGGCTGCACGCGAACAAGAACCAAAAGACATTTCCAAAATCCTGGCGCTGCATATCGCCCAGTGTGACGGCATCCAGGAATGAGGCTGTACGCTGTGTTAATCCACCCAAGTCATGCCTTGTGCTGTGATAAATCGCCAAAGGTTCATGAGCGTGCAGACGGTTGGGTACATGGACAGAAAATCGCAATAGAGGACCTGGCTAAGCATTCTCCTCAGGTGAACTTCTGAACGTGCTCCGTAGTAGGCGCTCATGATGTGTCCGACGAGAGCCGGTGGTATATCTGGTTGGGTTGCGGCCAATGGGCTCGCGCGAGGCTAGTGAAACTAGAGGGTGCGCTTTCGCGAGAGAATGTCATCAAATCCGCTCAAGCGAATAATCTCTTTCCGGCAGAGGATGACCTGTATGACCCGCTCGGGGAACCGCCCAGTTCGTACTACCACGGGACCGAAGTTGACGACTGACCTGGTACTTTGTCGGCGTTTAATTCTGAAATGAAAAAGGCCGACCAGGTGTTGCCAAGAGCGTCACCTGACCGGCCTTTTCCTATATCCCCGGTGTTTCCACCGGGCCTTTTTTTGTTTTCCGTCGAACGGGCGGACTTAGAAGTCCATGTCGCCCATGCCGCCCATGCCGCCGCCGGGCATGCCACCCGCGCCGCCCGCTTCCTTCTTCGGGCGATCGGCGACCATCGCTTCGGTCGTGATCAGCAGCGAGGCAACGGACGAAGCATTCTGCAGGGCCGTACGCACGACCTTGGTCGGGTCGACGATGCCGGTGTCGATCATGTCGGCATAGGCTTCGGTCTGCGCGTTGAAGCCGAACGTGGTCGACTTCTGCTCGAGCAGCTTGCCGACGACGATGGAGGCTTCCACGCCGGCGTTCTCGACGATCTGACGGATCGGGCTCTGGATCGCCTTGCGGACGATCGCGATGCCCTGCGTCTGGTCTTCGTTCTCGCCGGTGACGCCCGCGAGGGACTTCGTTGCGTACAGCAGCGCGACGCCGCCGCCCGGAACGATGCCTTCCTCAACCGCGGCCTTGGTCGCGTTGAGCGCGTCGTCGACGCGATCCTTCTTTTCCTTCACTTCGACTTCCGTCGCACCGCCGACGCGGATGACCGCAACGCCGCCGGCGAGCTTCGCCAGACGTTCCTGCAGCTTTTCCTTGTCGTAGTCCGACGTGGTCTCTTCGATCTGGGTCTTGATCTGACCGACGCGGGCCTGGATCTCGGACTTCTTGCCGGCGCCGTCGATGATCGTCGTGTTGTCCTTGTCGATGCGGACCTTCTTGGCCGTGCCCAGCATGTTCAGCTTGACGTTCTCGAGCTTGATGCCGAGGTCTTCGCTGATCACCTGGCCGCCGGTCACGATGGCGATGTCTTCGAGCATCGCCTTGCGACGATCGCCGAAGCCGGGCGCCTTGACGGCAGCAACCTTGAGGCCGCCGCGCAGCTTGTTGACGACGAGGGTCGCCAGCGCTTCGCCTTCGATCTCTTCGGCGATGATGAGCAGCGGACGTCCCGACTGCACAACCGCTTCCAGGATCGGCAGCAACGGCTGCAGGCTGGTGAGCTTCTTTTCGTGGATGAGGATGTGCGGCTCGTCGAGCTCGGCAACCATCTTGTCCGCATTGGTGATGAAGTAGGGCGAGATGTAGCCGCGGTCGAACTGCATGCCTTCGACGACGTCGAGCTCGGTGAGCAGGCTCTTGGCTTCCTCGACCGTGATCACGCCTTCATTGCCGACCTTGGCCATCGCTTCGGCGATCATCTTGCCGACTTCGACGTCGCCGTTCGCGGAGATCGTGCCGACCTGGCCGATTTCCTCGTTCGACTTGACCTTCTTGGAGCGCTTCTTGAGATCGGCGACGACGATTTCAACCGCCTTCTCGATGCCGCGCTTCAGGTCCATCGGGTTCATGCCGGCGGAAACCGCCTTTGAGCCTTCGCGAACGATCGCGCGGGCCAGAACCGTCGCCGTCGTCGTGCCGTCGCCGGCAGCGTCGTTGGTCTTGGAGGCGACTTCGCGCACCATCTGCGCGCCCATGTTCTCGAACTTGTCCGCAAGTTCGATCTCCTTGGCCACCGTCACGCCGTCCTTGGTCGTGCGCGGGGCGCCGAAGCTCTTCTCGATGACGACGTTGCGGCCCTTGGGACCGAGCGTCACCTGCACTGCGTCGGCAAGAATGTCGACGCCGCGGAGCAGTCTCTCACGCGCGTCGGCGCCGAATTTTACGTCTTTGGCTGCCATGATGAATTATCTCCTGAGTGGAATGTTCTTCGCCGAAGAAGCTGCTTAAGCAGCCTTCTTCTTCGCGGCCGGGCGGCCTTCGAGAATGCCCATGATGTCGGACTCCTTCATGATCAGGAGGTCCTCGCCGTCGATCTTCACTTCGGTGCCCGACCACTTGCCGAACAGAACGAAGTCGCCGGCCTTCACTTCCGGAACGACTCGCTTGCCGTTGTCGTCGAGGGCGCCGGGGCCGACCGAGATGACTTCGCCTTCCTGCGGCTTCTCCTGGACGGTGTCGGGAATGATGATCCCTCCGGGTGTCTTCTGATCTTCTTTCACGCGACGGACGACGACGCGGTCGCCAAGCGGACGGAATTTCATGCGATAGCTCCCTAAGTAATTGAATATTCAGCGGATTTTTTGGATAGCAGCACTCGTGCGAACAGAGTGCCAACTCCCACGCGGCTATTTAGGGAGGGCGGCGGGGGGCGTCAAGGGCTGCGACTACGCATTCAACCGAATTGATTACCGCTGCGGAAGGGAGCGGAATGTGCCCTCGCGCGTTCCGAGGTGGCGCGGCGTGGTCAGGCAGACCAACGGAGAGGCAGTTTATGACAACGCAACTGAAGCGCGACGCTCGCCCGGCGCGCGAATACATCGTTGAAGTCGTCGGATCGGACGGAATCCGGCACCATCTCGGGCCCTTTCGCCAGCGCAAGGAAGCGCAACGCTGGATCGCGATGAATACCCGGCGAGACGAGCGCCGGCGTACGTCGGCCGACGCGGCGAAACCGGTACTGTCCGTCGTCGTCTAGTGCAGCGATAATTCGCGTCCGACGAGTTTCAGCTCGGACTGGGCAATGAGCTGGCGTGACGCCACGCGCACCGAATAGAGCTTGCCGTCCAGATTGGTTTCCCAGAAGTGCAGGAATTTCTTGAGCGCGGGAAATTTCGGCGCCAGGTCCATTTCCTGCCAGATGAAGCTCTGCAGCATCACCGGATGATCGGGCAGGCGGTACAGGATTTCCGCGGTCGTCAGGCGGTAACCGCGGAGTTGTAACGAAAGACTGCTCATGAAACCTCTCTCGGTTGCGTGACCTTTCTTCCCTTCCGTTTCCCGATGGTCTCTGATTTGGCTGAACAAACGATTGCGTTTACGCGGCACGCTGTCGAGCCAATTATCCGGCAGCAGTCCTGATCGGCGAGTGCTTGCGCGGCACGCTGGCGGACGCTAGAGCGTTGCCAACCGCCATCCGAAGGATTTCCATGTCCGCCAATATCCCAGAGGGTTTTCGGCCCTTTCGTTTCAGTGTCGGATTCCTCGACGTCATCGGTCCGCTCTACGGCAAGTGGGACGGCACCAGGCTTCTCATGGGATTTCGTGTCGAGGAGCGGCACTGCAATCCGGGCATGGTCGCGCATGGCGGCATGATGGCGACCTTCGCAGACATGTTCATCCCAATCGCCGCGCGCATGCAGAGCAAGGCCGATGTCGGCTTCGCCCCCACGGTGAACCTGACGCTGGATTTCCTCGCCCCGGCCAAACTCGGATCATGGGTAGAGGGAACGGCCGAGTTCCTGCGTGCGGGAAAGAGCCTGTTTTTCGCGCAGGGTACCGCGACTGCTGACGGAGTATTGTGCCTGCGCGCGAGCGCGATCTTCAAGGTCACGGCACCGATGGGTACGATCCCGACGCCGGAGTTGATGTTCGGCGAGGCATAGAACGGGGACGACATGGCATTCGAGGGCTTTCCGAAAGACTTCTTCGCCTTTTTCCGCGAACTCAAGGCGCACAATGAGCGCCCCTGGTTCGAGGCCAACAAGCAGCGCTTCAAGGACAGCGTGCAGGCGCCGATGTCCGAATTCATCGCGGCGATGGAACCGCGGCTGAAGAAGATATCAAAGAACTTCATTGCCGATGCGCGGCCCAATGGCGGCTCGATGTTCCGCATCTACCGCGATGTGCGCTTCTCGCGCGACAAACGTCCGTACAAGGAGCATGCCGCCTGCCACTTCCGCCACGCCGGCGGCAGGGATGTGCACGCGCCGGGCTTCTACATGCATTTCGGCGCCGGCGAGGTCTATTTCGGCGGCGGCATGTACATGCCCGATGCCAAGGCGCTCGGCCTCATCCGCGACGCCATCGTCAAGCAGCCGGCGGCGTGGAAGGCGGTGAAGGCCGACAAGGCGTTTCACAAGGCGTTCGGCGGCCTCGGCGGAGACGATGTGCTGACTCGCGCGCCGCGCGGCTATGATCCGGCGCATCCCCTGATCGAGGACATCAAGCGCAAGAGTTTCTTTGCGACGCGCGACGCCGATGTCAAACTCGCCGCATCGCCGAAACTCGTCGACGTCGTGGCCGAAACGTTCAGCGCGGCGACGCCGCTGATGAAGTTT
The DNA here is from genome assembly GCA_963741725.1 of uncultured Alphaproteobacteria bacterium. GTDB lineage: Bacteria > Pseudomonadota > Alphaproteobacteria > Micropepsales > Micropepsaceae > Rhizomicrobium. The sequence goes on along the minus strand of CAVUJC010000011.1, from coordinate 60,714 downwards.
CTCTGCAAGACGCAAGGGGTGCCGTTCTAGGCTTTGCGGCTTGTCAGTTCCGGGCCGGCTTCTAAGATAGCCTGTAAACAGACAGGCCCGGCCCGCCATGACCGAAGTCCCGCCGCCCGAATTGCCGCCGCCGGAACCGCCGCCGGCACTGTCCAACGTCGATCCGCATGCGCGCTGGAAATTCCTTCGTGACGTGCTGGTGTTCGAGGGCAAGCTTGCGCTCAACAACATCCACAATTTTTTCCAGATTCCTCTGACAATCGCGATCGCCGTCTTCGACCTTTTCATCAAGGGCAAGGAAGAGGGCGAGCGGTTCTACAAGATGGTGGAGATGGGACGGATCATCGACGACCACATCGACATCTATTCCATCATCGCGCACCGCGAAAAGAAGCTGAACGAGAACTATACGATCGACGCCGTCGTCTCCAGGATCGAGCAGGTGATCGTTCGCGAGTATCAGAAGGGCGGCACGGCCGCGAGCGTGAAGGAGGCCGTGGACAAGGCGCTTGACGGCATGCACGCGAAAACCGCGCCGGCCGCCGAGAAGGCGTCGGATGCGCTCAAGTCGGCCGCGGAGAAGCTGCAGGAGAAAATGCAGAATCTCGGCAACAGGCCGTGATCACGCTCTACCACTCCGTCGCCAGCCGCGCCTTCGTCGCACTCTGGATGCTCGAGGAGGTCGGCGTGGCGTTCCGCATCCAGGACACCGACATTCGCAAGGGCCAGCAGAAGCGGCCGGAATATCTGAAAATCAATCCGCTGGGCCTTGTTCCGGCGATCGACGATGAAGGCGTGATCGTGACGGAAATCCCGGCGATCTGCATGTATCTCGCCGACCGCTATTCCTACGGCATGCTCGCGCCGAAGATCGAAGATCCCATCCGCGGCGCGTATCTGAAGTGGATGGTGTTCGCGACTTCGGTGTTCGAACCGGCAATCGACGTCTTCGCCGGGCCGGATCACATGAGCCAGCCCCGCCCGCAGTTCGACAATCGCGACGCGGTCATCGCCGTTCTCGACGCCGCACTCAGCAGGGAGCCCTATCTGCTCGGCGACAGTTTCTCCGCCGCCGACGTGGCGCTGGGCGGCTTGTTCGGCATCGCCATGTACAACAAGCGCCTGCCGGCATTGCCTTCCCTGGTTGCTTATAACGAGCGCCTGGCGGCGCGGCCGGCCAACCGGCGCGCCCGCGCGCAGACCTGGCCCGGGTAGCGGTCGGTCGGCGCACTTTGTGCGTGATGTGGGTGGCGCAGCGCGAAAATGGTTTGTTATATTATCTAAGCATTCAGACAGCCGGGGTCGTCCATGCCAATGTTCATCGACATCCACGATATTCCCGGCGCCACGCCCGAAGCCGTCGCGCAGGCGCATGCCCTGGACGTCCAGATCCAGGACAAGTTCGGCGTCAACTACTTCAAGTACTGGCTGAACGAGAAAAACGGCAAGGTCTTCTGCCTGTGCACGGCGCCGACCGCCGAGGCCGCGCATGCCGTCCACATGGCAGCGCACCAGTTGGGCGCCGCGCGGATCATGGAAGTGACGCCGGAGATGGCGGACGCCTTCATGGGCGCGGCGGAGATCGACGGATCCGGCGCGGCGCTTCTGCCCGGCAGCGGGGAGCATGACACCGGCACCCGCACCGTGCTGTTCACCGACATTGTCGGCTCTACCGACATGACCGGACGGCTCGGAGACGAGGCGGCGATGACCATCGTCGAGGCGCATGACCGCATCGTGCGCGAGGCGCTCGCCGCGACGGGCGGGCGCGAGGTGAAGCATACCGGCGACGGCATCATGTCGGTCTTTCACTCCGCGGCGTCCGCGATTTGCTGCGCGATGAAAATTCAGCAGGACATCGGGCAGTACGCCGTCGAGCATCCGGAGAGCGCGTTCCAGCTACGCATCGGCGCGGCTTCGGGCGAGCCGGTCGAACGGGACCGCGATTTCTTCGGGGTGGCGGTGCAGCTCGCGGCTCGGCTCTGCGCCCACGCCGAACCGCAGCAGATCCTGATGTCGAGCACTGTTGCCGAGCTGTGCCGCGGCAAATCCCTGCCGATCACGGATCACGGAGTCGTCACACTCAAGGGGTTTGCCGAGCCGGTGCGCGCGCATCGCGTCGCGACCTAGGTGCTTTCGAATCCTTCCAGCACATTGACCGTTATCTCGGCGAGGGCGTCGAGATTGTAGCCGCCTTCGAACAAAAAGAGCGTCGGCAGCCTTGCGCCGGCGATCATCGCGCCCATGCGCAGATAATCCTCCCGCGTCAGCTTGAATTTCGAGATCGGATCGTTCTCGAACGTGTCGAGACCAAGCGAGACGAGCAGCACGTCCGGCCCGAACGCCTTGATCCGCTTCAGCGCGGTGGCGAGCGAGGCGGAATAACCGCTCCAATCGGTGTACATGGGCATCGGCAGGTTGAGATTGACGCCTTCGCCTTTTCCTTCGCCGGTCTCGTCCGCGAATCCGAGGAAGTGCGGATAGGCGAAACTCGGATCGCCGTGCAGCGAGCAGAACAGCACATCGCTGCGGCGGTAGAAGATGCTCTGCGTGCCATTGCCGTGATGATAGTCGACATCGAGGATCGCCGGCTTGAGGCCCTGGTCGATGAACCACTGCGCCGCGATGGCCGCATTGTTGAGATAGCAATAGCCGCCGAACACGTCTGCGCTGGCATGATGGCCGGGCGGACGCGCCAGCGCGAACGCCGCGCGTTCGCCGTTCCTGATCGCCTGCGCCGCACTGAGCGCGGTGTTCACTGCCGACAGTGCTGCGCGCCAGGTGCCCTTGACGATCGGCGTCGCGGTGTCGAACGCATAGTTGCCGAGACGGGACTCGATATCTCCTTCGGGCCTGCTCCGCAGACCGCGCGCCGGCCAGGCCGAAGGAATTGCCGGCGGTGCGTCCTCGCCATGGTGCTTGCGCCAAAGTTCGCTTGCCTCGCCAAGAAAGCGCACCAGCCCCGCATCGTGCACGCGCGCGATCGGTTCCATGCCGAAATCTTCCGGCGCGAGAATGGGTCCGAGCTTCCTCCGCTCGACCTCCGCACGCACCTTTTCGGCTCGGGCAGGGACCTCCACCGCGGGATTGAGCCGTCCGCCCTCGAACTCCTCGGGCGGCGCATGTTCCAGATGTGCAGGCGAATAGAAGGTTTTCATTGCAACCGATTAGGACAGCCGCGCCGCCGCTGCGTCAACCGGCAAGCGTCCCACTCCCGAAAAATCCCAGCTTGGCTAACATCGGCGCAAGTTCGAGGAGGAACGGCGATGGGACTGAAGAGACCCGAGGACTATGTCGCGAGCCTGAACGATGGCCGCGTCACCTATTGGGACGGCGAGAACATTCCCGACATCACCAGGCATCCGCGCTTCCGCGTGCCGATCGCGCTGACCGCGAAAGACTATGAGTATGACGATCCCAAGCTGGGCGCGCTGCGCCGCTACAAGGCGGAGGACGGCAGCGATGCGCACCGCATCTACCAGGTTCCGCGGACGGAAGCGGATCTCGCCAAGCGCGTCGAACTTCTCATGCACACCTCGATCGGCACGGCCGTCTCGGGCGTCTACATGGCGCTGATGAGCGTCAAGGATCAGGTCGCGCTGGTGAATCCGCGCTATGCCGAGAATATCGAACGGATGTACCGCTATTGCCGCGACAACGATCTGCGCGCCGCGGAGGTGATCACCGATCCGAAAGGCGACCGCAAGCGCCGCGCGCATGAGCAGGACGATCCGGACCTCTATGTCCGCATCGTGGAGCGGCGCAGCGACGGCATCGTGGTGCGCGGGGCGAAGCTCCACATCACCGCGGCCTCGGTGATCCATGAACTCGTCGTCATGCCGACAAAGGGCATGCGCCAGGATGAGAATGCCTATGCCGTGTCGTTCTCGATCCCGGTGAACACCAAGGGCGTCTCGATCATCAACCGCAACTTCGCACCGGCCGAGCTCAACGAGTTCGACTTCCCGGCGAGCGCGCACCACTCGATGCCGGAAGGCTTTGTCGTGTTCGACGATGTCCTTCGTACCCTGGGACCGCGTGTTTCTGGCCGGCGAGGTGCAGCTCGCGAGCAAGCTCGCGCAGTCGCTCGGCCTTTGGGAGCGCACGGGCGGCGTCATCGCCGCGGTCGAGCAGTCGGAGCTGTTCGTCGGTCTCGCGCAGCTCGTGACCGAAATGCAGGGCAAGGAGAACGATGCGGTGGCGCAGGCATCCATCGCCGAACTCATTACCTATGCGCAGATGCTGAAAATGTCGCTCGACTATGCCTGCTCGCATTACGAGAAGACCGAGACGGGCATGGTCTATCCCAATACGCTCGCGATCAACGCTGCAAAGTATTACTACGCCGCGAACTATCACCAGACCGTGCGCTATCTGCATGACCTCTCCGGCGGTCTCGTCATGACGCTGCCCAGCGAGGCGGACCTGCGCAATCCGGAAAGCGGCAAGTTCATCCGGAAATATCTCTACACGAAGAAGAACGTCGACGTGGAACAGCGCATGCGCGTCTATAATCTGATCCGCGACATGACGGCGGACGCGCTGGGCGGCTGGAACTTCGTGGTCGCGCTTCAGGCCGGCGGCGGCCTGTCGGCGCAGCGGTTCATGATGAACCGCACCTACGATCTGGCTGCGGCGAAGGCAAAGGCGCTGGCGGCGGCCGGGGTAAAGGCGAGCTAACCCATCTGCAGCAGGATCGCTCCCGACGCGATCACGCCGGCGGCCATCCAGCGCCGCAGCGTCATGTGCTCTCCGAGGAAACTCATGGCCAGGGCCGTGCCGAACAGCACGCTGGTCTCGCGCAACGCTGCGAGCTGCGCCGTCGCGCCAAAGCGAAAGGCGAGCATGGCCGAACCGTAGGTGATGATGGAGAGAGCGGCGGTGACGATTCCGAGCTTCCACTGCTTGCGCGCCTCGATGATCACGGCCTTGCCGCGAATGCCGGGCGCGGTCACCAGCACGCTCGCACCATGCGCCACGAAGAACCAAAGTACATAGGTAAGCGGCTGCGCGACGGAGCGCACGCCGGATGCGTCGATGACGGTGTAGATGCCGATCGTGAGGCCGGTGCCGAGCGCATAGAGGAAGGCCGTCGACGCGCCTTCGGCGGCGCGATGCGAAATGCCGATGGCGATCACGCCGCTGCAGACCATGAATATGCCTGCGAGCTCGACGAGCGGCGCATGTTCGTGCAGCAGGAAGATCGCGCCGAGCGCGGTGAACAGGGGGCCGGTGCCGCGCGCGACCGGATAGACGGCCGAGAACGCTCCATTCTCGTAGGATTTGACGAGCAGGAGCTCATAGAGCGCATGCACGAAGGCCGTCGCGATCAGAAACCACACCGCAATACCGTGCGGCAACGGCAGGAAGAAAAGCGCAGGGGTGACGAGCACGGCCGAGAACACGCCGATCAGGAGGCGCATGGCGTACTTGTCGTCGGCGCGCTTGGTCAGCACGTTGACGACGGCATGCACGACGGCGGAGACGAGGATCAGGATCAGTGCGGTAGTCACGGAACGACCTTATAATGTGGCGCGTGTTGGGCAATACTGAATGCGAATAACGTTCCTGCAGGGGAAACATGGCAAACCTGAATGACTCATTGATCGGCGTTCCAGGCGGTCGCGCAAGGCTGCAGACGCCGGCGCTGGTGATCGATCTTGACGTGTTCGAGCGCAACGTCGCGAACATGGTGGCCCATGCAAAAACGTCCGGCGTCGGCCTTCGGCCTCACGCCAAGACGAACAAATGCTCCGAGATCGCGCACCGTCAGATCGCGGCCGGCGCGAACGGCATCTGCTGCGCGAAGCTCGGCGAGGCCGAAGCGCTGGCCGCTGCGGGAATCGAATCCATCCTTCTGACGTCGCCCGTCGTGACCGAAGCCGGCATCGCGCGCGTGATGGCGCTCAACGGGCGCATGAGAGAGCTGATCGTCGTCTGCGACAATGCATCGGTGATCGCGCGGCTTGACGCGGCCGCACAGGCGAACGGCAAGAAACTAAAGGTGCTTGTCGACATCGATCCCGGAATGAGCCGGACAGGGATCCGCTTTTCGGACGCGCCGGCGCTCGTGGAACAGGTCGTCGGGTCGCGCGGCCTCGAGTTCATGGGTCTGCAATGCTACGCGGGCCAGGCGCAGCACATGGAGTTGCCGAACGAACGGCGCTCGGCGACGCTGCAGGTGCTGAAGGATCTCGGCGAACTGCGCGACAAAATCGTCAAGGCGGGACACAGGCCGAAGATCATCTCCGGCGGCGGCACGGGAACCTTCGACATCGATCCCGACGCGCATGTGCTGACGGAGCTTCAGGTCGGCTCGTACATCTTCATGGACAAGCAGTACAACGACGTGTGGGAAAAGCCCGGCGACCGCGTTCCGTTCGAAACCTCGCTCTTCGTTCAGACGACTGTCGTGAGCGCCAATCGTCCCGGCCTTGCGACGACGGATGCGGGATTCAAGTCATTTGCGACGGATGCCGGTCCGCCGATGCTTGCCTCCGGCGCGCCGGACGGTGCGGCTTACTTCTTCTTCGGCGACGAGCAGGGCGGAATTGCCTATCCGCGCGACGGCGCGTTGCTGAAGCCCGGCGACGTCGTGACCTGCGTGGTGCCGCATTGCGATCCGACAGTGAATCTGTACGACGTCTATCATTGCGTGCGCGGCGACACGCTCGAAGCTATCTGGATGATAGAGGCGCGCGGACGTTCGGCATAATGCCGCAATGAAGCCTTATTTGTGAAACCAGCGTTCATGTGCGGTTCAGCCGCGAGGACGCATTCTCATCCTCGGCAATCGATTCAACATGAGGTGAGCCATGAAACTCTTCACGAAAGCGGCGCTTGGTGCGCTGATGCTGGCCGGTGCGACGGCCCTGACGGCGGCCCCCGCCGACGCACATGTGTCGATCGGAATCGGTTTCGGATTCCCCGGCTATTACGGACCGCCGCCTTACTACGCCTATTGCGATCCGCGCAGCCGCTGGTTCGATCCGTACCGCTGCGACGATTATGACGGCTACGACTATTACGATGGTCCCGTCTTCGTCGACGGATTCTGGTTCGACGGTCCCTTCCGTTCGCGCTACTGGCATGGACATCGTGAGTTCTTCGTCCATGGCGGCTGGCATGAAGGCAGCGGATTCCATAACGACGCATTCCGTCACGGCGGCAACTTCGGCGGCCGCAACGGAGTCAACAGTTTCAGTGGTCGTGGTGGAGTCAACGGCTTTAACGGCCGTGGCGGCGACTTCCATGACGGCGGTCATCGCCACTAAGGTCACGTAGCGATTCGTTGAATGGGCGGTGCACAATCTCGGCGTGTACCGCCCGTTTTTCTCCGGACACAAAATCGTCGTCATTTGCCCTGATGGTCCGGTGGGGTTCAGACAATTTTTTTGGAGCGCAGGAGAGAAGATGAACAATCGCATGAAACTCACGGTGGCGGCAGCAGCGATGGCGGGGGCCACGCTGTTTGCAAGCGCACCGGCACAGGCGGACAGTTTCCGCTTCAGCTTTGGACCCGGCGGCGGCGTCGGATTTTCCTACGACAGCGGAGGCTATTGCGACCGTTGGGGTTGCCCGGACGGCTTCTGGGACTATCCGATCGCCTATTGCCCTGTCTTCTATCACGGCCAGTGGTATCGCGGCCCGCTCTACTATCGCAATCACCATGGCCGGTACGATTACTGGATCCATGGCGACTGGCGTCGTGACGAGTGGCGCGGTCTGCGTCCGCGCGAGGCCTGCACAGGACGCTTTGGCCCGGCGCTTGGTTTGGATTTCTACCAGAGCCACGGATTCCACTGGCGTGACGACTGGCGTCATCGCTGGGACCAGGAGCATGGCGGCGATCACCGCGACTGGAACCGTGGCCGCGACAACAACACCAACGGCTTCAATGGAAGCGATGGCGGTGCAGGCAGCGGAGACTGGAATCACCACGACCACAACGGTGACCATGGCCCGTCGACCGGCGGAAGCACGAACGGCTTCAACGGCACGAACGGTTTCAACGGCAACGGCGGCAACAATGGTGGAACCGGCGACTGGAACCACCATGACCGCAACGGCGGTGCCGCAACCGGCGGAAGCACGAACGGCTTCAACGGCACGAATGGCGGGACGCCCAACACACCCGGCACGCAGGGCGGCACATCCGGAACGGGCTGGCCTGGTTCTGGCGGCATGGGCGGACATCACCATGACGGCAACACCGGAACGTCCGGGACCACAGGCACAACGGGAACAACCGGCAACGGCGCAGCCACTGGCGCGGCAGGCTCGATGGGCTTGGGCGCGACTGGCAGCGCAGGAGCGGGCGGCACCGGAACTGGCGGTCATCACGGAACGACTGGAACGACCGGAACGTCTGGAGCAACTGGAACGACTGGAACGACCGGGACGACTGGGATGACCGGACCTGGGACGACTGGAACCACTGGTGCAAAGGGTACTACCGGATCCACGGGCACGACAGGAACTACCGGAAATTCCGGCGCGACTGGAACCTCGGGCACAACCGACAATACGGGCCATCATCATCACCACGATGACACCCCGCCGGCGGCGACGCCCTAGTTCGCGTTCGTTTACAAGACTCAGCAGCTCCGGCGTTCGCGCGCCGGAGCTGTTTTCTTTTGCGCTATGCTGCTCAGATGTTGCGAATCGATCATTTGCGCACAGCGGACATCGCGGAAATCGCCGCTGCGTTTGCCGCTCTCGGCTGGAACAAGCCGGCCGAACAATATGAGCGGTATCTAGCGGAACAGAACGCCGGTACGCGTGAGACACTCGTTGCGCGCATGGAGGGAAAATTCTGCGGCTACGTGACCGTGAACTGGCAGCCAGCCTATCCGCCGTTCCGCGATGCGAAGATTCCCGAAGTCCAGGACTTCAATGTCCTTCCTGACTTTCGACGACGTGGAATCGGTTCACGGCTCATGGACGAAGCCGAACGCCTGGTTCATACGCGTTCTCCCACGGTCGGAATCGGCGTCGGCCTGTTTCACGACTATGGCGCAGCGCAACGGCTTTACGTGCTGCGCGGCTATGTCCCGGATGCGCTGGGAATCACCGCGCAGGGAAAGCGCGTAAACTGGGGCGACGAGGTGAAAGTGGACGATGACCTCGTTCTCTTTCTCACCAAAACAAAATCGTGAAACATTCGGTCCGGGCATAGCGGCTCTGCGCAATCGGGTTCGATTGCTTGTCGGGGGCGTGGTCGCTAATTTGCGCTCACCTTTTGAGACAGGCTCATGAGCCTCCCCAACGATCTGTCCGCCTTCTGGTTGCCGTTCACGCCGAACCGCGACTTCAAGCGCAATCCCCGCATTCTGGCGCGCGCCGAAGGCATGTACTTCTTTGACGAGTCCGGCCGTGCGCTGCTCGACACGTGCTCCGGCCTGTGGTGCGTGAACGCGGGTCACAACCGCAAACCGATCGTCGAGGCGATCCGCAGGGCGGCAGGCGAACTTGATTTTGCGCCGACGTTCCAGTTTGCGCATCCCGCCGCTTTTTCTCTTGCCGAGCGGATTGCGGCGCTGGCGCCCGATGGCCTGGACCATGTCTTCTTCGTCAATTCGGGGTCTGAGGCTGCGGACACCGCGCTGAAGATCGCACGCGCCTACCATCTGCGGGCCGGGCAGGGCGGACGCTTCCGCCTGATCGGGCGCGAGCGCGGCTATCATGGCGTGAACTTCGGCGGCATTTCCGTCGGCGGCATCGCCAACAATCGCAGGCCCTACGGCCCGCTTGTTCCGGGTACGGACGATCATCTGCCTTTCGCCTATGACAAGGCCGAGCATGGCGTTCACGCGCGGCGAGCCGGGCGGCGGTGCCGATTTCGCGGACGCACTCGATGGGCTCGCCGCGCTGCACGGCGCCGAGACGATCGCGGCGGTCATCGTCGAACCCTTTGCGGGCTCGGCGGGCGTGTTCGCTCCGCCGCGGGACTATCTGAAGCGGTTGCGGACCCTGTGCGACAAGCATGGCATCCTCCTGATCTTCGATGAAGTGATCACCGGCTTCGGCCGCGTCGGACACGCCTTTGCAGCCGAGCGCTATGGCGTGACGCCCGACATCATCACCTTCGCCAAGGCCGTGAACAACGCCGCCGTTCCCTTGGGTGGTGTGATCGTCTCGAACAAGATCCACGACGCCTTCATGCAGGGCCCGGCGCATGGAATCGAATTGTTCCATGGCAACACCTATTCCGGTCATCCGCTGGCCTGCGCCGCGGGTCTTGCCACGCTGGATCTTTACCGCGACGAGGGCTTGTTCGAACGCGCCCTGAAGATGGAGCGCGTGCTGGAGGAAGCGGTGCACTCGCTGAAGGGCGCGCCTTTTGTTTCCGACATCCGCAACTGCGGAATGGCTGCCGGTATCGATATCGAGCCGGACGCGAAAGCGCCCGGCCGCCGCGGCTATGACATGATCGCTCGGGCCTTCCACGACCAGAACATGGTCGTGCGGGTCGGCGGCGACACGATCGCGCTCGCCCCCGCGCTGATCGCATCCGAGGACGAAATCACCCGCATGGTGGAAGGCGTTCGCGCCGTCCTCATGCAGCTCACCTGAAGAGGATCATTGCCATGCGCGTCGGCGTGCCAAAGGAAATCAAGAACCACGAATATCGCGTCGGCATGACGCCGCCCGCGGTGCGCGAACTGACGTCGCGCGGACACGAAGTGTATGTCGAGACGATGGCCGGCGAAGGCATCGGCCTGCATGACGAGATGTACTTGCGCGTCGGCGCCAAGATCCTGAAGACCGCCGAAGAAGTCTTCGCCGTCGCCGACATGATCGTGAAGGTCAAGGAACCCCAGCCGGTCGAGATCAGGCGGCTGAAGCCGGGACAGGTGCTGTTCACCTATCTTCATCTTGCGCCGGACCCGGAGCAGACCAAGGCGCTGCTCGCAAGCGGCGCGATCTGCATCGCATATGAAACCGTGACGGACCTGCGCGGCGGCTTGCCGCTGCTGGCGCCGATGAGCGAAGTGGCCGGACGCATGTCGATCCAGGCCGGCGCGCATTGCCTTGAGATCGCTCAGGGCGGACGCGGCCAGCTTCTGGGCGGCGTGCCCGGCGTTCCGGCCGCGAAAGTCGTGGTACTCGGCGGCGGCGTCGTGGGGACGAATGCCGCGCGCATGGCAATGGGACTTGAGGCGCATGTCATCGTGCTCGACGTCTCGCTTCATCGTCTCAACGAGCTCGACCAGCAGTTCGGATCGCGCATGCACACGCTGTTCTCGACGCTCGATGCGATCGAGGAACAGGTCGTGAGCGCCGATCTCGTCATCGGCGGCGTGCTGCTTCCGGGCGCCGCGGCGCCCAAGCTGATCACCCAGCACATGGTCAGCCAGATGAAGAAGGGCTCGGTGATCGTCGATGTCGCCATTGATCAGGGCGGCTGTGCTGAGACCAGTCATGCAACGACGCATGCCGACCCGACCTATGTCGTCGACGACGTGGTGCACTACTGCGTCGCGAACATGCCGGGCGCAGTGGCGCGCACGTCGACGTTCGCGCTCAACAATGCGACGCTGCCGTTCACGATCGCGCTGGCGCAGCAGGGCGCGGAAAAGGCGATGAAGGCGAACAAGCATCTTCTCGCCGGCCTCAACGTCTACAAGAACACGCTGACCTACAAGGCTGTCGCGGACGCGCAGGGCCTGCCCTACAAGAGCGCGGAAAGCGTGCTGGGAGGCTAGTTGCCGCCGTTCTTGAGCTGTTGCGTGCGCAACTTTGTGAGAGTGGTGAGGCAGTTCGAATATTCCAGCGGATAGATGCTGCCGCCCGCATCGCCGGCAGTTTCATAGGCGCATTCGGAATCGCGAAAGACGATCCAGGCACGCTGGGCCTTGCGCAACAAGTCGGTGTCGCTTTTCGCTGCCACGTCTTTATAGATTTTGTTGAGGAGAGCATCCGCCTGTTGAAAGTCGCGGTAGGCGCACGCATTCATGTCGGCCTGCACGACCGCGTGCCTGCAGTCGAGCAAGTCCGCAGCCCGCGCGTCGGCGCATGCCAGCGGCAGCAGAACGGCCGTGACGGCAACAAGGCTTCGCATCGCTTGGCGCCTATGCCAGCGAGCCGCCGTCGACGACGATGGACTGTCCCGTCATCCACGACGCCGCCTTCGACGCGAGGAAGACGGCAGCACCCGCAATGTCGTCGGGTTCGCCGAGGCGGCGCAGCGGTGTTCCGCTGCTCGAGCGCTTCTCGGCTTCCGGCGTGTCCCACAGGGCGCGCGCGAAATCCGTCTTCACAAGTCCCGGCGCGATGCAGTTGATGCGGATGTTGTGCGGGCCGTTCTCCACCGCGAGATTGCGCGCGAGCTGCAGGTCTGCCGCCTTGGAGATGCAATAGGTGCCGATCACCGGGCTGCCGCGGTAGCCGCCGATGGACGAGACGATGATGATCGAGCCGTCCTTCTTCTCGATCATGTCGGGCAGCACCATCTGGGCGAGCCAGTGGTTGGACTTGATGTTGGCGCCGAGGATCTTGTCGAACGCGTCGTCCGCGATCTTGGACATCGGGCCATAGGCCGGATTGAGCGCCGCGTTGCAGACGAGGATGTCGATCTTGCCGAGTTGCTTGTGGGTCTCGTCCACCAGCATCTGGAGCTGTTCTTTATAGTTAATATTGCAGGGGATCGGCACGGCCACCTTGGCGCCGCGTTCCTTGTTGATGTCGCCGGCCACCTTCTCGCACGCATCGGCCTTGCGGCTGGAAACCACGACTTTTGCGCCGTGTTCGGCGAGGCGGTGTGCGATGGCCTCGCCGATGCCCTTGGTCGAGCCGGTGATGAGAGCCACTTTGCCGGACAGATCGAACAGATTCATTTCCCCACCTCGTCAGTTTTGGATAGAAGTTGCTCCATCTTTAGCAGGGGTAGGGGAATCGGCCAAATATCTGCCACCGTTTCGGGGGCGGAATTCTGACGGGTGTCTCATGTTGTCGGTCGCTGCCTCGCGCTCCAGATTGCTGATATTTCCGCTGCTCGCGCTGGCCGTTTCCGCCTGTACCGAGAATCCGATCGAGCTTCCTCTGTTCGCGCAGACGCAGTCGGCACCGCGTCCGATGGCCAAGCCTGTCCAGCAGAAGCCTTCCGCTGCGGCGCATGTTGCCGCCCCGGGTTCGGGGGTGGTTCCACCAGTGCCGGCCTTCATCGCGCCGCCACTCGCGGTTGCGCGCGTCGGATCGTACATGGATTCACTGGAGAGCGATCTGCGCCGGCATGTGCATGGCAATGGCATCACCATCGCGCGCATGGGCGACGACATATCCGTAATCCTCAGAAGCGACCGGCTGTTCGCCAAAAACGGAGTGCTCGCTGCCGACGACATACTCGAGCCGCTCGGCGCACTGCTCGGCACCTATGTCCACACCTCGGTCATGGTCTGCGGCTATACCGACACCGTGGGTCCCGCCGCGGACAATCTAGCCCTTTCGCAAAAGCGCGCGAAGGCGGTCGCCGATGCTCTGGCGCATGAAGGCGTGGCGCCCCAGCGCATCTCGTCGCAGGGATTTGGCGAGACGCATCTGAAGGTTGCGACCGGCGACGACAAGAAGGAACCGCGCAATCGCCGAATCGAGATCGTGCTGAAGGCACGCCCCGGATAAATCTGTTGAACACAGTAAACTGATCGCGCGCGCCTTGCGTATAAGCGCGAACTGGTATGCATTGCCCGCCACGAAATTGGAGAAACGCTGATGCAATTGCGCTCATGGATTCTGGGTACGGTCTTCACGCTTTGCGCGTCCGGCGCGTTCGCGGCCGATGCGCCGCCCGCAATGCCGATACTCGTCCGCGGCACGATCGCCACGATCGACGCCAAGTCCGTGACCATCAAGAAGGCCGACGGCACGACCGTCACCGGCGCGATCGCACCGACAACATTCTATTCTGCGGTCGAACCTCGCCGCCTGGACCAGATCAAGCCGACCGACTTTGTCGGCATCACCTCGGTGCCTGCGCCGAACGGCGATCTCATGGCCGAAGAGATCCACATCATTCCGCTCAAGGGCATGGGCGAAGGTTCCTATCCCTGGGATCATCACCCCGATGGCGCCAAGCCGATGGCCATGGGCAGCATGACGAACGCCACTGTCGCGACCGTGCATAGCGGCGAGACGACGGCGGGAAGCATGACGAATGCGACCGTCACCGGCTCCGGCAACATGCAGTTGCAGGTCAGCTATCACGGCTCGGCGATGGTGAACGGCAAATGCGTCGGCCTCGCCGCGATGGCGAAGGACAAGCCCTGCACGGGTCTCGCCATGGTCGACGTGACGCCGCAGACCGCGATTGTCGCGATCGTTCCGGCCAAGAGCACGGACGCGAAAAGCGGCCTCGCCGTCTTCGCCAACATGACGAAGGACAAGGACGGCAATCCCGTCGTCGGCTCCATGGTGATGGAGAAGAACGGCGTGAAGCCGGAGTTCTGAGAAAAAGGACCCTCCCTCAACGGGAGGGTTGAAAACCTAGCGCGCGAGCGCCTTGTCGATCTCTGCGTTCATCGCCGCATCGTCCGGCGTCGTGCGCGGGCCGAAAACGCCGGCGATCGTGCCGTCCTTGTTGATCAGATATTTGTGGAAGTTCCACTTGGGCGCAGCATCTTCGCCGAGCTCGCCGGCCAGCCACTTGTACATCGGATGCGCGCCGGCGCCGATCACGTCTTCCTTTGCCGTCATCGGAAAGTCGACGTTGAAGCGCGTTTCGCAGAACGTCTTGATCTCGCTCTCCGTTCCCGGCTCCTGCGCGCCAAAATTGTTCGCCGGCACGCCGAGCACGACAAGGCCCTTGTCGCCCTTGTCCTTCCACAGCGCTTCGAGACCGGAATATTGCGGCGTCAGTCCGCACTGACTGGCGACATTCACGACGAGAACCGCCTTGCCCTTGAACTTCGACATCGGCAGCGCGCCGCCGTCGATGGATTTGAAACTGAAGTCGTGCGCCGTGGTCATGTTTTTCGTCCCTGCCTGTCCAGGCCGGAAGTAAAGCCAAGATCGCAAGGCGAAGCCAGATGCCTGGCCTTCACGTTTCGTCGTCGCCTTCCTGGCGGTCCCAGTCGGCGGCCTTGGTCCCGTCAAACTCGGGCAGCAAGGCGATCAGCGCGAGGATGAGGCCGATGAGACAAAAGGCTTTCAAGCCGTCGGCCGTGTCCGAACGCGCCGGTCTGGAATAGCTGAGGTCCAGGAGATGCTGGGGCGAAGGCGTCCAGCCGACCGGCATTGCGCCGGGCGTACCGCACTTGATCGTATCGCCGTTCCTGTCCTGACAGGTGGGCGCCGCCTGCGCCGCGGTGTCGGACAGCATCAGGGCAAGAACGAAAAAGGCCGCAACCACAGAGCGCATGACGCCGGATCAACAGGGACCGGATCGCATCCTACGCCGCGATCCTGGTTGAGCCAATCGCAGACGAGCGAACTCGCTGGCGTCAGAACAAATGCTAGGCTTTCTCGACCAGCAGGCCGAGGCCAAAGGCCACGAGCACCCCGCCGGTAACGCCATCGAGCGCTCGTTTCACGCGGTTTTGCTGAATCCAGCCCGCCAGCGGATGAATGATGGCCGTGAGCAGGAGAAACCACGCCAGCCCCTCCGCCGCATGGATTGAAGCCAGCAGCATGCTGAAGGCGACGACGTTGACGTGCGGCGGGATGAACATCGGCAGGAATGAAATGTAGAACACGCCGACTTTTGGATTGAGCAAGTTGGTGAGAAATCCGCGCAACGCCCATGACCTTGACACCGGATGAACTTCGGTCGCCGGCGCTTCGGCGTCCGGGCGCGACCTGAGACTGGCCAACAACATGCCGGCTCCCAGCCACAGGATGTAAAGCGCACCAGCCACACGCAGAATCTCGTAGGCGATGCGCGAGGCTTGCAACAGCGCGCCAAGCCCGATCGCGGCCGCTCCGGCCCAAACCAGGCAGCCGAGTACGATCCCCACGGCCACCTGCATGCCGCGTTGCCAACCCTCGACCGCTGCCGTACGCAGCACGATGGCCGTATCCAGACCCGGGGTCATGGTCAGCAGCCCGGCCGCGACCGTGAAAGCCATAAAGGAGTGCGTAACGTCCATGTTTACCTCTTGTTAGGGATTGGAGTGTGACAGAGCGGCGAAATTTTTGGTTAAGCAATTTGAAATACCCGCCCTGCAAATATTGCCGGGTATCCAGCGGAAGCTGCCATGACCCGAGTTCTGATCGCTGCGACCTATCTTTTACTCTGTGCCACCATCGGTACCGCCGTATTCCTGTTCGCAGGAGCGGCGACCGGAATTCTCACAGGCACGGTATTGTCGCTGTGCTGCATCCAGCTCGATTCAGCGATCCGCCGCCGCCGCGAAACAAGGATCACCGAGAACGAGATTGCCGGCCTCAAGCGCGTCAGCTTCCACTTCGAGCAGGCGCTCGACGAGACGCGCACCAAGATGGAAGAGATGAACAAGGCGCTCGAGGCCAAGTCGAACGCGCAGAGCAGAAAGATCGTCGCCGAACTCCAGGTGCTCGAAAGCCTGATGCGCGATTTCGCCAGCAAGGTCGCCAACAGCGCCAAGGCCCAGCCAGCCGAAGAGATGGTCGAGCGCCGCCAGGCCGGTTCGGTGAAAGCCTATCTCGAGCCGCTGGGCGAAGCCGATCTGCTCGAGACCATTCGCGCCTCTCTCGAACAGAATCGCGTCGATCTCTATCTCCAGCCGATCGTCAGCCTGCCGCAGCGCAAACTGCGCTTCTACGAAGCATTGTCGCGTCTGCGCGCCGAGGACGGCTCGGTCATCATGCCGGCGCAGTACATCAAGGTCGCGGCACCCGCCGGTCTGATGTCGGTCGTCGACAATCTTCTGCTCTTTCGCTGCGTGCAGATCGTGCGCCGCCTGACGCAGAAGCAGCGCGACATCGGCGTGTTCTGCAACATCTCCGGCGACACGCTCGCCGATGCGGAGTTCTTCCCGCAATTCCTCGAGTTCATGCACCATCATCGCGATCTCGCAACGCAGATCGTCTTCGAGTTCGCGCAAACCGACGTGTTGAAGGCCGGACAGCAGGGTGAATCCAATCTCGCCTATCTCTCCAGCCTCGGTTTTGCACTGTCCATGGATCATGTGACGTCGCTGGCGCTCGACTTCGCCAAGCTGAAGAAGCTCGGATTCCGCCACATCAAGGTCAACGCGCACACGCTGACCGACGGCATGAGCACGGCCAACGCCGCCGTCGCCGCCGAAGACCTCAAGAAGCTGCTCGAGCGTCACGGCCTCAACCTCATCGCCGAACGCGTCGAGGATGAGCGCACTGTCGTGCAGTTGCTCGACTTCGGCGTCGACTTTGCGCAGGGTTATCTGCTCGGCGAGCCGCGCGCCGTGCGCGACGACTCGCTCAAGGCGATGGAAAAAGAGCCGGCAACCGCGCCGATCATTCCGTTCCGCAAGACGGCCTGATCGCCTTATTCTCTCGCCACCCGCATCCTTCGTCTGGCTCAGGATGAGGGCGGTACCCTGAATCTGTCGAAGGGCGAGGCCGTCATGACAGTATTGACCGCGTTCGGACTCTTCGCCGTCACCGCCATGCTCGTTTTCTACGCGCTGGAATCGCGCGGACCGATTTTCACGCTCGGGTTTGCCGCGGCCTGTCTGCTCGGCTCGATCTACGGATTCCTGCAGGGCGCCTGGCCCTTTGGTCTGGTGGAAGCAGTCTGGGCCGCGGTCGCGCTCGCCAAATGGCGCAAACGCGTCGCGGACGGCACGACGCATTGACCGACGCGCGGTCCGCATGCGACCGCTAGTCCATGACCGGCGAGCCGAAACTCCTCAGCCACTTCTCCGAGATCGCGCCAGACTATGATGCGCTCATCTGCGATATCTGGGGCGTGCTGCACAATGGCGCGACGGCGTTTGCGGCGGCTTGCGATGCGCTGAAGCAGTTCCGCGACAAGCATGGCCGCGTCGTTCTTCTCACCAACGCACCGCGTCCGGCGAAGGATCTCGAGGAACAATTCCGCCGCTTCGGCGTGCCGCTCGATTGCTTCGACACGATCGTCACGTCCGGCGCCGCGGCGCGCGAGGATCTGGCGCGCCGGTCCGCGGACGCGAAGCTGGCGATGCTGCATCTTGGTCCGGATCGCGACCGCAACGTGTTTGAAGGGCTGAACATCGAACTGGTCGACAGCGCGCGCGCGAAGGTCGTGCTCTGTACGGGCCCCTACAATGACGAGGTTGAAACACCGGACGATTACGTCGACATGCTGGGCGAGATGCGCGCACGCGGCCTCACCATGCTCTGCGCCAATCCCGATCTCGTCGTGCAGCGCGGCGGCAAGCTCGTCTACTGCGCCGGTGCGCTCGCCCAGGCGTATGAGAAAATCGGCGGCGTGGTCGTCTATTACGGCAAGCCGCACCGGCCCATCTATGACGTCGTCCTCTCCTCGCTGGCGGGCGCCAGAAAGCCGCTCGCCATCGGCGACGGGCTGAATACCGACATCAAGGGAGCCAATGGCATGGGGTTCGACGCGCTCTTCATCGCCGACGGCATCCATGGCGAAGACGTGGCCGAGTTCACGGGACGCCACATGGCCGAACTCTTTGCCAGGTCGGGCGTGCAGGCGAGGGCGGCGATGCGGGCGCTTGTGTGGTAGGCGTCACAGAGAATAGAAACGGCCCCGCCCCACAGGACGATCCGATGACCTATTATATCGAAGACCTCAAGCCCGGCATGTCCGAAAGCTTCGCCAAGACCGTGACCGAGCGCGACATCGAGCTGTTCGGCGAGGTTTCCGGCGACGTGAACCCCGTCCATTTCGACGAGGCATTCGCCAGCAAGACGATCTTCAAGGGCCGCATCGCCCATGGCGTGCTGAGCGCCAGCTACATCTCGACGGTTCTGGGCATGAAGATGCCGGGACCGGGCACGATCTTCATGTCGCTCACCACGCGCTTCAAGGCGCCGGTGCGCATCGGAGACACTGTGGTCGCGACCTGCACCGTGCGCGAAGTGAATGCCGAGAAGCGCCGCGTCGTGTTCGACTGCGTCTGCAAGGTCGGCGAGACGACGGTCGTCGACGGCGATGCGATGGTGATGGCGCCCGCTCGACCCAAGGCCTGAATACCGACGCATGAAGATCTTCCGCCACTATCCTGACGTGCCTGACGCCTCGAAGGGCGCAGTGGTGGCGCTCGGCAATTTCGACGGCGTGCATCTGGGGCATCAGGCGCTGATCGGCGCGGCGCGCGATCTCGCGCACGCCAACGGCGCGCCGCTCGGCGTGGTCGCGTTCGAGCCGCATCCGCAGGAATATTTCCGGCCGTCGCCGCAATCGTTTCGCCTCACACCCTTTCGCGTCAAGGCGAGGCTGATCGCCGAACTCGGCGCCGAAATCCTCTACGCGCTTTCCTTCGACGCGGAGATGGCCGAAAAGAGCGCAGAGGATTTCGTCATCGACGTGCTGGTGAGGTCGCTCGGCGTCAACGCCATCGTCGTCGGCGAGGATTTTCAGTTCGGCCAGGGCCGCAAGGGCAATACGGCGCTTCTTACCGCGATGGGGGCCGAGAAAGGTTTCGGCGTCACCCTGTTCAAGCCGGTTCCGGGCGGCGGACATGACAAGATCTCGTCCACGCAGATCCGCGATGCGCTGAAACAGGGCCGGCCGGAAGAAGCCGCGCGCCTGCTCGGCCATTACTGGAGCATCGAGTCGCGCGTCGAACATGGCGACAAGCGCGGCCGCACGATCGGATTTCCGACGCTCAACATGAAGCTCGCCGATTGCCTGCAGCCGGCGTTCGGGATTTATGCCGTGCGGGCGCGCGTGCTGGAGGACGACAAAGTCGTCTCGACCCATGAAGGCGTCGCAAGTTTCGGCATCCGCCCGATGTATGAAGTCACGACGCCGCTGCTCGAAACCTTCCTGTTCGATTTCGCCGGCGATCTCTATGGCAAGCATATGGCGGTCGACTTCGTCGCCTACATCCGGCCCGAAGCAAAGCTCGACGGTCTGGAAGCGCTTAAGGCGCAGATCGCCAGGGACAGCGAAGCCGCGCGAAAGGCGCTGGCTGCAGCGCGTTGACTCTCCCCCTCCGTTCTCTCGGGAAGTCCGGTGACGCCGGGAGGGGGCAATTCGGCGCACCGGATCGCCGATGCGACATATCCCCTCCGCCGGGTTCGCGACGTTTGATCGGCACCTCCCCATAAACGGGGGAGGAAAGCGATGGTGGACGCTTAACTTCCGCACTGTTAGAACCCCCCCGGTGATTTGCAGGCAGGCCGCAATGGATTTTCGGGGTTTTTCGCGAATTTGCCGCCCGGCTTCGTGCCGGGGGTAACCCTGTTCGCGAAGACCGGGTTGAAGCGACCGCAACCTCGAAGGCCTGAACGAAATGTCCGACACAAAAGATTCCGACTCCAAGCCGCGCGACTACCGCGCCAGCCTGTTTCTGCCCACGACCGACTTTCCCATGAAGGCCGGCCTGCCGGAGGCCGAGCCGAAATGGCTCGCGCGCTGGGAGGCGATGGACCTGTACGGCCGCATGCGCAAGCAGGCCAAGGGCCGTCCGCTCTTCGTGCTGCATGACGGCCCGCCCTATGCGAATGGCGAAATTCACTCCGGCACCGGTCTCAATAAGGTTCTGAAGGATTTCGTCGTGCGCTCGCGCGGCATGCTCGGCTACGACGCGCCTTATGTCCCCGGCTGGGACTGCCACGGCCTGCCGATCGAGTGGAAGATCGAGGAGAAATATCGCGCCGAAGGCCGCTCCAAGGACGATGTGCCGATCGACGAGATGCGCCGCGACTGTCGCGAATTCGCCAATCACTGGATCGGCGTGCAGCGCGAACAGTTCAAGCGCCTCGGCTGCATCGGCCTGTGGGACAAGCCCTACACGACGATGGATTTCCGCGCCGAAGCGGTCATCGCCTCGGAGCTGCACAAATTCGTCGGAAACGATCTGCTCTATCGCGGCTTCCGTCCGGTGATGTGGTCGCCCGTCGAGAAGACCGCGCTCGCCGAAGCCGAGGTCGAGTATCACGAGAAGTCGTCGCCGACGATCTATGTGAAGTTTCCGGTGATCAAGGGCGCGCTCCAGGGCGCCAGCATCGTCATCTGGACAACGACACCGTGGACGATTCCCGGCAACCGCGCGATCGCCTACTCGCCGACGCTGGAATACGGACTCTACGAAGTCGTCGGCGCGGATGAAGGCTCGCTCGCCACCGTCGGCGAAAAGATCGCCGTTGCCGATGCATTGGCCGAGCAGACAGCGAAGCATGCGAAAGCATCACTGAACCGCCTCGGGTCGTTCGATCCGAAGGGCGTGGTCTGCGCCCATCCGTTCCGCGGCCATGGCTACGACTTCGACGTTCCGGTTCTGCCCGGCGAACACGTCACGGCCGACACGGGCACAGGCTTTGTGCATACGGCGCCCGGGCACGGCGAAGAAGATTTCGAGCTGATGCTCTCGACCTACAAGAACTACACGGTCGATCATGCCGACGCGTTCAACGTGGTCGGCGAGGACGGTTCCTTCAACCCGCATGTGCCGCTGTTCGCCGGCAAGCGCATCCTGACGCCGGAAGGAAAAGACGGCGACGCCAACGGCGCGGTGATCAAGGAACTGATCGCGCAGAAGAAGCTGCTGGCGAAGGGCACGCTGCGTCACTCCTATCCGCACTCCTGGCGTTCCAAGGCGCCGGTGATCTACCGCGCGACGCCGCAATGGTTCGTCGGGATGGACAAGCCGATCACGAAGGATCCCGCCGACACGCTGCGCGCCCGCGCGATGAAGGCGATCGGCGACACCAAGTGGTATCCGAAGTCCGGTCAGAACCGCCTTGGCGGCATGGTGAAGGATCGTCCCGACTGGGTTCTGTCGCGCCAGCGCGCCTGGGGCGTGCCCATGTCGATCTTCGTCAACAAGGCGAGCGGCAAGGTCTTGAACGATCCCGGCGTCAACCAGCGCATCGTCGAGGCGTACAAGTCCGAGGGCGCCGACGCCTGGTTCAACTCGCCGCCGTCGCGCTTTCTCGGCAACGATCTCGATCCCAACGACTTTGAGCAGGTGAACGACATTCTCGATGTCTGGTTCGAACTCGGGCTCGACGCACGTCTTCACGGTCGAACAGCCGCTCGAGCCCGAATGGCCGCAGAAGGATCACGCCGATCTCTATCTCGAAGGTTCGGACCAGCATCGCGGCTGGTTCCAGTCCTCGCTGCTGGAGAGCTGCGCCACGCGCGGTCGCGCCCCGTACGATGCCGTGCTGACCGCCGGGTTCGTGCTCGACCGCGAAGGCAACAAGATGTCCAAGTCGATCGGCAACACGATCCTGCCGCAGACCATCGCCGACAAGAACGGCGCGGACATTTTCCGCCTCTGGGTCGCGTCTTCGGACTTCACCGAAGATTTGCGCATGGGCAACGACGTCATCCAGGCGAACGCGGATTCCTATCGCCGCCTGCGCAACACGATCCGCTTCATGCTGGCCAACCTGTCCGGCTTCGACGAAGAAGAACGCGTCGCGCCGGAAAAAATGCCGGAGCTTGAGCGTTTCATTCTGGCCAAGCTTGCCGAACTCGACGGCATCGTGCGCGACGCCTACATGGAATACGACTTCAACCGCGTGCTGAACTCCGTGTTCATCTTCTGCACGAACGAGCTGTCCGCCTTCTATTTCGATATCCGCAAGGATTCGCTCTATTGCGACGGCAAGGACAATATCCGCCGCCGCTCCGCGCGCACGGTGACGGACGAAGTGTTCCGCCGCGTCGTCACCTGGCTTGCGCCGATCCTGTGCTTCACGATGGAAGAAGCCTGGCTGCTGCGCTTCCCCGGCGCGGACGAGAGCGTGCACCTGCACACCTTCCCGCAAACGCCGGACGCATGGGCGAACGCCGCGCTCATCCAGAAATGGGATCGCGTGCGCACGATCCGCCGCGTCATCACCGGCGCGCTTGAAATCGCACGCCGCGACAAGGTCATCGGCTCAAGCCTGGAAGCGGCGCCGACCGTCTACGTGACCGAGAAAGACGATGCCGACACGCTCGCTTCGGTTCCGCTCGCCGAAATCGCAATCACGTCGGGCGTGCATGTCTCGACGCACGCGCCGGCCGACGACGTCTTTCGCCTGCCGGATGTCGCCGGCGTCGCCGTTGCATTCCACCACGCGCAAGGCAACAAGTGCGCGCGCTGCTGGATGATCCTTCCCGAAGTCGGCGTAAATCCGAAACACGACGATCTCTGCAATCGTTGTTCCGCCGCGATAGATGGTGCGGAGGCCGCATGACGTCGCGCGACTGGGGCCTGGTTTCTGCCGCAATCGCCATGTTCCTGGATCAGGCGACGAAGCTCATGCTTCTGTATGTTTTCGACTTCCGGTCGATGTCGCCGGGCGAGGCCGTACCCGTCTTGCCGTTTTTTAATCTGGTGATGACGTGGAATCCGGGGATCAGTTATGGGCTGTTTCCCGCCACGGGACCGGTGGGAACCGCGCTTTTGGCCCTGTTTTCGCTGGTTGCGGTCGCAGGCCTCAGCTGGTGGCTGTGGCAAGCGGAGCGTCGTGCGCTTACAATCGGCCTTGGCCTTGTGATCGGCGGCGCGCTGGGAAACCTTGTCGACCGGCTGGTTTACGGGAAAGTGGCGGACTTTTTCCACTTTCATGCCTTCGGCTATGACTGGTATGTGTTCAACGTGGCCGATGCGGCCATCACCTTCGGGGTGATTGCGCTTTTATACGATGCGCTCGCACGCCCGCAGACGCGTACGGGGGACGAAACCGGTTAGATTGGGAGTGTTCATGCGTTCGCGACAGTTTGTTCAGCTTTTGGTTCTCTGCGGCGTCGCCGCCAGCCTCGCGGGCTGCGATACGATTCGCTCGGCAGCGGGCGAGGGCAAGGACTCGCCTGACGAATTTGCCGTCGTCACCAAGGCGCCGCTCGTCATTCCGCCGGACTTCAACCTGAAGCCGCCTGCAGCCGGCGCCGCGCCGACCAACCAGATTGCGCCGACCCAGGCCGCACAGTCCGCCTTGTTCAGCTCCGACCCCAACGCGGTTGCCGCGTCGCTTCCCGCAAGCATGAGCACCGGCGAGCGCTATCTTCTGGCCAATGCCGGCGTGCAGAACGCCGATCCGGCGATCCGTCAGGAAATCGCGTCGGACTCGGCAGCGACGCGCGCGGCGGACGACAGCTTCACGAGCAACATTCTCTTTGGTGCTGGTTCCACGCCTGCTAACGGGACACCGGTCGATGCCGACGCGGAAGCGCGGCGCATCGATGCGCAGAAGGCCGGCGGCGCGGTTGCGCCGTCAACTCCGTCCGCACCGGCGCCTGCCGCGCCGCCGCCGGCTGAGAAAAGCAGTAGCTGGCTGGACGATCTGTTCAACTGGTAGCGCGCCGCCTGCTTTCGGCGGGCTGCGAACGCTGTTGAAGGCGGTCGCGCCAGCCACGCCGCGGCCTGCAATTCTGCTAGGATCGCCGCATGTCCCGGGAATCGCTTCCGTTCGCCGTTTCGCTCGACCTTGCGCTGGGTGGTCCAGGCGCTTGCCCGGCAGCGGCATTCGAGTCCGCACTTGCCGACGCGCAGAAAGCGCTCGCCTGGCTGCGCGATCAGCACGGCGCCAGGACGCTTGAGCTGCTCAGCGTCCCCTCGCGCACCGACGATCTCGATGCCGCGCGCTCTGTCGTCGACAGTTTCTGCAAGGACACGTCCGACGTCGCGGTGCTCGGAATAGGCGGATCGAGCCTCGGCGGACAAGCCCTGAAATCCCTTGAAGCCGTCGGACGCAAGGGACCTCGCGTTACGTTTCACGACAATCCCGATCCGGAAAGCTGGCAGACGGCGATGGCCGGCTTTGACCTGAAGACGACGCGGTTCGTCGCGATATCGAAATCCGGCGGCACGGCCGAGACGCTGATGCAGACGCTCACCGCGGCCGATGCGATTGAGCGGGCCGGCGGCGGAAAGTATCTCAAGCATCATTTCGCGATCGTCACCGAACCCAAGCCGAGCCCTTTGCGACAGTTCGCGGAATCGATCGGCGCGCCGATCCTCGATCACCCGACAGGCGTTGGCGGACGCTATTCGGTGCTCACCATTGTCGGCGCATTGCCGGCGCTCCTGATGGGCCTCGACGTGCATGCTCTGCGAAGCGGCGCACAGGTCGTGCTCGACAATGCTTTGAGCGCAGCGGCAATGGATGTTCCAGCCGCTGCCGGGGCGGCGCTGCATCATGCGCTGGCCGGCCAGGGCCGCCTTGATGAGACGGTGCTGTGGGCCTATGCCGACAAGCTTGCGACGCTCAGCGGCTGGTGGCGTCAGCTCTGGGCCGAGAGCCTGGGCAAGAACGGCAAGGGCTCGACGCCGGTCGGCGCGGTCGGTCCGGTCGATCAGCACAGCCAGCTCCAGCTTTTCCGCGACGGACCGGGCAAGGCACTGTTCACGATCATAGCGACCCAGACCAAGGGCAAGGGACTTGTCACACCGGTAGAACGTGCCAACGCGCTCGGGCTGCACTATCTCGCGGGCAAGCCGATGGGCGATCTCGTCGCCGCCGAGGCGCGCGCGACGGCGGAGACCCTTTCGCGCAACAGGCGCCCCGTGCGCCAGATAGCCGTGGACAGGATCGAAGAGCGCAGCATGGGCGCGCTCATGATGCATTTCATGCTCGAGACGATCCTGATGGGCCGCTTGATGGGCGTCGATCCCTTCGATCAGCCGGGCGTGGAGGAAGGCAAGATTCTCGCGCGCGAATACCTCGCAGAAAAAGCATGAAGATTCGCCGCCTCGCCGAAGGAACTATCAACCGCATTGCTGCCGGCGAAGTGGTCGAGCGTCCGGCGAGCGCGGTGAAGGAGCTTGTCGAAAATGCGCTGGATGCCGGTGCGCGGCGGATCGAGATCGCGACCTCGAACGGCGGCGCCGACCTGATCCTTGTCGAAGATGACGGGGAAGGGATGGACCGCGACGATCTCGCCGTCGCCGTCGAACGCCATGCGACGTCGAAGCTGCCGCGCATCGGAACAGACGACGATCTCACATCCATCGCGACGCTCGGCTTTCGCGGCGAGGCGCTGCCGTCCATCGGATCCGTCGCGCGGCTGTCGATTGCCAGCCGCACCGTGACGAGCGAAGCGCACGAAATCCGGGTCGATGGCGGCATCCTGAAGGGGCCGTCACCGGCCGGTTTCCGCGCCAAGGGACAGTCCGGCACGCGCGTCGAGGTGCGCGAGCTGTTCTTCGCGACGCCAGCGCGACTCAAATTCCTGAAGTCCGCGCGCTCCGAAGACCTCGCGACGCTCGATGTGGTCAAGCGCCTTGCCATGTCGCGGCCAGACGTCGCGTTTAGCCTCACGATGGACGGCCGCCGTGCGCTCGTGCTGGACGCCGAGAACGACCTGTTCGAAGGCAGGCTGAAGCGTCTCGCGCAGATCATGGGCCGCGACTTCGCCGACAATGCCGCAAAGGTCGATGTCGTGCGCGAGAACCTGACGATAACCGGCTATGCCGGTCTGCCGACCTACAATCGTGCGAATGCGCAGATGCAGTTTCTCTTCGTCAACGGCCGGCCCGTGCGCGATAAGCTGCTCGTCGGCGCGGTCCGCGGCGCCTATGCGGATTTCCTGGCGCGTGACCGCCATCCGGCGCTGGCGCTGTTCCTGGAATGCGATCCGTCGTTCGTGGACGTGAACGTCCATCCGGCCAAGACGGAAGTGCGGTTCCGTGACGCGGGCCTGGTGCGCGGGCTCATCGTCTCATCCCTCAAATCGACCCTTGCCGAGGCCGGACACCGCGCGTCAACCACGGTCGCAGGCGCGGCACTGGCGGCGCTGCGGCCGCAATCGAACGCGCCCTACTATCAGCAAAGCTATGTTGGCCGGCCGGCGGCGCATGACGCGGGCCGCAATTTCTACGCGCCGCTCCTGTCGGCCGATGCGGCGCCCGCGGCCCGGATCGAGGAGCCCGATTCTGCTCCGTCGCCTGATATGCCTCTGGGCGTCGCGCGGGCACAACTTCACGAGACCTATGTGGTTGCGCAGACGCAGGACGGGATCGTCATCGTCGACCAGCATGCGGCGCATGAGCGCCTGGTCTATGAGCGCATGAAAAAAGCTCTCGAAAGCGGCGGCATCGCGCGCCAGCCGCTGCTGATTCCAGAGGTCGTGGAACTCGACCCGGCCGAGGTCGACCGTGTCGCAGCGCGGGCTGGAGAATTGGCCGAACTCGGACTCGTCATCGAGCCGTTCGGACCGGACGCGGTCATGGTTCGTGAAATGCCTGCAATGTTAGGCGAGACCGACATAAAGGGTCTCGTCCGGGACCTCGCGGACGACATTGCAGAAACAGGCAAGGCCCTCTCTCTGAAGGAGCGGCTGGAGGAGGTCGCCGGAACGCTCGCCTGCCACACTTCGGTCCGGGCCGGACGGCGTCTGAACGCCGAAGAAATGAACGCCCTGCTGCGCGAAATGGAGGTCACTCCCCATTCGGGCCAGTGCAATCACGGCCGCCCGACTTACGTGGAACTCAAGCTGGCGGACATCGAGCGACTCTTTGGCCGCCGCTGAAAGGCCTATGTGGCAGGAGTGGTACCTGTACGGCCTACGTAAAAATACTGAGCATGTGCCTTCCATTTATGATGCAAATTGATTGATATCTGAGCGCGGCTTGCGGCACTGAGGGCATAGGACTGCCCGGCATCCGATTCGATGTCGCTGAGTGCAGTTTCCTTTGAACGAGTTGCGTATGTCGGGAAACCTACCGCCAGAGTTGCCACCTCCGGCCGACCGCAGGCCCGGCAGACGTCGGCGCGTGCTACTCGGCGGACGGGTGAGCTATCACGACGGAACGCAAGTCTTCGACTGCTCGATCCGTGATCTTTCCGACGGCGGCGCACGCATAACGGTGCCGGGCAGCCAACCCCTGCCGTCGCATGTCTATCTCATCAATCTGCGCGACCGGCTGGCCTATGAGTCGCTCGTCGTCTGGAAACGCGGCGGCGAAGCCGGTCTCTCTTTCATCAAGACTCTGCAGGTCGGCGACCTCGGCGACTCCCACCTCGAGTATCTCAAACGGCTCTGGCTAGAACGCGCGGCGCGCTAAGTTCGCCGCACACAACATCATTCCCGCGCTATCCTCTACCGGCCGATGGGAGGATTCGCCATGCTCACCCTCTACTTCGCACCCGGCGCCAGTTCGATGGCGCCACACATCGCTCTGCACGAAGTCACCGCGCCCTTTGACGGCATACCTGTTTCGCTGGCGCGCAAGGAAACCCGCTCGCCCGAGTTTCTCGCGATCAATCCGCAGGGCACCGTTCCGGTGCTGTTGATCGATGGACGGCCGCTGACCGAAGTCGCTGCGATCCTGTTCTATCTCGCACGCCTCTATCCGGAGGTCGGGCTGCTGCCGGCCGGCAATATAGAAGCGGAGGCGCAGGTGATTTCGTGGATGTCCTTCATCGCTGCCACGGTGCATCCGGCGCGCCGCCAGGGGCTCGACCATGCGCGCCAGGTCTATGCCATGGCGGATACGCGGCTCGGCGCGCGCGAGTGGGCCGTCGGCAGATATTCCATCGCCGACATTCACCTGTTCCGGCTGTTCTGGCGGTTCAACAGTTCGCTCAAACCGCCGAGGGAGGAATTTCCCAACCTCATCGCGCATCATGACCGCATGCTGCAGCGGCCAGCCGTGCGCCGGACGATCGAGATCGAATCCGCGATCGGCTACGAGCTGCCGGGCTAGATCGCGCGCACGAACCGCCGGATTCCGGGCACGCCCATCGCAGCCTCGAAGTCCTTGGCGGTCTTGTCCTCGGCAAATGTGAACCCGCAGGCGCGATAGCATTTTTCCGCCGGCGAGTTGCCGATCAGAAAACTGATCTGCGCGCGCTTTGGTCCGCTGCGCATTGCGTTCGCCAGCATGTGTCCGATCAGCGCGCGGGCGACGCCTTTTCCCTGGAATTCGGGACGCGTCGCGACGTTCTCGATCGTCCAGCAGTCATCGTCGCCGGTCGTCGCGCTCATGATGAAGGCGCCGCGGGGCCAGAGCTGCGCCTGTTCTTCCGCGCCGATTCCGGTCTTGCGGGAGGCTTCGGCCATCGCCTCGCCAGACACCATGTAAGGCGCGTCGTCCGGAAAGGCGCAGGCGGCCGATGCCGGCCGCCCGTCGACTTCCGCAACCGTGAAAAAAGAGTGGTGCCACCACGACTTGGCCTTGGCGTTGGCCAGATGCGCGCAGAAGGCGACACAGAATTCTTCGGGCCGCTGCAACACGATGTCGAACCAGCCGCGGGCAAGATGTCCGCGCGCCGCCATCAACATCACCCAGCCGAGGAACTCGGCGTCGTCCGGCGTCGCAGGGCGAAAGCTTGTGCTCATGAGCACACAGTAGCGCAATTTCTCATCGCGTTGCGCACTGGCCGGTTGAAGCCATTCGCGAACAGGAATAGCTTTTCGCCGTTCCATGAGGCTTTGTCCCGAAGTGCTGGTTAGTCGACTGAGGTAGGTTCGTCATCGTTGTGCAGGCTGTCGCGGCCCGCCCGAACGATGAATCGCGTCGACTCCACACAACCTCATCCGTCGGGACTCCCATGGCCTTCCTACACAATCGCGCAGTCAACCTGCTCAATCTGCATTCCGTCATCGGCTCCATCGCGATGGGCGGCGGCGGTGCCTTCTTTTCCGCCTACCTGCTCAAGGCCGGCTTGTCCGTGCCGGAGGTGCTTCTGGTATTGGCGGCGACGTTCACGCTTCGCCTGCTGTTGCGATTCTTTCTGTTGTCGCTTGCGATACGGATCGGACTGCGCTGGACCGTGGTCGTCGGCGCGATCCTGATGGCGATCTCCTATCCGTTTCTCGCGGGCGTGAACGGCGTCGGCTGGGGACTTTTCTGGCTCGTGATCGTGATCGCTTTCGCCGATACGATCTATTGGCCGAGTTTTCATGCCTACTTCGCGGCGCTTGGCGATGCGGACCATCGCGGCCAGCAGCTTGCGATCCAGGTGGGTGCTTCGACTGCGCTTGGCATCGTCAGCCCGCTCGCGGCGGGCTGGCTGCTCGTCACGCATGGTCCGGTCGTCACCTTCTTCGCGACGGGCGCGATCCAGGCATTGGCGGCACTGCCGCTGCTCTGGACTCCGGACGTTGCGATCGCGCGTCATGCTCCCGGCGCATTCCGGGCAGCGTTTTCGGGCGCCATGCTGTTTGTCGGCGACGGCTGGATCGCTGCCGGCTATTTCATCGTCTGGCAGATCGCGCTCTTTCTCGCGCTCGGCGAAAGCTACATGGCGTATGGCGGAGCGTTGGCGGTGGCCGCTTTGGTCGGCGCCGTCGGCGGACTTGCGCTGGGACGCCTGATCGACGCCGGAAAGGGCGCGCGCGCGGTCTGGTACTCGGTCAGTCTGCTCGTGCTCGTCATCGTCATGCGTGCCGGAGTTGTCAGCCATCCGGCGCTCGCCGTCGCGGCCAATGCAGTCGGCTCGCTGGTGGGTTGCCTCTACGTCCCGACCATCATGACGGCGGTGTACAACCAGGCGAAGCGATCGCCCTGCGTATTGCGCTTTCACATCGCGGCGGAGGGCGGCTGGGACATCGGCGTGACGACAGGTCTTAGCCTGGCGGCGTTGCTGATCTGGCTTGGCTTCTCGACAGCGTTCGGCATCCTGATCTCGCTCTTCGGCGCAGCGACCGTGTTCTATCTTCTGCAGCGCTACTACGCCGACAATCCATCGGAAGCGATCGATACGACGCTCGATACCGGCGAGTTCCAGATTCAGGCCGGCGAGGTGACGAAGATCTGAACGGCAGTCTCGCCATACTCGCGGCGTTCGAGCAGCGTGAAGCCGGCAGGCGTCGCGATCTGTTCGTCCGCCGCGGTTTCCGCGATGGCGACGGCGTTGGCCGCCAGCCAGCCGCCCGATGCCAGACTGCCGAGTGCTTTCTCGGTCAATCCCTTGCGGTAGGGCGCATCGAGAAAGGCCAGTTCGAACGGGCCGCCCGCGCCGGCGCCGAGCGGCCCCATGTCGGTCGCGTCGCGCCGCCAGATCTTGGTTGCGCCCGTCAGGTTGAGCGCTTCGACGTTCTTGCGGATCAGCGCGCGGCTGTCGGCACTGTCGTCGACGAACAACGCATAAACCGCGCCGCGGCTCAACGCTTCGATTCCCAACGCGCCGGTGCCGGCGAATACATCGACGACGCGCGCGCCTTCCAGTGTGAATCCGTTGCCGAAATCATGGTGCGCCAGGATGTTGAAGATCGCCTGGCGCACCTTGTCCGATGTCGGACGCACGCGATTGTCCGGCGGCTCGGCCAAAGCGCGGCCGCGAAACTGTCCGCCGGTGACGCGCAATCACTCCTCCGAGATCTGCATGAGCAGCTTTCCGGTATTGCCGCCCGTGAACAGCATGTTGAGCGCGCTGAGAGAGTTCTCGATGCCTTTGACGATGGTGGTGTCGTACTTGATCTTGCCTTCCGCCGCCCACTTGTTCATCTCGGCGAAGAATTCACCAAGGCGCGGGAAATAGTCGATGATGATGAACCCCTCGATGCGCGCGCGCTTCATCAGGACATTCACCAGACTTGGACCCGGACGCGGCTCTTTGTCGTTGTAGCCCGAGATCATGCCGCACAGCACGATGCGTGCCTTGAGGTTGATCTGTTCGAGAATCGCGTCGAGGATTTCGCCGCCGGCATTTTCGAAGTCCACGTCGATGCCGTTGGGGCATTCGCGCTTCAATGCTTCGCGGATATTTTCCTTCTTGTAGTTGATGCAGGCATCGAAACCGAAATCCTTCACCAGGTGGCGGCACTTCTCATCCGTGCCTGCAAGACCGACGACACGGCAGCCCTTCAGCTTGGCGATCTGGCCGACGATCGATCCCACGGCGCCTGCCGCCGCAGACACGACGACGGTTTCGCCCGGCTGCGGCTTGCCGAGGTCGAGCAGGCCGAAATACGCGGTCGCGCCGGTCATGCCGAGCACGCTCATGTAGGCGGGCAGTGGCACCGGGCCCCGGGAAACTTTTTGCGCCCCGTCCGCCACGGAATATTCCTGCCAGCCGGCGATGCCGCTCACGATGTCGCCGACCTTGTAGTCGGGATTGTTGGACTGCTGCACGACGCCGAGCGTTCCGCCGCGCATCACGTCGCCGATTTCCACGGGCGGCATGTACTGATCCATGTCGCTCATCCAGATGCGATTGGTCGGGTCGAGAGAGAGATACAAAGTACGGACCAGTATCTGCCCGGGTCCGGGCACGGGAATTGGCTGCTCGACAAGTTCCAGATCGCCTTCTTTGATGTCGCCGACCGGACGCTTTTTCAGGATCCATTGCCGATTGCTGTTGCGCATGATTTGCCCCTTGGATTTCAGGCGCGCACCCTATCGTCGCGGTCACGGATACGCGAGGGGCGCTGGCGGGAAAGGCCGGTGAACGCTATAGCCGTGACATGAGATTGGTTTGCCACTTTTCTGCTTGTACTTTTCGCCGCTGCGTCGCCTGCCACCGCGCAAGTCGACGACGGGACGAAGGTGCAGGCGCGCCTGATTGCGGAAAGCGACAGCGTGGCGCCCGGCGGAACGGTGGCGATTGCATTTGAACAGGTGATCCGGCCCGGCTGGCACACCTATTGGCTCAATCCCGGCGACGTCGGTCAGCCGACCACTCTGACCTGGTCGCTCGCTCCCGGCTGGAAGGCCGGACCCATGTTATGGCCGTATCCGAAGCGGCTGCCGGTCGGCCCCTTCATGGACTATGGCTATGAGGGCAAGGTCTGGATCCTCAGCCATGTGACTGCTCCGGCTGATGCGAAGCCCGGCGACACGGTGACGTTGAAGGCGTCGGCGACCTGGCTGGTCTGCAAGGAAATCTGCATTCCGGAAGACGCCGTTCTGACCCTGCCCATGAAGATCGGGCCGCCCGTCGGCGATGCGTCGCGCACAAAGCTGTTCGGTGCGGCGCGCGCGCTTCTTCCGGTAGCATCGCCATGGGCGACGCGCTATGCGCTCTCGGCCTCGCTCGACCTCTTCATTGCCGCAAAGCCGCTGGCGATCGCGCATCCGGACAGCGCGCAGTTCTTTCCATCCGCAGCCGGTGTCGTAAATGCGCCCGCTGCCGAGCTCATGGGCTTCGCCGAGAGCGGACTCGTCTTGCGCATGACTCCTGCCAAGGGTTTTGCCCGAAAAGGTGGAGCGGTCGACGGCGTTCTGGTGCTGACCTCGTCCGACGGTTCGGTGCAGGCGTTGCAGGTGAATGCTCTTCCGGGACCGGTTCCGGCGGCCAGGTTCGACACCGGCGAGAACGACACCGGCTTTCTGCTTGCGCTTCTCTTTGCCTTCATCGGCGGGCTTATCCTCAACCTGATGCCGTGCGTCTTGCCCGTGCTCGCGATGAAGGCGTTCGCGTTGTCGTCGCAGGCCGGACGCGACCGCGCCGAGGCAGTGCGCGAGAGTCTCGCCTACGGCATCGGCGCGATCGGCAGCTTCGTTGCGCTCGGCGCGCTGCTGATCGCTCCTTCGCGCGGGCGGACAGGCGATCGGCTGGGGCTTTCAGCTACAGGAACCGGTGATCGTCGCGGCCTTTGCGCTGTTGATGTTCGGCGTCGGCCTCAATCTTTCCGGCGTGTTCGAGATCGCGAGCTTCGGCGGTGGCGAGGGCCTGACGCGGACGAGCGGCGAGGTCGGCTCCTTTTTCACCGGCGTGCTCGCCGTCGCAGTTGCCGCGCCCTGCACGGCGCCCTTCATGGCGGCGGCCCTTGGCTTTGCTTTGACCCAACCCGCCATCATTTCACTGGCCGTTTTCCTTGCGCTGGGCCTTGGTTTCGCCGCGCCCTTCGTCCTGATCGGCATTTCCCCGGCAGTGATGCGCATGCTGCCCAGACCGGGCGCATGGATGCTCGTGTTCAAGCAGGCGCTCGCCTTTGCGATGTACGGAACTGCCGCCTGGCTCGTGTGGGTACTGGCGCAGCAAGCCGGCGCGAACGCCGTCGCGGCCGCGCTCGCCGCGATGGTTGCAGCCGGTTTCGGCGCCTGGATCTGGGGCCTCAGCCGCAACTTTTCGCCGCGCGGCCGCGGCATCGGCTCGCTCGTAACGCTGATCGCGGTCGTTATCGCTCTGTCCTGTCTCGCGCTGCTCAAGACCTTGCCTGCGCAGGCGAGTGACATCAGCAGCGTGAACGCTACGGGTCTTGCCGCCGAACGCTACTCGGCGGCGCGTCTCTCCGCGTTGCGCAGTGCGGGGCAGCCCGTGTTCGTCAACGCGACCGCGGCTTGGTGCATCACCTGTTTGGTTAACGACGAAGCCGCACTTTCGAGTGCGCGCGTGCATGATGCCTTCCGCGACCGCCACATAGCCTATCTCGTCGCCGACTGGACGAAGCGCGATCCGCAGATCACAAGGCTCCTGGCCGAGCATGGCCGTTCCGGCGTGCCGCTTTACCTCTACTTCGCACCGGGCGCGGTGGAGGCGAAGGTGCTGCCGCAGATCCTGACCGAAGGCGA
Source organism: uncultured Alphaproteobacteria bacterium (assembly GCA_963741725.1). Taxonomy (GTDB): domain Bacteria; phylum Pseudomonadota; class Alphaproteobacteria; order Micropepsales; family Micropepsaceae; genus Rhizomicrobium. The sequence goes on along the minus strand of CAVUJC010000011.1, from coordinate 26,245 downwards.
AGTGCTGTCCGCAATCGGCTCATGAGGCTCCGCATCCTGAGGTTGTGACATTCCAAGGACAAATGCGCCGAAACGGCGCCCCGGCGTTTTAGACGACCGGCCGCCGTCCTAATGTCCGTCCCATAAGGGGACAGGGCCGCAACGCATTACCGGCTCTGCATCGCCATGGCTTTTGTGGAGGAAATATATGCATTACCCAAGTCTCAAGGGACCAATCATTGCTGCATTGTTCGGTGCGGGGCTGCTGCTCAGCGGCTGCGCCACGACGGAATCGGTTCAACGCGCACAGGCGACGGCCGATTCGGCCAAGGCTGACGCGGCCGCGGCACTCTCTGCGGCGCAGCATGCGCAGAGCACGGCCGATGCGGCCGGAACGGCTGCTCACGCGGCCGGGGCCGAGGCGGACCGCGCCAATGACCGTCTCGACCATCAGCCGAAGCCGGAAGAACATATGGGCTGGCACCATCATGGCCGTCACGATCATCACGGCCGGCATGGACACCATCATGGCGACCACCACCATCACCACCACATGAAGAGCGCCAAGAAGCCCAAGTAGATTGGGGCGTCAGCCTCGCATGCCGTCGTCACGCGCTCTGCATGGCGACGGCGTGGCTGGCCGTGACGCACAGTCGGCGCTCCGCCCTGACCTACGAAGCCGGTTTGCCCGTTGCGGTCGTGCTTTCGGCGCAGGCGCCGGCATGCGTGGCCGCGGAAGGATCGCATCTGACGGGATCACATCGTGACTTCTTTAACTCCGTCGGATAGTTACTGTAATTCGCGACCGGTCGCCGCATCGATTGCCCGCAGAGCGCCGATGACATCGCCTGCCAGGTTGTTGCCAGCCGTTGCACCGTTGAAGTGCGACGGGATTTTCGTGCGCGCTTCTTTGAGGCCGTCGCTTTGTGCACCGACATCGAGATCGTTTTTGGTCTGTGCGACGGTTCGTGTTGCCATCGCGGAAATTACCATCGTCACATAATCCGCCAGGCGCCAACTGCACCTTCGATGCAGGGACTTCAGGTCGGAGTGATCGCGTCCACTCCCGGCACCGCCGACTCGGCAGGCGAGTATGACTACGATGGATTGCATCATGCCCGCTTCAGACGATCGTACCTGCAATCACTCCAGTACAAAGCCGCGCCAAGCGCGGCGATTGCCGCGGCAATCGTTCTGACGGCTGACTTTCATGATCGCCGACTCCGCAGTTGGTACGAATACTTCTATATAGCGCAGTAATTACGCATCTCCACTGACCGGACAATTCAGCGACGCCAGTTTCGCCGCCGCCACTCCCGCGCAGTGACTCCGCACAATTTGTCACTGCCCCGCAATTCTCTGAGAAACTGAAACAATGCTGGAACGACGACGACGACTCTGTCGTGATCCGCTAAGCCCATAATGACGGTGTACCCTAAGTCGCTATTCCCTGCCCGTTCCGTTCGCTGGAGAACGAAATGCCTGGTCCGACGTCACATCTCTACTATTCGCAGCGACTGCGCCTGCATTATGTCGATTGGGGCAATGAGGGCGCGCCGCCCATGCTCATGATCCATGGCGGCCGCGATCATTGCCGCAACTGGGACTGGGTCGCGGAGCGCCTGCAGAGCCGCTACCACATCATCGCGCCGGACCTGCGCGGCCACGGCGACAGCGACTGGGCGACGGGCGGCAGCTATGGCGAGCTCAACTATGTCTACGACATCGTCCAGCTCGTGCTGCAGAAGAAGATGACGCCGGTGACGCTGCTTGCGCATTCTCTGGGTGGATCGATCGCGCTGCTCTATTCCGGCGTGTTTCCGGAGACCGTGAAGAAGGTCGTCGCCATCGAAGGTCTCGGCCCTTCGCCAGACATGCTGATGCGCATGAACGAGATGCCGGTGGCGCAGCGCGTCCGCAGCCGGATCGAGGCGCGCCGCGCAAGCGCCGGCCGCACCCCGCGCAAATATGCCACGATGGAAGAAGCGCTCGCGCGCATGAAGGAAGAAAATACGCACCTCAACGAAGAGCAGGCGCATCACCTCACGCTGCATGGCGCGGCGCAGAACGAGGACGGAACCTGGTCATGGAAGTTCGACAATGCCGTTCGCCTGGGCGGGCCCGGCGGCCTGACAGTCGAGGAGCAGCGCGAGGTCTGGGGCAACATCGCCGCGCCGGTGCTGCTGGTGCGCGGAACCGAATCGTGGGCATCCGATCCGGTCGAGGACGGCCGCATCAAGCACTTCAAGAACGCGACGCTCGCCAATATCGAAGGCGCCGGCCACTGGTCGCACCACGACAAGCTCGACGTCTTCATGGGTCATCTGGAGAAGTTTCTGGCGGAGTGACGCGCCTACTCCGCCGCGTGGCTGCCGCCGACATAGGTGTGCGTGCCCCGGGTGTGGAGATGATCCGTAGGCAGAATATCACCCGGCTTGTATGCGGGGCCGCTCTCCAGCCGTTTGTAGATCGCGGCGAAATCCTTGTAGGTCTCGGCGAATAGTTCGTCGAACGACCGGATGACGAAATAGCTCTCCTGGAAATCGTCGATGCGATATTCGGTGCGCATGACGCGCTCCAGCTCGAAGCCGATGCGGTTCGGCGAGGGGCTCTCGACCGCGTAGATCGATTCGGCGCCGCTCGACACGATGCCGGACCCGTAGATGCGCAGACCTTCCGGCTGGGCGATCAATCCGAATTCCACCGTGTACCAGTAGAGCCGGGCGAGGTTGCGCAGCGCGCCGAACTCGTTGAGCGCGCGCTGCCCGCCCTTGCCATAGGCCTGCATATAGTCGGCGAAGACCGGGTGGGCGAGCATCGGCACATGGCCGAACACGTCGTGGAAGACGTCGGGCTCCTCGATATAGTCGATCTGGTCCGGCCGGCGGATGAACTGGCCGGCCGGGAACCGCCGGTTGGCGAGGTGGTCGAAGAAGATCTGATCGGGGACGAGCGACGGCACGGCGACGACGCGCCAGCCGGTCAGGCGTTCCAGGTCGTCTGACAATTTGTCGAACTGCGGAATGCGGTCCGATACCAGCTTCAGCTTGGCAAGACCTTCGAGGAACTCGCTGCAGGCGCGGCCGGGAAGGATTCTGGCCTGACGCTCGAACAGGGTGCGCCACATTCCGTGTTGTGCCGAATCGTAACGCTCCCAATGCTGGTCGATCGTGAAGTCGGAGCGGATCTCCGGATGCAGGGCGCGCAAGGAGTCGAGACTGGGCATGCGAGAATAGAGAACCGGCGCATCCGGCCTGTAAAGCGCGTTCGAAAACGATGAATTTATTGCGGGCCGATAGCCGCCCACGCACGATCCGTTGCGAGGCGGGGCCACAAAAGGCAAGCCAATTGCGGCTTGCAAAAGGTATGGTCGATCAACTTTCCAACAGAGTCGGGCAACCCCATATAGGGCACCAGGACTGACACATGACATTGATGCCCATCTCGCTCGACGACAAATACGAAGTCGAGACCGGCCGCGTCTTCCTCACCGGCATCCAGGCGCTTGTGCGTCTGCCGATGATGCAGCATGAGCTGGACCGCAGAGCCAAGCTGAACACCGCAGGATTCATCTCCGGCTATCGCGGTTCGCCTGTCGGCGGCCTCGACCAGCAGCTCTGGCGCGCCCAGAAGTTCCTCGACAAGCACTCGACCGTCTTCAAGCCGGGCCTCAACGAAGATCTCGCCGTCACCGCTGTGTGGGGCTCGCAGCAAGCCAATCTCTATCCCGGCGCCAAGTATGATGGAGTCTTCGGCATGTGGTACGGCAAGGCGCCGGGCGTCGACCGTTCTGGCGATGCGTTCAAGCATGCCAACGCGGCGGGCACCTGGAGCAAAGGCGGCGTGCTCGCCATCCTCGGCGACGACCATGCCTGCAAATCCTCGACGCTTCCGAGCCAGAGCGAATACGCGATGGTCGACGCGGAGATCCCGGTGCTCAACCCGGCCGGCATCCAGGAAGTGCTCGACTTCGGAATCTATGGCTGGGCGCTGTCGCGCTATGCCGGCACCTGGGTGTCGATGATCGCGCTGGCCGAGACGATGGACGCATCGGCGACGGTGGAAGTGCATCCGCACCGCGTTCCGATCGTCAAGCCGTTCGGCTTTCCTTTGCCGAAGGACGGTTTGAGCATCCGGCTCGGCGACAATCCGCAGGCGCAGGAAAAACGGCTGCGCGAGCACAAGATTCCCGCCGTCATCGCCTTCGCGCACACCAACGTTCTCAACCGCGTGGTGATGGACAGCGAGAATCCGCGCATCGGCATCGTCACCGCCGGCAAGTCCTATCTCGACCTGCGCCAGGCGCTGGATGATCTCGGCATCGGCGACACCGAAGCCGCGGCGCTCGGCCTGCGCGTCCTCAAGATGGGCATGACCTGGCCGATCGAACCGACGCAGATTTCACGCTTCGCCTATGGCCTTGAAGAGGTCTTCGTGATCGAGGAGAAGCGCGACCTGATCGAGGGTCAGATCAAGTCGATCCTCTTCAACATGAACCCCGAAAAGCGTCCGCGCGTGTTCGGCAAGCTCGGCCGCGACGGCAAGCCCTTCATCCGCTCGATCCTCGATCTCGATGCCGGGCAGGTGGCGCTGGCCATTGCCGCGATCATCGGACAGGACAAGTGGACGCCGCGCATCCGGGCCCTGGTGAGCCGCCTCGAAGCCAAGCACCGCGAACAGGAAGGCATGGCGTCTCTCTACGAGCGCGCGCCCTTCTACTGCTCGGGCTGCCCGCACAATACCTCGACGCAGGTGCCGGAAGGCTCGATCGCCATGGCCGGCATCGGCTGCCATTACATGGTGACGTGGCAGCCCAGCCGGAACACCGCCCTCTTCACGCAGATGGGCGGGGAGGGCACGCCGTGGATCGGCCAGGCGCCGTTCACGACGCGGCCGCACATCTTCGCCAACATGGGCGACGGCACCTATTTCCATTCCGGTCTGCTCGCCATTCGCGCATCCGTCTCTGCCGGCGTGAACATCACCTACAAGCTCCTCTACAACGACGCGGTCGCGATGACCGGCGGACAGCATGTCGACGGCGAACTGACGGTGCCGGAAATGGCGGCTCAGGTTTCTGCCGAAGGGATCAAGGCGCTGGTGATCGTCAGCGATGAGCCGGAGAAGCATTCCGCCGCGAACTTCCCCGCCGGAACGCGCATCGAACATCGCCGCGATCTCGATGCGATCCAGAAACAGCTTCGCGAGATCGCCGGCACCACGGTGATGATCTACGACCAGACCTGCGCCGCCGAGAAGCGCCGTCGCAGGAAGCGCGGACTGATGGTGGATCCGCCGAAACGCGCTTTCATCAACGAGCTTGTCTGCGAAGGCTGCGGCGACTGCTCAAAGACCTCGAACTGCGTTTCCGTCGAGCCGCTGGAGACCGAGTTCGGCCGCAAGCGCAAGATCAACCAGTCTTCATGCAACAAGGATTTCTCCTGCGTCGAGGGCTTCTGCCCCAGCTTCGTGACCGTGCACGGCGGCGCGCTCAAGACCCGCGCCAAGAACGGCGCCTCCGACGCCGTCTTCGACATCCCGCAGCCGACGCTGCCGGAAGTCACGCGCGAAACCTTCAACATCGTGATCGGCGGCATCGGCGGAACGGGCGTGACCTCCATCGGCGCGATCCTGGGCACCGCCGCGCATATCGAAGGCAAGTCGGCCGCGACGCTCGACATGATGGGCCTGGCGCAGAAGGGCGGCGCGGTAACGTCGTTCGTCCGGGTCGCCGCCGAGAAGGCGCGCATCCACGGTCCGCGCGTGCCGACCGGACAGGCGGACGTGCTCATCGGCTGCGACATCGTCATGTCGGCGAAGCCGGACACGTTTGCCTATCTCAACGGCGAGCGGACCGTCGCCATCGTGAACGATGGTCTGACGCCGACCGCGGCTTTCGTCACCGACAACACGATCAACTACGACATGGCCGCGATGCGATCGCGGATCGCGCGCGCCTCGCGCCGGCTGGAAAGCATCGATGCCGAAGAACTGGCGCTGCGCCTTCTCGGCGACACGATCTATGCCAACATGTTCCAGACCGGATACGCCTATCAGCTCGGAGAAATACCGATCGGCGAGGATGCGATCCTGAAAGCCATCGAACTGAACGGCGCGGCGGTAAAGGCCAACCAGCGCGCGTTCCGCCTTGGACGTCTCGCCGCCCATGACCGCGCAAAGATTCTCAAGATGGCCGGCCTCGACAGGCCGGACGGCCCGAAGTTCGCGGAGACGTTCGAGGACATCGTCGCCAAGCGCTCCGATTTTCTCACGGCCTATCAGAACGCCGCCTATGCCGGACGCTATCGTTCGATCCTGGACAAGATCCGCGTCGCTGAAGTGCTTGAAGGCGCCGGGCAGGCACGGACTTGCCGAAGCGGCGGCGCGCGCGCTGTTCAAGCTGATGGCCTACAAGGACGAATATGAAGTCGCACGGCTCTACACGAGCGGCGAGTTCCACAAGAAGCTGAACCGGGAGTTCGAGGGCAATTTCTCGCTTTCGTTCCATCTGGCGCCGCCGATTTTCGGTGCGACCGATCCGAACACGGGCCGCCCGCGCAAGATGGAATTCGGCTCTTACATGATGAGCGCTTTTCGCGTCCTTGCGGCGCTGAAGGGCCTGCGCGGCACCTGGCTCGACATTTTCGCGCGCAACCCGGAGCGCAGGCTCGAGGTCGCGATGATCGGCGACTATGAGAAGCTGCTCGTCGAGATCGCCGCGAGCCTGACGCCGGCCAATCATGCGACGGCCGTGTCGCTCGCCGAGTTGCCGCTGAGCGTCAAGGGCTACGGCTACATCAAGGACGAGAATTACAGGCAGGCCAGGACGAAGGAAGCCGCGCTGCTGCGCCGGCTGCATATCTCCGACACTGCCGCTCCCAAGCCGATTACAGAGGCCGCAGAATGAACGTCTTCGAATCTCCCGACTTCGATCACCACGAAGCAGTCGCATTCTTCGACGACAGGAAATCCGGATTGCGCGCCATCATCGCGATTCACTCGACTGCACTTGGCCCAGCCTGCGGCGGCACGCGCATGTATCCGTATGCGACGACGGATGCCGCGCTGACCGATGCACTGCGCCTCTCCAAGGGCATGAGCTACAAGAATGCCATCGCCGATCTTCCGCTTGGCGGCGGCAAGGCCTGCATCGTCGGCAATCCGGCGACCGACAAGTCCGACGCGAAGTTCGCGGCCTATGCCGAGGCCATCAACACGCTCGGCGGGCGTTATGTGACGGCGATGGATGTCGGCATCCTGCCGCCCGACATGCCGGTCATCGCGCGCGGCACCGATGTTCATCGCCGGCTATGACCAGCCGGGTAAGGCCGGCGGCGACAGCGGACCGGCCACGGCACTTGGCGTTTTCGGCGGTCTCAAGGCTGCCGTGAAACACCGGCTCGGCGTCGACACGACGAAGGGGCTGCGCGTCGCGATCCAGGGCCTGGGCAAAGTCGGCATGGGCGTCGCGAAGCGGCTGCATGCCGAAGGCGCAAAACTCATCGTAACCGACACCAACATGGTCAACGTGAAGGAAGCCGTGGAGAGGCTGGGCGCGATCGCAGCGACTCCGGACCAGATCGTCACGGCGGAGTGCGATGTTCTTTCGCCCAACGCGCTCGGCGCGATCCTGAACGATGCGAGCATTCCGCGCCTGCACGCCCGCGTCATCGCCGGCGGCGCCAACAACCAGCTCGAGCGCGACCATCACGGCGCGATGCTGCGCGACCGCGGCATCCTCTATGCGCCGGACTACGTCATCAACGGCGGCGGCATCATCCGCGTCGCCGCGCAAATCGAGAACTGGAGCGACGCCGAAGTCGAACGCCGCGTGCTTGGCATCGCGGACACGCTGGCCGCGATTTTCGTGCGCGCGGAAAAAGACGGCGAGGCGACGAACGCCGTCGCAGACCGCATGGCCCGGGAGCGCATCGCACGCGGCAAACTGGCGACGCCGAAAGCCGCCGAATAGGTCTGCGACCTCGACGAACAATTACGTCATATATCAATCCGGCTGCTTGAGTGCGCGGAACGGCGCGCCCTATTGTGCGCGCAATGCAACGTCCATCTCGCGATCTCGCCGGAAATCACCACATGCCGTCGCGGGATATCGCGCTATGGCAAGCCATGTCGGTGATGGCGCTGCTGAGCGCGCTCCTTCTCGCGCTGTTCGCCGGCCTGCGCCCGGTGATCGATGCCGATACGGCCGCCTATCTGATGGCGAGAAATGCGGCCGATCCTTGGATACAGGTCAAGGCGCCGTACTACGGCTGGCTCATCGGCTCCGGATTAAGTTTTGTTCCGGCGCTGCAGCTCGCTGTTTTTTGGTGCGCAGTCGCGGCGATTTCACTGCAGGCACGCCGTTTCGGCGCATCGCGTACGGCCTGCATCGCTTTGGCCGCTGCGGCGCTCTTCTCAACTGCATTTTTTACGGACACGAATGTTCTGATCCCGGAGAGTCTCGGGCTGTCGGGTGCGTTGTTCGCTGTGGCAGGCGTGACGAGGGCCGCGGGCGGTGAGCGCGACTCGCTTGCAACGACATTGGTCGTCAGCGGTTCGGCGATGGCGTGCATATTGCGACCGATCTGGCTGCCGATGATTGTCGTCCTGCCGCTGCTGTTCGTCGTTCTGCGCAAACGGCCCGCACCCATCCGCTACGGCTTCTGGGTGCTTGTGATGGCGATGATGCCGGCCATTTTGCTGTCCGCGGTACGGTACGACAAGACCGGCGAATTCGACGTCGAGTCTTTTGGCGGCTATCAGGCAAGCGGCCTTGCGTCCCTCATGCTGACTCCCAACCTGGTGGAGCGTTTGCGTGGCGACGAGCGCGCGACGGCGCAGCAGATGCTCGCGCTGCGAATTGCGGCGCAAGACGGCGGACTTGCGATCGGCATACCGAGGAATTCGAGCGGTGTCAGGTCCTTCCCTTCAACCGCGCTGGAATATCCCGATGTCCTCGCGCGTACTTATGACGACATCAAGTTCAGGCATCGCTTGCTGCTTCGACGGCCCGGCGAAAGCTGGCCCGCTTTCGATGCGCGCCTTCTGCGCACAGACTTGGCGGTTATTCGTGCGGCGCCGCTGTCCTATGTCGAGTGGCTTGCCGGCGCGTCGGCACGCTTTGCTGGACACGCGCTCGTGCTCAATCCGCTCATGCTGGTCGCGGCCACGCTTCTCGTCACCACCTGGCTTCTGCCAACCGGGGGTCCGGCCTCGAGCAATGCGGTTCCAGGTGATGTGAAGTTTCTGGGAGCGGTTACCGTGGCCTGGCTCGTCGCGGCCGGCCTGTTGTCGATCACGGCGAGTTTTCCGGCCGGACGCTACATCGACTCGGCAAGCATGTTTCTGCCCGCGCTGCCGCTCTATTTTGCGGCCCGCAGGCTTGAACAGGCCATGCCCCTCGCGCGCCTCAGCTCGTCAGTTTGGCCAGGAGGTGCGGGAAAACGCCGGTGATGCCGATCAGGATCAGGTAGATCGCGACGAGATAGTTGAGAATCCTGGGCAGCAGCAGAATCAGAATGCCGAAAACCAGGGCGATCATCGGCTGGACTGCTACAACATCGATATGCATGGGCTGGGTCTCCTCGATCGTTGATAAACGCGCCATGGCTTATTTGGTCGCATCGCCACCGGACGGAATTGTGACGATTGCCGCGTTTTAATGCGGCCTATGATGTGGCACGCTGCCAAAAGACCACCCGGAGGCCCCCATGTCGACACGTATCTCGCGCAAGATCGAGACCGAGGAACCGAGGTTCGACTACAAGGCGATAGGGGTAGAGCCGCTGACGCCGATCATCGGCGCCGAGATCAAGGGCGTCGATCTCTCCAGGCCGCTGACCGCCGAACAGATCGCGGATATCCGCACCGCGCATGCGCGTCATCATGTGATCTATTTTCGCGACCAGATTCTCTCCAACGAAGATCACAAGCGTTTCGCGCGTCTGTTCGGAGCGCTGCACGTCCATCCCTATCATGTGAAGAATGCCGCGCCGGAGCATGCGAGGGCGGACGACAAGGCGCCGTTTCCACAGGGCGATCCCGAAATCCTGGTCGTCAAGGCCGACCAGAAATCCAAATTCGTCGCCGGCGAAGGCTGGCACTCCGACGTGACGTGCGATGCGGAGCCGCCGATGGGTTCGATGCTCTACATCACCCAGACGCCGGAAATCGGCGGCGGCGATACGATGTTCGCCTCGACCATCCGCGCCTATGAGGCGCTTTCGCCGATGATGAAGGAGATTCTCGGCAAGCTGACCGCGACGCATGACGGCGCCAAGCCCTATACCGGCGCGTACGGCAGCGCCCCGCCGCCGGGCGGGTGGCCGAAGTCCGTGCATCCCGTCGTCATCACCGTGCCGTGGAACGGCAAGAAGTCGCTCTACGTCAATCGCGGCTTCACCACGCGCATCAACGAACTGGACCGCAGCGAGAGCGACGCGATGCTCGAGATGCTGTGGCGGCACATCGAAACCCATGTTGCCTGCCAGTGCCGCGTGAAGTGGACGCCGAACATGCTCGTCTTCTGGGACAATTGGAGCGTGCAGCACCACGCGGTGTGGGACTATTTCCCCTATTCCCGTTTCGGCCAGCGCGTCTCGATCGTGAATGGACGGCCAGCGGCATAGCGTGGCGTGCACTCATCCCTCGGCACGCTCGGGATGAGATACTGACTTGATCATCCTCATCCTGAGCTTGGCGAAGGATGAGCAGCCATGAAGGAAGTTCACTTGAAAACCCGCGCCGCTGTTGCATTCGAGGCCAAGAAACCGCTGGAAATCGTCGAGCTGGACCTTGAAGGTCCCAAGGCGGGCGAGGTGCTCATCGAGATCAAGGCGACCGGCGTCTGCCATACCGATGCCTACACGCTCTCCGGTCTCGACTCGGAGGGTCTGTTCCCGTCCATCCTCGGCCATGAAGGCGCCGGCATCGTGCGCGAGATCGGCGCCGGCGTGACGAGCGTCAAGCCCGGCGATCACGTCATTCCGCTGTACACGCCGGAGTGCCGGCAATGTAAGTCGTGCCTCTCGGGCAAGACGAATCTGTGCACCGCGATCCGCGCGACGCAGGGCAAGGGCCTGATGCCGGACGGCACGTCGCGCTTCTCCTACAAGGGCCGGCCGATCCATCACTATATGGGTTGCTCGACCTTCTCGAATTACACCGTGCTGCCGGAGATCGCGGTGGCGAAGATTCGCGAGGACGCGCCGTTCGACAAGGCGTGCTACTGCGGCTGCGGCGTGACCACGGGCGTCGGTGCTGTGATCAACACCGCAAAGGTCGAGGCCGGCGCGAATGCGATCGTCTTCGGTCTCGGCGGCATCGGTCTCAACGTCATCCAGGGTCTGAAGCTCGTCGGCGCGCAGATGATCGTCGGCGTCGATCTGAACGACGACAAGAGGGAGTGGGGCGCGCGCTTCGGCATGACGCATTTCGTCAATCCGAAAAAGGTCGGCGGCGATCTCGTCGCGCACCTTGTCGAGCTTACCGGCGGAGGCGCGGACTACACGTTCGACTGCACCGGCAACACCACCGTGATGCGCCAGGCGCTGGAGGCCTGCCATCGCGGCTGGGGCGAGAGCGTCATCATCGGCGTTGCGCCGTCTGGTGCGGAAATCTCGACGCGGCCTTTCCAACTGGTGACGGGCCGCGTGTGGCGCGGCACCGCGTTCGGCGGGGCGCGCGGGCGCACCGACACGCCGCGCATCGTCGACTGGTACATGAAGGGCCTGATCCAGATCGATCCGATGATCACCCATGTCCTGCCGCTGGAGCGCATCAACGAAGCGTTCCACCTGATGGAAGAGGGCAAGAGCATCCGCAGCGTGGTCGTGTACTAGCCGCCGGTTCAAAAAATTCGAGCGACCTCTCCTGCGTTGCGCTAGCGTGCTTGCGAGTTGCGTTACGCCGGAGTGAGAATGAGAGTCGCTATCATCGGCGGCGGAATCGGTGGTCTTGCGACCGCGCTGAGCCTGCATGCTGCCGGCATCGACTGCGACGTCTACGAGGCGGTACCGCAGATCAAGCCGCTCGGCGTCGGCATCAATCTCTTGCCGCATGCGGTTCGCGAGCTGACCGAGCTTGGTCTCGCCGATGCGCTTGCTGCGACGGCCATCGAGACGGAGAAGCTGATCTACGCCAACCGTTTCGGGCAGGAGATCTGGCAGGAGCCTCGCGGTCGCGCCGCGGGCTACAACTGGCCGCAATTCTCCATCCATCGCGGCGCGTTGCAGGTGATCTTGCTCGAGGCCGTCACATCGCGGCTGGGCCCGTCTCGCGTCCACACCGGCGCGCAGGCGCGTCGCGCGGGTGCATCGTCCGTCACCTTTCAATCAGGTGAAACGGTCGAGGCCGACGTCATCGTCGCGGCTGACGGTATCCATTCGGCGCTCCGCGCGCAGTTCTATCCGGACGAAGGACCGCCGAAGTGGAATCGCCGCGTGTTGTGGCGGGGCGTGACGGAAGCCGAGCCGTTTCTCGGCGGCCGCACCATGGTGATGGCCGGCTACCAGAACCAGAAGTTCGTCTGCTATCCGATCAGCCGCGAGGCGACCGCACGCGGCCGCTCCCTCATCAACTGGATCGCCGAACTCCGGATCGGCGGCATGGCAGACTGGAGGCGCGAGGACTGGAACCGGGCGGGCCGGCTGGAAGATTTCCTGCCGGACTTCGAGAGCTGGCATTTCGGCTGGCTCGACGTGCCAGCGGTGATCCGCGGCGCTTCGCACATTTTCGAGTACCCGATGGTCGATCGCGATCCCGTCACGCGCTGGACCTTTGATCGCGTCACGCTGCTGGGCGATGCGGCGCATCCGATGTATCCGATCGGATCGAACGGCGCGTCGCAGGCGATCCTCGACGCGCGCATTCTGGCGCACGCGCTGGCGACGACGCGTTCGATCAATGCGGCGCTCGCGCTGTACGAGGACAACCGCAGGCCGGGCACGTCGCGGCTGGTTCTCGCCAACCGCGCCAACGGTCCCGAACAGGTCATGCAGACCGTGCACGAACGCGCGCCGAACGGCTTCACCCAGCTCTCCGCCGTGGTCAGCGTGGAAGAACTCGAGACCACCGCCGAGCGCTACAAGCAGATTGCCGGTTTCGACCGCGACGCGCTGAACGCGCGGGAATCGCTGAGCGTCCGGAGCTAGCCGTCCCTCACTTGTCTTTCTTCTCCGGCAACGGAACCGCCGCGATGGCGTGCAGAAGATCGGCGAGACGGTAGCCGGCCAGGGCGATCCGGCGCGACGCGATGTCAAAAACCGTTTGCGCATAGCCTGGCGGCAATGCCGGCGCGCTGACATTGGTCGCGCTCGTCTTCAGAGCGTCCGGGTAGGCGCTCGCGACGGCGATGGCGTGGCTTTCGTCGAACGCCCAATGCGCATAGTCGTTCGGCTGCGTCGCGGACAGTTCGCTCAACGACGCGCGCGGGAAGCGCTTTTCAAGATCGGCCGCGTTCGCCTCGATCGTGCGGACATCCGCGCTCTTCTCCACGCGGTCGTCCCAGAACCAGTGCAGGCTTTCGACCTGTCTGGTATCGGGATCCTGGATGAATTGCTGCGTTCCGCCGGCATCGCCCTGCGGATAGGTCTTTGAGTAGATCGACGCTGTGTGCAGCGGCTGGTGTATGTCGCCGGCCAGGTGCATGACCCAGCACAGCGCGATGGCGCGGTCGGCAGCAGGCGCCTTGGCGTCGGACGCTTCGAGGAAGTTGAGCTGCAGTGCTTCGATGGCCTGGCCCGAGGTCGCATCCGGCGCATGGGCGCCGTCGCTGGCGATCGGCCTGTCGGCATAGTGCCAGGTCGGATGATCATACAGCGTGCCGCGCGCATCGTCCGGCCAGCGGGCGCATTCCATCATCAGGCGAAGCGCGCGCTCCGGTCCCGTCGCGCGGTCTATCGCGACCGAGAACGGCCCGCGATCCGGATGGCGCGAGATAATGTCGGCAAGCGTGTCGACAGCGGCCCGGTCGCGCACCGACAAATCATCGAACGCGATGGCAGCGGTCAGCATGTGGCCCGGCTGGCTCCAGGCGAGGGCAGGACCGCACGACAGCAGTGATGCGGCGAAGATGGCGGTGCCGGTCAGGCGGACGAAGGGGAAATTCATGAAGCGGACCTGTGGGTTCGAGGCGGGATGCAGTCTAAGAGCAGGATTTTCCTCTGCAATCTCAGCCGGATGACAGCCGAAAATCCGCGCTGCGGCATGTCATTCCCCGTTGACTTAGATCAAAGACAGAGTCACGTTGTCATCCACGGATGACAAACGCACACGCACTTGTTCCGGACCGTCCCGTTGCGCGTAAGCGTGACGCCGAAGCCACGCGCGCTGCCATTCTCGCCGCGGCCAAGATCCACTTTGCCCGTTCCGGATATGACGGCGCATTCCTGCGCGACATCGCAGCCGACGCCGGCGCGGACGCGGCGCTCATCAACCGCTACTTCGGCGGGAAGGACGGATTGTTCGCCGCCGCGCTCAAGGATTCGATCCGGCCCGATGCGATCTCGGACTGGGATCGCAAAACGTTCGGCCGCGACATCGCCAGGATGATGGCGAACCATGCGCATCAGGATAATGAGCGGATGCATGCGTTTCAGTTCCTGCTGCGCGCCGCAACCTCGCCGACGACGGCGCCGCTTCTGAACGAGGCGGTGCAGAACCGCTTCCTCGGCCCCATCCGCGCCTGGATCGGCGGCGAGCAGGCAGAGGCGCGGGCGCGCATCGTCGCCTCCATCTTCATCGGCCTGCTCGTCGAGCGTCTCATCCGCGACGAGCCGCTGGCCGAAAACGAACGCAACGCCTTCATCGAACGGACGGGCGCGCTGCTGCAAGCGCTCGTGGACCAATAATGACAGCACCAGGACAGGCAGGGAGAACGGAATGGCTGACGGGAATATCACAAAGGATGTGATGTACGACGCGGTGGCGCCGGACGATTTCGAGTCGATGATCGAGCTTGATCGTTACGAAAAGCGCTCCACCGCGTTCGACAAGATCATCAGCGCGACGCACGATCATTTCTGGGATCCGCTCGACAAGAAGTACATCGACTTCGACGAGCCGTGGGACATGAACGAGCCCATGCAGCCGGACGACCAGATCTTTGCGCTGCAGATCCCGTATGTCCGCGATCATCTCGAAAAGACGGGCCAGAAGGCCAAGTTCATCAACGAGATGACGTTGTGGAACATGTCCTCGATCCTGCACGGCGAGCAGGGCGCGCTCAACCTGTCGGCGTCGCTGTGCCATGTGCTCAAGGACCAGGGCGCGCAGGAATATGCGGCCAACCAGACGCGCGAGGAAGCGCGCCACGTCACGGCGTTCGCGAAGTATGTCAAGGCGCGCTGGGGCCGTCCGCGGCCCTGCGGTTCGGTGCTCAAGCAGCTTCTCGTCGACATCATCTCGGCGCCCGAGGTCTACAAGAAGATCATCGGCATGCAGATGCTGGTCGAGGGACTGGCGATGGGCGCCTTCGCGGCCGGCTTCAAGTTCAACCGCGATCCGCTGGCCAGAAAGCTGTTCCAGCTCGTCATGACCGACGAAGCGTTCCATCACAAGTTCGGCAAGATCTGGGCCGACAAGACCATTCCGAAGATGACGCAAGAGGAACGCAACATCGTCGAGGACTGGGCGGCGCACTGCTTCCAGTCGCTGATCATGAACATGGGCTCGCCGCAGCAGCAGGCCCAGATGTACAGCGAATTCGGCCTTGATCCGGCGAAGGTCATGGAAGGGCTGATCGAACTGCGCTCCAATGCGGCGCAGCGTGAGCGGATGAAGGAATCCACCAACATCTTCCGCGTCCTCATCAAGACTCTGCTGAAGTCCGGACTGATCACGGACCGCACCCGCGCCTTCTATGCGACCTATGTCGACATGGACGAGCTGAAGGCCGAGGGCGACCGCATGGTCGGCGACGACATCGCCGAGGAAGGCAT
Organism: uncultured Alphaproteobacteria bacterium; assembly: GCA_963741725.1. Taxonomy (GTDB): domain Bacteria; phylum Pseudomonadota; class Alphaproteobacteria; order Micropepsales; family Micropepsaceae; genus Rhizomicrobium. The sequence continues at coordinate 10,328 of CAVUJC010000011.1, read as the reverse complement.
CAAGTATCTGCAGGAGATCAACTTCAAGGATCGCAGCAACGCCGCTGCCATCCGGATCGCCGCGGAATAAGCGTTACGGCCGGGCCGCCCTGAGCGCAGGACGTCCCGGCCGCATTTCAATTCCAGAATCGAGAACCAGGATTTATGCCCAAGATCAAATACATCGAGCATAGCGGCAAGGAACATGTGGTGGACGTGCCGGAAGGCTGGTCCGTCATGGAAGGCGCCGTGAAGAACATGGTGCCGGGAATCGACGCCGATTGCGGCGGCGCCTGCGCCTGCGCGACGTGCCACGTCATCGTGGACGATGCGTTCATCGGGAAAATCCCGGGCAAGAGCGACATGGAGGAAACCATGCTCGACTTCGCGCCGGAGGTGACGCCGAACAGCCGCCTGTCCTGCCAGATCAAGGTTACGCCGGAACTAGAGGGACTCATCGTCCGCATGCCAGCCAGTCAGCATTGAGGAGAATGCCATGAACATCGCCGTCAACGCCCAGCAGCAAGCAGCGCGCGACGAGGCCTATGCCTTGCCGCTGGAAAAGATCGATCCGGCGAACGCGGATCGTTTCCAGAACGATACGATCTGGCCCTATTTCGAGCGTCTGCGCCGGGAAGATCCGATTCACTACACGCCGGACAGCGCCTACGGCCCCTACTGGTCCGTGACCAAGTGGAACGACATCATGGCGGTGGACACCAACCATGCGGTGTTCTCATCGTCCGACGGCATCGTGCTGGCGACGCTGGAATTGATCATCGAGAACGAGAAGATCCGCGGTCCGCGCGACAAGAATGCCGGCGGCTTCATTTCGATGGACCCGCCCGACCATGGCCCCAAGCGCAAGACCGTGACGCCCGCCGTTGCGCCCGACAATCTGCTGCGCATGGCGCCGCAGGTTCGCGAACGTGCCGGGCTCATCCTGGACCAGCTTCCGATCGGCGAGGAATTCGACTGGGTCGACAAGGTGTCCAAGGAACTGACGGCGATGACGCTTTCGACGCTGTTCGATTTTCCGTTCGAGGACCGCCGCAAGCTGACCTACTGGTCCGACATGTTCACCAACCAGCCCGGGCACGGCCCGGCCAAGAGCTGGGCGCACAAGAAGGAGGCGGCGGACGAGTGCTTCAGCGCGTTCAACGATCTGTGGAACCAGCGCGTGAACTCGGATTCGGGCTTCGACATGATTTCGATGATGGCCCACAGCCCGGCCACGCGGGACATGCAGGCCCGCGAGTATCAGGGACATGTCGTTCTGCTGATCATCGGCGGCAACGACACGACCCGCAACACGATCAGCGGCAGCGTGTATGCGCTGAACAAGTATCCGGAGCAGTACGCCAAGCTGCGCGCCAATCCCGGCCTCATCACCTCGATGGTGTCGGAAACGATCCGCTGGCAGACGCCGCTCGCCCATATGCGCCGCCTCGCGCTGCAGGATTTCGAAATCGGCGGCAAGACGATCAAGAAGGGTGACAAGGTTGCGATGTGGTATGTCTCGGGCAACCGCGACGAAGACATCATCGAGAACCCGAACGCCTACATCATCGACCGCGAGCGGCCGCGCCAGCACCTGTCGTTCGGCTTCGGCATCCATCGCTGCGTCGGCAACCGCGTGGCGGAGTTGCAACTGCAGATCATCTGGGAAGAGATCATGAAGCGCTTTCCGGAAATTCAGGTCGTGCGCGAGCCGACCCGGACGCATTCGTCATTCGTGAAGGGCTATGAAAGCCTGCCGGTCATCATCCCGAAGCGGAACTAGACGCCGCGCCGCAAGGAGAGTGCAGCCATGAACATCGCCGTCAACGCCCTTGAAAAGGACGCCCGCGACGCGGCCTATGGGCTGCCTCTCGACAAGATCAATGTTGCCCAGCCGCTGCTGTTCCAGTCGAACACGATGTGGCCGTACTTCGAGCGGTTGCGCCGCGAGGACCCGGTGCATTACTGCGCGGAGAGCGAATTTGGCTCCTACTGGTCGATCACCAAGTACAACGACATCATGGCGGTCGACACGAACCATCAGGTGTTCTCGTCCGACTACATGCTCGGCGGAATCACCATCGGCGGCGGCCAGGCGAACGTCGATCCTCTGCCCATGTTCATCGCGATGGATCCGCCCAAGCACGATATCCAGCGCAAGATCGTCACGCCGGTCGTTTCGCCGGCGAACCTGCAGATCCTCGCCCCCATCATCCGCGAACGTGCGGGCAAGATCCTGGATTCGCTGCCCATCGGACAGCCGTTCGACTGGGTCGACAAGGTGTCGATCGAGCTGACGGCGATGACGCTGGCCACGCTCTTCGACTTCCCGTTCGAGCGTCGGCGCAAGCTGTCGCGCTGGTCGGACGTCGTGACCGCCGCGCCGGGCTTCGGCATCGTCGACACCATCGAACAGAAAATGGCGGAGATGCAGGAATACCAGTCCGCGTTCAACGAGCTGTGGAACCAGCGCGTCAACTCGACCGAGCCCGGCGGCGACCTGATTTCGATGCTCGCGCACAATCCGGCGACGCGGAACATGGAACCGCGCGAATATTTCGGAAACGTCGTCCTTCTCACCGTCGGCGGCAACGACACGACGCGCAACACCATCACCGGCAGCATCGTCGCGCTGAACCAGAACCCGGATCAGTACGCCAAGCTTCGGGCCAATCCGGAACTCATCACGTCGATGGTGTCGGAGACGATCCGCTGGCAGACGCCGCTCGCCCATATGCGCCGCACGGCCAAGCAAGACTTCGAGTTCCAGGGCAAGAAGATCAAAAAGGGCGACAAGGTCGTCATGTGGTACGTCTCGGGCAACCGCGACGACGAGGTGATCGAGCGGCCGAACGACTACATCATCGATCGCGAGAATCCGCGCCGCCACATCTCGTTCGGCTTCGGCATCCATCGCTGCGTCGGCAACCGGCTTGCCGAACTGCAGCTTCAGATCATCTGGGAAGAGATCATGAAGCGGTTCCCCGTCATCGAGATGGCCGGCGAGCCCAAGCGGTCCTATTCGACCTTCGTCAAAGGCTATGAACATCTGGATGTCGTGATACCGAAACGGAACTAGTTCACGTAACCTCATCCTTCGGCAAGCCCGGGATGAGGACTAAACTGAGGGCCTCGCCTGGACACGTCGAGGGGCGAGGGCCGATCTGGAGGACGCCATGACCGACAACAACATCACCAAGGATGCGATGTACGGCGCCGTGGCGCCCAACGATTTCGAATCGATGATCGAGCTGGACCGCTACGAACAGCGCTCCACGGCGTTCGACAAGATCATCAGCGCGACCCACGACCATTTCTGGGATCCGCTCGACAAGAAGTACATCGACTTCGACGAGCCCTTCGACCTAGAGAACGTCGCGATGATGCCGGAAGAGCAGCAGCCGATCCTGCGCCTTCCCTATGTCGCCGAAAAGCTGAGCGATCCCAAGGAACGCATCCGCTTCATCAACTACATGCAGCTCTGGAACTTCTCCTCCATCCTGCATGGCGAGCAGGGCGCTCTGAACCTGTCGGCGTCTCTCTGCCACGTGCTGAAGGACCAGGGCGCGCAGGAATATGCCGCGAACCAGACGCGCGAAGAGGCGCGGCATGTCACGGCGTTCGCAAAGTACATCAAGTCGCGCTGGGGCCGTCCGGTGCCGTGCGGAGCCGCCCTGAAGGCGCTTCTGATCGAGATCATCGAGAGCCCGGCCGTCTACAAGAAGATCATCGGCATGCAGATGCTGGTCGAAGGCCTCGCCATGGGCGCCTTCGCCAACGGCTTTCGCTACAACCGCGATCCGGTGGCGCGCAAACTGTTCCAGCTCGTCATGACCGACGAGGCATTCCACCACAAGTTCGGCAAGATCTGGGCCGACAAGACGATCCCCAAGCTCAGCGAGTCGGAGCGCAACCTGGTCGAGGACTGGGCCGCGCATTGCGCCCAGTCTCTGCTCTTCAACAACGGCTCGCCCCAGCAGCAACAGGTGATCTACGGCCAGTTCGGGCTCGATCCGGAACGCGTCATCGCCGACATCATGGAGCGCCGCAAGAACAAGGATCCCAGGAAGCGCTTCAAGGGCGAGACGAATGTGTTTCGCGTGTTGATCAAGACGCTGCTCAACGCGGGACTGATCACGCCGCGCACGCGCGGCTTCTACTCCATGTACATCGACATGGACGAGCTGCAGGCCGAGGGTACGCGCATGGTCGGCGACGACATCGCCGAAGAAGGCATCCGCTACCTGCAGGCGATCAATTTCAAGGACCAGGGCAGAACGGTCTCGATCGCGGCGGAATAGAACGAAGCTGCCGCGATGCGGCAGGCGAGGGTTGACAGCGGTCGCCACGCTGAGGCGGCCGATCCGCATCGCTGCGCTCCGCTTTCGCGGTGAGGATACATCACGACAGAGGCGTTGCGGCTCCGGCAATGCAATAAACGTGGCTGCATGCATGGCAGCGTTCCGGATAAAAGCGTATACTGATGTTTTCGAAGGTTGCGGGACGTCTCGTGACCGACGGCACTCGGGCCGCCAGGCCATCAGCGATCCCCAGCCTCGAACCAACGGTTCGGGAGGATCGCAGCAATGACCATCAGGAATCCGATTGAGTGGAGCGGGGCACAGCTTGTGCAGGCGGCGCACACGCTGAGATACGCCGGACAGTCGCTGCATCACATACAGGACACAATTCATTCGCCGGCGCCGGCCGTGCGCCGCATCGGCATCTCCGACCTGCGCGAAGCGCTGGTGAAGGGCTTTGCGGACTTTGAAGCCTATCGTACCGACGTTCTGTTTCTCGGCGTGATCTATGCCGTCGCGGGACTGGTTCTGGCGCGCATCGCCTTCAGCATGGACCTGCTGCCGCTTCTTTTCCCGCTTGCGTCCGGCTTTGCCATCGTCGGTCCGTTCGCGGCCATTGGCCTTTATGAAATGAGCCGGCTGCGCGAGATGGGCAGCGAAGCGAAGTGGTCGAACGCGTTCGACGTGTTCCGCGCACCGGCCGTCGGCGCGATCTCGATCCTCGGTCTCGTGCTGATGATCACATTCGGGCTGTGGCTCGCCGCGGCATGGGGCATCTACCTCGCGACGTTCGGCCCTGCGCCGATTACCTCGCTGACTCAGTTCATCCACGACGTGTTCCGCACGCCGGGCGGACAATTGATGACGGTGGTCGGAATCGGCGTCGGCTTCCTGTTCGCGCTGTTTGCCATGACGATCTCGATCGTCTCGTTCCCGCTTCTGCTCGACCGCGACGTCGGGCTCGATACGGCCATCCGCACCTCCATACGCGCGGTTGCCGCCAATCCGGGGCCGATGGCGGTTTGGGGACTGATCGTTGCAGGCGGCCTGGTGCTCGGCTCGATCCCGCTCTTCGTCGGTCTGATCGTCGTGTTGCCGGTGCTCGGCCATGCGACCTGGCACCTTTACAAGGCGCTTATTCCGAGCTGAACGCACGCTCACTCTGACGCATATGCACCCGCCGGATGGCCTTCCCGTCCGGCGGCCAGGCCGTCAGGCGAAAGCAAAAAGACCCCACAACGCCTCGATTTTCGCAAATTGGGTAGCCCCTTTACCTGAGATTTACATCGTTATCGGACAATCCAGCTCCTTCGGATTCTCGCGAGCGGTGTGACGATGACTGGGGTCACGCGCAATTTGCCCCTCCTGGACGCAAGCCTCCCTCGTGATCCGAAGGCGTGCCCGCGCGCCGCGCAAGGCCGGGCCGCATGAAGCCGCAATCGGTCAGCGCGCCGGCACGGATGAGGGCGGGAGTCCTGACGGCCGGCTCGGCCCTCTTCATCATCGATGCAGTGCTGATCGCGGTCGTTTGGCCGGTCACGCTGTGGCTGGCCGTGGATGTGCCCGGCGCAGGACACGGACTGTTCCAGGCCTACGTCTTCGGCGTCATGGATCTCGTTTTTCTCTTCGCGCTCGGTCTTTACCGCAGAGACAGCATCGCCGACACGGCGCGTGCGCTCGGCCGCGTGCCGCTCGTCGTTGCCATCGGCGTGGCTGCATCGAACGTCCTGACTGCAGCTCTCGGGTCGGTGGTTTCGCCGGCCCTTTTCATCGCTGCGATCCTGTGTTTCACCGCTTGCGCCATGCTCGCGCGCCTGGTGTTTCGGGCGCTGCGCCATCACAAGTTCTTTCGTCCCCATCTTCTGGTGGTCGGGGCGGGTGAGCGCGCCTGGGATCTCAACTGGATTCTGCGCGGCCAGGGCGAGCATCTGCAGTACGACGTGACGTTCGTGCATCAGGAAAGTTTCGGCAGCATCGATCCACGTCTCGCGGCCGACCCGCGAGATCCGGATACTTTCGACGTCGGGAAGCCTGCTCGAAATCGCCAACCGCGTGCGCGCCGACCAGATCGTGGTCGCGCCCGACGAGCGGCGCGGCATGGCGCTGGAGTCGCTCATCATGTGCCGCTCGGCCGGTTATCCGGTCCTGCAGTATATGAGCTTCATAGAGAAGGAAGTGCGGCGCATCGACATCAAGCGGCTCGATCTCACCTGGGTGCTCTATTCGGAAGGTTTCAATTTCGGCCCGCTCGACCGCGCGCTGAAGCGCATCCTCGACATCGGGGCGAGCCTGGCGATCCTCATCCCGCTGCTGCCGTTCCTCTTGCTCGCTATGCTGGCCGTCTGGCTCGATGACGGCGGGCCCGTGCTCTACCGCCAGGTTCGCGTGACCAAGGGCGGCCGGCCGTTCCAGATCATGAAATTGCGCACGATGCGCGTCGATGCCGAAAAAAGCGGCGCGGTCTGGGCGGCGGCCGGCGACAGCCGCATCACGCGCGTCGGAAATTTCCTGCGCCGCAGCCGGCTCGATGAGCTGCCGCAACTGTTCAATGTACTGAAGGGCGACATGTCGCTGGTCGGGCCGCGTCCCGAACGGCCGGAGTTCATCGAGGAATTGGCGCGCCAGCTACCGCTCTATGACGAACGCCATGCGGTGAAGGCCGGCCTGACCGGCTGGGCGCAGATCAACTATCCCTATGGCGCTTCGCTCGACGATGCGCGCTCCAAGCTGAGCTATGACCTCTACTATGTGAAGAACTTCAACATCTTCTTCGACGTGCTGATCGTCATGCAGACGCTGCGCGTCGTGATCTGGCCGGGTTCGGGCGTGCGCTGAGTGCGGCGGACGAACTCAGCGCGCTCGCGGGACGGTGCAGGAAATATGGACGTTGCCCGCCTGGTCGACCGGCACGTTCGCCCGCGAGGGCGTTCCATATCCGTAGCTCGTATTTCCCACCAGGCGATAGCCGCGCGGACACAGGTCGCGGGCAAGGCGCTGGCAGCCTTGCATGTCGGACATGAGGCCGCTGCACTTCATGACATATTCTGGCCGGCCGTCCGCGCCGCTGATCTGGGTGAACGGCACAGAACATGAGGCGAGCAGCAACACTGCCGCGATTGCCGTAAGTCGCCACCACATCCGATGATCCTCGCCAGGCCTTGATCGGCCCGATTGTCAGTCGTTAGCGAGGTAGGACACAAGAGCCTCGATCTGCGAGTCCGTCATATCCTTGGTGTTGGCGTGCATGATCTCGTTTTCGCGCAGTTCCTCGCGGAAAGCCTCAAGCTGGCGGCGCAGATAGTCGCCGTGCTGCCCAGCGAGCCGCGGAATGACGCTCGAGCCTTCGCCATGGTCGCCGTGACAGGTCTGGCAGGCGGGCACATTCTGCGCGGCAACGCCCTCGGCATAGATCTTCGCGCCATCAGCAGCCAGCGCGCCGCCGGTTTGCGGAGCCGTCGGCTTCTGGTTCGCATAGTAATGCGCAAGACCATCGATCGCCGCGTCGTCGAGCTGCGAAGCCATGCCCCACATATAGGCGCGGGCGTGTGGATCGGAGCGGCTATGGTCGCGGAAATTCTTGAGCTGCGCGGCGATATAGTCCGCCTGTTGTCCGTTCAGGCGCGGAAACGTCGCCGACACGCTGTTGCCGCCGGCACCGTGGCAGTTCTGGCAGGTCGTCGTCGCCGTCGCTTCCACGCTGGTGGGGACGGGTTTGTTTGCGTCTTGGGCAAGCGCAACGCCGCCCGCCAGAATGGCCGTAGCGGCCAAGGTCACGACAACACGTCTCATGATATTCTCTCCTTTGTGACGTGACGCTCTAGAACGAGACCCAGAGATACGCGAACAGCATGTTGTTGTCCGATGCATTGCGCCCGAGCCCGTCATAGTTCGTCGTGCCGCCGTCGAACTTGGTGTAGAGGGTGTACTGCAGGCCCAGCTTGACGTTGAGCCAGGGTACATAGTCGATCTCGGCCACGCCCCAATCGCTGTTCGAATTGCCGCTGTTGGTCCCGAAATAGAGCGGATCGGTCGATCCGTTCACGCCGTAGAAACCGAGGCTGGCGCCGAATTTCCGCTGCCAGTAGTAGCTGGCGACGACGTTGTAGTTGTCCAGATTGTTGCTGGTGTTCGCGGAGAATCCCTCCGCGAAGCTGGCATTCAGCCCCTGATGCTCGTGCACCCACGCCGTCGTGACGGTGAGTTGATTGTCGTCGCTGATGTACTGGTACTGGCCGTCAAGTCCGTAGTCGGTGAAATTGTCGGTGAGGGCGTGCTGCAGCGAATTGTTGATGGCGTTGCCGCCCGGCGTCGTGGGATTGCGCAGTTCGGCGTAGATGCCCGACGTACCGACCTCCAGCGACTGGTTACCCCAGTCATACTCATAGGCGAGGCGCCAATAGGGCGCGACGCCGGAAATGATGTTGTTGGTGGTATCGCCCTGGTTCGCCACGGATTGTCCTTGCAGAGCGGAGCGATAGCCGCCGATCTCGGCATAGAACGACTGGTCGACGAAGACGTAGGTCGACAATCCCGCCGTCACGCCCGCCATGGCTCCCAGGATCTGCGCCCCGGCGACTGGAGTCTGCATGGCTGGAGAGGAAATGAACGGCTCGCTCCAGGCCGGAGCGCTGTTCCACAGATCCTGCACGGTCGGATTGTTGTTGAGGCTGACGCCATAGATGACGGTGTGGCCGTCCATGTTGGCGACATCGGCAAAGCGGATATCGGTGTTGTCCATCCCGAATGCGCCGCTCTGGTCGTCATAGGTGATCTGGATGAACGCACCGATATTGTCCGAGATGCGGCCGGCATAGAACAGGCTCGCCTGCTGCGGAAAATCGGTGGATCCTGCCGAAGAACCCGCGTCGTTCGCCTTGGTCGCCATGCTGGTCGAGGCCATGACCATGGCCGAGATGGGCGGCAGGTCGCTGAGCGACAGCGTGCTGTGCTTCAGCTTGTCGATGTCCTGAACCTTCAGCGTATTGAAGAGCGTATAGCCGCTCGCCTTGAATGTGCGGCCGAACGGGGTGAGCTGCGGGAAGACCGTGTGGCACGCCTCGCAGGCCAGCCCGGTCTGACGGGCAAAACTGGGCACGGCGGACGCGGGCTGCGGCAGGACCGCGAGCGCCAGCCCGAGCATGGCCAGACCTTTTAATAGTGAAGACGAAATCCGTGTACGTTGGCCCGTCATCGTCCAATCCCCTTCGCTCATGATCCGCCGCTGGCGGGTCTTAAATTTTGACGCCGTGACCAGCTTGCGCTGTGCGGGTCACAAATCTCGTCATTCCGTTGCCGTCCTGGTTCCCCGTGAACCCCGCCCAAGATCGCAACGTTAAGCTCGACGAGCCGGGCGATTCGGTCATTGACCGCAGTCAATAAACACTGATTTACGCTGCTTAGCTTACCAGATATGGGGTTCAATAAAGGCCGCCGATGTCGAACTGGAGCGTAGTGTTGCGCCAAGTCCACGCCGGAATCTGCTGGTCTCCCGAATAGGGGCTGATTTGGCCGTCGAAACGTCACTCCTGTCCGAAAGTGGCCGCCGTCCTCCGATCCTAAGTCGTCCCGGCAAAGTCTTGACCACTCTGTGACCGCCGCGCTCTTGAGTGCCGGCGTATCGCTTCCCATCTCCCGCTGTCCCGGCGCCATCACGGTGAGCGTCGAACGGAGAGACGTATGTATGTGCCGGGGGAGGGTTCGCGAAAACTCAAAAACGAATAGGCGGTGTGGAATGGAAAATCGGCTCGCAATGACTCGGAGAAAATCGACGAACAATTATCTTATCGAAGAATGACTCGGGTCGCAGCTTTACGAATTACGCAGTGCGACGTTCGGGATCACGCGACGGCGCGTTGGGCGGTGTGGGAATGGTGTCAGGAAAACTGGTGCCGGAGGAGAGAAGCGAATAGATGTCGTAACTTATTGTTGTATAAAGGTAATAATTTTCTCTTGGGACACGCGTACCAACAAAAGTACCAACAAGTCTAGTTGCCTCGGTGCCGTCAGCTGAGCCCGAGCTGTCGAGCGCGCACTACTTTGACAGGTTGG
>CAVUJC010000010.1:0-788000 GCA_963741725.1 uncultured Alphaproteobacteria bacterium | reverse complement strand
GACGAGCCGGAGAAGAACTGGAAATTCAGCTCCGCCGACATCGCGGAGCGCAAATTCTGGAACGACTATAGGAAGGCCTACGAGGAATGTCTTGGGCGACTTGAGCACGAACGCGTCTCCCTGGACGTCGTTCCGGCAGACAACAAAGAGAATGCTCGGCTGATAGTTTCGCAGATCGTTGTTGACACGCTTGACGAACTAAAAATGACTTATCCCAAAGCTAGCGTGCAACGCCTAGCGGAACTGCAGGCCATACGAAAAAAGCTCGCGAGTTAACACTCGGGGCGGTGTGGCCCGTCGCGACCGTGCGTTCGTTACGACTTCACGACCAAAATGATCATTCAAACAATATACCAGCACCCTTCTGTTATGCATTTCAGGTAGGTCCGGCCCGAAAGCCAGTACCACCAAGACCGCGTCACCGTTAGTGGCTGTGCGCAAAACGGGCATGTAATGTGGGACACGATCATCGGTGTCTCCGTTCGACCGGAGCAGCAAGAGCCTATTCCTCAGAGCAATCGCTGCGCCAGTTACAACGATGAAACCATGCGTGCTGGGCGTGTCTAAATTGTAGTTGTCGTTGATAACAACAGCTCCGACTGCGTGCCGGACGCATACATTCCATTTGTTGTGATGCCACTCGAGCAAAAATTGCGATGAATTAACGTGACGCCCAGACAGGCTTCATGTGGACGCATTATCTTTCGATTGCACTGTTCGCAGTGCTAACCTCGGCGCCGGGTCCAACTGCCCCCCGCAAATCCAGCCCCGGGCGACTTGCATGCTAGTTGGTCGGAGGTCATTTCCGAGCACGGCCATTTGTTACGGAACGAATAGTGGGCCCAGTTCGAAGAAGAAGTATGTGGGACACAAAACGAGTGAACAAAGCGCGATAGCCAAAGCCAGCTCGCCCGACGACCGCCGCGACTTCTCAGACAGCGGCAAACCAACAGAAATGACTGCGACTGCCGCTATCACCGGCGTCATTGTTGCCGCAGGCTCAGACGTCACAGTCGCGGTGGCCATAAATAACGTAGCCCCACGCAAGTCCATCTAAAGCAACAAGTGCTGCAACAGTGTTTGTCACTGCGCGCCGTCAACAGTAAATTGATCTATCGGTGGCACTCGTAAGCGCGGACTACGATTTAACGTGCTGACGGTATCATTACGGGGATCTTCCTGGGCCTCAAAAGTGGTGTTCGATCTCTATTTGTTGCCTATTTAATGCGTTGGCCATTGACTACACGAGCACTTGCCGGAAGTGTTGCGGTTCGACGAGGGGTAGTCATTAAATGACCGCATCATTTCAACGTGGAGCGGCGACGTTTCTGGCGGCTCCTGCTTGCGTTCGACGCGCGATTTGACCTTGATGCGAGCGAGCGGGAATGCACATCTACCTTCCGATTGCGCAAGTCTCGGTCAACTGGATCGTTATTTTGGCAATGGGAGTTGAGCGTTGGTTTTCTCTCCGGCATGCTCGGTGTCAGTGGAGGGTTCATTACGACCCCGCTTCTCATGTTTTATGGAATTCCGGCGGGCGTAGCTGTCTCGACCCAAGCCAGTCCAATCGCGGCCGCGTCGTTGGTTGGCGCGCTTAAGCAGGGTCAGCGCAACAGTGTCGACTACAAAATGGGCATCGTTTTGATGTGCGGCGGAACCGCCGGTTCAGCCTTTGGCGTTTACCTTTTCAGGCTCTTGCAGAAGCTCGGCCAAATCGACTTGGTAGTCGAGGCCAGCTACGTCTTGTTGCTAGGCTCGGTTGGCAGTCTCATGCTCAGAGAAAGTGTGCTAGCCATTTGGGCGTTCAGACGCGGCGTCGAGACCAACGCACCCAAACTTCGGCGTCACACGTGGATTCACAATCTGCCTTTCAAGATGCGTTTTCGGCGCTCCGGACTCTATATCAGCGCGATTCCCGTGGTCGTCCTCGGCTTCGCGGTGGGAATTCTGACGGCCATCCTGGGAACGGGCGGCGCATTTCTTCTCATTCCCGCAAAAATTTACTTGTTGCGTATGCGGACGACCATGGCCGTAGGAACATCACAGTTCCAGATGTTCGTTGTCGCTATCGCCTCGACACTTATGCATTCCGTGACTGACTTCACGGTGGACATCGTTTTGGGGTTCATTCTGGTCGTCGGAGGTGTGGTGGGTGCGCAGATCGGGGTTGGTGTCGGCACGCGACTACGGGCAGAAGAGCTGCGGATGGCGCTTGCAGCCTTGCTAGTGATCATCGCAGTGCGCCTTCTTGTCGGTCTCGTGATGACGCCCGACCACATATATTCGGTCGCATCGGGAGCGCAGTAGGAATGAGGCAAACTCAATTGAGCCCTATTCCTGCGATGCGCCACTGCCCGGAATGAACTTTGCTGAGGAGCGCGACATATTCGAAGTTTTCCGGAGGACCTACCGTATCGTATTTCTTCAACACACCTTTTTCGCTCATCAATTGACCGAGGAGAGATAGCCGGAAAGTTTCAGCAAACAAGATGCGTGCTGTTCCGCTGCCAGAATTGAACGACGCGTCAATAACCTTGATGCGCTTGGGTACGTAGACGCATGCGTTTATGCTGAAGGAATTGTTCGAGGGTATGTCTGGCGGATCGGACTGCGACCAGGCGACATGAAATGAATGGCCCTGTTCGTTGTATGAAAGGTCCCCTTGTCTTGTAGATTTGTTTTTTGAATCAGACAGGTGCATGAATCTCCGATCAACCAAGACCGATTTGTCAAACCAGTTCTCGAAATACTGCTCCTGGCCTGTTCCGAATTTTCCGGAGCGTATGAAGATTGTTTGCGGATCACAGTTTGCGACCTGATGTCTTTGCAGAATGCGCGCGACTTCGCCGTTCGAAATAGGTGGATTAACTCGGGAACATCCGAACAGCAGACAGGTAGCTGCCAGAACGACGAAAGCGCCTAATACCCCTCTTCGCCAAGCCATATCTCTGCCCCGCGAAAGCTGCATTCACTCACAAGCGTATGCTGATTTTAGATCCGATCAAATCTACCCGACTTCCTGTGTCCCCCGGCAACATTCGTCGACTTGGGTGAACAAAGGAGTTTCACTGGTTGGGGTTCAGATCGTCCTCTGCGCGCGACTTAAGCCAAATGGCGTTCAAGACAGCGAACGTGACGGCAAAACCAAGACCGAGACCCCAAGAGAAATACCACATCTCAACCTGCTGCCGATCCAAAGCGTCCACCGTGCCAAGCAGAACGGCTTCTGAATCAACACTCCAAGGGGCAGCGACTCCTATCTGTCGCCGCCCCTGCCAGCTTGGTCAATCCGTGTCGATGGGCGCCACGAACGCAAAATCTCGGGGAGCTACCATCGCCAGCCGATGCGCAAGAATGCTGGCCTCTTCATCGCACCCGATCCAGCGCAGCTTGATGATCAGCTTGCTGAACTCGGTCGCGGTGCGGTAGGGGTCAACAATATTCGTCACGCGCCGTGACATGTCGTTGTACACCTTTGGCTCAGGACTGCTTTTTTGCATCACTGGCCATTCCATCGTTCGAGGGCTTCATCATGCGATCTTCTCGGCCCGCCATCTTGCCCGGAAAGCGGACGTAGACCTCGTGCAGGCCGCGGTCCGACGCGGCGAACCAGACTTCACGGGGAGTCTCTCCCGGAGTCGCCACCGAGGCGCCGTAACGTCCCGGGTCGAGTTTGATCATCAGCCAGGGCGCGTCGCATTTGACGTTCAGAAGCTGCTGGCCCTGACGATTTCTCAGGGTGATGTCGTCATTTGCCAGATACTGTCCGTAGCCGCCGACAGTTTCCAGACGCACCGAATAACTTTTTACGAGCGAGCGGTCGCGATCGCGGGCGCTGACGCCCATGCAGTCCAAGCCGATATTGTTAACGGTTGTTGGCTTGTCTACCGGCAGCGTCTCTGGTGTGTTTACGGCCGCCTGTGCGGCGAAGCTGAGGAAGCTCGCTGACGCGAGGGCCGCGACGAATTTCAAGTGGGTCATATCGATTCTCCGTGGTTGGCAATCGAGGCGCTGAGCCTCGGTACGAACTTAGGAGCAAACGAGCATCATTCCAGTCCGGTTTCCTGAGCGTTGCGTGAACTCTCTTTAACTGCAGCGGCGCGCGTGCTGAACGCTGTGGAGCAAGCGCGTGAGCCAAGAAAGTTTGATGTGTCCGCTGGAAGAATTCATCAAATGCCAGGGCGCGCGAGGATATCTGAAGCACAATTAATCGACCTGTTGCTTGCACTCTTCTCGGCCCGTTCCAAAATATTGGAGTGGCTCGCTTGGCAAGTGGCCGTTGTGAACTAAACGCGACGACATCGTCCGGCCGAGCGAGCCGCGCAACCATTGCGACGGACAAGCACGTGAACAGAATCGACATCCGCAAACCGCTCTACGGCAGACTACTCGCCTTGCTCCTGGGATCGGCCCTGGTCGTATCGGGCGCCGTCGTCGGAGCCGCCGCCGGCTTCAGTGCCGCAAAGGCAACGGAAGTTCCGCCGCCGCTGACAGTCGCACCAGCAGGGGTGCAGGCAGGATTTGCCGATCTGGTCGCGAAGGTGCGGCCCGCGGTAGTGAATATCTCGACGACCCAGGCAGTTCGCCCGAGCCAGACTGCGCCGTTTGATCAGAACGGTCCGTTCGGCGACATGCTAAGGCGCTTTTTCGGTCCCAACGCCGAGCAGATGTGGCGGCCGCAAACGACACCGACGCATGCACTCGGTTCTGGCTTCGTAATCGATCCGGCTGGCTATGTCGTGACCAACAATCACGTGATCGATGATGCGAACGACATCAAGATCATTCTCGCCGACGGCACGTCCTATCCTGCGCGCGTTGTTGGCAGGGACAAGAAGACCGACCTTGCGCTGCTCAAAATTGATGCGGGCAAAGTATTGCCCTACATCGAATTCGGAGATTCCGACAGAGAACGCGTTGGCGATTGGGTGGTCGCCGTTGGAAATCCTTACGGGCTGGGCGGCAGCGTAAGCGCTGGCGTCATCTCTGCAAAAGATCGCGACATCAATTCAGGCGCCTACGACGACTACTTCCAGATCGACGCGCCGATCAATCCGGGCAATTCGGGTGGACCTCTTTTTGACCAATCGGGCCGAGTCATAGGAATTGACACGGCCATCATCTCGCCGTCGGGCGGCAGCGTCGGCATCGGCTTTGCCATTCCATCGAACGAAGCGCGCGGCGTGATCCACCAGCTGCGCGAGCATGGCAGTGTCACACGCGGCTGGCTGGGCGTTCAAATGCAGGCAGTCACGCCGGCTCTCGCCAAGGCGATAGGCATGGAGCAGTCGCAGGGCGTCCTCGTTGATCTTGTCACTGCAGGATCGCCGGCCGACCGGGCGGGTTTGAAGCAGGGGGACGTGATCACGGAATTTCATGGCCAGCCGGTCACAACGCCGGGCTCGCTTGCGCTTGCCGTCGCCAACGTCGCGGCGGGCGAGACGGTGCCGGTCAGCGTACGCCGTGACGGCAACGACAAGACACTCAGAGTAACGATCGGCTCGGAGCCTGGTCCAGGCGCGTTGGCGGCGAGCGCCTCGCCGCAAACCGGTCGCCTTGGCCTGGAGCTCGCGCCACTGAGCGCTTATGGACGAAGTCAGATCGGTCAAAATGGCGGCGCAGTCGTTGAAAGTGTGACGCCCGGCAGTCCAGCCGACCGAAGCGGTGTTCAACCTGGTGATGTCGTGCTGGCGGTGGGGAGCCACAAAGTGACTTCACTTGACGATGCTGCAAGCTCGATCCGATCGGCAGAAGCGAGCAACAAGCGCGCCGTTCTGCTGTTGGTGCGGCGCGGAGACGAAACGGCCTATGTGCCGATAGACATTGGAAAAGGGTAGGAAGTCAGCGGCGGTAAGCCGACAAGGGGAAACGGCGAAGCCGGCCACTGCACTAACCGGATCGGAGGCAACGATGCATGACTTACGAGGTTTTGAACGCCGGACGCAATCGCAGAGACTCGTGAAGATTGTCGGAGCGGTCGTCGCCGTCGCGATCTTTGGATTGCTTGCGGGCTATTCCTATGAACAGGGACAGTTGGCAACGCGTACCAAAGAGATCGTGACGGACCAGGAACTTCCATCGCCCAGCCCTCCTGTGATGCCACAGCGGACTTGATGCCAAAATTGAGTGTGAGCATGCTTGGCGCGAGCGGCAAGTTCATGACCACGCCGCGCCTGCTGCTCCTTTGGTTGAGGGACGCGTTGCTTCAGCATGGCTGGGACCCTTGCGCCGAGGTTGTCGTTGGGGCTCACAACCCGAGTCACGTCCTGAATTAAGCGAGATTTAGCTGAATCTTATCGGCCATGCGCACGAGTTCCGCGAGCGAGTTCGACTGCATTTTGCGCATGATTTGAGTCCTATGCGCCTTCACCGTCAACTCTGTCGTACCTATGCTTGCACCGATCTGTTTGTTGAGCTGGCCAGTCACAAGTATCGCCATTACTTGCTTCTCGCGCGATGTCAGCGTTTCCCAGCGTGCATGCAGTTCCGCAATTTCGCCCTCGGCTTTCCGCCGGGCGCGATCGCGAGCAATGGCAAGCTGGATTGAATCGATCAGGTCCTGGTCGCGGAACGGCTTTGTCAGAAATTCGACGGCGCCGGCCTTCATGGCCCGCACAGACATCGGGATGTCACCGTGTCCCGTGATGAATATGATGGGGATCTTGGCGTTCATTGCGGACAATTCGCGCTGGAACTCCAGACCACTGGAACCGGGAAGTCGAACGTCGAGTACCATGCAGCATGGTGCATCAGGCCTTCGGAAAGCCAGGAATTCTCGAGGGAGACCGAAACCTTCCATGCGCAGACCCACCGAACGTAAAAGTCCGCCGAGCGCCTCTCGTATCGCGGTGTCGTCGTCGATGACGTAGACGATCGGCTCTTGATCGTTCACGGCAAGTCTCCACCGTCCGCAATGGTGATCTGAAAGCACGCGCCGCAGGGCTCTGCAGCGGCTGCGGAGAGAACGCCGCCATGCGCTTCGACGATTGACCGACAGATCGACAGACCAAGCCCCATTCCGTTCGGCTTTGTCGTGACGAAGGCATCGAACAGTCGGTCAGGCATTGTTCCGACAAATCCCTGACCCGTGTCCCGAACGGACATGACGATTGTTCGATCTTCGCGACTGCCAGTGCGAATATGAAGCTCACGTCGACGGCCGGACACTACTGACATGGCTTCCATCGCGTTCAAGATAAGATTCAGAAGAACTTGCTGAAGTAGAACGCGGTCTCCCCGGATGGGCGCTAGCTCCGGGTCGAGTTCGGTAACAATTCGAACCTGGTTCCTGTCCAATTCAGCACTAACCAGCGACAGCGCATCTCGGGCCACATCATTCAGGTTCAATGGTTCGCGTTCAGGAAGCGCCTTTCTGATCATGGCACGGATCCTACCGATGACCTCGCTTGCTCGATTGCCGTCGCAGATTATCCGCTGTGCGGCGAGCTTGGCCTCGTTCAAGTCGATGCGTTCGGACTCCAGCCAGCGCAAACAGGTGCCGGCGTTGGTGACAACGGCTGCGAGTGGCTGGTTGATTTCATGTGCAATAGATGCAGCCAGCTCGCCCATCGTAGTGAGGCGTGCGATGCGCGCGAGTTCGGACTGAGCGTCCCGGAGCGCCACCTCTGCGCGACGGCGCTCCGCGACTTCAGCGAGCAGCGCTGAGTTGCTTCGCTGCAGTTCATTGGCCTTGATCTCTAACTGCCGGTGAGTGTGTTGCAGGCCATGTTCGGCCTTTCGCTGGCGAGAGCTGAGAAAACCTCCGGCCATGGCACAGCTGCCAAAGAAAACGAAGAGAACGACGTTGTCCACCGTAATTGAAAAGGAATGAATTGCTGCCGAGTAGAAGTAAAGTCCGGGAAGTATCGAAGCGGCGACCGCAAAACATCCCGGTCCAACACCGCCGAACCACGAAGCCGCGACGATGGCCGCAAAAAAGAGAAACAGTGTCGGTCGGTCGTTTTCGACATGCTGCAGCACCAAGGTCAGCACCAGCGCAAAGAGCACGAAGGCCAGGGCAAGCACATAGCGCGCGAACATGGACCCACGGTCCGCGGTGATGCCTGGAAGTCTTGGGCGGCCCAGCGCAACTCCGCCGGCTGGTGACTGCATACCGTCTTCTTTCGTTTCATCCGCTCCCTGAAGTCGGCAAATCGGCGCAAGTTGGACCTGGCCGAAAAGTCTCCTCCCGTTCGCGAAACGAGGGTTGGACGAAGATATGACGGTATAATGAAGGTTTGACGACAACCCGACGATAGACCTCGCGCAAACGCGGAGTCCGGTCAACGGTGAACGATGAATGAAGTTGTCACCGAAAAGTCTAAAGGCTCACGGGGATTTATGGTGAGGAGGTGAGCGTACGAAGCCCTGGGTCGAAGCATCGCCCATAAAAATAAGCCTGCGCCTGTTGCCACTTGCGAGGCGCAACCTTTCAGTCGCCAGAACATTTTCGCGAGAGAAGTTCGAAATGCGCCAATGCCGCGTCTTCGCTGGCAAAGTGGGTCGGGACTGCGATCGCGCGTCGGCGCAATTTTTCAAAAAAGGTCTCGGCCGCGTCGGCGGTAGCCAGAAAATGCCGCACGCCCCGCGGCAAATCGAACAACGGCTCCAGGCGCGGCAGAGACATTTGCCAAAAGGGTGCAATGCCAGGGTACATGCGACCCCAACGGCCGGCCGCGAACAATGCAAGGGCTGCTTTCGCCGACTCCAGATCGCGGGCACTGTAAACCGCCCTCAGCGCGCTCGAAAGGCCGGCGCGTTGACGGCTCGGTACTTGAAACAACGTTTGGCGAACAAGTGTGTGAATGCTTTCGAGTGTGGTCAATGAAAGCCCAGCATCGCGAAACGCGTTTGCCATCAAATCGGAATCCGAAACCACGATGAGTGCATGTTCGAGGCCGCGCTCGCAAAGGCCAGCGACAAGTGCGGGCGTCGATCCGAGTCCCAGAACGCGTTTGGTTCCGCTGCAATCGATTCCGACTACCAAGTGCAAGACTAGATCTCGATGGGCTTCGCTTTGTCGGACTTTCAGGACCAAGCGGCTGCACAGCACCAAGGCGTAGATGCTTGATAGCAATGGTTCGCCATCTTGGTGCCTTGCGCGGTCGAATGCGTCAGTCTCGACTAAGCCAAGTCTAGGCCTTGCCTCGAGTGTCTCCTGTCTGGCCCGAACGATACTGTGATTCACGGCTGTCTCTCATCTGACGATGAAAGTGTTAGGGCCGCATGTTCCGATTTTCCAATTCAATTGGGTCGGGGAGATTAGTGCGAAAGTATCAAACACGCACAACCTTAGTTTATGACGAATGCGTGACATCCAAACGCCCCGTCGCGTCGGCGCCCGTGGCGACAGCCGTGACGAAGGAAGCCTGCGTCTGCAGGTGCTCGCCATTCCGTCTCAAGTACTTAGTCGTGAGGAAGTGGAATAGTCGAACGCCGTTCGCCGACAATCAGTTCCTTTAGCGCATTCGTGCGCTGCGGGCGGGTCGTCTCAACCAAAGTAGAACATCCACACACCTTAGTAGCGCACGGCCCAACTCCAGCCCAATAGAAACCGCCGCCGCCGCCGCCTAACGCTAGCGTCGAAACTTGGGGCGCATGGGGCGAGAAGTCTGCCGTTTCGGTTTCAGCAACATTCGAAAGGCAACCGCGGAAACCACTGTGGCGATTCCCGGGCAATGCAAGAGGGGTTTACATGAATTCGAAGGCAGTCTTGTTGGCGAGCGCAACCGCGCTGGCGTTTTCGGCGACGACCGCGCACGCGGCGCCATCGAATTCGTCGTCGGCTCCAAACCAACAAATCGCAGACACCGACCAGCGCATTGACGATGTCAACGCACGTCTCGACGCACTCGAAGCAGAACTTCAAAGCGCTGAGACGCGACAGGCGACCGATCACGACGCAGTGGGAGCGACGGCTAGTTCTATTCTCGGCGCCTGGTGGAACAACACTACCATCAAGCGAGTTGAAGGCCTGGCCATAGAGCTCCTTTGAATCCTGCTTGGTCGCAGGTTGAAGGCCTCTCGGGAGAGGAACGGCGCTCCTCTCCCGAGTATTGATTTAGCAATCGCTTGAAAGGAATTGAACGGCGGCCCCAGTGTCGCCGTTTTTGTTTGTGGGGCGACTGTATGCCGCGCTAAATGGGCGCGATAGTGAGGCCAAGTGCCGGCGTCGCGGGCTATCTCGGCTAGAGTACCAGTATTCAAGTCGAACGGAGCATTTCTTGACTGAGAGCTATATCCTCTTCGCCGCCCAGATCACGCGCCCGACAATGTTCACCTCTTCGGCATCGCGCTCGTAGGTCGGATATTCTGGGTTCACCGATCTGATAACAATGCGCGGCGGATCGGAGTTTGGAATATGTTCGGCCCGCTTCGCGACCAGACCAAGCCCGTCCCAAATCACGAAGATGCCCGGCGGCACGGGGATGCGCTGACTGGTATCGAGCAAGATGCGATCGCCGCTCGACAGCAAGGGCTCCATCGAATCGCCGTCGATCGTGATGATCCGCAAATCGTCTGGTCGCGCGCGCAGTTCATGGCGCACCATGGTTTCAGGAAAAAACCAGCTCTCTTTGGACCCTTCCAGATCATCGTGCATCGCGCCCGGCCCGGCCGAGGCGCGCACATCGATCTCGTGGATCTCCGACAGACCACGACGCCGCCTGGGCCGCGCCGTGTCCTCGTCGTCTTCGCGCGGGGGTGATTCCGATGGCGGTTTGCGCGGAGGGACTTCGAGATGGCGCAGCAGAGAGTCCTCCACGCCCAGATGCTTGGCCAAGGCTTCGCGCACGTCTTCGGGAAACGCCTTGGGCGTATTGCGATAGACGAACTGGTGCAGATAGGCGGGGTTTTTGCCGATCGCCAGAGACGCAGTTTTCATGTTGCTGCCGGTTTTTTTGAGAAGGCTCAAAAGGCGGACCCGGACGGGGTCGAGTTCCATGGACTAACTCCTTGATTCCATGATGTAGGAAATAGCCTATCTCTTTTGATTGACGCAAGATCGTCTAATCGATCTTATCAATCCTAACATGAGAACGATTAGAGAACAATTCCTGGCAAGGGTGGAGGCGTTTCTCGCCGCGTCCGGGATCAAACCGAGCGAATTAGGCCGCCAATCCATTGGCGATCCGACCTTCGTGGTGAGCCTGCGCCGTGGCCGGTCACCCCGCCTGGCGACGGCCGACAAGGTCCTGGCCTTCATCGAGCAACTGGAAGCCGAAGACGCAAAATCCCAGAAGACCAGGAGAAAGCCATGAGCGATCGGCCTATCCGGCACCTCAATCAGGCCGAGCTCTCGCTGCGCTGGAGCGTGAGCCCCAGGACCCTCGAACGTTGGCGCTGGCTCGGCCAGGGACCGGCGTTCCTGAAGATTGGCGGGCGCGTCGTTTATCGCCTTGCCGACATCGAGGCCTATGAGGCCGCGCAGGCACACAGTTTCACACCGCCCTCCTCTGCCACTGCGAGCGGGAGCGCGAGATGAACGCGCCGCATCGCCACTCCGGTCTGCTCGTGACCGAGTTCGAACTGCTGCGCTGGCTCGGCACGGCCAACCCTGGTGAGCAGCTGACCTATCACCGCGGCTTCCTCGCGCTGGATCGTGTTCCGATACTGGGACGGCTTTCCGAATCCGGTTCTCGCGAACTGTCGCGGGTTGCCTCGCTTGCATGGCGCTCATCGCAGACGGGCATCGCCCATCTGCTGCAGCGCCGACACGCACACAGCGACTTCAGCTACGTCATCGTCGCTAGCCAGCAGATGCCGGGCGCGGTGCCAGCGTCGCTCGAGCGCAATCCCTCTCCGACCCTTTTCCAAGGAGCCTTCGCCCATGCCGCATGAACGCAATGGCTTTGAACGACACGGCATCGGCCATCTCTCGGCGTCGTCACTGAATTTGTGGGCAGCGGAGCCCGCAGTGTGGGCGATGGAACGTCTCATCGGCCTGCGCAGTCCAACCTCACCTCCCATGGCACGCGGCAAAGCGATCGAAGAAGGCGTCCATGCCGGGCTGATCGATCGCAATCGCGATCTTGCTTCTTGCGTCGCGCAGGCACTCAAGACCTTCGACTCCGAGATGACACTCAGTACCGACGATCGTCGCGACAGCGAGCGCTCCCAGATCGCCGGCTATGTCGAGCATGGCCTGGCCGAGCTTCGTCAATATGGAATCCCGAGCGGCTATCAGGACCGCGTCGAACTGCGATTGGACGATGTGCCGGTACCCGTCATCGGTTTCATCGACTGGCGCTTCGACGAGCACGGACTGATCGTCGATCTGAAAACCAGCGAACGGCTGCCATCGTCAATCTCACCATCTCATGCGCGCCAGGGCGCGATCTACGCCCGCGCACACAACAACTACGGCATGCGCTTCGCGTATGTGAAGCCAACGGCCGGCAAGAAGGATGGTCGCGCCGTGGCTGTGTACGCGCTCGATCCGGCTGAGGTTGTTCGTAGCCTCGTCGCGCTGCGCGAGATTGCGCTGCGGCTCGAGCGCTTCCTGCGCCTGTCGAGCGATGCGCGGGAGCTCTGCGGTCTCATCGTTCCCGACTATGAGCGCTTCCACTGGAACGACGCCACGACGCGCGCTCGCGGTGCCGAAGTATTTGGATTTTAGAAGAGCAACCAACAAGGAGAAACTTCATGAAGTCTCAACATAGGCGGAACTGGCAACGGCAAGCCCTTCTGCAAATACAATGCGAAAGCCGACAAATGGTTTGTCCGCGGTTCTGACGGCGAGGACGCCGAGATCCAGCGGCCGACCTTTGTCGCGGACTTCGACAACATCGCCACCGGCTGGCTGCTCTTCCGCGAAGGCCAGGCGCCGGAACGGGTGATGGACGCCAGCATCGAGCGAGCAGCGCCTCTGCCTGGCGAAGGCTTCAAGCGCGGATTTGTGGTGATGACTTTCAGCCCGAAGTTCTTCGGCGGGGCTGCCGAGTTCTCGAGCGCCTCGATCCATCTGGCGAACGCGGTCAAGGACGTCTTCGCCCAGTATGAGGCCGACCGAGCGGCTAACGCCAGCAAGCTTCCGGTCATCTCCTGCACCGGTTCGCAGCCCATGAAGGACAAGTTCGGCACCAACTACCGTCCGAGCTTTGTCATTCTCAAATGGGTCGATCGGCCAGCTGAATTGCCCAACGAGAGCCCGGTTGCGCCCTCCGACATCTGGCAGGGCAGTGCAGCGTCCACCGCGCCGGCAGCCAGGGCGCCTGCGCAGCACGTCGCACCGCCTCAGGCGAAGGCGTCGGCTGATCCGCTGTCCGAAGCGGTGTTTTGAAATCGACGCCGGAGGGCTTCGGCCCTCGGCAATTTCTACCGGCGCGATCCGCGATGGATATGACCAACGTTCGCCCCATGCACGAGCCCGAGCCGGTGCAGATGCGCCGCCATGTCGGGCATCTGTTCGAAGGCTGGCTCGACGGCTGTCATGAGGGGCGCATCGAACTGGCCTGGACGGATGGCCATGATGGGCGGCTGCGTCATGCCGCGATCTTCGGCACCGACGAGCTTGACGAGCTGGTCGAGCGTGCCGTCGTTGAGAACCGCAAGCCTGGACAAAACGTCTATGTCGGCCAGGCGCTGCGCAAACCTGATGTGGCGCCTTTCGGCCGCTGCAACGACGACGAGTTCTTCGCGCTGACCGCGTTCTACGTCGACATCGACGACGACGTCACGGCGACAGCGTCGATCAACTATCGCAATCGCGGCTGTCCGCCAACCGGCGTGGTGGTCACCGGACGTCACCCGCATGTCCGCGCCCAGATGCTGTGGCGGCTCGATGCGCCACTGCGTGACGCAGATCGCTGTCGTCAGCAGAACATAGCGCTCGCCCAGGCGCTCGATGGCGATCCGAGCGTGGTCAATCCAAGTCGCGTGCTGCGCCTGGGTGGTTCCATCGCCTGGCCCCTCAAGGATGGCCGCATCATCGAGCGCACTGAGTTTTTGGATTTCAACGACGGCCGACCGAAAGCCTATCTAGCCGAGCAGATCGCAAAGGCGTTTCCACCGGCGCAACCATCGCTTTCGGCGCAACCCGATATCACAAAGCCGACGGGAACCACGGACGCAGCGTCTCAAACGCCGACACTGCAGATCGGCACCTCAAACCTCTCGGTCGATGCTTGCATCACGCGCATCCGCGCCGGCGATCACTGGCACGACAACATGCTGCGTCTGGTCGGCCACTGGGTCGCGCGCGGCTGGTCCGATGCGGAGATCCTCAGCGCCTCCGAGGCGATGACGCTTCCCGGCTACACCGCCGAGCAGACACGTCGTGAAGTGGCGGCGATGATTTCGGGCGGGCGGAACAAATGGAACATTTCCAACCCGGAGCATCAGATGGACGCTTCGGCATCCAACTCTGATTTGCAGCCGGCGTTCATTGAGAGCCTCAATCTCGCCATGCTGCCGCGCCGGCGCTGGCTGCTGGGCCGCTCGCTGCTGCGTGGTCAGATGACCTTGCTGGTAGCGCCGCCTGGTGTTGGCAAATCGACCCACAGCATTGCTCGCGCCGTCGCGGTCGCAACTGGTGAAGACATCACCGGTGAGGTGGTGCACGAGCCCGTGAAGGCCTGGGTCTACAACACCGAGGACGATACGGACGAGCTCAAGCGGCGCCTGGGCGCCGTCCTGCAGCACTGGTTGATACCGTTTGAGCAGGTGTGCGGCCGCATCGCTCTCAATTCTGGTACCGATCGGCCGCTGCTGTTCGCCCGTGTCGATCGTGGTGACATGGTGATCCGTTTGCCGGATGTCGATGGCTGCATCGCAAAGATCCGCGAGCATGGAATCGGACTCTTCATCGTCGATCCCTTCATAGAAACCCACGAAGTCAACGAAAACTCCAACGAACAGATCAAGGCGGTGGCCGTCATGTTCCGCGAAGTGGCGCGCTCGACGAACTGTGCCGTGCTGCTGGTGCACCACACCGCCAAGCCACCCCAGGGCACAAGCGACGGTCACGCCGGCAACATGAACACCGCCAGAGGGGCGAGCGCGCTCGTCGGCGTCGCGCGGGTGGTCCAGACCCTCTTTGCAATGAGCGAGAGCGATGCCGAGCAGTGGGGCGTTCCAAAGCCGGAACGGCATCTGCATCTGCGGCTCGATGACGCCAAGGCAAATCTGGGCCTGATCAGTTCAGAGGTCAGCTGGTATCGCAAAGTAGGTGTCGAGCTTCCCAACGGCGACGAGATCGGCGTGCTCGTTCCGCATGCGTTCGAGAAAGCCGGTGCACCGTTCTCTCGTCACACCGCGCTCGAGATCCTCAATCTGATCGACGAGCGCTGGAAACAGAAGAACCCGTTCAGCGGCTCGGCGCAGAGCGACCGCTACGTCGTGCCCGTCATGGTGCAGCGCTTTGGCCTCACCCAGAGGGTGGCGAGGTCGCTGCTGAGGACCTGGATCGGGAGCGAAATGGTCAGGCCCGAAGAGGTCGACAGTCACGCCAAGACGCGCGGTTTGAGGGTTGTGAGGTGGCCAACATGAGACGTTTTAGGTTTGCGGAGGTTGCGGAAGTTCACTTGCAACCCATTGAAATCATAGGTGCGGAAGTTCTGCGGAAGTTGCGGTGGTTCGCTCGTAACTCCCTGAAAACATTGCGGAGGTTCTGCGGGCGGAAGTCCCCCCATACCCCCCAAGAACTTCCGCAGCGCGTAAACGCGCTGCGAAGTTCATTCGACCAGGCAACGAGACGCGGCCGTCGGGCGGCCCGCGCCGCTCGTTGGATCGCAGGTCAGCCATGAGGCGCCACCCACCAAGGGTCGACCTTGCGACGGACGTGATGGCGTCGGGCCAGTATCGCATCTGGGCGATGGTCGAGGGCGTCAGAACAGTCGCACACACCATGGAGCTCAGGTGGGGCGTGGGCCGCCTGCGGCTGCTAGTTTCGGATCTGCTGCGCGCCAAGTTCGACGAGCAGAGCGACAGGCTCGACGCGGCGCTAGCCACCGAGCAGGAACACGTCGTTCGTATCCACGCTGACGGCATGCGCCGAGCGTGGACCGCACTCGAACGCGCCGCTCTCGACGCGGGCGAGCAGCCTCTGTCGCCGCTGGTGTGGGAATGCGTGCTGCCGGAGACGGGCGAGGTCATCTCTCTGGTCCGCACCGACGCCGAAGCCCAGCACGTCGCGCGCGCGGGGCGCGTTTTCACTATCGGCGAAATTGCCGTGCTGATCGCCGGCGTTGGCGATTGCGTGCTCGACGTCAAGCAACAGTTTCCGGGCGCGACCGTCACCGGCATCCGGCGTAAGCCGCCGATCGATTGGGAACGTGGCGATGAGCTGCCAGCTTTGGAGGATAGCGATGCACAACACAGCTGAAGGCGCCACCCTCGCCCTTGATCTCGCAACCACAACTGGTTGGGCTCTGCGCTCTACCGACGGCGTCATCACCAGCGGCATCGTCTCATTCCGTCCCAGTCGCTACGACGGCGGTGGCATGCGCTACCTGCGCTTCGGCAACTGGCTGAACCAGCTGGCGATCGATGTCGGCGAGATCACAGCGGTGCATCACGAAGAAGTCCGCCGGCATCTGAGCACCGATGCGGCGCACGTGCATGGCGGCCTGTTGGCGACGCTGACGTCGTGGTGCGAGCAGAGCGCAATCCCGTACCAGGGCGTGCCGGTCGGCACGATCAAACGTCACATCACCGGCAAGGGTAACGCCGACAAGGCCGCAGTCATCGCTGCGATCCAGAAGCGAGGCTTCAAGCCTATCGATGACAACGAGGCTGATGCGCTGGCGATCCTGTTGTGGGCAACCGAGACAAACGGAGGTGTGCGATGAACGGCAAGACGATGCTGCATCATGCGGCGGACGTGTTCGAGGAGCGGAGCGGGCAGTATGGCGCTCCGAAAGAGTTCTTCGAAGCGCTGGCCAAACGATGGTCGCTCACGCTTGGGCGTTCCGTCACGCCTGCTGAGGTGGTGCTGTGTATGATCGATCTCAAGCTCACGCGTTTGGGTCACGATCCCAAGCACCACGATAGCCTGGTGGACGTCGTCGGCTATTCCGCGGTGCTTGACGAGGTCGTGCGATGAGATGGGCGCCACGCGGCTATGGCGGAGAACGACGCCCGCCTGAACAGGTCAAGCGAGACGGCTGGCGCGAACAGGGTGTGCTGGTGGTCGCGGCAAACGATGAGCGTCTGACCTGGCCCGAGCGCGAACTGATCCGGCAGCTCGGCGAGAAACTGTATGGCGACACGAACAGCCAATCCACTCGGAGTAACCGCTGATGGCCCGCAAGCGCAGCCGCAACAAGTCAGCGATCGCGATCGTCCCTCGCGAAAAACCCTATGTTCCGAAGCCCGGACCCGGACAGGTGTTCGTTCAGGAAGGCGAGCGAGAAAGCCGGCACTATCGCAATGTCGGCAATCATCCTCTTGATCTCGCCCTCGAGCGCAGACAGATCACGTCCGAGCTACACGCCGCCGGCAACACCTACCGCGTGATGTTCGAGCGTCTTGGCCGCTCAGGTATCGATAGCACCCAGTTGCTGCAGACCGGTGGTGGCGGCGGTCAGGGCGTCCCATTCACTGACTCGCAGGTTGACGCCGTCCGCGCCATGCAGCGCATCGAACAGCTGATGCCACAGCGCTGCTATCGCATCGTGCGCAAGTTCTGCGGCGAGGGCTACGCCATGGCCGAGGCCGTGATGCAGGTCACGCCCTGTCATCCCAGCAACGTCAAGTACCGCATGATCGAGGCACTCGAGGGGCTGGATGATGCTCTCGACAGCCTGCGGGTGCGTAGGGTGGGATGATTTGTTGCCCTGCCGAGCCAGCTACGATGGCCCTAAATAGCTATTGCATTTGTTGTCAAATTTGACTACATAGGGGTTCGGATGGTCCGCAATACAAGGACAATCAGTTGGGTGAAGGCCGCCCGAAAGGACTTTCGGGATTTTCCGCAGGATGCTCAGGACAAGGCCTCTACGGCGCTGACCTTTGTTGCGGAGGGCGCGAAGCCCGACATAGCAAAGCCCCTGGCGGGCTTGGGCAGTGGCGTGTGGGAATTGGCGATCAAGTCGCGTGGCGACGCCTACAGGGTCGTGTACGCGCTCCAGATCGGGGAAGATATATGGGTAGTCCATGCGTTCCAGAAGAAGTCGAAGCAGGGCATCGTCACGCCGAAGCCAGAGATTGACTTGGTGAGGGAACGGATCAAGCGATTGAAGGAACAAGTGCGATGACTTTGTCCAAGCCCAAGAACGCCAAAATCAAAATAGTCAGGGGAACCGGAAACGTATTCCGTGATCTCGGCAGGCCGGATGCAGAACTGCAGCAGCTAAAGGCATTGCTCGCCGTGCAGATCGTGCGCGTCCTTGATGAGCGCAGCCTCACTGTTCGCAAGGCAGAGAGCATCACCAAAATTGCAGCAGCGGATTTTTCTCGCATCCGCAATGCCGACCTGGGGCGGTTCACGGTGGACCGGCTGATGACCGTTCTCAGCCGCCTCGATCAGCGGGTAGATGTTGCCGTGACGGTTCGGCGCAAGAAGCACGCCGACCCTCATGCGGTTGCTGCCTAGTCGTGAAATAGCCAAGGTGACTGATGTATCAGGGCAAAGCCCGCAAATGATTTTGCCGCGTGCAAAAGTATTGTTTGGGGATTCTGCGCGGTAGAGAGAAAGTCACTGTCGCATAACGAAAGCGGAATGCAGTTCGACCGTTGACAGTCTGATCAAACACACACTACGAATAGGCAATCTCGAAGAGTTGCGCCTCGCAGCCGAACTGGCCCGCGGGGCGAATTCATGTGGAGCATGCGGCATGGCAAAAGTGCCAAGCATCGCCTCCCGCATTGCATCGATCGACACGCGCTCAGCAGTACCACCACCCAAGACTGCAGAACCTATCTACGCTACGCGAGCGTATGCCGAGTGGCGACGCATCGTGATCAGCCGTGCACGCGGTCACTGTCAGGATCCGCTGTGCAAGTATCCAAACCGCACGGGCATTCGTTTGTTCGCTGATCACGTCATCGAGCTCAAGGATGGCGGCGCGCCGTTTGATCCTGCCAATGGCCTGGCGCGATGCGGCTCGTGTCACACGATCAAGACTGTTGCCGAACGCAACAAGCGGAGTGCCGACGCGATGCGCTCCTGAAGATGGGTGACGGCAGAGCGATGGGGGTGGGGGTTTCGAAAGACCGTGCAACTGAGCGGTCGACCGCCCTGGGCCCCATTCAGAGAATTTTTTTCGCCTTGCCACGCGCGCGAGAAATGGCCGATCAGGCGGCCTTACGTGCTTTTGCCGCGCGGCGCTTCGGAACCTGAAAGTTCGATTTCAGCCCGCCCCCGAATGCGGCCATAACCTTGAGGACGGTCGCCAGTTCTGGCTTTCCATCCGCGCTGAGGGTCTTGTAGAGCTGCTCTCGAGATAGCCCAGTTGCTCTGGCGATCTTCGTCATACCTCGCGCCCGAGCGACATTGCCGAGCGCGGCGGCGATGCGGGACAGATCCCCGCTTTCGAAGGCCAGGTCGAGATAGGCAGCGACCATCTCGTCATTATCGAGATAGTCGGCGATGTCGTACTTGCTGAGTTTCATGTCTCTAGCCCTTCTGCCAACGCAATCACTTTGGCTATGTCCTTGCGTTGCGAGGCTTTGTCGCCGCCACACAGCAGGATTATCAGCACCTTTCCGCGCTGAACATAATAAACTCGGTACCCTGGTCCGTAGTCGATCCGCAGTTCACTGACGCCGCTCCCAAC
The DNA here is from genome assembly GCA_963741725.1 of uncultured Alphaproteobacteria bacterium. Taxonomy (GTDB): domain Bacteria; phylum Pseudomonadota; class Alphaproteobacteria; order Micropepsales; family Micropepsaceae; genus Rhizomicrobium. The sequence continues at coordinate 768,285 of CAVUJC010000010.1, read as the reverse complement.
CGGCTTCGCGTCGCCGGGATTACCGTTCGCCAAGCGATCGATCCGCTCGTCGATGCGAGCCTTCGCCCGCGCATCACGTAGGCCACGAAACCACTTGTCGAATGCATCGGTCTTTAGCAGATCGATCATACGCAACTGTAGTGTATAAAATACAGATGGGCAAGACCCTCGTGCCGCGGAGCAACGAATTGAGCCCCAAACCGGTCAGCCCGTCTTGGCCTTCGGACAAGGTCAAGCGGTTGCCCGTCGCTAAGCTGGTTCCGTATGCCGGCAATGCGCGTACCCATTCCGAGGCTCAGGTCGCGCAGATTGCCGAGTCGATCAAAGCCTTCGGTTTCACGGTGCCCGTGCTGATCGATCCGGCTGGCGGCATCATTGCCGGCCATGGCCGTGTCATGGCGGCGAAGCTGCTCGGCCTGGCTGACGTGCCGGTGATGGTGGCGAACGGCTGGACCGAGGCGCAAAAGCGCGCCTACGTCCTGGCCGATAACAAAATTGCGCTGAACGCCGGATGGGACGATGCGCTGCTGCGCGCCGAGCTGGAGGCGCTCCGCGGCAGCGAATTCGATCTCGGCCTGACAGGCTTTGACGCCGCCGAACTGGCCGGCATTTTTGACATGCGGCCGAACGGCTTTGCCGATCCCGATGACGCACCGGCGGCGCCAGTTGTTCCTGTCTCCGCACTCGGCGACCTCTGGCTGCTCGGTCGTCACCGGTTGCTGTGCGGTGACGCAACGGTTTCTGCGGACGTCGACAAATTGCTCGGCGGGGCGACGCCCCACCTGATGGTCACGGACCCGCCTTACGGCGTGAACTACGATCCGTCCTGGCGGGAGCGGGCCGGCATCGGCCACGGCGGCGCTGCAAAGGGCGTGGTCCTGAACGACGACCGCGCCGATTGGCGAGAAGCCTGGGCGCTGTTTCGAGGGAGCTGTCGCCTATGTCTGGCATGGCGGACTGCACTCGGCGACGGTCGCGCAATCGTTGATTGCGGAGAAGTTTCAGATCCGGGCGCAGATCATCTGGGTCAAAAGCCAGCTGGTGATCAGCCGAAGCCACTACCACGGCCAGCATGAGCCGGCGTTCTACGTCGAGCGGGAAGGAACCCTCGACGACCATTGGCGCTTTGAGGAAGAACACGAAGACCTCGCCTACGCCGTGCGCGATGGCGAGCCGGCCAACTGGGTCGGCGGACGCAAGCAGTCGACGGTCTGGAAAATCGACAAGCCTCGCAAAAGCGAGACCGGCCACAGCACGCAGAAGCCTGTCGAATGCATGAAGCGCCCGATCGAGAATAACTCGAAGCCTGGCGATGCGGTGTATGAGCCGTTCTCAGGCAGCGGCACGACAATCATCGCCGGCGAAATGACCGGCCGCAAAGTTTACGCCATCGAACTGAACCCCGCATACGTCGACGTCGCCATTTCTCGCTGGCAGACCTTCACCGGCCTTCAGGCCACGCTCGATGGCGATGGCCGAACATTCGCCGAAATCACATCCGAGCGCGTGCCTTGCGTTGAGCAGGCCGCCGAGTAGCAGGCACCATGACAAGCCAAACCAAAAAGGCCCGCGGCCGACCTCCGCATGAGCCGAGCGAGAAGCTGCGTCGCCAGGTCGAGATGATGGCAGCGTTCGGCAACACCGAAGATCAGATCTGCCAGATCATCGGCATCAGCGGTCCGACGCTGCGGCTGCATTATCGCGCCGAGCTCGACGTCGGCTTTGTCAAAGCGAACAACGCTGTGTCGATGAACCTGTTTCTGCAGGCGACCAAGGACGACGCGCGCAGCACGCAGGCCGCCATGTTCTGGCTGCGCTGCCGTGCCGGCTGGTCCGAATACATGATGCTGCCGAAGCCGCCGACAAAAGACTCGGCGCTCGGCAAGAAGGAACTGGCTGTGCTGGCGGCGCAGAACCCTGACACCGAGACTTCGATGGGCGAGCTGATGGCGCGGCGCGCTGGCATGCTCACGAACTGATGAAATGGAACCTGTCTTGTCCGGACTGGCAGGACCGGATCCGAACTGGCAAGTCGCTTATCCCGACGTTGCCGCTGTTTGAGGCGGAAGCCGAGCTGGCAGTCAAGTTCTACGACAATTTGCATCTGCCGGATGTTGTCGGTCTGCCGACGATGCGCGAGGCATCGGGCGACTGGTTCCGCGACATTGTCCGCACGCTGTTCGGCGCACGCGATCCCGCAACAAACACGCGCTATGTCGAGGAGATATTCGCGCTCGTCGCCAAGAAGAATTCCAAGACGACGAACGGCGCCGCGCTGATGCTGACGGCGGTGCTGATGAACACACAGGCCGCGGGCGGAGTTTCTGTTCGTTGCGCCGACCCAGGCGATTTCGGATCTGGCCTACAGCCAGGCCACAGGAATGATCGAGGCGGACGTTGAGCTGCGCAAGCGCTTCCAGATCCGTGAGCACATCAAGGAAATCAAGGACCGGCTCAACGGCGCGAAGCTGCGCATCAAGACGTTCGACCTCGACATTCTGACCGGACCGCGGCCGGCAGGCGTGCTGCTCGACGAGCTGCATCTTCTGGGCAAGAACTCGCACGCGTCCAAAGTGCTGCGCCAGTTGCGCGGCGGCCGGCAGTCGATACCGGAAGGCTTTCTGGTCATTCTGACGACGCAGTCGGACGAGCCGCCTTCGGGTGTGTTCCGCGAAGAGCTGATGAATGCGCGCGCTGTGCGCGACGGACGAGCGGCAGGCGTGATGCTGCCGATCCTTTATGAGTTTCCGCCCGAGTTTACCGGCCAGGTGCGGCAGGGTCAGACGCCGGTTTGGTACGATCCCAAGCTCTGGCCGATGGTGATGCCGAACCTGGGCCGGTCGCTGCGGCTTGAAAGCCTGATCCAGGACTTCGAGACCGAGAAGCTGAAAGGCGAAGGCGCCATCCGGGTCTGGGCCTCGCAGCATCTGAACATCGAGATCGGTATCAGCCTGCAGTCCGATCGCTGGGCCGGCACCGAATATTGGGAAGACGCCGCGCAGGAGACGCTTTCGCTCGATGCCATTATGGAGCGCTGCGAGATCGCCGTGGTCGGCATCGATGGCGGCGGCCTGGACGATCTGCTCGGCATTGCCGTGCTGGGCCGAGAGAAGCAGACGCGGCGCTGGCTTCACTGGGGTCATGCCTGGGCGCATCAAAGCGTTCTGGAGCGGCGCAAGGACATTGCCGCCAAGCTGCGCGACTTCGAGCAGGACGGCGATCTGACCATTGTCGAGCGCATCGGCGACGATGTGATGGCGGTGGCTGACATTGTCGAGCAGCTCGAGGCGGTGGGGCTCCTGCCGGCAAAGATCGCAATCGGTGTCGACCAGGTCGGCATCAGTGAGATCGTCGACGAGCTCTGTGTTCGCGGCATTGCGCCGGAGCGGGTCGGTGGCGTGCCGCAGGGCTGGAAGCTGACCAACGCGATCAAGACGACGGAGCGCAAGCTCGCCGGCCACGCACTGATGCATTGCGGTTCGCGGCTGATGGCCTGGACGGTCGGCAACGCCAAGGTCGAGGCCCGCGGCAACGCGGTGATCATCACCAAGCAGAACGCAGGCTCGGCCAAGATCGATCCGCTTATGGCGCTGTTCAATGCCGTCGTGGCGATGGGACAGAACCCAGAGGCGTCCGAGTCCATTTACGAATCGCGCGGGTTGATCCTGGTCTGAAAGTGGTGGCGATGGCGCAGATCAAATCAGCTCTGCGCTTCCTTGCCGATCTGGCAATCGTTGGCGCGCCGCCCTTGTTTCGCGACGCTGTGCGGAATCGCAGGCGCCTGTCTTGTCTCTTACGGCGCATGGAAGATTTACGCGCCTGCAGGATTTGTCACCGCCGGCGTGTTGCTGCTCGCGGGCGCCATTCTGACAGGCCGGAGTGCCGCCTGATGCGCGGGATTTTTGGTCGCATCGCGGGCGCGCCGGTGCAGCGTGCCAGTGCCGGTGTGCCGAGCTACGGCATGATCCCGCCGCTGGGCTCCATTCCGTCGGCGTCCGGGCTACTCATCAGCCAGGCGACGGCGATGACCGTCTCGTCGGTCTATGCCTGCGTGCGTCGCCGTGCCGTCGATGTCGCCCGCTGCACGCCATCTCTGTATCGCCTCAACGACGATGGATCGCGCGAACCGGTGACCGGCCATCCGGTGAACGCTCTGTTCGACCGTCCAAACCGCCAGCAGACCTGGTTCGAATGGATGGAGCAGCAGGAGGTAGCTTATCTGCTACGCGGCAACGCCTACGCCGCAATCAAGCGTGATCGCCGCGGTGATCCGAGCGAACTTATACCGATCAATCCAGATGCGGTGATGGTGCTCGAGGCCGGCGACGGCTCGATCTTTTACAACGTGAACCGGATTGGGCTTTGGCAGATTGCCATGCTGCGGGAATTTCCGGTCGCGATGGCAGAGGAGGATATCCTTCATCTGCGCGGCCTGACCTTCAATTCGCTGGTGGCCGTCTCGACCATTGGCCTGGCCCGCGATGCGATTGGCCTTGCGATGGGACAGGAGCAGCAGGCTTCGCGCTGGATCGGTAACGGCGCACGTCCGTCGGGCGTGCTCAAATCGCCCAAGCAACTGAGCGAGGTGGCCGCGAAACGGCTCAAGGCGACCTGGGATGAATTCACCTACGGCATCCAGAACACGGGCCGCACCGCGGTGCTCGAGGAAGGTGTCGAATGGCAGCAGCTGCAGCTGACGTCGGTTGATCTCGAGTTTCTGGCGCAGCGCAATTTCTCGGTGCTCGAGATCTGCCGTTTCTTCGGCGTGCCGGCGCACAAGGTCGGCGTCGTCGATCGCGGCACTGTGCAGAACCTGCCGCAACAGGATCAGGACTATGTCAATTCGACCGTCAGCCAGGATCTCGAGCGCTGGGAACTGAAGCTTCGCCAGGTCTTTGGGCTCGACAAGGAAGGTATCTATGTCGATCTCAACGAGTCCAAGCTGCTTCGCGCCGACATCCTGTCTCGCCGTAACGCCGCACGTCTCGGAATTCTAAGCGGCCTGACCACGATCAACGAAGAACGCCGCGGCGAACATCTGCCGCCGCTGCCAGGTGCCGACCGTCTGCTCGTTCCGGCAAACACCGCAGCCCTCGGTTCCGACATGACCGGCACCGCGCCAGACAAGGCGGGCCGGCCGAAGGACGGCCACTTGCCGGAACCTGGTGCTGCCACCAGCGGTGATCAGCCCAATGCCGACGACGTTGCGCCGCAAACGTAGAGAACAATATCAGGCGCTTGGTATCCCCGCGAATGACCGCTATCGACCAAAAGCCGACATAAATAGCCAAGCGAGACCGACGCGGTTCCCGCCTACAAGTTTGGGGGTGTGTTTGTTGCGGGGTCCAGCGGAAGCGCCCTGAAAGCATCTGCTGCGTGCCGGGCAGCACCTAGGTCGTCAGGTGACAGCTGAGTCTGTAGCGCTTCGATTCTCGCTTTTGCCTCGGCGTCACCCTGGCGAGCCGCGATCGTATACCACTTATAGGCGTCGAGCAGGCTTTGCGGAACGCCAAGGCCGCGCTCGTAGAGCACAGCCAGATTGAACTGCGCATCAACGTAACCAAAGCTTGCCGCCCGGGAAAACCAGCGTACGGCTTCGGTCGGGCTTTTCAAGCCGCCAAAGCCCTTGGCATAGCCGATCGCAAGACTGTGCATGGCCTTGCGGTTTCCCTGCAGCGCGGACGCTTCGTACCAGCGCATCGCTTTTACGAGGTCGCGTTCGGTTGCGCGTCCGTTTTGATAAGACGAACCAAGCACATATTGAGCAACAGCATTGCCATGCGTAGCCGCACGATCCAGCCAGTGCAGAGCCGCAGCCGGATCGGCGGATCCTTGGACGCCATCTAGATATTTGAGTGCGACCGCAAGCTCGGCGCTGGCGTCGCCAGCCAGTGCGGCTTGGGTGAGCCTATCGAGAGGCGCGTCGGCAGCAGCCACCACAAGCGCCGGAGGAGCTGGCGGGACAAATTCATGAGGTGCTTTCTGGATCCACAGTGCGCGGCCCAAGATCAGACCGAAGGCAGCAGAAACGAACAAGAAAGCGGCGACACCTATAGCCTCACCCTGAATTTTCTGCGCAAAGCCCAGCGTTCGTTTCGTCCCAACCTTCGCCGCCGCTGCGGCATTTGCTGTAGCGCGTGCGGACATCAGGTAGTCCGTCTCTCTGCGTGGCTCGGATGGCTCACGAACGGCCTTTGCGTCTTTACTGTTGGCTTGACGTGGTTCAACCAACGGTGGCGCTTCAGTAACCAGCGGCTTCTCTGGTGGGCGCGACTGGTTTTCGAGGAGCGCAGCCTGAGCCACGCTTTCAACGGTCTGTATTCGCAATTGGGTTTCGTTAAGAGACAGCCGAAGATCAGTTGTTGCGCTCGCGTGCAGTGTTTCGCACTGTTCGATCCGTCCGAACAATTCGCTCAACTTCTCTTGCAATGCGCTCACAGTTTCTGCCGTGCTCGCGGCAAGATTGTTCCTCTCGCTTTGCTTCTGGAACTCTTTTATCACCGTAATGGCACGCTCAATCGTGCGTTGGTTCTTTGTCAGGCGGACTTCAAGGGCTCGTGATCTGTCATCGAAGGTTGGACCGGATGTCGGGTAGGTAGCGGCTGGAGCACTAGCGGATTTATCTGCGACCGAAGCCGCGCGCCTCTTGGTTCTGCGCGACGCGGCCCCTCTCCGGGGGCGCCGTTTTGCCCTGGGCAGAGCTTTCTTGGTAGCTTTGGAGGATGCTCTTACGCCAACCGAAACCTCGCGCGCCAATATGACCGCAGAGTCCACACCGTCCGAGGTAGCGTCACGCCTAGGCAGAGTGAGTATCACAGCGCCTTCGCGCCGGTCCTTGTCCTGAGCGTCCTTTGAGTGCTCTACCGTACGGGCGATGATGCGCGCCAGGGTCGCGACGCTGTCCGCGGCAGCACACAGCAAGAGATCCTTCTTGCTCGCAAAATAACCAACAACAACCTTCCTCGGCAGCCGGGCTTCGCCGGCGACCTTGTTCAATGTCAGTTGTTTTAGCCCGTCACGCGCGGCCAGCGAACGCGCAGCACGCAGAAGCGATGAGCGTTCAGCACTCACGCTTTCTGAACCAATCTCAGACTCAACGGTTGCCATTGCGAGACCCCAATCGATACAGATTGACAGGTTCGGGTTACCAAAAATTAAAACCGCCTAAGGCTGGTCAGGAATGACCGCTTTCCACGGCGGGCTCAACGGGTCACTGCAACACCGCGTTCAATCTATCGGCGGGGCTTTCGAAGCCCAAGGTCTTTCTAGGGCGTTGGTTCAGCCGCAGGGCGATCTTGTTGAGGTAGGCTTGGGAGAACTGCGAGAGGTCCGTTCCTTTCGGGAAGTACTGCCGTAACAGGCCGTTGGTGTTCTCGTTGCTGCCGCGCTGCCAAGGACTGCGCGGGATCGCAGAAGTAAACCTGCACGTCGGTGGCGACGGTGAAAGTCTTTGTGAGCCGCCATCTCCTTGCCGCGGTCCCACGTCAGGGACCGACGCAACTCCGCTGGCAGTCTGTCGATGTGCTTGGTGAGTGCGCCAACCACGGTCGCAGTATCGCTGCTGGGTACCTTGAGCAGCATCGCAAAGCGCGAGGATCGTTCGACCAGCGTCACCATGAGGAGTGGTTTGAACCGCACAGAAGGTCACCTTCCCAATGGCCCGGCACAGCGCGATCCTCCGCCTCGGCAGGGCGCTCGCGGATTGAGACCGTATCAACGATCTGCCCCAGCCCACTCTTGGTGACGCCGCCTTTGGCCTGACGCAGTTGCCGCTTGGTGCGTAAATGCGCCATCAGCTCTTTCTTCAAGACGCCGCGCGTTTGAACAAAGAGGCTGCGATAAATCGTTTCGTGCGAGAGATGCATGTCCGGATCGGTTGGGAACTGCCGCTTCAGCCAGCCGGCGATCTGCTCCGGCGACCATTGCTGCGCCAGCTTCTGGGCTACGCGCCATCGTAACGGTGCATGACGTGCCAAGCGACAATCTTTGGGGCGCAACGCCTGATCCCAGGCCCGCCGGTCGGCCTGGCTTGCCCGATAGCCCTGGCTGCCGCCGTTGCGCCGGATCTCCCGGCTCACGGTCGAAGGGGCTCTACCAAGGCCGCGGGCGATCTGCCGGAGCGACCGGCCCGCCGCCACCCCACGCGAGATTTCCTCACGCTCTCGAGCCTTAGCGCCACCGGAGCCCGACGACGCGGCGTCGGCACAATGCCGCCATTCAGCGCCAAAACCCGATAAACCCCGCTCTTGTTCCGCCTTCCCAGCGTCCGCGCAATCGCAGCGATGCTCTGCCCGCTCTTCCAGCGCTCCCAAAGCTCGGCCTTCTGCTGCGGCGTAAACCAGATCCGCGATATCTGTCTCCATGTGCCTACCTCCTCATCCAGCCAGATTAGAAGGTGTTGCGACGATCCATTGAACCCGCCACCCATTGCGGTCTTTCAGGACCGAAACCAAGTCTGACACTTCATCCACTAGGATTTTTAGCCACGCACGGTGTGGTGGGCGCCGGATGCGTGGCCTTTCTCGCCCCAGGGTGAACCGATGACGATGATCCGCAAACTTGTTCAGGCGGCCATCAGCACGCTCGGGACCCGACGAAGTCGAGATCACGATGTCGACGGCGGCCCTTGCGCGCGATGGTCATATTCTGGTCCCGCAGGGCTGCCTGCTCGACAACTACCGCGCCAACCCCATTGTGCTGTGGCAGCACGACCCGGAACACCCGGTCGCCTCCGCCGAGAACATCCAGGTCGGGCCCGACAGCATCACCGCCCGTGTGCGCTTTGCACCCGACGGCATCTCGCACAAGGCCGACGAGGTTCGCGGTCTGGTCAAGGCCGGCATCGTTCGCGCCGTGTCCGTTGGCTTCGATCCGATCGACGGCGAGCCGCTGGATCCGAAGAAGCCGCGTGGCGGCCAGAGATTCACAAAGTGGGAACTTCTCGAATGCTCGTTCTGCAGCGTGCCCGTCGATACGGGAGCGATCGTGACGGCGCGTGCGGAGAAGTTGCCCGATCCGAAGGAGAACACGTCCATGAGCGATGAAGAGAACGGCGCGGACAATCCCATCAGGGACGCACAGAAGCGCGCCTTGGCAAGGGTTCCGTCCGTGCCGGCGTTTCGTGGCCTGTACGAAGTGGCGCAGCTTGCCTACCAGCTGGAACAGCTCGGCTTCGCGAAGGACTGCGCCGACTGGGAGACGACGCTAGAGGGCGACAACAGCCAAGTGCCCGGGATGCTGGGCGAGGCGCTGATGGCTCTCGGCGAAGCGCTTATCGCGATGACGAATGAAGAGGTCGGGGAACTGCTCGACGCGCACGAGCCCGATGAGGGCGATGAGCCTGAATCCCTTGCTCGGCGAGGAACAGCACGCCTATATCGCCGCGGCGCCGAATGCCCGCGCCCGCCAATGGCGTCGCGGCATTGCCATCGCAAAATTGCGCTCCGGCAAGATGCTTTCGGAAGAGACCGTCCGGTGCCTGCGTTCCGCGCTCGACGATCATGCCGAGGCGATGGATCACCAGCGCGCAGCGATGCGCGCGCACAAGCGCGCCATCGGAACGGTGAACGATCTGATGGATCGCGCCGGTGTTCCGGGCGATGAAGCAGACGCCGAAAACAAGGACGGCGACTCCAAGGACATCCAGAAGTCTGACGGTGTCGCTGAAGACCAAGGCAGCCGCAGTGCCGATTTCCGGCGCCGGCAGTCCGAAATGTTGGCGCTCGGCGCCATTCACTGAATTTCCCGAACCCCGCCGTGAGGCGGCTAGCCCAAACGCCGCCTGGGCAACGGCATCAGCGCCGTCGTGAGACGCCGCATTCCCCTCGATGGAGCCCCCTATGAGCACGGTCAATGACCTTGTGAAGAAGCGCGCGCTCGCCTTTGACGCATTCAAGGCGCTCGCCGACAAAGAAACCCTCACCGAAGACGAGACCACGGACTACGACGCCAAGAAGCGTGCCGTCACGGATCTCGACGCACAGATCACCCGCGCCAAGGATGCGAGTGAACTGGCCGCCGCCACCGCCCAGCCGGTTGCCGGCCAGGAGGTGCGCACCGTTCCCGCGGCGGTCGAGACCGACCGCTACGTGAAGGAACGCAGCCTGGTGATCGGCGGAGTGATGAAAATGCTCGGACGCGGTCATGGCAGCGTTCGGCTCGCTCACGAGGAATCGATTTCGATCTATGGCGAGAACCATCCGGTCACGCGCGCGCTGATCACCTCGGCCGGCGCCTCGGGCGGTTTCATTGTCCCGCCCGACTACATGAACGAGATCATCGAGCTGCTGCGCCCGATGGCCGTCGTTCGTAGTGCTGGACCCCGCGTCATTCCGATGCCGCGTGGAACCATGACGCTGCCTGGTCAGGCCAGTGCCGCGACCGCCACCTATGGTTCGGAAGTCGCCCAGATCGCATCGTCTCAGCAGACGCTCAACCAGATCGTCGCCAGCTACAAGAAGCTGACGGCCCTGGTCCCGGTGTCCAGCGACATGATGCGCTATGCGGATCCTGCCGTTGACGCCTTCGTGCGCGACGACCTGGTCAAGGTCATCGCCCTTCGCGAAGACCTGGCGTTCCTGCTCGGCGACGGCACGCTGTCGACGCCGCGCGGCTACACTTCGTTCGCCAATGGCTATGCAACGGCCAATGCCGGCACAGCGGGTGTCTGGTCCTCCACCGCCAACTCGACGGCGGCGTCGGGCGGAAACTTCATCACCAGCAACGAGACCTACACGCTGGCGACGGTGGCGGCGGAACTGGGCGGCCTCGTCAACAAGCTGGACACCGCGAACGTCCCCGACATCAAGCGCGTCTGGTTCATGCACCCGCGTTCCTACAACTATCTCTACAACGTGCAGAACTCGCTCGGCGTCTATGTCTATCGTGACGAACTGTCGAACGGAATGCTCATCGGCTATCCGGTGAAGCGCACGACACAGATCCCGATCAACATCCACGACGCGACCAGCACGCACAACGACTGCTCGTTCGTGTTCCTCGCCGAAATGGAAGAAACCATGATCCTCGATTCCATGTCGCTCGAGCTGGCCGTCAGCCGCGAAGGCACCTACGTCGATGGTTCGGGCAACACCATCAGCGCGTTCCAGAACGACCAGGCTCTGATCCGCGCCATCGCCGAGCATGATTTCCAGATGCGTCACGACGCATCTGTCGCGATCAACCAGTTCGTGCGCTGGGCTCCGGCGATCAGCTAACCGGCTGAACGCGCGGCCTTCCACGTCTCAATCTCTTTAGGAGAATTCCCCATGTCCGACATCGTAGACATTCACAATATCGGCTCGAAAATCCGCGCCGCCATCGGTTCGGCTTTCACCTCCGTTACCGCGGGAGGCGCCGGCAACGGCACTCCCGTGGTCGGCGCGACCATCGACCGGCTCGATCCCAACACCGGATCACTCGGCGCCAGCGCCCAGCTCGACATCTTCTGGTCGGCCACGCTGACGGCGACGAAGACGCTGTCCCTCACCGGCCTCAAAGTGGAGCAGTCCGCTGACGGCACCAATTGGGCAGCGACGTCCTATCTCACCTTCCCCGATCCCGGCGTCGTCGACGCCGGCACTGGCTCGGGAAGCGGCGTCTACTCGGTGTCTGCCGATCTCAACGCCGCGATGCGCTATGTGCGGTTCGACTGGACGCCGACCCTCTCGAACACAGCAACCGACACGGCAACGCTGCTCGGCGCCGCCATTCTGGCCGGCTACGACCGTCTCGCGGCTTAAGGCGAGAGGTCACATGAAGATCGTCACGCTCACCAGAGACATGCGCCCCTGGCGGGCGGGCGATCGTCCAGTGATTCCGGACGCGGTCGCTGAAAGGCTAGTTGCCAATGGCGACGCAACGGATCCCCGGCCGTTTCCGCCGGAAGATGTCGCCGGGCCGCAAATCCGCCCGCCCAAGGGTCGTTATCTGACGCGAAAGGCGAGCGTTCGATGAACCTTCTGACGCTCAAGAGCATCACGGCGGCGCTCGCGGCAACGGCTGGGCCGTCGGTGCTTTTCAACGGGACGCCGCGCGAGATCACGATCCAGGCGAATTTCACCTATGGCAGCGGCGGAACGTCCGTCGACGCCTATGTCCAGTCGAGTGTCGACAATGGCGTGACCTGGTTCGACATCGCGAACTTTCACTTCACGACGAGCAGCGCCATCCGGCAATTCAACCTTGTGCTCGTCGACACCGCAGACCACGCAAAAGACGCCGACCAGCGGCTCGCTCGCGGCGAACACTTCCATCGACGGCATCATGGGGCCGATCTTCCGCGCGCTGTACGTCACGACCGGAACCTATGGCGGAACGACAAGTCTGAGCGTCGACATAGCGACCGACACGACGCAGACCTAATTGGCGGAACCTGTCACTCGGCGCCCACCTCATCGAGTCACTGTTGGTGCAGACCGAACGTGCTCAATTTGCAGAGATCGAAGCTGTCAAGGAACGTCTGAATGGTCGCTGTGGTGATCATGATGGTCATCACCGTGATCATGCCCGCCGCCGACATCGACACCTACGCCAATGGTAACATGGTCGAGCAGGCCGCCATTGTCCTTGCAGTGTTTCTCGCAGTCATCGAGCATCTGTGAATAGTCCTTCACCAGTGACCGATCGTCAGCAATCGTCTCGGGGGCGGTAGTGGGGTCTGCCAAATCCTGGGCGAGCTGATCACTGGCCTTGTTTAGCCGGTCGGCGGCCTTCTGGCAGGACGTGCAACTGGTCTGGCGGTGAGTTGGTGTTGGCGGCGGCAGCGTTGAAGGCGGAGGAGAGCGCCCATCGTGTCCAACGGGTCCGCCTGTCGTGTTGACGCCTTCTGAAGGCGGCGGACAGGGGATCAGCACATAGTTTCGGCCGCTCGCCCCATGGGCCTGTGTAGCGCTTGGGTCTGACTGAAGGTTGGTCAACTCTTCGCGGTTGACACCGATCGGGACAGTGCGGGCCTGTTCCCCAGTCGCAGCATCAATCCAAGTGCCATCTGGCTGTTTAACATAGTTCCGGCCGCTCGCCCCATGGGCCTGTGTAGCGCTTGGGTCTGACTGAAGGTTGGTCAACTCTTCGCGGTTAACACCGATCGGGACAGTGAGGGCACGCTCCCCCGTCTTTGCATCGATCCAATAGGGGCAGCTTCCACTTGATGCCGCTGCAGTTTGAGCGTGGGCGGATTGACCGAACGTTCCAGCGGCGAAAAGGACAGCAGCCGCGATTGGCCACAAAATAGCTCTTTTCATCAATGCCCCCTATGACGCCCTTTGCAACGGAGAATACCCGACGGGCGCAATGACAGCCACATCGGCTTCGCGAGTGTCCGTCTCGGGTCGGTCTTCGCATAAGGTTCAGATGGCTAGGTCACGGACGCACCACCGGGCGTCCAGGGGGCGCCGACGGTGTCAAACACCACCTCAGGCCAAGTCGGGGTACTGTCCGTGATCTTAAGCCGCCTTGACGGTGCGCGCGCGGATATCCACGCCCAGACGTTTACGAACGACGCCAAAAATCGCCGCGAGGTTATCCATGCTGGGATTTCCTCGGTCGGAAAGCATCCGATGCAAACTCTTGCTGGGTGTTTTTGTTTGAACTGCCAAAGCCTCGAACCCAACCGAGGCATTTACAAGATCACGCAACACCAGACGCGCAGTGTGTGGATCACCGTTGAGGAAGAGCGTCGCCGCTTCGTCCAATAGGGCTTTGGCGAAAGCCGGATCGCGCGCCACGCGTGCACTAACCGTCTCTTTGAAGTCCCGCGTCAATGCCATTGTTCTCACCTCTTGCTCTTTGCCTTCGCCGTCGCTGTTTTCCGAACCTTGTATTCCGCAAACAGTTCCTTGGCTCGTCCTATGTCCGCCTGTTGGCGCTTCTTGGTGCCACCGATCAGTAAAATTATCAGCTCACTCCCGTCGCGGCCGAGATAGAGACGATAACCTGGTCCCCAATCGATCCTGTATTCTCCAACCGTCCCTACCCATTTGACGTTCGAGGTATTGCCCATTTCCAATCGCATTGTCGCAGTCGCGACCTTAGCAGCGGCCTGCGGGTCGAGCGCATCGAACCACGACCGAAACGGGCTCGATCCGTCCGACCGGACATATTCAACCACCCTGAGTACAGACATATAGTAACCTATTTGTTACCATCAGGACAAGCCGAATCTCGCCCTGCCAGACCAGCATAAACGTCCGGATCAGCTAGGGGCCGCAGAATTTCGCGGCGCCCGACGGCATCTAGCCCGCAAACTAAACCACGGATCGATGAGGCAGGATCATGGGCGTCGCGATCATCAAGACCGTTCTTGCACCTGCTGCCGACTATGATTTGACCGATCTGGCGACGGTCAAGGATGAGCTGAATATCCCCTCGAGCGACACGTCGAACGACACATGGCTCGCGAGGGCGATCAGTCAGGTTTCCGCTGTCGTTGCACGCTACTGCAACCGAGTGTTCCTGCCCGAACTACTTCTCGAAACCCAATACATCGAGCAAGACGCCTATCCCAATCAGACCCCCGGTGGCATCGCGCCGCTACAGCTCAGCCACTGGCCCATCCTCAGTCTGGTATCCGTAGCGCAAGTCACGGCGATCAATACGACGCAGGCGCTCGTTCAGGGCACTGATTTCGCCGTCGACTATGACAAGGGCCAGCTGATCCGGCTCAACTCGTTCACCGGTGTGGCGGTGGTCTGGGAGGCGCTGCCCACAAACATCGAATATAGCGCCGGCTATGGCGCGGCCGTGGCGGAGGCTCACACGGTGCCGGTCACGCCGGGTCCGTACACAGTGACAGTCGCCAATGCCGCGACTTTCTCGTTCGACGGCGGTGTGACTTACGCGAATGGAACAGCCTTCAAGGCGGTTTTGGGTACGCCCGCGACCGCCGGCGAATACAGCGTCGCCATGGCCACCGGTATCTACATCTTCAACGCGGCCGATCAGGGCGCGTCGATCATCATCAACTATGGCTACTCGGAAATTCCCGACGATCTGATCGATGCGGTGCTGCGCGTGGTCACGCAGCGCTTCAAGCAGAAGGATCGTGATCCCATGCTCATGTCGATCAATCAGCCCGGCGTCGGCGAAAAGCGCTGGTGGGTCGGCACGACCGCCGGACAGAACGGTGCTCTGCCGCCCGAGATCACTGGCCTGCTGGACGGCGTCTACCGCGTGCCCACGGTTGGGTGATGACTGACACCATCAATATCGTCATCAACAACGAGCGCCGGCTCGGGCTCAAGTTCGAGAAGTTTCCCGAGGAGTTTCGCGCCAAACTGCTATCGGCCATTGAGGATCTGACGCAAAAACTGCTCGCGCGGGTGCTGTCGGCAGCGCCGAAAGGCCAAACGGGCCAGCTCGAGCGCTCGATCCACGCGCAGATCTTCAATGACAAGACAAAAGTCACCGGGCGCGTAGTCGTCGGCGCCGATTTTGCCAAGGCCGGCGCGCTCGAATATGGCGGCACCGGCGAACCGTTCAAAGTCAAAGCGCATTCGGCCCGGCTCGATCATGTGTTCCGCAACAAGCTGTCGAGTCCACTTGACGTGATGGTTGCGGCTCACAGCCGGCAATTGAACATGGCCGCCCGGCGCTTCCTGCGCGATCCGGCTGCATCGATCGAACCGGAAGTCATCTCGGAACTGCGCGAAGCGGTCGGTCAGGCGGCCGAGGAGTCGAACAGTGAATAATGCGCACGAAGCAGTTCTGTCGGCGCTCTTCACGCTGTTGCAGGACTCGGTGGTCGTGCGCTTCACCGGTGACGGCGCAAACGGTACGCCGACGATCTCAAATCTCAGTTCGACGAAGGGGTTCTTTGCCGGCTTACCAGTGTTCGGCCCTGGCGCGCCGCGGGGCGCGGTGATCGATACGTTCGATCCGGTTGCCAAGACATTGACCCTCGATCAGGACCTTGACCGCGGACAGCACGGGCGGATCGTTCTCGACGGGCTTTCTGTCTGCAAGCCGCCGCTTGCAGCTCTGGACGGAGGTTTCTGCGCAGCCCGCGCTGTTCGTTCGTCACACCGGCGACACCGACGACTACCAGAACACGGTCCTGCAAAAGACAATTCTCGAAGCCGAAATCTGGATCTATTCCAAAGCCGGACAGAACCCAGACAGCGTGCCGGATACCACGCTGAACAATCTGGTCACGGCGGTTCGCTCGGCGCTGGCGCCGGATCCGCGCGGCTTTCCGCAAACGCTTGGCGGGCTCGTTCAGTGGGCCCGCGTCGAAGGTCGCAGTGAATACGACCCTGGTGACCTCGACGATCAGGCAAAGGCTCTGATCCCCGTCAAGATTCTTTGTCCTTAGCAGACAAAATCTCTGCTTCCGCTTCTGCTCTCAGATCGCGTGATCCGCCTCAAGAAGACAATCTGCATCTTCGCTGATTTCGATCTGAATAGTCGTGTGCTCGATTTTGAACCGCTCGCGCAACTCCTGGGCCACCCGCATCGTAAAATCGTCACCAGGATGACCAGAGGGAATGATGAGGTGGCACGTGAGCGCGGTCTCCGTCGTGCTCATCGGCCAGATGTGCAGGTCATGAATGCGACTGACGCTGGGCAGCGCGCTCAGATACTCGCGCACCTTGGTTGGCTCAATCGCGGACGGAACCGCGGCCATCGCCATGCCAAGCGAGTCCTTCAAGAGGCCCCAGGTGCCATGAACGATCACCGCGACGATGACGAGCGTCACAGCGGGATCGAGCCACAACCAGCCGGTGAACACAATCAAAGCTCCGGCACATAGGACCCCGAACGACACGAGCGCATCGGACAGCATGTGCAAAAACGCGCCGCGCACGTTGATGTCGCCGTCACGGCCGGAAACGAACAGCCACGCGCTGACACCGTTGATGACGATACCTGCAGCGGCGACGGCCATGACGATGTTGCCGTGCACCGCCACTGGGTCGGAAAAGCGTTGGATGGCCTCCCAGCCGATGCCGCCAAGCACGACAAGCAGGAACACCGAGTTGAACAAGGCCGCTAATGATCGAGGAGCCACGCAAACCGTATGTATAGCGTAGGTCGTGGCTGGACGTTTCGCGAGGCTCGCCGCACCCCACGCCACGATCAAGCTGAGAACATCGCTCAGGTTGTGGCCTGCGTCTGCTAGCAGGGCGGTCGAGTGCGCGATGAGGCCGAAGACAGTTTGCAGAATGACGATACCGACGTTGAGAGCCGTGCCGATCGCAAATGCCCGGCCAAAGCTTTTTGCTGCGTGATGGTGGCCGTGTTCGTGCTCGTCGTGGCCATCGTGATTGTGATGGTGACCGACAACACCCGTTTGCGCAGCGCTCATTTTTCAAACTCTTCGTTTAGCAGCGTCGCGGCTGTCATTCACAAGTAGCCCAGGTTCCCGATCGCCGAAAAGGCGAGATAGAGCCCCACGCACAGAATGAGAGCGCTCGATACGTAAGGTGCGCGACGTGCGAGTTCACCAAACCCGGAAAAACGCATTGAGACCTGTCGCACACTAACGGCGGCGATGACCCCTGCAGTGACCATTGTCAGGGCAAGGCCGATGCTAAAGCAGAACACCAGCAACCCACCCATGGCGATCTGCTTTAGCTGAAGGCATAGGAGCAAGACTGTAATCGCCGCCGGACATGGGATGAGCCCACCTGTCAGTCCAAATACAAGGATCTGTCCAGTCGTTACGCTCTTGTCTGCGAACCGTCTCCTAATATCATTGGCGTGCGCGAGCTCGTGCGCATCCTGAAAGCCTGGACTGACCACACTGAGTCCTTTCAACTCTTCGTGGATGTGATCATGGTCATGATCATGTTCCATGAACGCGACGTCGTAGCTGTGTGTATGGTCCCCGTGCGAAAGCCGCAGCCGTGCCATGAATTCGTGCGGCTCCGGTATTTCGCCTTCGGATTCCAGATAGTCGCCGCGAGCAGACAAACGTAAATGTCTGGCGTTTGCCGTCAGGTCGCTCGGTTTCAAGGCTCACGTCGTTTGCCGACCAGCCGGTTCCAGTTTCGGTCCTTAGTCGCCAGCGAGGTGGAACACCCTGCTCGAAGACTTCCAGTGCGAGAATGCCGTGGCCAGTGTCGATGCGGCGCAACTCTTCGCCGTGGTGGTGGCCGTGGTCATGCGATGTGCTTTCAAGCTTCGAGCGCACTTGGTCTCGCCATGTGCGCCACATCATCCAGAACGCGACGCAGAGTATCAGACCTGCCGAGGCCAACTGGAAATAGGGTTCAGTCGTCTCTGCGTTGATGCTCCGCCCTAACTGCATGCCGCCGATGGCGACCAGCCAGACGATTGCTGTATGTGACACTGTCGCGGCAAGCCCCAACAGCACCGCTTGGCCGACAGTGCCGCGAATGGCGATGATGAAGGCAGCCATCATCGTCTTGGAGTGGCCTGGTTCTAGGCCGTGCAATGCACCGAGCAAGATCGCGCTGGGAATAAAAAGCCAGAGATTGGACGCGCCGTGTTGTAGCAAATAGGAGAGCGAGATCACGCGGCCGCACTCGGCTTAACCAAGAGCACAAACCAGGTTCCGTTGACCGTCCATTCGCCCTCGACCGCGAAGCCGGTATGCTGGGCTAACTCGCGCCAGCCAGCGCGAGATTTAAGGAAGAACGACAACACGTTGCCGATAGTGAACATTGCCCACCCTGGCACCGATAGCCCGATCAGAAACCGTCCGCGCGGCTTCAACACCCGGAAGGTCTCGCGCATGGCCTGTTCCTTATTGCGGCCGAGATGGTCGTAGACATTGGTGCTGACGGCGCTATCGAAACTGGCGTCTGCAAAAGGCATTGCAGCCAGATCACCAGTTTCGATTTGTACGCGCGCAGTGAGGCCAGCAAGCGCAATATTATGATCGAGAAGCTCGCGACCGCCGCCGTCGATATAGTCGGCATCAAACCGGTCGAAAGCGACGATACGTCCGTGCCGCAATGCTCGGGCTAGCGCGATGGTCGTGCGACCCGCGCCGCAGCCGGCATCGAGCACCACATCTTTGTCGCCGGAGAGAAGATCGACCATCGGTAGTACGGCGCCTTCGGGGCGGCGATAGACAAGCATCAGGATAAAACCGGCAAAAAATGACGTGCCAGTGAGCAGAAGCGCCCACGCCATCGGCCACCAGCCGGGAAGGGTTACTTCAACCGCCGCCGCACAAGCGGCGGCAACAACGGCCGCGATACCTAGCCCCATCGTCCAGCCCGGGTCCCACCCGAAGTCGTACCGGTCGGAATGCTTCGAAGGACGGTGCAGGTGCGTGCGCAAGCCGCCAAACCAAATCGTCGCCAGGATCACTGTCGCGCCAAGGACGTGAAACCCGGCGAACAGGATTAACGACCGCGCTACTAGTTTTAGGCTGGGAACATAGACCAACAGAGCCAGACCGGTGGCGAGGCCGATGATTCCAAATATCCAGCCGTGTTGGTGGACAGCGGTCAATTTTCTATCCTGAGTCATTCGCGGTCCTCCATCACTGTTATAGATATTTGGCCAATTTCTTGATTTCTTCGAGACTGGCTCCGGCCTTGTCCCCGTCTTCCAGGCAGTGCTCGATGTGGTCGTGAATTAGCTCGCGCTTGGCATTGCCCACCGCCGCCTCGACCGCGTGAAGCTGCTGCGCCAGATCAATGCAGTCACGTCCCTCCTCGATCATCGCAATGGTCGAACGAAGATGGCCTTGGGCCCGCTTCAATCGACGAACGATGCCGGGATGCGTTTCGTGCACGACATGCTTCTTCATGCCTCGAGGTGTATCCCCCCGGGGAGGATAAGGCAAGCCCCTTAAATTCGAGTTATCCGTGCTCAACGGACCCCGGACGCCTAACGCGCTGCGCGGTCGGCGGAACGTCCCGTTTTCACTTGCCCAGGAATGGGCGCCGTCCGTCGCGACTTATCAACCACCCCTGCAATTGGGAGAACACCATGGCCAACACGAATACTGTTCCGCAGGGTCTTTTCGGCCCCGGCATCCTCTATCTCACGCGCACCGACATCGCGAACGCGACGCCGACCAATGTCGGCTACGTCAACGAGTTCTCGACGGATTTCTCGTTCGCAACCAAGGAGCTCTATGGGCAGAACCAGTTCCCGCTGCTCGTCGCGCGCGGCACGGCCAAGTGCACCGGCAAGATCAAGGCGGCAACGCTCTCCGGTCAGGCGCTCAACTCGCTTCTGATCGGCGGCACATGGACGGCCGGCACGCAGTACGACCTGACGTCAACACCTGCGACGCCGATCCCGACCACGCCGTTTGAGATCACGCCGACCGTGCCGTCGAGCGGCACCTGGAGCAGCGATCTTGGTGTCGTCAATGCGGCAACCTACGAGCCGCTGACGCAAGTCGCGAGTTCTCCCGCGGCCGGACAGTACTCGGTCGCGGCAGGCGTCTACACTTTCTCGTCCGCCGATCACGTCTCTGGCATCAGCGTGATCATCACCTACAGCTACACGTTCACGACGGGCGCCACCGGTCAGAGCATGACGATCACCAACCAGCCGATCGGCAACACGCCCACGTTCCAGCTCGATTACAAAACCGCGCTCTATGGTTCGACCTACTACATCCGGCTGTTCCAGGCCGTCGCGAACAAATGGACCATGGGTCACAAGCTCGAGGATTTCGCGATGCCGGAATACGACTTCAGCTTCTTCGCCAATGCCGCGCAGCAGATCGGCATCATCAGCCTGGCGACGCTGGCGTAATTCATCTCTGATCGCAAAGGAACGCTATGTCCAAATCCCGAGAAATCGTCCTGGCCGGCAAGACCTACAAGATCACCGTTCCGCTCACGCTTGGACAGCTGATCGATGCCAATGTCGGTCTCGCGTTACCGAAGCATGACGATGCGCAGGAGGAAGCCCGGCGCTCCTATCAGCGCACGCTGGAAGTGGTTTCGGCGGCGCTCAGACACGAGCATCCCGAGCTCACCGTTGATGCTCTGCGCGATCTGCGTGGCGCGACGCTTCGCGAGTTCAATGTCGCGGCTCTGCTCATCTTCCAGGAGTCGGGACTGATCTCGGCCAAGGATGGCAGCGTGGGGGAAGCGGCAGCGGAGGCGGCATAGATTGGCCCTGGCTGCTCGGCAGGCTCGCAACGGGCCTGAAGAAGCTCCCGTCAGAGGTGCGATCCATGACGTTTCCGCAGGTCTATCAGCTGTTCGAATACTGGAGATCGTTCCCGCCGGAGCACGAAGTCCTCGCCATGCTGGCCAGCGTCTACACGACCTGGAAGCCGAACGCCGAAAAGCTGACGCCGCAAGAAGCGCACCGCCGCTCGCTGGAAGAGCGCTGGAAGTCCGGTGCGATGAGCGTGAAGCAGATGTTCGAGTCGCCGGGCGGCGTCATCTCCTTCGATAGTCGCCCTGGCGGTCCGCAACTGACTGGCGCTGATCTACCTGGCATCGGGCCCTTTCCCGGCACGTCGCACTAAACCGCGCACGCCATTTTCTTCGAGATCTGGGTGAGCTGCCGTGGCTTCAAATGTCGACGTCAAAATCACGGCGGACGTTGTCGATCTGCAGGCGAAGTTTGCCGTCGCCAAGGCGGAATCCCAGGCGCTCACCGCAGAGCTGAACAAGCTGGCTCGCCAGGCGGCGGCAGCCGGCGGCACCATGTCGTCCGAACTTCGTACCTCGCTCACCCAGGCCGCGGAAGCGGCTGTGCGCGCGAAAGCCGAGGTTGCCGAGCTCAATTCGCAGCTGAAGGGCTCGACCAGCGGCGGCTGCAGCATGGTGGGCATGCTCGGCATGCTCAAAGGCGGCCTTGCCACGCTTGGTGTTGCCGTCACCGCTGGCCAGATGCTCTCGTTCGCCAGGTCCGTCGAGGAATCGACGGCGCACATCGCGCACGAAGCCGAAGTGCTGCAGCTCTCGATCACGGCCTATCAGGATTTTTCTCAGGCCGCGATCGATTCCGGCGTCGACACCGAGACTGCGGACGGCGCGATCCGTCGCTTTACGACCGCGCTCGGCCTGGCGCAGGAAGGTATGGGCGTTCAGGCGAAAGCCTTTGTCGAGCTGGGTGTCAGCGCGCACCAGACCGGCGACGTGGCGCTGCCGCAGGTCGCGCAGGCGCTGTTGGCGGTGAAGGACGATGGCGAGCGAGCGCGCCTGGCAACAGAGCTGTTCGGAAAGTCTGGCGCGGAGCTCATTCCGCTTCTGAAAGAGTGGGCCCAAGGCACCGACAATCTCACCGCCAAATATTCGGCGCTCGGGCGTCTCCTGGATCCTGAGACCGCCAAGGCAGCGGAAGCCGCCGACATCAAGCTTGAGGGTGCCTGGGAACATCTGAAAGTCGCCGCAGCCGGCCCAATCGCCACGGCGACAAACGCGCTGGCCAGCCTGGTCGATATGCTCACGCGGGTTCGCGTGAAAGCGGGACGTTCAAAGGTCTTCAACTGTCTGTTTATGCCCTCGGCATTGGTTTTTCCCTGGCTCCACCGGTCACGCCGCCGGCACCCAAGCCGGTGCCCAAGCCGGTGGCCCCCACGGAGCAGGACGAGATTGCGGCTCTCGATACCGTCGACAGCAAGATGCGCCAACGCGCGCTGCTCGAGAAGGAAGTCGCGATGGCCCGCAAGGCTCTCAACGATGCCGAGAAGGCGGGCGACACCAAGGGCATCGAGAAGGCAACGCAAGCGGTCGCGGACCTCAAGAAAGAACTCGACGCGCTGAACAAGCCGGAAGCGGATCCCGGTGCGAAGGCCGCTGCTGCGGCCGAGCGCAAGGCGAAACAAGAGGCGGCGGCGTTCGATCGCATGATCGCCGAGATGCTGAACGCTGAAGCGAAAAGCGATTCGGAAACGCAGCTCACGCTCGCCAAGCTGACGCTCGACGGCAAAAAAGTCGCTGCTGCAAGAGGAGTTCGACGCCCACCAAATCACCGCGCAGCAAAAATACGATGCGACCGTCGCGGCGCTGAACGCCGAAGCCGACGCGGAGAAGAAGGCCAAGCAGGACATCATCAACTCGGATGACACGACCGTCGTCGAAAAGTACGAGGCCGCCAACCAGATCAAGATTATCGACGCGCAAACCAACGCGGCGATCGCCGCGGCGCATCGTCAGCTCACCGCTGATCTGAAAGCCGAAGACCAGAAGCGCTATGAAAGCTGGCGCACCGTCAACTCGGAGATCGAGAGCGCCGAGAGCGCGCTGGTGAATGATATTTTCACCAAGCGCCAGGGCCTGGCGACCGATCTGCTGCAGATCGGCGCCAAGCTGGTCGAAGAAGAAATCGCCAACGAGCTGAAGCTGCTGACCGAACATGAACTGGTCAATCTCGGCATGCTCAAATCCGACCAGGTCACGGCGCAGGAAGGCCTGCTCGGCAAGCTGATCGCCTACGCGACGGAGACGGCGGCCACTACGACCAAAGAGGCATCGCTGACGGCAGCGACCGCGGCCGGCACCGCGGCGCGGACATCGATCACCTCCTCCGGTGCGATTGCCTCCAAAGCGATTACTGCAGCGGCCTCGGCAAGCGAGATCTCGCAGGACGCGGCAAAGGCCGGAGCCGGCGCTTACGCGTCGGTGGTCGGCATTCCCATCATCGGCCCGATCCTGGCGCCGATCGCTGCCGGCGTCGCATTCGCGGCCGTCGAGGCATTTGGCTCGTTCGCGCAAGGCGCGAATGTCGTCCCCAGGGACATGATCGCCCAGATCCATGCCGGCGAACGCATCATCCCGGCGGCCGACAATTCGGCACTGATGGCCGCGGTCGGAGGCGGGCGCAATGCGCAGGGCGGCACCACGGTTCATTTGAACTATTCCCCGGTCATCAACGCGCCGCAGCACAAGAGCCTCGGCACGATGCTCGATGAGGAAAGTTCGACCCTGCGCGCCTGGTTCCAGTCGCAAATGCGCGACGGCTACATCCGCGTCTGACGGAGCACGCCGTGGCACTCAAAGTCTGGGACGGGTTCGATCACTATCTGAACGCGACCGATCTCAAGTCGCGGCTGAACAATTTTGTGCAGTATCAGCAGCCGGCTACCAATGCCACGCCGATCGCCTTTGTCACCGGACGCAATGGCTTCGGCAAGGCGCTGCAGCTCCAGCAGGGCATCACCTACACTTATGCCGTGTTCGGACAGCGCGTTTCGAGCGCCTTCGTCGGCTTTGGCTGTCAGTTCGTGAATGTCGGCACGGGTGCGGACTTCCAGTTTCTGGATACGGTGACCGGAATCGTCAATGTCACCGTGTATTTCAATCCGCTCAACTATGCGATCCAGGTCTATCGCGGCGATCGCGCCAGTGGTGGCGTCCTGCTCTATGCGGGCCCGAACAACCAATGGGCCGATAACGTCTGGAGCTTCATCGAGATCTGGCCCGTCATCAATGCGTCGACCGGCTCGGTGACGGTGCACGTCAATGGCGTCAACGCCTGCACCATTACTGGCGTCAATACGAATTTCACCGGAGCGAATGCCTGGTGGGATGCGATGGGTGTTCGCGGCAACAATGTCGGCGGCAACCCGACGATGAACATCGATGATCTCTACTACTGCGACACGACGACGGGGGCGGGTCTGACGCCCTGCAACACGTTCCTCGGCGACTGCCAGGTCAAGACGCTGTTCGCGACCGGCAACGACGCCGTGCAATGGACGCCGCTGGCGGGCTCGAACTGGCAGGAAGTCGCCGAGACGGCGATGGATTCGGATACGTCCTACAATTACTCCTCGACGCCGGGCCAGCAGGACACGCTCGATTTCGGGCGCTCTCGCCGGCACGATCACGACCATCTACGGCATCCAGCTGACCTATGCCGCGCGCAAGGATGATGCGGGCGCGCGCTCGGTGAAATCGATCGTCAAGATCGCCGGCACGTCCTATGCCGGCGCGACCAACTCGCTTCCCGATACCAGCTACGCCTATTTCACGGACCAGTGGATTCTCAATCCGAGCACCGGACTCAACTGGGTCATCAGCGACGTCAACGGCGCGGCCTATGGCTACAACATGGTGAGCTGACATGGCCGACCGTGTCAGCCAGGAAGTTGTCGAGGCTGACGTCGTCGCAACCCCGAACGCCAGGGTCAGCCAGGACGTCGTCGAAGCCGAAGTCGTTGCGACGCCTGCCGCGCGCGTCAGCCAGGAGGTCGTCGAGGCGGACGTCACCGCGACGCCGTTCGCGCGCCTCAGTCAGGAAGTGGTCGAGGCGGACGTCGTCGCCACGCCCAGCATCCGGGTTTCGCAGATCATTGTTGAGTGTCTTGTTCCGGATATAGGGGTCTTCATGCCGCTCGTTTATCCGACGCTGCCGGGCCTCAGCTATTCGGTGCTGTGGAAGCCGAAGTTCTTCAACATGCCGACGCAGACGACGTCGACCGGCGCCGATCTCGATCTGGGCCTGGCAGCCGCGCCGCTGCACGATTTCGAGCTGACCTACGAGCTGCTGCGCGACACGTTCGCCACCGGCACCTCCGAGTTCAGAACCATGCTCGGCTTCTTTGGCGCCATGAGCGGCAATCTCGGGCGCTTCCTGTTCAAGAACCCCGACGACAATTCCGTCGCGCAGCAGTTCATCGCCACCACCGACGGCACAACCCATTTGTGGACGCTGAGCCGCACCTATGGCGTTGGCGAATATTCCTGGACGGAGCCGGTCGGCTATGTCGATCTGACGCTGCCGTTCAACGTCTATTTCAATGGCGTGCTGCAGGATCCGTCGAGCTACTCGGTGCAGGTGACGCAGCCCGCGCTGCAGCAGATCCAGTTCACTGCGACGCCGCAGTGCCGGCCAGACCATCACCGTCGACATGAGCTACTTCTATTACTGCAAGCTGTCGGCCGACACGCTGACCTTCGAAAAATTCATGAACAAGCTGTGGCTGCTGAAGAAGGCGACCCTTCACTCCTGCCGGGCCGGAACCTGAAATGGCCGACTATCTTCGCACCTGCTCGCCGGCCCTCGCGCTCGCCCTGCAGGGCGGCGCCCAGTTGTGGTCGGCGGATATTTTCAAGTTCGCGCTGGTCGACGGCGTCACCGTCTACACCTGGGCGGCGTGGGACAGCGATCTGACGGTCGGCGGCACGCTCTATTCCTCGCGCGCGCCCTGGCTGAAACGCTCGCAGTGGAACGTCTCCAACAGGATGGAGGTGCCCTCGCTCAAGGTGACGCTGGCGGCGCTGAACGACAGCTTTGCGGGCGGCGGCAATATCAAGCTGCAGATCCACAATGGCCTGTTCGACGGCGCGACGTTCCTGCTGTCGCGCGTGTTCATGAATGCGCCGGGCAATACGGTGGCGCTGGGCGCCATCGACCTCTTCGGCGGCAGCGTCTCCGGCATCGAGCTCACCGGCATCGCGGCCGACATCACGATCAAGGGCAAGGTCAATCTGCTCGATCAGAACGCGCCGCGGAACGTCTTCCAGGTCGGCTGCAACCACGCCTTCTGCGATACCGGCTGCACGCTCAGCCGCGCCAGCTTCACCGCGTCCTATACGGTCGGCAGCCTCGCCGACGACGAGCTTCATTCCCTGGGCCTCGGCGCCGGCGAACCCGGCACGCTATATCAACGGCACGCTGGCGCTGACCGGTGGCGCGGCCTCCGGCCAGAGGCGCAATATCGCCAAGGCCGATGGCACGGGTCTGACGCTCGCCTACCCACTCTATATACAGCCCTCGGCAGGGGATGCCTTCACCGCGTTCGAGGGCTGCGACAAGAGCTTCAATGCCGCCGGCTCGGTGCAGAGCTGCACGGCGCGCGGCAACACCCAGAACTATCGCGGCTTCGAATTCGTGCCGCCGCCCAACTCGGCCTACTGACCATGGACATCGAAGTGGACGGACGGCGCGTCATCATCGGCGGGCCGGCGCCGGAGATTCACGCGTTCGCGACGGCCGAGGCGGCGGACAAGCGCGCCCGGTTCATGCGCGAGGCCCTCACCTGGGTCGGAACGCCGTTCGCGGATTGTGCGGACATCAAGGGCCGGGGCGGTGCGGTCGACTGCGCGATGCTGCTGGTGCGCAGCGCGGTCGACTCCGGCCTGCTCCCGCCCTTCGATCCGCGTCCCTATTCGCCGCGCTGGCATCTGCATAGGAGCGAAGAGAAGTTCCTCATCTGGCTTGAGGACAATCTCGGCGCGCGCGAGGTCGAGGAACCGCGCGTCGGCGATATCATCGTCTATCACTTCGGCCGCACCTTTTCGCACGGCGCGATCGTTCTGAGCTCCACCGAGATCGTGCATGCCTGGTTCGCCGCCGGCATGACGCTGGTGTCGCGGCGCGACGAGCCGCTGCTCAATTTCATTTCCTATCGCTCGCAGAACACCAAACGGCCGGCCAAAGCGTTCGGCATCTGGGGAGGCTGAACCATGGCATCCCTGCTTGGCCTCGGCGGCGCCAACGCCGTTCGCCCGATCCAGTATTCGGGCCTGAACGTCAGTTCGTCGAAGATGGATTTGCCGGTTCCCATCTTCTGGGGAATGCGCCGGCTCACGACCAACGCCATCTGGTACAACAATTTCCAGAAGCACAGCGTCAGCAAGGGCGGCAAAGGCGGCGGCAAAAGCGGCCAGTACGACTACACCGCGGCGGTGATCGTCGCCTTGTGCGAAGGCACGGTCGATCTCATCCAGAACATCTGGGCGCAGGCCTCGACCACCACCACGACGACGCTGTCCAAGCTGAACATGACGTTTTTCAGCGGCACGGCGGTCCAGGCGCCGTGGAGCTATGTCACCACCAACTATCCGGCGCAGGCCCGCGCCTATGCCCTGACGTCCTATCTCGCCTGTCCGAAGATGGATCTCGGCCAGGCGGCGACCATCCCTGACAATCAGTTCGAATGTCAGCGGCTGATGAGCTTTGCCTATACGCACACCACGCCGGGCTACATCAATCCGACGACACTGGTGCAATCGAACGGCATCGACGTTCTGCTCTCCGATGTCATCCCCGACTTCCTGACGAACCCGCAATACGGCATGGGGTTCTCGTCGGGCGATCTCGGCGATCTGACGCAATTCGCGGCCTATCAGCAGGCGCAGGGCCTGTTCTTCTCGCCGGCTGTCGATCAGCAGGACAAGGCGACGTCGATCCTCGATCGCTGGGCGCAGCTGGCCAATTCCTGGATCTATTGGAGCGGCACGCAACTTCTCTTCTATCCGCTCGGCGACACCGCGATCACCGGCAACGGCGCCACCTACACGCCGACGATCGACGTTTCCTATGCTCTGGGCCCTGGCTGATTTTGTCGGCGATGTGCCGGTCAAGGTCAGTCTCGTGTCGATCCGGCGGACGCCTATAACCGCACGCGCCTCGACATCACCGATCGCACGCTCGGCTATGTCAGCAACCCGATCGAGTACAAGGATCAGACCCTCGTCGATCAGTTCGGCTTGCGCGACAATTCCGGCGTCGACGGCAAGGACATCTGCGATCCCATCGTCGGCAAGATCGTCGTGCAGCTCATCGGCAAGCGCGCGGCCTATATCCGCAACACCTACGCGTTCAAGGCGACCTATCGCCTGGTGCGCTGCCTTCCCGGCACGGTTCTGACGCTCACCGAGCCCAACATCGGGCTCGCTGCGGTGCGCGTGCGTGTCCGGACGATCTCGGAAGGCGCGGACGGCACGCTCGATTTTGTCTGCGAGGAATTTCCCGGCACGATCGCAACCTACGCAGCGAGCGATCCCGGCGCCGGCAATGTTGCAACCACGCCGAACTGTTATGCCGATCCCGGTCTCGTCAACACGCCCTGCATCGTCGAGCCCAGCTCCGCGTTCACCGGCGGCGTCGCCAAGCTCCTGATCACGGCTTCGGGCGGCGCCAACTGGGGCGGAGCCCAGGTCAATCTGTCGTTCGACGGCACGACCTACACGCCGATCGGCAACATCATCGCTTCGGCGCCGCAGGGCGTGCTCACAGCAAGCCTCGCGAGCCACGCCGATCCCGACACTGTCGACACGCTGGCCGTCAATTGCGCCGAGAGCCTGACCGTCCCGCAGCCGGTGACGAACGCCGATGCCGACGCGCTGCGCACATTATCCATGGTCTGCGCCCAGCCCACTCTGGTCGGCGGCGCCTATGTCATGCCCTCGAATGGCGAGCTCCTGGCGTTCGGCGCCGTCGCCACGACCGGCACCTACACCGCGAACCTGACTTATCTGCGGCGCGGGCAGTACGGCACCGCGCCGTCGGCGCATGCGAATTGGAGATCAGTTCACCGTCATCGACGTGCTCGGAAGCTCGGGGACGACCGTCTCCTATGATCTGCCGGCGCGATATGTCGGCGTGCCGCTCTATGTGAAGTTCTGCTCCACCAACAGCTTCGGTCTTGCCACCGAGGACATCAGCACCGTCGCCGAATACCAGTACACGCCCATCGGCACCGGCTTTGGCGGCGGCGCCGGCGGCATTCCAACCGTTCCGACCGGCCTGACGGCAACGCCAGGCAATGGCCAGAACCAGATCGCCTGGGCGGCAAATCCGTCGACCGACGGCGTCACCGCCTACACTCTATATACAGCCCCTGGCCTTGGTGCCTCGTTCGGCTCCGCAACCGCGATCTTCACCGGTTCCGCGACGGCTTTCACCCACTCGGGTCTCGGCAACAGCGCGCCCTACACCTACTTCGTGCTGGCAACGAACGCTGTCGGCTCGTCCACCCACACGGCGGGAGTGAGCACCACCACCAACGCTGCCGGCATCGGAACCGTTTCGTCTGTCGGATCGGGAACCGGACTGACGGGCGGACCGATCACCGGCTCCGGCACGCTGTCGCTGGCGCCGATCGCGGACGGAGATCTGCTCGCCAACACCAGCGGCGGCGCGGCGGCTCCTGTTCCAACGACGATCAGTGCGCTGCTCGACTATGTCTTCGGCAGCGCCCGGCGGCGATCTCTTGACGCGAACCGCGGGCGGCTGGGTTGTTCTGGCGCCCGGGACGTCCGGCTACCTTCTGTCGTCCAATGGCGCTGGCTCCGATCTGTCCTGGATTGCAGGAAGCGGCGGCGGATCCAGCCTGGTCGTCAAATCGAACGGCGTGACGGTCGATGCCGCGGCCGTCAGCGAGAACTTCGCTGGCGCCGGATCGGTCGTGACGACGGACGGATCGCACAACGTCACGATTGCCATCGTCGGCACCTCGCTTCTGGTGAGCGGCGACACGCCAGGACCGGCCTTCATGGCCGATGGCAACGGGCAACCGATTGCCGTGCCGCTGCAGTAGTCCGCGCAGCGCTTTCAAAACATCCAATGCTCAGCGGAGAACGCAATGTCGAGCAGCACACTCATCACCGACTATCTGGGGCGCGGCACCCATGCGAGTCGGCCGGTGTCTCCGCCCATTCCCGCCGGAGGCACGGCTGTCTTTTACGAAACCGACACGACGAACACCTTCGTGTGGATCGGTGCCTCCTGGGTGCAGATCAACGGGGGCGGCGCCTCCGAGCCCAGCATCAGCGCCTTCACAACGGGTCCGGCCCATCCCGGCTGGGATCCGCTCTACTCGGGTGCTGCGAGCGAAATTGTTCTGTCCAACAACAACAAGACGGCTACGCCTGCATCGGGCAGCCCCTACAATCAGATGTTCGGCACGCCGGCGCAGTACACCGGCAAGAAGTATTTCGAGTTCGTTCCTGGCGCGACCACATTCGTTGTCGTCGGCGTTGCCGGCGGCGGCGGTCATTTCAAGCGCGGCAATGGCGGCAACATCGGCCAGAAGTCCTATGGCCAGATTGGCTGGGCGAATGACGGCACGGTGAAGGCTTGCGACAATGCCGGAAACATCATCACCGTTGCGACCATCCAGACCTGGGCGAGCGGCAACAATTGCTGCGTCGCCGTCGATCTCGACACCAAGCTGATCTGGTTTAGGACCAACGGCGGAAACTGGAACAACAACGGCTCCAACGATCCCGTGGCCGAGGTCGGCGGCATTGACCTCTCCTGGGCTCTCACCGGTGCGTCGAACAATCTGATCTGGCCCGCGGCCAACGCCGGCAACACCAACGCGCACGTTCTGCATCTGCTCAGCGCCGACTTCGGTCAGACGGTTCCGTCCGGCTACGCCCAATGGGGCGCGTGAAGCGCCCGCTGATCCCGCGCATTTGATATTCAGGAGAAGACCATGCTCACGAGCCTCATGCTCGCGCCGGCAGCCAACACCACCTATGTCACGACCTCCGGCCAGACTTATCTCTCGAACAGCTACGCCGTCATCGCCAGCATCCAGACTGTGCAGGATCGAACCGATCTCATCGCCGCCGGCTGCGCGATCCATTCGCCACCGCCGACCGACCTGCTGTTCACGCTCAGAGGCGCCAACTTCAACGTCACCAGCGATCAGCTTCTGACGCCGACGTTCAACGGCAAGTTCCGCATCAAGCGCATTGTCGTCCTCAACACATCGCTGAACGGTATGAGCACGGCGGCGGGCGGCTTCTACACAGCGCCAGCCAAGGGCGGTTCGGCGATCGTCGCGGCCGGACAGGTCTACACCGGCCTCACCAATGCGCTGACAGCGCTCGAGCTCACCCTGGCGCTTCCGAACCTCGCCCTGGTCGCAGGAACGCCGCTGTACTTCGCGCTGACGACAACCCAGGGCGCTGCCGCAACCGCCGACATCTACGTCTATGGCGACGTCTACGTCTGAGGAAAATCACATGCAGCTTTCCCCGCATTTTGCGCTCGAGGAACTCACTCTGTCGGAATACGCCGCGCGTCATGATCTCGATAACAACCCGTCGCCGGCTGCCCTCGACAATCTGAGGAAAGCCGCGGCCGGCATGGAGACCGTCCGCTCGGCGCTGAATGCGCAGCCGATCCATGTCACCAGCGGCTATCGCAGCCCGCTCGTAAATGCCGGCGTCGGCGGCGCGCCTTCATCGGCGCATTGCAACGGCTACGCGGTCGACTTCATCTGTCCCGGCTTCGGCTCGAATTACCTGGTTGCACAGACGATCGCCAAGGCGTCGATCCCGTTCGATCAGCTCATCCTCGAATATGGCTGGGTGCACGTCTCGTTCGCTCCGGCGCTGCGCTGCGATTGCCTCACGAAAAAGAGCGCGTCTGCGCCCTACGAACACGGCCTCATCCCCTAGTCCCCACCCACACGGCGCGCCCGCCGTATGCAAACAAAGGAGAAACACGTGACAACTCTCAGCACCGTCGAAAAGCAGCTCGTCGCCGAGTACGGCGTCGTCAGAGGCTGGATCGCCACCCATGTTTATTCGAGCATGTTCCTGGCGCTCACCGCCGGCTGGCTCGCTGGACACTTCCTCTAAGCGATGTCCGACATGACGCACGCCGAACAAAGTCGCTTCGCGCGGCTGACTTTTGAGCAGCGCGCGATGGCGGTGATCATCGCCGTTCTGTCACTCGCGCTGCTCGCGTGTTTCGTCGCGCTGTGGCCGGCCCAATGGGCACGGGAAGTCGGCGAGCGCATCACGGCGATGCGCGACAACATTGTCTATTTCGTGGGCCTGATCGCCGCCAACCTCGGCATCACCTTGACCCGCGGTCACATGGATGCACGGCTGAACAAGGATGCAGGCTGATGCCGACATTCCTGCTCGGGCCCTGGGGCTACCTCATGGCGGCCATCCTGTCCGCAGCTGTCGCCGGGTCCGGCGTTGGCTGGGTTGTTCACCGAGTCAATTCCGCCACCTACGAAAAGCTCCAGCTTTCGGAGGCCACCGCAAATCTCAAGGCCATGCAGGACGCACTCACGCGCCAGAAGGCGCTCGATGCGGAGAGCGCTGCGTCCGCGATCGCGGCGGCTCAGCACCAGGCCGAGCTCACGGCCCGCACATCTGTGCTCATCAAGAGGATTCCAACCTATGTCCCGGCTTCTGACGACACTCATTTGCCTGCTGGCGTTGTCTGCCTGCTCAACGGTGCAGCCCTCAATGCAGGTGCCACCGACAGTTCCAGTCCCGCCGCCAGCGCTGATGGTTGCCCCGCCCGATAAGCTCGCGACGATGTTGGCCGGCACCAGGATGCGCGACGCCACCAGCGTCATCATCCAGAACTATGGCGCCTATTTTGCCGTGCGGCAGCAACTCATCGACCTACAGAGCTGGGTCGCCTCGGAAACCAAAATCCAGACAACGGAGCCACGCCCGTGACCGAAGACGCTCCGGACATCCAGCGCGCGCTCGGACGCATCGAAGGCTCGCAGCAACAGCTTCTCGATGAGTTCAAACGGTTCCACGCGGAGTTCATCCAGCACGTGGTCGACGACAAGCACGGGTTTGAATCGACCTACCGTCGCATGGACGAGCAGATCAGCGAGCGGAACAAAATGCTTTCCGATCAGGCGAAGAAGATCGAGGAGCTATCAGAAGCCAAGTCGAAGATGCAGGGCATTCAGTATGTCGTGTTTTCGGCGAGCTGGCTCCTGGCGAGCCTGCTCGGGGCGCTGGGGGTTTCGTGGGCTGGGAGCGGTTGGCCCCACAAATGAAATGCACCGGCGAACCTTCACGCCGCGCACGCCGTACAGGCTGTTCCGGCCAGTTCGAGGTAACGCAGAACCGTCACTGGCGAAACATCTACAAGCCGAGCGGTATCTCTGATTGAGTTGCCTTCAACCACTAAGTGTATGATTGCCTACGATTTTTCAAATGTTAGCCTGTTCATGCGATATTATATAATTTGACTTCGTCGTAAAGTCAATTATATTCCGTCACGAAGACGATATGAAACGGACTAACCAACATGATATTCGCCACCCCGCCACTTGCTGACGAAGACCGCGCAGTGCTGGCCCTCATTCGCGATTTGAAAGAGTCGCTCCGCTACACCGTCGCGCAAAGTCCCAATCGCTGGAAGGGGTCCCTTCGGCGCAACACATTTGCGCGCGCGCTTCGTGGATCGAACAGTATCGAGGGGATTAATGCATCGCTCAGTGATGCTGTTGCGATCATTGACGACGAAAAGCCAGAAACCGTGGACGAAGAAACATTCCGCGCTCTCACTGGGTATCGCAATGCTCTTACCTACGTTCTGCAAACCCACGACGATCCGTACTTTGAACTCAACGCACAAGTCGTGAAGAGCCTGCACTTCATGATGCTCTCATACGACCTTACGAAGATGCCCGGCCAATGGCGGCCAGGCTCCATCTACGTAGTTCGTGATCCGGGCGGGGAGACAGTCTATGAGGGTCCAGACGCAACCCTCGTACCGCCCTTGGTTGACGAACTCATAGCTTCGCTAGTCCCAGACTCAGGAGT
Organism: uncultured Alphaproteobacteria bacterium; assembly: GCA_963741725.1. GTDB lineage: Bacteria > Pseudomonadota > Alphaproteobacteria > Micropepsales > Micropepsaceae > Rhizomicrobium. The sequence goes on along the minus strand of CAVUJC010000010.1, from coordinate 734,119 downwards.
TGACCCAATCGTCAGAGGCGCGATGGCACATTTGAATTTCACGATGATCCATCCGTTTAAAGATGGAAACGGACGGATGGCGCGAGCATTGCAAACTCTAGTGATGGCGCGGGATGGCGTTCTCAGCCCGGTGTTTTGCAGCATTGAAGAATGGCTCGGTCGCAATACGGAGGCGTACTATGACATTCTCGCTCAGACCGGGCAGGGGCGCTGGAATCCTGATCGCGACGCATTGCCTTGGGTCCGCTTTTGCCTTCTAGCGCATTACCAGCAAGCAGCAACATTGCTTCAACGAAGCCACGCAATGTCTCGCGTGTTTGACGAAGTTACAAAAATTGTAACTCAACAGGGGCTTCTTGAGCGTATGAGTATTTCGCTCGTTGACGCGGTTTTTGGCTACAAAGTACGGGCGGGCAGATACCAGCAGGACAATCAAGTTTCAGACGTAGTGGCAAGCCGCGATCTACGTCGGCTGTGTGATGCCGGTCTTCTCGAACCCATAGGCGAAAAGCGAGGCAGGTATTACATCGCCGCAAAGCCACTGAAAGACATCTACACCAAGTCACGTGTAAACGACGTTCGCGCGGGCGATCCATATGAAATTGTCAGACGAAACCAACCGAAATCGCAGTTCATTTTACCCGGCGTTTGACGCGCTTGTTTGAAGACGTAATCTTTTTGGCTAAAGGCTTTTTGCGAGCGTCTTCAATTTCCCCCGTCGCGATCCGCATGACGTGGACTGCGTTGGCGATCACATCGGCTGAGCGTTTAGCAGCTGTTGGGCTCTTAGGCACTCCTATCTCCAACGTGTATGTGGGTGAAGACGGGCCCATGCAGCATATTCAGTACGCCGTCTTCTCGGCGAGTTGGCTCCTGGCGAGCCTGCTCGGGGCACTGGGAGTTTCGAGGGTAGGAGGTGGATGGCCGCATAAGTGAGGCTCTGCAGGCAGGTCAAGCAATTGGCTGCCGAGATTGTGTGGCTCCTGCTTTTGTGTCCCAGCAATATATCCCCGTCGAAAAAGCGCCAGAACATGAAGGAAATTTGGTCCTGGTCGGGCGCCGAGTTTCCTTCCACGCATCCATACTTAAGCGACGATCTTCTAACCGGCATGGGCAGTGGCAGCCGCGGATTTAGCAACCATTTTTGGCGTGAATTGGCGTTTTGCATATGGGATAGCGTCGCTTGTTATCCCACACCGCTGATGGCGCATATTGACTGCGAGACACACTAGTCAAATAGAACGAGCGCCAACAGGGGCCGGCTCATCTCTCGAGCGAAAAAAGTTAAGGTCATACCGACGAATCAGCGGTCGAACCATCCGACAAGCTCTGGTCTTCGAGAAGCACTACGGCGCGTTTCAGAAGCTGGCGAACCTCCGTGACACTCCCGTCGCCCGAGCCAGCGTCGCGTCCGGCCAACTTTAAGATCGCATCAAAAACATGGTCCGACGAGCGCATCAATTCCACGAGGTGAGCGCCACTTGGTCCCGCCGCACCGGATAACCAGTTCTTGGCGGTTCGGGCGCTTGCACCCGTGCGCCTCATCAGCGTCTTAATCGCTTGATGACTTCCTCCCAATTCCTGACGCACGGCCGCTGCGACAACAGCTTCATACGGCAGACTGACGACGTCCGCGTCCCTGAGGGGCAACGAATTGCCCTTCTTTGGAAATTCGTTGCCCACCTTTCTGACCATCGGAGCTACCTCCGGAGCTACACTGGTAAAGGCTCTCGCAGAGCCTTGCTCAGATTTATTGGACGAGTTTCATGGGACCTGAAAGACGTGTTCCCGGACGTCAATACGTTGCTTCAGAGGCTGAACCGCCTGCTCTCGTTCGGGCGGCCGAATACGTCCGTATGTCTACCGAACATCAAAAATACTCGACGGAAAACCAGTCGGAAGCAATTCACACCTACGCCGCCCGTCGCGGCATGGAAATCGTCCGAACGTATACCGACGCGGGGAAGAGCGGTCTGCGACTTGATGGCCGCGATGCACTGAAACAGCTGCTCGCAGACGTCGAAGCTGGCCAAACTGATTTTGCCACGATCCTCGTCTACGACATCAGCCGTTGGGGCCGCTTCCAAGATGCCGATGAAAGCGCCTACTACGAATACCGATGCAAGCGTGCGGGCATCAGTGTCCAATATTGCGCCGAGCAATTCGAGAATGATGGCAGCCCAGTCTCCACCATCGTCAAAGGTGTCAAACGTGCAATGGCTGGTGAGTACAGCCGAGAGCTGTCGGCTAAGGTGTTCGCCGGGCAGTGCCGACTGATCGAACTAGGCTATCGACAGGGCGGCCCGGCAGGTTTTGGACTTCGACGTCAGTTGATCGATCAGGCTGGCACGGTCAAGGAACAACTCGATCAAGGCCAGCACAAGAGCATTCAGACAGACCGAGTGATATTGGTTCCTGGGCCAGATCCCGAAATTGAAACCGTGCGATGGATCTACAAGTCTTTCGTCGCCGACGGCATACCCGAGTTTCAGATCGCGGCCGATCTCAATGCCGGCGGTGTTGAAACTGACCGGGGGCGCCCATGGACCAAAGGCACGGTTCATCAGGTGCTCATCAACGAAAAATACGTTGGAAACAATGTCTGGAATCGCTCTTCATTCAAGCTAAAGCGAAAGCACGTCCTCAATAGCCCCGAAATGTGGATTCGATCTGATGGCGCATTCGAGGGCATCGTAGATCGTCAGCTGTTTGACGCTGCCCAGGCCATTATCGGCGAGCGATCCTACAAGATGCCTGACGAGGATATGTTGTCCGCGCTCGGGGTGCTCCTCAAAGAACAAGGCCACCTGTCGGGAATCCTGATTGACGAGAACGAGGGGCTTCCCTCGAGCAGTGCCTACAGGAGCCGATTTGGTAGTCTCCTGCGCGCCTACACGCTCGTCGGCTACACCCCAGAACGAGACTATCAGTATGTGGAAATCAACCGCTCATTGCGGGCAATGCATCCATCCATTGTAGAAAATGTCATATCCGGAGTTCAACGCGCTGGAGGGCACCCGGAGACTTTGCCAGGTGGTCTGTTGCGCGTGAATGACGAGTTCACGCTCTCTATCGTCATTGCTCGATGCCTGACAACCCAAACCGGCGGGTTTCGTTGGCATATCCATTTGGATTCCGGGCTTTTGCCAGATGTGACCGTCGCGATTCGCATGAACGCGAACAACAGCGATTTTCTAGACTATTACCTTCTGCCCAGCATCGACATGAGTTTGAAGCGACTGCAGCTAGCTGAGGAGAACGGTGTCTCTCTCGACTGCTATCGCTTTGCAACGCTTGACTACCTCTTCGAACTGACCGAACGAACGAACCTACAAGAGGTCGCGTAATGAACTCTGAAACCCCGACCGTCGAAATGATACCCCTCGACCAAATTGACATCGTCAATCCCCGCGTTCGAAACGCAAAGGTGTTCAAGGAAATTGTCGAGAACATCGCGGCAATCGGACTCAAGCGACCAATTACGGTGGCCAGACACGGCAGCTCGACCGAATTTCGCTACGAACTGGTTTGCGGTCAGGGGCGGATGGAAGCATACCGAACACTCAAACAGCCAACCATCCCCGCAATAGTCATCGATGCAACGACGCAAGATTGCATGGTTATGAGCTTGGTTGAAAACCTCGCACGTCGTCAGCACAGGGCGATTGACTTACTGCGTGATGTGGAAGGACTGAAGCGTCGCGGTTACGACGAGATCGATATTGCTTCAAAAACTGGTTTGACGCTCGACTATGTGAGGGGCGTGGTTCGCCTCTTGGAAACTGGAGAGCATCGTTTGTTGCGCGCGGTTGAGGCAGGTCATCTGCCTGTCAGCGTAGCCGTTGAGATTGCTGAAACTAACGATACGGAAGTCCAACGCGTTCTGCACGAGGCTTATGAGCGTAAGCTCTTGCGCGGGACAAAACTCACGGCGGTGAAACGGCTAATCGCGCAGAGACAGCGTCGGGGAAAAGGTCAGGACAAAAGCGCCAGCCGCAAACCCCTTTCCGTGGAACGATTGTTGAGGACCTACCGTGACGATGCCGAAAAGAAGCGTGCCATGGTCCGAAAGGCCGACATCACGAAAGGCAGGCTTGTGTTTGTGATCGAGGCCTTACGCTCCCTCTTCAACGACGATCATTTCGTAACTCTACTGCGCGCTGAAGGCTTGGAGACTCTGCCCGGCAACATTGGCGCTCGCCTATCCGGGGAAAGCCCGTGATTCGACGAAAAGTAAAATCCGACACAGTCGATATTGGATTTGAGCGCAACAGCGTTCGCTTAAGGATCGCGAGCCTTAGAACACTTCATGAAGTGTCTCCTTCGGCCAAGCAATTGCGAAAGTACAGTCAGATCGTCAGCTCTATTAGGGAGATCGGAATCATTGAGCCGCCCGTCGTCGCTAAGTGCCGCGACGACAAGACTTCGTATCTGCTCCTGGACGGCCACCTTCGAGTCGAGGCTCTCAAGGACCTCGGCGAAACTGAGGTGACCTGCCTCGTTTCAACGGACGACGAAGGTTTTACCTACAACAAACGCGTGAATAGGTTGGCGATCATCCAGGAGCACAAGATGATCCTCAAAGCCATTGAACGCGGTGCGCCGGAAAAGCGCATCGCGAGCGCGTTAAACATCGATGTGAGTACGCTTCGACATAAGGTCCGCCTGCTAGATGGTATCTGCTCCGAGGCGGCAGAACTGCTGAAGGACAAGCACGTCTCGAGCAATTCGTTTTCTGAACTTCGAAAAATGCTTCCGATACGCCAGATCGAAGCGGCTGAACTGATGATTGCCATGAACAAGTTTACCGGCAGCTATGCCCGCGCACTTCTGGCGGCCACCGCCAAAGACCAGCTAGTTAAGCCGGACATTCCGAAGCTCAAAGGGTTGAGTGATGAACAGATCGCACTGATGGAACGAGAGGCGTCGCATCTTGAGCGAGAATTCAAGATCGCGGAGCAAAGCTATGGCACGGACCATCTCGATCTGGTCTTGGCCAAGGGCTATCTCGCAAAACTCCTTCGCAATTCGAGGATTACGCGCTTTCTCAACAGTAACCACCAGGAAATTTTGAGCGAAATTCGGATAATTGCCGACTTGGAAGGCGCATCCGCGTAACGCGCCGCACGACGACGGGACCCGGACCCAAACGCGCAGGGACCGCTGGAGACGCCCCACTGCGGGGCGAATCAATCACGGGGCGGCGAACACGCGCGGACCCCACCAATTAGGGTAAGCCGTTTCGAAAAAGGACGAAGTAGAGCTTCATCTCAAGTTGGAGAAGCTTGCGTTGGCCGATCGTAACCAGCCACGGCCGCCGCTTCCGCATATCGGCAATCTTCGATGACTGCACGCAAGGATGGTTGGTGCTGAAAAAGGCAGCTGCGATTGTAATACTTCAGAGCCAATCGCCATGCGACCTGAAAGACGGGATTGGCAAATGGCTCTTGGAGTCTATTTTCATCGGACTCTTAGAATGCGTCGTCTAGAGTTCCAACCCAATGTGGGAGAAAGCTATCTGGGCCATTGCCATCACTACTATTCCGCCACCTCGAGCGCACTTCTTACAGCTTTGGGATTTTTGGCTATGACGCGCAAATAAGCGCGAGCGGGTGCATCCGGTCTGCGGCGGCCTTGTTCCCAGTCTTTAATTGTGGCGAGGGGTATTCCAAAAAGAGTCGCGAACGCGCCTTGAGACAGATGCAACCGCCGTCGCAGCGCCGTGAGATCAGGTGTTTCGTTCACTGCGACGGGATGCATGTCGCGGAGCTCACGACGCGTGAGAACGGGCGAGTCAGTCTCGGGTGCAAAGGCGGCAGGGCTGTCGAGCAGAGCAGCATTGACCCGGCCACGCAGGACGCGCCCGCTCTTACCCGACGGTCCGATGCGTCTCAGCTTGCCGTCAGCGCCAAGCCTTGCCCTCACGATACGCTTGGTCTTCATGATCATGGGCTCTCCTTGCCGAAATAATACGAACCGCTTCTCGACGCTGCGTGAGCGCGACAAAGAATGTCTTGCCGTCCACTTTTCCAATCGTCTGGCGACGCTCCTCTCCATAGTCGCGCCGGTGGTCCAAGCGTTCCAATCGGTTCGGGTCGGCAAACACCCTCGCGGCGTGAGAAAAATCGAAGCCGCGGTCCGCGAGTGTCCGGCGGCTTTTCAATTCGTCCCATTTAAATATCATATGGGCGGCATTGCCGTCTAGTTAAAGGGAGGCTCCGACGGGAAACATATCCGAGTCGGGGCTGTCTCTGGGATTGCCCCACTCACCCCGCCAGCGCACCCGCCAAAATCGCCGACACGTCGTTCGCCGCCGATCTTCACCGGCTCGGCCGCGAGATGGGCGTAACGGGCTGTGGTCTGCACCTGGGTATGACCGAGCAGCTTGCCGATCATGTGCAGGCCCTGGCCGGCGGCCACCGCAGTCGACGCGAATGTGTGGCGCAGGTCATGGATCCGGACGTCCTTCAGGCCGGCCCGGGCACGCACCCGCTGCCAGAAGGGCTGCAAGATCGGTGAGACGGGCACCTGGAAGGACACCGGTGATCACCCATGGGTTTTTCTCGATCGCGCTCGATCTTCTCCAGCACGTCGATGACCGCGTCGCCGATATGGACGACCTTGGCGCCGGTCTTGGAGTTCGGGAAGGCGCAGCGCCTGGCCGGCGATGTCGACGTACTCCCAGCGCAGCGTCATGATTTCGTTGAGGCGGCAGCCGGTCATGATCAGCAGTCGGATGGCGGCGATCGCAGAAGCGAGTTCGATGCCCTCTTCCTCGATCTCCCGCAGCACCTCGCCCAGCCGCTTCAGTTCGGCCGCGCTCAGGAACCGTTGGCGCATCTCCTCGGGGTATTTCTTGATGTGCTTGCGCGGGTTCGAGCCGTCGGGCCGAAAGCCCCATAGCTCCGCTAGGTTAAACATCTTGGAGATCACCTCGAGGCAGCGGTTGGCCTGGTAGGGGATGTGCCGCAGGTCGTGGTGGAACTTGGCGACGTCGGCCCGGGTGACCGCAATCACCCGCGTGGTGCCAAAGGCCGGCAGGATGAACCGGCGCAGGTTGCGGCGGTATTCCCCAGCGGTGCTCTTCTTGAGCCGCAGGGCGATGTGCTCCCGGTCGAACCGCTCGGACAGCTCCTTGACCGTGATGGCGGCTCCGATCCGCGTCCCGGGTGGCCGCTGGGTCGCCCCCGTTCCGGACGGCCGTCAGGATGCCCATAGCCTTCGTCCTGGCCTGTTCGCAGGAAAATACGGCGCTGAGCCCGATGCTGATTCGGCGCGACCGCCGGCCGGCTCGGTACTGGACGACGTAGCCCTTTCGGCCGTTGGCCAGGACCCGCAGCCCAAACCCGGGCAGCTCGTCGTCCCAGAGGAAATACTCGACCCCCCGGTTCTCGGCGGCTTCGACGACACGCTTGGTGATCTTCGGCATGATCTTCTCTCGACCCGTCTGCTTCCACACCCCCGATTCCGGCTTCGCTCGTGGAAGCACTGTGGAAGCAAGAGGGCGCAAGTCGTTGCGTGAACCTGCGCAAGACAACGTGGGCAGAGCCCCGGTCGAAGTCAACTAAGTAATTGAAATTGCATAGTATTTCGAAGTTCTGCGCATTCCTGCGCAAGATTCTGATGACGGCTCATAACCTGAAGGTCACAGGTTCAAATCCTGTCCCCGCAACCATCGAAAAAGCCCGCTAACAAAATTCGTTAGCGGGTTTTTTGTTGCGCCTGTTTCGAGAGCAAAAATGCTAGCGGAAGCGAGCAGGAATTTGCCCGGACGGTTTCATCGCGAACACGGTGAAAGTATCCCACTCTGTAAGAAAATATTACATATTTACGACGGTGCGGCGACAAATTCACCGTAAGTACTTGAAAGTGCTACGGCTAAATTCACGGCCCGATTATTGCTTGATGCTGTAAACATTTGTTTTTTGCTCAGTTCTGTCCCGCAACACCTGACCGCGAGCACCCAAACGATGAACCACTTCTGGAGATCCGCCGCGTGCGTCGCGCTGGCGCTTGCGGCACTGGGTTTGGGAGCCGAAACAGCTCAGGCAACGACCTTTGATTTCAGTTTTTCCAGTGGGTACGGAAACGGCAGCGGTCAATTTGTGACTTCCGGCGGCGCCTCGCCGTACCTTGTCACCGGCATTACCGGCTTCATGGACGGCAATGCCATTACCGGTCTCGACTTTATGCGGGCGCGGATCAGCAACTTTTTCTCGGCGCTCCAAATTTTGACACTGGAGGGATTTCGTTCGACGCCGGCGGCATAGCGTACAACTTGACGGACTATCCAGATGGCCTCGACCGCATTACCAACAGTTCGGTGGATCCTTCTGGCGGTGGAACTCCCACGCCGCTGCTTTTGAGCGACGTGACCATTTCAGCCGTTCCCGAGCCCCTGACGCTGTCGATCTTCGGCGCTGGCCTTGCCGGTGCAGCAGCAATGCGGCGCCGCAAGAAGGCTGCGGCTTAGAAATATCTTCGCGTGAGTAAATGAGATGAACGCTTCGAAACGATTGCTTGTTGCTCTAGGCGCGTTTTCGCTCGTGGCAATTTCAAGTTCCGCATTCGCGGGACCGTTTTCCGATCCCGTCACGCCCGTCGCAGTATCCGGCGTCGGTGTGGACTGGACGCAAGGTGAAGGGCTCACCCTGAATACCGAAGGCGTCTATTACGCCGGACCCATAACGATGACGCTCGATGGCGGTCCTCTTCCTTACGTCGTGTTTTGCGACGATCTCTATAACTACGTGAACATCGGCGGCAGCTACAATTATTGGGCAACCGGCGAACAAGGGGCCAACGATTATCTCTCGCCCCTGTCGTTGACGACCGCACATGAAATCGCCGGTCTCGCATTCCTGGGTACGGCCAATCCGATCGCGAGTCCGCAAGACGGCGCGGCCATTCAAGTCGCCATCTGGGAGATCGAATATGCCGGTTTGCAGGCAACCGACCCCGCAATACAGACCGAAGTTAATACGCTGATCGCGAACGCGTTGAACGACTACTCCACGTTCAGCGGCTTGGGGTGGACCTATGCGGAGCTCGAGTCGCCTTGCGATCCGACGCTGGCCGGATCGATTTCGTACACCGCCACGCCTTATCCGAGCGATGCCAATTGTCAGGTTCAGGGACAGATCGTGGCGCTGGAACCCGGAAACACCTTGAATACTACTCCCGAGCCACTGACACTCTCGATATTCGGCGCCGGTCTCGCTGGCGCGGCTGCGATGCGCCGCCGCAAGAAGACATCAGCCTAACGACATCTGCTCTGAGGGGGGCATGACGACGGCGGCCATCGTGCCGCCGTTTTCATTTGCGGTCAGAGCCCGGGCGCCTCCTGCACCAAGCCTCGCAGAAAAGACGTAGCCTCTCGCAGCGCCTCGGCCTGGCGGCCGATGAGTGCGTGTCCGCCCGTCGGAAAGACAATCGTCCGGCCATTTCGCATGCGGCTCACAATGTCCCGCGCGCGAAGTGCGGTACCGAAGGTGTCGTCCTCGGCGCTGATTGCCAGAACGGGACACGAAATGCTCTCGATCGCCAGCGGCGGCGGCGATGCCGCCGTCTGAATGTCGAACCCCATGCCTGCGGTGCGGCGGCTCACCGGCAGCAGATGGTCCAGAATTTCGTTGGCGCGCGCTTTCTCGCTCGGTTCGGCCGTGCGCAGGACCAGCGGGTCGGTTCCCAGCATCACCTCGGCCAGCAAGTCCGGAAGCAAAGGCGTCAGTTTCAGGAAGAACCAGGCGATGAAATCGGAATTGAAAATGGCGCGCGCCAAAGCGCCGCCGCGGATGCTCACGCCTGGGGGAAGAGCGTTGGCCGGCACGAGCAGGATGAGCGCGCGGCAGCGATCGGAATGGCGGATGGCGAAGTCGAGGCATGACCAGGCGCCGGCAGAGATGCCGGCCACCGCCACCTGGGCTATGCCGAGATGATCAAGCAACGCGACATAGGCATCGGACTGCATCGCGACGGTGAAATGCTCAGGCGCGCTCGACTGCAGGTAACCGAACCGCGACGGCGCGATGAGCCTGAATCCTTCTTTCGCCAGCGCGCCCGTCATGTCCAGCGTCTGGTCAAATCCTCCCGCTGCGCCATGGATGCACAACACCGGCGCGCCCGTTCCGATTTCGGCATACTCCATCGTGCCGGCAGCCGATCGAACGATCGTGCTGCGCCCCGCAAGGCGTTCCTCCGCGCGATGCAGCGCCAGCCAAAAAGCGGCGTACGTGCCAGCGGCAAGCAGAACCACAATCGCGCTGATCGAAAGAAGGAAAACCGACATCGGGACCCGTTCGGACGAACCTGGACAAGACTGGCGCGGCGGCCAGGGGCGGACATTGATCAATCGCAATTCCTGCTGCCATCAGCGGACTGCATCCGGATCGGCTAAGCTGGCATCCAAGGTCGGAACCGCACAAAGTTGGACGGTCGCGCAAGGGGCTCGCAAATGCAGCGTCAGGTAAAGACTTCGCCATTCCGCGGGCCGGGCGGGTCCGTCTTGCCGGGGAGCATCGCAGAGACTGGATACCTTCGGATTGGCGGGATCGATCAGTGGATGATGATGCGGGGCGAGAACAGTTCAAACCCTGCGCTCGTCGTTCTGCATGGCGGACCTGGATTTCCCGAAACCAATTTTTTCCGCCACTACAATTCCGCCCTGGAGAAGTCGTTCACCGTGGTGCACTGGGAACAGCGCGGGGCAGGCAAAAGTTTTACCCGCGACACGCCTGAATCCAGCATGACAATCGAACGCTTCGTGCGCGATCTCGATGAGCTCGTCGACGCGGTCTGCGCCAGACTCGGCAAGACGAAGGTCGTGATCCTGGGTCATTCATGGGGAACGGCGCTCGGCACGCTCTATGCGGCGCGACACCCCGAAAAAGTTTCCATCTATGTCGGGACTGGCCAGATCGGCGATCTGCAGGCCAGCGAGCTCGCGTCCTACAAATTCGTGCTGGCGGAAGCGGAGCGTCGCAACAATCGCGCTGCCCTGAAGGAACTGCGTGCCCTCGGCGAGCCGCCCTACACGTCCAAGACAATCCGGGTTCAGCGCAAATGGCTCTCGCGCTTTGTCGGCGTCATGCGCGGAAAGTCCTTTTGGCAGATATTCCGCGCGATGCGGGCTGCGCCGGAATCATCGCTGCTCGAGTTGCCGAATGTGTTTCGCGGCGCGGCGTTCTCTCTAAGAACCCTATGGTCCGAAGTTTCGGCGCTGAACCTGGAAGCGTCCGTCCCCGAACTGAAGATGCCGGTCTTCTTCTTCATCGGCCGTCACGACCACCAGGTCGACGCGAAAGCCAGCGCCGCCTATTTCGAAAAGCTCATCGCACCTTCGAAACAACTCGTCTGGTTCGAGGATTCGGCCCATATGCCGCCGTTCGAGGAACCCGAAACGTTCAATGCCAGACTGGTTGAGCTGGTTTTGCCGGCCGCGCGCGCCTAGCGGTGGACCGGGTGATATACATTTTCGTATATTGAGTCTGCAAACTTCACCAATTTCCGTTTGTCTCCTTCGGCCCCATTCTCCTCTCGAAGCAAGGAGACAGGTGCCATGAGCGAAGCGACAACCTATTCCGGAGCGGTGGACGGCGGGACGCGCAATCTGTTGTGCATCGAGGGCTTTATGCTGATGAGCTGCGCGATGGGTCTGTATTTTCGCGTCGGCGGCGACTGGAAGCAGCTCGCGCTGCTCTTCCTCGCGCCCGATCTGAGCTTTGCGGGATATCTGGGCGGTCCCCGCATCGGCGCGGCAGCCTACAACGCGATGCACTCCACGATTGCGCCGCTGGTTCTGGGCCTGGCAGGCGTTGCGCTCAATTCCCATCTCGCGCTGACGATCGCGTTGATCTGGATGGCGCATATCGGATTCGATCGCACGCTTGGCTATGGCCTCAAGCACGGCAAAGGCTTCGGCTTCACCCATCTTGGCCGCATCGGCCGCGCTGCGAAGGAGAGCTAGATGTTCATCGGACACTATGGACCGGCGTTCGCGGCCAAGCCCCTCGAGAAGCGAATCCCCCTGTGGCTGTTGTTTCTCGCCGTGCAGTGGCTTGATGTCGGCTGGTCGGCGCTTGTCATGCTGAACGTCGAGAGACTGCGCATCGTGAAAGGATTCACGGAAGGCAGTTCGCTCGACCTTTACTACATGCCTTTCACGCACGGCCTGATCGGCGCACTGGCGTTGTCGGCCGCACTTGGCGCCGTCGTTTCGCTGTTCTATCGCGAGCGGCGCACCGCGATCCTGGCCGTCGTCGCAGGCGCGGTATTCTCACACTGGATTCTGGATCTCGTCGTCCACGTACCCGACCTGCCCTTGCTCGGTGACTCCTATAAGGTCGGGTTCGGCCTGTGGCGCCATGTCTGGATCAGCTTTCCACTGGAGATCGCCCTACTCATAGCCGGCGCGGCCTATTACGCCGCGGCGGTTCCGTCCGCGACGCGGCTTGGCGATGTCGCACTTTGGCTCTTCGTCGCCGTCATGGGGGCGATCGAAACGTATGCCGCCTTTGGACCCGACCCTGCTTCACCCGTCGATGAGGCACATACGGCGCTGATCGCCTACCTGGCGCTCGCCGCCCTGGCCGGAGCGGTCGAATGGGCGCGGCAAACTTCGGGGATATCGGCCCAAATCGGTGTACGCGTTAACTAATTGCGATTGACGCCACGGAGCGCATCGCTATAACCCCGGCCCTCTGGACACGCGTTCCATATATTGAAGGGAGTGCGCATGGGTACCCAACTTCCGCCCGGCTATAAGCCGGTGGAGAGCGAACCCTTTATGAATGAGCGGCAAAGGGAATATTTCCGCCGCAAGCTCAATAGCTGGAAAGACGAAATCTTGCGGGAAAGCCGCGAGACCATTCAGAACCTGCAGGCCGAAACCGTTCCGCATGCGGACCTGGCCGACCGCGCCTCCACCGAGGCCGAGCGCCAGCTCGAACTGCGCACGCGCGACCGGCAGCGCAAGCTGATCGCCAAGATCGACGCGGCACTGCGCCGGCTTGATGACGGCTCCTACGGCTTTTGCGAGGAGACGGGCGAGCCCATCTCGCTGAAGCGTCTCGACGCGCGTCCCATCGCGACCCTGTCGCTGGAAGCGCAGGAACGGCACGAGCGCCGGGAAAAAGTCTATCGCGACGACTAGTCCGCGCAGTCATCCAAAATCGGAAAACGGCCGGACCCGCAAGGATCCGGCCGTTTTGCCTTGCCCCATCCACTCCGTTTTGGAGCGGATATTCGTTAGCGCGTGATCACCACGGCATCAGGATGTCGAAGAGCTGGGAGCCGTAGCGCGGCTGCTGCATGTCGCTGACCGTTCCGCGACCACCGTAGGAAATACGTGCTTCGGCGATCTGGCTGAGGTCGACCGTGTTCGAGCTGGTGATGTCTTCGAGCCGCACGATGCCCGCGACCTGGAGATCGCGCAGTTCATTGTTCACGCGCACCTGCTGGTGACCGCCGATGACCAGATTGCCGTTCGGCAAAACCTGCGTGACGAGCGCGGCGAGCGTGAGATTGATGCTTTCGGAACGGTCGACGGAACCAGCGCCGACATTCGACGTATCCGATCCCATCTTGACGAGACTGGCCGGGCTTGCGGCCTGCGGCAGCGCATTGGCCAGTTCGGTTTCCAGGCCAAAGAAGTTGGTCAGGTTCGCATTGTCCGAATTGGTGCGCGACCGCGACGTCGTATTGCTGATCTTGGCAGCGTCCGCCACGGAGATGTTGACCGTGATGATGTCGCCTGGCCGGCTGGCGCGCGGATCATGGAAAAAGCTGCGTGCGCCGCTGGCCCACAGCGAATTGACGGCACGCGTGGGTTCCGGGGGAGGTGGCATGGGCAGGGACGGCGCGCCGGCGTTCACCGGTGACGCGGGATCGGCAATCGTGGCCAGACCCGGCGGATCTCCGATTTCACGGACCCGATCGATCGCCGAGCAGCCGGTCAGCGCACTGACGGCGGCGGCGGCAAACAAAATCTTGTGCAGAGGGCGGGACATGGTCTGATCCTTCAATGAGACGCTGCAGCAATGTGGGTGTCGCTTATGGAAGCCGAAGCGCCGGACGCTGCCCGCACGGCGCCAGCGCCGGTGACCGTTGCCGTGATCATGCGAAAGGAAACCGGGTTCTGAACCGTCACGGTATCGCCGATCCCGCCCTCGCTCATGGCGCGTCCGCTGGCCGTCAGCAAAACGCCGGGCATTTCGAACGTCATGGTCACGATGGATCCCTTGGTGACGAGCACCGGGTGGCGAACATCGTCGATGCGCACGATCTCTCCGGCGCGCAGCATGCGGCGCGTTTCCATGCCGGCGAGCTGATCCATCGACGTCACGATGCCGGAAAACACATTCGTCGCCGGAATGGTGCCGTAGACGAGGTCCGCGTCGGATATGGTCGCTCCGCGCGCAATGTCGTGGTTGGGAACGACGACGCGCATGCCGGTGTCGGCGAAGGCCGGGTAGGCCATCAGCAGCGCTGTCGCGAAGATGAAGAGACGCAATATCATGGTCATCAGGCTCCGAGGCGGGAAGTCGCCTGCAGCATTTCGTCTGCGGCAGTGACCACTTTCGAATTCATCTCATAGGCGCGCTGCGCGGTGATGAGCGACGTGATTTCCTCGACCGCGTTGACGTTCGAGGTTTCGAGGAACCCCTGCTGGATCGTGCCGTAGCCGGCAGCGCCGGGGACGCCCGATTGCGGCGAGCCGGAAGCCGGTGTCTCGAGGTAAAGGTTGTCTCCGACCGGCTGCAGTCCCGCCTCATTGGCGAAGCGGGTCAATTGCAGCGTCCCGATGACCTGCGGGGCCGACTGGCCGGGCACGGTCGCAGAGACCTGGCCTTGCGCGTTGACTGCGACGGACAGGGCATTGGCCGGAATGGCGATTCCCGGCGTCACCGTATAGCCCTGGTCGGTGACGAGCTGACCTTCTGGCGACAGGCCAAAATTTCCGGCGCGCGTGTAGGCGTTGGTGCCGTCCGGCTGCTGGACCTGGAAGAAGCCCGGTCCGCTGATCATCATGTCGTATGGGTTCGACGTCTGCTTGGCGTCGCCCTGCGTCGTGACACGGTAGACGGCCGCGGTGCGCACGCCCGCGCCGAGCTGGATGCCGCTGGGAAGCACCGTGCCGGTGTCCGATGAATTCGAACCGGGCGTCGAGACGTTCTGGTACAGCAGGTCCGCGAACTCCGCGCGCTGTTCCTTGAAGCCGGTCGTGTTCATGTTCGCCAGATTATTGGCGATCACTTCGACGTTCGTCTGCTGCGCCTGCATTCCGGTAGAAGCGATAGAGAGGGCACGCATATCTGGGACTCCTTATGCCGGCGTTCCGCCGAGATGCTGAATGGCTTCACGGTCTAGATCTTCCTGGGTCTGGGTCAGGCTCGCCGTCGCCTGGTAGGCGCGCATGACTTCGATCATGTGTGAAATCTCGATCACCGGCTGGACGTTCGATGCTTCCAGCATTCCCTTTTCGAGCTTGAAGTTATCGGCGGTTATTGGAGACTGATCGGTCGAATAGAGACTGCCGCCTTCCTTCACGAGGAGGCGAGGGTTTGCAAAGTCGACGACGCGGATGCGGCCGATCTGGCCGTTCTTGCCGCTGACGGTCCCGTCCTGCGCGATGCTGACATCGCCGTCGTCCGGCGTGACCGTGATCGCACCGCCATCGCCCTGAACCGGGTCACCGCTGCTGGTGACGATCTGGCCAGACGCATCGAGCCCGAAATGGCCGTTGCGCGTGTAGCGATCGCCGTTCGCGGTCTGCACCACGAAATAGCCGGAGCCGTGGATCGCCATGTCGTAGGTTGCGCCTGTCGCTTCCAGGCGGCCTTCGCTGAGGTCGCGGATCATGCCCATGTCTTTGACGTAGCTGAGCTGCTGTGGGCCGACCTGGCCCTCAACGGGATCAACGCTCACCACATATTCCTGGAACGTCGGCTCGTCGCGTTGAAAGCCGGGCGTCGAAGCGTTCGCAAGATTGTTGGCGATGACGTCCATGGACGTCGCCGAGGCGATCTGCTGCGAAAGACTGATGAGTAGCGTCGTGTCCATTTGGGGCCTTCGAACCTTTCTGGTCCGCCGCAAACGGTGCAGCCGCCGTGCCAGCGCAAAAGCGAGGAAAAGCGGGCCTTTTCCGGCGGCGTGCGGCGCGCGCAACACCAAACTGCCCGGCAAGAATTTCCGCTTGGGCGATTTCGGACGGCTAATTTGAACCAGTCCTTAACCACGTCCGCCTAATTTCGCGCTTGAGATTTCTCGTGAAGGGCATCCACGCGTGGCCAAGAACGACAAGCAGGAAGCGCCGGAAGACGACGCCGACAAGAAGGAAGGCGAAGCCGGAGCCGATGGCGACGCGGCAAAGCAAGGTTTTGTTAAGAAACTTCTCGGCAACAAGAAGCTTCTGATCATGGCCGGCGGCGGGCTACTTGTGCTGCTCGTGCTGATCGGCGGCGGCAGCTACTACTTCTTCTTCATGGGCTCGAGCGCCAAGAAGGCGCAGATGGCTGCAGCCGGCACGCACGATCAGCTTCCTGTCACGCCGCCCAACATCACTTTCTACGACGTCCCCGACATCATCGTGAATATCCAGAGCGCGGATTCGACACCCGCCTATCTCAAGCTTTCCGTCTCGCTCGAGCTGGATTCTCCGGAAGAAAAAGCCGGCCTGGTCGCGCTGCAACCACGCATCGTCGACCAGTTCCAGGGCTATCTGCGCGAATTGCGCATGGACGATCTGAAGGGATCGGCCGGCGTCGTGCGCCTCAAAGAAGAGCTGTTGCGCCGCATCAACGTCGCGGCAGCGCCGTACCGCGTGCGCGACGTCCTGCTCAAGCAAATGATCGTACAGTAAGGAAGCCGACATGGCCGACGAAACGACGGAAGCTCCAGCAGCCGACGAAGCCGCACCGGAAAATACCGACGCGCCGGTCGCAGAGACGATTCAACCGAGCGCCACGACGGGCGGCTCGGCGGAGCGCATCCTCAACCAGGAGGAAATCGACTCCCTCCTCGGCTTCGACGTCAACAACGATCAGTTGCAGGACAAGTCCGGCGTCCGGGCCATCATCAACTCGGCGCTGGTTTCCTATGAGCGTCTGCCGATGCTCGAGATCGTCTTCGACCGCCTCGTGCGGCTGATGACGACGTCCTTGCGCAATTTCACGTCGGACAATGTCGAAGTCAGCCTGGACAGCATCACATCCATCCGCTTCGGCGATTATCTGAATTCTATCCCCCTGCCGGCCATTCTCGCCGTCTTTCGCGCCGAAGAGCTCGACAATTACGGCCTGTTCACGGTCGATTCGAACCTGATTTATTCGATCGTCGACGTGCTGCTGGGCGGACGCCGCGGTTCGTCGGCCATGCGCATCGAAGGCCGGCCCTACACCACCATCGAGCGCACGCTCGTCCAGCGCATGATCGAAGTCATCCTGCAGGACATGTGCGCCGCTTTCGAGCCGCTTGCGCCGGTCAACTTCTCGCTCGACCGCCTCGAGACCAATCCGCGTTTCGCCGCCATCGCACGTCCGGCCAACGCCGCCATTCTCGTCAAGCTGCGCATCGACATGGAAGACCGTGGCGGACGCACGGAATTGCTGCTGCCCTATGCGACGCTTGAGCCGATCCGCAAACTGCTGCTGCAGCAGTTCATGGGTGAAAAGTTCGGCCGCGATTCGATCTGGGAAAGCCATCTGGCGACCGAACTTTGGTCCACCAGCGTCGAGATCGACGCGATCCTCGACGAACTGACCATGCCGCTCAACAAGATCATGAACCTGGAAGTCGGCCAGACCATCATGCTGAACGCTTCGCCCGATTCCAAAATCGAAATGCGCTGCCGCGGCGTGCCGCTGCTTACCGGACGGATGGGCCGGGTCGGCGCATCGGTCGCCGTGCGCATCGACGAAGCCGTCGAACGCACCGACGCTTCGCGCGCGCTTTAAAGGAGAATGTCATGAACATCGGCATGATCGTCGAAATCGCCTTGATGGGCCTTCTGGCCGTCACGCTTGTCTATTGCATCGTGCTGGAACGCCGCCTTTCGGCTGTGCGGCGCGACCAGGCGGGCCTGAAGGGAATCATAGGCGAGCTGAACACGGCCATCACCAATGCGGGCGCGTCCATGCGCGCGCTGAAGGCAACGGCCACCGGCGCCGCAGAGACGCTCGATGATCGTCTGGCGCGTGCGCGCACGACAATCGACGAGCTCTCGCTCCTGACGGCGTCGGGCGAACGCATCGCCGAACGTTTTGACCGCGCCGCGACGCAACAGGCAGCAACGCGCGCACCGGCCAAACCCAATTCCAACCTTCCGTCCGGCAGCATCATGGGCCGCCTGGATTCCCTGAGAGCGGTACGATGAATCGTTTGCGCCGGTATTTTCGCCTGCTGCCGGTCGTTGTGGCCGTCGGTGTCGCCGTTCTTGCAATCAAGGGCGTCGATCTCGCGCGCGCCGCGCAAGCGCCCGCAGCCAATTCGGACGCGCCGGACAATACCGGTCTTGCGCCGAGCGATTCGGGCGCAAGCCATACCGGTCCCGATTTTGCCGCGGATGGCGGCACGTCCGCCAGTGCGGCTGAGGTCGATGTTCTGACCAGTCTTACGCGCCGCCGCACCGAACTCGATGCCCGCGAGCGGGCTTTGAACATGCGCGAGAACATTCTGAATGCCGGCGAAGGCCGCGTCGATCAGAAGATCGCGGCTTTGAAGGCGTTGCAGACGCAGATCCAGGGCCTGCTTGCGCAGCGCGATGCGGCGCAGGACAAGCAGATCGCCTCTCTCGTGAAGACCTATTCGGCCATGAAGCCGAAAGACGCCGCGCGCATCTTCGACACGCTGGCCGACGAAGTCCTGATCCCCGTCGCCAAGGACATGAAGTCGGACGTGCTTGCGCCGGTGCTTGCGGCGATGAACTCAGAAGCCGCGCAGAGATTGACGGTCAAGTTGGCCGCGCTGCTGAAACTGCCTGACGCGCCGGCGTCCGCCGATTGTCCGTCCACTGCGGCGCTGACACCCGCGACGATGACGACGCCGGCCGCGCCCGCGCCCGGAGCGACGACAGCTTCGGCCACGCCACCGACCGCTGCGCCGTTGCAGACTGCAGCGCTTACACCGCCGCCTGCGACTGTATCGCCTGTTCAAACAACGCCCGCGCCTGCCACGTCTCCGGCAGCAGCGACACCGGCGGCCACACCCGCGAAACCGGCTGCTGTCGCGCCGCCGCCGAAACCGCGCAAACCTTTGGCGCGTAAACTAGCACCCGCCAAGCCAGCGACTGCGTCCGCGACTCCGCCGGCCGCGACAGCAACCGCACCTGCGCCGAGCACGGCGTTACCGGCCAAGCCTTCGACTGCGACGGCGACTCCCAGTATCGCGCCGCCTGCCAAGCCGGTCGCCGCCGCCGCTGCAACGCCGCCGTCCAAGCCGGTCGCTCCGACTCCGGCCACGGCGCCCGTGGCAAAACCGGTTTCGACCGCTCCGGCACCAGCCAGCGGTCCGCCTGCCGCGCTCACCCCGGCGAACGCGACGGGTGGCTAGGACAAAGTGCGGAAGAGACCGGATTCATACGGTTTACGGAAGGTTAAGACCGCACCGGCCACAATGGACAGGACAAGGGATGTCCATGCCGAATAGAGCCGTCCGCGCCTTTCTTTTCCGCCTCGTCTCGGCGCTCTGCGGACTCGCGTTCGCGGCTGCTCCGTCGTTCGGCGCCGATATCGTGAGCGTCAGCAACGACGCCGGTTATGCCCGCCTGCTCTTCACCTTCGCGCCGGCTGCGCATGCCACCGCGACGGTCACCGGCGGCGTGCTGACGATCAGCTTCGATCGCAGGACGACTCTGGATGCCGCTGCTCTCGCAGCAAATCTCTCCGCTTATGCAGGCAGCGGCCGCGCCGATCCCGACGGCAAGACATTCCGCTTCGCGCTGTCTCAGGCCGTGCGCATTCACGCGAGCGCATCGGCCAATCATGTCGCGATCGATCTTGTTCCGCAAAGCTTCGCGGGAACGCCACCCGATCTGGCGCCGCCACCGCCGCCCGCACCGACGATCGTCGATCCGTCAAAGCTGCCGGAGTTGAAAGTTCGCTCCGGCGCCTATCAGAACTTCACGCGTCTGGTCTTCGACTGGCCGCGCAATGTTTCCTATGCGGTGTTTCCCGGCGCCGGAAAACTCGGGATCCGCTTCGAGGCGCAGGTACGTCCCGATTTGTCCACGATCGAGCGGTTCGCGCCGCCCTGGGTGAAGAATGCAAGCTGGCGGCTCGATGGCCGCGGAACCGTAATCGAATTCGATACCGATTCCGCTTCGGGCTTTCATGATTTTCGCGACGGCAACAGGATTGTCGTCGACGTGCTCGCGCCCAAGACCGACGCCGAAGCCTATCATCCGCCGGGCACAGCCAAGCCAACTCCGACGGCGCTGACGTCGACACCGGCAGCAGCGCCTCCGGTCAAGACGGCCACTGCGACCGAGGTCAAGCCCGCTGCCGCCGTTTCGTCGGCGCAAGCGGCGGCGATCGCAGCGACCGCACAAAAATTGGCTGATGCCAGCAAGCCGCCTCTGCCTGCCAAACCGGCGACAGGCACGGCACCGCCAGCAACATCCGCGACTGCGCCGGCTGCCACACCCGCCGCGCCGCAGCCTGTGGCCGGCGCGCCGGCAACGACTGCCACGACACCAGCAGCAGCCGATGCCACGCCGGCCGCAAGTGCAGACGCCAATGGCCAGTTGACGCGCAGCGGCGCCGTCCTCACCTTCAACGGCGCAGCCAACCGCGGTTCAGCGGTTTTCGTTCGAGGATTGACCGCCTGGATCGTACTTCAGGGCGCACCGCCGCTTGACGCGGTGAAGCTAAAGACAGCGCTGGGCAATTTTCCGGTTGCCGTGGATGCATCGTCCGCCGACGGTGTCAGCGTGCTGCGCATCACCCTCAGCCAGCCGGAACAGATCGGGGCGCACGCCGACGGATCGAACCTGAAGGTGATCATCGCGCCACAGGTGACGGAATCGCCCATCGCAATCGGCTTTGCCCGCAACCAGGACGATGCAACGCATTCCTCCCTATCGACGCTTCTGCCCGGCGCGACGCACCCTGTGACCGTGACCGACCCGGTGGCAGGGGACGAGCTGATCCTTGTTCCCGCAGCGGTCGGCCGCGCGATGATCGCACCGCACGACTATGCCGAGTTCGGCGTGCTCAAGACCGCGTCCGGCCTGGTGCTCGCGCCATACATCGATGATCTCAGCGTCACCATCGACCGTACGCGCGTGACGATCACCCATCCCGGCGGCCTCGCCCTGACGCCGCCGACCATGCCCGTCGCGGACTCGCCCGCTGCGCTGACGGCGCACGGCAATGGTCCGTCCTTTCTCGATTTCGCCAACTGGTCGGCCCTCCAGGGCGGAAGCTTCCTTGCGACCGAACGCAGGCTGCGCGCGGCAACGGCTCGCGTGAAGCTGGAAGACGCCAACCATGCGCGCCTCGTGCTGGCGCGGTTCTATCTCGCCAACAATTTCGCGGCCGAGGCGCTCGGCCTCATCAATCTGATGCAGTCGATAAATCCCGCGTTGCAGAGCGACCAGCAGCTTCAGACGATGCGCGCTGCCGCCAACTACATGATGGGCCGCTATCGCGACGCGCATAACGACATTGCCGGAACCGCATTCGACGCCGACCGTCACGCCGCCTTCTGGCGCGGACTGATCGAGGCGGCTCTCGAGAACTGGGACGACGCGCATGTCCAGCTCGACCGCGCCGAACCGGTTCTGAAAGAGTATCAGCCCGAATGGCAGGCCCGTCAGCGCATCGCCAAGGCGCAGGCCGCTCTCGGACTTGGTCATCTGGAAGTCGCCGATGCCGCCGTCGCGCGTCTGCCGGACGGTCTGCCGCTGGCCGTGCAGCTTGAGGCGCAACTTGTCCGCGCCAGGCTGCTCGCAGCGGAAAACCGCGGGCGCGAAGCCGGTGTCCTGTTCGATGCGG
Organism: uncultured Alphaproteobacteria bacterium; assembly: GCA_963741725.1. Taxonomy (GTDB): domain Bacteria; phylum Pseudomonadota; class Alphaproteobacteria; order Micropepsales; family Micropepsaceae; genus Rhizomicrobium. The sequence continues at coordinate 712,130 of CAVUJC010000010.1, read as the reverse complement.
CAGAGCACAGCAACAACGAGCATATCGCGGCCGAGTCGATCTACTACCGTATCGAAGCGGCCGTGAAGGCCGGTGTCATGAGCGATGCCGCCGCCATCGACGCGCTCGAGCGGCTGCGCTTTCGCTGGCGCGGCGACATGCTGGAGTTGAAAACGTTGCGCAAGCTCGCATCGCTCTATTTCGCAAAGCAAAGCTGGCGCGAAGGCCTGCAGACGCTGCGTATCGCCGCGCAGAGCTTTCCCAATGACGACATGGCACGCAAGGCCCAGGACGATATGCGAGACGCGTTTGCGGAGCTGTTCATAAAGGGCAAGGCCGACAAGATTCCGCCCGTGCAGGCCTTGTCGATCTTCTACGACTTCATCGACCTCACGCCGATCGGCCCGGATGGCGACGAGATGATCCGGCGCATGTCCGAACGACTCGTTGCGGTCGATCTGCTCGGCCCGGCGGCGGATTTGCTCAAATACCAGATCGACAAGCGTCTCGACGGCGTCGCCCGCGCGCAGGTCGCAACCCGTCTGGCGATGATCTATCTGATGGACCAGAAGCCGATGCCGGCGCTGGATGCCATCCGCACGACGCAGATCAGCACGCTTCCGGACGATATCAATCATCAGCGCCTTCTCCTCGAAGCACGCGCCTTCGCCGCCCTGAAGCAGTGGGACAATGCCCTCGATCTGATCGCGGTCGATCCTGCGGCGGACACTGCGCGCCTGCGGGCCGACATCTATTGGGAAAGCGGCAACTGGTCTGTCGCCGGACAAAAGGCCGAGGAGCTGCTGGCGACGCGCTGGAGCGACGCCTCGCCCCTCAATCCGGATGAGCGCGAAGAGGTCATGCGCGCGGCGGTCGCCTATTCGCTCGCCAACGACGAAGCGAGCGTCGACCGTTTGCGCGATCACTTCGGACCCAAGATGAAGTCCAGCCCCGATGCCAGCGCCTTCGCCGTCGTGGCGCAGCGCATCGACTCCCATGGCGTCGCGTTTCGCGATGAGGCGGCGCAGATCGCCTCCATCGACACGCTTCAGGCCTTCATGAAGGATTTCCGCAAACACTATTCCGGCGTGCCGGCGAATGTGACGAACTAGCCTTTGCTCGTCGCCCGCTTGCCGGGTTCCGCCAGCACTTCAGCAAGCCAGAGCAGACCCTGCTCCGCGATTTTTTCCCAACCGGGTTCGCCCAGCAGCCAGTGGCTGTGGCGCGTGACTTCCTTGTACTGCGCCCTGCCCTGATAGCGTTCGGCGATGCGGCGCACCGTCGAGGGCGGATTGATCTTGTCGTGCTCGCCGACGAGACACAGGATCGGACACGTGACGTCGCGCGCCTGCACATGCGCCGCGCGCTTTGCGTCCCAGCCCCAATGCATGATCTCGAACGTCGCGCGGCCCGACTCGGGCACGAATTGGGCGAAGATCTTCTTGCGTTCGATCGGCTGCAGGTGATCGAGCGAATTGGCGGCGGCGACCCAGTATTCCGGCTTCAGCGGCTGGTTCCAGAAGTCGCCGGCCAGAAGCATGGTGTGGGCGGATGCGAGCTCGAACAGCGTCGACGGCAAGACGCCCCAGGGCGGACAGGGCGCGAGCAGCACAAGCGCCCTCGCCTTGCCGCGCGCGGCGAGCATCTGCGCCAGGAGGCCGCCAAGCGAATGGCCGATGATGATCGGTACTTGATCGAGCCTGTCGATAAACGTTTCGAGGTCCTGCGCGTAATCGAGAAGGCTGGTCGTTCCGAGCGCGCGCGATGGTTTGGCACCTTTTTCATGGTGCCGCAGCGAAGGCGTATGGACCTTGTAGCCGGCAGCTTCGAACGGCTTGCGGAACGAATCGAACGACCAGGCGCCGCAAAAGGCGCCATGGATCATCACGATGGGTGGACGCGCCGGTGCTTTCAAGCGACCGGTCCGGCGATGTCGCGAAAGGCTGCGATGACCTTGGAATAGGTGTCGCGCTTGAACGGCACGATCAGTCGCGGCAGCGCTTCGAGCGCCAGCCATTTCCACGCGCCGAATTCGGGTTCTTCGGTCCTGATGTCGATGTCGGTGTCCTCGCCGGTGAAACGCAGAGCAATCCATTTTTGCCGCTGACCGCGATAGCGGCCGTGCAGCGCGACGCCGAGCAGATGCTGCGGCAGATCATAGGCAAGCCATTCGTCCATTTCAGCGAGGAACTCGGCCTTGTCGGTTCCCACTTCTTCCTTCATCTCGCGCAAGGCGGCCTGGAGCGGCGTCTCGCCATCGTCGATCCCGCCTTGCGGCATTTGCCAGCCTTCGATCGTCTGGTCGATGCGCCGCCCGACAAATACCAATCCCTCGCGATTGACCAGCATGATGCCGACGCAAGGGCGGTAGGGAAGATCATCGTGCCTGAGGAACGTGCCGGGACGGGGCATGAAAACTGCTGTGCTTACTTCTTCGACGCCACTATGGCCGATGCCGGCACCAGAACAAAGCCCCGGCCGGCGAGGCCCTGGGCCCACTGCGACACGCGATCGATGGTAACCGGATAGAGAAAGCCCGAACCGGAGGCCGAGCCATTGGCACGCGCCTGAGTCTCCAGCTCGGAAAGCTCATGGTCGATTTCCATGGCCGTCTGAATCGAATCAATCGTGAGCGTGGCCTGCGCGAAAGAGACGCCTACTCTGCTCGCCACATCGGGTGCTGCAGAGTGCGTTGCGGCGCCATTGTCGTAGAACATCAGACCCCGGCGCGCGAGATAGGTCAGCACCGGCTCCAGCGAGTCGGAGTCGGACAGCAGCCTTGCGCCGAGCAGGTTGGTCACGCCGGTGTAGCCGGTAAAGCGCGTCAGCGCCCAGACGAGTCGTTCCGTGTTGGCGTCTTCGCCGACGCCCGAGCGCAGCGTATGCGGCCCCGGATCGCTGTCCGGGAAATCGAACGGCTCCATCGGGACTTCGAGCAGGACTTCATGTCCCTTCTGGCGCGCCTGCGTGACCCAGTTCTGCACGTCGGCTGCGTAGGGCGCGAATGCGAGCGTGACTTGCGGCGGCAGCTTCGCCAGCGCGGCAGCCGTTGCCTTGGCGCTGATGCCGAGTCCGCTGATGATGATCGCGATGCGCGGCTTGGTCGCGTCGCTCACCGGTGCCGCATAAGCCTGCAGCGGCGTGCGGCCATCGGCGGCGATGCGCGGCAAGGGACCGTTGTCGGTCGTCTCGATGAGAGCCGGATCTGCGACAAGCGCAGTACCGGCGAAGACCGGCTGGACGATGGCGGCCGCGGCCGGCGATTCCGGCTGGGCAGCGGTCGGCGCAGCCGGGTGGGCTTTGACGGGCCTGGGCCCGCTATCGGCGATGCGGATTCGCACCACCGGTTCGCCGCCGGAGTTGCCGAAGACTGCGATGGCGATTCCGGCGAGAATGAGCAGAACGAAAAGCGTCAGATAGGCGATGGCGAGCAGTCGCAAGCCACCCGGCGAACGCGTGTCCGCGGGCGTGCCGTCAGCGTTCATGCTGTCCGCAGCCATGCCGGTAACATAGCGCAAATCATGGTTTCAGTCGGGTTAACGCACGCCTCACGCGTGGCTTGGCCCAGGATCGCGAACCGCCATCGATTTGTGCAGATAGGACAGCGCCATCGAGAGCTGGAAATCCACATAGGCGTGGCCGGGTGCAGGCTCGATCGGGGTGCCAAGCGGCCTGGCGGGCGGACCCTCTGCGTCCAGGTGATGCGGCAGCTCGGCTTCGCGTTCATATTCCGGGGCGCCGGGCCCCCCTGCCACAAAAATATCGGGAACAATTCCGGTCACCTGGATCGAACGGCCGGACGGCGTGTAGTACCGCGCCGTCGTCATGTGCAGTGCGCCGCCTGCACCATTGTCGAGCGGCATGACGGTCTGGACCGAGCCCTTGCCGAAGGACAGTGAGCCCAGGATCGTGGCGCGGTGATGATCCTGCAGCGCGCCTGCGACGATTTCCGACGCCGACGCGGTTCCGCCGTTGATCAGGACGACGAGCGGTTTGCCGTCGGTGATATCGCCGGGATGCGCATCATAGCGTTCCATGTCCTGGGCGCTGCGTCCGCGCACCGAAACGATCTCGCCGGAATCGAGGAAGTCGTCGGCGACATCGATCGAGGCCTGTAAAACGCCGCCGCCATTGTTGCGCAGGTCGACGACAAAGCCCTTCAGCGACGGACCGATCTGACGCTGCAGATCCGCGACAGCCTTTTTCAGGTCCGGATCGGTGCGGTCGCTGAATGCCACGATCTTGATATAGCCGACATCGCCTTCACGGTGCCAGGTCAGCCGTTCAACCTCGATCGCTTCGCGAGTCAGGCTGATGTCGATCGGTTTCTTCAGCTTGACCCGCGCCAGTGTCAGCTTCACATCCGTCCCGACGCTGCCGCGCATGCGCGATGAAACGTCGTCGAGCGAGTGTCCGTGCATGGGAACGCCGTCGATCGCCACAAGATCGTCGCCGACTTCGACGTCACCGCGGAAGGCCGGCGTGGACGGGACAACGGACACGACTTTCACATCGCCGTCCTTCAGCGAAATGACGACACCGATGCCGCCATAGGCGCCGGCTGCTTTCGTTTCCATCGCCGCAAAGGTCTGGGGATCGAAATAGCTGGAGTGCGCATCGAGATTGGTGAGCATGCCGCCGATCGCGTTTTCGACGAGCTGGCGATCTTCGGGCTGACTCAGATAATTGTCGCGCACCCGCTCGAACGCGAGGCCGAAGCGGTTGAGCTCACTCGTGGTGCCCATGCCCGGAATGTTCGCGCCATAGGCGAAGTGCGTGGCGGCGAGGGCGAGGCCGAAGCCCGCAAGGGCGCCGGCTGCGACCAGAGTAAGTCCCTTCATCGCCCCCACGACCGTCACTTAGTTGGCCTGTGCGCTCTTCACCGGTGGAACCGCGACTTTGCCGTGCAGGACGTCGAGCGCATAGGAAAGCTGGAAATCGGCCGGTTTCGTGCCCGCCGTCGGCGGCCGGATGATGGTCGGCAAGGTGCGGTGCGTCGTGTCCGCATTCTGCAGATGGCCCGGCAGATCGGCTTCGCTGGGACGGGCGATGCGCGGAATGTCATCCTCGTCGCCTTCCGCCACAGCGATATCGGGAACGATGCCTTCCGCCTGGATGGAGTGACCGGACGGCGTGTAATAGCGCGCCGTCGTCAGGCGCAGCGCGCCGCCGCCTTCGCCGAGCGGGATGATCGTCTGCACGGATCCCTTGCCGAAGGACGTCATGCCCAGGATCGTCGCGCGATGATGATCCTGCAAAGCGCCCGCCACGATTTCGGAAGCCGATGCAGTGCCGCCATTGACGAGAACGATGATCGGCTTGCCGTCGGTGATGTCGCCGGGATGGGCGTCATAGCGCTGCGTGTCTTCGGGATGACGGCCGCGTGTCGAGACGACTTCGCCGGAATTCAGCATGTCGTCCGAGACCTGCACCGCCTGATCCAGCAATCCGCCCGGGTTGTTGCGCAGATCCAGGACATAGCCCTTCAGGCCCGGACCGATCTGGCGCTTCAGGTCGCGCACGGCGTTTTCGAGGCCGCTGGCCGTGTTCTCGTTGAAGCCCGGCATGCGGATGTAACCGATGTCGCCTTCCTTGTGCCATGTCACTTCATCGACCGCGACCACGGCGCGGGTGAGCGTGACGTCGAAGGGCTTGCGCGCCGTCGTCTTGTCCGTCGTGCGCAGGATGGTGAGCGTGATCTTGCTGCCCTCCGGTCCGCGCATCTTGTCGATCGCGCCGTCGAGATTGAGACCCTGCACCGCCACGCCGTTGATGGCGGCGATATAGTCGCCCGCCTTGAGGCCGGCTTTCGAGGCCGGCGTGTTGTCGATCGGCGAGATGATCTTGACGAGGCCATTCTCCATCGTCACCTGGATGCCGATGCCGCCGAACGAACCCTTGGTCTGGATCTGCATGTCGGCGAACGCCTTGGCGTCCATGTAGCTGGAGTGCGGGTCGAGATTGGAGACCATGCCTTCGATCGCGGCATTGATCAGCTCGCTGTCGTCGACGGGGCGCACATAGTTCGCGCGTACGCGCTCGAACGCATCGCTGAACAGATCGAGCTGGCGATAGGCGCTGACATCGTTGGCGCCATGCGCAGCCGGCAACAGGCCGAGCGCAGCGATGAATCCGACAACCATGCCCAGGCCAACGAATGCAAAACGTTTCATGATCTTCTTTTCCTCAGATCGAGACCGAGCAGCGGGGCCGGACTGGCGCCTCGCCCGTTCTGACGCATTTCAAAGTAAAGCTCGCCATCTTGGCCCATTTGCGGCATTGCGCCCACTGGTTCGCCGGCCAGAACCAAATCGCCCGGGCGCACCATGATCCGATCCAGCCCTGCCAGAACCAGATCGTATCCAGCCGTGACTTCCAGGATCAAGACTTGTCCACTCTTATGGTAAGGACCGGCAAAAAGCACCTCGCAATCGGCCGGCGCGACCACCTGCGCCCCAGGCGAGGTTACAAAAGTGACACCGGGCCCATGGCTATTGCCCTGCGCCGCGGTCCGCATGCTGCCGACGACCGGCAAAAGCAGGCTTCCACGGCGATTGCCGGCGCCCGAATCCGCATTCTGGGCGGTAACCACAACGACAGTTTGTTCGGCCGGATGGGCGCGCAGGGCCGCCACTTTTTCGAGCAAGGTCTCCATGTCGGCGGCTTGCAGCGCAATTGTGTCGAGTTGCGCCTTGAGAGTTCCATAGGTCGCCGCCGCGGTTTCCGCCTGCGCCTGCTTGGTCGCGAGAAGTTGATCGAGGTCGACACGAGCCGTGCGCAATTGGCGCGCCGTCTGGACAGCGTCCGCGCGGCGGGCGATCAGCGCCTGGCGCGTGTTCTGAAGCGTTTCGATGCGGCGCGCCAGCGCGGCGGCCTGCCCGTAGACATCCGGCAAGGATGCACCGATCAGCATCGCACCGCGCGCCGCGCCCAGCGCATCGTCGGGACGCATCACCATCGCAGGCGGCGTGTCGTGCTGCAGGCGCTCGATCACGGCGAGCAGGCGGGCGACGGCGACACGGTCGCGGACAAAGCCGGCAGACAAGGTCCTGTACTGCGCCGCCAGTTTTCCGATATCGGCGTCGAGCACCAGTTTCTGCTTTTCCAGCGTCTGCACGCGGGCGGCAGTCTCGATCAATTTGCGGCGCAACGCTTCGGCCTGCGCTTTCAGCCTGTCGCTTTGCGCCCTGGCCGTGTCGACGACCGGTTTGCCTTTGACGATGGCGCCCTTCAGCCGGCGGAACTGCTCCGCCGTCGACGGCAACTTGGCCGCAACCGGCGCCGGCAGCGCATGCGACAGGTCCGGCAAAGCTTCGACCTCCGGCGGAGCGGAATTGTCCGGCTGCGGTTCGCTCTGTCCGCTCTGCGGCTTTGCGTGCGGCGTCGGAACTGCTGGTTTCTTCGCACCGGTCAGCAGCACCGCGCAAAGCAGTGCGGCGGCGGCCCGAGCGCTGGTGTTGCGAATGTTCAGGCTGCGGTCTCCGCTGCCACCGGTTCGATGAGCGAATGTCCGGTCATCGGAGCGGGCTTGTCGATTCCCATCAGCGCCAGCAGCGTCGGCGCCACATCGGCAAGCCGGCCATTCCCAAGTTTCAGTTTCCCTTTGGCATTCACCGCGATGATCGGGACATCGAGTGTCGTATGCGCCGTGTGCGGCTCATGCGTCACCGGGTCCTTCATCATCTCGATATTGCCATGGTCCGCCGTCACCAGGAGCACGCCGCCGGCCTTTTCGACCGCGGCGCGCAGTCGGCCAAGGCATGCGTCGATGACGTCTACGGCCTCGATCGCTGCTGTCATCACGCCGGTATGGCCGACCATATCGGGATTGGCGAAATTGACGACGATGAGATCGTATTTGCCCGAAGCAATCGCTTCTTCCAGCTTGGCGATGACCTGGTAGGCGCTCATCTCCGGCTTCTGGTCGTAGGTCGCGACCTTTGGACTTGGAATCATGATGCGGTCTTCGCCGTCGAACTGCGCTTCGCGTCCGCCGTTGAGGAAGAACGTCACATGCGCGTATTTCTCGGTCTCGGCGATGCGCAATTGTTTCAGCCCAAGATGCGAAACAAGCTCGCCCAGCGTATCGGTGATATTCTCGGCCGGAAACAGCGCGGCCATCAGCGTGTTCAGCTCGTCGGAATATTCCGTCATGCCGGCTGCGGCGCTGAAGCGGACGACGCGCGCACGTTTAAAGCCCTCGAAATTCCTGTCGAGAAGCGCGAGCGAAATTTCACGAGCGCGGTCGGCGCGGAAGTTCGCGAAGAGAAATCCGTCGCCGTCCGACATGCCGGCATACTCGCCGACCACCGAAGGCTTGACGAATTCGTCGGTAACACCTGCCTTGTAGGAATCCGTCGACGGCGGTTTGCGCATCGACGACATCGTGGCCGTCGGCGTCGACGATCGCGTCATAGGCAAGCTGCACGCGATCCCAGCGCTTGTCGCGATCCATCGCGTAGTAGCGGCCCGATACGGTGGCGATCCGCACGCCAGCGAGACCGGCGATCGATTCTTCGAATGTTTTGAGGAATCCGAGCGCGCTCTTGGGCGGCACGTCGCGGCCATCCAGTATGGCATGCACGAAGACCGGAAGCTTCGCATCGGACAAAGCGCGCACCAGCGCGGTGATGTGCGACTGGTGGCTGTGAACGCCGCCCGGCGACAACAGGCCGGCAACATGCACCGCGCCCCTTGCTGCGCGCACCTTGGCGATCAGATCGAGCAGGGCCGGGCGCGTGCCGAGCGTTCCGTCTTCAATCGCGACGTCGATGCGCGGCAGGTCCTGCGCCACGACGCGGCCCGAGCCGATATTCATGTGGCCGACTTCGGAGTTTCCCATCTGGCCGGCCGGCAACCCGACCGCCCTGCCCGACGTCGCGAGAAGGGCGTGCGGGCAGTCGGACAGCATGCGGGTGTAGTTCGGCGTCTTGGCGGCGGCGATCGCATTGTCCTGGGTTTCAGGCCGCCATCCCCAGCCATCGAGGATGCACAAGACCGCCGGGCGCGGACGGGATGGGGATGACGCGGCAGGCGACATATAGATTTGAACTTTCCTGTGGTTGGCCGACCATAGGAATCCCCATGGTGCGTGTCTCTGTGCTTATATTCCTATCAAGGCGAGCTCTTTCAAGAGGCTCTGAGAAATATTTTTGAAGCTGCATTTGGCCTGCAGGGCCCGGATTTGCCGGGAAGAAACTGCCGGGCGGGCGGTTTGAACCCGCGAGGACCACTATAAATAATTGAAATGTATGGGGAAATATAAGGCGGAGCCCGGCATGGAACTGGCAAGGACCCGTGCGGAATAGTGTCTAAGAGCAGAACCCGCTCATGCGCCGCGCACTTTATATACGTCTCGCCGCTTTCATCCTTGGCGCCGGCCTCGCCGCCGCCCCGCTGCAGGCCTTGGCCTTTTCCCGGGTAAAGGATCTGGTCGAGGTCGAAGGCATCCGCGACAACATGCTGGTCGGATATGGCCTGGTCGTCGGCCTCAACGGATCCGGCGACAGCCTCAAGAACGCGCCGTTCACCCAGCAGAGCCTGCAGACAATGCTCGAGCGGATGGGCGTCAACACGCGCGGCACGACGATGCAGACCAAGAACGTCGCCGCCGTGATGGTCACGGCAAGCCTTCCCGCCTTCGCGGCGCAAGGCACGCGCATCGACATTTCGGTGAGCGCGATGGGCGATGCCAAGAGTCTGCAGGGCGGCACGCTTCTGGTGACGACCTTGTTCGGCGCCGATGGACAAATCTATGCCGTGGGCCAGGGGCCGGTCGCGATCGGCGGCTTCTCCGCCAGCGGCGCCGCCGAGAGCGTTTCGCGCGGCGTTCCGACCGCGGGCCGCATTGCCAATGGCGCGATCGTCGAACGCGAAATCGGTTTCTCGCTTGCCAGCGAACACACGCTGCGCCTTTCGCTGCACAATCCGGATCTGACGACGGCGTCGCGCATTGCGACAGCCATCGACGCCTACATGGGCGGCTCGGTCGCGGAGGCAACGGACCCCTCCACCATTCGCGTCACCGTGCCAGACGGTTATCCCAAGGGCGTGATGGGTCTGCTGACCGACATCGAGCAGGTCAAGGTCGACCCCGACCAGCCGGCGCGCGTCGTCATTGACGAGCAGTCTGGCGTGATCGTCATGGGCTCGGATGTTCGCATCTCCACCGTCGCCATCGCGCAGGGCAACCTGACGATCCGCGTCACCGAGACGCCAGATGCAAGCCAGCCCGCGCCGTTCTCCAAGACCGGCTCGACCGTGGTGCTGCCGCGCACGCAGATCAATGTCGATGAAGGCAAGGGCAACAAGATCGCCGTTCTGCACGAAGGCGTTTCGCTGCAGAGCCTTGTCGACGGCTTGAACGCGCTCGGCGTCGGACCGCGCGACATCATCTCCATTCTCCAGGCCATCAAGGCCGCCGGCGCGCTGCAGGCCGACATCCAGGTGATGGGATGAGCGCCGCCGTCGATACCAGCGTCGCGATGGCGGCATTGCGCGGGCAACCCATCGGAATGCCGCACGGCACATCGGATCCGGCAATCGCCGACAAGACCGCAAAGGCTTTCGAAGGCATGTTCGTCACGCAGATGCTCGGCCAGATGTTCTCCGGCATCCCGACGGACGGCCCATTCGGAGGCGGACCGGGCGAGGAAATGTTCCGCTCCCTGATGGTCGACGAGTACGGCAAACAGCTCGAAGCGCAGGGCGGCCTCGGCCTCTCGGATTCCGTCAAGCGCGAGCTTTTGAAGATGCAGGAGAACGGACATTGAGCGTGGACAGCGAACGCGTCGAGCGCCTGGTCAAGATGGCCGAACGGCTGATAGAAGCGATCGAGGCCGACATCGTCGCGCTGAAGGCCGGAAAGCCCCAGCAGATGCGCTCCATCGAACCCGAAATGCAGCGCCTGTCCGCTCTTTATGGCCGCGAGGCACAGGGCTTCACACCGGCATCCGCAAAGGATGTTCCGACGCCGCTGCGCAAGCGATTCATCGACACGACGAGCCGTTTCCGCGACCTGCTCAATCTGCATGCGCGCATGCTGACGCGCGTGCGCAATGCCAGCGAAGGCATGATCCGCGCGATCGCCGAGGAAGTCGAACGCCAGTCCGCGCCGTCGCGCACCTACACCGCAAAGCCGGCCACCGCCGCGCGTCCTGCGCAGGCGATGATCTACAACAGCGTCATCTGAACTTCAGGCGAGCAGGCTGAGGGCAAGATTGCCCGAAGCGATCTGCGCCTGAAGATACGGCGACACCGTGCCGTTGGTGATGCCCGGCCCCTGGGCAGCGGGCGGCGGCGCATTCGTCGTCTGGTACGCGCTCTGGATGTTCGACAGCACGCTCAGCAACTGGCTGCGCGCCAGGTTGGCGCCGGTCGTCGTGGTGAGATCGAAGCTGTTGCCCAGGCCGAGGCCGAATGCCTTTGTCGTTGAACCGCTCGTGCCGGAGGTTGAAGCGGTGCTCGTCGTCGTGCTCGGGCTGGTAAGCGTGCCCGGCGCGATGCCAAGGCGCGACAGCGCATCGAACCCGGCGGGACCTGCGATCAGCTTGGCCGTCACGCCCGGATTGACCGCGATCTTGAGGCCTTCGCCGCCATTGCTGAAGCCGACCGAAGCCTTGCCGTTGGTCTGGAGCTGGATGTTGATCTTGGTGGCAAGCGACTGCAGCGTCTCGCCCTGATCGATCGTGATCGTCGCGGTGCGCGCGAAGGTACCCTGCAACTGGATCTGGAACGAGTCGCCGGCGCGCAGCGTCGTCTGCGATGTGAGATCGACCGACTGATTGAGGCTGATCGTGCCGCGCGGCAGGCCGAGCGCGTCGAGAACGCTGGCGCCGCTATTGTCGATGGCGATGCCGGCGCCGGAAGACTGCCCGTCGACGCCGCCGAACTGACGCGTCCAATTCACGGTGCCGGTCGCGGACAGCGACGCGGCGAACTGATTGCTCACCGATGCGATGTTGCGCGTTTGGCCCGCGAACGTTCCGTTGGTCGAGCCCGTCAGATAGATCGTTCCGTCCGAGCCGACGGTCACGGCGCCGCCCTTGTCGGTCGAGCCGGTGCCGACATAGGAAACGAAATCGGGAGTCGCCGAACTTCCCGCGTCGGTCAGATTGAAGACAAAGGCGTCGCTGCCGCCCGAACTTGCATTGGCGACAGTCGCAGCGCCGCCCGCGGTGAGATTTCCGTTCTGCGTCGTTCCGGAGACATAGAGCTGGTTGCCCGAAACGGTGAGGCCGCCGATGCCGCCGCCGTTCTGCAGATCGCCGAGATCGGTCTGCCAAACAGGCGCGGTCGTCGCATCGCCATTGGCGTATTTCGAGATGATCGCATGCCCGTTCTGCACGCTGGCGACATAGAGGCTGCCGTCCGCGGCCGTCGCGGTCGCCGACACCTGGTCCTTGCCGCTCGTCCCGAACTGCTGCTCGTAGACGATGTTTCCCTTGCTATCGAGCTTGGCGAGATAGGCATCCGCGCCGCCCTGCGAGGTCTGGCCCTTGCCGATGCTGCCCGCCGCGACCTGGCCACCGATGTAGATGTTGCCCGACGCGTCGACGCTGACCGTGTTGGCCTGATTGTTCGACAGCGTCTGAAGCTGCTTCACCCAGGTCTGGTTGCCGTTGGTGTCGTACTTGGCAACGAAGCTGTCATTGTTGCCGTCCGCGACTGCGCCCTGCACCAGATCGCCGGTCGTGGCGCCGGTCACGACGACGCCTCCTGCCGGATTGAGCGCCAGCGAGTAGCCGGACGCCGAACCGTTGCTGCCCAGAAGCTTGGTCCACAGGACGTTGCCCGCGGAATCGTATTTCGTCAGATAGGCGTCCTGCGAGCCCTGGTTGATCTGGCTGCCGAAATTGCCGTTCGTCGAACCGATGACATAAACGTTGCCGTTCGAGTCGACCTGCGTGGCCTGCGCGTTTGACGTCGCGCCCGACGTTGAGGCGGTAGTCGTTGCCGTCGTCGTTGGCGAAGTCGTCGCCGCCGGCGTGGCCGCTGCGGTTCCGGACGATGTCGGCGCGACGCTGCGGTTGAAGACGCTGGTGGGCGAGGTTGCGAGATTGGAAAGCTTGACGAGCCGTCCCTGCTGATCGGCCGCCGTGGTCGCGGTGCTGATCGCGGTTCCGGTATCTCCCGCCAGATAAAGCGACGCGCTGGAGGTGGCGGAAAGGCTGACGGTCTCATTCGCGCCCGGCGTGATCTGCAGACCGAACGTCGCCGTGGCCGGCGTTTCAAGCGACCCGGAGGTCAGAACTTTCTGGAACCGCGTCGTGACTCCGGCTGCGGAGAGCTGCTGGTTGACATAGGCGACGATGTTGCTGAGCGACAGTCCGCCCTGCACCTGCGACAGATCGATCGCGACATTCGTCGTCGCGGCGCCCTTCTTGACCGCTATGTTGAAGCTGTCGCTCGCACTGACGCCGGGCAGAGGCGAGTTGACGCTCGTGCCGCCGGTGAGCGTTTTGGTGTCGTAGGTGAACGAGCCAAACTGGATGCCTGCGGTGCTCGTCACGTTCGATGTCTGGGCAGCCGCCTGCAGCGTGAAGTTGTTGAATGTCGTGTTGGCGATGAAGGACTGAATCTGCTGCAGCCCCTGCTGAAAGCGCGTGTTCAGACCCGGTAGCTGTCCGGCCGGCGTGGTGGAGCGTCCGGCGATGACGGCGACTTGCGAGAGCGTGTTGACGGCCGTGTAGAGCGAGAAGAGTTTTTGATTGTCCTGCTCGGTCTTGGCGTCCGCGCTCGATGTCGCGCCGAGCGGAACGTTGCTGGTGTTGAGAAAATTGGTGGTGGAGAGGACCTTGGCATCCTCCGCCTGTTGCGACGGCTGCGGCGCCTGCCAGGGCGGAAGATCTTTCGACGTCGCGCTGTTGTTGGACGCCGCTGTCCCCGTCGGCGACGTCACGGCATTCGCGCCCGGCGTGGTGCTGGCGACAGGCAACTGCGCCTGGAAAAAGCTCAGCAACAGATTGGGATCGAATGACTGAATCGCCACCACGGCGGGACCTTTTCCTGACAACGCGGAACTATCGGTCCGGGCGCGTTAACGCCCTGCTAAGGCGAGATCATCGTGCTTAATCGCGCCTTAACGCGCGTGCGCCAGATTGGTGCAATGAGCAAGACCGCCGCACGCCACTCCGCTGCCTATGAACTTGGCCTGACGCTGTCCGCACAAGGCCGGCACCTTGAAGCCATTGAACAATTTGAGAGCGCGCTGGGGGAGCGGCCCGATGATCCGCATGTCCTGTTCGCGCTCGGAAACACCGCACGCGCGCTGGACATGGCGCGGCCGGCTGAAGAATTTTACCGCCGCGTTCTGGCCCAGGATCCCGGGCGCCTGGAAGCGCTGATAAACCTCGCCAACCTGCTGCGTGCCGAAGGACAATCGGAGGCTGCAAAAGCGCTCCTTCTGCCGGCACTGGCGCGCGATCCGGACAGCGCCGAACTCTGGCTGACGCTCGGGTCGATCTATCGCGAGACGGGTGATGCCGAACGCGCGCAGTCGCATTACCGCGAGGCGCTCACGCGCAGGACGGACTATCCGGCCGCCCTGGCCAATCTGGCCGACATGCTCAGCGACGCCGGTAACAGTGCCGAGGCACTTGAGCTGTACAACCGCGCGATCAGGCGCGAGCCGAAGAATGCGCAGGCGCGCCTCAATCGCGCGATTCTGCATCTCCAGGCGGGCGAGCTGAAGGAAGGCTGGCGCGACTATGCCGCGCGCGTGCACGTGCCCGGCAAGGTGCCGGTCGCCGAACACAAGATTGCCAGATGGACAGGGGGTTCGCTGAAACGCACGCGCCTTCTCGTCACGGCCGAACAGGGCATCGGCGATCAGCTCATGTTTGCGAGCATGATCCCGGAACTGGCGGCGCGCGCCGCGGCCGAGGGCGGCAGCGTCGTTCTGGAATGCGAGCCGCGTCTGCAGTCATTGTTCGCGCGCTCCTTTCCCGGTGTCACCGTCCATCCCTGGGACATCGATACCAGAGGCGGCGGCATGCGTGCGCGCTACGGCTGGCTGAAAGCGGCTGGCGGCGCCAATGCAGCGATTGAAATGGGCAGCCTGCCCAAGCTCATGCGCGGCACGCTCGATTCCTTTCCGAAACAGAACGCATTCCTCAAGCCCGACACGATGGAAAATGTGCTGTGGGCCGGCTTTCTGGCGAGCGCCGGAAACGGGCCATTCATCGGGCTGTGCTGGAGAAGCGGCAAGACCGGCGGTCATCGCGCCGTGCAATATGCCCCGCTCGAGGCCTGGGCCGCGTTCATCGCCAGGCTGCCGGGCACTCTGCTGTCGGTGCAGTATGACGCGCCGGACGCGGAAATCGAAGCGCTGGAACGCATGAGCGGTCGCACGATCTTTGTGCCGCCGGGACTCGACCAGAAGATCGAACTCGACCGCACCGCGGCGATGCTGTCATCGCTCGACGCTGTTGTCAGCGCGCCGACTGCCGTCTCATGGCTTGCCGCGGGCGCCGGCGTCGATACCTACAAGATCCTGTACGACAATAGCTGGACGAGTTTCGGACAGAGCTACGAACCGTTCGGGCCCGCCTGCCTGTGCATGATGCCGCAGACGCGCGGCGACTGGGCGGACACGTTCGACAAGACGCTTTCGCTGATTACAGCGCGGCTCTGACGCCGGCCCGCCGCGCGCGCAGCATGCGCGACAGATCGGCCGCAATGCGTGCGTGCCCTTCACCGTCTACCGTCATCAATCCCGCCGTGCGCATGTCGCGGCGGCGCGCTGCATCGTTCAAGAGCCGGCGAACGCCATCGGCGATTTCAGCATCCGAAGTCGTCTCGGCGACGCCGAGCGAAACGCCGATCCCCGCGTGCTCGAATGCGGACGCCGAGAGCGCGTGGTCATCGTTGAGGCAAAGATACAGCGCCGGCACGCCGAACGCGGCGAGCTCATAGGCGGTGACGCCGAACGCGGCGAGCGCAAGATCGGCCGTCGCATATTCGATGGCCAGATCATCGGCGCCTTCGATGGTTTCGAAATTGCGGCCGAGGCTGACGATCTGCTTGGCGACGCGTTCGCGGTTCGCCATGCCCGGCCCGATAACGAAGCGGGCGCGGAACACCGGATCGAGAGCGGCGAGCGCCTTGGCGCAGCGCAGGGTCAGCTCGAACGGATCGCTGCCGCCCATCGTGACCAGAAGCGATGGCCGCCCGCTTGCCGTGCGCGGGAGATTGGGAGGCTGGCCGAGTCCGAGCAGAGCCCATTGCCAGCCGATCCGCGGTTCGCAGCGCGAGCTGGACCAGTCGAGCGCAAAGGCCTGCGGCACAGGCGGATAATAGGCGAGGTCGGCGGCAAGCCGGCGCTCGGAACCATCGTCGATCACAGCCGTCAGCGCGACATTCGCAGCGGCTTTCGCCACCTCGAAGCGCGACGGACCTTCGCGGCAGTCGAGCAGAAGCATCTCGGGCTTGTGCTGCTCGATCAGCGAATCGAGCGGCTGGTCAATGAGGTTGGCCGCAAATCCGGCACGGCGGATCGGCTCGCACGCATCCGGCGTTCCATAGACGGCAAAGACCGAGCCGACGCCTTCGCGGTCGCGCAGTGCGCGCGCCAGCGCCACCATGCGCTTGACATGGCCGTAGCCGAACCTGCCGCCGCCGTCGCAGCGGATAAGCGCGAGCCCGCCAGTGCCGGCGATTTCCTTTTGCTTCACATGCGCGTTGATCGCGCGCAGGGACGGCTCGCGCTCAAGCAGCATCAGAAGATCACCAAGCGAGGCCTCGCCGGCCTTTGCGTCAAGGCGCGCATGCACGGCTTCGATGAAGGCAAGATCGTCGGGGGTATCGACCGTCAGCCGGCCGCCCTTCCGTGCCAGCGGCGGATAGGCAGGGGCGCGCGCAACGGAGACAAAGTCGGGATGCAGCTTGAAATATCCGGTGACATGCTCGCGCGCGACGGGATCGTCATGCGCGTCCATCATCAGCTTGTCGAGCGCATGGCGCGACATCGGATCGACGCCTTCATGTGCGGTCTGCGCGCCCTCTTCCATCAGCACATAGCCGCCGTCCTGGGCGATCAGCGCGCCGACGAGATGATCGATGAATGCGGCGTCGAGGAAGGGCGCGTCGGACGAGACACGGACGATGACGTCGGCGTCCGTCGCTTCCGCAGCCAGCGCAAAGCGGGCCAGCACGTCATGTTCGGGACCGCGGATGACGGTCACGCCCTGCTTGCGGCCGAAGTCGACGATGGCGTCGTCCAGCGGATTGGTCGTCGTCGCGACGACGACATCGTCGATGAGCTTTGACTTCCGCAGCCGGTGCACGATGTGCCACAGCAGCGGTTGGCCGGCGATCGGACGCAGGACCTTGCCAGGCAAACGCGTCGAGCCCATGCGTGCCTGGATGATTGCGACGATGTGGGGCTGGTCTTTTCCGGGCCGGTTCAAGCGGCCGGCTCCCAGACGCTGCGGACATGGCGCAAGGGGCGCATGCCGTCAGCCGGGTCAGCGCGCCAGTCACGGTCCGCGAGCTCGGACGGTTGCGGACCCTTGAAGCCCGTGCCGTCTGCGACAAGGGATTCGCGGATGCGCGCGATGACAGGCGCGATTTCCTGCGGCAGCCAGCAATGGCCGGATTCATATTCGGCGCCCTTGCCTTCAAGATCGAGATGGAACTCGACGGCGGTTGCGCCCCAGCGATGCACGGCGCGCTCGATGACCGCGGGCCTGCGCGTGTGGTCCGACCAGCCGACCTTGCAGCCGGTCGCATCGCGGATCGCTGCTATGGCAGACAGATTGGCCTCCGAGGCCGGCGTCGGGTAAGCCGAAACGCAGTGCAGAAGCGTCAGATCAACCGCGCCGGCACGCTTGAGGGTTTCCGCGGCCGTGGCGATCTCATCCATCGTCGCCATTCCGGTCGACAGCACGATCGGCTTTTGCGTCGCCGCACAGGCCTCGAGCAGCGGCGTCACGAGAAGTTCGTACGACGCGATCTTGTAGAAATCGACATAGGGCAACAACTCCGCCACCGCCTCGAGATAAAAGGGCGTGCAGGAGAACTGGATGCCGCGCTTCTTGCAGTGATCCGCGAGCGGCCCGAGATGGGCGCGCGGCAATTCCCACTGCGCACGTGCGCGATGCTTGGCGCTGCGCGACAGGATTTCCGGTGCGAACATGCGGTCGATCTTGAACAGTTGAAATTTGACCGCATCACAACCTGCATCAGCGGCTGCGTCGACGAAAGCGAGCGCACGGCCGAGATCGCGATCGTGATTGCTGGAGGCCTCGGCGATGAAAATCGGCGCGCGGGTCATGCGTCGTTCCTTACTCTTAACGGTTTTTAAAGCCCGCATGGCTAAAAGAGGGTTAACGACGAGGGGCGATATGGCCGTCGCAAGCGCAGAAACCCACATTTCCTGGCAGGCCCATGAAGGGCCATGCGTTTCGCGCGTCAAAGGCTTCGATATCATCCACTGCGAGATGTGCGGCTTTCGCCATGCCGTGCCGCTGCCCGACCCGCGCGAGATGGAACGCGAATATCGCGAGACCTATTACGCCGAGGAAAAGCCGACGTTTCTGGCGCATGCCGGAGAAGACCAGCAATGGGCGGAACTGGCGCAGGCCGATCGCCTGGAAAGCTTCGAACGCATTGTCGGCGCCGGACGCCGGCGCCTGCTCGACATCGGGTCCGGGCCCGGATTCTTCCTGAAAACGGCCAAGGCGCGCGGCTGGCGCGTGATGGGGATCGAGCCGTCGCGGCAGGCGGCGGCGCATGCGCGATCGCTGGGCATCGAGGTTGTGGAAGGTTTCTTCGGCGTCGAAACGGCGTCGTCGCTCGGCATGTTCGATGCGATCAATCTGAACAACGTTCTGGAGCATGTGCCCGATCCGATCACGATCCTCCTGCAGGCGCGCGCGATACTGGAACCGGGCGGCGTCATTTGCGTCAATGTTCCCAACGATTTCTCGCCCCTGCAGATTGCCGCCGCAGCAACGGCCGGCACCGGCGAATGGTGGATCGCGCCGCCGCATCACCTGAACTATTTCGACTTCGCAACGCTCGCCAATCTCCTGCAGCGGCTGAAATTCGACGTCTGCGAAAAGACGACGAGCTTTCCGATGGAAGCGTTCGTCTTGATGGGCGACAACTACACGGTCGATCCGGTTCTGGGCCGCGCCAGCCACAACAAGCGCAAGAAGTTCGATCTGGCCCTCGAAACAGCCGGGCTGAGAGAAACGCGCCGGGCGTTCTATCGCGCGCTGGCCGAAGCCGGCATCGGGCGCGAAGCCGTGATCATCGCCACAAAGCCCTGAACGCGCCGGTTGCGGGCGCGGCTCTGCAACACCCGAAAATTGCCGAAAACACTGGGTTTGTAGCGAATTGTTAACGCTAGATGGCGAAAGATGGTTACCGGAATATTCCCGGGCCGGTTCATGACTGTGACAAGCGAGCGCGACGCGCCAGTCTTCTTCACAACGCCCGAATTTGCATTCGACCGCGCGACAGCCGCGCGCGCGCAACAGGAGCGGGCATGGCGTTGAATCTGCGATCGA
Organism: uncultured Alphaproteobacteria bacterium; assembly: GCA_963741725.1. Lineage (GTDB taxonomy): Bacteria > Pseudomonadota > Alphaproteobacteria > Micropepsales > Micropepsaceae > Rhizomicrobium. Next base: position 692,637 of record CAVUJC010000010.1, on the reverse strand, counting down.
TCAGCGAAGAGACGCCGCAGACGCCGGCGCAGGATCTCGAAAAGACTTTGGCAATGGCGGCGGCCTTCGTGCGCAAGCATGCGATTGCCGCGATCTATCACGCAGGGTCGGGCCATCCCGGCGGCGCGATGTCGTGCGCCGACCTTCTTGCCTGCCTCTATGGCGCCGAACTCAATTTCTGGCCGTCAGCCATCGACGATCCGCATCGCGACCGCTTCGTTCTGTCCAAGGGCCACGCCGCACCGGCGCTCTACGCCGTCGGCGCCCATTACGGATTCTGCGATGCCAGGGCCGCGCTCAATCTGCGCAAGCTGAACAGCCCCTATCAGGGCCATCCGCATGTGCTGGATCTTCCCTGGGTGGAGACGAGCACCGGTTCGCTTGGTCAGGGTTTCTCCGTCGCGCTCGGCATGGCGATGGGCCTGAAGCTCCAGAAGAGCTCCGCGCGCGTCTATACGATGGTCGGCGACGGCGAATTGCAGGAAGGCGAAGTGTGGGAGGCCGCGATGTGCGCCGCGCACCACCAGCTCGACAATCTGTGCGTCATCATCGACTACAACAAGCTGCAGAGCGACAACCGCAACGACGTGATCATGCGGCTGGAGCCGCTGGCCGCGAAATGGCGCGCCTTCGACTGGGCCATAGCTGAGATCGACGGCCACGACATCGCGCAGATTCTTTCCACGTTCCGCCGTGCGGGCGCGACGCGCAATCGCCCCTCGGTGATCATCGCGCACACGGTCAAGGGCAAGGGCGTTTCGTACATGGAGAATATTCCGGCCTGGCACGGCAGCGTGAAACTGACGAAACAGCAGGCCGAAGACGCGCTGGAATCGCTTGGCGCCAGCCGCAACGAGATCAAGGAGCTGTTGGATGTCGATGGCCAGTGAAGCCCCTTCCCTGATCGCCACCACCGGCGATTCCCTGCGCGAAGCGTTCGGAAAGGCCTTGTCCGGACTCGCCGATGAGTTCTCCAACGTCGTCGTGCTCGATGCCGATATCGCCGGCGGCACGGGCGTGCACCATTTCCGCAAGAGCCATCCCGAGCGCCTGCTGCAATTCGGCATTGCCGAGCAGAACATGATGGCCGCTGCCGGCGGCCTTGCCGCGGTCGGTCTTATTCCCGTCGTCACCACCTTCGCCGTCTTTTGTCTGCGCGCCGTTGAACAGGCCCGTTTGTCGCTGGCCTATGCGCGCCGCAACGCCAAGATCGTCGCCAGCCATCCCGGTCTGGATGTCGGTCCCGATGGCGGTTCCGCCCAATCGCTCGAAGACATGGCGGCGTTCCGCGCGATTCCGGGCATGACCGTCATTTCTCCCGCCGATCCGGTCGAGATGGCCCTGGCTACCCGCGCGATCCTGGAATTTGACGGCCCGGTCTATATGCGCACCGGCCGCAGTCCCGCCAAGCGCCTGTTCGGCGAGGATCACCGCTTCGAGATCGGCAAGGGCCAGATCATCCGCTATGGCGACGATGTCACGCTGGTGGCGTGCGGTGTCGAAGTCTCGCGTGCGCTGGAGGCGGCCGATTGGCTCGCCAAGGATGGCGTTTCCGCCCGTGTCGTGAACATGCCCACCATCAAGCCGATCGACGGCGCGCTCCTGACCCGTTGCGCAACAGAAACGGGCGCGTTCGTTACCTGCGAAGATCACAACATACTGGGCGGCCTCGGCAGCGCCGTGGCGGAGTTGCTGGCCGCGACGCGGCCGACACCGATTGAATTTGTCGGCGTCAAGGACGTCTTCGGCGCGTCGGGCGAGCCCGAAGAACTTGCCGAACAGTTCGGCCTCACCGCGCCCCATATCGCACGCGCAGCCAAGCGCGCCATCGCGCGCAAGCAGCGGATTTCCGGACGCAGGAAGAATTTCAGATGAACCGCTTTTCGCTGGCCGGAAAGAATGCCGTCGTCACCGGCGGCAGCCGCGGCATCGGCCGCGCGATCGCCATCGGCCTTGCCGAAGCCGGCGCCGATGTCGTCTTCACCTATCGCGAAAAACAGGACGAGGCCGAAGCCGTCGCGGCGCATATCCGCGGCCTTGGCCGGCGCGTCCTTTCACTGGCCATGGACGTCACCGACCGCGCCAGCATCGAAGCGGCGGCGCGCGAGGCTGCCAGGTTCGGCAAGATCTCCATCCTCGTGAACAATGCCGGCATCAACAAGCCGACCGACTTCGACAAGATCAACGATGCGGACTGGGACACGATCCTGAACACCAATCTCAAAGGACCGTTCATCTGCGCACAGGTTTTCCTGCCTCTCCTGGCCGAAGCCGGTGGCGGCAGCATGGTCCATATCGGCTCGGTCAGCGGCCAGTATGGCGGACCGCGCACCGCGCACTATGCCGCCTCGAAGGCCGGACTGATCTCGCTGGCGCAAGTCATCGCGCGCTTCGGCGCTGCGTCCCATGTTCGCTCCAACGTCGTCGCCGCGGGACTGATCGCATCCGAAATGGGTAATGCAGGACTGCAGGCGGCGAGCGTGCAGAAGGCCGCCGAGGGAATCATTCTGAAGCGCCTTGGCCGCACGGACGAAGTCGCCGACGCCGTGGTTTTCCTGGCCAGCGATGCAGCGTCCTACATCACGGCGCAGACCATCAACGTCAACGGCGGACTGTATTTCTGATGACGAAAACCCTGCTCATCATTTCCGGCGGGATCGAAGCCGCTGACGCCGCCAGGCGCGCCAAGCAGATGGGCTATTACGTCGTCGTGTCTGACCGCGATCACCTCGCGCCCGGATTCCAGTTTGCCGATTCCTGCCTGATCGCCGACGTCTACGGCGCAAGCGAAACCGCTGCCGCTGCCGAACGCTTCAGCCGCAAGATCAAGAAGATCGACGGCGTGATCTGCGTCGCCGCAGATGCTCCGGTCACGACGGCAACCGTCACCAATCGCCTGGGCCTGCCCGGCATCTCTCTCGAAACGGCGGGTCTTGCCTGCGACAAGCTTGCGATGAAGCAGCGCTTTTCCGCCTGCGGCGTGCCCGTTCCGTGGTTCAGCGAAATCGCCACGCCGCAAGCGCTGCAACGCGTCGCCATCGAGCGCGGCCGCGATCTCGTCATCAAGCCGGTCGACAGCCGCGGTTCACGCGGCGTGCAGCGCGTGGCGCAGGTCTCCGATCTTGAAAAGGCGTTCTGGTTCGCACGGTCACATTCGCCGAGCGAGCGCGTCATGGTCGAGCAATATCTCGACGGCCCGCAGGTTTCGACGGAGTCGGTGGTCGTCGATGGGCAATGCTTCACGCCGGGCTTTTCGGACCGCAACTACGAATATCTCGAGCGCTATGCGCCTTTCTTCATCGAGAATGGCGGCGATTTGCCGAGCCGGCTGCCCGAGGAGACACAGGCAAAGGTCCGCGACGTGGTCGCCCGGGCTGCCGCCGCGCTTGGCGTGACCAACGGCACCGTCAAGGGCGACATCGTCGTGCATGACGGCGAGCCCTACGTCATCGAACTCGCCGCGCGTCTTTCCGGCGGATTTTTCTGCACGCGCGAGATCCCGCTCAACACCGGCGTGGATTTCATCGCTGCGGCGATCAAGGTTGCGCTGGGCGAGCCGGTGACGGCCGATGATTTGACCCCGAAGCATTTCACGCCGGTGATCCAGCGATATGCGTTTCCGGCGGCCGGCAAGGTGGTTTCCATCGCCGGCGACGAAGAGGCGCGCAAGATTGCAGGCGTCAACGACGTCATCGTCACCGCCAAGCCCGGCGACATCATTCCCGCCGCCGGCGACAAGCGCCCGTCCGCCGCAATGGTTCTGACGACCGGCGCTTCGCGCGACGATGCGCTGCGGGCGGCCAACGACGCCCTCGCCTGCCTGAAGATCACGACCGCATGAACGCGCCGCTGCACAATCGCGAGTTGTCCGCGGCCAGCGGCACGCTGCAGCTTTTCGCGCTGTTCCATCTCAATCTGGCGTTTTCTTCCATCGAGGAAGAGCAGCGCGGCGACGTCATCGAACGCTGCTACTGGCCGCTGCTGCGGCTGGCCGAAAAGCATGGGCCCATCGGAATCGAAGCGTCGGGCTTTACGCTGGAGGAGATCGCCGCGCGCGATCCCGCATGGATCAGAAAGGCCAGGGACCTCCTGTCGCAAGGCCGCATCGAACTGATCGGATCCGGCTATGCGCAGATGATCGGGCCGCTGGTGCCGGCGCGCGTCACCGAAGCCAATCTCGCGATCGGCAATGAGATCTACAGGCGCCTTCTCGGTGTGAAGCCAAAGATCGCTCTGGTCAATGAGCAGGCCTATTCCGGCGGCCTGGTCGGGCTTTATCTCGACGCCGGCTACGGCGCTCTCGCCATGGACTGGGACAATCCGGGCGCTGCGCATCCCGAATGGCCGTCGGAGACACGCTATCTGCCGCAATTTGCGCTGGGAGCAGACGGCCGCTCGATCGGTCTGATCTGGACCAATACCGTCGCGTTCCAGAAATTGCAGCGGCTGGTCCACCGCGACATCGAGCTCGACGCCTATCTCGACTATGTCCGCGGCCGCGCGACGGCGAACACGCGGGCGCTGTGCGTCTATGCGAGCGATGCCGAGATCTTCGATTTCCGTCCGGGCCGCTACAAGACGGAAGAGGCCCTATCCGGCTCCAGCGAATGGACGCGCATGGAAGAAGCGTTTGCGGGCCTGACGCGAGAGTTCGCGCTAGTTGCGCCGAGCGCTGTGCTGGCGCTGGAGACCCATGAGCATGCCGGACAGGTCCTGCGGCTGGAGACGGCAGCGTGCCCGGTGCCGGTGAAGAAGCAGCGCAAGTACAATCTTGCACGCTGGGCCGTGACGGGACGTGACAATCTCGGCATCAACACTGCCTGCGAGCGCATCTATCGCGGCATCGTCGCGAAGGGCGCAGATATCGCGGCATGGAAGGAGCTTTGCTATCTGTGGTCGAGCGATTTTCGCACTCACATCACCGACAAACGCTGGGCCGGATTGCGTGAACGCCTGCAGGAGGCGGAAAAGCGCTGGCCCGCACCAGCGCTGCACACAGCGCTGCGCAGGAAGGGCGAGGCCATACAGGCGCGCCACATCGACATCTCGACGCCGTTCGTCACCGCACGGCTGGACCGCCGCCGCGGCCTGGCCGCCGAAACAATTCACTTCGCCAATCATGCGCGCGCCGCGCTCGGCGGCCTTGCACATGGCCACTTCGACGACATCACGCTGCAGGCCGACTGGTACACGGGCGATTGCGTCTTCGAGGCGCCCGGCGAACATAAGGTCACCGATCTGGAATGGGCGGAAACACGCAAGTGGACGGATGCAAACGGCGACATCGTCGTCCATGGCCGCATCGAAACGGCGAAGGGGCCGATCGAAAAGACCTTGCGGTTCGCGCACGATGCACCCCGCGTCGAATTCGACGTGGTCTTCCACTGGCAGGACTGGGGCAAGGGCAGCCTGCGTTTCGGGCACATCACTCTGCTTCCCGACGCCTTTGACACAGACAGGCTTTCGCTCACAACCACGAACGGCGGCCGCGCGACGGAGACATTTGCGCTGGGCGACCAGACCGTCGACCACGGCGCGCCCGTCTCTTTCCTTGTTTCTTCGGCTCACGGCCTCGGCATGACGGAAGGTTGGGCCGAACTCGGCGATGATCAGACACGCGTGCGCGTGGACGTCGACCGCGCTGTCGGCGCACCGCTCGGACTGCTCACGCACCGCGCGGCGGGCGGCAGCGTTTTCTGCCAGTTGATGCTGTCGGCGCTTGAACTCGACGACACGCGCAAGCCCAGCAGCTACTGCGCTGGTGCGCGCCACTTCCGCTTCAGCGTCAGCGGAATCCGTCTCTGAAATCCGGCACAAAAGAAAACGGACGGCGGCCCCCCGGCCACCGCCCGCTTCCCCAAAAAGAACTGCCCACCAGCAGTGTTTCCCTTCGCCCCGGGGCGAATGACCGATTGGCTCGGTCTTTCCGCGTCCGATGAAAGCGGCGGGGAGTTACCCCCGCCGTTCTCAGGCTTAGCGGAACAGAGACAAGATCGTCTGCGGCGACTGGTTCGCAATCGACAGAGCCTGAACGCCAAGCTGCTGCTTGACCTGCAGGGACTGCAACGCGGCGCTGGCCTGGGCCAGGTTCGCGTCGACCAGGTTGCCGATGCCGGCCGTCAGCGTGTCCGACAGCTTCTGGGCAAAGGTCGACTGGATCGAGAACTTCGCGGCGCCCGATGAAAGCTGGGCGAGAGCGGAGTTCACGTCCGTGAGCGATGTCTGGATCGTCGCAACCAGAGCCGAAGCCTTGGACTGCGTCGAGATCGTCGCCGTGCTTGTGATGGTCACGATCTTGCCCGACAGAGACAGGTTCTGCGCGGCGGTCGTGATGCGGCGCGAGCCGTCCGAAGACGCCAGGGCCGTAATCTGCTTCGTCGAACCATCGACCAGGTTCAGACCGTTGAACACGGCATTCTTCACGATCGTGGAGATCTGGTCACGAAGCGCGGTGAAGTCCTGGTTCAAAGCCTGGCGGCTGGCGGTATCAGCAGAAGCGTCCGAAGCGGCGAGCGCCTTGGTCTTCAACTGAATCAGAAGGTCCGAAATCGACTGGCCGGCGGAGAGCGCGACGTCGATGGCGGACGAACCGCGGTTCAAGCTGTCGATGACCGCCGTGTAACCGGCGACCGCACCGCGCTGGTTCTGCGCGATGGCATAGATGGCACCATTGTCACGTGCAGTGGCGACCTTCAAGCCACTGTTGATCTGCTGCTGCACGACGGACAATTGCGACTGCGTGGCAGAGAGATACTGCAATGCCGTTGCGGCGTTGTTGTTCGTGTTGACGCTAAAGGACATGGTTGTCTCCGTTCTGGTTTGCTCGAGCTTCTTGCTCATGGGCCTTTTGCCCAGCCCTCTACTGGCAAGGCTCATGCCGAACGGGATTCAGAAATTTCTAACCATCGATTGCGTGGCGCACTAGGAAAGAGCGACCCGGTAAAATTTGGCGTGGATTGTCTGCATTAGGCAGTTTGTGCCGCCGAAGCGGAAATTTTTGCCGGGCACGCGGCAAGGATTGCCTATCTCTGCACGGATTTTTGGCGGAAATCCTATGGTCAACAATTCCTGAACGGACTCGGCACGATCCGCCCCGTCTTCAGGCGGCCAAGCACTGTGAAGCCGCGTTCGCGGATGTCGTCGGTCAGTTCAGCTCTGCAGATGGGAATCGTATGGCGAGATGTGTAGCGACGCGGACGCAAAAAGGGCGGCGTTTTTGACGCCGCCCTTCCGCCAACACCCAATTTTATCGTCTTATCTGAACAGCGACAGGATCGTCTGCGGCGCCTGGTTGGCGATCGACAGAGCCTGAACGCCGAGCTGCTGCTTGACCTGCAAGGACTGAAGCAACGCGCTTTCCTTGGCGAGGTCGGCATCGACGAGCTGTCCAAGACCGCTGGTCAGCGTGTCGGACAGTTTCTGCGAGAACGTGCTCTGAATGGAGAATTTCTTGGCACCCGCCGAAAGCTTGGCAAGGGCCGAGTCCACATTCGTCAGCGACGCCTGGATGGTTGCGATCAACGCCGACGCCTTGGACTGCGTGGAAATCGACGCCGTCGAGGTGATGGTGACGATCGATCCCGAGAGGTTGAGGTTCTGTGCCTGGGTCGTGATACGGCGCGAACCGTCCGAAGACGCCAGGGCCGTGATCTCTTTCGTCGAACCGTCGACCAGGTTGACGCCGTTGAAGATGGCGTTCTTCACGATGGTGGTGATCTGATCGCGAAGAGCGGTGAAGTCCTGGTTGAGGGCGTCACGGCTGGCGGTATCGGCGGAAGCGTCGGCCGCGGAAAGGGCCTTGGTCTTGAGCTGAATAAGAAGATCCGAAATCGACTGACCCGCGGAAAGCGCAACGTCGATGGCGGACGAGCCACGGCTAAGGCTGTTGATGACTGAAGAGTAGCCGGCAATCGATCCGCGCTGATTTTGCGCGATGGCATACGTCGCACCATCGTCCTTGGCGGAAGCTACCTTCAGGCCGCTGTTGATCTGGCTCTGTGTCTGGGCCAACTGCGACTGTGTCGCGTTGAGGTACTGCAGCGCGATGAGTGCGCCGGTGTTCGTGTTGACGCTGAATGACATCGTAGTCTCCGTTCTGGTGGGCGACGGCGTGCTGCCCGTCACTAGTCCGAGATTTCTCCCGCCAGACACTTCGCAAGCGACGTGCCAGAATTTCGTCCCGGATAAACCAAATAACCAATTGATTATATTATAGTATTTTTGAGGCAGCCGGGTGAGCCGTTAGGCACAATTTGCCGCCGGGCAAAAACGAAAAGGCCGGCACCTTGCGATGCCGGCCATTTTTGCACGTCGAGGATTGATCGATCAGGCCGCGCCCTGAAGGCCCTGCATGATGGTGCGATTGACTTCGATCAGCGGATCGAGCGGAGCGCCCTCACGCGTGACCTGCTTGGAGTATTTCGTGACCCACAGGGACAGCGAAACGATTTTGGCGCGTACGTCGTGCGTCAGCGCATTTCGGTCGTCCATGCAATCGGCGGCAAGCGTGCGCCACAGAGTACGATTCCAGTCCACCGCTTCGGCCAGCGGTCCGCCTGCCACGCCCGCTTTCTGGGCATTGATCAGTGCGCCGGTCACCTGGCCGAAAAGACGGTATTCCGTTGCGCGCGGGTTTTCAGTAACCCGCTGCGTGTCTCGGTAGGCTTTCAGGGTCATAGCTCAATCGTTCCTGTTCAAAGTCGAAAAGTTTCCTGCACAACATCAGGGCCTTGTAGTAGGCCCCCGCCATCACATCGCGGCTGATTTCGATGCATGTGGCGAGTGTTTCGCGGTGCTGAACCGCTCCCATGAATTCCGTCATGCGAAGCGCGAAATCATTGTAATATTGCTCGCTGGAATCCGCATCGAGATACATCATCATGATCGGCAGGTAGATGCGCCGGGCGGGCGTGTTCGCCTCACTCGGCTGCATGATATCCTTTTCGCGCAACACGCAGGCCTTGTTCTGAATGACAAGACTGATGCGCTTGTCGCCATTGGTCAGAACGGCCCCGTTGAGAACAAATTTCTCACCAGGTTTCAGAGAAAGTTTCAGCGGCATCGTGTTGGTCTCCGTGCGGCCAGCGGCCGGCAGGCGTGTTCTATGGGCGCACAGTAGCGCCGCCAGGGTTAACAAAAGCCTTGCAATTTCGGACGGAATGTTCACCGACGGTTAAGCATGATCACGCTCTATTCAGGCCGGAAAACCCCGGATTTTTCGACATGGCATTGCCGCAGGCCGCCCCTTCCCTGGAATCGCTCGCCGGCATCGACGCCAAGATGCAGGCGCTCGACAAGCTCGAAGCCTTGCAGGAGGAAGCGTCCGCAGCCCTCATCCGGCACAAGTCGAACAAGATCCTTCGCCGCAGCGTGAAGGCATGGCGCCGCGGAGACATCGTGCGTGCGGGTCAACTCGCGCTGCAGGCGTCGAACGTCGATGACGGCAATGCAAAGGCCTATCATGTGCTTGGCATGGCGCTGGAGCGCATGGGCCATGTCCACAAGGCGCTCGTCACTTATGAGCGCGCGTTCAAGCTCGATCCCGACGATGCGGAGCTGCTCATCAACCTGGGGCTCATTGCCTGGAACCTGAAACAGCGCGAAAGCGCGGCGAAGATGTTCAGCCTCTACATCGACCGCTGTCCCGACAGCCCGCTCGGCTACAACAACCTTGGCAGCGTCCTGAGCGACATGGGCCAGATCGAAAATGCGATCGAGATTTTGCGCGGCGCCATCTACCGCCTGCCCAATGAATCCATCCTGTGGAATGCCTTGGCCACCGTTCTCGCCGAGCAGGGCCGGGCCGAAGAAAGCCTTGTCTTCTACAACGAGGCGGTACGTCTGGATGCCAATTTTGCGCGCCTCCATCACAATCTCGGTTACGCTTATGCCCATCTGGGAATGCTCGACGAGGCGCTCGCCTCCTACGACAAAGCGCTCGAGATCGGCGTCGATCCGGCCGAGCGCCTGGAAACCGAGCATTCGCGGGCTATCTGCCTGATCGGCATGGGCCGGATCGAAGAAGGCTTTGCTGGCTATGAAGCGCGAAACAATCCTCGCTTTCGCGCCTACATCAATCACATCATCAAAGCGCCGCAATGGAAGGGCGAAGACCTCTCCGGCAAGCGGATCGCCGTCATCGGCGAACAGGGCCTCGGCGATGAATTCATGTTCGCCAACATCCTTCCCGACCTGGAACGCGCGGTCGGCGAGAACGGCAAGCTCGACATCGTCGTCGATCCCAGACTCGTTACGTTGTTCCAGCGCTCGTTTCCCAAGGCGACCGTCGGAACCTATGACGACCGCACGCTGATCGACTCAAACGGCTCCAAGCCGTTGCGGCTCCTGAATTTCGTGACGGACCGCGGTGAACCCGACTTTTGGACGCCCATGGGTTCGGTGCTGCAGTACCTGCGCAAAACGCTCGACTCTTTCCCGCGCAAAGCGTTCCTCAAGCCCGATCCTGAAAAGGTCGCAACATTTCGAGCGGCGCTGCGTGCAAAGGGCCCGGGTCCCTATGTCGGGCTTTGCTGGCGCTCGATGATGCTCGGGGACAAACGCGCCAAGTATTACAGTCCGCTGGACCTCTGGGCGCCGATTCTCAAGACGCCGGGCGCGACCTTCATCAATCTCCAATATGGCGACAGCGCTGCCGATATCGCGCGCGTCAAGGATCAGCTCGGCATCGACATCCACGATATGGGCGTCGACCTGAAAAACGACATCGAGTCGGCGGCGGCGCTGTCCGCTGCGGTGGACCTTGTCATTTCTGCTCCCACCGCCGCCGCCGCAAGCGCCGGCGCCGTGGGCGCCGAGGTCTGGTTCATCATGTCGAGCCGCAGTTGGCCGCAGCTGGGAACCGACGAATACCCCTGGTACCGCAAGAGCCATGTCTACAGCCCCAGGAAATTCGGCGATTGGATTAGTTTGATGCCGAAGGTCGCCGACGAACTCGCAGCCTTCGTCGCCGGGAAGAAAGCCTGATCGCCACGGCTGGCGCCGCTACTGTTGCTGCTGTTGCTGCTGGTGGAAAATATGTTCCGGCATGGACGGTGTTGCGCGCGGTGCACCCATGGGGCGGGCGACGCGCAGAAAGTCTTCATGCCGCACCGGCGCCTGGGTCGGCTCAACCACGACTGAAATCGCCAGTTCGCTGCGCGCGCCGCCCTTGAACGTGCCGCGCGTCGGGGGCACGTCCGCATAGTCGCGGCCTACCGCGGCACGGATGTGCCGCTCGCCCGCGAGTATGTCGTTGGTCGGATCGAACCCGATCCATCCCAGGCTCGGCAGATAGGCCTCGAGCCAGGCGTGTGTGGCGTCGTCGCCCGATCGATCCTGCGAACGCGGCCGATGATGCAGATAGCCCGAGACGTAGCGCGCCGGGATCCCCCAGTGGCGCGCGATCGCGATCATGATGTGCGCAAAGTCCTGGCAGACGCCGCGCCGTTCCTTGAGCGCAACCTCGATCGGCGACTGTGCGTCGGTGATGCCGGGCATGTACTGGAAGGCGTCGCGAATCGTCGTGTTGAGCATGCGCAATGCCGTAAGCGGATCGCCCGTTGGTTTCATCAGATTCTGCTGCTGCATAAATTCCAGCAATTGCGGCGACAGCCGCGCGAACGTCGACGGTTCGAGCAGATCGAACTGGTCGTCGCTCAGATTGTAGGAATTGTAGCGGCCCCATTCGAGGAGGTCCGCAGCCGGCGGCGGCGTCGGAATGCTCAATATCTCGACGACCGCCTGCGCCTCGATCCTAAGTTCCTCATGCTCACGCAGCACGTTGAAATGATAGACGGCATTTCCGAGATAGTCGGTGTAGGCGTAGAGCTGGGCACGCGGATTGGTGCTGAGCTGAAAGCTGCGCAATGCCTGCGGCCCTTCGGAGCGCGGCTGCATGCGCAATTCCATCACGCTCTCGCGCACCGGGCTGGAGTAGCGAAATCGCGTGATGTGCCGGATGGAATAAAACATCTAGACCTCAAACCGAGAATCGGGAGCGCACGAACCGGTCACAGCACGGTTTCCGCGCCATAGGTGATGTAGGACAAATGAACCGAATCGTGGATCTGCTCGCATTGATGCGTGACGTCGGCGAGGAACGGGACGATGGCGCCGCTCATCAGCTCTTCGATCTGGCCGAAATCGACTGTTGCTTTCAGCTTGCCGGCCAGCCGCTCGACAGACGCGCGCCGCGCCGGCGGCGCCGATGTCGCCACGCGCTCGAGCGCATCGCACACCCGGTCGATGGAGAAGCGCACGGAGTGTGGAAACTCGCCGTCGAAAATCAGGAATTCGGCAATCTTTTCGGGCCGGATCGCAGCCGTGTAGGCCTTGCAGTAGGGCTCGAACGCCGTGCAGAACTTCAGCAGAACCAGCCAGTCGAAATATTTCGGCGCCGTCGATCCGGATAGATTGCGAAAGTGCAGATCCAGCAAGCGGCTGACCAACTGCGCGCGCTCGATGTGCCGGCCGAGCTGCAGGAAGTGCCAGCCTTCATTGTGGCTGAGAGTCGAATAGACCACGCCTTCCAGCGTATGGAAATCTTCAAGCGCCTCGCGGAACGTTCGCGCCGGATGATGGCCCCACACGGCATCCGTGGTGACCGGCTGGAGACGCAGGTACAGCTTGTTGAGATGTTCCCAAACCTCTGTGGAAAGCTGCTCACGGACCTGGCGCGCATTGTCGCGCGCGAGGCGCAGCGATGAGACGAGCGAAGACGGATTGCGCGGGTTGAAGGCGAGCGCTTGCGTGATCGTGTAGGCGTCGTGCGCTTTTGGCGCGAATTCTTCCGCAGACAGCGCACCGACCACGCGGTGCCAGGCGGCATCGGCCTCTTCGCGCGACTGCTCCACCATGGATTCCAGTTTCACGGCGATAAGACGTGCTGTGTGCTCGCCGCGTTCTATATAGCGGGCCATCCAGTAGAGGCTGTCTGCGACGCGGCTCAGCATGGTTTCATTCCGACAGCACCCAGGTGTCCTTCGAACCCCCGCCCTGCGACGAGTTCACGACAAGGCTGCCGCGCTTGAGCGCGACGCGCGTCAACGCGCCGGGCACGATTGTCGTGTGCTCGCCGTGGAGAATGAAGGGGCGAAGATCGACATGACGCGGCTCGACACCGCCATCGACGAAAGTCGGCGCCGTCGAAAGCTGGATTGTCGGCTGGGCGATGTAATTGTCCGGATCGGACTTGATTTTCTGCGCGAAGGCTTCGCGCTCGGCCTTGCTGGCGTGCGGCCCGACGAGCATGCCGTAGCCGCCCGATTCACCGACCGCCTTGACCACCAGCTTGTCGAGATTGGCGAGCACGTGCGAAAGCGACTTTTCCTCGCGGCAGAGGAATGTTTCGACATTGTTGAGGATCGGTTCCTCGGAAAGATAATAGCGGATGAGCCTTGGCACATAGGCATAGACCGCCTTGTCATCGGCGACGCCGGTACCGAGCGCGTTGGCGATGATGACATTGCCCGCGCGATAGGCGTTGAAGATTCCGGGCACGCCGAGGGAGGAATCCTCGCGGAAGATCAGCGGATCGACGAAGTCGTCATCGATGCGGCGATAGATGACGTCGATGCGCTTCAGCCCGCTCGTCGTGCGCGCATAAACGACGTTGTCGTTGACGAGGAGGTCGCGTCCTTCCACCAGCTCGACGCCCATCTGGCGCGCGAGAAACGCATGTTCGAAATAGGCGGAATTGAAAACGCCGGGCGTCAGAACCGCGATCGAAACATCCTCATGGAACGGCGCGAGCGAGCGAAGCGTCGATAACAGCTCATTGGGATAATGTTCGATGGCGCGCACGTTCATGGAGCGGAACACCGCCGGAAAGGCGCGCCGCACCACGTCGCGGTTCGCCAGCATGTACGAGACGCCGGAGGGCACGCGCAGATTGTCTTCCAGGACGACGAAATCGCCGGCCTCGTTGCGCACCAGATCCGAGCCGCAGACATTGATGTAAGCGCCATGCGGCACGGGCAGTCCGCGCATCTCGCGGCGGTAGTGCTTTGATCCGTAGATCATGGAGCGCGGCACCACGCCGTCTTTCAGCACGCGGCCGTCGCTGTAGATGTCGCGCAGGAAGAGGTTCAGCGCCGTGATGCGCTGCTTGAGGCCGGCGTCGACCCGCGCCCATTCCTGGGCTGTGACGATTCGCGGCAGCAGATCGGTCGGGATGATCCGCTCGGTCGCCTGGTTGTCGCTGTAGACGGTGAAAGTGATGCCCTGGTGCAGGAACGACAATTCGCAGGCCTGCTGCCGGCGCATCAGCTCGCCTGCGGGAAGCGTCGTCAGCCTGCCGTCGAGCGCAGCATAGTGCGGATGAACCTCGCCTTTGCGCGTAAACATCTCGTCGAATGGCAGACCGAGCGTGTAGTTCTGGTAGGGCGTGTCCCGTCCCGGACGTCCGGCATGCGTCGCCTGGTGGCGGTCGGGTCCGCCGAAGTCTTCTGTATGGGCCAAGGCGTCCTGCTGCATCGCAACATCGTTAGATGTGTGCGTGACGGCGTCAAGCTTTGGTCAAAACGAAACGGACGGCCAGCCTATTGGAGACCATGCCGTCCGTTCGTCTTCAGAGGTGACGGTCCGAGGGGGTCCGACCGCCCCAACCCCACGCGAAAAACACCAAGGAGCCATCCTTCAGTGTCACTACAACTAAGGATTGTATTCTTTGTACGTTAACGGACAGTTTCCGGCGGCAAATCATTGTCCTCCAGGCGTTGAAAGAAACGTCCGGACATCGGCGGCAGACTTGTCCGCCACCTCCTCCATCGGGATGTGGCCGGTTGCCGGATAGATAATCAGTTTTGAACCCGGAATGGCCTTGTTCCAGGTATGCGCAGCGTCCACGGGAATGAGGTGGTCCTCCTCGCCCCACAGAATGAGCACCGGCATCTTCAGCGCGCCGACATGGTCCTTCACAAAGTTGAAATCGCCACCAAGCTGGTTGAATCGTTCGAAGGTCGCGGCGCGCGAGCCTTCGAGAAGCGCCATGTCGGAGTACAGATCGATCATCTGTTCGGTCAGGATCGACTTGCGCACGATTGCCTTTCCGAGACCTTCGCGCACCAACGGCTTGGGATCGGCATGGGCCAGGACGTCCTGCAGCCATGGCTGGCGCAGGAGTTTGAAGGCGAGCGGAATCCTGTCGCCCATTTTTGACGGCATGCCTGCTGCATCAACGAGAATGAGCGCAGTGACGCGATCCGGATGGGTTTCCGCGAACCGCGCGGCGATTCCGCCGCCCATCGAATTGCCGGCCAGCGCAAACTTCCTGAGCCCGATCTTGTCGACAAATTCCGCAACGAAATTCGTCATGCCCTTGCCGGAATAGTCGTGATTGGGCACCGCGCCCGTCAGGCCGTGTCCCGGAAGATCAAGCGACACGACGCGGAAATGATCGGAGAGCGTCTTCGACCACGGCTCCCAGGTGAAGAGCGAAGCATTCGAGCCGTGCAGCAGGACGAGCGTCGGTGCGTCGGCCGCGCCGCGAATGCGATAGTGCACGCGTGCGCCGTCGGGCAGTACTGTGAACTGGGAAGGCGGTGTCGCGTACTTCGCTTCCAAAGTCGCACGCGGAATATCGGGAGCACTCAAGGTTAGAAAGGCGATGCCCAGCAACGCAGCGATCGCGACAAGAACGATCATGATCCAGCGCATGACGGTCTACTCCTGAAAAGTGATGCAACCCGGAACGGGTCGAAAGGTGGGTGTATGAATTTAGCAAAATGCGCACGGTATGCGGGAATCTTTATCGCGTTTGGCTCTCAGCCCAAACAGTCCAGCAAAGCCTTCTGATTCGGCCTTTCGGCGATTCGGATGTCCCGCATCTTCAGTGGCGCCAACGCAGCGGCCGCCGCACCGCTGATGCACACAGCGGTGACATTTTGGACGGCGGCGCCAAGGCCCGTAGCCACGACACACTCAACGAAGGTGCGTGCGCTGCGGGGCGAGAACAGCAGGACCGCGTCTATCTTTTTTTCTGCAAGATCGCGGCGGACAAGCGCCGGCAACTCCGTCACCGCTCCCACATCGTAAATAAACTCGGTTCGCACCTTGAAACCGGCATCCGCAAGGGCCTTGGCCAGTTTTCCCTCACCGTCCGCGCCTGAGGCATGGAGCAGCGGACCGTTGGCTGCGGACGCCCAATTCGGCACCGATTTGGCCAGCGCGAGGGAATCGCCCTCTGCACTCTTCACAATGGAAAATCCCACGTCGCGAGCCGCCTGTGCTGTCTGCGGGCCGACGGCGAAGAGCGGCAAGTCGCGCCGGTGTGTCCTGCGCGACAGAGCGCGCACGCCATTGGCGCTGGTCGCAAGGATGGCCTGAACCCCTGCGAGATCAATTTGCGGTCCGGTGTGAAAATTGACGGTAAGCAACGGCGCGACCACCGCCTCGTGCCCGCGCTGCTTGAGGTATGCCTCGGTCTCGCGCGCATCTTCCAGCGGCCGCGTGACGAGAACACGCATTACAGGACGAGCCACTTTGCGACGCGCGGTTTCAGCGCGAGGCCGCAATCGCGGCCGGCGGCTTCGGCAGTGCCGCGCGGATCATGGCCAAGCGAAATCGAAAACTGCGTCGCTGCGGAATCGCTTCCATCAGGCGCCAGCACTTCGCCGCGAAATGCTAGCGTATGGCCGTCGACGGTTGCCAGTCCGGCAATCGGTGTCCGGCACGAACCATCCAGCGAATTCTGGAAAGCGCGCTCGCACGTCAATGCGATCTCGCTTGGCATGTGATTCAGAAAGCCAAGCTTCTCGCGCGCGAAGGTGTCGGCCTCGCGGATTTCAATTCCCACCACGCCCTGTCCGAGCGAAGGCAGCCACTCCGACGTCGAGAGAACCGTCGTCGCCCGCTCCTGCAGCCCCAGACGCTTCAGGCCAGCATAGGCGAGGAAGATCGCATCCATCTCGCCTTCATCGAGCTTGCGCAGGCGCGTGTCGACATTGCCGCGAAGCAGGACGATATCGATATCCGGCCGCAGACGCGCAACTTGCGCATGACGGCGCACCGAACTGGTGCCGATCCGTGCGCCCTTGGGCAGGTCGGACAGAGTCTTCGCCTTGTGCGAGAGAAATGCTTCGCTGGGATCTTCGCGCGGCAGGAACGCGGTCAGCGCGAGGCCTGGCGGCAGATCCGTCGGCACATCCTTCATCGAATGAACGGCGAGATCGACCTCTTCGCGCAAAAGCGCGTCTTCGAGTTCCTTCACAAAAAGCCCTTTGCCGCCGGCATCGGCGAGCGAGCGATCCTGGATTCGGTCGCCCGAGGTTTTGAGGATGCTGATCTCGCAGGGCTGGCCCTTGCCGATGAGGGCGGCGCGGACCATTCCAGCCTGAACCAGCGCCAGCTTGGATCCACGGGTTCCGAGTCGAAGGGTTCTGTTTTGCGGCATGACGGCAAAGGGTTTAGAGGACTGCCGCGAACCTTTCAAAGGCCGGCGGGAATTGCGCGCACTGACTGTCCTGGGCATCGAGACAAGCTGCGATGAAACCGCCGCTGCGGTCGTGCGCGGCTCTGCGCCGGGACCGGGTGAAATCCTGTCGAATATCGTCTTCAGCCAGCTGGAGGAGCATCGGCCCTATGGCGGCGTGGTGCCCGAGATCGCATCGCGCGCCCATGTCGAAAAAATCGATGGAATCGTCGCCGAAGCGCTGGCTGCGGCAGGCATCAAGCTTTCACAGGTCGACGCAGTGGCCGCCACGGCTGGGCCGGGGCTGATCGGAGGCGTGATGGTAGGCCTGACGACTGCAAAGGCTCTGGCGCTCGCCGCCGGAAAACCGCTGATCGCGGTCAACCATCTCGAAGCCCATGCGCTTACGGCGCGGCTTACGGACGGCGTCGAATTTCCGTTCCTGCTGCTGCTGATCTCGGGCGGACATTGCCAGCTTCTGGGCGTCGAAGGTGTCGGCCGGTTCCGGCTTTACGGCACCACTATCGACGACGCGGTGGGCGAAGCGTTCGACAAGACGGCAAAATTGCTCGACCTGCCCTATCCCGGCGGGCCGCGCATCGAAGCGCTGGCGAAAGAGGGAAACCCGAAGAGATACGCCTTGCCGCGTCCCATGCGTGGGCGCGAAGGTGCGGACTTCTCTTTTTCAGGCCTGAAAACAGCCGTTCGCCAGCTTGTTCAGACCGAGCGTGTGGACGTTGCGGATGTGGCCGCCAGCTTTCAGGCGGCCGTGATCGATATTCTGATCGAGCGGAGTGGCTCTGCGATGGAACTGTTCCGCCGCGATTTTCCGGATGCGCGCGGCGCGGCGCTCGTGGTGGCCGGCGGCGTCGCCTCGAACGGCGCGATCAGGCAGGCATTGACGGATCTTGCTGCACGCGAAGGTTTTCAGAAAAAAATACCCCCGCCGGGGCTCTGCACGGACAACGCCGCGATGATCGCCTGGGCGGGGGTTGAAAAGGGCCAGTTGGGGCTCTTCGACGGCATTGGGGTTTCGCCGAGAGCCCGCTGGCCTCTTGCCGGAACGCCGCTCGGGGGGGAGGTTGGCGCGCCGGCAAAGGCTTGATCGGACTTAGACGCTCGCGAACTGTGCGAAAGTCAGAATGCCCGTCAGAACAAGAATGGCTCCGGTAAACAGGTTGACGACCAGTTCGTTGATGGCCGAATGCTGAGCCGGAACGTGGCGATTAGTATGGGTCATGGTTCTTCTCCTTTTTGTCCGGCCTTGGCTGCGCCCCGCGCTCCCTTCGGCCCTGAAATTTCGTGGGCGACCTCGCCCGACAAGAGGGATATAGGGTGCAAAAGTTCGCTTTCAATGAACGAATTCAAAAGTATTTAGCATTTAGGAATTGTTTTTAGTTGTATAAGTATTTGAAGTAATACGATTTTTGTGCGTTGCAGCAAGAAGTTATGCAGTTCTTGCATGGGAGGAAGTTGCCAGTCGTGAAGATCGCCACTTGGAACATCAACTCGGTCCGGCTGCGCATCGGACTGGTCACCAAGTTCCTCAAGGAGCATCAGCCGGACGTGCTGGCGCTGCAGGAGATCAAGGTCGAAAACGGCCTTTTCCCGGGTGGCGAACTCCAGAAGCTGGGCTACGTGCACCAGGCAGTAAACGGCCAGAAGGCCTATCACGGGGTAGCGATCCTTTCGCGCATCCCCTTCAAGAAGACCCAGGTCGTCGATTTCTGCCGCGAGGGGCACGCACGGCACATGAGCGTCATGCTGGAGAACGGCGTCGAACTGCACGATTTCTATGTCCCGGCCGGAGGTGACATTCCAGACGGGAAGAAAAATCCCAAGTTCGCGCACAAGCTCGACTTCCTGCGCGAAATGGAGCGCGTGTTCGCCAGGCGCCGCGGCAAGCGCAACCATCCGATGATCCTGGTCGGCGATCTGAACATCGCGCCGCTGGAGCACGATGTATGGAGCCACAAGCAGTTGCTCGACGTCGTCAGCCACACGCCGGTCGAAACCGAGCTTCTCGGCGAAGTAAAAGCGGCGTTCGACTGGGTGGACGTCACGCGCGAGTTCATTCCCGCGGAAGAGAAGGCCTATTCCTGGTGGAGCTATCGCGCCGCCGATTGGGAAGCCTCGAACCGGGGCCGGCGGCTCGACCATGTCTGGGTCAGCCAGGCACTGAAGGATGCTCTCAAGTCGCAGCAGATCGTCACCAAAATGCGCGGCTGGGAAAAAGCCTCGGACCACGTTCCGGTGATCGCCGAGATCGATATTTGAAGCGGCGCTGCTAGTCTGCTTCGCAGAACAAGAATGGAGCTGCTTCGTGGCCGACCTGCTCAAGCTTTCGCAATCCATCATCGACGGAACAACCGGCATCTCGTCCGACGGCGTCAGCGGCGTGCGGGATCTTCCGGTCAACCGGATCACCGGTGAACTCTCGGAAGTCGCCGACGGCATCGCCATGATCGAGGCGTTCAGCCACGTCGTGCTGTTCAGGACGGATGATGGGCTTGTTCTGTTCGATACCAGCCTTGAAACCTTCGGCCCGCAGATCGTGAAGGCGATGCGCGGCTGGACACCGGATCCGGTACGCGCCATCGCCTACACGCATGGACATGTCGATCATGTCGGCGGCGCAGGCGCGATACTTGCCGAAGCCGAAGAGAAGGGACGTGCGCGGCCGCAAGTCATCGGGCACGAGAACGTCAAGCCGCGTTTCGACAGGTACAACCTCACGTCCGGCTACAACATGGCGATCAATGCGCGCCAGTTCGGCGGTGCTGGCCGAAGCCGTATCCAGTTGGGGTCGGCTGGTCACTTCGGCCCTGCTACATGGGTCGAGCCCGATACGCAGTTCAGCGACCGCATGGGATTTGCGAGCGGCGGAACGCGCTTCGACATGCGTCATGCCAAGGGCGAGACAGACGATCATCTGTGGGCCTGGGTGCCGGAACACAAAGCGGTCGTGGTCGGCGACTTTCTGATCTGGGTCTTTCCCAACGCGGGCAATCCGCAAAAGGTGCAGCGCTATCCGCTCGACTGGGCGAACGCCCTGCGCGCCATGGCGGCGCTCGAACCGGAACTGTTGTTGCCGGCGCACGGCCTGCCGATCGCAGGACGCGATCGGATCGCGCTTGTCCTGGACGATGTCGCGGGCGCGCTTGAATCGCTTCTCAAACAGACGCTCGAGCTGATGAACACCGGCGCCAGAACTCGATACGATCCTGAAGTCCGTGTCGCTGCCGAAGGAAACGCTTGAGAAGCCCTATCTGCGTCCGGTCTATGACGAGCCGGAGTTCGTGGTGCGCAACATCTGGCGTCAATATGGCGGCTGGTACGACGGCAATCCCGCCAATCTGAAACCGCCGGGCGACGCCGCCATCGCCATGGAAACGGCGCGTCTCGCCGGCGGCGCGGAGACACTCGCCAAACGCGCGCTGGAGCTCGCGCATGGCGGCGACCTGCGGCTTGCCTGTCATCTGGCCGAGATGGCGTCTCTCGCCGAACCGGATTCGCGCAGCGTGCACGGCATGCGGGCCGAAGTGTACGAAACCCGCATGAATGCCGAGCTTTCGCTGATGGCGCGGGGCATCTATGGCGACGCGGCGCGGACGTCGCGCGCATTGTCCGGCAAGAACGACTAGTCTTTCTTGGCCCCGTCCGGCCGCTTCATCGGCGCGATCATGATCGTCGCCGTCGAGGTTGCGATGACTTTTCCGTCTTCCCGCGCAAGCGTTGCTTCGAGGAAATTGATCTGGCGGCCGCGTTTGATCACTTTGGCTTCGGCGACATGCCTGCCTGCCCCGCCCTGGTTGAGATAGCTGACTTTCATTTCCAATGTCGGCGCGATCTCGCCCCATTTCAGAATGACGCCGGCAGCAACCGCGAGAACATCGTCCATGACGCAGGCAATCGCGCCGCCATGCAGCGCGCCGAAGCGGTTGAAGTGGGGCTCGCCAAGATCGTAGCCGATTTTCACCCAGCCCTCCTCGACGTCGATTTCCAAAAGCTCCTGGTTGAGCCAGGCCGAACAGGGCGCCTGACGTCTGAAGATCGCCTGGACGTTGGGCGGAAAATCGTCCGGTTTGGTCGTGTCGATGGCGCGGCGCATGGCTCTCTTCTGCTATAGCAATGGCGTATCCTGCATGAACCAGACGGGAAAAGACAAATTGCGCATCGCCTTTCTCCGACACGGGCCGACAGACTGGAACGAACAGGGCCGCATTCAGGGCCGCACCGACATACCGCTCAGCCAGGCGGGGCGCGAAAAGATGGCCGGCCTCGCACCGCCGGCCGGATTTGAAACGGCCCGTGCCTTTGTCAGCCCGCTCAGCCGCGCGCGCGAAACCGCGACATTGCTTGGTCTGAGCGATCCGGTCATCGATGCGCGCCTGAGCGAACATCATTGGGGCGAGTGGGAAGGTCTCACGCGCGCGGAGATTCTGGCACGCGATGGAGAGGACGCATTCGAGCGCGCCGGACACGGTATCGATTTCACGCCGAAGGGTGGTGAAAGCACACGGGCGCTCCTGGCGCGGCTGTCAAGTTTCCTCGGCGAAATTTCAGCCGTGCGTTCCGACGCCATTGCCGTCGCACATCGCGGCGTGCTGCGTTCGGCCTACACGCTCGCGACGGGCTGGGACATGCTGACGCCGATGCCGGCAAAGCTCGACCTGTCACAGGCTTTGGTTTTGAGTCTTGACGAACGCGGGGTGCCGTCGATTGCGGGACTGAACGTTCCGCTCAGGACCAGAAGGGTTTGAGGCGTTTAAAATCGCGCCAGCTTTCCATGGCGCGCCGCGCCAGACGTTTCTCGCGCGCCGCATACCAGCCGATGATGACGCCCTTGGCGAAACGCAGCTCCGTACCGTCGCCGAGCCTTTTAAGAACCTCGTCGACGCCGTGCGCATCATTGGCGGCGCCCAGTTCATCGAGCAGAAGCTTGAGGGCTCTGATGAACTTCGCCGACTTCTTCGGCGGATAGAGCGGCGCAAAGAATTCGGCGGCGTAGCGCAGCTTTTTGAGCGCGATGCGCAATTTGTGCGTCTGCGCGTCATACTCGCCATGCGCACGTTTGCCGCGTTTCCTGACCACTGCATAAAGCTCATCGAGCGAGCGGCCGGAGAATTTTCCGATCCGCGTGTCGTTGTGCGGCAAGGTTTCCGCGATCGCGGCGACATCGTTCAGGAACGCGCCGAACTCCGGATTATGGACTTCGGACAACGCGTCGTCCCAAGCCTCGCCGCGAGCGTGGCGCAGCGCGAGCTGCAGCGCGACAAACGATTCATTCTCGGCGAAAGTGGAAGGCACCTGCGGCAGCAGCTCGTCCGCAAAAACATCGAGGTCGCGCGCGGGACCGAACACGCCGGCAAGCCTGCGGCCGCGCTTGCCCAGCGCCTTGAGCGCGGGAGTGTCGGCATATTCGCCGAAGGATTTGAGCGCCATCTGCAGCCGGCGCAGGCCGACGCGGATCTGATGCACGCCGCGCGAATCGCGGGCGCGGATCGCAGGCGCATTGCCGCCGACCTGGGCCAGGCATTCCAGAACCGTGGCGCGAAACGCCTCCTCCACCGACATGCGCTTTGTGAGCCGGACCCGACGTGCGTTGACGGCACGGGCATTGCCGTTGCCGTGGATCAGGCGATAGGAGCGGACGATTGCGACGCGCGGTTCTTCCATGCGCCGATCATTCCTCAAGCGAGGCGAACCGGCAATCCCGCCCGGGCCATCGCCCGCTTGGCCTCTGCGATGGTGACCTCGCCAAAATGGAAGATTGACGCGGCAAGTACGGCACTGGCATGGCCATCGCGCACGCCTGCGACAAGATCATCCAGCTTGCCCACGCCGCCGGACGCGATGACCGGGACCGGGACCGCATCCGCTATCGCGCGCGTTAAGGGGATGTCGTAGCCGGCGCGCGTGCCGTCACGGTCCATGGAGGTCAGCAAAATCTCGCCCGCGCCATATTCCACCAGCTTCCTGGCATGCGCGACGGCGTCGATTCCCGTCGCGTTTCGCCCGCCATGGGTGAAGACTTCGAAGGGCGGCGCGTTGTGATTGTGCGCGCCCTGCTTGGCATCGATGGCGGCCACGATGCACTGGCTGCCGAATTTTTCGGCCGCTTCGCGGACGATTTCGGGCCTGCGGACGGCTTCTGTGTTGATCGCGACCTTGTCGGCGCCGGCAAGCAGCAACGCCCGAATGTCTTCGAGCGTGCGCACGCCGCCGCCGACCGTCAGCGGCATGAAGCAGACATCGGCTGTGCGGCGCACGACGTCCAGAAGTGTCCCCCGATTCTCGTGGCTTGCGGTGATATCGAGGAAACAAAGTTCGTCTGCGCCGGCAGCGTCATAGATAATCGCCTGCTCCACCGGATCGCCGGCATCGCGCAGTTGCTCGAAATTGATGCCCTTCACGACGCGCCCGTCTTTCACGTCCAGGCAGGGGATGATGCGGATCTTGAGCATCAGCGCCGGCCCGATCGCGCGAGGGCCGCGACATTGAAGAGCGCTCTTGCGGTCACGGTCTCCGGCGGAATGCCGGTCGTCTTGCACAAGGCTTCTGTTTCCAGAAGAAGGTCGAGCGCATCGCCAAGGCGTTGGGAGTCCCAGTTGTTGAGCTGGGTCTTGAACGACGTTGCGCGCATGAAGTGAACGGGCGGACGCAGTTTCTTAATGGCGCTGTCGGAGGGTTCGCCCTTGTCCATCTCCGCGCGCGCAAGCGCCAGGCGTTGGAAATGCGACAGCGCCATGCGGACGATGGCGATCGCAGAGGTGCCGGCCACCCAGAGCCGCTCAAGCGCCAGATCGAGCCTTTTGAGATCGCCCTGCCCCGCGGCGTCGAGCGCTTCTTCGCTGCGCACTTCGGCCTCGTCACCCAGCACCGCGCGGACATCGTCCAGAGTCACCTGCTTTTGCCCATGCGCGTAGAGCGCCAGCTTTTCGAGTTCGCGTCGCGTCACGCCGCGGTCCGAACCGAGACGCGACGCAGCGTCGGCGAGGGCATCTGGCGCGATGGAAAGCCCCGCGGTCTTCAAGGCGTCACGCACGACATCGGGCAGATCGCGCGCATTGTCGCCGTAACAGGCGATGGAGGCCGCGTTGTCCGCTTCCTCGAACACCCGCCGAAGGCCGGTGCCCTTCGAGAGATCGCCGCCCTCGACGACGACCAGCGCATCGCCGGCGGGATCATCGAGAAAGCGCTCGAACAGTTTGGCCAGGCTGTTCCCGGCGCCGCGCACGCGCACGACGCGGCGGCCGCCAAGCATGGAGATCGCCGCCGCCTCGTCAAACAGGCGTGCCGGGTCGGATGCGAGCGTGCCGTCATCGAGATCGGCGATCAGGAACGGATCCTTGAGATTGGGAACAACCGACTTGATCAACGTTTCGGCCCGCTCACGCACCAGACCCTGGTCCGGGCCGAAGATCAGCGCCGCCACCAGATCCTTGGGAGGATGGGTGAGCGTGCGGTCGATGCTCGTACCTTTGACTTCGGTCATCGCTTGGCGAAGTAGACGTTGAGATCAAAGCGGATGCGATTGGCGATGTCTTCGGCTGCCCGCTTGTCCGCGTCCTGCTGCGCGGCCAAGGTGCCGTAGTTGGCCTGCGGACTCAGCGCGATGGCCGGTCCCGTCGGCAGCACGTTGTAGGACGAAAGACCTGTCTCCAGGCCCTTGGTTACAAGCTTTCCCGCGCGGTCCGTGAGCTCATAGCTCACCGAAAGCGTGTCGTTGTAGCGCGTGATGGTGGCGTTGTTGTTGGGGTCGTTCTGCAACGCGACGGCGCGCGAGGTCTCGTTCAAGGAAAGCTTCAGGCGATAGGCCGCGCCCGCATCGGTCCCCGGGCCATCGAGCAGATCGATCATCGTGTTGCGCAGCTCGTAACCCAGGCGATCGGAAACGGGTTCGACATAGATGGACGACAGCGTCGCGCTCATGCCGGCGTCCATGCCGCCATAAAGCGGGTGAAAGCCGCAGCCGCCCAGCAGCAAGGTCATCGCAAGGGCCGCTGAGCGTTTCATGCGACGATGTTCACGATGCGGCCGGGAACGACGATGACCTTCTTCGGCGTCTTGCCTTCCAGGGCGCGCACGACACCGTCACGCGCCAGCGCAGCCTGCCGAACGCTCGCTTCATCGGCGTTGATTGCAACGGTCACTTCGTCGCGCCGCTTGCCGTTCACCTGTACCGCGATGGTGACGGTCTCGGACCGCGTCAGTGCTTCGATGAAGGACGGCCAGGGTGTTTCGACGATCATCGTCTTGTGTCCCAACGCTTCCCAGCAGGTTTCGGCCAGATGCGGCATCATGGGACCGATCATCAGGACAATCGCTTCTAGTGCCTCACGGCGCACCGCGCCCGAAACGGCTTCCGCCGCCTGGATCGCGTTCGCCAGAGTGTAAAGCTGCGCCACCGCCCGATTGAAGCGCAGATTTGCGACATCATCCGTGACCGCCGCGATCGCGCGGTGCGTTGCCTGGCGCAGCTCCAGCGCCGCGCCATCGATGGTGCCGATCGTTGTGCCGGGCGGCGGCAAATTCTCTGCCTCGGTCACGAGACGATGAATGCGCTGCACAAACCGCCAGCAGCCTTCGGCCCCTGACTCCGACCAGTCGACATCGCGTTCCGGCGGCGAATCCGAAAGCATGAACCAGCGGATCGCGTCCGCGCCGAAGATGTCGATCATGCCCATCGGCGCAACGACATTCTTTTTCGACTTCGACATTTTCTCGGAGGAGCCGACCGTCACTTCGACGTCGGTCCCCTTGAGATACGCCTTGCCGTCGCGCTTTTCGACTTCGTCGGGCTGCAGCCAGTTGCCGTTATGGCCCTTGTATGTCTCGTGACACACCATGCCTTGCGTGTAGACGCCGGCAAAAGGTTCATCGAGTTTCACATAGCCCGTCTCATGCATCGCGCGCGTGAAAAACCGCGAGTAGAGCAGATGCAGAATCGCATGCTCAATGCCGCCGATATATTGATCGACGGGCAACCAGTAGTTCGCCGCATCGCGGTTCACCGGCTCGCTGCTGAACGGATCGGCGAAGCGTGCGAAGTACCAGGACGAATCGACGAACGTGTCGAGCGTGTCGGTATCGCGGGTCGCGTGTCCGCCGCATGACGGGCACGTCGTGTGCTTGAACGTCGGATGGGCGTCGAGCGGGCTGCCCTTGACGTTGAAGTTCAGATCGTCCGGCAGCTTGATCGGCAGATCGGACTCCTTGACGGGCACGACGCCGCACCTGGCGCAATGCACCATCGGGATGGGACAACCCCAGGCCCGCTGACGCGATGCCAGCCAGTCGCGCAAACGGTAATTCACCGTGCGCTTGCCGACCCCGCGCTTTTCCAGCCGAGAGATGATTTCATTTTTTGCCGCCTCGACATCCATGCCGTCGAGAAACTGCGAATTCGCAAGCCTACCCGGCCCGTCATAGGCTTCGTCGCCGACGACGAATGATTTCGGATCCGAGCCTTCCGGCACGACGACCGGCAGAACAGGCAGCTTGTACTTGCGCGCGAAGTCGAGGTCGCGCTGGTCATGCGCCGGACAACCGAAGATCGCGCCGGTGCCGTACCCCATCAGTACGAAATTCGCGACCATCACCGGCAGTTTCCAGTTCGGATCGAACGGATGCGTTGCCGTGAGACCGGTGTCGTAGCCCATCTTCTCGGCCGTCTCGATCTCTGCTTCGGCAGTACCGGTCTTTCGGCATTCTGCGACGAAGGCCGCGAGCCTGGGATCCGATTTCGCCAATTCCTCCGTCAACGGATGATCTGGCGAGATGGCGACAAAGCTGGCGCCGAACAAGGTGTCCGGGCGCGTCGTGAATACGTCGAGCTTTTCCTTGTTCGACAGCTCGAACGCGAAGCGCAGCCCTTCGGAGCGGCCGATCCAGTTGCGCTGCATGACGCGCACGCGATCGGGCCAGCGGTCGAGCGTTTCGAGCGCCTCCAGCAGATCCTGCGAGAACTTGGTAATCTTGAAGAACCACTGCGAGAGCTTGCGCCGCTCGACAGGCGCGCCCGACCGCCAACCCTTGCCGTCGATCACCTGCTCATTTGCGAGCACGGTCAGATCGACCGGATCCCAGTTCACGTCGGCTTCCTGGCGGTAGACGAGATCGTCCTTGTAGAAGTCGATGAACAGCTTCTGCTGGTGACGGTAGTAGGCGGGATCGCAGGTCGCGAATTCACGCGTCCAGTCTATGGCGAGTCCCAGCGCCTGCAGCTCGGTGCGCATCGAGTCAATGTTCGAGTATGTCCATTCGAGCGGATTGACGCCGCCGTCGCGCGCCGCATTTTCAGCCGGAAGGCCGAACGCATCCCATCCCATCGGGTGCAGCACGTTGAAACCCTGCGCGCGCCGGAATCGCGCCACGACGTCGCCCATCGTGTAATTGCGCACGTGACCCATATGAATGCGCCCCGACGGATAGGGAAACATCTCGAGCACGTAGTATTTGGGCTTTGAGGAATCGGTAGGCGTCAGGAACGCCTGCTTGGCGTTCCATGCGCGCTGCCATTTTTCTTCCGATTCCTTGGCGTTGTAACGCGCCATTGCTGCACAGTCCTCGCGGTGCCGGTGAAGTTGGCGCTGAGGCCTCCGGCACGGATCAGGCTACAGCGATTTGGTCTTTCTAGCTGCCTTCGCTCGCAAGTCGAAGCTCGCGGGCGCGCGTCAGGATGGCGTCCTCGAGTTTCGTCGCCGTATCGGCGGCCACCTGGGCGTCTACCCAGCCTTCGTTCGATTTGGTCTGGCGGAAGACCGCGACCTTGAGGCCATCGGCACGCAGATTGCGGTCAAGGATATAGACCGTGACTTTCATGCGCTCATTGGGGGCTTCGGGTGCTGAGTACCAGTCCGTGATCACTACGCCGCCGAACGGGTCGGCCGAAGCGAGCGGGATAAAGGACAGGGTGTCGAGCGTGGCGTGCCAGAGATAGGAATTCACGCCCAAAGTCCGGGCGCCACCCGCCGTAATGGCGGTCGAGCCTGCGCTTGTCTCGGGCATCGTATCGTTGGAGCTGCAACCGGCCAGAATGAGGGCCAAGGCCATAACGGTCAGGATTCGCATTGGGCCGCTTTCGTGTTTTGGACGCCTGGACGGCGTCGTTCGCGCGTCCCCCCTGGGGCGGGCTTATACGTGGCTGCCCGGATGCGTGCAACGGCGGAGGTGCCTGTAAATTGTACTGCGGCCCGCCTTCGCGCCAAACTTGGCTTTGCAAAACCCGCCTTCGCATGAGACATCCAGCCGCCACGCAAAGCCGTTCGCTCTTCGCTGCTTCGACCAGGACGTCAGATGCACCATCGGATTTGTTCATTCACCGCGACAGCCTTTGTGGCGCTTCTCGCAGCCGTACCGGCGAATGCCGCGAGTTGGGACGATTGGAGTCTGTCCCCGGTCTCCGGCGATCTTGGCGATTTCACCTATTCGCTCGGTGGTCAGGCCTATGGCAGCGCCCTATCGGCGGACCAGCCCAGCGCGCCTGGCCTCGACACGTCCGGCGTGACCGGCGCCGCGTCGGTGAACGCGCGGCTGCAGCGCGACTATGACAGCGGGCTTGCGCTGTCGCTGAAAGGCACGTTCGAAATTTATCACGACCAACTCTCGGGCGACAATTACGGCAGCCGATTTGTGCAGAAAGCCTACGGCTCGGCGCAGACCGGCCTTGGCCGCATCGATGTCGGCATGGCCGACGGCGCAGCCTATGCGCTGACGATCACGGGACCGACGGTAAATCCCGAAGTCACGATCGACAATTCCAACGCCACATTCTTTCGTGATCCGTCGACCGGGCGGGCATTCACAAACGTCTTTGCGCTCAACAGCTCGGTCGAATCGTCATTGAACTATGCAAAGGTTTCGTACTACTCGCCGCGCCTGTTCGGTGTGCAGTTCGCCGCATCCTTCACGCCGTCGGAAGGCAAGGACGTCATCCCGTTTCTGAACTCGGGGCCGCATGCGCCGAACCGACAGACCGACATGTGGGAAGCCGCCATCAACTACACCGACAATTTCGGGCCTCTCACGCTGGGCGTTTATGGCGGCATCATCCTGGGCCATGACGACGCCAAGACGCTGGGGCACAAGGGCTTGACGGATTGGGGCCTCGGCACGCAGATCGATTGGGATGTGAATGACGACGTGAAAATCTCTTTCGGCGGCGCCTATCGCCAGGCCGACACATACACTTTCGACATCAACAATGCGTTCGCCAGCGGCAACACGCAAAGCCTGCATCTGAGCTCGACGATCACCTATGGTTCCTGGAGTGCGGGCGTCGAATTCGGCAACGGGCGATCAGACGGTTTTCTGGCTGCCCCGACGCTCGGCACGCATGCGCTGCTGGTCGACGGCGCCTATGCGGTCAACACGAATCTGCAATTGTCCGCGGGCTGGGAAAAACTGAACTACAGCCGGACGAGCGGCACGTTCTACAACGGTGCGCCGGTCATCGGCATGGACGCGGTGTTCCTGCACGCGGTGCTGAACATTTAGGGCGCAAGCGCGCCGATCGCTGCGAGTCCAGCAAAGCCGTGAAGCCGTGGCGCGTTGCGGGCAGTCACGCCGCCGAGCGCATAAACCGGAAGTGAGAGCGCATGCGCCATTGCGTTGGCGCGCACCGGCGTCAACGTCCGTCCGTTCGGGTGCGATCCTGTCGGATAGACGGGCGAGAGGATAACCGCGTCCACGGCCTTCGCCGAAACGGCGGACCGCAGATCATGCGCAGCGGCCGAGATAAACCAGTCGGGCCGCACCGCGCGCCAGTGCATGGCTTGCGCCGCATTGGCTTGCGACAAATGCAATCCGTCTGCCCCGCTTTGCCTTGCAAGTTTTGCATCATTTGCGACAAGAACGATCAACCCTCGTGGGCGAGCCAGTGCGACAAGCTCGTGCGCAAGCCTTACGCGGCGCTCATTGCCACGGGACCGCACGACAATCATCGCGCCTTTCGGCAACAGCCGGGCGGCAGCCGCCGGATCGGGCAAGCGCTCATCATCGGTCATCAGGATCAACATCGGCACGCGCCCGGCATGCGGCGAGCGCGCGTTGAGATGCGCGGCTGCGCTTGCTAGTTTGCGGCGCGCCAAGCTGTGCGGCACATGTCACCTGAACTGATCAACGAGAATCTGTCGGCCATTGTCGCGCGCATCGAGGCGGCGCGAAAGACGGCTGTGAAGCCGCCCGCGTCGACCACGCTGGTGGCCGTGACCAAGACGCATGGGCCAGAGGACATCTACCCCGCCCTGATAGCCGGACAGCGCGTGTTCGGGGAAAACCGCGTCCAGGAAGCACAAGGCAAATGGCCCGGGATTCGCGAGGAATATGCCGATGTCGAGCTGCACCTGATCGGTCCATTGCAGACCAACAAGGCCCGCGAGGCGGTATCGCTGTTCGATGCCATCCAGACGCTCGATCGTCCCAGGCTGGCCGACGTGCTGCGAGCGGAGATGGATCGGCTGGATCGTTACCCATTTCTCTTCGTGCAGGTGAACACGGGCGAAGAGCCGCAAAAGGCGGGTGTGATGCCGGCCGATTCTGCGGCTCTGATCGCCTATGCGCGCGACCTGAAGCTCCCGCTGAAGGGACTTATGTGCATACCGCCTGCGGATGAAAGTCCGGCGCCCCACTTTGCGCTGCTCGCCAAGATGGCTGCAGAGCACGATCTGCCGCTTCTCAGCATGGGCATGAGCAGCGACTTCGAAATCGCCATCCGCTTCGGCGCAACGCATGTGCGCGTCGGCAGCGCCATATTCGGCGAACGAGCTAGGCCCTGACGACTATCATATCGCCCGGCGCCAGTTGGGCCACTATTTCAGCAAGATCATGCCTCGCAAGCGCGATGCAGCCTTGCGTCGCTCCATAGTCATCGCGCGCGACGTGCAGGAATATCGCGCTGCCCGCGCCAGGTATCACCGGCGCGTCATTGAACCCGATGACGACGATGAGATCGTAGAGATGATCCTCGCGCCACAACGCCTCGACGCTTGCGCGATAGGGGCGCTTCACGAACTGGTTGTACGCCGGATCGTTTGGAGCGTCGCACCAGCCATCGCCAGTTGTGATGACGGCAACCGGTAGCGAGCTTTGGGGACGTGCAATGCGGTCGGCGCGGTAGAAAACCTTTCGCAACGCAAATACGCCGATTGGGGTGACGCCATCCCCCTCGCTGCGCTTTCGGCCAATTCCAGCGCTGCCGACGGCGGCGCGAAATCGGCTGCTGCCGCAATCAACGACGGCTTCCTGCGGGCCATTTGGCGTGACGACGATTTCCATCCGCGCCAGAGTAGCGTGAATACAGGCTCAATGAAGAGCGCTGGCGGCCGCCTTGCCGGAAACGTCGAGCGTACTGCGATAGGCACTCGCTGCGCGAGCGGCAAGTTCCTGGTCGATATTTCTGCGGCTCATGGCCATCATCAGCGCGGCCTGGCCCGGAATGACGATGGTGTCGAGCGAGGCCGGACTGACGGTCGCCGGTTCGGCGGTCAGCGGCGTGGGTGCAGCAGTCGCGACCGTCGTCGCTGCCGGCGCAGTTGAGGCGAGCGCAGTCGCCGGCTCCGAGGGAGAAACTAGATCTTCGACCCATGCCACCAATCGGTCGCCGAAGCTCATATGTGTCGTTGCCGGCACAGGCGCGGTACTCGGATTGGCCGACGCGACGGCAGTGGATGCGGGCGTGTTCGGCGAAATCTCGTCTTCGACCCAGGAGAGCACCGTGTCGCCGACGCTTTTTCCGGTGATCTTTTCGAAGATCGTATCCGCGACCGACGAAAGAAACCCCGTAACGCCGCCGAACAAGGTGTCGCCTGCGATCTTGGGGAAAGTCTTGATGTGCTCGCCGGTGATGGCGCGATAGATCGTGCTGACAACTGGGATATGCTGCAGCGGATTGACGATGTCGATCAGATCGTGGAACGAGAATCCTTCATCCGTGCCCGACGCCGTGGCAGTCGCCGCGGCCGGGCCGGCGGCGAGCGATGCGGTCACATGAGGAGGCATGCTGATGAAGGACATGCCTTACGCAACGCAAGTGCCTTGCCAGTCCTGGGCCCGCCAAATCGCTGGATTTTGTAAATGTCCGACCCGGCAAGTTTTGCCGCCGCTACAGCAGATGCCCGGCTTTTTCGGCCTTGGTGCGCAGGTAGGCCCGGTTGTGCTCATTGTCCGGATAGGCGTGCCGGACACGGCTTGCGACCCTGACGCCGGCCGCTTTGAGGGCGGCGACTTTGTCGGGATTGTTGGTGAGCAGACGCACTGATTTGTAGCCGAGCAGTCCGAGCATGCGCGCGGCAATTCCATAGAGCCTTTCGTCGGCTTCGAAGCCCAGGCGCTCGTTAGCGTCCATGGTGTCGAAGCCCTGATCCTGCAGACGATAGGCGCGCAGTTTGTTGATGAGGCCGATGCCGCGGCCTTCCTGCGCGAGGTACAAGAGTATTCCGCCACCCGCCTTGGAAATTTCCTCGATCGCACCGCGCAACTGCGCGCCGCAATCGCATTTGAGCGAACCCAGAAGATCGCCGGTGAAGCATTCCGAGTGCAGCCGCGTCAGCACCGGCTTTGCCGTTGGCGGCGCATTGATCACGATCGCATAGTGTTCGGGCCCGCCATCCGCCGGCCGGAACGAGACGAGTTCGGTCTTCTCCGCGCCTTCGAGCGGGACGCGTGCGCGCGCAACTATTTTCAGTGTACGGATTATCTCGTCGTCATAACCGAGAATGTCCTCGACCGAGAGCTCGACCGTGTCTGCGGGTCTTGCCTTGACGCGTTGAACGACCACGGCGGGCAGAAGACCCGCGAGCTTTGCGAGTTTCACGCCGGCGGAGTGCGCGAGCGGCAAAGATCCGCGCACAGCATCGAACGGCCCCTTCATCGGAAACGTAAGATCATCCGTCGGATCGGCGATCGTGCGCAGATGCGCGGCGTCGAAATCGGGCGCTACAGTCAGCGCCACCACGTCAGGCGTGTACAAGCGAACCTTCAGCGTCCGTGCCCGTGCATGCGTCAAGACCAGGACTGGCGCATGACGCGATGCCGAACGCATTGCGCGGAGTGAATTGTCTGTAATGGTTTCCGCTGCCCGTATGAGGCTCACGCGGCCCTTTTCACGGATCGTCACGGCGCGGCCACGGCGGAACGCATCTACGCCGAGGATAACGCGGTCGACAGAGGATGTCCGTTCGGGTTTTGTGGCTTTGGGACGGGAGAGCTTGGTCATTGCCCAATCCACATACACCGCCGTCCAAAAACCGGGTAGAGTTTGCGCAGCCCCCTTTGATCCGGACACCCATGCCCAGTGCCAAGCGCGTGCTTCTCGTCGACGACGACAAAATGCTGCGCACCTCGTTGGCCGAGCAACTGGCCAGCGAGGGAGCTTATACGATTGTCGAGGCCGCGACTTGTGCCGAGGCTCGGACGCTGGCCAAGGACGGTCTTTACGAATTCATCGTTCTCGACGTCGGCCTGCCTGATGGCGATGGCCGCGACCTGTGCAGGTCGTTACGCGACAGCGGAGTAACCGCGCCGATCATTCTTTTGACTGCGGCCGATTCCGATGTGGATGTGATTGAGGGCCTGAAATCAGGCGCAAATGACTACGTCACCAAGCCCTTTCGCTTCGCCGTTCTGATGGCGCGCGTGCACGCGCATCTGCGTAGCCATGGCCAGAACGAGGATGCCGTCTATCGGATCGGGCCCTACACGTTCCGCCCCAGCGCGAAGGTCCTTCTGGACAGCAATGAGAAAAAGATCCGTCTGACGGAGAAGGAAACGAACATTCTCAAGTTCCTCTACCGTTCGGGCGAGACCGTGCCGCGCGAGACGCTGCTGCACGAAGTCTGGGGCTACAATCCGGCGGTCACGACCCATACGCTGGAGACCCACATCTACCGGCTGCGCCAGAAAATCGAGGTCAGTCCTGGCCAGGCACGCATCCTGGTGACCGAAAGCGGTGGATACAGGCTCATGCCCTAGGGGTGCGCACTAGTTTGTTCCCCTTCCGTTTCGGCATTGCTGCTCCGCGAAATTAGCGTTCTATGCGAACTATTGGGGACAGACTATGTGTTGGTTCGCCATAGACTGCCGCCCTTAAGGAGGGCACCCCGAATGCGTAGCTCGACACGTTCCATGATGATCGGTGCCGCCGTCGCCGCCCTGCTGGTGCTGCCCGCGTTTGGTGCCGACACCGGCTGGGTCACGTGGCCCACCAAGAGCTATGACGCCAAAGGCCTTCATGTCGACAACGTGATCGGTGACATCCGCGTCATCGTTCAGGACGGACCCATGAAGGTCGACGTCTCCGGCAGCAAGGAATTGGTCGGCGGACTCAGCGTCAGGAACGAAGGTGGGTCGCTCTATATCGATGGCAGCGACTTGGTTTCTTACAACGTTTGGGACTGGCAACACTGGTTCGACTTCTCGCACATCCATGACGTCGACAATCAGGGGCATGTCTCGATCAAGGTCACCGTACCCAAGGGCACGCCCGTCAAGATTTCCGATCTCATCGGCAACGCCGCCATCGGCGACACCTATGGACCGGTCAGCCTGGAGTCGGTGTCGTCGGACGCGACGATCGGCAAAGTCAGCGAAGCCAATGTCTCGCTTGGCGGCTCGGGCAAGATTGCGATCGCCGATGTCTGGGGCGAACTCAAGCTCGATATTGCAGGTTCGGGCCGCATTACGGCGGGTCATGCCGGAAGCATCCGCGCCGATATCGCCGGTTCCGGCGACGCACAGATCGGATCGGTCTCGAATGGCGTGACCATCGATATTGCAGGCTCAGGCGATTTTACGGCGGCTAAAGTCAATGGTCCGGTGCGCGTCGACATCGCCGGGTCGGGCAATGTGAAGATCGCCGATGGTGTCGCGGATCCGCTGAAGGTCGACATCCTGGGTGCCGGCGACCTGTATTTCGGCGGCGTTGCCGTCAACCCGAGCATCAGCGCCATGGGGTCGGGAAACGTCCACCTCAAATCCTATCGTGGCAAACTGTCGAACGACGGCATGGCGGATGTCCGCATCGACAGCACGCAGGTGCCGCCGATGCCACCGCTGCCGGGTCACGCCGCGCAGCCGCCGGCGTCGCCCGCACCACCGCACCACGCCGATGATGACAGCGACGACAACTGATCGAGTGGCCGGCTAGCCCCTCCATGACGCGGTATCGCCGCACAGGTTGCTTGTGCCCTTCGGCCAAAGCGAAGATGTTTAACGCGCGTTAACGTTTGCGGCCTAGAACCGGCCCCGCCCATGGCACGCAAAGCAAATCGCAGTTCGCGCGAACCCGCCGGGCCGGGCGGTGAGCGTGATGCTGCGCCGCCGCCAAAGAAGCCCCGCAGGCGCCGGGTCTGGCCCTACGCGGTCATGCTGCTGGCGGCTTGGGCCCTGATTTTCGGCGCCGTCTTCTGGTCGCACTTCCTGTCCGATCTTCCCGACGTCAGCCAGTTGTTGGTCAAGGGCACGTCGCGGGACATCACGGTCCTGGACGACCAGGGGCGCCTGATCGCGCGGCGCGGACTAACGCAAGGCGCGCGCGTCGACGTTTCGAAGCTGCCGGACTTCGTGCCCAACGCCTTCATTGCCATCGAGGACCGTCGCTTTCGCTCCCACTTCGGTCTTGATCCCATCGGTCTCGGTCGCGCCGCGCTCGAAAACATGATCGCCGGACATGTGCGCCAGGGCGGATCGACCCTGACGCAGCAGCTGGCGAAGAACCTGTTTCTGGATCCCAACCGCACGTTCGAACGCAAGATTCAGGAAGCGATGCTCGCGCTGTATCTGGAGTCGCGTTACACCAAGGACCAGATCCTCACTCTCTATCTCAACCGCGTTTATTTCGGCGCCGGTGTCTATGGAATCGACGCGGCATCGCAGCGGTTCTTCGGCAAGCCCGCCGAAAAGCTGACGCTGCCCGAGGCCGCAATGCTGGCCGGCAGCGTGAAGGCGCCTGCACGCTTCAATCCGCTTGCCGACGCGGATGCTTCGATGGCGCGCGCGGGAGTTGTTCTGCGCGCCATGGAAGATGCCGGCTTCATCGACGACAAGACGCGCGCCGAAGCGCAGGCGACACGGCCGCGGATCGTGCGCGGCGCAGGCACGCCGGGATCAGGCTATTTTGTCGACTGGATCATTTCACGGCTGTCCGGTTATGCGATGGATGCCGGCGATTCGGTGATCGTCGAGACCACATTCGATCTCGACGCGCAGGCACAGGCCGAGCGCGCCGTCGCAACTGGCCTCGCCGCACAGGGCGAAGCATTGCACGCGGGCGAGGCCGCCCTCGTCGCGATGACTCCCGATGGCGCTGTGCGGGCGATGGTTGGCGGCCGGTCGTATGAGCAGAGCACCTACAATCGCGCCACGGACGCGATGCGCCAGCCCGGTTCGGCATTCAAGCCGTTCGTCTACCTGGCCGCATTCGAGCACGGTCACGCGCCGGACGACGTGATGAATGACGGCCCGATCGACATCCACGGCTGGAAGCCGAGCGACTATGAGGGCCATTTCGAGGGCGAAATCAGCCTGACCCGCGCTTTCGCCAAATCATCCAACGTGATTGCGGCGCAATTGACAAATGAGGTCGGCGCGGCGGTCGTCGCTAAGACGGCGCACCGGCTTGGCATCGCTTCGCCGCTTGAAGCTGTTTCTTCGCTTGCACTGGGAACGTCGACGGTCACGCCGCTCGAACTGACGGCGGCCTATGTACCGTTCGCCAACGGCGGCGTGAACACGCCGCCCTACGGTATCATCCGTATACGGACAAGAAACGGGAAGGTCTTGTTCACCCATCGCGTCGATGACCCCGAAACCGTCATCGCGCCCCTCAATCTTGGCCAGATGACACAGCTGATGGTCGAAACGGTGAGCACAGGCACGGGCAAGGCCGCGCGGCTCGAGGAACGTCCCACGGCGGGCAAGACGGGTACGACGCAGGACTATCACGACGCATGGTTTGTCGGCTTTACCTCGGACTTGATCTGCGGCGTCTGGATCGGCAATGACGACAACTCACCGATGGCCAAGGCGACAGGCGGAGGACTGCCGGCGCGCATC
This sequence comes from uncultured Alphaproteobacteria bacterium, assembly GCA_963741725.1. Classification (GTDB taxonomy): domain Bacteria; phylum Pseudomonadota; class Alphaproteobacteria; order Micropepsales; family Micropepsaceae; genus Rhizomicrobium. Next base: position 655,175 of record CAVUJC010000010.1, on the reverse strand, counting down.
TTTCACAACTTCATGGAGACTGCCGAAGCGGGACTGCCGGTCAAGCCGCTCGCCGGAAGCGCCGATGTCGTGGCGACCACGCCTTCGACCGACACGGCGACGAACCCGTCGACCGTCAAGCCGGTTGAAAGACCCGACGAAAAGCCAAATGACATCGGAAGCCTGATCAACAAATTGTTTGGCGGCGGCGGAACCTAGGGCTGCTTGCGCGCCGCATAGCGATGCAGCGCGGCGCCGTTCTTCCTCAGCCAGGCCTGCGGCGCTTCGATATCCGCCACAAGCGAGCGAACCAGCCGCCAGAACCGCGGCCCGTGATTCATCTCGCGCAAATGGGCGACCTCATGCGCGACCACATAATCGAACACATAGGCCGGGGCGAGAATCAGCCGCCAGGAAAACGAGATCGACTTGCTGGCCGAACAGGAACCCCAGCGGCTTGCTGTATCCCGTATCGCTATGCGGTGCGGTTTCGTACCGAGACTGGCGGCAAATTCGATGGACCGCGATTCCAGCGACCGGCGAGCCTCGCGCTTGAGAAAATCGAGCACGCGACGCGGGGCAAATTCCTCACGTCCCGTGACACAGAGGTTGCCTGCCTCATCCTGCCAGACCGGACCGTTTCCCGGTTCTCCTCGCAGAATCGTTCGTTCAATTCCCTGGAACGGGACGCGCGCGCCGAGGACCAGCGGGATCGGCTTGGGTACCTGAGCGAGCTGCCGCGCGATCCAGGGCGTTTCGCCGCGCGCAAAATCGAGCGCGCGGTCCAGCGCGCGCTGCGATGGCGCGACGACCGTCACTTCACCCGTCGATGGATGGACCTTGACGATCAGGCGCCGCGCGCGCGGATTGAGGCGCATGGTGACTTCCACGGCGCGGCCTTCGATGCGCAGCAATTCGCGTTTCGATCCGCGGCGGGTTGCCAGAGGCTTGCCCATGAGCTTCCCTTCACTCCCAGAACTCAAAAATTTCGCACGCTTGGCGAGATCCAACATGACCTCACGCCCTCGATTCCATCTGGCATTCCCCGTGCGCGATCTTTCGCAGGCGCGCAGCTTCTACGGAACCCTGCTCGGTTGTCCCGAAGGACGATCGAGCGATGAATGGGTGGACTTCGATTTCTTCGGCCACCAAATCGTTGCGCATCTAAGCGCGGATAGTGTTTTGGATAAAGCGCATAATGAAGTCGACGGCGAACAAGTACCGGTGCGGCATTTCGGCGTGATCCTTGGCATGCCGGAATGGCGCACACTCGCCGACAGATTGAAGAAGAGCAACGTTGACTTCGTGATCGCGCCGGATATCCGATTCGAGGGACAGCCCGGCGAACAGGCGACTTTCTTCATTCGCGATCCCAGCGGCAACGCGCTGGAGTTCAAGGCGTTCGACGACGAGAGCCGGATTTTCGCGCGATGAAAGCAAATGAGATCGCAATTTTTGCAGGTGCGGTGGGATTGTCGCTGATTCTCGGCGCGCTGTTCTTTCAATATGTCTTGAACTACCCGCCTTGCGAGATGTGTCACTGGCAGCGCTGGCCGCATATCGCAGCGGCGATTGTCGGACTTGGCGGCGGTCTTTTGTTGCGCCTGAAAATCATAAACCTTCCGATCGCGCTTCCGCTGGCGATTTTGTCGCTGCTGCTGGTGGCGACGTCGGGTGCTCTTGGCGTTTTTCATGCCGGCGTGGAATGGCATTGGTGGCCGGGTCCGGCTGCCTGCACCACCGGATATGTCTTTACCGGCGTGATCGACCTCAACGCGCCGGTGCCCCATTGCGACATAGCGGCATGGCGTCTCTTCGGCATCTCGATGGCGGGGTATAATGCTGTCATATCGCTGGGCGCTGCCGCGCTTGGCACCTTCTTATTGGTCCGCAAGTCATGAGCCGCAAAGCCCGCCCAGCCTTTCCCGGAACGCGCACGCCGGACGATATCGAGGCGATGATCCGCGTCGACCACGCCGGCGAGTTCGGCGCGGTGCGTATTTATGCAGGCCAATTGGCGGTGTTGGGCGCCCGCAAGTCGCAAGCTGCCGACGCCATCCGCCACATGGCGGAACAGGAACAGCGCCACCTGTCGACGTTCAACACGCTTATCAACGAAAGACGCGTTCGTCCGACTGCGCTCGAACCGATCTGGCGGGTCGCGGGTTTTGCGCTCGGCGCCGCGACGGCGATGCTGGGCGAGAAAGCCGCGATGGCCTGTACCGCCGCCGTCGAAGAGGTGATCGATGAGCACTACGCATCGCAGGTCGCGCGACTGGCCGACAAGGATCCGGAACTGAAGGAAACGGTCGAAGCGTTCCGCCTCGAGGAAGTCGTGCATCGCGATACGGCCATTGCACACGGCGCTGAGGACGCGCCGGGCTATCGGCTTCTGAGCGAAGGCATCAAGGCCGGCTGCCGCTTGGCGATCGCCCTGTCGGAGAAGATATGAGCGAGGACCGCCACGCCCTCCTCGCCGCGGCATCCGCGCCGCGCCGCGCGACGGATGCCGATACGCCCGTTCTATCGCGCCTGTTCGCGGCGGCGTTCACGACCGATCCGATCTTCAACTGGATGGCCCGGCCTGGCCCTAGGCGTGCGCAGGTTCTGGAGCAGTTCTTCTTCTGGCTGCTCAAGACGCGCGCGATTCCGTTCGGCGAAGTGTGGATGAGCGCCGACGGCAACGTGGCCGCCGCGTGGCTTCCGCCGGGGACGGCAGCGAGCCCCGGCGGCTTCATGGAACAGATGCGGCTCCTGCCGCTGTTCGTGCGCCTGTGCGGATTTCCGAGACTGATGCGCGGCTCCGCCATGGCCGATGCGATGGAAAAGAACCACCCGCACGAGCATCACTTCTATCTCGCCTTCATCGCTGTGGCGCCGCGCCTGCAGGGGCTTGGCCTTGGCGGCGCGATGCTCGAGGCGACCGTGAAACGCGCCGATGCGATGGGCGTGCCGGCCTATCTGGAAAACTCCAACCCGCGCAACACCAAGCTTTATGAGCGCGCCGGGTTTGTCGCGCGCAAGAACATCGCGCCTCCGGGCGCGCCGCCGCTCGTCGGGATGTGGCGCGACCGCCGCTAGGGTTCCAGCTCGCTGTCCCAATAGAGATAGTCGGCCCAGGAATCGTGCAGATAGTTGGGGGGAAACTTCCGCCCGTTGCTGCGCAATTCGTTGATCGTCGGGCGATGCGGCCGGTGCTTGGGGTGCATGCCGATCTGGTGCGGCAGGCGTCCGCCTTTCAGCAGATTGCACGGTGCGCAGGCGGTCACGACATTGTCCCACGTCGTACGGCCGCCGCGCGAACGCGGAATGACGTGATCGAACGTCAGATCTTCTTCTGCGCCGCAATACTGGCACTCGAAGCGATCACGCAGGAACAGATTGAACCGCGTGAAGGCCGGATTGCGCGCCGGGCGGACATAGGTTTTGAGTGAAACGACCGACGGGATGCGCATCTCGAAGTTGGGCGAGCGCACGACGCGGTCATATTCTTCGAGGATGTTCACACGCTCGAGGAAGACCGCCTTGATCGCGTCCTGCCACGACCAGAGCGACAAGGGAAAATAGCTGAGCGGCCGGTGATCGGCATTCAACACCAGCGCGGGACAATTGTCGGGAAGCCGGGCGGCTAACACGGAATCGTTCCTTTGGTCGTCACTCCTCTTGGTCGGCGGAACCATAAGGGTAAAGCGCGGGCTCTGCCAAGCTGGCCTGCACCATAGACGATTCGCCGTGACAGATAGGTAACGCCCCTACGGAACGGGACAATTGACCTGCGGTTCGCGCCGCCGGAGCTGATGGCGGAACGCCATGCTGAGGAATGTGCCGCCCATCTCGAGACCGACGGGATCGATGCCGTGTCCGACGCCGGCAGAGAGATGCCATTGAACGCAGGCGCCGGCATGGCCAAGCATGCCAGCCGTCGCGAACATCGCATCGGGCGGGATCATCGGATCTGCATCGCCATGGATGAGGAGAATCGGCGGTGTGTCGGCGCCGAGCGGCTCCATCTCGGAACCGCGGGCGAGCATGCCGGAATAACCCACAATCGCAGCCGGCTTCACGGCGCGTTTCAGTCCGACATGGAGCGACATCATCGTGCCCTGGCTGAAACCGACCAAGGCGAGACGGTCTCCCGAGAGGCCGGAGCGCGCGAGCTCTGCATCGATGAAGGCGTTGAGCGCATCAGCGGCGGATTCGACGCCCCTCTGCATCTCGCCCGGGTCAAGGCGTGAAATCGGGAACCACTGAAACCCGGACGGCGAACCGGCGCATGGTTCCGGCGCATTGGGAGCAACGAATGAAACGGTGGGCAATTCCCGTTGCCAGTGCGGCGCAAGGCCGATCAGGTCATTCCCATCGGCGCCATAGCCATGACAGAGCACGACAAGATGCGTTGCCTGGCCGCGTTGCGGCGGCAGGCGCGGACCGGAAAGTGGACGCAAGCCAATGGCCATGTCTGCTTCTAGCGGTTCGCACGTGGTTCGGGAAGCGGCCGAAAGCCGTAAGCGACCTCCCATATCGTTGTGCCGTCAATCTCAAAGCTCTGCCGCGAGTTGGCGATAACGGTGCCGCCGAAACTTTCGTAGAACAGTCTGGCGCGTTCATTGTTCTCGATGACCCAGAGGATCATGTCGCTATACCCCAGACTCTTGAGACCACTCGCAGCTTCGAGCATGGCCGCAGCGCCATGCCCTTTGCCGATCATTGCGGGAAGAAAATAGACGGCATAGAGCTCGCCCGAAAAATCGAACTGGGGCGCACGTGCCGCACCGTAACAGGCAAAGCCGACGACGAGATTGTCGGCCTCACAGACGCACAATCCTACGCCTGGCTCTTCACCCGATGCGACTTTGCACCAGTGCGCTTCGTTGGAATTCATCGTTTCCAGATAGGAGTCCGGCACGATACCGCGATATGTGGCGCGCCAGGATGCGACGCGCACGGCTGCCACGGCTGGCCCATCTTCAGGCTTGGCTGGGCGTATGATCATGCCGGCCCGGTCGTGTAATCTCGCCGAATGATTGTCACGCGATTTGCGCCAAGTCCAACCGGTCTTCTGCATCTGGGCCATGCGTTCGCTGCGCTGACCGCGCATGCCGCAGGCGGCCGGTTCCTGTTGCGCATCGAGGATCTCGACACCGCGCGGTGCCGAGAGGAATTTGTCGAGGCGATTTTCGAGGATTTGCATTGGCTTGATCTTGACTGGGAACAGCCGGTGCTGCGCCAGTCCGACCGGACATCTGCCTATCGCGGCGCGCTGCAAAAGCTCGACGCGGCAGGTTTGCTCTATCCCTGTTTCTGTACGCGCAGGGAGATTGCCGAAGAGATCGCCAGCGCGATTGAAGCGCCACACGGTCCGGACGGCCCGCTCTATCCTGGAACCTGCCGTCATCTCAGCGCGCACGAGCGGACCAACCGTATCGCAGCCGGAAAGCCATACGCACTGCGACTCGACACCGCCAAAGCCGCCGGCCTGGTGGGCGCCCTGGCTTTTCACGAAAGTGGAACCGGCCCTTCGGGCGAGCATGGCGAGATTGCCGTCAATCCGCGGCTCTTCGGCGACATCGTCCTTGCCCGCAAGGACATGCCGGCGGCTTACCATCTGGCCGTCACCGTCGATGACGCCTACCAGGGCGTGACCCTGGTCACGCGCGGCAACGATCTGTTTGCCGCCACGCATGTGCAACGATTGCTTCAGTCGTTACTGGGTTTGCCCGAACCAACCTATGCGCATCACAGACTTGTTCTGGACTCGGCAGGCAAGAAATTCTCCAAGCGTGATCAGGCGATAACCCTTCGAAGCCTGCGCATGGCGGGCGAAAGCCCCGGCTCCATTCGGTCGCGGCTCGGCCTTTAGCGCGATCCAGGAAATAGTCCCGCGCCAGGCATGCAATTGTCTGGCAGACTGGCCGCCACATTGGGGAGATCATTCATGAGAAAAATTCTGACCGCCGCCGCGCTCCTTCTTCTCACCGGCAGCGCGGCACTTGCGGGAGCCAAGGAAGACATGCTGGCGGCGGATCGCGCCTTTTCCGACATGTCCGTGAAAAACGGTGCACATGCGGCGTTTCTCGCTTTCATGACGGACGATGTGCGTCTCTTCGACGGAGATCATCCGCCGATCCTCGGCAAGGCGGCCGCGGCGGCGTACTACGCCGACGTTGAAAAGAAGAATCCGGACGGCGAGAAGAACAGCCGCCTCGAATGGACGCCGCTGGAGGCCGAAGCTTCACCTGACGGAGTGCTCGGTTGGACTCGCGGCACGTGGATCTATTCTGGCACCAAGAAGGACGGAACCAAGCAGAAGGTGACGGGCTATTACATCACCGGCTGGAAACGTCAGACCGACGGCAAATACAAGTTCGTTCTGGACATCGGCGGTGAGGACGGACCCTGAACTAGCGCACCGACAGATCGACAAGACCCTGCATGATCTCGTTGAGATCATAGTCCTTGGGACTGAACACAGCGTCGACGCCGGATGCTTTCAGCGTTGCCTCGTCCTGCGGCGGGATAATTCCGCCCGCAACGACCTTGATGTCGGTGAGGCCGGCGGCCTTCAGCTTCGCGACTACGTCGCGCGCGAGCGAAACGTGACTGCCCGACAGGATGGACAGGCCGATCACGTGCGGCTTCTTCAGTTTCGCCTCGGCGACGATCTCGTCAGGTGAAAAGCGGATGCCGTTGTAGATCACGTTCATGCCGGCATCGCGGGCCCGGATGGCGATCTGCTCGGCGCCGTTTGAGTGTCCGTCTAGTCCCGGCTTGGCGACGAGAAACGTCAGGCGGCGACCAAGTTTCTTCGAGGCGACGTCGACGCTTTCACGCAGAGCACCGATTCGTTCGTCATTGCGCGACGGCCCCGTCGCGGCGACGCCAGTCGGCGCACGATATTCACCGAACACACGGCGGAGCGTGCGGGCCCACTCGCCGGTCGTGACGCCGGCCTTGGCGCACTCGATCGAAATGGGCATCAGGTTTGCGTCGCTGCGCGCAGCCTGCTCAAGCGACTTGAGCGTGGTTTCGACTCGTCTGCTGTCGCGTGCCGTTCGCCAGCTCAACAGCCGTTCGATCTGATCGGCCTCAGCGGATTCATCGACGGTCATGAAGTGTCCGTTACCGGCGGTCAGCGGCGAAACCTCGGTTTCCTGATAGGCGTTGACGCCGACCCGCACTTCGTCGCCGCGTTCGATCGCCTCGACGCGAGCGGCGTTAGAGGCGACGAGACGCTCCTTCATGTATTCGAGGGCTTCCTGGGTCGCGGCGCCCCCGAGCTTGGCAATGCGATCCATCTCCTCGCGGATCTGGCCCTTAAGCAGGTTGACCTTTTCTTCGATCACCTTCGAGCCGTCGAATATGTCTTCGTATTCGAGCATGTCGGTTTCGAACGCGCCGATCTGCATCAGGCGCAGGGACCATTGCTGGTCCCATGGCCGCGGCAAACCGAGCGCTTCGTTCCACGCCGGCAATTGCACCGCCCGGGCGCGGGCGCTTTTCGACAACGTCACGCCGAGCATGCCGAACAAAACGCGATAGACATTGTTTTCCGGCTGCTGCTCGGTCAGTCCGAGCGAATTGACCTGAACGCCATACCGGAAAAGGCGCAGCTTGGGATCGGTCACGCCGTAGCGGTCGCGCGTGATCTCGTCCCATAAAGCGCCCATGGCGCGCAGCTTGCAGATCTCGGTGATGAATTTTACGCCGGAATTGACAAAGAAGCTCATGCGCCCGACGGCCTTGGGAAACTCGGCGGGCGGGATTGCTCCACGATCCCTGGCCGCATCCAGCACAGACACCGCTGCGGCAAGTGCAAATGCTGCTTCTTCCACAGCGTCTGCGCCGGCCTCCTGCAGGTGATAGGAACAGAGATTGATCGGATTCCATTTCGGCAATTCGGCCGTCGTGAACGCGATCATGTCCGTGGTGAGACGCAGCGCCGGCTTGGGCGGGAAGATATAGGTTCCGCGCGCGAGATATTCCTTGATGATGTCATTCTGCGTCGTGCCCGTCAGCGATGCGCGGGGCGCGCCTTGTTCGTCGGCCACGGCCACGTAAAGTGCGAGCAACCACGCGGCCGGCGCGTTGATCGTCATCGACGTGTTCATCTTGTCGAGCGGAATTCCGTCGAACAGTGCCCGCATGTCGCCGATATGGGAGACGGGCACGCCGACCTTGCCGACTTCACCCTTTGCGAGCGGATCGTCGCTGTCGTATCCGGTCTGCGTCGGCAGATCGAATGCTACCGAAAGACCGGTTTGGCCTTTTGCGAGATTGGTCCGATACAGCGTATTCGAGGCCGTCGCGCTCGAATGGCCGGCATAGGTGCGAAAAATCCAGGGCTTGTCGCGCGACATCGACGTGACCATTCTCCAAAAAGCGAATGTGACAACCTATAAGATATTTTGTTGCACTGCAAAATGAGACGACGCAATGAAAAATCGGGTGGAACGTAAATGGACAAAGTGAAGCTGGCATTGGCCCTAGCGGTCGCGTTCCTCAGCATTGCCGCGAAGGCGCCCAAGCCGCCTGCTGTCGAGTGGCGCGACGAAATCGTCGAAGCCAACCAGGCCTGGGCCAAGATTCCGCATGCCATCCTGAAGATTCAGGACGCGGCCTATCTCGGTGAGGGTCAGTCCGCGACCCTGGTGGGTGTGACGGGCAGGCCGGACACCTATCGCTGGCACCCCGGCACGAAGGACAAGGGCGTGCTCGTCGCGAGTTACCGCGGCGGACACATGCATGTCGTGATGAACGGTAAAGAACTTCCCGAGGCGACCGTCGCAAAGAGCGTCCCCGTCGATACCAATATCGACATCGCCGGATTTCCGACGCAGGTCAGCGCGGGAGTCATCGGTGCGCGCTTTATGCTCTACAATCAATTGCGGGCAGACGCCTTGAACTTCAAGGGAGTCGACTATTTTCCCTACGACCCAGCGTATCGCGTAACCGCTTCATTCAAGCCGGATCTGAAGTTTCCTGCGCGCGTGTTTCGTACTTCGCGCGGAACGGACAAGCAATTCTTCCACGCCGGCGATGCGACCTTCACGCTGAATGGAAAAACATTCACGCTGCCTTTCTATGCCGACAGCAATGATGCCAAGAAGGTGACCGACATGTCGGCCTTCTTCATGGATGATCTGACGGGGAAAGGTGCGTATGGCGCGGGCCGATACGTCGACATCTCCGACTTCGGCGGCTTTCCGCCCAAGTCGGCGGTCATCGATTTCAACTTCGCCTACAACCCCAATTGTTCGAGATCGGCCTTCTATACTTGCCCCGTTGCGACCGACGTTCTGGCGACTGCCGTGAGGGTTGGTGAGCGCGATCCGCACGCACGGCACTAGCTAGCCGTTCTGCGTGCCATCCGCGTAGCCGCCGCCGATCCGCGTTCCCGGTGCGAAGAGGCCGCGTCCGGGCACATGGTTGATTTCGAGCCGCGTGCCATCGGGATCCTCGAACAACACCGAGTAATAGCCGGGCGCAAAATTGTCCTGCTGCGGCGCGTGCACGATATGTGCGCCAATGCTTTTCAGAAAGACGTGGGCTTCATCCACGTCCTCTCGCGAACGAACGCGCCAGCAATGATGATGCAGACCAACGCTGCCCTGCTTGAAGCGCTGACCGGCATACTCCGCTGTCGGTGCATGGATGCCAAAGCCGGTTCGGCCGCCGACGCAGTAAAAAGTGTTCTGTGTATCTGCGACGACGGTGAGACCGAGAAATGGAAGGAGTTGACCGTAGAACGCACGCGCCGCTGCGAAGTTCCCTGCGGTGATAAACGTGTGTGCAACTCCGTTTATTTCCATTGTTCTTTTCCTCCTCGTCTTCTCACACTGCAGGATATCGCGCATGTCCTGTCGAGGCTTGCGGCATCCTGAAAGGGTTGCGAAAATCGGCGATGTCCTTTCGCAAATCCGGCAAGACAACGCGGAAGCAACAGCAGCAGCCTGACCAACGCGAGCAGGCCAAGCGCGCGGCGCTCAACGCTTTGCGCCGTGCTAGGCGGGCTGCAGAGCTGGGCGGCGTCAAACTGTCCGATTGGGAAGGAGAATTTCTGGGGTCCGTCGAAGGGCGCGTCGAAAAGTACGGGCGGGCCTTTGGAGACCCCGAAAAAGGTGCGGCAGGGAGCTCGCTTTCAGTCCTGCAGGCCGCAAAACTCAAGGAAATAGCGGGTAAGGCCAAAGGCAAGAAGGCCCCGTGGGGTCGAAAGCCGCATAAACCTTAATCGCAATAATATTGCGTCAAGCGTCACCTTTGCACAGTAAAAGTGACCGATTTCTGTTGCATTGCAGCACAGAGGAAGGCCTACTTCGCCGCCAATAACGCAGCCGCACAAGACTGCCGCAGGGGAATATGACCATGGCGCAAGCCGAGACCAAGCCGTCGCTCGAAGTTTACAAGGACCTTTACGACATCGGAGAAATTCCGCCTCTCGGCCACGTGCCGGCGAAGATGCACGCGTGGGTCGTGCGCAAGGATCGTCACGGTCCGCCGGAACAGTCGATGCAGCTCGAGGTCGTTCCGACCTGGCAGCTCGATTCGCACGACGTCCTCATCCTCGTGATGGCGGCCGGCGTCAATTACAACGGCGTGTGGGCGGCGCTCGGTACGCCGCTCTCGCCGATGGACGCGCACAAGAATCCGTTCCACATCGCAGGCTCCGACGCGTCCGGTATCGTATGGGCGGTCGGCTCCAAGGTCACGCGCTGGAAGGTCGGCGACGAAGTCGTTGTCCACTGCAATCAGGATGATGGCGACGACGAAGAGTGCAATGGCGGCGATCCGATGTTCTCGCCGAGTCAGCGCATCTGGGGCTATGAGACGCCGGACGGATCGTTCGCGCAGTTCGCCCGCGTCCAGGACCGCCAGCTGATGGAGCGCCCGCGTCATCTGACCTGGGAAGAAGCGGCCTGCTACACGCTGACCCTTGCCACGACATACCGCATGTTCTTCGGCCATCGCCCGCACATCCTGCGCCCCGGTCACAATGTGCTTGTATGGGGCGCTTCAGGCGGCCTCGGCTCCTTTGCGGTGCAGCTATGCGCCGTCTCCGGCGCAAACGCGATCGGCGTCATCAGCGACGAGAGCAAGCGCGAGTTTGTCATGTCGCTCGGCGCCAAGGGCGTGATCAACCGCAAGGACTTCAATTGCTGGGGCGCGATGCCCCAGGTCGGCACACCGCAGTACGACGCCTGGACCAAGGAAGCGCGCAAGTTCGGCAAGGCGATCTGGGACATCACCGGCAAGGGAAACGATGTCGACATGGTGTTCGAACATCCCGGCGAATCGACTTTCCCCGTCTCCTGCCTCGTCGTGAAGCGCGGTGGTATGGTCGTGTTCTGCGCCGGCACCACCGGCTACAACATCACGTTCGATGCGCGTTATGTGTGGATGCGCCAGAAGCGCATTCAGGGTTCGCATTTCGCAAACCTTCTGCAGGCGAGCCAGGCCAACCGTCTGGTCGTCGAACGCCGCATCGATCCTTGCATGTCCGAGGTCTTCTCCTGGGCTGATATTCCGCGCGCTCATACAAAAATGTGGAAGAATGAGCATCTCCCCGGAAACATGGCGGTCCTGGTGAACGCGCAGCGGACGGGTCTGCGCACGTTCGAGGATGTGCTCGAGGGCAACGCGGAGTAGAATGCCCCCCTCTGAAGGGGAGATAGTCATGCGCCAGTTTCAGTTTGTGCTTCCGGCGATCGTGTTGGCCGTCAGCCTGATGTCCGCACAAATCGCTCTCGCCGATGTGGTCGTCACGGAGAAAGATGCCGGCAAGACGATCGACGTGAAGAAAGGCGAGCCGTTGGTCGTCAAACTCGTCGGCCATCACGGCAGCGGATATTACTGGCGCCTGGACGGAGACTTCACGCCTGAATTGATCCTTTCGGGCCGCACGACCGAGGCGCTCGATCTGCCGGATGCGCCCGAACAAACAACCTTCACGTTCGATACGGCGGCCCCCGGCACACTCACGTTCAAGGCCAGCAATCTCAAGGCGGGAGCACCAATCCCGACGACCAGCGACTTCGCCTTCACGCTCGACGTCACGCCCTGAGCCACTGAGGCTTGGTCTCTGAACGAATGCATCGCTTGCGCCGGACGCAATGCCGCAAGGGCTAGGCCCATGGTGCGCTGCGGCACGGACTCCGCTAAGGTCGCGCCTTCGAAATTCGAAAGTGCTATTCCATGCTCTCGATTACCGTTCCCCACATGCTCACGCGCTGCGAAGAAGCCGTATTCTCGGCGGAAGGATTGCTCGCCGCGGCCAAGACTTCCGTGTCGGCGCTCGTCACCGAAGACGGCAAGATATCGTCCAAAGCCCTCGACAGCGAGCAGCGCGCGACGCACGGTCTTGCATGGCTCGCGACCTATGTGGAAGCGCTGCGCCAGATGGCGCGCTGGGGCCGCAGCCTGGAACAAGCCGGAAAATTCGGCGAGATCGAGCAGCTGATCCTGCTTTGCGGGTTTGCGGAATATCTGGCGCAGATGCCCGGTGGCATTGCGATGAGCCAGAACGAAGTGGCGCGGCCCTACGACATGGGACTGAGCGACGATGAAATCAGCGGCTTCTGGACGCAGGCGATTTCCGAACTTGTGAAGATGGGCACACGGCCTGAAGTCCGTGCCGGAATCGTCGACCACATGGTCAAGCATCAGGGTGCGATGTTCGTCGGCGAACCGGGCCTCGACGACACGATGAGCATGATCCGCGATCAGTTCTTCCGCTTTGCTCAGGAGAAGGTGACCCCTTTCGCGCATCAGTGGCATCTGAAGGACGAATTGATTCCAATCGAGGTCGTCAAGGAACTCAGCGAGCTTGGCGTGTTCGGCCTGACGATTCCGGAGAATTACGGCGGTGCGGGCCTGTCCAAGCTAGCCATGTGCGTCGTCTCGGAGGAATTGTCTCGCGGCTATATCGGCGTCGGGTCGCTGGCGACCCGATCGGAAATCGCCGCCGAACTGATCCTGTGCGGCGGCACCAAGGAACAGCGCGAGCACTGGCTGCCCTTGATCGCCAGCGGCGCGAAACTGCCGACCGCCGTGTTCACGGAGCCTTCAGGCGGATCGGACGTTGCGGCTCTCAAGACACGTGCCGTGAAAGACGGCGATGTCTACAAGATCTATGGCAACAAGACCTGGATCACCCATGCGGCGCGCGCCGACATGATGACGCTTTTGGTTCGCACCAATCAGGACCGTCCGGGCTATCGCGGACTTTCCATGTTCCTGGCGGAAAAACCGCGCGGTACGGAAAAGGAAATCTTTCCGGCAAAGGGCATGAGCGGCGGCGAGATCGGCGTCCTCGGCTATCGCGGCATGAAAGAATACGAGATCGGCTTCGATGGATTCGAAGTTCCGGCTGCGAACCTGCTCGGCCTCGAAGAGGGCCAGGGCTTCAAGCAACTGATGCAGACGTTCGAATCCGCGCGCATCCAGACCGGCGCGCGGGCAGTCGGCGTCGCGCTCTGTGCGATGGATTTGGGTCTTCGCTACGCCCTCGAACGCCAGCAGTTTGGGCAATCGCTGACCAACTTCCCCCGCGTGCGCGACAAGCTCGCCATGATGGCAGTTGAGATCACAATCGCGCGTCAACTCAGCTATTTTGCGGCGCGCGAGAAGGACGAAGGCCGTCGCTGCGACCTCGAGGCCGGCATGGCCAAGCTTCTGGGTGCGCGCGTGGCCTGGGCCTGCGCCGACAATGCGCTGCAGATCCATGGCGGCAACGGCTTTGCTCTGGAGTATCCGATCAGCCGCGTGTTGTGCGACGCGCGCATTCTCAACATCTTTGAAGGTGCGGCCGAGATTCAGGCCAACGTCATCGCGCGGCGCCTGCTGGAAGATCGGGCCAACTGATGGCTGCTCACCCGATCGATCAACTCTTCAAAACCGTCATCTCGCGCAAGGGCGGCGACGTCAAAAAGTCGTACACCGCGAGTCTTTTGAAGGAAGGACCGGCCAAATGCGCAAAGAAATTCGGCGAAGAAGCCGTCGAGGTGGTTCTGGCGGCGGTTGCCAAGGACAAAAAATCGCTGACTGAAGAGTCGGCGGATGTCCTGTATCACCTTCTGGTCGTCTGGGCCGCCTGCGGCGTAGCGCCCAAGGACATCTATGCCGCGCTGGCCAGGCGAGAGAAGCAGTCCGGCCTGGCCGAAAAGGCCGCACGCAAGAAAAAGCCCGCCTGACGCCTATTCGGCGACGTCTTCCGACATCTGCTTGACGAGATCCAGCACGCGTTTGCGCAGCTTGGGGTCCTTTATCTTCATGAAGGCAAGGCTGAGTTGGAGCCCTTCGCCGCTCGAAACAAATTCCATCACCGGCGGCGATGATGCGCCATCGGTGAAGCCGCCCGCGAGCTGACTGTTCACGCCTTCGTAGAAATAGTCGATGCCGACGCCGAGAATGCGCGACACTTCGAAGAGGCGTCCCGCACCGATGCGGTTCACGCCCTTTTCGTATTTTTGCACTTGCTGAAATGTGAGTCCGAGCAGTTCGCCGAGGCGTTCCTGACTCATGCCGATCAGCATGCGCCGAAGACGAACGCGATTGCCGACCTGGGCATCAATGGGATTGGCTTGTTTTTTTGGCACGGGTTACACGACGCTCCGTTTGCGCCCGGCCTTACGCACTGTGGCCAGACAATGAAAAGATCCTAGTCCCGCATCTGCGGTACAAAATACTACTGACGGGCCAGCAGCCAAGAAAGCCCTGCACCCAACAACATCAGCACAAAAAAGCCCGCGTCGCGATATCGCGCATAAGGCGGCGCTTCCAAAGCGTGAGGAAGTTGAGAATCCATCTCACCAGTTTCATCAAGCCCCAGTGCAACAACTATTCGTCCAAGCGGATCGATGACCGCAGAGATACCTGTATTTGCCGAGCGAACGACCGGCAGGCCTTCTTCTATCGCGCGCATGCGCGCCGCCAGCAAGTGCTGCCGCGGCCCCGCCCATGGTCCAAACCACAAATCGTCTGTGACATTTATTAGCCATCCGGGCCTCACGGACCCGATGACCGCGCCCGGGAAGAGAATTTCATAACAGATGAGCGGGCCGGCGCCGGGCGCACCAGGCACATCGTACGTGTGCGGACCATCGCCGGACGAAAAGCTTCCCGGGAAGCCGACGAGCTTGGTAATTCCTAGTTCGCGCAAGAGAGCCTCGAACGGCAGGTACTCGCCGAAAGGCACAAGATGAAACTTGTCATAGGTCGAAAGCAACCGTCCGCCATGCCCGAAAATGTAGAGGCTGTTGTAAAAAATGCGATTGCCGGATGAGTCGAGCGCCATGCGCTGATTGCCCGTGATCAAGACCCGGTTCGGCCCGGTCAGCACGGCAATCTGATCAAGGGCGTCGGGCGATCGCTGCAGCAGGACGGGCGGCGCCGCTTCCGGCCAAATCACGACGGTGGGTGACTTTCCGGTCGGCGCCGTCGTGAGATCGACGAGCCGGTTCCAATTCCGCTGCACGAGTTCACGTCTGTACTTTTCATCTTGCGGGATGTTCGGCTGAACAATTCGAAGATTGACCCCCGCGACGTATGTTGTCGGCGCGGCTTGCAGACGCATCTCACCGCCGAGCCACAGCAGGACGAAGAGCGCCGTCATCGCCCCGGGAAAAAGAAAGCGGGGTCGTGTGGCGAGCAATTCCGCCAGCGACGCTCCGAAAAGCAATGTGAGAAAGCTCAAGCCATACGCGCCGAAAAGCGCACCGCTCTGCATGACGCCGAGCGATGCGCCCCAGCTATAGGCTGGCAGGTTCCAGGGCAGTCCCGTAAGCACATGTCCGCGCAGCCACTCCGCGGCGGCATAACACACCGCCAGCAAAAGGATTCGCGATGGCCCCGGCTTCCAAAAGAAGACGGCGACGCCGGTTGCGAGCGCAGCGAACAGTGCGAGGCCGCCCGGAAACAGGATCGCGACGAACGGTATCTGCCAGGCGTGCTCAACGGGATCGACCAGGAACGGATAGAAGATCCAGTGCATCCCGACGACGAACTGGCCAAATCCGAACGCCCAGCCGATCGCCGCCGCTCGTCTGACCGGTTTCTGATCTGCCGCCGCGCCGTCGAGCATGACGACCAGCCCCGCGACGGCCAGAAGAAACAGCGGAAACAGATTGAATGGTGCATACCCCAGCGCGGACAGCGCGCCAGCGGCGAACGCCGAAATGATCCGGAACCATCCCGAAAGACTTCGAAGATAGTCTCCGGTGCGCAATAGAATGGACGTCACGCAGACTTCTCGACTGTCCTGTTGGCGGGTCCGCGCACGCGCAGGCGCTTCACGCGCCGCGGGTCGGCTTCCAGCACTTCGAATTCGTAGCCGGACGGGTGAGCCACGATCTCGCCACGCTGCGGGACGCGGCCCAGCAGCGACACGACCAGACCGCCCAATGTATCGATCTCCTGGTCCGCATCCTCGGGCGCCAGCGCTATTCCGGTCTGGTTCTTGAAGTCTTCCAG
Organism: uncultured Alphaproteobacteria bacterium; assembly: GCA_963741725.1. Lineage (GTDB taxonomy): Bacteria > Pseudomonadota > Alphaproteobacteria > Micropepsales > Micropepsaceae > Rhizomicrobium. Next base: position 638,732 of record CAVUJC010000010.1, on the reverse strand, counting down.
ATCGGTGCGGGCATCGGCAACGATCGTGCCGTCTTCCGATTTGCGGATGAGAGTCGCGTCCTCATCGTGCTCGTCTGCAATGTCGCCGACAATCTCCTCGACGATGTCTTCGATGGAGACAATTCCGTCAGTCCCGCCATACTCGTCGATGACAAGAGCGAGATGGGTGTGCATCGTCTGCATCTTGAGGAGCAGATCGACAAGCGGCATGGACGGCGGAACGAACAGAAGTTCGCGTTTGAACTGTGAGATCGGGCCGTCCTTCCAGCGAAAGCTGCCATCCGGCTGGATCTGCATATAGGCCAGCACGTCCTTGATGTGGACCAACCCGGTCGGCACGTCGAGCGTCTCTCGATATACCGGCAAGCGCGAGTGCTGCACCTCGCGGAACAGCGCGATGAACTCCGGCAACGAGGTTTCCTCATCGACGGCGACGATATCGGCGCGCGGGATCATCACGTCGCTGACTCGCAGCTCACCGAACTTGAGAAGATTGGCCAGCATTTTGCGTTCGGGCGCGGACAACTCCGAACTCTGACGATCGCTTTCCTCGATCACCTCTTCCAGGCTCTCGCGCATTTGCGCCGCACTGGCCGTGTCGCCGCGCATGAAGAGCGACAGGCGCTTCAGCAGAGACGGTTTGTCGGCTTCGTCGTTCGGATCGTCACGCATCACGTCATTCATCACGCGGCCTTCCGGGCGTAGGGATCGGCGATGCCGAGCTTGCCCAGGATCTTGGTTTCCAGCGGCTCCATGATCCGCGCCGCGCCGTCGCTCACATGGTCGAAACCGAGCAGGTGCAGAACGCCATGCACGGTCAGATGCATGGCATGGTCGACAAACCGCTTGTCGCCCGCGCGCGCTTCGGCTGCCGTCACGCCATAGGCCAAAGCGATATCCCCCAGATAGGCGCCGTCTTTGGCGTCCGAAGGGAAGGATAGCACATTCGTCGGCTTGTCCTTGCCGCGAAAATCGTGATTGAGATTCTTGAGGCGTGCATCGTCCGCAAGAAGGATCGTCAGTGCCGCGCCTTTATCGGCCTTGCCGTGTTTCAGTGCCGTTTCGGCGGCGCGCCGCAGCCGCGCCGAAAGACCCCGCACTTTGCGCCAACGCGCATCCTCAACCTGAATGTCTATGTCGAAGCTCACGGCTCATGCTTCTGCGCATCGGCTTTATTATAAGCGGCAACAATGCGTGTGACGAGTGCGTGGCGCACCACGTCCTTCTCCGAAAAATGCGCAACGGCGGAGCCTTCGACGCCGTTGAGAATTCGCAGCGCTTCGTTCAGTCCGTCGGCCCGGCCGCCGGGCAGATCGCTTTGCGACGGATCGCCCGTTACCACCATGCGCGAATCTTCGCCAAGCCTGGTGAGAAACATCTTCATCTGCGCTGGGGTCACGTTCTGGGCTTCATCGAGAATGACAAAGGCGCGGGCGAGGGTGCGGCCGCGCATGAAGGCGAGAGGCGCGACTTCGATCGTACCCATCTCCAGCAATTTTTCTGTCTTGTCGCCCAGCACGTCGAACAAGGCGTCGTAGAGTGGCCGAAGATAGGGGTCGATTTTTTCCTTCAAATCTCCGGGCAGAAAGCCGAGGCGCTCGCCGGCTTCCAGCGCCGGACGCGACAGAATGAGCCGCTCCACCTGCCGTTCGTGGAGGAGATGCGCGCCGAATGCCGCCGCGAGATAGGTCTTGCCGGTTCCCGCCGGGCCGATGCCGAAAACCAGCGGGTGGGTTCGCATCAGGTCGAGATAGGCCGCCTGGGCCGGCGACCGGGCGCGCGTCACACGCGACGATGCCGTGCGGATCGCCGGCGAACCGAAAGAGGCGCCGACCGGCGCCGCGGCGCGTTCACCAGCGAACCGCAGTTCGGCATCGACATCGGATGTCGTGCAGTCTTCTCCAGCACCGAGGCGGGCATAGAGCGCGCGCAGCACGGTGGCCGCCCTCTCCCGCTTTTCCGGCGCGCCTTCTATGGCAACCAGATTGCCGCGCATGGCGATGTGCACGTCGAGTTTCTGTTCAACGCGCACAAAGTTCTTTTGATGCGCGCCGGCCAAACCGGCCAAATGCGCATTGTCTGCGAACTCGAGAGTCACCTGCTCCTTCGTCGCGCGCTTGTGTTTGGCCGGCTTCAATGCGCCATCGCCTTCCCGCGTGCCGAGACAAGCGTGCCTTTCAGGCTGTTGGGAAACACCGCGTCGATGTGCACGCGGTGAATCCCGCCGATCAACGCGGCTGCGTTCTCAACATGGACAGGCTGCAGATAAGGACTGCGGCCGATGGCCTGACCAGCCTGCCGACCCGTCTTTTCGAACAGGATGTCCATGACACTGCCCTTGCACGACGCGTCGAACGCGACTCGTTGTTCAAGGAGAAGATTCTGCAGCGCCTGCAGACGCGCATCTTTGACGTCTTCGGCAATCTGTTTTCGCGCAGCCGCGGCAGGCGTGCCCGGACGCTTGCTGTATTTGAACGAGTAGGACTGGGCAAAGCCGATGTCGCGCACAAGTGCGAGAGTGGCTTCGAAATCCTTGTCGCTCTCACCGGGAAAGCCGACGATGAAGTCTGATGACAGGGCAATGTCCGGCCGGGCATGGCGGATGCGGTCGATGAGTCTGCGGTAGTCATCGGATGTATGTCCGCGATTCATCGCGTCGAGTACGGAGTCAGAACCCGACTGCACGGGCAGATGCAGGTATGGCATCAACTTGCCGACGTCGCCATGTGCAGCGACAAGATCATCACCCATGTCACGCGGGTGGCTCGTCATGTAACGCAGGCGCGCCAGACCCTCGATCTTCGCCAGTCGATTGAGCAGCATTGCAAGCGACCAGGCTGCGCCGTCGGGTCCCTCGCCATTGTAGGCATTCACGTTCTGGCCAAGCAGGGTCAGTTCACGTGCTCCGCGCGCAACATGGCGCCTGGCTTCCTCTTCGATCTGCGCGACGGAACGCGAATACTCGCTGCCGCGCGTGTAGGGAACGACACAGAACGTACAGAATTTGTCGCAGCCTTCCTGCACGGTCAGGAAGGCGCTCACGCCGCCGGGCGATGCGTCCTTCGGCAACGTGTCGAATTTTTCCAGCGCAGGGAAATCGGTTTCCAGCGCATGGCCGCCGGAACGTGCGATCCGCGCAATCATTTCCGGCAAGCGATGGTAGGATTGCGGTCCGACGACAATGTCGACCTGCGGCGCGCGGGCGATGATTTCCTCGCCCTCTGCCTGCGCAACACAGCCGGCGACGGCGATCATCACGCGGCGCGAGGCCTTCAGCCGCTTGAGACGGCCGAGTTCGGAATACATCTTTTCAGCCGCCTTCTCGCGGATATGGCATGTGTTCAGGACGACCATGTCCGCATCTTCCGGCGTTTCCGTCGGGCCATAGCCGATTGGCGCCAGCAACTCCGCCATGCGGGCGGAATCGTAGACGTTCATCTGGCAGCCATAAGTCTTGATGAAGAGCTTCTTCATGGGCGCGCGTTATGGGCAAGTGAGGCCCGGCTGACAAGGACTTCGCGATTCACGCGATGGCCTGCGCAAGCTTGGCTTCGGGCGCCGTGCGGACGACTTCGGTCTCGGTAACCGTGGGGCCCGAAAGCCCCGCCAGAGCCCGCATCTGGCCGCGGCGCACAATGGCTTCGCTCCGCACGGCGAGCGCCTTGCGGCCGCCGACATGGTCGACATCCATCGGCGGGTGAAATTCGACGATGACGTCGATCGGTCCGGTCTTCAGCGCCTCATACAGATGGGGCACAAGCTCCATGTCGCCGTACCAGGCAAAGAGGGGGCGGTTCTCGCGGCCCATCGGAATTCCATGCAGCCCGACATAGGCGGTCGAGACAGGTTGAACGCGCACGGCGCGCTGGCCGCCTTTGCCGTCGTCGACGCGCGCCTCGACAGCGCCCATAAGCGCACTCTTGAACGGCAGCACCGCATTGCCGTCGTTCGACGTGCCTTCCGGAAAGAGCACCAGTGTATCGCCGGCGAGCAGGCGGTCGCGGATCTGATCGCGCGCCTGACCTGTTGCGTGACGGCGCGTACGCTCGACGAAGACGGTTTCCTGCAATTTGGCGAGCGTGGAAAAGAGCGGCCAGGTTGCCACTTCGGATTTCGCGACGAAAGAGAGCCGCCCGACGGCGGAAAACACGACAATGTCCAGCCATGAGGTGTGATTGGCGACGATCAGGACGCCTTCGCCGGTGATGGGCTTGCCGATCGTCTTGATCCGGATACCGAACAGCCGCGCCATGAAGCGATGATAGCTGTTCGGAAATGTCTTGCGGCTTTTCCAGCCGAAGCGCAGCGCCGCGCTTTGATAGGGAATGCCCATCAGCGTCACGGTCAGAAAGACGATGATGATCGCCCAGGCACGCAGCGTCTGCATCAGCGAGGCTTCTTGCTGCCCTTGGGCACGCCGTACAATTCCAGACGGTGGTCGACGAGTTCGAATCCAAGCTCTTCCGCGACGCGACGCTGCAGCTTTTCGATGTCTTCGTTGCGGAACTCGATGACGCTGCCAGACTGAATATCGATCAGGTGATCATGGTGAGACTCCGGCGCTTCTTCATAACGCGAGCGGCCATCGCGGAAATCGTGGCGCTCCAATATCCCGGCGTCCTCGAACAGTTTGACGGTGCGATAGACCGTGGCGATGGAGATGTGCGGATCGACAGAGGAAGCCCGGCGGTACAATTCTTCGGCGTCGGGATGATCGGCGGCATCAGACAGCACGCGCGCGATGACGCGACGCTGTTCGGTCATCCGCAACCCCTTCTCGACGCAGAGCGCCTCGATCCGCGTCAAATCCATCTCCGGTCCCACTTCCTCATTTCAGTGATTTTAGCCAGAGGCGGGCCGATTCCCAAGGCCTGAAAGCGGAAGATTGCTGCGCAAGATCAATGCATCTTCGAATTTACCCTGCCCAAGAGCGTAATAAGCCCTGCGCCGACCGACTTCAGTGAAGCCGAGCCCCCCATAAAGACCCCGTGCGGCCTGATTGCCGACGGCGACCTCCAGGAACAGCGTGGCTGCCCCCATTTTCTGGGCGTGTTCCGCGGCAAACCGCACGAGAGTTGTTCCCGCGCCATGACGGCGCTGCTCCGACCGGACGGCAATCGTCAAAATCTCAGCTTCGCCGGCGGCCGCGCGCACCAGGATAAAACCGCCCTCAAGTTGGCCTGCGAAGGTGCCCGGCGCGCCCAGCAGATCGGACAGGGCAGCAGCGCCCCAGGGCTCGGCAAACGCCGAGGCATGAATCTTTGTCAACTCCGTCACGTCCGCGCCCGGCCCGAGCAAGACCACCTTCACTTGCGCACCGGCAGCTTGGCATCCGGCGGACGCAGGTAGAGTGGTTTGGGGGGCGCTTCGGATACCGGCAGCGACCGCGCAAGCCTTGCGACCCAGAGCGCATCCGGCTGACGCACTGCAGACATCAAAGCTTGTGGAAGTTGTTGGTGGGCGCGCGGGGCGGCGGTTCCCGCGAGCACAAACGGTTGCGCGATGCTTGCGACGCGCGCAACGGCATCTGAAAACAGAACTACACTTGGTGGCGATTGCATCTCACCGACCAGCTCGAGATAGACTTCGTCCCGCCGCGCATCGTGCATCGCGACGCCAATCCCGCACCGGCATTCGGCCATTGCCTCCTTGGCCATCACGGACAGGGTCGTCATTCCGACGAGGGGAATATCGAGCGCGACGCGCAATCCGCGCATGAATGCGAGACCGACACGCTGGCCGGTAAAGGTGCCCGGGCCTGTTGTCACGGCAAGACGATCAAGGCCGGAGAATTCGCAGGCCGCGTCCTGCATGGCCAACTCGACCATCGGCGCCAGCGCCTCGGCATGCCCGCGTTCCATCACCGTCAGACGGTGCGCAAGCACCTTGTCATCATCGAGAACTGCGACGGAACAGGCGCCGAGCGCGGTGTCGACGGCCAGAATCCTCACAGCCGGTCAGACAATCTTGCAGGCTTCGTCGAAGCTGAGGCGCGGACTTCGTTCGAAAAGCCCAGACGTATCGCCATGACCGACGCTGCAGATAAAGTTCGACTTGACCCGGGTACCTGCAAAAAAATCTTTATCCACCGCCTCATTGTTGAAGCCGGACATCGGACCGCAATCGAGACCGAGCGCGCGCGCCGCAATGATGAAATAGGCGCCTTGTAACGAACCATTGCGAAACGCCGTCGTCTGTTCGACCGCCGGATTGGCGAACCAGTTCTTGGCATCCTGATTATGCGGAAACAGCACCGGGAGACGCTGCGCGAAGTCGAGATCGTAGCCGATAATGGCCGTAGCGGGCGCGCTGAGCACTTTGGGGGCATTCGCGGCCGAACAATGCGCCGCCAGTTTTTCCTTCGCCTCTTTCGACGTCGCGAAAACGATGCGCGCCGGCGAGCAGTTGGCGCTGGTCGGCCCCATGCGCATCAGGTCGTAGACGGCCATCAGAAGTGCATTGCTGACAGGCTTGTCGAGCCACTTGTTCTGTGTGCGCGCGCCGCGGAAAATCCTGTCGAGCGCTTCGTCGTTGACGGCGTGATGTTCCATGCGAGTTGGCTCCGGCGCGAACGCTGTTTCCGCAGTTTCGAATCGTGCCGAAGCTTACACCGCCTCGACGGCGTTCACTTCCGGAACATAGTGGCGAAGCATGTTTTCGATGCCGTTTTTCAACGTCATCGTGGAGGACGGACAGCCTGCACAGGACCCTTGCAGGTGCAGGAACACGATGCCCGCGCCGCCGTCAAAGCCCTTGAAGATGATGTCGCCGCCATCCTGGGCGACCGCAGGGCGCACGCGCGTCTCAATCAACTCCTTGATCTGGGCGACGACTTCAGGATCACCTTCGCCGTAATTTTCGTCATCATGCTCATCGGCCGTGCCTTCGATCAGCGGAAGGCCGCGGGTGAAATGCTCCATGATCGTGCCCAGTATCGCCGGCTTGATGTGCTTCCAGTCGCCGTCGCGCTTGGTGACCGAAATGAAGTCGGCGCCGAAAAACACGCGGGAGACTTCGCTTGTCTCGAACAAGGCCCGCGCCAGCGGCGAACGGTTCCCGGATTCCTTGGTGGGAAAATCTGCCACCTGCCCCTCGCCCATGACCTCGCGGCCGGGCAGGAATTTCAGTGTCGCAGGGTTCGGCGTGGATTCTGTCTGGATGAACATCGTTTTTTCCGTCTGGCCAGTCTGGAGCCATTCCAAACCTTTACATGGACCTTGGCCCCGGCCGGATCAAGGGTCGGCTAAAGGCTTAGAAATCTGAGGTTATTCCCTTCTTTTCCCAATCGCCGTAACGGGTTGGTTCCGGACCTTTCTGTCCGCCGATTTCCTTGGGAAGCGCCGTCTCGGCCTCGGCGCTGCGCCGCGCATCGGCCTCGGCCTTCGCCCGCTCGCCAGCCTGTCGGATTCGCCGGGCGATTTCAGCCTTGGTCGGCTTCTTGGATCGTTTTGCAGAGGGCATGGAACATTCGTCCGCTTGACGCTGGGCGCGGCCAGCTTACATCACCATGGCATGAATATAGTACGCACCGGACTGTTGATGGCGGCTCTGACCGCCCTCTTTCTGCTTGTCGGATTTCTGATCGGCGGCCAGGCGGGAATGATGATCGCGCTCCTGTTTGCGACCGGCACCAACCTTTTCGCCTACTGGAATTCCGACAAGGCGTTGTTGCACATGTACGGTGCTCGCCAGGTCGATGAGGCGACGTCGCCCGATCTTGTGCACACCGTTCAGGAACTCGCAGTACAGGCGGGCCTGCCGATGCCGAAGGTCTATATCGTCGACAATGACCAGCCCAACGCCTTTGCGACAGGACGCAATCCCGAACATGCGGCTGTCTGCGTGACGACCGGACTCCTGCGCCGCGTGACGGGCGAAGAACTCGCGGGTGTTTTGTCCCACGAGCTCAGCCACGTCCGCAATCGCGACACGCTGACCATGACGATCGTGGCGACCATCGCGGGCGCCGTGTCGATGCTCGCCAATTTTGCGTTCTTCTTCGGCGGTAACGACCGGCGCAATCCACTCGGTTTTGTAGGCGTGATTCTGATTGCGATTCTTGCGCCGATTGCAGCCATGGTCGTCCAGATGGCGGTAAGCCGCACGCGCGAATTCGAAGCCGACCGCATGGGCGCGGAGATTTCCGGCCGCCCACTCTGGCTTGCCTCTGCGCTGCAGAAAATAGATCGGGTCGCGGCCGTCACAGACAATCCGCAGGCGGACGCGCATCCCGCGACTGCGCACATGTTCATCATCAACCCGCTGCATGGCGGCGGGCTGTCGGGACTGTTTTCAAGCCATCCGTCGACCGAAGAACGGATTGCCCGATTGCGCGCGATGGCCGCGCAGGCGCCGGTACAAGCCGGTCCCTGGGCGTGACCGAAGGCATCCCGGCCCGCGCCGCCGCACAGGCCATTCTCTCCGATGTTCTGCGCAAGAAGCGGCCTCTTGATGCTGCGCTGGAAGGTCTTGGCCAACTGGCACCGCGCGACGCGGGCTTTGCGCGCGCCATTGCCAGCGAGACGATGCGTCGCTTCGGCCAGATCGAGACGTTGGTCCGACAGTTCGTTCCCAAGGCGCCGCCGCCGCACAAGGCGGGGCCGACGCTCGAAATCCTCTACGCGGGGGTCTGCGAGTTGCTCTTCCTCGGCGTCGCGCCTCACGCGGCCGTGGACGCCGCAAATCGTCTGGCCTCCGCGGACGCAAAGGCGGTGCATTTCAAGCCGCTCATCAACGCAGTTTTGCGACGCGTTTCACGAGAAGGAAAAGCCATTCTCGAGGCGCAGGATGCGCCGCGGCTCAACACGCCTGACTGGCTGTGGACGCGCTGGAGCGACACCTATGGAGAGACACTTGCGCGCGCCATTGCCTCGGCGCACGCAAAGCCCGCGCCGATCGATCTGGTTCTGAAAGACATCGCGCGCGTTTCCGAGTTGGATGGCACAGCGCTGTTCGACAATGTTGTCAGGCTTGCCGACGCTTCGCGTGTCGAGGATCTCGCCGGGTTCGACGAAGGCGCATGGTGGGTGCAGGATGTCGCAGCCACATTGCCAGTCCGATTGCTGGGCGATGTTTCCGGCAAGACTGTCATCGATCTTTGTGCAGCGCCGGGTGGAAAGACCATGCAACTCGCCGCGTGTGGCGCCCATGTGATCGCAGTCGAGCGCGAGGCGGACCGTCTGACGCGGCTGAAGGAAAATCTGGAGCGCACCAGACTCACTGCGAACTTGGTCTGTGCAGACGCGCGTGACTTCACGCCCGAGTCGCCTGCGCAGTACGTTCTGCTCGATGCACCTTGCACGGCGACGGGCACGATCCGGCGTCATCCCGATCTGCCCTGGATCAAGAGCCCATCGGACGTAACCTATTGTGAGCAGGCGGCGTCGGAGCTTCTGGCTGCCGCGGCCGACATGGTGGAGCGAGACGGCGTCCTTGTGTTTGCCGTTTGCTCGCTGGAGCGCGAGGAAGGCGTCGAGCAAGTGCAAAACTTTCTGCGCCGGCGCGAGGATTTTGCCCGCGAGGCGGTCACGCCGGCTGAGGTGTTCGGGCACGAGGAATGGATCAGTGCCGAGGGAGACCTGCGCACGTTGCCCTGTCACCTTTCGGACAAGGGCGGCATGGACGGCTTCTTCGCCGCGCGGCTGCGGCGCCTATAGCCTGCCCAGTGCGTAGGCAACCGCGAGATAGATTTTGCCGGTATCGGCGCTGAGCATCGTCGACGTCAGCAGGCCGCCGCCGTCGCCGTCCTTGGCGCGCGTGAGAAGGGTTTCGAATTCCATCAGATAGGCGTTTGCGGCATCGCGGAACTTGGCGTCTTCGCGATAGAGCGTGGCGACGCGGTTGACGGTATCGTCATCGATGGCCTCTGCAAGACGCCGTGCAAATACGGAACGATCGCCCGCGAGATAGCGGCGCCACTCGTCTTCGCCCGGCACCGCGTCGGTCGAGATGGAACTGAGATCGACGGCCAGATCGGCCAACGCCATCTCCAGCGCACCAAGCGCGGCCGCGCTCGATGGCTTGAGGTCCTTCTCATCGCCGTTTTCGACGGCGGCCAGAAGCGTGCGCATTTCCCATGCCTTGGGATCGCCGCTGCCTTCGGCAGACTTCTTGCGCGGCCGCTGCGTGAGGCGTTTGGCCATGCCCAGAAGGCTTTCCGGCTCCGGCTGTTCCGGCACCACGGGCTCGGCCGGCTTGCGCTGGATCGAGCGCGGCGCGGACCGCGCGTGGATTGTCGACAATGTCCGTGCGGAGAGGTCGAGGATTTCCTCGGTTTCGGCGCGCACCATCTCGCGCACCCGGCGTGCTTCCTGCTGCGCAACGCCGGGCAAGGTCAGAAGGTGCTGCTGAACTTCTTCGACGGCCTTGGCCAGGGAAGTGCGGATCGATGCTGCTTCGGCGGACAGCTCGCCGGAAGTGCGCAGGAGCCGCTCGCATTCCGCCATGGCTTCGCCGACCAGCGCGCGTGCGTTGACCTTGGCTTCCGAAGCCGTTTCGCCGATCAGCGTCTGCGCGCCCGCATTGGCTTCCTGCAGCGCATTGATCATGTTCGCGAGCGTCGTGTTGGCGGAGTTGCTTGCCTCTTTCAGCTTGTCGGCTTCGCGCATGAAATTGGCCGTAAGCTGCGAGGCGCGGGCCGAAGCATTCGACATGATGAGCTCGAGATGCCGCTCGGCATCGCCGGTGACATGTTCGAACTTCTGCGCTTCGCCGCCGAGTGCCTGGATCGCCTGCTCGATGGACGAACGCTCCTTGGAGAGCGCCATTTCGAAGCTCGCACTCTCATCCTTGAGGCGCTGCATCAGCTCGTTCATGGCGCCGCGATGACGTTCCTGGCGGCCAAGAACAAACTCGGCGCGGGCCATGGCGGCGTCGGCGACGGATTCGATGCGCTTGGCCTGACGATCGAGTTCGACGGCTGCGGCATGCGGCGCATCTGCGGCCGCACCGGCGGCAGCGCGGAAACTGGCTGCCTGGGTGTCGAGCGTCGTGCCCGCATTCTTCAGTGTGCCCTCAGCACTTTCGATAGAGGCCTTCAGTTGCGCGGTGCGGCCGGCGATGGTTTCTGCAGCGCGGGCAGCCGATTCACTCAGCGTTCCGGCCACGGCTTCGATCCGCTCGCGTTCCGCTGTCAGTCTGGAAGCGACCGCTTCGCCGCGCACTTCGGCGCGCGCGCCGGCCTCATCAAGGGCCGCGATCTGATTTTCGAGAACCGATTCCAGTGCTCGAAGACGGGAGAAAGCGCCATCGAGACCTGCATTCAAGGCGTCCAGTTCCCGGCGCACGGCGCGGCCAAGCCTGGCCGCCGTCCGTGACGCCGTTTCATCGGCCGAGAAAAGCCGGTCCGTGGCATCAGCGAGCGCGGTGGCCGCGAGGCCCATCTGTTGCGCGCGCGCAAGCGCCCAGGCGCTCGCCATGAAGAGGAGCGGCGGAATGAATGTCGCGGCTGTAAAGATCGCGAGTTCCTGAACATCGAGCCCAGACAAGCCCTTGGGTCCAAAATAGCCCCAGAGATAGGCGGCGGCGGCGCCGGCCCAAAACGCGGACAGCACTCCGGCAAATACGATGGCGGCAACTCCAAACTTGGGTTCGGGCCGCTGCGCGTGACGCGCTTCGGCTTCTCCGACCGGCTCGGCGGTCTGGAGCACTACGGGTTGGCTCGATCCGATAGTTGCCATCATTCCCTCGGCAAATTGCATTGAAACAAGAGTACTTTAACCATCGAATCACCCGCAGCGCGAGGCCTTCGGTTCGACTCCGTTTGGTTCCAGCCGCGGCTTGGCGTAGGTTTATGTTGTATAATCAATAGGATGACTCCTATGACGATGTTGGTTACGTCGGCACTCGTCTTCCTCGCCATCCACCTTCTGGTCGCCGGAACTCCCGTCAGGGACATGCTCACCGGAGCCATTGGCGAGGGTCCGTATCTCGGACTTTTCTCTCTTGCATCGCTTGGCGTGATCGTCTGGCTGGCAATGTCCTACGGCGCTGCGCATGTGAGCGCCGAAAACCACTTCCTGTTCAATCTTGGCCGAGGCGTGCACGACCTGGCCATTCCGGTCGTGCTGATTGCGTTCCTGATCGGCGTGCCGGGGCTGTTGACGCCCAACCCGACATCCGTCGGGCAGTCCGCCACCGCAGCGAAAGAGGAAACCGTTCGAGGTATCTTGCGCGTCACGCGACATCCCTTCCTGTGGAGTGTCGCGATCTGGTCCGCATTTCACCTCGGAGCGAACGGCGATGTCGCGTCGGTCATCTTTTTCGGAACGTTCCTCGCACTCTCGGTGCTGGGGACTTTCTCGATCGACGCCAAGCGCAAGCGTAAGATGGGCGATGCCTGGAACGCGTTCGCGGGCCGCACCTCGAACATTCCGTTCGGCGCCATCGTTTCGGGCCGCAACAGCTTGAGGCTTGGCGAATATCTCGACTGGCGCTTTCTGACTGCAGTTGCGATCTTTGCTGCAGTGCTGTTCGCGCATGCGCGCATATTTGGCGCGTCGCCATTCCCGGGCGGCTGGGTGCCGTTCTAGTCTATTCGTCCTGAAGAGACTTGAGCGGCGGCGGCGTGCCCTCGGGCGGGCCGACATGGGCGACGTTGAGAGTCATCGAGACGAGATCGTAATAGCCGTTGACGGCAATCAGATCGATCACTCCCTTTTCGCCGAATTTCCTGACCGCCGAGGCATACACGACGTCGTCGACATTGCCGGTAGCGTGCAACTGCGTCGAGAAATCGTACACCGTCGCGACATCGTCGGGCATGTTGTGCGGACGCTCGCCGGAAGCCAGATCGGCCGCGATCTGCGCATCGAGGCCAGCCTTCAGCGCCAACGGATAGTGCGCATACCATTCGAACTGCGATGTCCAGTGGCGCGCCGTGATCAGGATCGCGAACTCGTTCAATTGGCGCGGCAATGTGGAATGAAAGCGAATCTGTTCACCGAGCTTCTGCAGCCTGTCGGCGAGTTCGGGATCGCGCAGCCAGGCATCGAACGGCCCGCCCATGTTGCCGCGCGTTGCAACAATCGCTGCGGCAATTGCCTTTTGCTCGGGCGACATCTGATCCGGTGTCATCGGCACAAAGCGGTCCTGTGCGAGCGCCGGCGCGGATAGTGCGAGCAAGGACGTCAAGAATATCGCCAGTTTCATGTCTGCGCCTCCGGGGCGTAATAGTGCAGATAGCGGTAGCCATCGCGGAAACCCGCGCGGGCATATAGCGCGCGGCCCGCCAAGTTTGTTTCATCGACCTGCAAATACAGTTTGGATGCGCCCTGGCCAAGCGCCCACTGCGCGATGCCTTGCAAGACGCGCTGTCCATGGCCCTTGCGTCGATGCTGAGTTGCTGTGCGCATGACATAGACGCTTGCCCAATCGTCCGTCACGACCGATGCGCCGCAGGAGACCGTTTCGCCGCCGCTTCGCGCCACGACATACGCCTTCGGCAGCGCGATGCGCGCGAGCGTTGTCAGACGCTCCTGCCCATCGGCTGGCGAATGAGAACCTTCCAGGGTGAGTCGAACAAAATCAGCGTCGGGCGCTGAAAGGATTTGCACACCGGGAGATGAGGCCGCGATAGCCGCTGCTTCCGCCACCATCAGAACTGTCGTCGGCTTGTGCTTGTAGGCTCTGGCAATCAGGGCCTGCTCAAGTCCGGGCGGCCGTGTTGCGGGGGAAATCTGGAACTGCGGCGCAAGCCGGCGCGAGCGGTACGCTTCCTCGACCGCGCCGATGTCGCTATCCAGATTGCCGTGAAAATCATGCGTCGAGACGGAATTGCACCGCGAAGAGTAGCCGTCGCTGAAGCGCAGCAGCCAGCCATTCAGGGCGGAGGTTTCCCGCGCCGGCCATGATTTTTCGGCCAGCGGCTCGAGTTCGCGCGCCAATTCGTTAACGGAGTATTGAGCAATCGCGTTCATCGTCACGTGTCAGCTTTGAGGGCGCGCCATGTCAGATGTCATCGATATGGATCATCTTGCCCGCTACACGGGCGGCGATACCACATTGAATGCGGAAATTCTCCGCCTGTTCGAGACGCAGGCCAACGAACTCGTCGGCAAGCTGCGCTCGATCCTGGATGCGCGCGACGCGAAGTCGTGGAAGGAAGTCACGCACACGATCAAGGGTGCCGCGCGCGGCGTCGGTGCGTTCGCGCTCGCCGATGCGGCAGCGGCCTGCGAAAAGATCGACGTCGCCGATCAAACAAACGCCGGTGTCGCGATCGATAAGCTGAAGAGCCATACGGACGCAGTTCAGCTCTTTATAAAGTCTCGGCTCACGGCCTGAACTGACCCGGTTTTCCGGCTCAAATCCCTGTCACCGCGGCGTTTCTGCGCGCCCTGACCCCTTGGCCTCGATGCTGCGCTGCGTCACATTGCGGCCCCTCGACTTGAAAGGGTTGTTGGCCGACCCATTTTTACATAAGAAGAGCGCCTCTTTCCAACGTCATACACTAAACAATTGTGGAATAGCCCATGAGCACGCCAATCGAGACGGATGTCATCATCGTCGGAGCCGGACCGATCGGGCTGTTCGCCGTCTTTGAATTGGGCCTGCTCGATCTGAAAGCCCATCTCGTCGACATTCTGGACCGGCCGGGCGGTCAGTGCACCGAGCTCTATCCCGAAAAACCGATCTACGACATTCCGGGTCTTCCGATCGTCACCGGACAGGAACTGACGGAAAAGCTTCTGGAGCAGATCAAGCCGTTCAACGCGCAATATCATTTTGGCGAGATGGCGTCCGCGCTCGAAAAGCTGGCCGACGGAAAATGGAAACTGACGACCGACGCCGGCACTGAGCTGGTCGCGCCTGTTGTCGTGATCGCGGCCGGTGGCGGCAGCTTCGTTCCCAAGCGCCCGCCGGTTCCGAATATCGAAGCGTATGAGAACAAGGGCGACGGAGTCGGCGTGCACTATGCGGTGCGCAAGATGGAATCCTTCCGCGGCAAGAACATCCTGATCGCCGGCGGCGGCGACAGCGCTCTGGACTGGACCATCAATCTCGCGCCGCTGGCAAAATCACTGACGCTTGTGCATCACCGCGACGGTTTCCGCGCCGCGCAGCACAGCGTCAATCAGATGCGCGAACTGGAGAGCGCAGGTAAGGTGAAATTCCATGTCGCCAGCGTCAAGCAATTGCATGGCGACAATGGGAAGCTGAATGCGGTTACGCTTTCGGGTGCAGACAAAAAAGAATGGCAGATGGACGTTGATGCGTTCCTGCCCTTCTTCGGCCTGACCATCAAGCTTGGACCGATCGCCGACTTCGGGCTGCATCTGCACGAGAATCTCATTCCGGTCGACACCGCCAAGTTCGAGAGCCAGACTCCGGGCATCTTCGCCATCGGTGACATCAACACCTATCCCGGCAAGCTCAAACTGATCCTGTCGGGTTTTCACGAAGCCGCGCTCATGGCGCAGGCCGCGTTCCACATCTGCAAGCCGACCGAGAAGTTGCGCTTCCAGTACACGACGTCGTCGTCCAGCCTTCAGAAGAAGCTGGGCGTGCACTGATGATCCTTCGACAAGCTCGGGGTGCCTGAAATGAAAATTGTCGCGACGGACCGCAAGGGCGCCGAGCATGTCGTCGAAGGCCGCAACGGCTGGAGTGTGATGGAAATCCTGCGCGATGCGGGCCTGCCGATCGCGGCGGAATGCGGCGGGGCCTGCGCCTGCGCCACCTGCCATGTCTATGTGACCGAAGGTTGGTACGAGAAGCTGCCCAAGCCGTCGGATGCCGAAGTCGACATGCTGGACATGGCACTGGCAGTAGAGCCGAATTCCCGCCTGTCCTGTCAGATTACCTGCTCGGAAGAGTTGGATGGCATCCAGGTGACTATCGCGCCGGAATAGACACGCTATGCTGCTATCCTGACGGGGGCGCGCCATGGGTTTCTACGACAAGCACATTCTTCCGCGACTTTTGAACGGCGCAATGAGCGCCAAGCCGATTTCGTACCAGCGCAGGAAAGTCGTGCCGCGTGCCGAGGGCCGCGTTCTGGAGATCGGCTTCGGCGCAGGCCACAATCTTCCCTTCTACGATGCGAGCAAGGTCGAGCGGATTTGGGCGCTGGAGCCTTCCGCGGAGATGCGCGAACGCTCCGCCGCGCGGCGCGCCGCCAGCACGATCCCGCTCGAATTCATCGATCTGCCGAGCGAAAAAATTCCGCTTGAGTCCGACTCGGCCGACACGGTTCTTGTCACCTACACGCTCTGCACCATTCCAGACGTGATGGCTGCGCTCGGCGAGATGCGGCGCGTGATGAAGCCGGCCGGACACATGATTTTCTGCGAACATGGCGAGGCGCCGGATGAGTTTGTCCGGCGCTGGCAGCGGCGCATCACGCCGGTGTGGAAAGTTATCGGCGGCGGCTGTCATGTCGGACGGCAGATCCCCAAGCTGATCCAGGATTCGGGCTTCAAGCTCGATGACATGCAGACGATGTACTTGCCCGGCACGCCGCGCTTCGCCGGCTTCAACTATTGGGGCAGCGCGACGAAGGCGTAAATTCCAAGAATCTTTCGTGTAATTCGATTCCTCGGCAACAGAATTGTTCGTCGCTTTTTTGCATTTTTGACATCACCCTCCCCTCCGCATACTTCGTTTCACCGGCACAGCGGCACTATAAGCGCGATTCCTCCGTGTCGGATAAATCCGCGCAGCTTTTTGTCTATCCGGCTGAATCCGACGGCCGTTTCCAGAACCAGCCGTTGGATAAGTTTGCCTCGCGCGCGATAGGCGACGCGCTGAACCTACCGGCTCATCAGCGCGTATTCGCCGCCCTTTTCGATGCCGCGCTTGTAGGCAGGGCGGGCATGCATGGCGGCGCGATAGCGCACGAGTTCGGGATAGGGCTCAAGCCGCGCGCCGGCCGCTTCGAGCACGAAGAGGAGCTGAACATCCGCGCCGGTCAGCTCATTGCCGACGAAGAAGTTGCGCCCCTTCATCGCCGCTTCCATGTAGGAGAGATTGTTGGCGATCTCGCCGTCGACACGGGGCTTGAGCGCAGCCGCCGCATCGCCAAGCATGCCGGTGTAAAGTGCCATCAGCAGCGGCAGCATCGCCGAGCCTTCTGCATAGTGAATCCATTCAATGTATTTCCAATAATCGTCCGTGCCGGCTTTCGGCTTGAACTTGCCCTTGCCGTAGGTGTCGATCAGATATTCAACGATGGCACCCGACTCAGCGATCGTCTTGCCGTTGTCCGTGATGACCGGCGACTTGCCGAGCGGATGCACCTTTTTCAGTTCCGGCGGCGCATACGGCACCGGCGTGCCACGCTGATACTTGACGATCTCATAGGGCGTACCGAGCTCTTCGAGCAGCCACAGGATGCGTTGCGAGCGCGAATTGTTGAGATGGTGAACCTGGATCATGGGCGTCTCCCGCGTTTTCTGGCGCTAGAGGATCAGGTGCGCCGTGATGGCGCAAGCAGGCGCGCGGCGCCATGCGATGACAATTTCGAGACGGCTCAGTTCCGCGGTTCGGCGGCGACGGGCGGCACGAACCCTTCCTCCAGTGCAATGTCGGGATGGTACGCCGTCACCATGCCCATGAAGGGCGGCCAGATGTTGTAGCCCAGCAATTCGCGCACACGCGGCGACATGTTGCGCGCGATGTCGCGCGGAATGCTGAGGAAGAAGTTCTCCTGCTGGCGCAGCCAGCCCTCACAATATTGATAGGTCAGGGCAATGCGTGGCGCAGTGCTGCGATTGGCGCCGCCGCCATGGATGAGCGTGCCCAGAAAAACGATGCACGAACCGGCTCTCATGATCAGCGGTCGTTTGTGCGCCGCTGACTTCTGCTGCAAATCCGGGCCGGATGGTCCCCACAGATGGCTTCCCGGTACGATCACCGTGCTGCCGTTCTCCGCCGTGAAATCGTCGATGGCGCAGATCATGCTGACGCTGAGCGCCGGTCGCGGGCGCGGCACCCTGTAGAAACTGTCGTCGAAGTGAAGGCCCTGCTCCGCTTCGCCGGGATAGATGCAGATCGCCTGCGCGGCGCTGAGCAGGAAGTTCGGCTGAAGAAACCGACCGATCAGGGAAAGGACGCGCTCGTCCTCGGCCAGCCGCTCGAATACGTGGCCGCGGCCCACCAGAGTATAGACGCGCTCCGTCGTAAAGCCTTCAAAGCTATTGCGGCCGCGATGCTGGCCAAGATGCGGAACCAAACCGGCGCGGACTTCGGCAAGCGTCCCCGCGTCGAGAAAATCCTCGACGACCGTATAACCGTCGCGTTGCATGTTTTCGACATGGACGCCGGCAGAAGAGTCGCTGCCCGACTTCTCCATGCGGTCCTCTCAGCGATTGAGTTCGCGCATCGCCTTGTCGAGACCGCCAAGCGTCAGCGGGAACATGCGCTGGTTCATCAGCTGCTGCATCAGCCCGATGGACGGCGTGTAGTCCCAGTGCTTTTCGGCGACCGGATTGAGCCACACCGTATGCTCGAACATCTCGGTCACGCGGTCGAGCCAGACGGCGCCCGGCTCTTCGTTCCAATGCTCCACGCTGCCGCCCGGATAGGTCACTTCATAGGGGCTCATCGTGGCGTCGCCGACGAAGATCACCTTGTAGTCCTTCGGATATTTGTGAAGCACGTCCCAGGTATCGAGCTTTTCATTGTGACGACGGCGATTGTCCTTCCACACCAACTCGTAGAGGCAGTTGTGGAAATAGAAAAAGTCCATGTGCTTGAACTCGGTCTTCGCCGCGCTGAACAGCTCCTCGCAGAGCTTGATATGCGCATCCATCGAGCCGCCGATGTCGAAGAACAGCAGCACCTTGACCGTGTTGTGGCGCTCCGGAACGAGCCTTAGATCGAGATAGCCCTTGTTGGCCGTGTCCTTGATCGTGCCCGGCACGTCAAGTTCGGTTTCGGCCCCGAGCCGCGCCCATTTGCGCAGGCGGCGCAGCGCCACCTTGATGTTGCGGGTTCCCAGTTCGACGGAGTTGTCGAGGTTTTTGTACTCGCGCTTGTCCCAGACCTTGATCGCCTTGCCGTGACGCGACTTGTCCTGGCCGATGCGCACGCCTTCGGGATTGTAGCCGCCATTGCCATAGGGCGACGTGCCGCCGGTGCCGATGGCCTTGTTGCCTTTTTCGTGGCGCTTCTTCTGTTCCTCGATCTGGGCCTTGAGCTGTTCCATCAGCTTGTCCCAGCCGCCGGCCTTCTCGATCATCTTCTTCTCCTCTTCGGAGAGGAATTTCTCGGTCAGCGCCTTCAGCCACTCTTCGGGGATCTGCGCGATCATCGAGCCGTCGAGGCCTTCAAGGCCCTTGAACACATGGCCGAAGACCTGGTCGAACTTGTCGAGGTTGCGCTCGTCCTTCACCAGCGCGGTGCGCGAGAGGTAGTAGAACTCCTCGATCTTCATATCGATGATGTCCTTGTCCATCGCGGACATCAGCGCGAGATATTCCTTGAGCGTGACCGGAATTCTGGCGGAGCGGAGCTCGTCGAAGAATTGGAAGAACATGGGTCTTGGACCTTCGTCAGTAGGCGAATAGCTGTAACTAAAGTCTAGCGCGGCTTGGCCGGTCCGGCCAGCGGGGCCGAAAGGGCTGGAGTTCATCTGATTCGGCGAGGTGATCATGGGTCCCTGGGGCGGGGCAACCTTTGCGATATGTACCAGAGCCTCGGTGTAGACCGAGTTCAGAAAATCCCGCAGTTTCTCATCATCCCGGGGCGTGGCGAACTCGACCGTCGCCTCCACCGCCCAGGTTCCGACCGTTCCGGTCGAGAACAGAATCCGGTAGTGGAGGGTTTCCAGCGCGGCAGTCTCATAGGTCCGGCTGTAGACCGAGATCGGCATCGCGCCGCCGCCGAGCTTGACCGTACTTTCGCCGACGATCTTGCCGCCGATCCCTTCCTGCTCCGTGAATTCCTGCGCCAGAGCCGTCTTGGGATCGTAGGCCGCCTTGAGCGGCGTCAGCGTGATCGTGCCGTAGACGCCGTCGAGCGAGGAATAGGCACAGAAGTCCGAGCCCAGCATCGGCGCGCGTTCGCCGAATGCGTCGCGCTCGAAATGGCCGATGAAAAGCGGACAGACAAAGCCCGAGGCGCTGTGCACCTTGGCCTCGTCCGCCCCGTCCTTGAAGGCATCGATGTCGGTCGTCTGCGCGAGGGCCGGCGAAACCGCCAGCCACCCGATCACGACGAGGGTGAGACGGCGCAAGCGCACTAGTTTCTCGGCTCTCTCCGCGCCAGGAACGCCAGCCGCTCGAACAGGTGCACGTCCTGCTCGTTCTTGAGCAGCGCGCCGTGCAATGGCGGGATCAGCTTGGTCGGATCCTTTTCCTTCAGCATTTCCGGCGGGATGTCTTCGTTCATCAAAAGCTTCAGCCAGTCGAGCAGTTCGCTCGTCGACGGCTTCTTCTTGAGGCCCGGCACATCGCGGATCTGGTAGAAGACGTTCAGCGCCTCGCTCACCAGCTTCTGCTTGATGTTGGGATAATGCACGTCGACGATCTTCTGCATCGTGTCGCGCTCGGGGAACTTGATGTAGTGGAAGAAGCAGCGGCGCAGGAATGCGTCCGGCAATTCCTTCTCGTTGTTCGACGTGATCAGGATGATCGGGCGCTGTTCGGCCTTGATCGTCTCGCCGGTCTCGTAAACGAAGAATTCCATGCGGTCGAGTTCGAGCAGAAGGTCGTTGGGGAATTCGATGTCGGCCTTGTCGATCTCGTCGATCAACAGAACGGGACGGCCCTTCATCTCGAACGCTTCCCAGAGCTTGCCCTTCTTGATGTAGTTCTTGACGTCCTTGACGCGCTCGTCGCCAAGCTGGCTGTCACGCAAACGGGTCACAGCGTCATATTCGTAGAGACCCTGCATCGCCTTCGTCGTGGACTTCACATGCCAGGTGATGAGCGGCGCCTTCAGAAAGTCGGCAACCTGAAACGCAAGCTCGGTCTTGCCGGTGCCTGGCTCGCCCTTGATCAGCAGCGGTCGCTCCAATGCGATCGACGCGTTTACGGCGATCCGAAGATCTTCCGTCGCGATGTATTTGTCAGTTCCTTGGAAACGCTGCACGGCCATCTTGGTCTCTCTTTTCGGGAATAGCGTGGGTTAAAGCGTAAGTGTACCGAGGACTAGGCGCAAGGGCGCCTCATCCGGCAGTTTTTGGATCAAAAGCGTGCTCGGTAGTCGCCTTCAGCAAGACGCTGCGTTAATCTGTCCTTGCGGGGGGACACTCATGAACTGGTTGTTGGTCGCAGGCATATTGGGGGCCGGAACGCTGGGGGCGTTCACCGATTGGCTTTTCATGGGCCTGCTGTTTCACGCAGCGTACAATCGCTATCCCGAGGTGTGGTGGCCGGGCGTTCGCGAAGGCAAGGAGAACGGACCGATCATATGGTCGAGCGCCATCGGCTACGTCATGACCGCCGCGATCTTTGTCCTGTGCGGCCTGGCGGGCATCCATAGCATTCGCTCGGGCCTTGCCGTTGCTGCAGCAGCCTGGATTGCAGGACCGCTGGGCATCGTCCTCATCAACGGCTTCTTCATCAAGATCGATCCCAGGATCACCTTGGCTCATTCCGTCGGCTATCTCGCTCGGTTCGCCATCGCCGGTGCAGCAGCAGGATATCTCTTCTCCACCACATGACCGTTGCGCACGTTTACACGGTTGCGTTCCAAGGTATCGAAGCGCGCGAGGTGGACGTACAGGTCCATGTCGGCGAGACGGGTGGTGGCCAGTTCAACATCGTGGGACTTGCCGACAAAGCCGTCGCCGAGAGCAAGGAGCGTGTGCGCGCCGCGCTGTCTGCCATCGGCCTGGCGCTGCCCTTTCAACGCATTACCGTGAATCTCGCGCCGGCCGACCTGCCCAAGGAGGGCAGTCACTATGATCTGCCTATCGCACTCGGATTGCTTGCTGCAATGGGAGTTGTGCCGGCGAGCGAAATGGCGAACTACGTCGCGCTCGGCGAGCTGTCTCTCGATGCGCAGGTGACCGCGGTTGCCGGCGTGCTTCCGGCTGCGCTGGCGGCGAGCGAACAACAGCGCGGGCTCATCTGTCCGGCTGCCTGCGGACCTGAAGCGGCGTGGGCCGGCGGGGTCGAGATCATCGCGACGCCTTCTCTGATCGCGCTCGTCAATCACGTGAAGGGCGTGCAGGTGCTGAACGCGCCCACGCCGAAGCTGGCGGAGGAAACGCCGAATGCACCGGACCTGCGCGACGTGAAGGGCCAGGAGACCGCCAAGCGCGCACTCGAGATCGCCGCAGCCGGCGGCCACAACATGCTGATGATCGGCCCGCCGGGCGCGGGAAAATCGATGCTGGCGCAGCGGCTTGCCCGGCCTGCTTGCCGCCGCTCGATGCGCGCGAGGCGCTGGAGATTTCGATGGTGCAGTCGCTGGCGGGCGAACTGCCGGGCGGCGCGATTTCGCGGCGACGGCCGTTCCGCAATCCGCATCATTCCGCTCGATGGCGGCGCTGGTCGGCGGCGGATTGCGCGTGAAGCCCGGCGAAGTGTCGCTGGCGCATCTCGGTGTTCTCTTTCTCGACGAGCTTCCGGAGTTCCAGCGCGCGCGTTCTGGATTCGCTGCGCCAGCCGATCGAGACCGGCGAAGCCGTCGTCGCGCGGGCCAATGCGCATGTGCGCTATCCCGCGCGCTTCCAGCTGGTCGCGGCGATGAACCCGTGCCGCTGCGGCTATCTCGCGCGATCCGGCGCAGGCCTGCGGCCGCGCGCCCAAATGCGCGCTCGACTATCAGTCGCGGATCTCGGGACCGCTGTTCGACCGCATCGATATTCATGTCGAAGTGTCCAGCGTTTCCGCCGCCGATCTCGCCCTGCCGCCGCCGGCCGAAGGCAGCGCCGATGGTGGCGGCGCGCGTGGCGCGGCGCGCGCGACATCCAGCGCGAACGCTTTGAGGGCAGAGGGCTTGCGCACCAATGCCGAAGCCGAAGGCGAATTGCTCGACCACGATCGCGACGCCCGATGCGGCGGGCGCGAAGCTTCTCGCCGATGCCGCCGAGGCGATGCGGCTGACGGCGCGCGGCTATCACCGCGTGCTGCGCGTGGCGCGCACCATCGCCGATCTTGCGGCATCGCAGAGCGTGCAGAGGCCGCACATCGCCGAGGCGCTGTCCTATCGCCGCGTGACCAGCCTGCAATAGAATTTCAGCGGCTGGCGCGGACGTTTCCGACGAAGATGTATCCGTCATTGCGCACCGTCTTGATCAGACGCGGATTGCGCGGATTGTCGCCGAGCTTTTTGCGCACGCGACCGATGCGGATGTCCACGCTGCGATCGAATGCAGGCGTGTCGTTCTCATAGACGAGATCAAGCAGCCGGTCGCGGCTCAACACGCGGTTGGCGTTGGTCACAAACACTTCGAGCAACTTGAACTCTCCGCTGGTGAGCGGCACGGGATTTGCCGCTTGGTCGAACAGAGTTCTTGAACTGAGCTCGAGGTTCCAGCCGTCGAATTGAAAGCTGCGGACGCTCGCTCCGGCGCGCTCCATGCGGTCTGTGCCGCGGCCGTTGCGGCGAAGCACACTGCGCACGCGCGCCACGATTTCGCGCGGTTCAAATGGTTTGGTCACATAGTCGTCGGCACCGAGCTCCAGGCCCACGACGCGATCCGTCAGATCGCCGCGGCCGCTGAGAATGATGATGCCGACATCGAACAGCTCACGAATTTTCCGCGTCAGTGTGAGCCCGTCAATATCGGGCAGGCCCAGATCCATGATCACCAGATCATGCGGATGCGCGGACAAGACGGTTTCCAGGCCAACGCCCGTCTCCAGCGCCGTCACGCCATAACCACTCGCGCTGAACTCCGCTGCAGGATGGCCCGGATGTCCGGGTCATCTTCCACGATCGCAAGTTGCGTGCTCATCGTTCCCCCTCAGAAACACCTGGCGCAAATCCGAAATAAATCGAATTGATTACGAAAAGCTTCGCCGTGACGACGTATAGAAATGTGACGATGTATAACTCCATGTGGAACACAATTGTTTTTCGCGTGATGTCTGCTTACTCAATTTGAGTAACAAAATACGTCGCTCTCAAATCCGTCGTGGCAAGCATACGACGTTTTTTGTTGCGAACGTCGCCGCACCTCGCCGGCAACACTGAAACAATCCAACACAAAACGAAGTCGCGCCGAAACAAGCGCGAAAAATCCCGGACACAGCAACCGCGTAGGTTCAAGGCGTGATGCGTACGGGGGGCACTGTGAATTTCAACATGCCGATGCAAGCCGGGCTTTCTGCAAGCCGACGCCCTGCGATCAACACGGGCGCCGCCGCGCTCGTCCTGTCAGCACATGCGTCTTTCCTACCAAGGAGCAAGTCATGAAGTTTCTGAATGATCTCACTCTTGGCGCAAAAGTGATCGGCGCCGTTGGCTGGCTGTCCCTGGTTGTGCTGCTGCTCGGCATCGTCTCGCTCGGCCAGTTGAGTGCGGCCGGCGCAGGCCACCAAGCGGCCGGCGGTTCAGGCTGGACCGAGATCGCAGGCATATTGGCGTTCGCGCTTCTGAGCTGCGCCGGTGCCGGCGCATTCCTGATCGGCGCGGTCGCGCGTCCGATCCAGCACATGACGGCAATCATGGCGCGGCTTGCCAAGCATGATCTCTCGGCAGACGTCGACTATGCGGGGCGTGCGGACGAAATCGGCCAGATGGCCGACGCCGTCCAGGTCTTCAAGGACAGCATGATCGAAGGCCGACCGCCTGAAGGCCGAGCAGGAAGAAGGCCCAGCAGCGTGGCCGCCGCGCGCAGCGCAAGCTGGTCGACCAGCTGACGCGCGACTTCGACGTCAGCGTCGGAGTGTGGTGCAGTCCGTGGTCCAGCCAGGCCAGCCAGATGGAAGCCTCGGCCCAGTCGATGAGCGCCGCCGCCGAGGAAGCGACCAAGCAGGCCAGCTGCCGTCGCCGCCGCCTCCGAACAGAGCGCCGCCAATGTGCAGACCGTGGCCTCGGCGGCCGAGGAGCTTTCCTCCTCGATTGCGGAGATTGGCCGCCAGGTCAGCCATTCCAGCCAGATCGCCGCCAACGCGGTGACCGAAGCGAGCCAAGGCCAACGACATGGTCCAGGGCCTGCTCAACGCCTCGCAGAAGATCGGCGAGATCGTGGCGCTGATCAATGACATCGCCGACCAGACCAACCTTCTTGCGCTCAACGCCACCATCGAGGCGGCGCGCGCCGGCGAAGCCGGCAAGGGCTTTGCGGTCGTGGCCGCCGAAGTGAAGAATCTGGCGACCCAGACCTCCAAGGCCACCGAGGAGATCGGCGCCCAGATCACCAGCGTGCAGGGCGCGACCCAGAATGCGGTGAACGCCATCGCGTCATCGGCAAGACGATCGGCGAGATCGACCAGATCTCGACCGCCATCGCCGCCGCCGTCGAAGAACAGGGCGCCGCGACCCAGGAAATCGCCCGCAATGTGGAAGAAGCCGCCAAAGGCACGCAGGAAGTGTCGTCGAATATCGGCGGCGTGACCGCAGGCGGCCAACAGCACCGGCGCGGTCGCCAATCAGGTTCTGGCCTCGGCGCGCGCGCTGACCGAACAATCGGGCGATCTGCGCAGACCTGGTCCAGGCCTTCCTCACCAAGGTGAAAGCGGCCTAGACGGACGATTTTCCGCGGCGAGCACAGAGACAGGAACAGACGCAGGTGGGTACTGACCGAGGCCTTCGTCAACTCTCGCTCGGCATGCTGCCCGGCTTGTTCCTCCACAGGGCAGAGTGCAAAGAGCGGCATGACATGAGACAGCGGTAGTCGAGACGCCGGCCGAAGCGCGCCACGAAGAGCGAGCACAATTCCGTTCGTGACCTTCGAACGTCGCCGGCCAGTTGTTCGGCGTGCCGGTCACCGGGTGCAGGACATTCTGACGCCCGACGCCATCGCCCCGGTGCCGGGCGGCCCGGCGGAAGTGTGCGGCCTGATCAATCTGCGCGGCCGCATCGTCACCGTGATCGATCTTGCGTACACGCCTGTCGCTTGCCAAGCGCAGGACGAGCATGGCCAACGCGGCATGTGCGTGACGGTCGAGAGTCGAAGGCGATGCCTACACGCTGTTCGTCGACCGTGTCGGCGACGTCGATCACGCTGCTCGCAGGATCTGCGCGAGGGAAATCCCGCGACGCTGGATGCGGTGTGGCGCGACGTCGCCGATGGCGTCTATCGCACCGACCGGCTCTTCTGGTCGCGCTGCGATGTCGATCGCCTGCTGGCGATTCGTTCCAAAGCCTGATCGGAGGACAAAGCATGGACGATCTGCTTCAGGAATTTCTGACCGAAACGACCGAAAGCCTGGCGACGCTGGACGTCGAGCTGGTGCGGTTCGAACGCGAGACCTACCGACGCCACCATTCTGAGCAACATTTTCCGCCTGATGCACACCATCAAGGGAACCTGCGGCTTCCTGGGGCTGCCGCGCCTGGGCGCGGTGGCGCATGCCGGCGAGAATATGCTCGGCAAGTTCCGCGACGGCGAACTGGCCGTGACGCCGCGGCGCGGTGACCCTGATCCTGCAAGGCCATCGATCGCATCCGCGAACCTGCTGGCGGAGATGGAAGCCACCGGCGCCGAACCTGCTGGCAGCGATGCAGAATTGATCGGCGAAATTAACGCGTTCGCGGGCGGTCCATGCCGGCGCCGGCTGCCGCTCACAGCCGCAGTCTGGACCGGAGCCCAGCATTCGACGAAGGCGGATTTCCCGGTCGCCGCCGAACTTCTGGCCGAAGTCGCCCAGGCCATCGAACGCGATACAGTCGGGGCCGACTGCGCCTGCCATCCGGAACCGCCGCGCAGGCGCCGCCAAAAGCCAGCGCCGCCGCAAAGCGACAGTCGAGCAGTCGCGAGAGGGACGCGACGACCGCACTCCTCGATCCGCGTCAATGTCGATGTCATCGAAAATCTGATGACCCTGATCAGCGAGCTGGTGCTGACCCGCAACCAGCTGCTGCAGATCCAGCGCGTGCAGAAGGACAACGAGTTCAAGGTCCCGCTGCAGCGCCTCAGCCATATCACCTCCGACCTTCAGGACGGCGTGACGCGCATGCGCATGCAGCCGATCGGAAATGCCTGGAGCAAACTGCCGCGCATCGTTCGCGATCTTGCGGTCGAGACCGGCAAGAAAGCATCGAACTTGCCATGCACGGCGCCGACACCGAGCTCGACCGCCAGGTCTCGAGATGATCAAGGATCCGCTGACCCATATGGTGCGCAATTCCGCCGATCATGGCATCGAGGACCGGGCCGACGCCTTGCCGCCGGAAAGCCGGAGACCGGCACGATCGCGCTCGAACGCCTATCACGAGAGCGGCCACATCTTCATCCGCATCGCGGACGACGGCCGCGGGCTCGACGCTGGAGCGCATCCGCCAGAAGGCCATCACCAACGGCTTGCCACCGAAGCGGCAGCTCGTCGACGATGAGCGAACAGCAGATCCTGCAGTTCATCTTCCGGGCCGGCTTCTCGACCGCCGAGAAAGTGACCAGCGTATCGGGCCGCGGCGTCGGCATGGACGTGGTGCGCACCAATATCGAGCGGATCGGCGGCACCATCGAGCTGACGTTCAGCGGCCGGTCGCGGCACGACGTTCCTGATCAAGATTCCCGCTCACGCTTGCCATCGTTTCGGCGCTGATCGTCGAAACAGCCGGCCAGCGCTTTGCCATTCCGCAGCTCAACGTCATCGAGCTGGTCAGCGTTTCCGACCGCTCGGAAATCGGCATCGAGAACGATCAACAATGCGCCGGTCTTGCGCCTGCGCGACCGGCTTCTGCCGCTGGTCTCGCTGCGCAACGCTGCTGGATCTCGTGAGACCCGGGATGAGACACCGCACACCAGCTATGTCGTGGTGGCGCAGGTCGGCGCCAGCAATTCGGCATCATCGTCGACCGGGTGTTCGACACCGAGGAAATCGTGGTCAAGCCGGTGGCGCCGATCCTGCGCGGCACGCCGCTTCTATGTCGGCAATACCATCCTGGGCGATGGCAGCGTCATCATGATCCTGGATCCCAACGGCATTGTCCTGTCGCGCGCCGGCCAGATCGACAGCAGAAGACACGCCGCACAGGCAACGGTCGCGCCGGACGGAACAGCAGGACGAGACCTCGTTCCTCCTGTTCCGCGCCATGCGGCGACGAACTGAAGGCCGTTCCCGCTGGAACTTGTGTCGCGCATCGGAGGATCTGGATGCGGCGCAGCATCGAGCATGTCGGCGGCCGGCACGTGGTGCAGTACCGCGAGCATCTGATGCCGCTGGTGCCCTTCGATGACCGCGCATGAGTGGAAGCAGACGGGCAAGCAGGCCGTGCTGGTGTTCAGCGACAATGGCCGCTCCATGGGCCTGGCGGTCGACGAGGTCGTCGACATTGTGCGCGACCGCATGGCGATCGAGCTCTCGTCCAATGCCGGGCCTTCTGGGCAGCGCCATCATCGCCGGCAAGGCGATAGATATCGTGGATGTCGGTCATTTCCTCACCCAGGCTTTTACCAACTGGTTCGAGGAAACCAGGGCGCTTCGCAGGGCGCACCGTCCCTGCGCGCGCTCTCGTCGTCGATGACAGCCCCTTCTTCCGCAACCTTCTGGCGCCGCTTGCGCGCCGCGCAACTGGCAGGTGACCACCGCCTCGACGGCGTCGAAGCGCTGTCCAGCATGGAGCGCGAAGGGCCCTTCGACATCATGATCAGCGATATCGAGATGCCGAAATGGATGGCCTGGCGCTGGCCGCCGCCGTGCGCCGCGACGACCGCTGGCGAGGTGCCGCTTGATCGCGCTGTCGTCGCAATGCCAAGCAGCGCAGACGGTCGAGCGCGGCCGCGCGGCCGGCTTTGACGAATATCTCGCCAAGATCGATCAGCCCCGTCTGCCGGAGAAGCTGGCGCGGGCGATGAACGCAGCGATCCTGGACCATTCGGCGTCGGAACGTTGGAAGGCGGCGTCGTGATGTCCCTCTCACGCCATCCCGCCAGATCGAAGCTGGCACAATCCGAATTTCTGTCCGACGTTCCAAAATTCTGCCTGATCGTCGATGCGTCTGCTGCGGCACGAGAGTCGTGCGCGCGCATCCTTAAGAGTTTGAATTTCGCCATCGCTGAAGCCGAATCAGGGTCGGGCGCGATTGAAGCCTGTCGCCTGATTTCTCCGGATCTCATCGTGCTGGACTGGAACATGCCCGTGCTGGACGGCATTTCCTGTCTGCGCGTCATTCGCGGCATGCGTTTGGGCCTTCGACCCGCGATCATCATGTGCACGGACGAATTCTGGCTTCCGGACATCCGCGAGGCTCTGGACGCCGGGGCCGACGAATACATGATCAAGCCATTCGACCGCGACTTGCTGCACGACAAGCTGACTCATCTGGATCTGATCTGAAAGCTCACTCATGGTCACCACCGCACAATCAAAACCACCGCAGTGCTCCGCCCCATTCGCGTGATGGTGGTGGACGATTCGGCCGTGGTGCGTGGCCTGATCGTTCGAATCCTGGAAGACGATCCGAGCATCGAGGTCGTCGCCACCTGCAGCAACGGCATGATGGCCGTGCAACAGGCAGCGCGCATTAAGCCCGACGTTGTCATCCTCGACATCGAAATGCCGGTGATGGACGGCCTGACCGCCCTTCCCAAGCTTCTGGAAGTGGATCCCTCCATGCGGATCATCATGGCCTCGACTCTGACGCAGCGAAACGCGCGTGTGAGCCTGGACGCGCTGGAACGCGGCGCGGCCGATTATTTGCCCAAACCCACTACGAGCGGTGTTGCAGCCAGCGATGATTTTCGCCGCGACTGCTCCAAAAGGTCGTGGCGCTTGGACATCACGCCGGCACAGCCACGCGTACCCGTCAGGCCGGCGGCAGCCTTCAAGTCGAGCCTGTTCCCGGCTGGTTCAGCGATTCAAGTTGCGCGCCAGCCGGCCAAGTCAGCCACAAGTCCTGGTAATCGGCAGTTCGACCGGCGGTCCGCAGGCTCTGATGACTCTGTTGGCAAAGCTGCCGCCGGTCATCGATGTTCCCATCTTGGTCGCCCAGCACATGCCGGCGACCTTCACCGCCGTCCTCGCGCAGCACATTGCGCGCGCGTCCGGCAGGCCTTGTGCGGAAGCTGCGGACAATAGAAGTGCTGCGTGCCGGGTCCATCTACCTCGCACCTGGCGACTATCATCTGGAGACTGCGCCGTGCCGGCACGGCATTGGTGGCGCATCTTTCACAGGCGCCGCCCGAGAATTTCTGCCGGCCGTCCGTCGATCCGCTATTCCGCAGCGTCGCGCGCCTGTTCGGCGCCGAACGTCTGCGCCGTCATGCTGACGGGCATGGGAAGCGACGGGCTGGATGGCGCGCGTCAGCTTGCAGCAGGCTGGCGCGCCCGTGATCGCCCAGGACGAAGCAACCAGCGTTGTCTGGGGCATGCCTGGCGCGGTTGCGACAGGCGGACTTTGCTCGGCGGTGCTTCCATTGACCGAGATCGCAGCGCATCGTGGCCGCGATCATGTCCGGGGGCAGACGATGAGCCCCGAAAACTTTGCCCATCTTGCGGGATCCTGAAAGACCGGTCCGGCCTCATCATTACGCTGGACAAGATCTATCTTCTCGAAACTCGGCTCGCACCAGTGCTGCGCAAGCACGGTCTGCCCGATCTCGACGCGCTGGCCGCCGCGGTGCGTGTGCCAGTCCGGCTTCGCGCTGATCGACCAGGTAGTCGACGCCATGACGACGAATGAAACGTCGTTCTTTCGCGATCAGCAATCCGTTCGACACGCTGCGCGTAAGTCATCCTGCCCCACCTGATCGCGGCCCGCAGCGAGCAACACAGCCTGCGGATCTGGAGCGCTGCCTGTTCGACCGGCCAGGAACCCTATTCGCTCGCGATGATGTTGCGCGACCAGTTTCCCATCTTGAGCGACTGGAGAGTGGAAATCGTAGCCACAGACATTTCGCCGTCCGCGTCTGGAGCGTGCGCGCGAAGGAATTTTTTCGCCTTTTGAAGTGCAGCGCGGCCTGCCGATCCACCTGCTTGTCCGCCACTTCGAGCAGGTCGAACAGTCAACTGGAGCATCAGGCCGGAGTTCCGGCAGATGATCAGTTTCCGGCCAGCTCAATCTTCTTGGCGATTTCTCCGCTCTTGGCCGGTTCGACATCGTCCTGTGCCGCAACGTACTGATCTATTTCGACCTCGCCGACCAAGGCCGTCATCCTGGACCGCGATCGCACGCATGCTCGCGCCCGATGGCGCGCTGCTTTTGGGCGGCGCCGAATCCGTCTTCGGCCTCTGCGATGGTCTTGCAGGAAGTTACCGGACAGCGCAGTGTTTACGCGCCCGCTTTGCTCACCGGCAAACCGTCATCGCGATCATCAGCCAGCCATTCGTCTGCACGGACGGCTTCGTAGGAGAGTGAAATGACCCTCGACAAGAGACATGCGTGTCCTCATCGTTGACGACTATTCGACGATGCTTAGAATTTTGCGCAACCTGTTGCGGCAGCTCGATCTGCAGAACGTCGACGAGGCCAGCGATGGCGAGGAAGCGCTCTTCAAGCTGCGCAAGGAGAAGTTCGGATCTGGTGATTTCAGACTGGAACATGGCAACCGATGACCGGTCTGGATCTGTTGCGCCAGGTTCGCGCGGACGAGAAGCTGCGCGCGATCCCCTTCATCATGGTCACGGCGGAAAGCAAAACGGAGAACGTGATCGCCGCCAAGCAGGCCGGCGTCTCGAACTACATCGTCAAGCCGTTCAATGCCGAAACACTGCGCACGAAGATCGCCAGCGTTTTCAAACTGCCGGCCTGAGCCATGCTGAACGCACCACCGCCCAACCTGTCGCCGGGCACGCCCATGCAGCTGGTTGATGCGCATGGCTATCTGGACCGCGTGATCCGGGAGTTGCAGGTTCTGCCGAACGGCAACCGGCATCCGATGATCGACGTGCTTCAGTATCTTTCCGAGCACATCCGCCAGACGCGCCGCGAATTGGGCGCCCTGCGGTCAAACGATGACGGCGCGATATTCTCCTCAACTGCCGACGAGCTGGAGGAGATCGTCGCTGAGACCGCGCGCGCGGCGAATGAAATCATGGCCGCCGCGGAAGCGATCGAAGCGCTGATCCCGCAAGTCGACAGAGGCATCGCCGATGCTCTGTCTCGCCGCGGTTACACGAATCTACGAGGCCAGTGCCTTTCAGGACATCACCGGCCAGCGGATCACAAAGATCATCCGTGCCGTTCAGGACATCGAAGGCAAGCTCGCGACTCTGGTGCGTGAATGCAGCGGGCCGGGAGATCAGGGCAGTGAGGCCGAGCGTACCGGAGATGACGCATTGTTAAACGGTCCCCAACTGTCAGGCGGCGCCAGTTCTCAGGACGAAATCGACGCCCTGTTCGAGTCGCTGTGATGAATGCCCCGGTCGCCAATCCCGCACTCCGCCCTGCCGAGCCCATCGCGATTTCGGACAGCGACCGGGACTCGATGCACATTCTTCCATTGGCGGCCCTGCCGATTGTTCATCCGGTTTTGCGCCGCGCAAGGCTGGTCAAGAACTCGCGTCTGGATTCGGCGATCGAAGTTTTCAATATGCCCGGAGCGGGAAGCGGGCAGTTCGGTGTTACCGAAATTGCGAAAATCCTGGAGCTTCAGAAGTCTCCGCCGGATCCCGATACCGAGTTGCTGCAGCGCGTGGCGGTTCTACCCAGTTATGATGTGTACAGCCTTCGTATTCTGCTGCGTTCGCGAAACATCGCGTTGAAGGACGGGTCCGTCCTCAGTCTTTCGCCCGCCAAGATCGAGTCGCTCAGCGCCTATATGGCGACATTTACCCGGCCGCTCGTGGAAGAGATTTTCGGTGAGACGACAGATGGCAAGCAATTTACCGACATTGTAAGCATGTTTCGTGCTTGCAGCGCCGAGACAGTCCGTGAGCGATTGGCAACCATGGCCGATAGGCTTGGTATTCCGGTGCAGGGCATCCCCAACTTCCTGGAGGATTATGCCGATATCTTTATGTCGCTTTCTTACTATCGCCAGTGCCTGGATCAGCTCTTGCCACTGGTTCAGAATTTCGCGACGTCGCTTGAGGATATTCGAGGCAATCACCAGCTGCACAACGACGTCAATCTGATGAAATCGATCGATTTCACCGAAGAGACGATAAACGGGACGTTGGCGAACATCACCGGCCGCCTGGAGAGTTTCGACAAGAGTACATCGGACATGTGGCGCAATCTGTCCGCGGAGCGATTTCGGAAGATCGAGCAACTCATCACCTCTTATCACACGACGATCGGCGGCGTGCTTTGTGCGCTCAGCGTAAAGTTGAATGCCTGGACAAATCAGTTTCCGACGCTTGCCAGCGCCGGCCCGGTTCGGCGCGCGGCCTTCATCATGTCCGACATGCGCCAAGGCATCGAACGCATCAGCGAAATCGAGGACACACAGCCCGTTCTCGCGCAATTGAACGACTGACATAAGTGTGCCGACATTCGAGACGCGCTATACTCAGGTTATCGCAACACCGTAAGCGAAAACGACGCGCCGCTCTTGTCCCAACAGTTCGACATCAATGCCGGAGCTTGGCGGAACGTCGGCTTGATCGCTCTTGCGCTGATTGGAGCCTTGCTTTGTTTTTTTGATTGCAGCACGTCGCGCTTCGAGTTCGTGGCTCCTGCCTATGTCGTCTTGAGCGTTTGCGCTTTCCGTTTGGGCCGGCCCCTGACGATGGCTTTGTTTTGCACGACGTTGATCGTGGCGAGTGAACTTTGGCTTCTGGGTCACCAGCCTGCACGGCTTGACGGCATATTGGCTCGTGCCATCGCGATCGTCTCGATCTCGGCCGCCGTCTTGGTTCTTCGCCGGCCGATGGTTAGCACGCAACAGGATTATGATCGGTCACGAGACGGGAACAGCGATCGGCTGGCGGCCATCTCGGAAAGTGCCGCACGCACGGCGCACGATTTCAATAACAGCATTGGCGCGATTATGGGCTTCGCCGGTTTCCTGCAGGAAAGCCTTCCCGCGAATTCGGAAGAACGCGACTTCGCACTGCGCATTCTCGCCGCGGCGGAGCGTTCCAAGGACCTGATCGAGGACGTCCGCAAACTGTCCCGCATGGCTTCTGACTCGAGAAGCAGTGCCGAGATTCCCGCCTCTCGCCATTGAGTCTTTCGATTTGACGCGCGTCAACATTTCCAAACGCTTTTTTCCGTGATATCCGTTGGGATATCACGCTATTGGAATACGGGGGTTCTTCATGCTGAAACGCTTAATCTGCGCTGCCTTGGTTGTGAGCGCGTTTGGCTTCACGCCGGCGTCTGCCGCGGGCGTGACGGTCTTTGCCGCGGCCTCTCTCTCGGATGCGCTGACCGACGTCGGCAAGGCATATCAGGCCAAGTCGGGCGCGATGCCGTCGCTTTCCTTTGCGGCGTCGTCGGCGTTGGCCCGTCAGATTGAGGCTTCAGGTGGGGCCGATATTTTCATTTCGGCAGACATGGACTGGATGGAATATCTCGATAGCCGCGGACTTATTGCGCATGAGACTCGCAAGAATTTGCTCGGAAATCATTTGGTCCTCATCGCGCCTTCCGATGCAAACATTTCGATTTCGGTCGCACCACACTTTAATTTGCTTGGCGCGCTCCACGGCGGACGGCTTTCCATCGCCGATCCAGACACGGTGCCCGCGGGCAAATACGCCCGGACGGCGCTGACGACGCTTGGTGTCTGGAACAGCGTGGTCGATCACGTTGTCAACGCCGAGAATGTCCGTGTGGCGCTTGCGTATGTCGCTCGCGGCGAAGCGCCTCTGGGCATCGTCTATACGACGGACGCCCTCGGGGAAAAACGCGTCCACATCGTCGGAACCTTTCCGGACAACACGCACGCGGCCATCGTCTATCCCGCTGCGCTGACACGCGACGCGAAGCCCGAAGCCAAGGCGTTCCTGGACTTTTTGAGCGGCCCCGAGGCCGCCTCAATTTTTGAAAAAGACGGATTCGTCATTCTGGGAGCACGGCCATGAGCCTGCGCGCGGTTCTGCTGGCCGGTTCGGCCATCGTCTTCGCGAGCGCACCTGCTTTTGCCGATGACGCAGCCATTTTGAAACGCCTCGACGCGCTGCAGCACATGATGGAGCTGCAGCAGAAGCAGATCGCGGCCCAGCGCGGTGAAATAACCGCCCTGAAAACAGCTCTTCATCGCAAGGGCGTCAAGATCCCGCCGGCCGACGCTGAAACGGCCGAAGCGCCACCGCCTCAATCCGTTCCAGAATTTGTCGAGACCCATGTCGCGCAGCAGCAGGTGGCGATCAACGATCTCGTCAACAAGTTTGCCGCAATCGAGGATCACGCGCGCATCGAAAAGGCAGAACAGCCGGTGTGGAGCATTGCAGGCGGACGACCGTCGATCACGTCCGCCGATGGCCGCTTCTCGCTCGCGATCCGCGTGCTCGGGCAATACGACACCGGCTATTTCATGCAAAGCGCGCACGCGGCGCAGCTGGCGGCCGCAAACGGGCCCGATCTTTCCAGCGGCTCGAATTTCCGCCGCGCTCAACTGGGCGTACAGGGCAAACTATTCGGCGACTGGAACTATTTCTTCAACTATGAATTTGGCAGCGGCGTTTCGAGTGGCAACGAATTGCAGGGCCGCATCCAGCAGGCCTATGTCGAATATGCCGGGTTGGCGCCGTTCGCGTTTCGCGTCGGAGCCTATCCCTGGAGCGCGAACCTTGAGGACGCGACAGGCGCTGCGGATGTGATTTTCCTGGAACGCAACGCACCGTCCGATTTGTCGCGCAGCCTTGCAGCCGGCGATGGGCGCGATGGCATCGGCATCATCTATGCCGGCGAGTCTCTTTTCACCTCGCTCGCCTATACGGGAGGCAAAGCCGCGGACACGAGCCTGTTCTTCGACGAGCAGCAGGCGCTTGTGGGACGCGTCAGCGATATCGTTTATTCCGACACGGACTGGAGGCTGCTGCTGTCCGGGTCCGGCACCTATGTCTTCCATGGCGGCGACGCCACGGCGGGCGCCGGCTCGGCACAGAACATCACACTCCAGGACCCTCCGGAACTCACGATCGACGATAACAGCAACAAGCTCATCTCGACAGGCGCGATCAACACCAAGAGTGCCTGGAACTACGGCATCGAGGGCGCTGGGGAATGGCGTAGCGCCTATGCACAGGCCGGCTATTTCGGGTATGGGCTGGAGCAGCGCGCCGCCGGTGCGCCGTCTCTGAACTTCGACGGCTGGTACGCGCTGGCGAGCTGGATCATCACCGGCGAGAGCCGCCCGTATAACGTTGCGAACGGGTCATTCTCGAATCCCAAGCCGCGCATTCCGTTCTCGCTCGATGGCTGGGGTTCGGGCGCATGGGAGATCGCGGCGCGCTACAGCGATCTTAACCTGAACGATCATGCTGGCATGTTGGGTTCGGCACTTCCATCCGGCGGTATCCGGGGTGGCGATCAGCGCATCTTCACGGCGGCGCTGAACTGGTACCCGAACGGAGCGCTGAAATTCTCTCTGCAGTGGCAGGACGATCAGATCAGCCGCATCGGAACGATCCCTGCCGGCTTCGGGCATGGCACGCTCAACAACACGGAAGTGGGACAGAATTTCGGCACCTTCGCCTTCCGCTCGCAGATCGCGCTGTAGGATCCCGACATGAAACGGCGAATATCGGTCGCGTTGGCGCTGGCACTTTACTCAACACCGGGTTTGGCCGATCCGATTTGCACCAAACTCGCCTGGAACCTCGAACCGGAGCGTGCGCTGCTTTCCGCCGATGTGCAGGGCGTTCAGTCGGGAACATCGCTCGATGCATCGCAGGTGCCGGCGTTTTCCCTTTTGCTTGCCGTTGGCACAAAACTTCCCTTTGCCTCGCAAGAGCCTGTCGATCCAGCGCGGTATTCCGGCTATGTCACGCTTCGTCTTGCAAGTGCGGGCGACTATTTTGTTTCGCTCTCCTCCGAAGGCTGGATAGATGCCATTCAGGACGGTACCGGAGCCGTGTCCACAGCCCACACGGGCGACACCAACTGTCCGGGTCTGCGCAAGAGTGTGCGCTTCACGCTTACCGCCTTACCCCTCACGCTTGAAATCAGCGGCGCGGCTTCCGACCGGATCTTGGTCGCCGTCACGCGCGCTCACTAGTTTCACAATTTGAGAGACTGACCTGAATTACGCCGGTTTGTGCAACGCACAAGGACAGGCGCTTGGCGATGCGCGATCAATGCCGTAATCATCGCTGCGGATTCGCGGGGGTCGATGGTGGCAAACAATAGTAAGCGCAGAGGTTTTCGCCCTCTCAATCTCCTGCTTCTCATTCCATATGTCGCGATGATGTGGGTGCCTTCCTACAACAGGATCGAGCCGTCGCTCGCCGGCATTCCGTTCTTCTACTGGTATCAGATGCTCTGGATCGTGCTCGGCGCCGCGGTGATGCTGCCGATCTATTTCAGCGAAGAGCGCGGCGAGTAGTTGCAATGGACAGCGTCGCAGTCACGATTTTCATCGCACTCTTTGCGTTCGTCACGATCCTGGGATTCTTCGCCGGGCGCTGGCGGCGCGGCGATCTCAATCTGTTGAGCGAGTGGGGTCTGGGCGGAAGACGCTTCGGGACGGTCGTCACCTGGTTTCTGCTGGGTGGCGATCTCTACACCGCCTACACCTTTATCGCCGTACCGGCCTTGCTGTTCGGCGCAGGGGCGACGGGATTTTTCGCCGTGCCCTATACGATTTTGGTCTATCCGTTGTTGTTCATCGTCTATCCCAGGCTCTGGTCCGTCGCCAAAGCAAAGGGCTACGTCACGGCTGCAGATTTCGTACGCGGCCGCTTCGGAAACGGCACGCTGGCGCTCGCGATCGCCGTCACGGGCATCGTCGCGACGATGCCCTATATCGCGCTTCAGCTCGTCGGGATGGAGGTCGTGATTGCGGGCCTCGGCATCAATATGAGTCCGACGCTGCCGATCATCGGCGTTGTGCACGATTTTCCGCTTTTGATCGCGTTCACCGTTCTGGCCCTTTACACCTACAATAGCGGTTTGCGCGCGCCCGCCATGATCGCCGTGGTGAAAGATTTTCTGCTCTATGCGACGGTGATCGCGGCCGTCATCATTATTCCCGCCGAGCTTGGCGGCTTTGCCAAGATCTTTGCGGCGGCCGATCCCAAGACGCTGATCCTTGCGCCCGCTACAGCAGCAAATCTCGGACCGCAATCCGCCTATGCTACGCTGGCTCTTGGTTCGACGCTGGCGCTGTTCCTTTATCCGCACGCGGTGACGGGGTTGCTGAGTTCGTCAAGCCGGCATGTCGTGCGGCGTAATGCGGTGGCGCTTCCTGCCTACTCTTTCGCACTCGGTCTGATTGCACTGCTCGGCTACATGGCTGTCGCATCGGGCGTGAAAAACATGCCTCAATTTGCGGCCGGTTTTAAGACTTTCGGCAACCAATACGCAGTGCCCGCGCTGTTCCTGCACAGTTTCCCGGGATGGTTCGTCGGCATCGCGTTCGCGGCCATCGCCATCGGCGCCCTGGTTCCCGCCGCAATCATGTCGATCGCTTGCGCCAATCTTTTCACGCGCAATATCTATCGCGAGTATCTGGATCCCGATTGTTCGCCCGGGCGCGAGGCGCAGGTCGCCAAAATCGTGTCGCTCGTCGTGAAGCTTGGGGCTCTCGTCTTCATCATTGCCCTGCCGAGCGCCTATGCGATCCAGTTCCAGCTTCTCGGTGGCATCATCATCATCCAGACCGCGCCTGCCGTCCTGCTTGGTCTCTATACCAGCAAGCTCAATCCCTGGGCCTTGCTGATGGGCTGGATGGCGGGGATGGCGAGTGGCACATGGATGGCATGGGCGAACGCTTTCAAGGTCTCGATCTATCCGCTGCATATCTTGGGCGTGATCGTGCCCTGCTACGCGGCGGTTTCGTCGCTGATCCTCAATCTGGTGGTTAGCCTCGTATTCAGTTGGCTGTTCAACGCGGTGCTGCGCACACCGCCCAGCGATGCGACCGCTGAGTCCGACTACGCCTGAGCTTCAGCCGAAGCGGCCGGTGATGTACTGCTCGGTCTGCTTCTTGTCAGGGGCCGTGAAGATTTTCTCCGTCGGACCGAATTCGATGAGTTCGCCTAGATACATGAACGCCGTGTGATCGGACGTGCGCGAGGCCTGCTGCATGTTGTGCGTCACAATCACGATCGTGTATTCCGCTGAGAGTTCGTCGATCAATTCCTCGATCTTGGCCGTCGAGATGGGATCGAGCGCTGAGCAAGGTTCGTCCAGCAGGATAACTTCCGGTCGTGTCGCGACGGTGCGCGCGATGCACAGCCGCTGCTGTTGACCGCCGGAAAGACTGAGCCCGGACTCCTTCAGCTTGTCCTTGACTTCACCCCAGAGCGCTGCGCGCTGCAGCGCAGTTTCGATGCGGCCATCAAGTTCGGAGCGCGGCATGCGTTCATAGAGCTTAATGCCAAAGGCGACGTTGTCGTAGATCGTCATCGGAAACGGCGTGGGCTTCTGAAACACCATGCCGACGCGGCTACGCAGCAGGTTTCTGTCGAGCTTCGAGCTGAGGATGTTTTCGCCGTCGAGAACGACCTCTCCTTCGGCGCGCTGGTTCGGATAAAGCTCGTAGATGCGGTTGAGAATCCGCAGCAGCGTCGATTTTCCACAGCCTGACGGTCCGATGAACGCCGTGACCTGGCGGTCGTAGAGCGGCAGCGAAACGTTCTTCAGCGCCTTTGTGGCTCCGTAGTAGAAGCACAGATCGCGGATATCAACCTTGACGTTGGTGCCCGCCATGCTGGCTGGGGATTTGGCGTCCATTAGTGGCTCCGCTTCGGTTGCAGGACACGTGCGATGATGCTGAGCGTCAGCACGGTGGCTGTGATGAGAAGCGCGCCCGCCCAGGCAAGGCGATGCCAGTCTTCATAGGGCGACATCGCGAACTGGAAGATGACGGCCGGCAAGCTCGCCATCGGCGCGTTGGGATCGGTGCTCCAGAATTGGTTGTTGAGCGCTGTGAAGAGGAGTGGCGCCGTCTCTCCCGAGATGCGCGCGATCGCGAAGAGAACGCCTGTCACGATGCCGGCACGCGCCGCACGCCAGGTCACGGCGCGGATCACCGAACTTTGCGGCGCACCAAGAGCGGCCGCGGCCTCGCGCAGGCCGTTGGGAACCAGAAGAAGCATGTTCTCGGTCGTTCGCACCACGACGGGAATGACGATGACTGTCAGTGATGCCGCACCCGCCCAGGCCGAGAAGTGGCCCATCTTCACGACGACGATTTCATAGATGAAGAGACCGGTCACGATCGACGGCGCGCTCAGAAGAATGTCGTTCACAAAGCGTACAAAGAATGCGAGGCGGGTATAGCGGCCATATTCGGCCAGGTATGTGCCGGCAAACAGGCCTAGCGGCGTTCCGGCCAATACGGCGATCATGCTCATCATGATGCTGCCGACGATGGCGTTGGCGAGGCCGCCATCTTCGCCGGGCGGCGGCGTCATCTGGACGAAAAGCTTGCTCGAGATAGCGGCAAAGCCGTTGTAGAAAAGCGCGCCGAGAATAAAACCGAGCCAGATGAGGCCGAAAGCAGCGGCCATGACCGACAGCATGAGGAACAGTCCGTTCCAGAGCTTTCGGCGCGCGTAGAGCGTGCTGTTCATGACGCGCTTCCCGCACGGCGTTCGAGCGCCCGCAGCATGAGCTGGGCGCTGGCCAGCACGATGAAGGTGATGAAGAACAGGATGAGGCCCATCTCGATGAGCGATGACAGGTAGAGATCGCCGACCGCTTCGGTAAATTCGTTAGCAATCGTTGCCGATATTGTCGTGCCCGGCGCGAAGATCGACTTTTGAATGTGATGGGCATTACCGATCACGAACGTCACCGCCATCGTCTCACCCAGCGCGCGGCCAAGCGCCAGCATGGCGCCGCCGACCACGCCGGAGCGCGCAAAGGGCAACACGACACGCCACATCACTTCCCAGGTGGTGCACCCCAGACCATACGCAGCCTCTTTCAACACGGGCGGGACCGTTTCAAACACATCGCGTGTCACGGCCGAAATGAACGGCAGGACCATGATCGACAAGATCAGCGAAGCCGTGAAGATGCCGATGCCATAAGGCGGACCGCCGAAGAAATCCTGCAGATAGGGAACATTGGCGAGCGTATCAACGATCCATGTCTGGACATTTTCCTGGAACCAGGGCGCAAAGATGAACAGGCCCCAGATGCCGTAGATGATGCTGGGGACTGCGGCGAGCAATTCGATTGCGATACCGATTGGCCGGCGCAGCGGGCGCGGGCAAATCTCCGTTAGAAAGATCGCAATGCCGATTCCGACCGGCACGGCGACGATCATCGCCAGCAGTGAGGTAACCAGCGTTCCATATATCGACGCGAGCGCGCCGAATTTTTCCGTAACCGGGTTCCAGGCTTCCGAATACAGGAACGACCAGCCGAAATGTTGCATCGCCGGCAGCGCGCCGATGATGAGCGACGCCATCACGCCGCCAAAGATCGCCAATACAAGCAGCGCGGCGCAGAGCGTGAGGAAGCGGAATCGCGAATCGCGTGCGCCACCCTTGCGGACAGCGGCGGCTCTTTCGGGGACGCTGCTCATTTGTTCTGCAAGGGCGATGTCGGCCATGAGAGTATACGCGCGCCAGTTCTAGACGGGTTCGTGGGGCAGCCAAAAAGCCGTCCGGAAGAAGTCACAGAAGCTCATCCCACTGGTGTTGCGCGCAAGGACCATCACAGTTTTGCAAAGCTTTTGTGACAGCGCCTCAGGGCAAACCAGGTTCTGACCTAACCTATTGTTATTAAAAACAAACCGTGCGGTCTTGTGCCGCACGGCTTGTCCTTACACGGCTGACTCAGCGGCCGGCGGTGACCACAACATCAAAGCTTTCGCCTGCATCATTGGTCACACTCCAATGCTGACCCACCGGATGGACTGCGAGCGGTGAACAGCTTGGTCCAGGCGCATTGGGCGTATTGGCGGGTAGCTGGGGTGTCAGACACAGCGTTGCGCCGTTGTCTTTCACGGCCCACTTCCCCGGATACTCGACAGGTTTTCCATCGGCGCCGACGCCTTTGGCTTGATAGGTGCCGTCTGCGTTGAACAGCAATTCTCCCGTCATGCCGGTCTTTGCATTTTTTGTCGTTACGG
Organism: uncultured Alphaproteobacteria bacterium; assembly: GCA_963741725.1. GTDB lineage: Bacteria > Pseudomonadota > Alphaproteobacteria > Micropepsales > Micropepsaceae > Rhizomicrobium. The sequence goes on along the minus strand of CAVUJC010000010.1, from coordinate 596,587 downwards.
TATTTCCGTATGTGACCGACATTGGATCATCGGCATTCGCCGCGCTTGCGGCGAAGACAAAGGCTGCCGCAAAAAAGAAGGTTGATAACCGCATTCATGTCTCCTTGAGAATTTACCCTGTTTGACTACGCCGCATCTACGCGCGGTAATAAATCTTAACGCTTCTTCAACCTTACCCAAATCGATTGCTTTGAAGATTTTGACGACCGGTCCAAACCTATTGCCGGCTTCGATTGCAGTAGGCAGCGCCCTTGGTCTTCCTTCGAACAAGTTTCGGGTTGGTTGCGCTTGCGATGCTCGTCGCCTTGCTCGGCGATGTCCTGATCACCGGGCGCTTCACGCTGATGTCGCCATGGGTTTTCGTTGCGCTGATCGTCGTCGCCTTTTCATTCCTGCTGCATGAGTTCTCGGTCGCGCGCCGGCGAATGGAGTTGATGTCGCTTCAGGCGCGGCAGTTGAAAAACGCAGGCGCCCGTCTGCAGCAGTCGCTGGCGACCGCCGCCGCGATGAATGCGCGTCTCAACCAGAGCGAAGCGCGGTACAAAGGTCTCGTCGACGCCCAAGGCGACGCCATTCTGCGCCGCACGCCCGACAGCCGGCTGACATACGGCAATGACGCCTTCTTCACGCTTTTCGGCCTCAAGCCCGAACGCGCCATCGGCCAGCCTTTCGCACCAGAGCTTCACTATGTGAGTCACGAAGCCAATTACGGCAGCTTTGCCAGCCTGGAAGCGGGCCGCGCCTGCGTTCGCTACGACCAGCATGTAAAGACGGCCTATGGCTGGCGCTGGATCGCGTGGGAAGACTTCGCGGTACGCGATCATCGCGGCCAGATCCTTGAAGTGCAGAGCGTCGGGCGCGACATCACCGAGCGCAAGGCGCTCGAGGATGCCATCACGGTCGCGCGCGACAAGGCCGAGGCGGCAAGCCGTGCCAAGTCCGGGTTCCTCGCCACGATGAGCCACGAGATCCGCACGCCGATGAACGGCGTGCTCGGCATGGCGCGGCTGCTCCTCGAAACCGAGCTGCGCGCCGAGCAGCGCACTTATGTCGAAGCCATCAGCCAGTCGGGCGAATCCCTCCTGGCGCTGATCGGCGAGATTCTGGATTTCTCCAAGATCGAATCGGGCACCTTCACGCTCGAAGACGACGAAGTTGAACTGCGTCAACTGGTTGAAGGCGTGGTCGAGCTTTCCGGTCCGCGCGCGCATGACAAGGACATCGAGCTCATCGCCATGCTGGATGCTGATATACCCGAGGCTATCCGCAGCGACAGCGTCCGGCTGCGCCAGGTCCTGACGAACCTTGTCGGCAATGCGGTCAAGTTCACGGAAAAAGGCGGCGTGCAAGTCCATGCGCACCTTGTCGAAACCAATGAGCGCCGCTTCGTGCGTTTCGAAGTGAGCGACACGGGTGTTGGCGTTCCGATTGCAAAGCGCGACGAGATCTTCAACGAGTTCGTCCAGGCCGATTCAACGCATGCCCGCAAGTTCGGCGGCACCGGCCTTGGCCTTGCGATTTCACGCAAGCTGGTCGAAGCGATGGGCGGCGAGATCGGCATCGAGAGCGTGCCAGGCGGCGGCAGCCAGTTCTGGTTCACAATTCCGGCCGTCGTCGTGACTCAGGCGCCGGTTGCACCGGCTGCTCCGCTAGATGGCATGCGCGTTGCGATCGTCACGCGCAATGCCGTGCTTCGTAACGGCCTGACGGAGCAAATTGTCGCCGCGGGCGGTATGGTCGATCCTGCGAACGGCAGTGCGATCCTGCGTCCCGACATCATCCTGGTCGATGCGGGCACAGGCGCTGACTCCAATCCGCCGCCGGAGCCGGATGCAGGCGTCCCCACTATCGTTCTGGTCACATCCGCGGCCCGCACCAGCTTGCCGCAACTCAAGCGCATGGGTTTTGCGGGCTATCTGGTCAAACCTGTCCGCCAGGCCAGCCTGATCGAACAACTGACTCAGCGGCCAGGATCGATGCAGGTCGACGTGCGTGCGACTTCGCCGGTTCCGGTCGGCGGCGACAGAACAGCGAACGCCCGGCCTGTGCCGCGCGGCCTCAGGATTCTTCTGGCCGAAGACAATGCGATCAATTTGCTGCTGACCCGCGAATTGCTTCGCCGCCGCGGCCACGTTGTTACGGAAGTGACGTGCGGCGAGGCGGCAGTCCGCGCGATGGAATCCGGCGGCTTCGATCTCGTTCTGACCGACATCCATATGCCGGGCATGGACGGCATCGAGGCCGCCGAAGCGATTCGCGCTCATGAGACAAAGACCGGCCGGCGCCGCACACCGATCGTCGCATTGACCGCCGACGCGTTGGAAACTGGAATGCGGGCTTGCAAAGACGCAGGCATGGATGGTTTCCTCACCAAGCCGATCGAACCAAGCCAGCTGGACGAAATGCTCATCATCCTTTTTCCTGCAGCAACGCCGCTGAGTAACGCCGCAGCATGAGCGCGTCCGACGCTCCTGCTTCCAAAAAAAGAACCCTCGCCGCCTATCTCCAGCCCAAGACGCTGATGATGCTGGTGCTGGGATTCTCATCCGGCCTGCCGTTTCTGCTGGTCGGCAACACGCTCGGCTATTGGCTGCGTGACGAGGGCACCTCGCTGGCGGCAATCGGATTCCTCTCCTGGGTCGGTATCGCCTATTCGCTGAAAGTCCTGTGGGCGCCGATCATCGATCGCGTAAATGCGCCTATCTTCGGATTGCTTGGCCGCCGGCGCGGCTGGATGGCCGTGTCGCAGATCATCGTCGGCGCTGCTTTCCTTGCCATGGCTCTGCTGGGGACCGGGCAGGGTCTGCTCGCACTCGGCGCGTTTGCGCTGGTGGCCGCGTTCGCCGCAGCGACACAGGACATCGTGATCGATGCGTGGCGCATCGAGTCCGCGTCCGATCCCGACGAACTTGGACTGCTGTCGTCTGCCTATCAGCTCGGCTATCGCATGGCGTTGCTGGCGACGGATGCGGTCATTCTTGTGATCGCCGAACATACGAGTTGGGCATTCTCCTACGGATTTTATGGCGCTCTGATGGGTGTCGGGCTCACGGCCACATTTCTTGCGCACGAGCCGGCTCGTGCCGACGACGTGCTGAACGCCAAATCGATCGCTTTACCCTTGTCGAGCGCTCGCGGGCTGTACGACGCCATCGCCGGCCCGTTCATCATGTTCTTCAAGACGCACGGTGTGCTCGCGCTTCTGATGCTTGCCGCGATCAGTCTTTACCGCCTGCCCGATTTCGTCATGGGCCCGATGGCCAATCCGTTTTATCACGACATTGGACTCTCGAAGGATCTGGTGGGCGCGGTGCGTGCGTCGATCGGTTTGATCGCCTCGCTTGTCGGTATCGCAGCCGGCGGCTTTGCAGCGTTGCGATTTGGCTATGAACGCGCCCTGATCGCCGGCGGCGTTCTTCAGGCCGTCTCTATCGGCGCATTTGCAGTGCTGGCCGCGCCACATCCGTCCTTTGGGCTGTTCGGCAGCATCATGGCCTTTGACAGTTTCTCCACGAGCTTCGCCGGTGTCGCACTTGTGTCATACATGTCGAGCCTCACGAGTCTTGGCTATACGGCGACTCAATACGCCTTGCTGGCGTCGGCCTATGTCTGGCTGGGAAAAATCCTGAAGGGATTTTCCGGCACGATCGTCGAGAGCCTGAGCGCGAATGTCGGTCTGATGAAGGCTTATGCCCTGTTCTTTATGGGTGCCGGGGCCATCGGCATTCCCGCCCTGATCCTGTTCGCGCTTCTGATCCGCGAGCACAACCGCAAGATGGCGGCATCGTCAGGTTAATCTAGGTATTCGGTTCGTTTGCCTGCGGCGCTGTGCTTCGATAAAATCATTATGTTGGTGTGGGGAACCGGCCAGCTGGCTTATAAGTCGGCGCCATCCCAAAAGGATCCGGTTGCTTGGTCAATATTCACGAGCCTGGGACTCTTGAAGGCAGATTTGCGCAATGGCCCGTGCTGGCTGTCGCAGGCGCGCTTGAAGTGCGTCTTGCCGAAACCGAAGCCGAAGTCGAGCAGGCGCAACGTCTGCGCTATCACATCTTCTACGAAGAGATGTCGGCGGTGCCGACGCCGCAGATGCGCGAGCAGCGGCGCGACTTCGACAAGTTCGATGAGGTCTGCGATCACCTGCTCGTCGTCGATCGTTCGGCGCTTTCCGATGACGGACAGCCGCTCGTCGTCGGGACCTATCGTCTGACGCGCGATGTCGATGCGGCGCGCGCCGGCGGTTTCTACACCGCGGGCGAGTTCGACATGTCGAATATGCTGAGGGGACACGCGGGCCAGCGCCTGCTGGAACTCGGCCGCTCCTGCGTTCTGAAATCCTATCGCAATCGCACGACGACATTGCAGCTCCTCTGGAAGGGGCTCATGGCCTATGTCGCGCGGTTTTCGATCGACCTGATGTTCGGCTGCGCGTCCTTTGCCGGCACAGATCCGGAGCAGTTGGCGCTGCCGCTGTCCTACATGCACCATTTCCACCCCATACCGGCGGGGATGGAAGTGCGGGCTCGCGCGGAGCTCTATGTGCCGATGGACCGGATGCCGAAGGATGCGATCGATCCCAAGGAGGGGTTGCGTTCCCTGCCGCCGCTTCTGAAGGGATATCTGCGCGCCGGCGCCTGCATCGGCGACGGCGCGGTGATTGACAAACAGTTCGGCACGATTGACGTCTTCATCTACTTCCCGCTTTCGGGAATCGATGCGCGCTACAAGAGCCGCTTCGGCCTCGCCTCCTAAGCCATATCGAACAAGAGCACTTCGCTCGGCTTGGCCGCGCGCAGACCCACGCTGTCCGCATCCGTGATCGCGGCAGCATCGCCCGATCTCAGCGTTTCATCGCCGAGTGCAAGTTCGCCCGATACGACCTGCAGCCAGGCGCGCCGGCCCCTGCCTAGCGGATGGCTTGCTTCGACGCCGGCGTCGAGCTTTGCCGCCCAGATCTGCGCGTCCTGAACCAGCCGCACTTCGTTTGCGCCCGGATCGGGAGCGGCGATGCGGCCGAACTTGTTGTGCACTGATTCAGGCGCGATCGCCTTTTGCTCATAGGACGGTTCAAGTCCGGTCCTGGACGGCATGATCCAGATCTGCAGCAAGTGCGCCGTGCGTTCGCGCGAGGCGTTGAATTCGGAATGGACGATCCCGCGGCCCGCACTCATGCGCTGGATTTCGCCGGGCCGAATAACCCCGCCGCCGCCGATCGAATCCTTGTGCTGCAACGCGCCGTCGATCAGATAGGTGACGATCTCCATGTCGCGATGGCCATGCGGTGCGAAACCGCCGCCGCCGGCAATCCAGTCTTCGTTGATGACGCGCAGCGGACCGAAACTGACATTCTGCGGGTCGTAATAGTCGCCGAACGAGAAGGAGTGTTTGGAATCGAGCCAGCCGATCTTGGTGGCGCCGCGGTCTTGCGATTTACGAATTGTGATCATGAAACAAACGGGGGATAGAGTTGCGATGCCGATATAGTGCCGGAAAATCCGGCCTTAAAGGCACAGCGATTATACCGCCCTGCGCCGCTCAATCGCATCCCAGATCAGCTTGGCGATGTCCGGGCCGCCGAACCGGCGGACTTCGTGGATACCCGTCGGCGAGGTGACATTGATTTCGGTCAGGTAGTCGCCGATCACATCGATGCCCGTGAAAATCAGCCCGCGCTTCTTCAGCTCTGGTCCCAGCGCCGCGCAGATCTCCTGCTCGCGTCGTGTCAGCGTCGTCGCCTCCGGCCTGCCGCCCACATGCATGTTGGAGCGTGCCTCGCCCGCAGCGGGAACGCGGTTGATCGCGCCGGCATATTCGCCATCCACCAGGATGATCCGCTTGTCGCCCTGGCGCACCTCGGGAAGATAGCGCTGCACGATCACCGGCTCGCGGTAGAATTGCGTGAACATCTCCAGCAGCGCGCCGAGATTCTCGTCGTCCGGCTTCACGCGGAAGACGCCCGCGCCGCCATTGCCGTAGAGCGGCTTGAGTATGATGTCCTTATGCTCGCTGCGAAACTCGTTGATCTCCAGCCGGTCGGAGGTGATCAAAGTCGGCGGCATCAGATCGCGGAACTGCGTGACGAAGATCTTTTCCGGCGCATTGCGCACCTGTCCCGGATCGTTCACCACGAGCGTCCTGGGATGAATATGCTCGAGCACGTGCGTTGCGGTGATGTAGGCCATGTCGAACGGCGGGTCCTGCCGCATCAGCACGACATCGGCCTGCGACAAGTCATAGACGCGCGCCTCGCCGAGCGTGAAGTGATCGCCCTTCACCGCACGAACCGAAAGCGGACGAACGCGGGCCGTCACCTTGCCCTCGCGGAACGTCAGGTCGCGCGGACCGTAATAGACGAGTGAATGCCCGCGCGTCTGCGCTTCGAGCGCCATCGCGAACGTGGAATCGCCGCCGATGTCGATCTTCTCGATCGGGTCCATCTGTATCGCGACGGTGAGCATGGCGGTCCCCTAGTTCAATCTTCGTTTGAGTTGCGACAGTGAAATCGCAGCCTCATTGTGCAGCGCCTCGCCCGGCGGCGCGAGAGCAAGGCACGATTCATATGCCCCGCGCGCCGCGCCCAGCACGCCCAGGGCCTCGTTCAACCGCGCCAGATCGAACCACAGATCAGACCGACGCGGCGCCAGCAAGACCATGCGACGGGTGAGTTCCAGTCCGCGCATGTGATCGCCGGCGTTCAATGCCCGCAGTTTGAGATTGTTCTGCAGCCGCAGCAAGACATCGGTATCGCTGACCAGTTGTGCAAGCCCTGCATCATCGGGCGCAAGTTCGACCGGCACATGCGCCCGGTCGATCACCGCGCCGCCATGGAACGGGTCGATGGTCATGTCTTCGCCGCGCAGGGTGAGCCGCAGGACGAAGTGGCTCTGCGTGTTGAGTCCGCTGGCCAGCATGCCGCCGGCGCGCGCGGCATGGATGTAGAGAATGCCGAGAGCGACCGGCAGACCGCGCCGCCGCTCGATCACCGACATCAGGTCTGCATTGCGCGGATTGTCGTAGTCCAGCCGGTCGCCGTCGTAACCGAGCCGCCCGGCGAGCAGGTCCGAGACCGCGCGCGCGCCGTCTTCCACTCTCTGAATGAGGCCGGACTGTTCGCTCATCGCATCCTGGATTTCCTGAAGATGCGACAGATAAGGTTCGAGCGGGGACTTGGGATGATCGAGCGCGGCCAGCATCAAGGCGGCTCGCGCGATGTCGTGCGGACCGGCGCCGCTTTCCCCGACCTTCTTCAGAAACTCGAACGGATCGTCTTTCATGGCCGCCACGCATCGGCGATGTGGCGCGGGAACGGCGCCACGGTGACGATGTCGAAGCGAATCCCCTTGCGGGCAAGGTCCGGCTTGCCGGCGACGTAGAGGGACGCCGCGCGTTCGATGCGTGCGCGCTGGCGCGGGCCGACGGATTCCATCGCCGTGCGGTCGTCGGCGCGCGCTTTCACTTCGATGAAGCAGAGAATGCCTGAGGGCGAACGCGCGACCAGGTCGATCTCGCCCGCATGTGTGCGCACGCGCCGTCCCAGGATGCGGTACAGCTTCAATTGCAGCAGAATCGCCGCAAGCGACTCGCTGCTGCGTCCGCGCGATTCCGCCGACCGGCGCGAATGGGTGAAGCGATCAGCCGTCATCGTCCTTGATCTCAAGCGCGCGCCGGTAGATTTCCTTGCGTGGCAGCTGCAACGCTTCGGCAATCAGTTCCGATGCGGCGCGAACCGGCATGAACGGCAGGGCTTTGTCGAGAAGCGCGTCGATGCGCGCAAGATCGGCCTGTTGTTCGGGCGGCGGCCCGACGATGATCGTCACTTCGCCTTTCGGCGGCGGCTCCTGCGCAAATTGCGCGGCGAGAATGCCGAGCGTGCCGCGCCGCACTTCTTCATGCAGCTTGGTCAGCTCGCGCGTTACCGCGACGGCGCGATCCCCCAACACGTCCGCCATCTGCGCGAGGCTTTCGGCGAGACGCTGCGCCGACTCAAAGAAGATCAGGCTGGCGCGGATGGACTTCAGTTCGGCGAGCGCCGTGCCGCGTTCGCCGGTCTTGGACGGAAGAAAGCCGACAAAGAAGAACCGATCCGTCGGCAGACCGGCCAGCGACAATGCCGTCAGCGTCGCCGATGCGCCCGGAATGGCATGCACCGGAATGCCTTCGGCCAGCGCCTCGCGCACCAGCTTGTAACCGGGGTCGGAAACCAGCGGCGTCCCGGCATCGCTGATGAGGGCGATCCGCGCGCCATGCTTGAGGCGCGCGATCAGCTTGGGCCTTTCTCTCGCGCCGTTGTGGTCGTTGTAGGCGGTCAGCGGCCGTGAAATTCCATGAATGGCGAGCAGCTTGGCACTGACACGGGTATCCTCTGCCGCAATCACGTCACAACCGGTCAGTACATCCAGCGCCCTGAGGGTGATGTCGCGGGCGTTTCCGATCGGTGTGGCAGTGATGTAGAGGCCGGGTGCGAGATCGCCCTGCCCGCCCGATTTACGGAACGCGCCCAAAGCCTTAGGGTCGCCGCTCAGAGGAGCTTTTGATGCCCGTTCCATTTCGTCTTGCCGATGCCGTGCGTGCCGCCCGCCTTTTTGCCATTGCCGGAGCCGCGGCGATAGCGCTGACCGCATGCCAGGTGAAGCCGGTGGCGCCGCCGCCGCTGGCGCCGACCATGCCGGAAGGAACCGTTCCCACCCGTCCGCTGACGGAAAACAAGCCGAGCTTTCTCACGCTGCCGAACATTCCCGCCGATCATGCCCCGGTCCGCGTCGGCATACTCCTGCCGTTCGACAGCACGACACCGGGCGTGAAGGCGCTCGCCGCCGCGATGCTCAGGTCGGCAGAGCTCGCACTCTACGAATCCGGCAACCGGGACGTCATCCTGATGACGGCCGACGAGGGCGCCACGCCCGAGACATCGGAAGCGGCCGCCATCAAGCTGCTGGACCAGGGCGCGGAGATCATCGTCGGACCGCTGTTCGCGCCGGCCGTCAAAGCCATCTCGCACGAGGCGCGCGACCGCGGCGTTCCGGTGCTTGCCTTCTCGACCGACAAGAGCGTTGCCGGCGACGGCATCTTCCTGATGGGCTTTCTGCCGGAGAACGACGTCATGCGCGTGGTGTCATACGCCGCCGCGCAGGGCCATCACAAATTCGCGGCGCTTGCACCCGACACGCCCTATGGCGACGTGACGCTCAATTCGTTCAGGGCCGCCGTGGTTATCGCCAAGGGCCAGATCGTCGATGTCGAACGTTTCGCCAACAGCGCGGACGCGGCAATGAAGCCGGCGCAGGATATCGCCAAGACCGATGCCGACGCCGTGTTCATTCCGCTCGGCGGACAAATCCTTCGCGCGGTATCGCCGACATTGGGCGTGAGCGGGCTTGATCCCAAGAAAGTCAAACTTCTTGGCACGAGTATCTGGAACGAGCAGAGCAATCTGTCCGAGCCGACGTTGAACGACGCCTGGTTCGCCGCGCCGTCGCAGGTCGATGACGACGCCTTCGCGGCCAAGTACAAGGCCGCCTATGGCGTGAACCCGCCGCAGCTTGCGGCACTCTCCTTCGATGCCGTATCGCTGGTCGCGTTGCTGGCCAAGGGGCCGGCCTACAAGCGCTTCACGCGCGCCGCGCTCACCGATCCGAACGGCTTTGCCGGAGTCGACGGCATCTTCCGATTCCTGCCCGACGGCACGGCGGAGCGCGGCCTTGCCGTTGTCGCCGTTACGCCGAACGGATTCCGCGAAGTCGATCCCGCGCCCAAGACATTCGTAAAACCGGGCTCGTAAAGGCCGCGCAAAAAAACGGCGGCATGTCCGGCGCGCGACACGCCGGCGAATGCCGCCTGTCCGCCAGGGCCGGCGAGCGCAAGACCCTCACGGCCAACCGATCGCACCCTGGGTTCACGCCACGGTCCTTGCGAAAGCCGGAAAGCGTTCCCCGCCATGGGCGAGTAGGAAGGCAGATCCGTGTCGCGCGGGTGCACGCGAGCTTGCACCCGGCCCTGTATGGCCTCGCGACTTTTTCGGATCGGCACTTTCAGGCGGCCGCGAAAAACTTCGAACATCTGCGCTCTTCCTCCACCGGGCAGAGGTAAGAAGGCGGACAGTGTATTCTCAGTGTGGATAAGTAATTTAATCCGAACGCGAATTTACGAGCGCGCTCCGCATGCATCGCCCTCGGCATGCGTAAGATCATGCGGACTTATCCAACGCAGCGCTTGTTGTCATGGCCCGCGACTTGGGGTCATGACAGACGTCGCATTCGAACTATTCCGCCAAAGCCGAGATCACGCTGTTGAGCAGCAACCGTCCGCGCGGTGTTGCTGCCAGGCGCTCGCCGCTGTGCGTCAGAAGGCCCTGCTCGACGAGCGACGCGATGCGCCCGGCGGCCGGCGCGGTGTTCCAGCGCGCGCGATAGGCAGCAAGATCGATGCCTTCGGCGAGGCGCAGATTCATCAGCAGGTGCTCGCGCGCGGCATCGTCCGGCGAGATCACGGCCTTCTCTATCAACCCCTGGCCGTTGCGCGAAACCGCTTCGCGCCAGCGCTCCGGAAGCTTTTCGGTCTGCGTCGCGATGCGTTGGCCGCCGAGATCGAGCCTTCCATGCGCGCCGGGCCCGACGCCGGCATAGGAACCATAGCGCCAGTACATCAGGTTGTGCCGAGCTTCGGAGCCGGGGCGAGCATGATTGGAAATCTCGTATGCCGGGCGGCCCGCTGCCTGCGTCATCTCCTGCGTCGCCTCGAAAAGTTCGGCGGCGAGGTCCTCGTCCGGGATGTGCAGCGATCCGTTCTTGTAGAGCGTGAAGAAGGGCGTCGCAGGCTCGATGGTCAATTGATAGAGCGACAGATGATCTGTGCCGAAGGCCAGCGCTTCGCCGAGTTCTCTGCGCCAGGCTTCAATCGTCTGGTCGGGCCGCGCATAGATGAGATCGAGGGAGACGCGCTCGAAATTGTTCATCGCCAGTTTCAGCGCCGCTTTCGCTTCCGCCACATCGTGCAGGCGGCCCAGCAATTTCAGGTCCTTGTCGTTCAGCGCCTGCACGCCGAGCGACAGGCGGTTCACGCCGGCGGCGCGATAGTCGGCGAAGCGCGTCGCATCGGCGCTGGCCGGGTTGGATTCCAGCGTCACCTCGACATCGTTCGCCGTGCGCCACAGCCGCGCAATCGTATCGAGCGTGCGGCCGACGCTTGATCCCTGCATCAGCGAAGGCGTGCCGCCGCCGAAGAAGATCGTCTCGACGATCGGCCTGTCAGCGCCCTGCTGTTCCGCAGTCCATTCCAGTTCGCGCACGATGGCATCGATCCATCCCGCTTCGTCGATCTTCGTGCGGACATGGGAATTGAAATCGCAATAGGGGCACTTGGCCGCGCAGAACGGCCAGTGCACATAGATGCCGAACCCGCTCATTTCAGTCGGAAGCGGGCGCGAAGACGGCGCTCTTTACAAGCTTGTCGAAGGCGCGGGCGCGGTGGCTCATGCCGTGTTTCGTCGCCGGCTCGATTTCGCCGAACGTCTGGCTCATGCCCTCTGCGACGAAGATCGGATCGTAGCCGAAGCCGTGCGTGCCGCGCGGCGGAAAGACCAGCGTTCCGTGCACCTCGCCTTCGAACACTTCGACATCGTCATGCGGCGCGGCGAGAGCGAGCGCACAGACGAATTTTGCCGACAGATCCTTCGCGCCCTTTTCGCGCAATTCCTTTTCGACGCGCGCCATGGCTTCGTCGAAACGTTTCTGTGATCCGGCCCAGCGCGCGGAATAAATGCCGGGCGCGCCGTCCGAGCGCCGTGACGGAGAGTCCGGAATCATCGGCGAGCGCAAAATGGTGCGTGGCGTTCGCCGCCGCGCGCGCCTTCAGAACCGCGTTGCCGACAAAGCTGGTTTCGGTTTCTTCTGGCTCTTCGAGCTCCAGCTCATTGGCGCCCACCACATGCAGGCGAAACGGCGCGAGCAGTTCGCGAATCTCGCGCACCTTGCCCTGATTGTGGCTTGCCACCACAAGCGTTTCGCCGGCACGCAGCTTCATGCGCCGATCACACTCTTTTGCAGCGTCACAAGATCGCCGATCCCCTTTCGCGCAAGCTTCAGCATCTGCGCGAACTGTTCGTCGGTGAAGGGCGCGCCTTCGGCCGTACCCTGAAGCTCCACCAGTCCGCCCGAGCCCGTCAGCACGAAATTGGCGTCGGTCTCTGCGGTCGAATCCTCGTCATAGTCGAGGTCCAGCACCGCTTCGCCCTTCCACACGCCGCAGGAAATCGCGGCCACATGATCCTTGATCGCCGGCTTGGTCACCATGCCGGTCTTCTTCATGAAGGCGATGCACTGGTGCAGCGCGACGAACCCGCCGGTGATCGAGGCGGTGCGCGTGCCGCCGTCCGCCTGGATGACGTCGCAGTCGATGACGATCTGGCGCTCGCCGAGAGCGGTCATGTCCACGACGGCGCGCAGCGAGCGGCCGATCAGGCGCTGGATCTCCAGCGTGCGGCCCGACTGCTTGCCCTGCGCGGCTTCGCGCCGCATGCGTTCATGGGTCGAGCGGGGCAGCATGCCGTATTCGGCCGTGACCCAGCCTTTGCCCGTTCCGCGAAGGAAACCGGGGGCGGTTTCTTCCAGACTGGCCGTGCACAGGACATGGGTATTGCCGAACTTCACCAGACATGACCCTTCGGCATGCTTGGCAACGCCCGGTTCGAGGGTCACGCTGCGCATCTGATCGTGAGCGCGGCTGGATGGGCGCATGGTTGTTTGCCTTGAAGTTTGGGCGTTGCGCCGTTACCTAGCGGCTTTGCCGGCGCAGGTGCAAACCTTTCGGCATCGGCTAGAATAAATTTCGCGAAATCAGGAACTTAATTCCTTGGATTCGGTAAGTGCACAGGCCCTGAACAAAGCCCTTGGCGAGCGGCCACGGGAAGTGTTCCGCCATCTTGTCGAGGCCTTTCTGGCCTCCGGCGAGCCCGTGGGCTCGCGCACGCTGTCCCAGCGCCTGCCGCTGGCGCTTTCGCCGGCCTCGATCCGCAACGTCATGGCCGATCTGGAATCGATGGGCCTGCTCTATGCGCCGCATACGAGCGCGGGCCGCGCGCCGACCGAGAAGGGCCTTCGCCTGTTCGTGGACGGTCTTCTGGAGATCGGCGAGCTGGCGCCCGACGAGCGCGTCGCCATCGAAGCGCGCATGAGCGGCACGGGGCGTCTTGTCGAAGACGTGCTGACTCAGGCGACGAGTCTTTTGTCGGGCCTGTCCAATTGCGCGGGTCTCGTTGTTTCGTCGAAACAGGATTCGACGCTCAAGCACATCGAGTTCGTCGGCGTCGCGCCGGGCAAGGCGCTGGTCGTGATGGTCAGCGAAGACAGCCAGGTCGAGAACCGGCTGATCGACACGCCGATGGGCCTGCCGCCATCGGCGCTGACCGAGGCGTCGAACTATCTCAATGCGCGCCTGCGCGGCCGCACGCTGGACCAGGCGCGCGTCGAATTCCTGCAGGAGCTGGAGAATGAGCGTTCCGAGCTTGACCAGCTGACCGCCAAGATCGTCGCCGAAGGTCTGGCGACGCTTTCCTCCTCCGGCGGCAATACGCGCAACAGCGAAGAGAAGGTGCTGATCGTGCGCGGCGCGTCGCATCTGCTCGACACCGTCGAGGCGCAGGCCGACATAGAGCGCGTCCGCAACCTGTTCGAGGATATCGAGCGCAAGAACGAGCTGATCCGCCTTCTGGAACTGGCCAAGGACGGCGACGGCGTTCGCATCTTCATCGGTTCGGAGAACCGGCTGTTCAGCCTTTCCGGCTCCTCGATCGTGGCCGCGCCCTATGCCAACGCGCAAGGTAAAGTGATCGGCGTGATCGGCGTGCTTGGTCCCACCCGTTTGAATTATGGTCGCATCATTCCGATGGTCGATCACACTGCAAAAGTCGTTGGCCGGTTGCTGGGCTGACGCGTTAGGAAAACAGGATGAGCGAAGAAAACGAACAGGACGGCCTTGAGCCGGGTCAGCCGCATCCCGCCGACGTGATCGCGGCGCTGAATGCGGAAAATGTCGAGCTGAAGGACAAGCTGCTGCGCGCGCTGGCAGAGACCGAAAACACGCGCCGCCGTGCCGAGCGCGAAAGGGCCGATGCCACGACCTATGCCGTGACGCGGTTCGCGCGCGACATGCTGACGATCGCCGACAATTTCGCCCGCGCGCTCGCCCATCTGCCGCCGGATGTCCGCGATGCGGCCGATCCGCAGGTCAAAGCGGTGATCGAAGGCGTCGAGGCGACCGACCGGCAACTCCTCGCCACGCTCGCCAATCACGGCGTAAAGCAGATCGATACCAGCGATGGCAAGTTCGATCCCAACCTGCACCAGGCCATCGCCGAAGTGCCGGGAGAGGGAAAGCCGGGCGGTTCCATCGTGAACGTGGTCCAGACGGGTTACACGATCGGCGAGCGGCTGCTGCGTCCGGCCATGGTCACCGTCGCGCGCAAGGAAAGCGGCAACGGCACGTCGCCCGGCGGTTCGGTCGACACCAGGGCCTGATCGCCACTCGACAAGCATTCGCGAGCGCGCGTAGCTTCGCGCCATGAGCGATGCCTCGGCCACGGTTCCGCAGCCGGATGCGAACGCGGATTTGCCGTTTGAACAGCAGATCTTCACGCGCTCGCCGTTCGGTACGCTTTCGACGGCCGCGATCCTGCTCGTTCTTTTTTTCGGCAGCTTCGTCGCCGTCGCCCTCGTCCAGGGCGTGCCGGTTTTCAGTCTCGCGGACTATGAACTCGGAATATCGCCGGTGGCGTGGTCCGCGCTCGCCCTGTCGCTGCTCTGCTGCACCGCGCTTGCAATGCAGCGCTTTTCGCGAAGCTGGGAAGCCGCCGACCGGCCAGCCTATGCCGGTATCCTGACCGGCGGATTGGCCAGCGCGCTCACGGTTACGGGAATCGCGGCGCGCCAGGCAAGGCTCGGCCGGGCGACGCTGATCGGCTTCGTCGCCGGCTGCATCATCAGCGTCATCGTGCGCTACACCGAGATTCGCGAGGGCCATCTGCTGCACTGGGGCGCGATGGTCTGGTTCGGCGTAATGTCGACATTGCTGTCGGTGCTGTTCGCCCGCGGCGTCGAGCAGACAAGCGCCGGCAACAGGGCCTATGGCGAAGTACTGCGCGCCGAGCTCAAGATCGACCTGCTGCGCATTGACACGCTTGCCGTCCTCGGACGCTCGGCGGCGCGGGCGGCTCTCATCTGGTTCGTCATCAGCGCCGTCGCCTGCCTCTTCTTCATCAGCGGCGATCTCGACTGGCTGACGATCGGTCTGATCGTGGCCTGCGCCGCGATGGGGATCGGGATTTTCGGCACCATCATGCTGCGCATCCACCGGCAGATCGTCGCCGCCAAGAATGCCGAGCTTGAGCGCATCCGCCGCCAGATCGACCCGCTGCGCGGCGCCATGCATGACGACCACAATGCGGCGATGCGCGTTCAGGGTCTCTTGGCCTATGAAAAGCGCATCGCCGACGCGCATGAATGGCCGTTCGACCAGACCACTCTGGTCAGGCTCGGCGCGTCCGCCTTCATCCTCGTCGTGCCCTGGCTCGGCCGCGCGGCTGCGGAATATCTGATCGAGCATTTCGACCGTATCGCGGGCTGACTGCCGTGTTTAGGATGGCGTCATGAGTGATGTTGGAATCGTCGTCGCCGGTGCCGCCGGCCGCATGGGCCTGACCCTGATCCGCACGATCACGGAGACGGAAGGCTGTTTTGTCAGCGGCGCGCTGGAGGCGCCGGGCAATCCGGACCTTGGCCAGGATGCCGGAACGCTTGCTGGCATCAAGCCGCTTGGCGTTGCGCTGAGCGATGATCCGCTGCCTTTGTTCGCCAAGGCGCAGGCAGTGGTCGACTTCACCGTTCCGCGAGTCTCGGTCGAACTTTCCGCCCTGTCGGCGCAGGCCCGCATCGTACACGTCATCGGCACGACCGGCTGCTCGGCCGACGACGACGCCAAAATCCGCGCTGCCGCGCGCCACGCCATCATCATCAAGTCCGGCAGCATGAGCATGGGGATCAACCTGCTCGCCGCGCTGGTGCGCAAGGCCGCAAGGGCCCTGCCCGACTTCGACATCGAAGTCGTCGAGATGCATCACCGCAAGAAAGTCGACGCGCCGAGCGGTACCGCCCTGCTGCTCGGTCAGGCGGCGGCGGAGAGCCGCGGAATTTCACTCGGCGAAAATTCCGTGCGCTCGCGCGACGGCCATACCGGTGCGCGGCCCGAGGGCGCCATCGGATTTGCCGCGCTGCGCGGCGGCACGGTGATCGGCGAGCACGAAGTAATCTTTGCGGGCCAAAGCGAACGCATCGTGCTGTCGCACATCGCGGAGGATCGCAGCATCTTCGCGCATGGCGCGGTGCGTGCTGCGCTGTGGGGACAGGGCAAGAAGCCCGGTCTCTACGCGATGGCCGATGTTCTTGGCCTGTCGGACTGACGCGCCGCCTCGACCGCGAGCATGGCGCGCTTGCGCTCCAGCCCCCAATGATAGCCGTGCAGCGCTCCGTCGCTTCCCAATACGCGGTGGCAGGGAATGAGCCAGGAGATCGGATTGCGCCCGACCGCCGTTCCGACCGCCCGCGAGGCGCTGCTGTTGCCGATCCTGCCTGCGATCGCGCGGTAGGTTGAGACCTTTCCGTCCGGGATCGCGAGCAACGCCTCCCACACCTTCACCTGGAACGGCGTGCCCAGAAGGTGAATCGGCAGATCGCCGGGTCGCGATTCCGAATCGAATATCTGTCGCGCGATCCTTGCCGTGCGTTCCGGCGCCTCGCGATAGATCGCCCTGGGCCAACGCGCGCGCATGTCGGCCAGAACCGTTTTTTCCTCGCCTTCATCGCCGAATGCGAGACCGCAAACGCCCTTTGCCGTTGCCATCACCAGCGCGATGCCGAACGGACAGGCGTGAAAGCCGTAGTCGATCTCGACGCCTGCGCCGCCCCTGGCATATTCGCCCGGCGTCATCGCCTCGATCTTGAGGCACAAGTCATGCAGGCGCGACGGACCAGAGAGCCCCGCATCCAGAGCGGTGTCGAGAAGACTTTTGCCCTGCGCCAGATCGGTCTTGGCGTGATCGAGCGTCAGGTGCGCGACAAAGTTCTTGGGGCTGACGCCGACATAGCGCGTGAAGAGACGCTGAAAATGAAACGGCGAAAGATTCACCGCCGCCGCCGCATCTTCCAGCGAAGGCTGGTCGAGATAGCGTGCGCTCAGAAAGTGGATCGCGCGACCCATGCGGCGCCAGTTGGCGTCGTTCTCATCGAAGGAAAGTACGTTTGTCATGGACGCAAGATGGGCCCGGGCGGCGCCTTTTGCGACCCGTTTCTTGCGCAGATCAGCCGGGCGTTTCACGGGCCCGCCGCAGCGCGTCCTTCAGCGTCTGCGCGAACGACGCCCGCTCGTCCGGCGCAAGAAAAGTCCCGATTTTCAGGCCTTTTCCGTGGCTCCAGACGATCAACTGGCTCCAGTGATCGGGCGGATCGTCCATCTGTACCCGCACCCAATAGGGATTGAAGCGGATCTCGTCGCCCTTCCCCTTTGGCGGGCGGCGGGCAACCCGCAGCAGCGACGGGGTGAGCGTCACACGTTCCTCACGCCTGGCGGCGTTGAGGCTGGCGCGGAACGCCCAGGCAAGCAGCGCGACATCGGCGCCGAGGAACGGCGCGATCGGCCAGGCGCCGCGAAGAACAAAGTAAAGCGCTATCGCCGCATTGATGAAGATCACAAAGCCGAGAATGGCGAGAAGGGTACGCGCGGGCATCGGCGGACTGGGCCGCAACACCTGATCGAGAAGTACGCCATTTTCGGACGCCATGCTCGCAGAATACTTGCGCTTGCCGCATCGCCGCAACAGTGTGCGCCGGACTTTTTTGAGGTTCCTGCATGGCGCGCGCGTTCACCGCGGACGAAGTCGAGGAATTCTTCGCCCGCCTGAAGAAACAGATCCCTGCGCCTCGGACCGAACTCGAATCGGCCAATCCGTTCACATTGCTCGTGGCTGTCGTCCTGTCGGCGCAGGCAACCGACAAGAGCGTGAATAAGGCGACCGAGCCCTTGTTCAAGATTGCCGACACGCCGGCGAAAATGGTGGCGCTCGGCGAAGAGAAACTCATCGGCTACATCAAGACGATCGGCCTGTTCCGCACCAAGGCCAGGAACGTCATCGCGCTGTCAAAGCTGCTGATCGAGAAGCACGGCGGAGAAGTGCCGCGCTCGCGCGAGGAACTGCAGGCACTGCCGGGAGCAGGACGCAAGACGGCGAATGTCGTGCTCAACGTCGCGTTCGGCGAAAAGACCATTGCGGTCGACACGCACATCTTCCGCGTCTGCAACCGAACGGGCCTTGCGCCGGGCAAGGATGTTCTGGCCGTCGAACTCGCTCTTGAGAAAAAAGTTCCCGACAAGTTCAAGCTGCACGCCCATCACTGGCTGATCCTGCACGGGCGCTACACCTGCATTGCGCGAAAGCCGCTCTGCCCGACCTGCGTGGTGCGCGATCTGTGCCGCTTCAAGGACAAGACGAAGGAAGGCGCGCCGATCAGGAAACCGGCCGCGAAACCGCCTTCGCGCGCAAGGCGCTGAGGCAGTTCTCGTCGGCTGCGATGGAGGCGCCGCGCGGCACCGTCTCGACATGCCAGACGGCCGTGTTGCCTTCCTTGGAGTAGAGAAAGAAGAACGCCTTGCAGCTCGGCCCGTCGAAGCGCCAGATCTGAGCGGTTCCGTCGTGCCGCACCAATGCGGGAACGCCATAGGCCGCGCGCAGATCGGCCTCGTGCAGACCGGTGGTGCCGGATGGCTCGCCCGGCGGCGGCGCTTCGGGAAGCCTGACCTGAGTCGGCACGGTTGTGACCGGGCGTGTCGCGCAGGCCGCAAGTGCGGTGCAGAGCATCAGGATGGTCGCCAATTTCTTCATGCCGGACGTTCCTCGAGGGACAGACGCTTGAAGAGGTGTGCCATCAAAGCGGAGCCAAAAAAAGGCGCAATCAGATCAACAAACGGAATGACGGTCAGAATCGAGATCAGGAGCCCCGCGAGAAAAATCTTGCCGCTGTATTTGCGGCGCATCGCGTCGCTTTGCCGGCGGGAAAGATGCCGCAGCGAAGCCAGCTCGAAGAATTCGCGGCCCAGAAGCCAGCCATTGACGAGGATCGTCGCGATCTCCGACAGGCCTGGAACGCCGACATCGACCGGCAACAGCGCCACGTTGATCAGCAGCGAAAGGCCGATGAGACGGATCGCCTCGCCGATGCTCGTCGCCAGCGGCGTTCCCGGAGCCGTCGGATCGTTCGGATAGAAATGCGCATCGACCCTGGCCGCGATCCGGTCCAGGTAGAGCGAAGCGACGATGGCCGCAACCGGCGCGCCGAGGAAGAATATCGCCAGGACAAGAACCAGCGGTGCTGTCACTTCCAGGAACCGGTTTACCCAGATCGACCCGAGCGGCGGCAGGTGCGCGAGGCCATACTCGACGCCGGCGAACAGCAGGACGAAGAGAACCGCAGTCAGCAGCAGCGACCACAGGACCATGCCGATAAAGTCGCGGTCGATGAGCATGGCCGCGGCCTTGCCGACGCTTGCGAACATGCGGTGGGTCCTCTAACTGGAGCCTTCTTATAGGCGAAGAAACGGGGACTTTTAATGGCACACGCATACGACGTGGCGACTCTCGGCAGCGCGATTGTCGACGTGCTGGCGCCGGTCGACGACAAGTTCCTCCTGACGCACAACATCGCAAAGGGCGTGATGACGCTGATCGATGATCATCGCGCGGCGCAGCTTTACTCGGCACTCGGCAATCCGCGGGAGATCGCCGGCGGTTCGGCCGCCAACACGATGGCAGGCCTCGCCTCGCTCGGCGGACGCGGCGTGTTCGAAGGCAAGGTCCGCCATGACCGGCTCGGCGAAGCCTTTGCGGCGAGCATGAAGGATCTCGGCGTCCGCTATACCACCAAGCCGGCGCTGGACGGCCCTGCGACGGCGATGTGCCTGATCGCGGTGACGCCGGACGGCGAGCGCAGCATGAACACCTATCTGGGCGCTGCGCGCGAGCTGTCGACGCACGACATCGACGAGAAGGAAATCTCGTCGGCCCAGATCCTCTACATCGAAGGCTATCTGTGGGATGCGCCCAAGGCGAAGGCGGCCTGTCTGAAAGCCATCAAGGATGCGCGCAAGGCCGGCACCAAGGTTGCGTTCACGCTGTCCGATCCGTTCCTGGTCGGGCGCTACCGCGAAGAGTTCCTCAAGCTGCTTCCCGACCTCGACATCATCTTCGCCAACGAAGACGAGGCGAAATCGCTGTTCGAAGTCGACTCGTTCGACACCGTTCTGCAGGCGGCGCGTTCCACCTGGCACGGCATCGCGGCGCTGACGCGTTCGGAAAAGGGCTGCGTGATCGCGCAGGGCGCAGAAGTGCATGTCGTCGATGCCTGGCCGGTCGAGCGCGTCGTCGACACGACGGGCGCCGGCGATCAGTTCGCGGCCGGATTCCTTTATGCGTTGACGCATGGCCGCGGCCTTGCCCATTGCGGCAAGCTCGCCGCGCTGTGCGCCGCCGAAGTGATTTCGCATTACGGCGCGCGGCCGGAAACCTCGCTGAGGGATCTCGCAACCAAGGCCGGTCTGATCTAGCCCGCCTTGCGCAGGTACACGTAGAGCGCGCCTTCGCCGCCATGCCTGTTGTGCGCCGGGCGCGTGCCCGCAACGATTCCGGCAAAGGTCGGTTCGCGCAGCCAGCGCGGCACGACCGCTTTCAGGATTCCGCGCGAGCGATAGTTGAGCTCCATGTCGAACGGCGCATCCGGCGCAACGCGCGCGCCCTTGCCGGTGACGACAAGCACGAGCTTGCAGCGCCGCATCTGCGCCGTGCGCAGAAAGCCGAGCAGCGCGTGATGCGCGTCGCGCTCGGTAAAGCCGTGCAGATCAAGCCGCGCATCGGGTTCGAGCAGCCCGCGCCGCAGCTTTTCATCGGTGCGCCCGTCGAGACCACTGATGCCCGGCGCGACCGGACCTCTCGCTTTCTTGTACGGCACAGGCGGAACGAACGGCGCCAGCGGACGCGCTTCGGCGATCGTTTCGTGAAACAGCGTCCGTTCTTCGTCCGTCGTTTTGCGCCGGCTCATGGTGCGATCGACCTGGGAAGCAGAACATAAAGGTGCCCCGGCGATTTCATTTCGCCTGCCAAGTTCGCGGCCTTGTCGCCGAAGCCGAAATAAATGTCGGCGCGGACCGGCCCGCGGATTGCGCCGCCCGTGTCTTGCGCGACGAACAGACGCCGCAGCGCATGGCCGTCCGGAGTGGCCGTGTCGATGAAGACCGGCGTGCCCAGCACATGCGATTCTCAGATCGACGGCAATGCTTGCCATCGGGGTCAACGCGACGCCTTCCGCGCCGTCGGCGCCGAGCGCTGCATCGCCGACGGGCGACTCGCTGAAGAAGACGAAGGACTGATCCGTCTCCATTACCCTTTGTGCGGCCGACGGGTTGGCTTTCAGCCAGGCGCGGATCGTCTGCATCGAAACCTTGTCGCGCGGCAGGGCACCGGAATGCACCAACGTCCGGCCGATCGGCGTGTAGGGCCGCCCGTTCTGTCCGGCATAGGTGACGCGGATAATCGAACCGTCGTCGAGCAGGACGCGGCCGGAGCCCTGAATATGCAGGAAGAACACCGCGACCGGATCATCGCCATAGAACAGCACTTTCGCTTCAGGCGGCCTCGCATCGATGTCGGCGCGCGCGGGATATGGGACGAGGTGCTGTTCGCTTAGCCGGCCCGCCATGCGCTCGCCCTTCCACTCCGGACGAAAAAGCCCGAGATCGACGCTGACGAGATCGGCCGGCACGGCATAGACCGGCGTCTGATACGCGCCGTGACGCGTGCGGCTGCCCTGCAGAAGCGGTTCGTAGTATCCGGTGAAAAGACCTTCGCCTGCTGCTTCCTCGGCGACAAAATTGCCGGTGAAAAACGCCCGCGCCCCGGATGGATCGGTGCTCAGCGCCGATTTGCAGACGCCCTGCCAGTCGGAGGCGTGGCCGGCATAGGCACCCAGTTCGGCCTGCGGCATTTGTTTGAGAAGCAGAGCGCAGGACCGCTGGAACGCGCCAAGCGCGGCGCGTTGATCGCTCTGGCTCCAGCCGGGGATGTCATCGAACGCGATGCGCGTCAGCGTCAGCTTTTCAGGCGGCACGCTCTTGTGCGGCAGCAGGAACCAGCCGGTGACACCGGCAACCGCAAAAGCGAGCAGAATGAGAAGGCCGGGAAGACGGGAACGCATTCCCGCCTCCGGAGTTACGGAAGGTCGCCGGACGTTGCCACCAACGTCCAGTTCGGATCGCGGGCGCGGGTGTCGCGCGAGAACGTCCATACATCGGTCACATCGCGCACCGACTTGGAATCGCCTTCGATGACGGCTTCGCTGGCGTTGGTCGTCTGGGAGATGAATTGCGAACCGAAGGCCAGGGTGATTTCGGCGGTGCGGCCCTTCATTCCGGCATGGACGATCTTGACGTCCTTGAAGCCTACGAAGGTGAAGGCAACCGTTTCCTTGCGCTGCTCGCGGCCCGTGATGACCTGGCTGAAGGCGGCAAAGACTTCGTCGCTCAGCAGCGGTTTGAGCTGTGCCCGATCACCGCGCGCGAAGGCTGTCACGATCATCTCATAGGCGCTGCGTGCGCCGGCCACGAAGTGATCGGTCTCAAAACCGCGGTCGGCCAGCTTGATATCCAGAAGGCCGCGGGCGACCGGATCGGCCAGCTTGTCGGCAGTCTGCCCGGCCCGCGCTGCCACCGGCAGCGGCACGACATTGTCCTTGGGCGGTGCGGCATCGGCGCCGGACAGGCGGTAGCTTTCCTGCGGCGGGCGTTCATTGCCGGTGCGGCGGCCAAGCACGGTGTAGAGGCGGAACAGGATGACGCCGGCGACCACCGCAAACAGCAAAATATCGAGGAACTGCGAATTCGGCATTGTTGGTAAACCTTCCACGGCCGTCCCGCCGCAAGCGTGCAACAGTAAACCTGCCTGCAGGGAGGGTCCAGCGTTGTCGACCCGATATAGCGGCCACAAGCTGTGGTAACCGGTCGCTTGCCTTGTAACATGAGCGCGATCCGTGGTACCGGCCCGGCGCGAATTTCCAAGGAAAACACGATGAGCGGTGGACCAGACGGCGGCAGCGGCGAGGCGAATGCGCCGCGCGTTCAGATCGTTGCGCAATACATCAAGGACCTGTCTTTCGAGAATCCGGGGGCGCCGTCCACCATCACGGGTCGCCCGAATATCGATCTCGGCGTCGACCTGCAGGCCAGGCGCATGGAAGGCACGTTGTTCGAAGTCGAACTCAAGCTGCGCGTCAACGCCAAGTCGCCAGAAGACAAGCCCGTCTTTCTCCTGGAACTCGTCTATGCCGGACTGATGCAGATCATCAACGTTCCCGACGACGTGCTGCAGCAGATCCTCCTGATCGAAGGGCCGCACCTTCTGTTCCCCTATGCGCGCCGGATCATTTCCGACGCGGTGCGCGACGGCGGCATGCCGCCGCT
Organism: uncultured Alphaproteobacteria bacterium; assembly: GCA_963741725.1. Taxonomy (GTDB): domain Bacteria; phylum Pseudomonadota; class Alphaproteobacteria; order Micropepsales; family Micropepsaceae; genus Rhizomicrobium. The sequence goes on along the minus strand of CAVUJC010000010.1, from coordinate 573,043 downwards.
GATGATCGAGCCGATCGATTTTGCAGGGCTCTATCGCAGCAAGCAGGCGCAGATGCAGCAGATGCGCGGCGGCGTGCAGGAATCAGGAAACGCCTGACACCGCGTTCCAAAGCGGATCCTTGCCAAGCTCCCTGGCAACGAATTGGGCATGCGCTTCGGCTTCCGCCTGCGTGAGACGCGACGGCAGCGGCACAGGCCGCGCGCGCGCCGTGCGGACGTCGTCAGGAGCATTGTCGATGCGGTCGATCGGGCTCAGCGAGAGCTTCTTTTGCCGTCCGCCCAGAAGTTCCAGATAGACCTGAGAGGTCAGTTCGGCATCCAGCAGAGCGCCATGCTTGGTGCGCGCCGACAGATCGATGGAAAAGCGCTTGCACAATTCGTCGAGCGAATAACGCGCGCCCGGGATCTTGCTCTTGGCGATCTCGATCGTGTCGATGGCGCGGGCATAGGGGATCGGCGCGCGGCCGACGCGATGCAGCTCCGAATTGACGAATTTCATGTCGAAGCTGGCATTGTGGATCACGAGCGTCGCATCCCCGATGAACTCGAGGAACTCGTCCGCGATGTCGGCGAATTTCGGCTTATCGGCCAGAAACTCGTCGGTCAGGCCGTGCACGCGCTGGGATTCGATGGGCACCAGTCGCTCAGGATTGAGATAGCAGCGATAGGTCTTGCCGGTCGGCAGATGTTCCATCAGCTCGACGCAGCCGATCTCGACGATGCGGTGGCCATCGGCCGGCTCGAACCCGGTTGTTTCGGTATCCAGAACGATCTCACGCATTCTTGCTGTTTTCCCCGGCCGCGCGGCGTTCGCGCAACACGCTCAAAATCATCTTCACCTGGTCGAAAGCGTGCTGGAGGCCCTTGTCCGTCACAACCACGAAATGGGCTTTTGCACGCTTTTCTTCGTCCGGCATCTGGCGCGAATGGAGATAGTCGAACTTTTCCGCGGTCATTCCGGGCCGCGCCAGCACGCGTTCCCGCTGGATATGGGATGGCGCACTGACGACGACAACCGCATCCATGTTGGCTTCGCCGCGGGTCTCGAACAGGAGCGGAATGTCGAAGACGACGATGTCAGCGCCTTTTTTGTCGGCGTCTTCCAGGAATTTGCGTCTTTCATCCGCCATCAGCGGATAGACGATGGCTTGCAGGCGCTGCGTCGCGTCGGGATCGCCGGTGACATGCTTGGACAACTCAACGCGGTCGACGGCGCCGTCCTTCACCGTACCGGGAAAGGCCGCTTCGATGGGCGCAACGGCCGCTCCGCCTTGCTGGTAGAGCCGATGCACCGCCGCGTCGGCGTCATACACAGGCACGCCAAGCTGGGCGAACATCCTGGCGGTTTCGGATTTGCCCATGCCGATGGAGCCGGTGAGTCCGACATGGATGGGGCGCTTACTTGCCACTGTTCAGGGCCTCTTCGAGATTTTTCCGCAATGACGGCGTGACTTTCGGCGTGACACCGAAAAACGCCTCGAACGCCGGGACGCCCTGATGCATCAGCATGCCAAGCCCGTCGATTGTCTTATAACCGGCGGCGCGGGCGCGCTTCAGCAAGGGCGTTTCCAGCGGGTTGTAGACGATGTCGCAGATCACAGCGTCTTTCGGCAGAGCATCGAACGCAATATCGAGCGAGGGCGCGCCTTTCATTCCCGCGCTGGTGGAATGAACGACAAGCGCCGCGCCCTGCGCCGCCTTCGACCAGTCGTCAAACACGACGAGACTTGGCTTCACGTGCGGCGACAGCGCCGCGGCGAGCTGATCGGCCCGTCCGCGGCTGCGGTTGACGATCCGGATTTCGCCGGCGCCGATATCATGCAGCGCCACGACCGCGGCGCGTGCGGCGCCGCCCGCTCCCAGAATGACGACGGCCTTTCCCTTCAGCGCGCCGGCGTCGAGATTTTCGCGCAGCGCTGCGGCAAGGCCGCTTGCGTCGGTGTTGCGCCCTTCGATCCGGCCATTGTCGCGGAAGATCAGCAGATTGACGGCGCCGGCCACGCGGGCCGCCAGGTCCGTTTCATGACAGATGGCGAACGCGGCTTCCTTGTGCGGGATCGTGACGCTGACACCCTTGAAACCGGCCTTCATCAGGCCGCGGATCACGATCGAGAAATCTTCGGGGCGCACAGGCAGCGGAACGAGCGCGCCGTCGATCCCCATCTCGTTCAGCCAATAGCCGTGCAGCCGCGGCGAAAAGGCCTGTGCTACCGGCCAGCCGATGATGCCGGCGAGTTTAGCGGTGCCGCTGAGGCTCATTGCGCGATCACACCCTTGCGGCGCAGCTCGGCCAGAAGCGGCTGGAGCGGCAGTCCGAGGATGCAAAAGTAGTCGCCTTCGATGCGCTCGAAAAGCTGCGCGCCCATGGCTTCGAGACGATAACAGCCCACGCCCGCCAAAAGCCCCTCACCTTCTGTGGACAGATAGGCGTCCAGGAACGCATCGCTGAAATTGCGCATATGCAGTTTCGCCGTTTCGACATGCGACCAGACGATCTTTCCGTCCAGCGCCAGCGCGAGGGCGCTGATCAGCATGTGGGTCGTGCCCCGAAGGCGCTGCAGAAGTTTTCGCGCCGCCGCCATGTCCGGACACTTGCTGACCAGTTCGCCCTCGAACGACAGGATCTGGTCGGCGCCAAGGACGAGCGCGCCGGGATGCTGCCTGGAGACATGCAGCGCCTTGGCGTCGGCGAGTTCGGCAGCAATCGCCGCCGGTTCGTCGCCGCGCGACAACAATTCCTGCTTGATCGCCTCTTCGTCGATGTCGGCGGGAGCGACGGCGAACGGAACCGCCGCGCCGCGCAGGATGCGGGCGCGTGACGAACTTGCCGAGGCAAGGACGAGATTCACGCGCGCCGCTCGTTCAGAAGATTGATCACCGCCGCCGCGGTTTCTTCCACAGAGCGGCGCGAGACATCGATCACCGGCCAGTCATGCTGTTCGAACAGCTTGCGCGTCGCGCTGACTTCGTTGCGGACCGAATCCACATCAACATAGTCGGTGTCGCGCACCTCGCCCATCGTGTTCAGACGGTTGCGCCGCACCTGCACCAGGCGGTCGGGCGATGCCCATAGGCCGACGATCAACGGGCCCTTGGCGGCAAGCAGCGCCGCAGGAAGCACGATACCCGGCACGAGCGGCACGTTTGCCGCACGCACGCCGCGGATCGCGAGATACACACAGGTGGGCGTTTTCGAGGTGCGGCTCGCGCCCACCAAAATCACTTCTGCGCCGCCGATCGTGTCCAGCGCCTGGCCGTCATCGTGCTGGATGGTGAAGTTGAGCGCCTCGATGCGCTGCAGATAGCGTTGATCGACTTCGTGCTGCGCGCCGGGCCTGTGGGTTTCCGCTGCGCCGAGAAACTGGCGCATCATCGAGATCGGGCCTTCCATCACGTCGAGGCAGGGCAGGTTAGCCGCGGCACAGCGCGAGATGAGCTCCTTGCGCAGCTCCTGGTTCACCAATGTGAAGAACACCAGACCCTTTTGCGCGACAATCTGTTCGACGGCGCGATCCAATTGCTTGCGGCTGCGTACAAGGACATAGGAATGCTCTTCGACGAGCACGCCTTCGAATTGTGCGAGCGCCGCTTTCGCGATGGAATTGAGCGTCTCGCCTGTCGCGTCGGAGACCAGATGAACGTGGAATTCGTTACTCACAAATTCATGCTCCGTTTGTGCACCGGTCGTCCGGATGCCGCGGATAAATACCCCTGCGCGTTGACCGATGTGCAGCGAACCCGATCGCTCCCCGATCCGTCACCAGCATAGGTAGTTTTCCGCACCCGCGCCTCTTTGCCATAGACACTTGAGTCCAAAGCGCTTCCGGCTTAGTGGTCAAAACCGCCCACGGACTCTTCCACAGATCACAGGCCTTACACCATCTTCAGAATCCTAATCTAGGAGTTTTGTATTGAAGTATGAGACGAATCTGATCCGGACCTTGAATGGAAATCCGGTGTGGCCTCCACCGATCTGGCTGATGCGCCAGGCTGGCCGCTATCTGCCGGAATATCGCGAACTGCGCGCCAAGGCGGGATCGTTCTGGGCTATGAGCAACACGCCCGAACTGGCCGCTGAGATCACGCTGCAGCCGATCCGCCGCTTCGATTTCGATGCAGCGATCATTTTTTCCGACATCCTGACAGTGCCCGTTGCACTGGGCTGTCCGGTTGAGTTCGAGGCAGGCGAAGGACCGCGTATGACGCCGGTCACGTCGAGCGACGGATTTGATCGTGATCCTGCGCATTGGGAAAAGTCGCTGGCACCGGCCTACGAGACCTTGAAACTGGTCCGGCGAGGTCTGGGTCCAGAGAAGACGCTGATCGGCTTCGCCGGCGCGCCCTGGACCTTGGCGACCTATCTGGCGGCGGGGCGAGGACGCGACGAGCAGAAAGCAGCAAAGCTTTGGGGCTATCGCGATCCGGAAAGCTTCGCGGCATTGCTCGACGTGCTCGGCGAATGCGTTGCGTTTCATCTGATCAGGCAGCTCGATGCCGGCGCGGATGTCGTGCAGCTTTTCGATAGCTGGGCGTCAGGACTTCCGTGCGCATGTCTATGCGCGCTGGGTTGTCGAACCGGCAAAAAAAATCGTCGCGCGGATACGCACAGCGCATCCACAGGCGAAGATCATCGGATTTCCGCGCGCATCGACGCTGGCAGGCTATGAATTGTATGCACGCGAGACCGGTGTGAATGCGGTGAGCCTGGATACGTCTGCACCGATGAACTGGGCGCGCGACAGCCTGTCGAAGCTTGTTGCGCTTCAGGGCAACCTTGATCCGATCACGCTGATCAGCGGAGGCAGGGCTTTGGATGAAAGTGTGGACGAGATTGTCAACGCGATGCGCGGTACGCGTTTCATCTTCAATCTCGGTCACGGAATTTTGCAGGAAACACCGATCGCGCATGTCGAACAGCTCGTGAAGCGCGTGCGGAGTTCTGCGTGAAACTTGCCGTGGTCCTGTTCAATCTGGGCGGACCGGATTCACTGGACGCGGTCGAACCGTTCCTGCGCAATCTGTTCAGTGACCCGGCCATTTTGTCGGTGCCGGGAATCGTGCGCGGTCCGCTGGCACGCCTGATCGCAGCGCGCCGCGCACCCGTTGCGCGCGAGATCTACAAAAAGATCGGCGGGCGTTCGCCCATTGTCGAAGAGACGCAGGCACAGGCCAGGGCTTTGGATAAACTGTTGGCGGAACGCGGCATCGAAGCGAAAAGCTTCGTCGCGATGCGCTGCTGGCATCCGTTCAGCGATGCGGCGGCACAGGCGGTAAAAGCTTGGGGAGCCGACGCCGTCGTGCTGTTGCCGCTCTATCCGCAATATTCGACTACAACGACGGCGTCCTCTTTCTCGGACTGGGATCGCGCGGCGCGCGAGGCGGGATTGAATCTTCCGGCGTCGCGGTTGTGCTGCTACCCGGACAGCGAAGGCTTTGTCGCGGCAGCGGCCGATCTTATCCACCAGACATTCACAAGAGCAAAGCCGGGTGTGGACTATCGTCTTCTGTTGTCGGCGCATGGCCTGCCAAAACGAACAATTGCCAAAGGCGATCCATACCAATGGCAGGTCGAACGGACGGCGGCAGCCATTGTGGACAGGCTGGGGATAGAGAACCTGGACTGGCAGGTTTGCTACCAGAGCCGCGTCGGACCTTTGGAGTGGATCGGCCCCGCAACCGACGCCGAAATCCGGCGTGCAGGTATGGAAGGCAAAGGCGTCGCCATCGCTCCCATCGCGTTCGTGTCGGAGCACTCCGAAACGCTGGTCGAGCTCGACCTGGAATACGCCCATCTTGCCCTGAACGCGGGCGTGAAAGATTATCTGCGTGTTCCCACCGTGAGCGCCCATCCCAAATTCATCGAGGCGCTCGCCGAACTTGTCATGCACGCCAATAACGGCGAAGGAACGTTGACCGGCAGCGGCGCGCGCATCTGTCCGAAACGTTTTGGCACCTGCCCCTGTCCGGAGTGACGCGATGATGATGTTCCTGTCCGACCATATCGACTGGATCAAGGCGCTTCACGTCATCGCGGTGATCGCCTGGATGGCGGGCATGCTCTATCTGCCGCGTCTGTTTGTGTACCATTGCGAGGCGCCGGCCGGCTCGCCGCAATCGGAGATGCTGAAGGTGATGGAGCGGCGTCTTCTGCGCATCATAGTAAATCCCGCAATGATCGCGACCTGGGTCTTCGGTCTGACCCTGGCGTGGTTGACCGGCGCCTATGCCGATTTGTGGTTCCAGTTGAAATTCGTGCTCGTGATCGCGATGAGCGGGCTGCACGGCATGTTTGCTGCAACCGTGAAGCGGTTCGGGCGCGACGCGAACACGCGGCCGCAGCGCTTCTACCGCATCATCAACGAGGTCCCGATGCTTCTGGTCATCGGCATCGTGATACTGGTCATCGTGAAGCCGTTTTGAAAAAGTTTAACGACCGGGCCTTGACGACGGTTTGCAAGCGCCCCAAATCAAGGTATAAGACGTTCGTTCCCCTTGGCACGCATCGGTACCGGCAGTGATTGCGCGGCGCCGGACCCGGTTTAGACCGGCGCGTGCTGCCAAACCTCCGACCACGATTGTGCGGGTGCCAAAGGGCGCCCTCGGACCGCCGGACCACTTTCCCCAATGTTTCTCAGGTGCAATTCAACATGACAGTTCAAGACGGCCTGCAGGCGATGAAGCTGCAGGATCTCAAATCCAAAACCCCCACCGATCTTCTGGCGTTCGCCGAAGAGCTCGAAATCGAGAATGCCTCGTCCATGCGCAAGCAGGACATGCTGTTCGCGATCCTCAAAGAGCTTGCCGAGCGCAATGTGGAGATCACGGGCACCGGCGTCGTGGAGACGCTGCAGGACGGCTTCGGCTTCCTGCGTTCTCCCGAATCCAACTATCTCGCGGGTCCTGACGACATTTACGTCAGTCCGTCGCAGATCCGCCGCTTCGGCCTGCGCACCGGCGACACGGTCGAAGGCCCGATCCGGGCGCCGAAGGACGGAGAGCGCTATTTCGCGCTGCTCAAGGTCTCGACCATCAATTTCGAGGACCCCGAAAAGATCAAGCACAAGGTGCATTTCGACAATCTGACGCCGCTCTATCCGACGCGCTGGCTCAACATGGAACTGGCCGATCCGACCATCAAGGACAAGACCGGCCGCGTCATCGACATCGTTGCGCCGCAGGGCATGGGACAGCGCTGCTTGATCGTGGCGCCGCCCCGCGTCGGCAAGACGATCATGATGCAGAACATCGCGCGCGCCATCAGCGCCAATCATCCCGAATGCTATCTGATCGTGCTGCTGATCGACGAACGGCCGGAAGAAGTCACCGACATGCAGCGCACGGTGAAGGGCGAGGTCATCTCGTCGACATTCGACGAGCCGGCAACGCGCCACGTCCAAGTCGCCGAAATGGTCATCGAAAAGGCAAAGCGCCTGGTCGAACACAAGCGCGACGTGATCATCCTGCTCGACAACATCACGCGCCTCGGGCGCGCCTACAACACCGTGATCCCCTCATCGGGCAAGGTGCTGACCGGCGGCGTCGATGCCAACGCCCTGCAGCGCCCCAAGCGCTTCTTCGGCGCGGCGCGCAACATCGAAGAAGGCGGCTCGCTGACCATCATCTCCACGGCCCTGATCGATACCGGCAGCCGCATGGACGAGGTCATCTTCGAAGAATTCAAGGGCACGGGTAATTCGGAAATCGTTCTGGACCGCAAGGTCGCCGACAAGCGCGTCTATCCCGCGATCGACATCCTCAAGTCCGGCACCCGCAAGGACGAGCTGCTGCTCGACAAGGGAACGCTCGCCAAGACGCACGTGCTTCGCCGCATCCTGGCGCCGATGGGCACCACGGATGCGATCGAGTTCCTGCTCGACAAGCTGCGCTCGGCCAAGAACAACGCCGACTTCTTCGACAGCATGAACACCTGATTTCAGGCGCTCGCCCGCAAAGGGAAAGGGCCGCAGCGCGATCGCGTTGCGGCCCTTTTTCATGCCAGGAAAGCCGGCGCTCAGGGATGGCCGCCCTCACCCATCACCTTGTTTTCACTACCCTTTTCACCGAGCCAGTCCATGGCTGCGAGAACCAGGCCCGACGTGAGGAAGGTGCCGTGCAGGATCATCAGCCAGACGAGATTGGTCTTGTCGGCAGTTTCGATGGCCATGAACGATTTCAGGAGATGAATCATCGAAATCGCGATGATGGAAGCGATCAGCTTCAGCTTCATGTTGCTGAAATCGACGCGTCCCATCCATTCCGGCTTGTCCGGATTTCCTTCCAGATCCATGCGCGAGACGAAATTTTCGTAACCCGCGAAAACCACCATCAAGGTCAGGTTGCCGGCCAGCGACATGTCGATCAGCGTGAGGAGCCACAGAACGACGGTGTTCTCGTGCAGGTCGAGGGTCAGGACTTTGGACGTTTCCTCCACCACCTCTTTGCCGAACGTGATGAGCAGGACGAGGAGCGCGATCATCAGGCCGACATAGAAGGGCGCCATCAGCCAGCGGCCGCGGAACAGCGTCTGCTCGAAAACGTCTTCGAATTTTTTGTCGGCCATTTTTCCCCCGTGCGCTTGTTGGATCGCAGTAAACGCGACATTCGCCGTCTTTTGAAGAGGCCCGTTGACCCGGACAGGAACGAGACCGAAACTGTCTGCGGACAATCGAGGGGCAATTCACATGACCGAGCATCCGAGCGAGCGCGCCCAGTTCAAGAGCATGGCGGAGAGCACGAAGGACGACTGGATGAAGATCGCGGCGGCGTCCGCGCCCTTCAATCGTGAATTGCCCAACCGGGTACTGGCACATCTGCAGCTTCTGAAAGGCGATTGCGGCGGGTTCGCGGTGGACCGGTTCGAGCATTCGCTGCAATCGGCGACATTGGCGCATCGCGACGGCATGGACGAGGAATATGTTGTCTGCGCGCTGATGCACGACATCGGCGATATTCTAGCGTCGGCCAGCCATGCCGAGCTCGGCGCGACCGTCATGCGGCCCTATGTGTCGGACGAAAATTACTGGATGATGGCGCATCACGGTATCTTCCAGGGCTACTACTTCTTCCACTATCTCGGGCTCGACCGGAACATGCGCGATCAGTTCCGCGGCCACCCCTCATTCGAGCGCACGGCGATGTTCTGCGCCCGGCACGACCAGAACGCGTTCGATCCGAACTACGACACGATGCCGCTTGAGGCCTTCGTGCCTATGGTCCAGCGCGTCATGGCGCGGCCAAAAAACTCGATCTATCTGCGGCCCGATGCGAAAGCTGCGGCGGAATAATCAGGGTATCAGCACCGTCGCGCCCGTCGTGCCGCGCGAGTGCAGCGCCTCATGCGCTTTGCGTGCTTCGGACAGTTTGAAGCGCTGATGCACGGCGATCTTGACGGCGCCGGATGCGATTACCGAGAAGAGATCGTCTGCGGTTTCCTGCAGCTCCTTTGCGTTGCGCGTGTAGCTGACCAGCGTCGGGCGGGTGAAATAGAGCGAACCCTTGGCCGCCAGGATGCCGGGATCGAACGGCGGCACCGGACCTGACGCGTTGCCGAAGCTGACGAGCATGCCGCGTACCGCGAGGCAGTTGAGCGAGCCGTCGAACGTATCCTTGCCGACAGAGTCGAAGACGACAGGTACGCCCTCGCCGCCGGTGATCTCGCGGACCTGCTTGACCCAACCGTCCTTGCGCACGTTCAACACATGGGCGCAGCCGTTCTCCTTTGCGAGGGCGGCCTTGTCGTCCGAGCCGACCGTTCCGATCACGGTGCATCCCAGATGCTTTGCCCACTGCCCGGCGATGAGACCGACGCCGCCGGCTGCGGCGTGGAACAGGATCGTCTGTCCCGCTTTCACCGGATAGGTGCGCTTGAGGAGATATTGCGCGGTCATGCCCTTCAGCATTGCTGCGGCGGCCGTCTCGTCGCTCACGCCGGCGGGAATCTTCACCAGCCGCTCGGCGGGAACATTGTTCGCATCGGCGTAGGCGCCCATCGCGCCGGCATAGGCGACGCGATCGCCGGCTTTGATGCTCGTGACGCCCTCACCCACCAGTTCCACGATACCTGCGGCTTCGCTGCCCAACCCCGAGGGCAGCGGCAGTTTGTAGAGGCCGGTGCGGTGGTAGGTATCGATGAAATTCACGCCGACGACGGTGTGTTTGACTCGCGCAATGCCCGGGCCGGGCGGCGGCAGATCGACGTCAACATAGTCGAGAACTTCAGGACCGCCGGTCTGGCTGAAGCGAATGGCTTTCATGCTGTTCTCCATGTCTGAAGGCTTGGCCGACTTTAGGTCGGTCCTGCCATTCCGCAAAGCGGCTTGCTTCGGGCCGGAAGATACGCGACGTCATCTGCGCACAAAGCTGGGATAGCCGATTTGATGTCCGGCAAACCGAACGAAAGCAACGACGCGCCGCCTTCGCAGGGCCGGCGGCGCGCAGCGTTCGGCTTCATTTTCGTCAGCGCGGTCGCCAGCGCGATGTCGATCGGCATCATGGTTCCGATCCTGCCGAATTTGCTCAAGCAGTTCACGGGCGGTGACACGGCGACGGCGTCGGAATGGAACGTCACGTTCGCCATGGCGGGCGGAATGATGAGTTTCTTCGCGGGGCCGATCCTTGGTTTGTTGTCGGATCGGCTGGGACGACGCCCGGTGCTTTTGATCTCGCTCACCGGGTTCGGACTGGATTTTCTGTTCATGGCGTTTGCGCCGACTTTGTGGTGGCTGTTCGTGGGCCGGCTGATCAGCGGCGCGACCTCGGGAATCTTTTCGACGGCGAACGCCTATGTCGCCGACGTAACTGCGCCGGAAGATCGCGCCCGCGCATTCGGCTGGATGGGCTCTGCGTTCAGCTTCGGTTTTCTGGCGGGGCCCGCGATTGGCGGGTTGCTCGGCAACTATAATCTTCGTCTGCCGTTCATGGCGGCTGCGGCGCTGACTCTGGTGAACGCTTTCTACGGCCTTTTGGTTCTGCCCGAGTCCTTGTCGGAAAATCGCCGCGCCACATCGTTCCACTGGCGCAGAGCCAATCCGCTGGGATCTCTTGCACTGCTGCGATCACATCATGAGTTGCTGCCGCTCGCCGGCATCGGTTTTCTGAACCAACTGGCAAACATGGTATGGCCGAGCGCATTCGTTCTCTACACCGGCTATCGCTACCACTGGACGCCCGGGACCACCGGTTTTGTCATGATGGGCGGGAGCATGATTGGCATACTGGTGCAGAGCTTCGTCGTGGGTCCGGCGGTCAAGCGATTTGGCGAGCGCGGTGCGATGCTTGTCGGGGCGTCATCGGCTTGCCTCGCACTAGGCTGGTATTCGATCGCTCCCACCGGTTGGTATTACGTCATCGGCATGCCCTTGAGTTCGCTATGGAGCCTTCTCATCCCGGGACTGCAGGGCTTGATGACGCGCCGTGTCGCCGCGCATGAACAGGGCCAACTCCAGGGTGCGAACCAGAGCCTGATCGGAATAGCGTCGGTTATCGGTCCGCCCTTGTTCGGTCTGTCGTTCGCCTGGGCGGTGCGCCATCCGGATTATTCCGTTCCGGGTCTTCCGATGTTTCTGGCCTCGATGACGATGGTGGTCTGTCTTTCGCTGGCGGTGTGGGCAGGCCGGCGCGCCGACAAGCAAGCTGTCTAGGACCGTCAAGATTTATCCAGGCGTAAATACGCTCTCGAGCGCCTTGTACTGCGCCTTGCGGAAGTCCTTCACGATCCCGATGTCCGGACCGAATTCGAGAAGCTCATCGCGGTCCGCCGTCATCGCCGGCCATGTCTGTCCGTCGCAATCGGGTATGCCTTTCTTGGCAAAGCCGACCCAGCATGAATGGATCAAGTGCTCCATCGCGAGATCTTCCTGTGAGAGCTGAATTCCAAAGCGCGCAGCCAGTGCCGTTCCAGTGCCGAAGACATAGGGGATCTCGGAGCCATGCGCCGCGCCGGGCGAAGCGCTGCGGCGCAGCGATGTGACATAGGAAAAATGATAGAGCCACGACGGCGCGCCATTGGCTGCCTTCCTGGCGATCCAATGAGCCGGACCGCCCATCACGGAGTCGGTGAACACGGCTGCGGCGAGCTCGGAATTGGATCCGGCGTCGGCGGCGTAAGCGTTGCGCGCGTCGGGAGTGAGGCGCGATGTGATCCGGTCCGGCGGGATCGCAAAGGACTTCATCAGCGAGGCTTCAAAACTGTTGGAGCCGATGATCAGGGGAACATCGATCTCCGTGCCGGCGGCGAACGCCTGCTCCGGCGTCCTGGTCACCAGACGTCCGTCGACGAAGGGTCCGAAGCCAAGATTGGCGGGCATGTCGAGAGTCTTTTCGGCAGGGATCGCGCGCAACTGCTCAAGCGTGGCGCTGGCACCCGGCAGGCCCGCGCGCGTGGCAAAGTCTATGCCTTCGGTTTCCTTTTGCGCCAGCGTGACTGGAACGCTCCAGCCGCCGCCGGATTCGACGATGGCTTTGGCGAAGAGTCCTTTCGCCTGGGGTGTCGCGAGAAGATACAAGATGCTTGAGCCGCCGGCGGATTCGCCGAACACGGTGACGTTGGACGGATCTCCGCCGAAGGCCGCGATATTGCGCTGAACCCATTTGAGCGCTGCGATCTGATCCATCTGGCCGTAATTGCCGAGCGGCGCATCGGCGGCCGCCGCTTTCGTCAGCGCCGGATGCGCGAAGTAGCCGAGCAGTCCGAGTCGATAGTTGAGCGTGACGAGAACGATGCCGTCGCGCGCGAAATAGCTTCCGTCGTAGATCGTTGATGAGCCCGAGCCAAAGCGATGCGCCCCGCCATGGATCCACACCATCACCGGCGCGTGGTGCGCGTGATGCGGCGCCCAGACGTTGAGGCTGAGACAGTCTTCGCTCTGATTCGGAGCTGCCGGTGAGCGCAGCCAGCGCTTCAAGTCGCGGCGGTTGCGGACAGACCGGACCGAACGACGTCGCGTCGCGTGGTGTTGTCCAGGAGGACGGAGCAGCAGGGGGTTCCCAGCGTAGCGCTCCGACGGGCGGTGCAGCGTATGGAATGTTCTTGTAAACATCGCTAGCGCCGTCTGCGATGCCGATGAGCGTTCCGGATTCGATCGTGGTTCTGGGCGCATCCGCCCATGCACTGCCGGGGAAAAGCAGCCAGGTCAGAGCAAGGACAAAGGCGCGCGCACGGTTCATGGTGCTCTCCGTTCGGACGGAGATTGAACGGGCGGGCTGCCGTGATCCGGCGCGCGTTAACTCAAATGCTGACGGAAGAAGGTTGCAGTGCGACCGTTGGCGAGATCGGCGCAGGCCTTGTCGTAATGCGCGCCGCCGGGCCTTGCGAAAGCATGGTTCATTTCCGGGTAAGAATGAATGGTCACGTGCGGATTGTTCTTGAGGCCGTCCGCGATCTTCTTTTGTGCGTCCGGCGGGACATATTCGTCCTTGCCTGCGATATGCAGCATCAAAGGTTTCTTGATTTTTGCCGCTTCGCCAAGCTTGTCCTGAATGTTCACGCCGTAATAGCCGACCGACGCGTCGGCGTCGGTGCGCGTCGCCGTCAGATACGCGAGCAGCCCGCCGAGGCAATAGCCGACCGCACCGATCTTGCCGGTGCAGCCCGCCACGGTGTGACGCAGATAATTGATGGAGAACTGGATGTCCTTGATGCCGGCGTCCTGGTCGAAACGGCCCATCAGATCGAAGGCGCGTTTCCATTCCGCATCGGTGCGGTCGGTGAGCTGCACGCCGGGTTCGAGGCGCCAGAACAGATCCGGCGCGAGCGCAAAATATCCACGCGCCGCGAACTCGTCAGCGACCTGGCGCATGACCTTGTTGACGCCGAAGATCTCCTGGATGACGACGACACCGGGCCCGCGCCCTGACGCAGGTGAAGCGAGGTAGGCGGCGAACTCGCCGTCCGGGCTGCTCTTGATCCTTACGTCCTGGCCGGTCATGTCGATGGCTCCGCGTGGGCCCGCAAGGTTAGCGGGTCCGGCGGCGGCAGGACAATCGGCCCCCGTGTCGCTATTGCGGCAGCGCACCGGGCTGTGGACGCTGCGGAAGCTGCAGCATCTGCGACAGAGTCACAGGATTGCTGATCGGCGCCGATACGGTTTGCCGCTGGCAGACATAAACGGTGGGCTGACCGTTCACCATCGTCTTGCCATGCATGGGGTGGCCTTCGGGGAATTGCTCGTCAGGCGAGACCACGCTGAGGCAACGGTTGGGCAAGGCGCGGCCCAGAATGGCGGCAGTCAGCTCGTGCGTCTTGGGATTGTTGAGCGGTCCGATGACGATGAGATGCAGGTCGGTCGCGGCATACTCGAAGCCGTTGAAGAAGGACGGCATCGACACCCAGGCGCGCGCCGCTTCGCCGGCAAATCCGTTCAGCATCGCGTTGATGCGGTCCATATAGTCCTTGACGCCCGTGATCATCGCCAGGCGCGAAAGCACCTGCAGCATCGTTCCGTTGGCAGATGGGCTCGGCTGGTCGAAAACCATCCGTGCACGGACGATTAACGGCGGCGCGTCGTCGGCGGTGTAGAAGTATCCCGCGCCGGTCGCGTCCCAATAATGTTCGTTGAGCGTGCGCACCCACGCCTTGGCCTGCTCGAGATAGCGCTTCTCGCCGACGGTTTCGTAGAGGATGAGCGCGGCGCGCGCCATCTGCGCGTAGTCGTCCGCAAAAGCGAGTGCGCTGCGTTTGCCGTTGAACCAGGAGTGATGCAGCCGCTCGCCGTCGCCAAGGGCCTTGACCACGAAGTCGAACGCCTTGATCGCCGCCGTCGTCCACTCGCCCTTCTGGAAGACGGCACCCGCATTTGCGAGTGCTGCTATGGTGAGACCGTTCCAGTCGGCGAGCACCTTGCTGTCGACGGCGGGCGGCTTGCGTTGCTGGCGCGCCTTCAACAGAAGTTCGCGCTGCTTGGCGAGCAGGGCCTCGTCGGCTTCGGACTGCGGGAAGGGTGCGGGCGAGCCAAGGCGCTGCAGGACGTTCTTGCCCTGGTAAGTGCCGTCGCGGCTCACATTGTAGACTGTCTTGAACTTGGCCACGAATGTGCCCATCAGCGCGGCGTCGATTTCCGCTTCCGTCCAGAGGTAATATTTTCCCTCTTCGCCGTCTGTTTCCGCATCCATGCTGGCGCAGAACGCATCGCCATTGCGCATGTCGCGCAGCAGGAACGCGACTGTGTCTTCGATTCGCGAGCGGCACAGATTGTTGCGATTGTACTGCCAGACATTCGTCATGAACTCGAGCAGCATGGCGTTGTCGTTGAGCATTTTTTCGAAATGCGGCACCTGCCAACGCTCGTCGCTGCAATAGCGCGAAAAGCCGCCGCCGATGTGATCGAAGAGGCCGCCCAGGAGAATATTGTCCAGCGTAATCGACATCAGCTGCATGAATTGCGTCATGCCGGTGCGCAGGAAAGCGCGCCACAGCACTTCGAGCGAAGTCACGGACGGAAATTTCATCTGCGCCGTCTGGCCGCCGAAGAAGATGTCGAAACGCTGTGCGATGCGCAGGGCGCCGGTGTCGAGCAGGGTGCCGTCGATCGGCCCGCGCATGTCGCGATTCCAGAGATTGGACAATTGCGTGACCGTGGCGGTCGTCGTCTGTGCGATTTGCTCGCCCTGCTCGCGATAAGCGCGCAGCATGTCGGCGAGCACTTTCTTGAATGCCGGATGGCCGAGCCGTTCTTCGTCGGGGAGATAGGTTGCGACGAAATAGGGCGCACCCTTGGGCGTGAGGAAGATCGTCAACGGCCAGCCGCCGGCGCTGCCCATGATGTTCGCCGCAGCCTGATAGATCTGATCGACGTCGGGGCGCTCTTCGCGGTCGACCTTGATGCTGATGAAACTCTCGTTCATCAGCGCAGCGGTTTCGGCGTTGGAAAAGCTTTCCTTCTCCATCACATGGCACCAGTGACAGGCGGTGAAGCCGATCGACAGCAGGATCGGCTTGTTCTGGGCCTCGGCGGCGGCGAGCGCTTCCGGCCCCCAGGGATACCACTCCACCGGGTTGTCCTTGTGGCGCAGCAGATAGGGACTGGATTCGTTGGCGAGGCGGTTCATGTCGCTGTTCCGTGAAGTTCGCGGGCCATGGCCGGCGGCGTTGCAATGCAGGGCGTGATCGGGGGAAGCTTCTAGCGATGCTCGGCGCGGCTCACAAGCGCCTCGAAAGAGTGGGTTGTCGCGATGAAGATGAACATTGAAATCGACATGACGCCGGAAGAAGCCCGTAAATTCCTGGGTCTGCCGGATGTGACCAAAGTGCAGGAAAAGATGATGTCGGAGATGGAAAAGCGCATGAAGGCGGCGATCGACGTGAACGATCCCGAAGCCATGATGCGCGCATGGATGCCGCTCGGCGGACAGGGTTTCGAACAGTTCCAGCGGTTCATGTTCGACAGCGCGCGGCGCGCCGCCGGTGGCGCCGCGCGCAAAGACTCGGACAAAAGCAAAGGATGAACGACACGGTCTTCGCGCTTTCGTCGGCGCCGGGGCGTGCCGGCGTGGCAGTGATCCGTGTTTCCGGACCTGACGCGGGGTCCTGCTTGCGCGCTCTGACCGGCCGCGCATTGCCAAGTCCGCGCCTCGCATCCTTGCGGGAGCTGCGCGACGCCGAAGGCACCAAGATCGACCAGGCGCTGGTGCTGTGGTTTTCCGCTCCGGCGAGTTTCAGCGGTGAAGACATGGCTGAGATCCATGTCCATGGCGGACGCGCTGTTGTTGCAAAGGTTCTGGCTGCGCTGGGTGGGTATGCGGGTTGCCGCCCTGCCGAACCGGGTGAATTCACGCGGCGGGCGGTCGAGAACGGAAAGCTGGACCTCACCCAGGCCGAGGCGCTGATCGATCTGATCGATGCGGAAACCGAGGAACAACGAGGCCAAGCCCTTCGGCAATATGGCGGTGCGCTTGCGTCGCTTTACGAGGGTTGGCGAAGCCGGCTGATCAAGGCGCTGGCCTGGGTTGAAGCAGAGATCGACTTTTCGGACGAAGAAATTCCGCACGATCTCACGGTCCGATCACGTGCGGAGATAGGAAAAATAATCAAGGAAATACAGATACATATGGCGGATTCCCGACGCGGAGAAATCGTCCGGGAGGGCGTCTTTCTAACAGTGATCGGACCGCCGAACGCAGGAAAGAGTTCTCTTATCAACGCGCTGGCCCAGCGCGACGTTGCTATAGTTGCAGAGACAGAAGGTACAACCAGAGATATTATAGAGGTACGCCTCGATCTTGGGGGATACGCGGTCATTGTTGCCGATACCGCTGGCCTGCGGGAAGCGGCGGACACTGTGGAGAGCGAAGGCGTTCGCCGGGCCTTGGCCAGGGCCGAAGCGTCGGACCTCGTTTTGTTGCTGCTGGACGGTAGTGCCGAAGAGCCGCTGGCAGGACTGCCGCCGGGTATCGCCAAACGTGCGGCGATTACCGTGTGGAACAAGGCGGATCTTCCCTCGCCCTCGCCGCGAAGCGGTTTGCGGCTCTCCCTGAAGACCGGCGACGGCTTCGACGATGTGCTGGCCGAGATCGGGCTGCAAAGTGGCTGAGAGGCTCGATCGCGTCGGCGAAGCACCGGTTCTGACGCGGGCGCGGCATCGACATGCGCTGGAGCAGGCTTTGGCTGCCCTGTGCCGGGCGGCGAGTGCGCCAGAAGCCGAGCTGTTCGCGGAGGATCTCAGGCTGGCTGTTCGCTGGATTGGCCGGATCACCGGACGGGTGGATGTCGAGGAGCTGCTCGATGTCGTGTTCCGGGATTTCTGCATCGGCAAGTAAGGCGAGACTGCGGAGTGTTTCACGTGAAACATTGCCGTTCTGGGCCTGCCCGTCTCTTCGCTATTGGACTGGTTTTTGAACGTCTATCGCTTCGTTACTTGAGACTCTGCTCGCCCTCGCCTATTGAGCGCCCATGGATCGGTTCGATGTCATCGTCATCGGTGGTGGACATGCCGGCTGTGAGGCCGCGGCGGCATCCGCGCGCGTTGGGGCCAAGACGCTGCTGCTGACTCACAAGCTCGAGACCATCGGCGAGATGTCGTGCAATCCGGCCATCGGCGGCGTGGGCAAGGGCCATCTGGTTCGCGAGATCGATGCCATGGACGGCGTCATGGGTCGTGTCGCTGATCGGGCCGGAATCCAGTTCCGGCTTCTGAACCGACGCAAAGGACCGGCGGTGCGTGGGCCGCGTGCGCAGGCGGATCGCAAACTCTATCGCCAGGCCATGCAGACGGCCTTGGCGGAGATCGACAATTTGACGATCCTGGCCGCGGCCGCAGAGGATTTGATCATCGAGAATGGCCGCGTCCGCGGTGTGATCACAGCGGACTCAAAAACAATACGTTGTGGTGCGGTGGTTCTCACCACCGGTACCTTCCTGCGCGGCCTGATCCATATCGGCGAAAAAAAGATTCCTGCTGGCCGGGCGACGTCCAGCAACGGTGCGATCGGCCGCAATGGAGTCGAGGCTCCAAGTATCGGACTGTCGCAAAAGCTATATGGAATGGGCCTTTCCATGGGCCGGCTGAAGACGGGCACGCCGCCTCGCCTGGATGGAAAGACGATTGATTGGGCGCAACTCGACGTGCAGCATGGCGATGATCCGCCCTCGCCGTTCTCGTTTCTGACGACAGCGATTACGACGCCCCAGACCGTCTGCCATATCACCCGCACGACGCTTCAGACGCACGAGATCATTCGCGCCAACCTGCATCGCGCGCCGATGTATTCGGGCCAGATCGAGGGTACGGGCCCGCGATATTGCCCCTCGATCGAAGACAAGGTCGTGCGCTTCGCGCAGCGCGACAGCCATCAGATATTCCTGGAGCCGGAGGGCTTGGACGATGACACCGTCTATCCAAACGGGATCTCCACGTCGCTCCCTGAGGATGTGCAGCTAGCCCTTCTGGCGACGATCCCCGGTCTTGAGAATGTGATGGTCAAGCGTCCCGGCTATGCCATCGAATATGACTATGTAGATCCGCGCGAGCTCCTGCCGTCGCTCGAAACAAAGAAGATGTCTGGCCTGTATCTGGCCGGCCAGATCAACGGCACGACGGGATACGAGGAAGCTGCGGCGCAGGGCCTGATGGCGGGGTTGAACGCCGCGCGCGCGTCCGGGGGCAGTGCGCCGGTCATCCTTGATCGCGCGGCGGCCTATATCGGCGTCCTGATCGATGATCTCGTCACCAAGGGCGTGACCGAGCCCTATCGGATGTTTACCTCGCGTGCCGAATACAGGCTGACCCTGCGGGCCGACAACGCAGACCAGCGCCTGACGACCATTGGCGAGCGCGCCGGTTGCATCGGTCCAAAAAGAAGCGCGGCATTCAGCGAAAAAATGGGACGTCTCGAACAGGCCCGCACAACGATGCGAAGCCTGAACATGACTCCGAACGAAGCCCAGAAACATGGCCTTTCCGTCAGGCTCGACGGGGTTCGGCGCACCGCGATGGACCTTCTGAGTTTGCCGGAGGTCGACCTGCCCGCCCTCGCCGGGATCTGGCCGGAAATCGGCAGTTTCGCCAGCGATGTCATCGAGCAGCTTGAAATCGACAGCCAGTATGCCGGCTATCTGGATCGCCAGGATGCAGACATCCTCGCGTTCCGGCGCGACGAAGGCCTGGCCCTTCCTCCGGGCCTCGACTACGCCGCCGTCCAAGGCCTTTCCACAGAAGCCGTCGTGAAGCTGGGCAGGATCCGCCCTGTCACCCTTGGCCAGGCGGCGCGCATCGATGGCGTTACCCCGGCTGCCCTCACCCTCGTCCTGGCCCATGTCCGAAACCGCGCCTGAGCCATTCGGGCCCGAGGATTTCGCTGAGAAAACCGGTGTTTCACGTGAAACATTGAGCCGGCTGAAGGCCTATGCCGATGTCCTCAAGGACTGGAACGAGCGGCACAATCTTGTCTCCGCCCGTTCGCTGGAAGACGTCTGGCGCCGCCATATGTGGGATTCGGCCCAACTAATGCACTACATCCCTCCCTACGCAACGACGCTGGTCGATCTGGGTAGCGGCGCAGGCTTCCCCGGCCTCGTTCTCGCAGAATTGCTGCGCAACAAAGTCTCGGTGGTTCTTTACGAAGCCACGCGAAAAAAGGCCGAATTCCTCGAAGCAGCCGCCCAGCGCATGGGTTTGAACGTCGGGATCCGGAACGTGCGGATAGAGGCAGGACGGCATGAGCCGGCCGATGTCGTGACGGCCCGCGCCGTCGCCCCGCTCGACCAATTGCTTGGCTATGCACAGCAATTCACAGCAAAGCATACGGTTTGCCTGTTCCTGAAAGGTCAATCCGTAGCGTCTGAATTGACCCAAGCCCGTAAATCTTGGAGGATGAAAGTCAGCCAGCACCAGAGCGCAACCGATGCTTCGGGCGTCATTCTGGAGATCCGGGAGCTTGGCCATGTCGCAAGCAATTCAAGGACTTAGCGGTAGAAGGCCGCGCGTTCTGGTCGTCGCCAATCAAAAAGGCGGCGTCGGCAAGACCACGACTGCGATCAATCTGGGCACCGCCCTCGCCGCTGTCGGCGAGCCGACCCTCGTTATCGACCTCGACCCGCAGGGAAACGCTTCGACCGGCCTTGGCATTCCGCGCAGCGAGCGCAAGCTGACAACCTATGACGTGCTGATGAGCGAAGCCGGGATCGCCGACGCGGTGACGCCGACGCGCATTCCCGGCCTGTCGATTGTTCCCTCGACCGTCGATCTCTCCGGCGCGGAACTCGAACTCATCGACCGGCCGCGGCGGAATTACATTTTGAAGGACGCGCTCGCCGATTACTCCGCACACGGATCATCGCCGTTTTCCTATGTGCTGATCGATTGTCCGCCGTCGCTTACACTGCTGACGGTGAATGCGATGGCAGCGGCGGATGCCGTCATCGTTCCGCTGCAATGCGAATTTTTTGCACTTGAAGGTCTCAGCCAGTTGCTCAAGACCATCGACCTTGTAAAGGCAAACCTGAATCCGTCACTTGAGATTCAGGGAATCGTTCTGACGATGTTCGACAAACGCAACAAACTCTCCGACCAGGTTGCCGCCGATGTGCGCGAGAATATGGGAGACAAGGTCTATCGCACCATGATCCCCAGAAACGTGCGTATTTCCGAGGCGCCGAGCCACGGACTTCCCGCCCTCGTCTACGATCTGCGCTGTCCCGGCAGCCAGGCCTACATCAAGCTCGCCGGAGAGCTCATCGCGCGCGAGCGCGAACGTCCACAGGCGGCGGCGTAATGACGGCGGAAGAACGACCACGCGGCCTTGGCCGCGGCCTGTCGGCCCTGATCGGCGAAGAGGCGGTTCCGACACGTGGCGAGACTGCGGCTGCACGCGCGACACTCAAACTACCGATCGCCTTTCTTCGTCCCAACAAGCTGCAGCCGCGCAAACGCTTCGCGCCCGAGGAACTGAACGACCTCGCGGAATCGATCCGCGAGAAAGGAATTCTGCAGCCGATCCTGGTGCGGCCGATCAAGGGCGAAGCCAACTCCTATGAGATCGTTGCCGGCGAGCGCCGCTGGCGCGCTTCGCAGATGGCCAAGTTGCACGAGGTGCCGGTCGTCATCCGCGAGATGAGCGATTCGGAATCGCTCGAAATCGCGATCATCGAAAACGTCCAACGGTCGGACCTCAACGCGATCGAGGAGGCGGCCGCCTATTACGAACTGATGGAGCGCTTCAAGTTCACACAGGAAAAGGTGGCCAAGGAGGTCGGCAAGAGCCGAAGCCACATCGCCAACACACTGCGGCTCCTGACGCTCCCGGAGCCGGTCCGGGCCCTTGTGCGGGACGGCAAGCTGACGGCCGGTCATGCCCGCACACTGATTGGGCTTCCAGACGCTGAGAAGCGCGCTCAGGAGATTATGGCAGGAATGCTCAATGTTCGGCAGGCAGAACAGCGTTCAGCGAACAAGAAGAGCGGCAAAGCGCAACACAAGCAGGTTGACCCCGACACGCGCGATCTCGAATCCAGAATTTCCAATGCCTTAGGCCTCAGGGTTCAAGTGGCTGACAAAGGAAAAAAAGGCGGAGAAGTTCGGATCTTCTATAAGACGCTCGAACAGCTCGACGAGATAACGCGACGTCTGAGCAAAAGCTGATAACTGTCGTAAGATACTGAATAATAGGTACTATTCACAATCGTCGTAAATTTAAACGCTGTTCACAAGTGCCAACGCGGCACTGGGATCAATGCGCCCGTCATAGAGCGCCCGGCCTATAACGACGCCTTCGATGTTCGGCTCCTTCGCGGCGAGCAAAACCTCGATGTCCTTGATCCCGCCGACGCCGCCCGACGCAATCACCGGTATCCGAACGGCGCGGGCAAGCGCGACCGTTGCCGCAACATTCACGCCCTGAAGCAAGCCGTCGCCGTCGACGTCGGTGAAGAGAATCGCCGCGACACCGGCGTCTTCAAACTTGCGTCCGAGGTCGGCTGGCGTGAGTTCCGAGACTGTGGCCCAACCCTCCGTCGCAACCTTGCCGCCCTTGGCATCGGCGCCGACCACGATCTGGCCGGGAAATGCGCGGGCCGCTTCTTTCACGAATGTCGGGTTTGTCAGCGCTGCAGTGCCCAGGATCACGCGTGCGATACCGGCCCCGATCCAAGCCGAGACCGCGGCCATGTCGCGAATGCCGCCGCCAAGCTGAATGGGAAGATCGATCGCCGCGCGGATCGCCCGCACCGCGTCGCCATTTGCTGACTTGCCGGCGAAGGCGCCGTTCAGATCAACGCAATGCAGCCATTTGAATCCAGCGGACTGAAAACTTTTCGCCTGCGCCGCCGGGTCGTCATTGAAGACCGTGGCCTCACTCATCAGCCCACGCTTCAGGCGAACGCACCGGCCATCCTTCAGATCAATCGCCGGGAAAAGGATCATGGCCGCCACACCAGAAAATTGCCGAGCAGGGCGATTCCGATCGCCTGGCTCTTCTCGGGATGAAACTGCGTACCAGCGTAATTGTCCCGCGCCACCGCAGCCGTAACGGCGCCGCCATAATCTGTGGTCGCCAATACGTCCGACGACAGCGTCGGCTTCATCGCGTAGGAGTGCAGGAAATAAGCGTGCGAACCGCTCGGAATGCCCGCGAATAAAGGGTGTTCACGCGTCACGGCCAACTCGTTCCAGCCCATCTGTGGAATCTTGAGTGCCGGATCGGACGGCGCGAGCTTGACCACTTCACCCTCGATCCAGCCGAGCCCCGCATGGTCACCAAACTCGCGGCCCACACTGGTCATCAACTGCATCCCGACACAGATACCCAGAAAGGGCGTGCCGCGCGCTAGAACCGCACCCTTCAGGGCCTCGACCATGCCGGGCAGGGCAGTAAGACCGGCCATGCAATCGGCAAACGCCCCGACGCCAGGAAGGACTATGCGTTCCGCCTTGGATACGACATCGGCGTCCGATGTCACGATCACATCTTGGCCGGTGGCGTGTTCTACAGCGGCACGCGCCAAGGCCTTTTCGGCCGAGCGCAGATTGCCGGAACCATAATCGATGAGGGCTACAACAGGACGCATGCTTGGGACCAGACCCGCCGGTTTCTCGCGGCCCATCCGCGAAAGCGCGTTCTCTTAAAGCAAATGCGCGCGGTTTAGAACTGGCCGGGCAGGGGACTTAAACCCGGTAGGCCACCAGGATGGCGCCGGTCGCGATCAACCCGACGCCGAGCCAATTGGCGCCATTGAGCCGTTCACCCAAAAAAACGACACCGAACAAGGCAACGAGAACAACGCTCAATTTGTCGATCGGAGCCACGCGCGCCGCGTCACCGATCTTGAGCGCGCGGAAATAGCACAGCCAGGATGCGCCGGTGGCCAGGCCCGATAGAAGGAGGAAAAGATAGGAGCGCGGGCTTACGCTCCGCAGACCCTGCCACTCGCCAAAGATCGTCAGGATAAAGGCCAGCGTCACCAGGATCACGACGGTGCGCACGAACGTCGCGAAATCAGAGTTGACATTGGTGATGCCGACCTTGGCAAAGATCGCGGTGAGCGCCGCAAAACTCGCGGACAGAACCGCCCAGAACTGCCAGCTGACGAACAAACTTTTCATGTGCTGGATCCTTCCGGAACCGACTTCTTCCAGAAAAAGAGAAGATAAAAAATACCCGCAAACAAGATCCAAAATGCCGAGTTGAACAGCAATGACGTCACCGTGTTCAGCCAGCTTCCATACAGATCAATATAACGCTGAACGAGCGGCGACGGGTGCGGCAGTTTCTGCAATTCGGCCATCGCCTCGACGCGCATGTTGGTTTCGAGCAGCATCTGGCCGAGAAAGAGCAGGGCGCCGATCAAATAGGCGATGAAGGCGAACAGCTTCATCATGAAGCGCGCCTGGTTGAGGAAATAGTAGATTCCCACGATCATCGCGAAGGTGATGGTGATGACCTGCGTGAACAGGCTGATCTCGTTCTGAACGGCTGAGCGGGCAAAGGCGAGAAGATCAAGTTCGGTCATGCGGCTCCCCCTGCTGCTACTCTACAGGGGCCGCGCGCGTCGCGCCTAGTCCTGATCCATCTTGAGCGCGGCGATGAACGCTTCCTGCGGAATATCCACCTTGCCGAACTGACGCATCTTCTTCTTGCCCTCTTTCTGCTTGTCGAGGAGCTTGCGCTTGCGCGAGATGTCGCCGCCGTAGCATTTGGCCGTCACGTCCTTGCGCAAGGCAGAGAGCGTTTCGCGTGCAATGATCTTGCCGCCGATCGCGGCCTGGATCGGGATGACGAACATGTGGCGCGGGATGAGCTCTTTCAGCTTCTCGCACATGGCGCGGCCGCGGCCCTCCGCGCGCTGGCGGTTCACAACCATCGACAGCGCATCGACCGGATCGCCATTGACGAGGATCGACATCTTCACAAGGTCGCCCTCACGGTAGTCCTCGATGTGATAGTCGAAGCTCGCATAGCCGCGCGAAACCGACTTTAACCGGTCGTAGAAATCGAACACCACTTCGTTCAACGGCAGCTCATACACGACCATGGCGCGCGCACCGGCATAGGTGAGCTCGACCTGGCGGCCGCGGCGATCTTCACAGAGTTTCAGCACCGCTCCGAGATATTCGTCCGGCACAAGGATCGTCGCCTTTATCCAGGGCTCGTCGATGCGTTCGATCTGCATCACGTCTGGCATGTCGGACGGATTGTGCAGTTCCTTCATCGTGCCGTCGCGCAGGTGGATGTGATAGATCACGCTCGGCGCGGTGGCGATGAGGTCGAGGTTGAACTCGCGCTCCAAACGCTCGCGCACGATTTCGAGATGCAGGAGGCCAAGAAAGCCGCAGCGGAATCCGAAGCCGAGCGCGGCGGACGATTCCATTTCGTAGGTGAAGCTCGCATCGTTGAGATGCAAGCGCCCCAAGGCCTCGCGCAGATCCTCGAACAAGGCGGCATCGACGGGGAAGAGGCCGCAGAACACGACCTGCTGCGCCGGCTTGAAGCCGGGCAGGGCGACGGCCGTGCCCTTCTTTTCATCGGTGATCGTGTCGCCGACCTGCGTGTCGGCGACCTGCTTGATCTGCGCGGTGAGGAATCCGACTTCGCCCGGACCAAGAGCCTCGATTGTTTCCTGCTTGGGCGTGAAGACGCCGACACGCTCGACCTGATAGACGGCGTCGGCCTGCATCATGCGGATCTTCTGACCCTTTTTCAGTTCACCGTCGACGATGCGCACCAGCACCACAACACCGAGATAGGCGTCGTACCAACTGTCGACCAGCAGAGCCTTCAGCGGCGCGTTGCGGTCGCCCTTGGGCGCGGGCAGGCGCGTCACGACGGCCTCGAGGACCTGATCGATGTTGAGGCCGGTCTTGGCGGAGATGCAGACAGCCTCTGACGCGTCGATGCCGATCACATCCTCGATCTGCTGGCGGATGCGTTCCGGCTCGGCGGCAGGCAGGTCGATCTTGTTGAGAACCGGAACGATCTCGAGGTTGGCATCCATTGCCTGATAGACGTTGGCCAGGGTTTGCGCTTCGACGCCCTGGCTGGCATCGACCACCAGAAGCGCTCCTTCGCAGGCGGCAAGGCAGCGGCTGACCTCATAGGCAAAGTCGACATGGCCCGGCGTGTCCATGAGGTTCAGGATGTAGGTCTCGCCATTCCTGGCCTTGTAGTTCAGACGGACGGTCTGGGCCTTGATGGTGATGCCGCGCTCGCGCTCGATATCCATCGAATCGAGCACCTGGTCCTTCATCTCGCGATTGGTCAGTCCGCCCGTGAACTGGATCAGGCGGT
Organism: uncultured Alphaproteobacteria bacterium; assembly: GCA_963741725.1. GTDB lineage: Bacteria > Pseudomonadota > Alphaproteobacteria > Micropepsales > Micropepsaceae > Rhizomicrobium. The sequence goes on along the minus strand of CAVUJC010000010.1, from coordinate 546,832 downwards.
CGGCCAGCGTGGACTTGCCATGGTCGATATGGGCGACGATGGAGAAGTTCCGGATATGGGAGAGGTCAGTCATGGAGGCGGGGGTATAGCCGCGAGGCGCACGCCGGTCCAGCGGGCGTTTTTTCGAGCAATTCCATGAGCCTTTGGGCTAGGTTCCCCGCCCATGGCTAGACACTCGGCACAGGGCGCCCATGCGCGCCGCGGCGGCAATCCCAGACAGGCGATCGGCGAACTTTGGCCGGGCCAGTCGATCACGCTGCTCAAGGCGCTTCACATCCTGACCCAGGACGGCGCGATGAACGCGGATTCCCGGCGCAAGCTGAAGCAGGTCCTGCACCTGGCGCAACTGATCAAACCGGCGCTCGACTGGGCTTTTGCCAACACGGAACAGCCGGTTCTGGCCGATCTCGGCTCGGGCAAATCCTATCTCGGCTTTGTGCTCTACGACCTGTTCTTCGCCAAACAGGGACGAGGGCTCGTCTATGGCGTCGAAGCGCGCTCCGATCTGATCAAGACATCGCGTCGCATCGCGTCCGAAAGCGGGTTCGAGCGGATGCAGTTCATCGAAGGCGCGATCGCCGACGCTGTATTGCCGCAAGGACACGCCGACGTCGTCACGGCGCTGCACGCGTGCGACACCGCTACCGACGAAGCGATTTTGTTCGCGCTCAGGAATGAGGCACGATTCGTTGCGCTCGTCCCCTGCTGCCAGGCCGAGATTGCGGCCGCGCTTGAGGGCGTGGCCGGCCCCTTGCGCCAGCTCTGGCGTCATCCCATCCAGCGGCGCGAATTCGGCGCGCACCTCACCAACGTCTTGCGCGGCCTGTTCCTCGAAGCGCATGGCTACAAGGTGAGGGTGACGGAGCTGACCGGCCTCGAACATTCTCTCAAGAACGAGTTCATTTATGCCGAACGCCATCAGCGGTCCAATCCGGCCGCACGCGCGGAGTTCGAACGGGTTGCTGAACAATTCGGTACGGGGCCTGGCCTGCTGAAGTTCTAGACCGTCGTTCGGGGCACGCTCGTTTGACGTTCGACGCGATGGACAAGCTCAGAGCCATCGCGTGCTTCGATCATCCAGGCAATGTGAAACGCATCGGGTGTCGACGAAACGTCGAGTCGCGTGAAGATCCTTATCGACCAGCCGGGACGCTCGAACGCGACGCGATAGGATTTCACGGCGCGGGCCTCTCCACCGGACAATGGCGTGAGATCGAACCGGGACGTGATGAGATAGTCCGTGCCAGTGGCGGCCAGATGATGTGCAGCCGAAGTTCCCGTCGCCGAGACCGAGCCGGGTTCAGGTGCCTGCAACGATTCAAGATCGGGATTGAGCCATCTCAACTTCTCGGGTTTCACCGCCATTGCGCTCTGCGGTGCGGCAAATGCCGGAACGCGAGCCAGCGGGCGCGCAACCGGGACGACAAGTTCCAACGCAGAAATCGTGACGGGACCCTGATCACGTGAAGGCCAAAAGGTCGGCCAGCCGTCAGCCGATACCACCAGCCCGAGACTGTGACCCTTCTTCAGGCGCCACGCGGCAGTCTGAAACGGTATCCGCACGATGGAGGCGCCGGAAAGAATGACCGCGCCGGTCGTCATGCGGACTGCGCGGCCATCCGGTGCGATGTCTACAAGACGAACGATGAGCGATCCGTTGTGGACGTCCGCGCGGCATCTGAACTCGGGCGACGGCGATAACAAGACGTCCTCATCAAACGGCGTGGTTACAGCAATGAACTCTCCCCGTTCACTTGCGCGCGTCAGATCGAACGATGCCGGCACGTCTTCGTAGAGATCGGGGCCAAGGCCGGCCGGATTGGAACGCGACGCCTGCAGAGTGACGCCTTCGTCCTGGCCCGGCATATCGGACACCAGCTTTCCGCCCTGAACGCCAAAGCGCAGTGATTTGGCGTCCTGCAACGGCCATTGCGATGCGATCCATTCTCCCTTCGCCAACGCGCCGTCTGCATCCGGCTCGCCGATCCACAGGCGAAGCGGCGGCTCGTCTAGAACATTGTTTTCGGCGCGTTTCAGGAACTTGTCCCACCAGCGCAGCGCTTCCTGGAGAAAGCCGATGCGCGGTCCACGCGATGCCGCGTAGGGCGGGGAATGTTCCCACGGGCCGATGATCGTGCGCACCGGGCCTCGCCACTGCTCCGCTATGCGCAGCACAGACACTGCATATTTATCGGCCAGACCAGCATAGAGCAGAAGCGGCACGTCGCCCCGCGTCGCATCGGCCGCGCGGCCTTTCCAGTACGCGTCGTGCGTGGGATGTGACAGCCAGCGCGTGATGAAGGGCTCATTCGCCTCAAGCCGCTTCTTCCATTCCACGCGCCAGTCGCCCGCGAACTGTGCCGGATCCGGCGGCAGAGAATTGAACATGAGCATCACGCCGGCCCAGTCGATCTGCGCCGCGTAGAGAACACCGCCCAGATAGTGAATATCGGTGCGCCAGCCGTCTTCGGAGACGCCTCCCAGAACCATCGCCTTCAATGCTGGTGGTTTTTTCGCCGAAGCACGCAAGGCTGCGAACGCCGCCCAGGAGAAGCCGCTCAGACCCACGCCGCCGTCACACCAGCGCTGCGTGGCGACCCAAGCGATGGCTGTGACGAGATCGTCGATCTCCGTCGGCTCATATTCGTCGAGAAGGACGCCCGTGGAACTGCCGGAGCCGGCTATATCGATTGCCAGCGCCGCATAGCCATGCGCTGCGAAATAGGGAAGCTGCGCTTCGACCGGGGGACGAAAAATGTCGCCTGCACGATAAGGTGCCGCGTCGATAATCGCCGGCCAGCGGCCGTCGCCTTCGGGCCGCCACAGCCGAGCACTCAGGAAGCGTCCGCCGCCGACCGGAATGGTCAACGCCTGTTCCGTCACGCTCATGCGGCCTCGCGCATGGCGCGTACCGTCGCCAAAAGAGGAATGATCGACAACAACTGGGCGATGATCGCGACGACCGCAAGCAAGACGAAAGAATAGTCGTACAGCACGCCCAGGAGCGCGCTGCCGACAAACCAAGCCGTTCCATAGATAGCAGAGAACAATCCATAGGCATGGGCGCGTGCTTTTTCGGGAACGAGTTTTGCCACGGACGCCGACATCAGCGCGGTCTGGGTTCCCATCGTCATGCCCCACAGGATCGTGCCGGCCAACGCGGCAGTGGAATTACCAAGAAATACAAGTGGGGTTGCGGCTGCGCCAAGCAGAATAACGGGAACGAGGGTGACGAGACCGCGCCGGTCAAACAACAGTCCGAACACAAGTGCACCGACGCCAGACGATCCCATGGCAACAGCATAGAAGACCGGAATGACGGCCTTGGACACTGACCGCGGCCTGCGTGAAGTGAAACGCGATGAGCGAAAAGTCCGCAATGCCGAAACCGAGCATGGACGCGCTGGCGGTGTAGTACCAAAAGGCGCGCGACAGTACGGGCGCAGCGTCGCCGGCCGGCTGCTGCAAGATGTGGCCGGCAAATTTATAGCGCACGGCGATGATGCCGACGCTGATCATGGTCAGCGCGGCCGGCACTGCGAGCCAGGCATAGGCGGTGCGATAGTCGCCATGACGGGCGAGAACAAAGGCGGTGATCAGCGGGCCCGCAATTGCGCCGGCCTGATCGAGCGCCTCCTGCAGGCCAAATGCCCAGCCTTGTCCGATGTGATCGCCGGCGCGGCTTTGCATGGTGTTGTTCGCGGGGCTGCGAATCGCTTTTCCGGCGCGTTCCAGAATCACAAACAGCGCTGCGGTCTGCCAGTTGAAGACAAACGCCATGGCGGGAACCGACGCCATGGTGAGTGCATACCCACCGATCGACAGGGGCCAATAAGCCCCCGTGCGTTGCGCAAAACGGCCTGAAACCAGCCGCAGGAGATAGCCGACCAGTTCTCCACCGCCTGCGATGACGCCGACGGCAGTGCCGCTCGCGCCGAGGGTCGCCAGGAACTCGCCATTGAGCCCGCGCATTCCCTCATAGGCCATGTCGCCGAACAGCGACACGATCCCGAACGCGATGATGAAGGACAGGGCACTGCGCTGATCGAACTGGCGCTGCATCTCAGGGGCGTCCCTTACGCAGGATGGCGATGCCGCACGTCATGATCGGATCCTCGCTTGTTTCTCGCTCCAGATCGACCAGGACCGGCGGCACGAATTTTTCGCGCGGCGTGCCATCGAGGTGGTAGAGGCGCTCGGTCGGAAACTGCACGCCGATGTCGGTGTTGGGCAGCGCAAAACGTTCGGTCGCGCCGCAAAGACCGGCCATGCGCGTGCCGACGATTGTCGCACGCTTCATCGCGTCGAGGCCGATCGTCATGCCTTCACCCATGCTGCCCGTCCAGCGGCTGCACAGTACGACAAGACTGCCGGTGAATTGGAATGGCCCGCGTTCCCGCACCCATCGGACGTAGGAGTCTCTTGCGAGCGTTCTGCCCGGCCCCGGCTGGAAGACCCGCTGGTAACCGGGACGGCCGCGGACAAAGCGGCCAAGGATCGGCTCCGCAACATCGGTGTTGCCGCCGCTCGGCGTATTGCGCAAATCGAGAATGAGACCAGGAACCGAACGAACGTCCGCCAGTGCGTCGTCGAATGCGCGCACAAGAGCGCTGTCGCCCAGGCTGTTCTCCACCCGGATGCAGGCAATGTCCGAACCGATACGGCTGAGCGTGAGTGGCAGGACGTGCGGATCGGGCTGGTGTGGCGGCAGATCCAGCTGCTGCAGCGCGCCGGACGCGTGTTGGATTGCAAAGACGCGCCTGGCCCTGTGGGTGCCGGCGAGGAGGACGCGAAGCGTGTAGTCATCGGCGGACGGATCGGGAGCCGAAAGGGCGCGTGGTGCGCTGCGTGCAACGGCCTCACGAACCGGGATGCCCGCGATCGTGGTCACGACATCGCCCGCTTTTGCGCCGGCGCGCTCGAGGCTGCTGCCGGGGCGTACCGCTTCGATCACGGCGCGGCCATCCTGAAAAGAAGCCCAGGCCTCGGCGCCTGTCGGCACCAGTTGGGGCGAATCCTGATTGTTCGTCGTCAGCTCGATATGATGGTCGTGCAGCTCGGCGAGCAGGCGCTCCAGCACTCCGAGCATGGCGTGATCGTCGCGCGCAGATTGCGCCTGCGGGCGATAAAGCGCACGCAGCTTTGCCAAATCGATGTGACGGTCCGGCAGGTACGCATAGTGCGCGGCGAGCTGATCGACGAGCCAGTCGATATCGTTCGCTGGAATAGCCGCGCGGGCTGCGAACGGCGCCAGCGCCGCGGCTGAAGCGCCTATAAGAAACTTTCGTCGGTCCATGACCCAAGGGGTAAGCCGGACGGCTTTTGCCCGCAAGTTCAGATCAAGCGCAGCTTGGGGCCGGGCAGCTGCGGCGGACTTTGCTGCAGATCGCCCTCTTCGAATTCCTTCGACCAGGCCTCAAACGATTCCGCGCTGCCCGACCGGCTGTGGAAATACATTCGTTGCGCCAGTGCCTTCATGGGCGACGTCATCAGGAACGTATTGATCAGTGCGTTGGAAGGCGCGGTGTCGAGCAGGCGCCGCAATGCCCGCTTGACGCGATAACGCGGTGCCTCACGCCGAAGTGCGCCGACCGGGTGCGGACCACGATCGCCGAGAAAGTCCGAGACCAATTGCGCCGCGCGGCGCCCAAAATTCAGCGCCGTATGGATGCCGCCGCCCGTGACAGGCGAAACCATTCCGGCAGCGTCGCCGATCAGCATGACGCGGTTGGTGCCCAGATGATCGAGCGTCCCGCCGCTCGGTATAAGCCCGCTGCGGCGCGCCGTTACTCTGATCTCGCGGATATCGCACACTGACTTCAGCCGCAGCAGAAGTTCGCCAAGATCGGGCTTGGCCGGACGCCGTGCCGCAACGCCGATCTGCGTGTTGTCGACACCCGGAACGACCCAGGCGATGTAGCCGGGCGCTATGCGGCTGTCGGCGAAACAATGCAGGAAACGTTGGTCGAGATTCTTCAGCGGCTCGCATTCTATTTCGAGGCCGGCGAGGAAATGCCGGTTTCGGCTGAGGCCAAAATTTTCGGCCACGCGCGAGCGCGCGCCGTCCGCGCCGATCAGGAAACTCGCGTGCAGGCCAAGCGAGGCGAGTGCAACGCCACGCTCATGCTCGACGGCGGACTCGAACTTGCGGTCGAAGAGCAAGGTTGCGCCGGCGCGTTCAGCTTCACCCGCCATCCAGCGCAGCACGCCCGGCGTGTCGGTTGCCTGGAAGAAATAACCTGGCGCAGAGAGATCGAGCGAGCGGTCGTTCGGCGCGTACAGACGCACGCCGCGCACCTTGCGCATCAGCCGCGCTGGCAAGTCGAAATCGTCGCTCGCTTCCTTCACGACGATACCTGTTGTACGCACGCGCGCACCGGGTTCGGACTTTGCATCGATCACGGCGACCTTCAGTCCGCGCAGTGCCGCGGTGCGCGCGCAGGCGAGACCTGCAAAACTGCCGCCGACAATGATGAGATCGTAGCGCTGGATCATCCGTCCCTCCCGCGAACAGGACACGGATCGTCGGCCCCTGATTGGGCAGCATTGTGACGGTTCGATCATCCGGGCTCGTGCCAGCGCCACATCCGCAGCCGCAAATGGCGCGAATTTACGCCCGGCGGTCGCGTGCCACCATGTAGCCACCGATACGCGTAACGGGGAAGGCGCCGCCCTGCGCTTCCATGCTCGCCGCCAATTCTCTGTCCAGGATTTGCAGCGTTTCTTCATCGGCTGTGTCACCGGGCGGAAACGATCTCAGGTAATTCACGATGTCCTGCGCATCTGTGATCCGCAGAACGTCTGTCTTCGCGGTGACGTCAACGTTCCGAAAGTGCCGCAGGAGTATCGGCTCGCCGCTCTCGAGACTGAACGGAGCCGAACCAAAGTCATAGGGCGGTGTTCCGAGGACCTGATGCGAGAGCGCGTTCAGCTCGCGCATCGTGTGCATGCCGTTCGTCGTGACGATGAGCGTGCCGTCCGGCTTGAGGACGCGCGCAATCTCGGCGACGGCCTTATCCTTGTCGGGCGCGTGATAGAGCATGTGCATAGCCGTCACGACATCGAAGCAGTCATCGGCAAAGGGAAGGGCGCAGACATCGGCGATTTGGCCCGCCACGGATCGCCACCTGCCGTCCGCGGCGCTGACATTGCGGACGGCCTCCTCCACCATACCCGGCGACAGATCGGCCAGCGTAAGTTCAATGTCCGGCGGCAGCTTTCCCGCCGCAGCAGCCCAGAACCGGCCGGGACCGCATCCGATGTCGAGTACGCTTGCCCCGGCCGTGATCAGGCCCGTGTCGGCAAGCGACCACGCCCTTCCGGGCGGGCCGTATTTGACGTGGATCGCCACCCGCGCCATCAGCTTGGTGCTGTCTTGATACTGCTCGCGCATCCCGCTCATTCGAAGGGCCCACCCTGACGCGCGCCAAGGATAGCGCGGGCCTGGTTTGGCCGCATCGGCAAAAAATGCTCGTGCGAAAGCTCTTGGCGCTTGTGCGGCGGCCCGATCTAGGTACGAAGAACTGCGCCCGTGGCTTTGGAGACCGCGGAAACGATCTTTTGCACCAACGCCTCGATTTCCGGCTCGGTCAGCGTCTTGTCCCTGGGCTGGATGCGCACCGAAATCGCGAGAGATTTCTTGCCCTCCGGCACACCCTTGCCTTCGTAGACATCGAAGATCGACGCGGTCTCGATCAGATTCCGCTCTGCGCCCTTCACGGCGCGCAAGACTTCGTCGGCGCTGACTTTCAAATCGACCAGGAAAGCAAAGTCGCGCTCGATCGCCTGATAGGGTGACGGCGTGAAGACCGAACGCGCCTTGCCCTTCGACTTGGACTCCGGAATGGCATCGAGATTCACCTCGAACGCGCGCCACCGGGCCTTTCAGATCGAAGGCGGCGAGAATTTTCGGATGCACTTCGCCGAACGTCGCGAGTACTTTGGGGCCAAGCGAAAGCGTGCCCGAGCGGCCCGGATGGTACCAGGCGGGGGCGCCAGCCCTCACCGGCGCTGTCATCGCCACGCCCATTGCACTTTCGAGCACGGCGAGCATGTCCGCTTTCACGTCGAACACGTCGGAGGCGTGCGCGGCCTTCGTCCAACTGCGCGCGCCTTCGCCGACTCGGATTCCCGCGGCGATGGTGGCCTGCGCCTCGGGCATGCCGCTATCGAATTGCGCACCGATCTCAAAAAACATCAGATCGTTGAAGCCGCGCGCTTCGTTGCGCTTGGCGGCAGCCAGTAGTGACGGCAAAACGCTCGGCCGCAATGCATCGAGATCCGAGGCAATCGGATTTTCCACCTGACGCGCCTCGTCGCCGCCGCCGAACAATTTGGCGTGGGCGCGCGGGATGAAGGAAAAACTGATGGTCTCATTGAATCCACGTGCCGCCAGCATGCGACGCACGGAACGCGTGCGGCGCTGGCCCAAAGTCAGCGTCGGCTTGGCGACGGCATTGCCGCGAGACAACGGAACCGAACGCACATTGTTGAGTCCATGGATACGCACGATCTCTTCGACCAGGTCTGCACGGCCATGCACATCGCCGCGCCAGGACGGTGGCGTAACCTTGAGGACGGCGCCGTCCTCGACGCCAAAGCCAAGCCGCTTCAGGATTGAAACGGATTCGGACTTCGACACGTCAAGTCCACCAAGCTGCGCGACATAGCCGGGATCGAAATCGATCTGGCGTCGCCATGGCGGAACATGTCCGGCGACGACGTTCTCAGAGGCCTCGCCGCCGCACCATTCCATGATCAGTTGCGTTGCCAGATCGAGCCCGGGAAGCACGAATTCCGGATCGACGCCGCGCTCGAAGCGATAGCGGGCGTCCGAAATGATGCCGAGCCTTCGCCCTGCGCGTGCAGTGCGGATGGGATCGAAATAGGCGGATTCGATGAACACATTCGTCGTCGTATCGGAACAGCCGGTCTCCTCGCCACCCATGATTCCAGCGATGCCGCGTGCCGCCGCATCATCGGCGATGACCGTCATCTCGCGATCGAGCGTGTAGGTCTTGCCGTCGAGCGCGAGCAATTGCTCCCCGTCCTTTGCCAGCCGTGCCTGCAGATTGCCGGTGAGCTTGTCAGCGTCGAAGACGTGCAGCGGACGGCCGCGGTCGAGCGAGATCAGGTTGGTGACGTCGACCAGGGCCGAGATCGGGCGCAGGCCGACCGCCTTCAGGCGATCCTGCACCCACTTGGGCGATGGGCCGTTCTTCACGCCGCGGACCATGCGGCCCACGAACATCGGGCAGGCGCTGGCTGTTTCAGGCGTGAAGTTGAGCGCGATGGATTTGGGCGACTTGAACTTGCCGGCGACCGGTTTGACCGAACCGTCCTTCAGCGTGCCAAGGCCCGATGCGGCCAGATCGCGCGCAATGCCATAGACGCTTGCCGCATCGCCGCGATTGGGCGTCAACGAAACATCGATGACCGGATCCGTAAGGCCGAGAGCCTTTGCCGCCGGTTCGCCGACCTTGGCGTCGGCGCCAAGTTCGATGATCCCGTCATGATCATCGCCGAGCAGAAGCTCGCGCGACGAACACAGCATGCCGCGCGATTCCAACCCGCGAATGGTGCCGATCTTGAGCGCTTCACCGGTGACCGGAATGACCGTGCCAGGACGCGCGAACACGGCCTTCATGCCGGTATGGGCGTTCGGCGCACCGCAGACCACTTGAATAGGCGCGCCGCTGCCATCGTCGACCATGCAGAGCTTCAGCTTGTCCGCATTGGGATGCTTCTCGGCCGTCACGACATGCGCGACGACGAACGCCTTGAGCCGCGCGCCGGCATCTTCCACCGCCTCCACTTCAAGGCCGATGGAGGTGAGCTTTTCCGCGATGGCCGCCGCGTCGGCATCCGTGTCCAGATGCTCCTTCAACCAGGAGAGCGTGAACTTCATCGGCTCAGCCCTCCGTCGAGAGAGGGCATGTCGAGCGCGGCAAAGCCGTAGTGGCGCAGCCAGCGCAGATCGGATTCGAAGAACGAGCGGATGTCCGGCACGCCGTATTTCAGCATGGCAAGACGATCGATGCCGCCGCCGAAGGCAAAGCCCTGATAGACGGTCGGATCGAGGCCGCACATCTCCAGCACCTGCGGATTGACCATGCCGGAGCCGCCAAGCTCCAGCCAGTCATTGCCCTGGCCGAATTTGATCTGGTTGGGAACCGAGCGGTCACAGCGCAGGTCCCACTCCACCGACGGTTCGGTGAAGGGAAAGAAGCTCGGCCGCGCCCGCAGTTCGACCTTGTCGACCTCGAAGAACGCCTTGCAGAACTCCTCGATCGTCCATTTGAGATGGCCAAGATGGATGCCCTGGTCGATCACCAGCAGTTCGAACTGGTGAAACATAGGCGAGTGCGTCGCATCGCTGTCGACGCGATAGGTGCGTCCCGGCGCAACGATGCGGATCGGCGGCTTCTGTTTCAGCATGGTGCGCACCTGCACGGGGGATGTGTGGGTTCGCAGGATGTGCTGCGAGCCGTCTGCCTGCTTGCCGAGATAGAAGGTGTCCTGCATCTGCCGCGCCGGATGATCGGGCGGGATATTCAGCTTGGTGAAGTTGTAGTCGTCATATTCAACGTCAGGGCCCTCGCCGATGGCGAAGCCGAGATCGCCCAGAATCGTGGTGATCTCGTCGAACACCTGTGAAACCGGATGAATCGATCCCTGCGGCTCGGGACGTGGCGGCAAGGTGACGTCGATCTTTTCATGCGAAAGACGCGCATTGAGCGCCGCATCGCCGAGTTCTGCTTTGCGGGCGGCAATCGCTTCGCCGACCTTGTCGCGCAAACCATTGAACAGGGGACCGTTGAGCTTGCGCTCATCCGGCGTCATCGCACCGAGCGTTTTCAGGAGTTCGCTGATCGTGCCCTTCTTGCCGAGCGCAGCGACGCGTATTGTTTCCAGCGCGGCTTCGTCCGGCGCGGCCGAGATGGCGGCGAGGATGTCGCGTTCGAGAGTCTGGATATCGCTCATCTGAAACCCTTGGTCGGAATGGCTTGAATCACGGGCCTTGACGGTTGCCAAGGCCCGGGAAGCTCCGATGGGTTCCGCGACTTAGGCTTTTGCGCCGCCAGCCTGATCCACCAGAGCCTTGAAGGCTTCGGGCTCGTTGGTGGCGAGGTCGGAGAGGACCTTGCGGTCTATCTCGATGCCCGCCTTGGCGAGCCCGCTGATAAATCGGCTGTAGGTGAGGCCGTACTGGCGGCATCCGGCGTTGATGCGCTGGATCCAGAGCGCGCGGAAATTGCGCTTCTTCTCCTTGCGGCCGATGTAATTGTGCTGCAGCGAACGGTCGACGGCGGCGTTGGCCGAGGTGATCGTGTTCTTGCGGCGGCCATAGAAGCCCTTGGCAGCCTTGAAGACTTTCTTGCGGCGGGCGTGACTGGCAACGGAACGGGGGGCGCGTGACATGGTTCTCTACCTCAACCGTAGGGCATCCAGCGCTTCACGCGCTGTGTTTCGGATTCGGAAAGGACGCCTTTCAGCTCCTTGCGCGTGCGCTTGGATTTGCTGATCAGCCGGTGACGCTTATAGGCCTGTCCCGTCTTGATCTTGCCAGTTGCGGTGAACCGGAAGCGCTTTTTGGCGCCCGATTTGGTCTTCATCTTGGGCATTTTGCGGTCTCCTTGGGCCAAAATTCGGCCGGTTCGCTTTACGAGTCGCCACGGCATGCCCCGCCGGGCGGCTCACGAAAGAGGGCGCGTTATACGGAAAGCCCGACATTTTGCAACCACGCCGGACCAGCAGCGCATCGCGGCAGTGCGCCAGACGACGTAAACAATTCCCCGCGACACAGAATCTTCTCTTTAACGCATTGAAACCACTAAATATTCATGCATCGTGGGCAACCCGCGCAGGATGCTTTGCACGTGACATTCAGAGATTTTCTGCGGTTGCTGCGCCAGATCGACACCTGGCTCATCGCGCCGGCGCTCCTCGTTGTCATCTATGGCGAGCTGGCGCACAGCGATGTGGTGAACATCCTTGAGTCCAATATCTGGGACAAGGCGCTGCATTTCACTGCCTATTTTGGGCTTTGCTTCATGACGACGATTGCGGCGCGCAACTACCGTGGCGCCTCATGGTTCGCGCTCGGCCTGGTTGTGCTGGGAGGCGTGCTTGAAATCATCCAGGGCTACACCGGCCGCGATTGCGACATTTACGACGAGATCGCAAATTCGATCGGGGTCGTTTGCGGCTTCTGCGCCGCCTGGAGCGCGGTCGCGATCCTGAAAGTCCTCAAGCTTGTTGCGGATGCGCCGCCGGACTAGCCTTTACGCCTAAACAAATAACGGTGGCGTCATGTTCAGTGAGTTCAGAACCTTTCTTATGCGCGGCAATGTCATCGACCTTGCGGTCGGCGTGATTGTCGGCGCGTCCTTTACCGGGATCGTGAATTCGCTGGTCAAGGACGTCCTCATGCCGCCCATCGGGCTGATCCTCGGCGGCATCGATTTCGCCAACTTTTTCATCGTTCTCAAGGGCGACCATGCTCTGACGTCGCTGAAAGCTGCGCAGGAAGCTGGCGCGGTCACGCTGAACTACGGCCTTTTCATCAACACGCTGCTCAATTTCGTCATCGTTGCCTTCGTGCTGTTCATGCTGATCCGCCAGATCAACCGCCTTCAGCGCCCGCCCAAGGACGCGCCGCCACCGGCGACACCAGAAGATGTCATTCTGCTGCGCGAGATTCGGGATTCGCTGAAGGCGCGCTGAAGGATTGCACGCCGGTAACCTCGTGCCTCCGGCCGACGTATAGTCTGCGCATGCAGGACGGAGCGAAACATGACGGTCGAAAAGAACTGGGACAAGGAACTGACGCCCGAGCAGTACCGCGTGCTACGCGAGCACGGCACCGAGCGCGCGGGGACCAGTCCGCTCAATCACGAGAAGCGAGCGGGACGATACTTCTGCGCCGGATGCGGCCAGGAGTTGTTCGACTCGGCGACCAAATATGACAGTGGCAGCGGCTGGCCGAGTTTCTATGCGCCGAAGGAAGGTGCTGTCGCGACAACGGTCGACACCAGCCACGGCATGCGCCGTGACGAGGTCCAATGCGCCAACTGCGGCGGCCATCTCGGGCATGTTTTCCCCGACGGACCGCGACCCACGGGCCTGCGCTATTGCATGAACGGCGCAGCTCTGAAGTTCACGCCCGAGAAATAGATGTTCGAGGGCGAGCGTCCGTCCGGCACAAAACCGGAGATCTATCGCGAGCTGGTGCAAATGGCCGGGGGACTGTTCCGCGAAGAGCGCGACGGCATTGCCAATGCCGCCAACCTGTCGGCACTGCTCTGGATGGGACTGTCAGACCTCAACTGGGTCGGATTCTACGTTCTGCGCGAATCAGGACTGGTACTCGGCCCGTTCCAGGGCAAGCCGGCCTGCGTACGGATCGACGTCGGCAGAGGCGTCTGCGGCACTGCGGCGGCGCAGCGCAAGACCATTATCGTGCCCGACGTTGAGGCTTTTCCCGGTCACATCGCCTGCGATGCGGCCTCGCGGTCGGAACTTGTCGTGCCGCTGCTCATGGGCAGCCGGCTGATCGGCGTTCTGGATCTGGACAGCCCGATAGTGGGGCGTTTCGATCAAGCCGATGCGGCTGGAATCGAAACGCTCGCCGCACTTTGGGTGACGGCGAGCGATCCGATCTAGCGCATAGTCCGAGTTCAGCCTTGGGTCGGCTCGCCGCCCATCGGCATCGCCACGGGAGCGGCGGCCTTGACCGCGCGCTTGCGGCTCTTGGTTTTTTTCTTCGCCTTCTTCATCGGCGCGGCCGCTTTCTTGGCAACGCGCTTTGCCTTGCGCTTCGGCGCGGCCTTCTTCTTGGCGACTGTCTTGGATTTCTTGGCGGTCTTCTTTGCTGCTTTCTTTGCCTTGCGGGCCATCTCGCATGTCCTTCGTTGAGAGCTTGCGCGACTGCTTCGCGCTGCGACTCAACGGTTAGACCTCGGCAATGTTTCGCGCAATGGGTGATGATGTGAAGTGAAGCGCTGCGATCATCGCGATGCCGATGACAAGACCTGCGCTGCCGAGAAATATCGCACCATGCACATCATTGTCGCCGACGACAAAGGACGTTGCGAAGGGACCGAGCGCGCCGGCAAGAACCTGCGTGCCGCCGCTTTGCACTGCGGCGCGGCGCGACGGATCCGCTTCGATCGTCATGGGGATCAGGAACGGTGACATGAACAGACCCATCAGGCCGCCCGCGGCATTCGCAGCGATGAATGCCCAGCCCGGCGGATGCAGCAGAAACAACGCCCACACCGCCAGGAATGTGATCGTCGCTGCTACAAACGCCGTAAAATATCGGATGTGACCGGCGAGCGTTGTCGCTGCAAGACCGCCAACAATCTGGGCAGCCAACGACACCCACACCGATGTTCTGGCGACGTCTGCACTGAGCCCGGCCTCATGCGCCAAAGGCTGAATGTATATGCCGACCATGCTCGTCGCGCCGATGTAGATGAGCGTGGCCAGCAGCGCGAACCAGCCGCGCGGCGGCGGCGCGCCGCTCTCGCCTTCCGGCTTTGGCAGCGGCGCAAAGCTGCGGGGAATCCAGATCACAAAGACCAGTCCAACCAGGCTCAACAAGACCAACCCGGCAAAGCCACCGTCTGCGCCATAGCGGGGCAAGACGCTGCGCGCAAAGACGAAAGCAATCGCAAACTGGACCGCCGTCGAGGTTGTGAAGAATATCCCGGCCCAACGTTCCGGCGTCTGGGTGCGGGCGATCATGCTGGTCATGATCCAGAGCAGCACGCCCTCCGGCAGACCGGCGAGGCCACGCACGGTCATGACCGTGCTGCCGCTCGCATGAATGGTCGAATAGTCGGCTAAAGCCAAAGCGACCAGAGCAACCACCGCAATCAACCGCAGACGCCTGGCAGGCAGCCACGTGCTGGCCGCGCCGGTAGCAAGGCCCATCGAAAGCGCTTCGATCGATGCGACAAGGCCGATGCCGCTCGCGCTCAGGCGATGCTCGTCGACGAGGGATCCCAAAATCGCGGGCAAAACGCCAGCCAGAAGGAGAGAAACGATGCCCAATGCGATGCAGGCCAACCCGTCGATCAATGGCAGATCAGGACCGACGGCATCGTGAACGATCGCGTGATGCGTATGACTGTGCTGGTCCGTTGGAATTGGCGCGAGTCCTAGCTGAAGCGCGGCCAGAATCGTGGTGGACGTCGAAAAGTCAACCGAACCGCGTCAATCCGGCTTGAGCGCTTCCAGCAGATCTTTCGCGCGGTTGACGAGCACTGAGAAGTGGCCCTCGTCCGCAAAGAAGACCGACCGGCTCCGGTCCATGTTGCGCGCCAGCACCCGTGCGGGTCCGACCGGCATGATGCGATCCTGATCGCCGTGCCAGATGAAAACCTTGTCCAGTTTGATGTCGCGCACGTCAAAGCCCCAGGGCCGGACCAGCCGTTCGATCTCGTCACGATTGGCGCTGGCGCCCTGGCGCGCGGTCTCCACCATCGTGCGGGCGAGGACGGAACGCATCTCGGGAATCTGCATCAGGACCTCGTCCTGACCGCCCAGCCATTGCGAGACGCGGAGCATCCGCTCACGCACCATGTGTTCGTTGGGCTGGCCGTCCGGGCGAAATTGCTTGAGACGGCGGCGCAGATAGTTGGGAAACCGCTGCGCCGCCCACCAGGCCAGACGCCTCAGCCTTGGGCCGGCGCGTTTTGCGATTTCGGGCGGCGGCACGGCGCTGACAAGGGCGCAGGCGGTCAACCTTTCCGGAATAAGGTGGGCGCAAGCGAGGGCGTAAGGGCCGCCCGCCGACATGCCCTGCACCGCGAATGTGTCGATGCCAAAGTGGTCTGCGGCGGCCGCGACGTCTGCGGGCCAGTCGAGCAGCCGGTCGCCTTTGCGCGGGTCGGAGCGGCCAATGCCCGGCCGGTCGAGCGCGATGACGCGCAGACCAAGCGCCAGTGCCTGCTCTTCGAGCATCAGCGCTTCGAGGCGCGATGAACCATGTCCGTGGAAATGAAACACAGCCGGACCGTCCGGCAGGCCGACCTGCAGATAGCCCAGCGCGCGGCCGTCCGGCAGCACAAGCGTGGCGTAGGGCTCAGTGTCCGTCTCGGACTGGAAGGCGTTCATGTCAGGCCTGTTGGAATGAACCGGTCGAACCGGGGAACACGCGTTTTAGTAGGCGGCGTGCAACCTTAGTCCAAGGACCGAGACCGGCCCTCGCGTCGCGTTATAGGCGGGATTGCTTATCCATTGGTAATCGGCGCTGACGGAAAGCCAATCCGTCGCGGCGGCACTGTAATAGACTTCGAGAATGTCTTCGTTGTCATATTGTGCAAGGCTGCCGTCTCCGATCAGAATTCCGAGTCCGCCCGCTGCGAAATAACGTTGTCCGGCGCGTGAAAGTCCGTTTGTGACAGCGGCCAGCCCGACCGTATCGTTCGGACGTCCCCAATCTGTACCCTTCAGCGAGGCGCCGATCGCGAGCGAGCGATTGATCTCGGTGAATTCGTAAGCCTCCTTGCTGCCGTCATTCAGGCTGGCGCGCAAAAACAGGCCCAGATTGTCGTCGATCTGCTGCTCGATATTCAGCGCGATGCCGGCGCGTGACGCGTAGTGACGGACAAGCGCCGTGTCGGGCACTGTGTGCGTGGCAATGCCGAGAGCGACGGCGTCGGAATAGGCGCCCATGCGGCCGCGATTGAGAAAGACTAGGAGTTTCACCTTGCCTGGCGCGCCCAGAATTGCATGCCGCGCTTCGAATTCACCGTTGATCTCGAATTGCGCAAAGCCAGTCTCGAGTTGGGTCGAATTTGGGACGCGCGACAGATCGAACAGGCCGAGACGCGCGGTCCACCAATCCTGCGTCCACTCCGCCGTTGCTCCATAGCTGTAGCCCCAGGCGTCGGCGGCATAGTCGAATGCACCGGAATCGATCAGCGACCAGTTGAGGAAATCCGCCCTGGGATCGTGCACATAGGCATTCGTGTCGAAGATGTCGCCGACCGAAATCTTTCCGAAGGTAACGACGATGTTGTTTGCGGTGGCGCTGCCGCCGAGCTGGTTCGGGCCGGGTGCAATGTCTTGAGTCTCTCCGCCCAGATCGAACGTGATGCGTCCAAATAGGCGCTGCAGCCGGAAATAGGGATCCGACTTGCCGACTTTATAAGCCTCGCCGCTGGGAAAGCCCGCTACTCCGAGCGTGTTGCTGAGGCCAAATCCCTGATCCACCTCAGGATTGATGTAGAGCTCGACATTGTCGAAGACACGAACACCGGCGAACAAGGTCAGGTCTATGGTCTCGTTCCCACGGCTACCCGGGTCAAGACTGTTTGGCCCCAAGACGCTGGAGCGAAAGGCTGGATGGTACTGCCAAACATTCGTGAACTGGCCGTGGAGCGACCATCTCTCCGGCTCGGCCTGCGCGGCGCCACACGTCAACAAAATTGCGAACACGGCCGCCAGGACGCGCATGGCCGTTCCCCCCTCAGGTCCAACGGCTTAATGCCTGCAGATTCGCGCTCGGTCCAGCGCGACGCGCCTTATTTCCGGCTTAGGACAACCTGGTGTTGATCGTCGTTCCGGTCTTCAGTGCCAGCGTGACCGGCGTGCGTTCGGCGATGTCGGCCAGGCGCGCGCGCTGCTCGGCATCGAGGTTGCCCTCGACATGCAGGACGCGTTCGATGCGGAACGCCTTGCCGTCGCGAAAATATTCGAGGTCGACACCAAGACCGGTCAGCGGCCAGTTCTTGCGCTCCGCATACATGCGCAGGGTAATGGCGGTGCAGGCGCCAAGTCCCGACAGCACAAGACCGAAAGGCGTCGGTCCGGCATCGCCGCCGCCGGCGGAAACCGGCTCATCGCCGATCAGGTCGTGATGGCCAGCCCGGATGTTTACGGAATACCTCGCGGAGGCAAGTTTGGCCGTGGCGCGCGCTACGAGCAGGTGTTCGGATGGCGTTTCACTCATGATCGACTCCCCCTAACCGGGCCCGTCCACCGTGATGCCCTTCGCGCGGAGCAACGCTGGCACGCCCTGCGGCCCCACAAGGTGCGCAATGCCGACCGTCACAAAGAAGGTCCTCTTCTCGCCGAGCATACCCTGAATCTGCTGCGCCCAGTCCCGGTTGCGTTCGTTCAGCAGCGTCTGCTCGTCCGGCAATTCACGCAGGCCCGCCGAAATTAGAGCGGCGGAGGTGCCCACGTCGCCCGACACCCAGGCGTCGACGAACTTGGACTCGCGTCCGGGTTGATTGGGAAAGTCGGCGAGGACGGCACTGAACCGTTCGAAGCCGGTGCTGCGATCGGCGCCCTGCAGGAATTCCAACTGCTGCAATGTCGTGTCGAGATAGCGGATATCCTTGCCTGTCGAACTGGCCAGCGCAAAGGCTTCCTCTTCCGGCGTGTGTTCGGCGGAATAGTTGCGCCGGTACATGGATTGCACGGTCAGGACGACTTCGACCAGCCAGGGCTGTTTCTGGTCGAGGTTACGCTCGTCCATTCCCGCAAGGTCCAGCGCGCGATGAAAGTCGCGGCGCGCGTCGTCTGAAAGCTCTTCGTGCAGCTTGTGACCCGCCGGCAGCAGGCCATTGTCGAGAATAAATTTCGTTTCCTCGTCGCGCTCGCTCGCGCCGGTCGGAACTTCGAAGACGAAACTGTCGGCGCTGCGCATCGCAGTATCGATCTGGGTATTGTGCCAATCAACCCGCGGCGGCAGGAGATGGAGCGAGCTCAAAAGATAGACCGTTCCCTTGGCTCCGTGCACGGTCCAAAGCGGCGGATGCGCCACTTCAGCATGCGCCGGGGCGCACAACATCAGAGCGGCTGCGACGGCACCCGGAATCAAGAATCGCTTCATCTCGTCCCCAATTGCGTTCATCACGGACGCGGCGCGATGTGCCAGCGCATCGTTTCCTCGCTCCGCTCCACGCTCATCGCCAGATTGCGATTATGCACCGCGAGCATTCCCTCCCAAAGAGCATTCCACGCCGGAAACATCGTTTCGTTTCCCGCAACTCCGGCCATCAGCCGCCAGCCCTTTTGGTGAACGAACGCGGAGGTTCCCTCCGTTCCGTATTCGACTTCTTCGCCCTGAGCAGCGGCGAGGCTAGTCAAGAGTTTTGCGAAGGACGGCGCATCTGTTCCGGCGGTTCCCATCAAGGTCGCGATATCGTCGTAAAATTGAAGCCCGATCAGCCGCGCCGCGCGCCCGACCAGCGCGTTCGCCTCCTGCGCGCCAAAAAGTTCGAGCATGGACGGCAGCATGGAGCGGACATACTCCATCGCATAGGAGCGTTCGACCTTGAGCAATCGCTCGGCGGGCCAGCTTGTGGAGTCGAGTTTGGGTGCGCGGGCTGAATCGAAAGCTGGAGCGCGTTCGTCGTGTGTAAAGCGCACGCGTTCTTCGGGTGCGAGGTCGTAATCATATTCGAAGTAGTAGCCTTCGAGGCCCGGATCGCCGTCGACGGTCTGGCCGGTGCAGACGAAGCCGAGGCGCGGATTGCCAAGGCTCACGCCATTATGGCCGTGCCAGCCATGCAGCATGGCTTCGTTGACTTCCCGCGGCACGGCGCAGATCGCCGTGCCCTGCCAGATCCAGCGCGGCGGCGGATAGCGCACCCACGCCTTGCGGTCGCTTTCGGGCATGTACTCGGTCTTCACGCCACCGAGCGCGTTTGAAAAATAGTGATACTGGGCGCAGGCCACCGCGTGCGGAAGCCGATCGAGGCCGAGCTTCTGCAAACCCGGCAGGAATTTTTCCAAATGCTGGCGGCGAAAATGCGCGAAGACGAAACGCCGTGCCGACTCCGGATCGCGCCGCGTGACAAGTGTCAACACAAGTCCGGTCATGAGCGCGTTGTAGAGCCTGGAGACGGCCTTGAAACCAGCGGTGGTTGCCGCGATCTTTTCTGTCATGGCTGTGTTGCCGGGAGCAGGGAAACCTTGCGTATGACGATCGGATCGATTGGCGCCGCGCCTGGCATCGGGCCATGATCGCCGAGCGGAACGGCGGCGATCTTGTCGACGACGTCCATGCCAAAGATCACCTTGCCGAAGACCGCGTAGCCGGTGCTATTGCCGCCGTCGGTCGCCTGATGATCGAGCGCCGGATTGTCCACAAGATCGATGAAGAACTCCGCCGTCGCGCTGGCCGGGTCGTCGCCGCGCGCCATGGCGATGCTCCCGCGCACATTGCTGAGGCCGTTGTTGGCCTCCAGCGCGATGGGATCATGGGCAGGTCGCGCATGCACATCGGCGTCCCAGCTCCCGGCCTGGATAACAAATCCCGGAACCACGCGATAGACGGCGGTACCGTCGAAATGGCCCTCGTTCACATAGCGAAGAAAATTGTCGACCGTCAGAGGTGCGCGGACATGGTCCAGCTGCAGTGTGATGTCGCCAAGGGAGGTCTCGATCACGACCCTCGGCGCGTCGTCGGCGCGCGCGGCAAGCGGGACCGATAGTGACAGCGCGGCGAGAAAGGCCAGTGCACGCATGATCGGTCGACTCCGCAAGCTTTCGGAGCAGCTTGCCGAGTATTTCCAGCCGTTCAAGCCGGATTCGAGGCTTCCGTCAGCTGGTCGCCGAGTTGCAGGATGAGCAGGCGCAGCATGGGTTCTTCAACTGCTGACGCTGCCTCGTCGATCGTGTGCCAGCGGCGGCCGCGCTCGTTCTTTTCCATCCAGCTTCTTCGCTGTTGCGTGACGCGCAGGGCATAGACCTCCACGGTGCATGGCACGCTGATGCCCTTTTTGGAGTGCTTCACATAGCGAAAGGAGCCGATCGAATCCTCGCTGAGTTCGCCGCAGACGCCCGCTTCCTCCAGCGCCTCCATGGCCGCGCAGTCTCTGGGATGAAGCCCGTCGACCGGCCAGCCTTTGGGCACGATCCAGCGCCGGGTGCGGCGCGAGGTGATGAGAAGGATCTGCGGCACGCCGCCGACGACGCGATAAGGCAGCGCGGCATATTGGATGCCGATGACTTTCCTGACCGCGGACTGCCGCGGGAATGCCAGCTCTGCTTTCATCGTGCCTGCCCGAACATGTCTGGCGCGCGCGAAGCGCCGTACAGAGGGCACGGTAACAAGCCAAGCAATAACAAATTCTTTACCACGAACTGAAACTTGCCCGGACCGGGCGCGAAACCTTGGCGCGGCCGCCAGCGTTGCGCCGGTCAGGGACGAAGAACGGTGAGCCGGAGCGGACCGGCGTTGGCAGCGGCGTGCGCGACGGCTTCGTTGACGTCGTCCAGCCTGAACTCGGTCAGGTCGAACTGCCCGAGATCGATCAGTCCGCTGCGGATGAGTTGCACCATGCGTGCTACGGCGCTGCGCTCATACATCCACTTGCCGCGCACGGTGATGTCGTTGTGCATCAGCCAGTTGTAATTTAGCGCCAGGTCCGATCTGACGCCCCCCATCAGCACGACGCGCCCGCCCGGACGCACCGCTAGCAGCGCCGCGTGGACCTGCGATGCACTTGCCTCGCGCGGCAGCAGGTCGAGGACGAAGTCAATTGGCCCGCCGGCAAGTTCGGCTATGGAACGTCGGTCATCCGCTTCGACGCCGCTCATCGGCGCGGGCCGTACGCGTTGGCCGAAGCGGCGGACCAGATCGTTGAGCGCATGTGTGTTGCGGCCGGTCGCCACCACTTTGCCGGCGCCCATCGCCAGCGCAACGGCAACGCAGGCACTGCCAAAGCCGCCGGTCGCGCCGTTCACGACCAGCGTCTCTCCCGCGCGAAGATCGCCGGCGAGCAGCCCGCCATATGGCACCAGCAAACTGCTGATCGCACACCACCGGCCCGCATCCGCTGCTTCGATGTCGCCGATCGGCGTTACATTCTCGGTCGGCACCAGCATCTGCTCGGCGAAGGAACCGTGATGGTAGAAGCGATGCAACGGCATGGCCGCTTGGCTCCGCGCTGTCCAGCCGAGCAAGATCGTGTCGGGGTTCACAGCGTCGTCGCGCGAGCGGATTGTCGGGTCGCAGAAAACCCAGTCGCCGGCCTTAAGCTTGGTCGCGTCCGGTCCCTTCGCGCGCACACGGCCGATGCCACCCGGCCCCGGCACTATCGGCAGTTCCAGCATGTAGTTGCGCGCGCCCGAGAAGACGCCGGCGGTATAGCCGGCGATGCCGGCGGCAACGACATCGACGATGATCTCGCCGCTGCCCAGCACCGGGTCGGGAAGCGTCTGGACGGAAAGCGGCGCGCCGAACGCGCTGAGAACAGCGGCTTTCATGAAGGCCTCGCAGGACAGAGATAGAACCGCTGGAGCACCATAGAGGGCGAAACTGCGAACGAGTCCATCGTAGACTCGCCTTCCTGAACGCCCGCTTTTCACCCATAGCGGCCATTCGCATCGAGCAGCGGCGAAACCCCAATACAACCTGAGCTCTTCGAACGTTTGACGAGTGGCGGAGAGCAAACCATTGTCCAAAGGTTAATTTTCGATTAACGTTCCCACGGCTTATGAGTTCTTTGAGTAGCAGCCTGTGGCGAGCTGACGCCCGATTCGCGGGGTGATGGCTTGACGCTTTGGGGAGGCGGCGGGTCCGATGGCCAAGCGTATTCGCAATTCGTCAAAGAAGACTGCAACGCGCCACGCTGTCGTCTTCGCCGGCGTTTTCATGGCCGTCAGCGCCGCCAGCGCGGCGCAACTCACGCTTCCCAGCGACCACACTCTCGATTTGTCGATTAACGAGCCACATTCCACGCAGCAATCCTCGCTGCCACGCGATTCCGATCTTGGCTTCTTGGGAGCGCGACCGCTTTCGGATTTTCTCGGAACATCACTCGATCTACCTGACGGTCAGGTTCAGATCTTTCGTTTTCGTCTCGATAATGTCCCCACGACCTCAACGGTGCCACAACAGCGGATCAACGCCGGCGGCATCAGACTGAAATGGAATTGGTAGCAGCCGCGGCGGGCAGGACAGATCGCGAAATTTGTCTGGCAACATTGGAACTCCGCCACCTAGTGCCGGAACAGCGTGAAAGCGGCGATCACCAGCTCCGCAAGGATAAGCACCACGATCAGGAGCTCCAGCCTCGCGGACCTCGCGGTGTCAATCATATCGGTGAACGTCTCGGCCGCGGTTGCAATCACACCCATCTTGCCGTTCAACACTACGCCACGCTCAATGATTTCATATTCGTCCTCAAGACGATCGTAGAAACGACCAAGCTCGGGATGCTCCCAGAGGATGTCGGGTTTTTCCGCAAACGCAATTCGGCCTGAGACCCGATGCTGAGCAAGAAGCGCCGAGCCCACCAGCTGGAGTAGCGCTTTGCGGTTCTTTGGAATTCGTCCCTCGGTCGCAAGCATGTTTGCAGCCGGTTCGATGGTGTCGAATACGGAGGCGATATCCTTCTCATATCGCGCCAGAGCCACGCTTTTCGCCAGAACGTCAGCCAATACCAGGACGTGCGGAACCGTGAGTTCGCGAACCCGGATTGTACCGTTGGTCGAAGGTCCTTCGTCCTGATCGGGGAGGAGTTCGATATCGACGCGTTCCTCATCGATAGGGCCGCTGCTCGACACCTGACCGGAGAATTGGGCCAGTGCGGCTGCTTCCGCTTCACGCGGCAGTCCGATCAGAATTACGGCGCCATAGCGAAACACGGCGACATAACCTTCGCCGCTCTGAAAACAGAACGGCGCTGTCGAAACCACGCCTGACCGTCCGGATCTGTCGATCGTGAGGCGGTCGGCCAGAAATAGCGCCCGGGCGTGGCGCAGGCCAGGCTGCGCGCCGGGCGAAATTGTCTTTTCGACTTGTTTGAGCATGACAGCAGTATGTCACGAACCGACTGTCGAGCGTACGTCCGAGTTTCACGCGCGATTTGGGAACACCGCCATCTGCGACAAAATTGTGATCGCGAGATTATCGAAACGAGCCAGTTTCCTGCTTCAGGCGCGAATCAATCTCACCAAGAAATCACAAAAGGTTCACCGGCTGTCCAAGCCGTGATGATCGTGACGAGATAAACTCAAGCGGTCAGAAGAATGACTTTTGATCTGTCTGAAAACTGCGGAACAGACGCGGCCAAGCTCATTCGAGCCCCCGATATGACGAAGCCGCCAACTGATGGAGATGGTGATGAGCCCTACAACCCCCGACCAAGCTGGAATTGGTTCAACAACAGACATTGGGCACAATGGCGCAGCGGCCTTGCCCTTCAACTTCCAGAGCCACAGCGACGCGTTCTGGTCATCGTTTCGCTCGCTGTCGAATGCATTCCTGCACACGCATCACAACACTGCTGCGCTCATGCAGGTGAACCGCAAGCTTGCGGATGAATTGCTGGAGATCGCACGCCGGCAGCAGAACTACGCACTGGAATTTTCCGAAAAGCTTTTGCATCAGATGTCGGCTGCGAGCCCGGTCGTGAAACATGTGGATTCTATGAGACCGGAATCGTTCGACGAATATTTCGACTCGGCCATCCAAGGAATCCGCGAGTTCGGTCAGGCCATCGCTGAGGCACAGGTCCATTCGCTCGAAACGATACGCGAGCACACGCTCGGACTCGTACAAAAGGCTGAAGAAGAAGCGGATCACGCCGAAGCAGCGGAATAAGCACCGGAACATGGCGCGTGCATGTAGCCATGCACGCGCCACTATTGCTGCGCGCGCGTATGCCGATGGACGTTGGTTCGGCGCTTTGGATTGTCCAGCGGAAGGATTAGTGTTGACGGATGTCATCCGTCGGACTGGCGGGTGCAGCATTCGGTCGCTTGTCATGAACGACACGCAGCAGGACAAAGTGTTTGCGACGCTGGCCGGCGGCGCCCTGGGCGATGCGTTCGGATATCGCATCGAGTTTCAGAGCCTGAATGCCATCCGCGCGAGTTTTGGCCGCACCGGAATGCTCGAACCGGTCTACGATCGCCACGGACGATTGGTGGTCAGCGATGACACCCAGATGACCTTGTTCACGGCTGAAGGCATCATGGAGGCCTTCGAGGGCACCGAAGATCCGTTCATCGACGGCGTCAACACGGCCATTCGCGAGGCCTATCTTCGTTGGTACGCAACGCAGGCGGACGAATCCAGGCCGGCGAAAAATTCCCGCGGACTCTCGGCATTTCCAGAGATGCATGTCAGGCGCGCGCCGAGCAAAACCTGTCTTAGCGCGCTTGCGGCGGGCGGACATGGAACGACTGCGTTCCCGATAAACGCATCGAATAGCTGCGGTGGCGTCACACGGGTTGCGCCGCTGGGTCTGGTTCCCGCCTGGAGCGCTCAGCGGGCGATGGATGCCGGAACGCTCGCGGCAGCGCTCACTCACGGACACCCGAGCGCCTACTGGAGTGCTGGCGTTCTTGCGGGCCTGATCCGGGAAGCCCTTGACGGGAACAAGTTACACGCGGCGACGCGAAAGATTCTGCGCAGGTTAGAAGGACACAGTGAGGCGGAAGAGGTCATCGACGCGGCCCACAAAGCCTTGAGTTACCTGTATGAAGAACGTTCGCCCGACGTCATGGAGCAAAAGCTTGGAATTGGCAGGACCGCAGAAGAGGCGCTTTCGATCGGCATCTATGCCTGTCTCAAGGCTACCCGATTTGAGGAGGCGCTTCGTATCGCGGTGAATCATTCGGGGAACAGCGACGCCACCGCTTCGATTGCGGGTCAAATCTGGGGCGCATTTCATGGATCGTCTGAAATGCCGGAGATCTGGATCAATGCGCTGGATATATTGAAACCATTGCAATTGTGCACCAAGCAGATGCTGAGCGTGCGCAACTGGTCGTAGCCGGACGAATCTCAATACCTGCTCAGACTGCCGACCGTCATACAATCGACTTCGAACTGTCGCAGAGACGCAGAGTTGTCCAACGCGGCCATCTTCTTTTGGGAAGCGACTATTCGCGAAGTCCCCAGCCACCTCGCGATGCGGACCTGATCGTTTCATCGCTCTGAGAAGTTTCTGTCACCGAACCATCATTGCGGGCCCCTAGCGTCCTTTTACGTCGTACGGGGACGGCGCAACGCGTTCGGAGGCGTTGCGGGGTTGGCCGTCTCTCCTGGGGAATTCAATTCGGTCGGCAGTCGGTTGCGAAATTCTTCGGCAACTTTGGGGGAAGATCATGAAAGCCAAATACAAGGTTTCCTGCGCTATCGCGGCGATCCTGACCGGGTGCGCCAGTTCAGCCGCTGCTGACTCGGCGGCACCATCGTCTGGCATCGAAACCGTGATCGTTTCCGCCGAACGCCGGGACGAAAGTGTTCAGAGCGTTCCGGCGACCTTGCAGGCATTCAGCGGTCAGACGCTGGCCGATCTCAACGTCACAACGTTGAGCGATCTGTTGAAATACACGCCGAGCGTCACATACGGCAACAACGGCCCGGGCCAGGGCGAAATTTTTGTCCGTGGCTTGAGCAACGGCTTCCGTGGCACTCAGTCGACGGGCACTGTCGGACTTTACCCGAACACGGCGATCTATCTCGACGAACAGTCGATGCAGTTCCCGGCGCGCAACGTCGACATATACCCGATCGACCTTCAGCGCATCGAAGTGCTTGAAGGCCCACAAGGCACACTGTTTGGCGGCGGCGCCGAGGCCGGCGCGCTGCGCTACATCACGAACAAGCCCGACCTAACGCAGTTTTCGGCGCGGGCCGAAGCCTCGTACGGCATGACCGAAGGCGGTGATCCGAACACAGCCGGCAATCTCGTATTCAACGTCCCGCTGATCAACGGCACGCTCGCGCTTCGCGTGGCGATCTATGACGACAATCAGGGCGGCTATATCGACAACGTCTACAGCCAGTTCACGCATTCAGACATGGATCCCGGAAACCTGGTGCTTGGTATTCATCCGGTCGCGGGTACCTGTCCGGACGGTGTTTCGGCCGTGAACGCCTACCATCAGGGTGGCCAGATTTGGTGCACATTGGCGAACGCGCCCATCGGCAACAACGCCAATATGGTACGCAATAACCAGAACCCCGTGACGCACCAGGGCGCACGTGCTTCGTTGCTCTACGACATCGATGACGACTGGAATCTGCTCATTTCAGAGAGCCTGCAAAAGCTCGATGCCGAGGGACTGTCCGTCGAATATCCCGTGGGCTCCAACTTCCAGACCCTGAAGCCGTTGCAGGTAACCTCTTTCTCGCCCAGCTACGACAAGGACGAATACGCCAATACCGCCTGGACGGTGAACGGCAAGATCGGAGATTTCTCGCTGATCTATACCGGCGGCTGGACGCTGCGAAACGTCAATCAGCAGATGGAGTATTCGAACTACAGCCGCACTTACTATGGCGTCTACTACAGCTGTTCGGGCGGCACGAGTTCGTACTCGCAGATCGACCCAAGCGGTCCGCTGAAGTGCAACTCGCCCGTCACGAGTTGGCATGACAGCATCAAGAACACCCATCTCAGCCAGGAGCTGCGCGTCAGCACGCCGAGCGATTGGCGCATTCGTGGGATCGCCGGCGGCTACTACGAACAGTTTCGCATCTACGACAATATGAACTTCAACTACCGGACGGATCCGAGCTGCACGGCACAGTTGCTCGCCAACCAGGTCGCCGGCGAGCCGGTCTGCCTCGGTTTGGTCGAGCCTTATCCCGGCGTGCCAGGCGTGATTCCGCCGGCGACGGCAAATGATCCCAGTCCGCGCAGCGACGCAACCGCATTCGGCGAAGACGTCCAGCGCGGCTACGATCAGACAGCGTTCTTCGGGTCTGTCGACTTCGACGTGATTCCCAACGTGCTCACCGTGTCTGGCGGCACACGCTGGTTCCAGTACCAGGAATTCGAACTGGGCTCGGTCTACACAACAAATGTGCACTGCGAAAACGTATTGATCTGCTATGACAACCCGGTATTCGCCGCCAAGGCGTATCCCAAGCGCGACATCGATGCGCATAACGACCACGTCACCTTTTCCGGATTCAAGAGCCGCTTCAACCTGATCTGGAATGTCGATGACGACATCATGGCCTATTACACTTATTCCGAGGGTTTCCGTCCGGGCGGCTTCAACCGCTACAACGTGAATCTGGTGCTGAAGGATCCGTCGGGCAATCCGCAATACAACACGCCGAACAGTTTCTCCCCGGACTCACTCACAAACCAGGAAATCGGCGTCAAATCCCAGTGGTTTGATCACAACCTGCTGCTCAATTTGTCTTTGTACGACATGGATTGGAGCAATGTTCAATTCCTGTTCTTCCAACCGCTGTACACGGGAAATGTGACCTTCGCGACGAATGGTCCTTCGTACAACATCAAAGGCGCGGAACTTCAATTTGTCGGACGACCAATGGACGGCCTCACCTTTGACGGTTCGGCGACCTACAACGACAACACCGAATCGAAGTCGCCCTGTCTGATCAGCAACGTTCCAGCCAGTCCCACCTTCGGCAAATGCATCACGGTGACCAATCTTGGTCCCTATCCGAACCCCTATGGCGTCGTGGGAGGCCAGGCGGCATTTTCACCGAAATGGCAGGGCAATATCCGCGCACGCTATGACTGGACGGTCGATGACTATCAGGCCTTCGGCTCGGTCGGCATGACTTATGTCGGGTCGATGTGGAACCAGCCGGCGAACTACGTCTCCGGCGATGGCTTGCTCGTTCCGAGCACGACTTACCTTCGCTATTTCATGCCGTCCTACACGACCTTCGACGCCGCCTTCGGAATCTCGAAGGATCGCTGGACGGCCCAGATCTATGGCGAAAACCTTGGCAATTCGCACGCCAGCACGTTCACTTCGTCGGCCCAATGGATCAAGTCGGAAGTCCCGCTGCGCCCGCTCGTCGTCGGCGTGAAGTTGGGCTTCAACTACTGAGCCGGCTCTCAGCCCTGTGCTAGTCTTCGGCGAGCGCATGCTCGCCGAAGTCGTTTTGATGGACCGCCATGGACAAACCTGCCGCCAGCCCCGCCGACCTTTGGCAGGACGTACTCCGGCTGCAAACGCTTCAAAAGCAGAAGAAATATGCAGAGGCTCTCGCAGGCGCTGCGCCGCTCCTGGCAGAGCTGCCTGGTAACCGCGAGCTCCGGCTCATCGAAGCGTCAAGCCTTCGTCATCTCGGACGCATCGACGAAGCCTTGGCGTCGCTTGCGGAACTCGAACAACTCCATCCGCGTTACAGCCTGTTGCATGAGGAACGCGGGCTTTGCTTTGTCGCGCAGAAGGATGCGTCGCGCGCCATTCAATCGCTGCTCGCCGCTGTCACGCTCAATACGGCGTTGCCTCACAGTTGGCGGATGCTCGAAGGCTTGTACCGGCTGACCGGTGATCGACAGAATGCGTCCTTGGCCGCCGACCACCTTGCAACTCTTGATCATCTGGCCCCGGAGGTCGTTTCTGCGACATCGCTCTTTTCCGACGGGGATCTGGACCGCGCCGAACCCATCATTCGCGCGTATCTGATCCAGCACGGTAACCATCCCGACGCGATGCGACTGTTGGCGCGCATCGGAATTGCCCGCGAAGTGTATGACGACGCCGAAACACTCTTGGAGGGCGTGCTAACGCTGGCGCCGGACTTTCATCCTGCCCAATTCAACTATGCCCAGGTTCTCATGCTGCGTCACAAATACGCTCAGGCGCGGGACCAGATCGAAAAGCTCCTCGCCCTCGATCCGGGCAGTCTCGAATATCGCCGCTTGGCAGCCTCGATCCTGGTCGGGCTTGGCGAGCATGAGAGAGCGGTAGCGATCTACACGGAACTTCTCCGGGAAACACCCAAGTCACCCGACCTGCATCTCTGGCTTGGCCATGCACTGAAGACGATGGGGAGTTTGCAGGACGCGGTCGAGGCGTACCACGCTGCGGTTGCACTTCGGCCCGATTTTGGCGACGGCTACTGGAGCCTCGCCAACCTGAAGACCTATCGCTTCAGCGACGAAGAAATCGAGCGGATGAGGTCCGAAGAGCTCAAGCAAACGACCGCTCCCATTGATCGTTATCATCTGTGCTTCGCGCTTGGAAAGGCGCTTGAGGACCGCGCGCAATTCGCAGAATCCTGGACGTATTACGAGCGTGGCAACGGGCTCAAACGGGCCGAAAGCCTCTACCGCGCAGAGGTGATCGAAGGCAACACGCAGCGACAGAAGACGGTCTGTACCAAAGAATTCTTCCTGGAACGGAAAGGCTGGGGATGTTCGCGCCCCGATCCGATCTTCATTGTCGGTCTGCCGCGCGCCGGGTCGACCCTGCTCGAACAGATCCTGGCATCGCATTCCCGGGTTGAAGGAACGCATGAGCTGTCAGACGTGCAGAATGCCGTCACCGAGCTGCAGGGGCGTGGGGCCGGCGCAGACAGCCCACTATATCCGGCTCGGCTCGCAGAACTCCCCAAGGAGGAGTTTCTGCGCATGGGCGAGAGATATCTGTCCGACACGCAGATGTATCGTGCTGACCGGCCGTTCTTCATCGACAAGATGCCCAACAATTTCCGGCACATCGGCCTGATACATCTGATGCTACCGAATGCGCGCATCATAGACGCGCGACGCGAGCCGATGTCCTGCTGCTTCAGCAACCTCAAGCAGCTCTTTGCTCAAGGTCAGGAGTTCACCTACAGCGTCGAGGACATCGCGCGCTATTACCGGACTTATCTCGAATTGATGGAGCACTGGGACCGGGTGCTGCCCGGCAGGGTTCTGCGCGTGCACCACGAGGATGTTGTGGGCGATCTGGAAGGCAGCGTGCGACGCATGCTCGAGTATTGCGAACTGGAATTTGAGCCTGCTTGCATCGAGTTCCACAAGACCAAGCGCAGCGTGCGGACGCCAAGCTCCGAACAGGTGCGCCAGCCAATCTTCCGCGAAAGTCTCGAGCAGTGGAAGAATTTCGAACCATGGCTCGGTCCGCTCAAGGATAGCCTGGGCGATGCACTCGAGCGCTTTCGAAACTAGAGATGCGGGCGGCTGGCGCCGCGCTTGCCAAATCGACTGGCATTGACGCGGAAAAACGTAAGCCATTGAAAGTGCTGGCGCACCCGATAGGATTCGAACCTATGACCTTCGCCTTCGGAGGGCGACACTCTATCCAGCTGAGCTACGGGTGCATGGCACGCTCTATAGCGCAGGCGGCAGTCCTGCCGCAAACCGCGGCCCCTACAGGCCTTTCAGCGCGGCTTCGACCACTTCAACGGCATGCTTCCAGACCATGCGCTTCCACTCCGCCGTGTCGGGATAGAACGCATCGCGCAACTCCAGGCGGATGGCCTCGGCGTCTTTGTGCTTGTGGCGCTTGTCGGCGAAGCAGTGCAGCCAGTTATCCTTGCGAAGCGCGTTGAACACGTCGCGGGTGGAACGCGTGCCGACTTCCAGCGCCGCAAAGGTCAGTTCGGTCCCCGGAATCCAGGCCGGAAAGGCATGATCGATGGTGCCGGACAATGGCGCAGACAGCGATTCGCCGGCTTCGCTCGAGGCAACGCGGCCCCCCCACATCGCGCGGGCACGGGCATAGGCAGGCGAACCCGGAAGGTCCTCCGTGATCATCTCGCCGGCGCCCAAGGCGCCAAGACCGGTGTGAAAGTCGACCACGATCAGCTTTTGAACGTGCGAGAGATTTTCCCGTACAACGTCCTTCAGCATCTTTGCCGACCAGCTCTCGCGCGAGCCGCCGTAATAAACGCCGTCCGCATACTTGTACTGACCGCGGGAGATGGCCTCCTGAAGCGCGAAGGCGCCGTGCGATTTCAGATACTCGGTCAGCTTGGCGTTGGCTCTTTTCATAGACTCAGGAGAAATGTCCTTTGGCGAAATCGCGTCCGCCAGCATCTCGTATGACTTGTTCTGTGGCGGATGCGTGAAGTCGACAAAGTTGCGGTTGATGTCGGCGTTATCCTCGTTGACTCGCCGGTCCCACGAGAATCCGTAAGGATTCAATGCGTGCAGCAGGACGATCTTGCTGTCCTTCGGAACGCGTCCGGCCAAGCCCTCGCGCATCAGTCCTGTCTGAACTCCGGAGCCGAAGTAACCTTCGACGCCGTGCGTCGCAGAGATCAGCAGCAACGCCCTCGTGGCATCGCGCGGACCGATGATCGCGGTATCGAGGAAGAGGGTCTTGCCATCGCGTCCCTTTGCCTCGGGATGCACGCGTGCGATCACATCGATGCCGGCACGCTCACAGGCGGCGATGAAATCGTGACGGGCGCTGCGATAGTCGGATGGAAAATGCTCTGCAGGGTCGATGGTCATGACCTATACTTTAGCGTGGCTCACGGAATTGGACATGTCACTCTTTGGCGCGCTGGATGAATTGCGAATGCGGCCGATTCCAGAACAGGTATCGGCCCGAAAGCGCAAAACAGGCTTTCGCTCGCGGCCGATAGACCGCTTCAACACTTATTATCTGGAAGAACTTGTAGATCTGCGCGACCTCGGCATCGCCGGCGAGAATTACTATCACACGCCCAGGAACCCGCCCTATTGGCGTCGCATCGATGGCGCGGTTCCAAACCTGTTGGTGCGGCGCAGCGTGGGCGAGAAGCTTGTGCGCGTGAATGCGATTCTCGGCTTGGCGGAACTCGAGCTTTATGTCTTTGACGCCTGGCGGCCGAAGGCAGTGCAGGCCTATTTCCACGACGTCTGGATGCCGGCAGAGATCAGACGGCGCAATCCGAAACTGTCAGGTACGGCACTGATCGAAGAAGTCGAGCGCTACTGGGCCGCACCAAGCATCGATGAAGATTCTCCGGCGCCGCACGCGACCGGCGCAGCGCTCGATCTCACGATCCGCTGGATCGGCAATGATCAACTCTGGATGGGATCGATATTCGACGACGTTACATGCTTGGCGCATCGCGACCGATTTGAATCCCTCACGGCGGATGCGCTCTGCTTCTCGGACGAAGAATCGCGCGCCAATCGCCGCCTGCTGCACTGGTCCATGGCGGAAGCCGGGTTTGAAGGCCATCCCGACGAATGGTGGCATTTTTCCTGGGGCGATCAGCTCTGGTCCGCGCTGTGCGGCGCCGACGCCGCGCACTACGGGTTGGCGCAGGAACCTATTTCAGAATAGGCCGGAACGCGCCGTCCCATTCGGAACCGGGCGGGTTCGCTTCGAAATAGGCAATGCGCGTCAGGTGCAGGTCATAGAGCTTCTGGCTTGCACCCGAAAGCTTGCGGCATTGTTCGATCAGGTCGCGCGCCTTCTTCCATTGCTGTGTGCGCAACGACTGGAAAATGTGGTCGTGGAACGTGAGCAGCGCGCGGAATTTGGGGCTGGCGCGCATCACGGGGCTGCCCAGCAAAGCGTGCAGCTTCACCGGCTCCTCATGTGCACCGGCCGCGATGTAGTCGACTTCGAGAAACGCGAAGCCGCGCTCCGCCGCCTTGCGCGTGTCTTCGCTGACGATGATAGCCGGGCCATATTGCGCGGACAGCTGCTGGATGCGGTTGGCGACGACAACGCAGTCGCCGTTGACCGAATAAGCCGTGCGGCCATGCGCGCTGAACCCGCCGGCGATCACCGGACTGGTCGAGATGCCGATACCGATCTCGACCGGCGAGAGCGCAATGCCGTCATTGCGCCGCTCGTGCGTAATCGCGTCATTGATCCGCGCGATCGCATCGCTCACCATATTGCCGGCTTCGCAGGCATGGATGGCATGCTCGGCGTCATCGAGCGGGGCGTTCCAGAATGCGCTGAAACCGTCGACGGTCAGCCGGTCGATCGTGCCGCCATGAACCAGTACGACATCCATCAGCGGAACCAGGACGCGCTGCATGAGCCGCGTAAAGGCGGATGGATCGTCCTTGAAGGAATCCGCCAGCGCCGTGAATCCGCGAACGCCGCAGGCCATATAGGTCACCGTCCTGCTGGCGCCATCGAGCGAAAGCAGTTCGGGCTTGCGCGCGATCTGCTCGATGACATGCGGCGGCAGCGACTCAGCAAAGGCGGACCGGACACGGTCGCGCGACGCGCGAATCTCGAGCGCGCGCGCCATGGCCCCGGCCGCGAAGACGAGCGTCAGCGCGACGCTCGGCCCCAGCGCATCGAACAGGACATGGTTGGCAGAGTAGAGATGCCAGGATACCAGCCCGGCCGCGGCAACGCTCGCGGCCGTGAATAATGCCGACCACATCACCCCGAAGCGCGTGAAGACGATGATGCCGGCAATGCCGAAGAGCGCCAGGCACAAAAGCTCCGCTTCGATCGCGGATGCGGGCCGGCGAAGCGGCGTTCCCGTCAGAGTGTTCTCGAGCGATTCTGCATAGACGTCCGCCACGCTGCGCGCGCCGTCCGCAGTCGCAATCGTTTCTCCGGGCGGTCCCAGGATGACGATGGCGTTCGCCAGCCTTGCAGGGCTGATCTTGTTTTCGTCAAGCGCGGCCGCGCCGATATTGCGTTCGGCATGTCTGCCGGAATAGGCGATCCACATCGAACCATCCGGAGCAGTAGGCAAATCGAGATTGAGGGCTTCGAATGAGGCTATGCCCGGCGTCGATCCGAGTAGTCCGCTTTCACCCTCGTCGCTGCGAACGATGAAGTGCGTCTTATGCTCGACCAGACGCAGCATCTCCGCCGTGAGCGAAGGAAATGCCTTGTCGTTCAGGAGAAACACCATCGGCATGCGGCGAACCTTGCCGTCCATGTCGAATGCAAGATTGAGCGCGCCTGTTCCAAGACTCGTATATTCGACGGACGCAATCGCGCCGGAACCGCTTGAGAAAGCCGGAACGTGGCCGAAAGGATTCTTGCTGCCAACGAAGCTGACCTGCGATTTGGGCGAAGGCGCACGAGCCGCATTTCCCGTGCCGAGCGTGAACCCGGTCATGGTGGCGAGCTGCGACATGGCAAGCGTGAGATCGCTGTCCGGCGAGGGCATTGCGTTCAGCGCGGAACGCACGGCGTCGCCCTGAGGTCCGGCCGGCGTCAGTGCCAGCAGATTTGCCGGCGACAGCGGGTCGGGCACGTCGAGCGGAAATGCGAAAACGACCATGGCCGCGCCCTTGGCCTTCAACTCCCTTGTAAGTTTGGCGAGCGTGGCGTGCGGCCAGGGCCAGGGACCAAAGCGGGCGAGACTGTCAGCGTCGCTGTCGAGCACGCGCACCGCAAAACCCGAACGCGGTAGCGTGTCCTGATAGGGGCGCGGCTGAATATGCTGATAGGCATCGAACAAGATTCCGCGCAGCCGGGACGCTGTCTGGCCGGCATCGCTGCCGAGAAAAAGCAGGGCGCCGAGCAGCATCAATATGGGAAACGCCCAGATGGCAGTCGGTCGGTCGCGCAGGTTCATCGACGGTCCATGGAGGCCTTGACCCACCCTAACACGCGCAGTTTTCCCAGTTGGCGACGCCTTTTGCCAGCATGTGATTTGAATATCGTTACCATCTATTTGATATTGTTACACTATATTAGGAAAATTACGTTACTGACGGAGCCGTCATTTTTTCTTTATTCTGACACGCATCCGCAGTAAGGTGCGTCAAATCGCCAAAACGGTACGGGAGACACTCAATGGACAACATCACAAAGGATCCGGCGTACAACGCGGTCGATCCTTCCGATTTTCCGGCCATGCTCAATCCGGCCCGTTATGGCGAGCGCTCTACGGCGTTCGACAAGATCATCAGCGCGACCCATGACCATTTCTGGGATCCGCTCGACACCAAATACATCGACTTCTCGGCACCCTTCGACATCACGAAGGAATATCTCGTCAATCCGCAGATGAACGGCGATTTGAAGACGGCGATCGGCGACAAGCTCGATGAAGGCCAGAAGATCAAACTGGCCAATCTCGACACGCTCTGGTCGATGTCCTCGATCCTGCATGGCGAGCAGGGTGCCCTGTCGCTTTCGGCTTCTCTCTGCCACATCCTGCGCGATCCTGGCGCCCAGGAATATGCCGCGAACCAGACGCGTGAAGAAGCCCGCCATGTGACGGGCTTCTCGAAATATGTTCATGCACGCTGGGGCAAGCCCGCGCCAGTCGGCCCCGCGCTCGGCAACCTGCTCAACGAACTCGTGTCATCGCCGCTCGTCTGGAAAAAGCTCGTCGGCATGCAGATGCTGATCGAGGGCCTTGCGATGGGCGCGTTCGCGTCGCTCTACAAGGAGGCGCGCGATCCCTTGCTGCGCCATCTCTGCCAACTCGTGATGACCGATGAAGCCTTCCACCACAAGTTCGGAAAGATCTGGGCGGACCGCACGATTCCGTTCCTGGCCAAGTCCGAACACGAGATGATCGAAGACTGGGCTGCGCAGGTGTTCCAGATCCTGCTCTATAATCTCGGCTCACCCGACCAGAAGGCCTGGATCTACGAAGCTGTCGGCCTTGACCCCGTTTGGTGCCAGCAGGCGTTCATGGAGGCGATCACCGACGCGGCGATCCGCGAAGACATGCAGGATGCGACGAACATCTTCCGTGTGCTGATCAAGACTTTGCTGAAAGCCGGCATCATTACCGACCGCACGCGGGGCGTGTATGCGGCCTATATCGACATGGCTGAACTGCATGCCGAGGGCGATCGCATGGTCGGTGACGAGATTGCCGAAGAAGGCATCAAATATCTCATCAAGCTGAACGGTGGAAAGATGATCCTGCCGGGTTCGCTGCTCGCCGCCGAGTAGGCGCAAACAGTGCCAGGAATTAACAAGGGCGGCTTCGTCCGCCCTTTTTCTTTTCAGCCTCTCGGTGCCGAATAGGCGGAGATCACGCGGCCGAGCTGTTCGATCGTGCGCTGCAGATAGAGAATGTGCGTGGCTGAGCCTGTCGTCCGTATTTCACCCGGACATGGCACTCCGACACTCTTGGTTCCGGATGCAAATTGGACAAGTTCAAGCTTCAGCCTCTCGCGTTCATCTTCGCACCAGAGGACGTGTTCCGCGACGGATCTCTGAAGTCGGCCTTCTTCCGTCATGCGAGGAACGTACGCCTTTCAGCAGGCTTGAACATACGTAGTGCTGTGAAGAGACAGTGACGCATGTCAGCATCGCCGAAGGCGCTTCGCTCTGGCCAGCCGGGTCTTCCAATGTTATGAATGAACGTTCATTCATAATGATCATTTGGGCTCCCTGTGTCGCAAGCCTTTGCTGCAAAGAGTAAAAAGAAGCCTTCGGACAGCCATTCCGACAAGCGGATACGATTGCTTGATGCGGCCCTGGAGCTGTTTGAGACCCGCGGCTATGACGGCGTAGCCGTGCCGGAGATCGCAGCAAAAGCCGGTGTCGCAACAGGCACCGTCTATCTCTATTTCGCCGACAAGGCCGCTCTGGTGAACGCGCTCTACAGACACTGGAAGACGCAATACAACGCCATCGTCCTCGCGCCGGTTCCCCCCGCCCTCGTGGCACGGGACAAGTTCACGACCTACTGGCAGCGCATGACCGACTTCGCACGTGCCTATCCACGCGCGACGCGATTCATGGACCTGCATCATCACGGCTCCTACCTTGATGCTGAATCGATTGCGCTCGGCCGCTTCTACCGCGACACGGCAGAGGCCTTTATCCGCGACGCCCATGCGGCGGGCGCGATCCGCGACATCGATCCCGCTCTGATCGTGGCCCTGATGTGGGGCGCCGCGACGGGCCTCACAAAATTCGCCGGACAAGGCGCGCTCGATTTCAACCTCGACGCCGCGGTCGAAATGGAAGACGCGTTGTGGCGCGCTATTGCAAACGACTAGGGAGAAACGAGCATGACAGGCAACGGACAAACTGCGCTCATCACGGGTGCAAGCATGGGAATCGGTGTCGATCTCGCGGAGTGTTTCGCCAAAGACGGCTACGATCTCATTCTCACCGCACGATCAGAGGCTGCGCTGAAACAAGTCGCGGAACGGCTCTCCTCTCAATACAAAATCAAGGCCACGGCCATCGCCGCCGATCTCGGCGTGCCGGATGGCGGTGAAAGGCTGGCGGCGGAAATCGCCAGCCGCGGCCTGGTCGTAGATGCGCTTGTCAACAATGCCGGATACGGGATTGCCGGCGGGTTCAATGGATCCGACCGCGCCCAACAACTCGGCATGATCGATCTCAACGACCGCGCGCTGGTCGAACTCACGCACATCTATTGGCCGCGCATGCTCAACAACAAGCGCGGAGGCGTGCTCAACGTCGCCTCGACGGCATCGTTCCAGCCAGGCCCGCTGATGGCCATCTATTATGCCAGCAAGGCGTTCGTCCTCTCCTTTTCGGAAGCGCTGTGGAAGGAGGCCGAAGGCACGGGAGTCCACGTCAGTTGCCTGTGTCCGGGCCCGACGACCAGCAATTTCCGCGAACGCGCCGGCACTGGCAAAACAAAACTGGTCCGCAACGGCGCCGCGATGAGTTCTGCGGTCGTGGCGCAGATGGGCTATGACGCCTGGAAAAAGAACAGGCGCGTGATGATCACCGGAACGCGCAACGCGCTGCTCGCCACTCTTGCACCGTTTCTGCCGCGGCGTACGCTCCTGGGTATCGTTCACAATCTCCAGAGCCCGGCATGACCACGACCACCAAAATCGGCGACTTCGTCACGATCGAACGGACGGCGCAATTGCGACCGTCACCATGGATCGCGGCAATGGACGCAACGAACTCTCCCGGCAACTGATCCTGGAGATGACCGAAACCGCCCGAAGCTTTGCGGACGATCTGGAAACCCAGGCCGTCATCATCGTCGGCAAGGGCGCATTCACCGCAGGCGCCGATCTCAAAGACCCGGCGATGGACCGCCGTCGCGCGCCGGGGCTTCTTGAACGCCGGCATATGACGCGCATCGGCCCCGATCTATGCGACGCATGGGACCGCGTTGAACAGGTCACGATCTGCGCGATCGAAAAGTACTGCATCGGTGGCGGCGGCGCGCTGGCTGCAGCGTGCGACTTCCGCATCATGGCGAAGGGTTCGCACATGCGCCTGCCGGAGATCCCGCTCGGCATGAACATGAGCTGGCATGCGGTGCCGCGACTTGTTTCGCTCATCGGCCCATCGCGCACCAAGCAGTTCGTCATCTTCGGCGAAAAGGTGGGAGCTGATCAGGCGCTTATCTGGGGCCTTGCCGATGAAGTTGTTCCCGATGGCGAAGCGCTTGCGGCCGCGATACGCTGGGCCGAAAAAATCGCCAAGCTGCCGCCAAATGCCGTGCGCGTGTCCAAGCAGGGCGTCAACGGGGCGGCCAATGCGCTGCACCATGCGACGACCTTCATGGATCTGGACCAGTATGTCATGACGACGACGTCGGAGGACTATCGCGAGGCCATCAAGGCGTTTCTCGAGAAACGAGATCCTAAATTCTCCGGCCGCTGACCGCGGCTACATTACAAGACGCCAAATGTTCGTGCCACGACATTTGATCCTATGCTGGCCGCAAATCGGGAGGGCCTCATGCGAAAGCAGATCGCGAGTTGCGCCGCCATCGTGGGCGCATTGATGTTCTGTCTTATTACCCGTCCGGCAAGCGCCGGAGAGGAGATCGCACCGCCGCAGGGCAAGGGCCGCGTCGTGGTCGTCGTGTCCGGCCAGTCCGGTCCGGATCACTATCATCTCGTTGCCGAGAAAATTGCGGCACTTGGCTATGACGTCGTGCTGTACGACGGCAATCCGATGGAAGGAACGCACGGTCAAGGCCTGCGAGATGCGATCGCGGAGGCTTTGCAGATGCCGCACGCGCTTCCCGGCAAAGTCGGCCTCGTCGGCTTCTCTCTCGGCGGAGGGATCGTCCTCGGCTTTGGTTCGGGCTGGGGCAGCCAGGTCGCTGTAGTCGCTGCATGGTATCCTGCGACCAAACCGATCAAGGACGCGGCGGCATTTGCCGGGCGCATCAATGTGCCGGTCGTGATGTTCGCCGGTGAATCAGACACCTACAAGGATTGCTGTCTGATCGGAAAGGCCCACGAAATTGCCGATGCAGCCAAGGCAGTCAATGCACAGTTCGAACTCACCACCTACCCCGACACCGATCATGACTTTGTCATCAATGGCAGCCACTACAATCCGTCGGCCTATGACGATGCATTCGCGCGTACGCGGGCTGTGCTGCAGCAATATCTGGGACAGTAGGCGTCGACGCCGCGTTCGAACTATTTCGTCACGCGCATCGCGACCTGGGCCAGCAGCAGCTTCGCACCCTTGCGGCCCAGAGCGCGGTCGGTGACTGCCTGCAGGCGGTCGGCGATCATCGCCACATCGGGCTGTTTCCAACTGCGGACCGATGTCGTGCTGAAGTTCATCATGTTGCGGACATAGGCGTCGCGCAGAACAGGCATGGCATGTTCCGCTTCCGCGCGAAGCTTTTCGTCGGGAATGTCCAGGCCGACGCCGATCATCAGCATGCCGACCGGCCGATCGTCCTCGAGAATGGTCGCGTACATCGGATCGACCTCGATGTAGGAAGGCGATTGCGTGACCTTGTGCTTGGGCGCCTTGCCGCCGCCGCTGTCGTCGCCGTCTGCAGCGAACGCAGGCGCGGCCAACACAATCAGGGCCAACGCGGCGAGGGACAGGGATCGCATGACGATTCTCATTCGTTACCGCTGAGCATTAAGCCGCCGTGGTAAAGCTTTCCTTGACGCACCCCTTTTCGGACCCGTTCATGAACCGCACATTCCCTCTCGTTGTGCTCGTTTGTTCGACCCTCCTGGGCGGAGTTCCGGCCGGGGCGGCAGATCGGCCAGGAGACGTTTTTCATATATCCGTCAATAACTTACCGAAACCTTATGCGACTCCCGCCGTGGCCAATCCCTCGCAACGCGTGGCCCGCCCGGCCGGGGTTCTGCCCGACGTTCCGGCCGGTTTCACGGTGTCGATTTATGCGTCCGGCCTCAGCAATCCGCGCTGGATGGCGATTGCGCCGAACGGCGATGTCTTTCTCGCTGAAACCGGCGCGGGTCGCATCACGCTGCTGCATGAGAACAACGGCAAGGTCGAATCCAGCACCTTCGCCACCGGATTTCGTGCGCCGCATGGCCTCGTATTCACGAAGGGTGCTCTGTTCGTCGGCGACCTATACGCTGTCTGGCGGCTGGACTACACGGACGGCGCCAAGACAGCGGGCAAGCGCATCCGCGTCACCAGCGCGCCGGACCTCAGCCCGGCCGGAAATCACATCACGCGCGACCTCGCGGTCGATTCCAAAGGCACGCTCTATGTCGGAATCGGCAGCGCCAGCAACGTTGGCGAGGACGCGCCGACGCGCGCCACGGTGCAGACCATCGCAGCGGACGGC
This sequence comes from uncultured Alphaproteobacteria bacterium, assembly GCA_963741725.1. Classification (GTDB taxonomy): domain Bacteria; phylum Pseudomonadota; class Alphaproteobacteria; order Micropepsales; family Micropepsaceae; genus Rhizomicrobium. Next base: position 505,701 of record CAVUJC010000010.1, on the reverse strand, counting down.
TCGCTTCACACGTTCGCGTCGGGACTGCGCAATCCGGTGGGCATGCAATTCTATCCGGGTACGGATGATCTCTTCGTCACCGTCAACGAGCGCGACGGGCTCGGAGACGAACTCGTGCCGGACTATCTGACCCATGTGCAGCAGGGTGCGTTCTATGGCTGGCCTTATTCCTATCTCGGCCGGCATCCCGATCCGGACTACGGCACCAGGCGTCTAGATCTTCAAGCCAAGGCGGTGATGCCGGATCTTCTGTTTCACGCGCATTCCGCGCCGCTTGGCCTCGTCTTCTACGAAGCCGATCAGTTTCCTGCGTCCTACAAGGGCGATGCCTTCGTGGCTCTGCATGGCTCGTGGAATTCCGGCGCGCCGACGGGCTACAAGGTCGTGCGCGTGCCGTTCCGGAACGGCCGGCCCACCGGCACGTACCAGAACTTCGTCACCGGCTTCTGGAACGGCGCCGACAAGCCGGGCACGCCAGCTCACGTCTGGGGCCGTCCGGCGGGCCTGGCCGTCGCCAGGGACGGCAGCCTTCTCATCGCCGACGATGCGGGCAAGGTTGTCTGGCGCGTCAGCTATGTCGGGAAGTAGAAGACAATCGGTCTCGAAATCTGTGGTCCGGGCCAGCCAACCGGAGCTGCGCAGCAGCGGAGGCTGGTGGAGCTGAGCGGGATCGAACCGCTGACCTCCTCATTGCGAACGAGGCGCTCTCCCAACTGAGCTACAGCCCCGAACCACGCGTCGCGCCCGCGGGCGCGGCGGGTATGTAGGGAGGGCGGCCTTGCAGTGTCAAGGCTGCAAGATCTGAGCGATTTGCGGCTCGGAAAGCGGCGAATTCCGGCAAAACCGGTCCAGAAAAAGAAGTCCGGACCCGAACGCTTGGAAAGCCATTCCCCAGCCGGTACAAGCAGGCTCTGCATGCAGCGACTCAACAGGTGCGGCCCAGTTCCATGTCCTTCGTCTTTCTCAATCCACTGATCTGGCTGGTCGACACCGTCCTTGGCCTCTACACCTTCGTGATCATCGCAGCCGTCGTGGCGAGCTGGCTGATCGCATTCGGCGTGCTCAACACCGGCAATCAGCTGGTCCGCCAGCTGGTGCAGATTTTGTACGCGCTGACCGAGCCTGTGTTTCGCCGCGTGCGCCGTTTCATCCCCCCGATCGGCGGACTGGACCTGTCACCCATCGTGGTCCTGATCGGCATCGAACTGCTGCGAATTTTCCTCGACGATTTGCTGACATATCTGATCTATCGCGTCTGACCGTGGGCGCACGTGTCCGGATCAACGGCGCAGCGCTTTCCTTCAAACTCCGGCTGACGCCCAAGGGCGGGCGCGACGCCATCGACGGCTGGACGCGCGGCGCCGATGGCTCGGAATTTCTTAAGGCACGCGTCGCCGCCCCGCCCGAGGATGGCAAGGCGAACGCGGCCCTGCTGGCGTTGCTCAGCAAGTCGCTCGGCGTGCCCAAATCCTGCATTCACATTGCGCGCGGCGAGACCGCGCGCCTGAAGACGATTTAGATATCGCCGGCAGCGGCCTCGGTCGCAGCGCGGCTCCAAACCATGGAGACAGCGAAATGAGCGCCAAGATCATCGACGGAAAAACCTTTGCCGCGGGCCTGCGGGCGCGCGTCGGCGAGGAGGCCGCCAAGCTGAAAGCCGCGCATGGCATCGTACCGGGACTTGCCACCGTTCTCGTCGGCAACGATCCGGCCAGCGAGATCTATGTCCGCAACAAGGGCAAGGCGGCTGAGGCGCTCGGCTTCAAATCGCTGCACTACACGCTGCCCGCGGACGCCAGCGAGGCGGAGGTTCTGGCGCGCGTCAGGGCGCTCAATGACGACAAATCCGTACACGGAATATTGGTGCAGATGCCGCTGCCCGGGCAGGTGCGCGAGAGCGCGGTGCTCGACATGCTCGATCCCGCCAAGGATGTCGACGCGCTGACGCCGACCAATGCCGGGCTGCTCGTGAGCGGCCGGGCGCAACTCGTCTCCTGCACGCCGGCCGGCGTCATGATGTTGCTCAAGGAATATGTCGGCGACATCACCGGCAAGGACGTGCTTGTCATCGGCCGCTCTCTGCTCTTTGGCAAGCCTTCGGCGCAATTGTTCCTTGCGGCGAACGCCACGGTGACCATGGCGCATTCCAGGACGCGCGATCTGAAGGCGCATGCGCTGCGAGCCGACATCCTCGTCGCCGCCATCGGCAAGCCGAATTTCGTGCCCGGCGACTGGATCAAGCCAGGCGCGATCGTCATCGATGTCGGCATCAATCGGATCGACCTTGGCGGCGGCAAGACCAAGGTCGTCGGCGATGTCGACTATGCGGCGGCGGAGAAGGTCGCGGGCTTCATCACGCCGGTGCCGGGCGGCGTCGGCGCCATGACGATCGTTTGTCTGATGCGCAACACGCTGATCGCCGCGGCGTTGCAATCCGGACTGTCGGCGCCAGGGCTTTAAATCAGCTTCTCGAGCGCGGCCGCCAGCTTGTCGGGGCCGACGGACGTGTCGTCCCAGTAGCCGACGAACTTGCCGTCCGGTCCCATCAGGTAGATCACGCTGGAATGGTCCATGGCATAGTTGCCGTTCTCCAGCGGTTCCTTCTTGATATAGACGCGGTAGAGATCGGCGACCTTCTTGATCGTCTTCAAATCGCCGGTCAGTCCCACGAAGCGCGGGCCGAACGACGCCACATACGGCTTGAGCTTCGCAGGCGTGTCTCGCTCCGGATCGATGGAGATGAAGATCGGCACGACCGCATCGGCTTTCGGTCCCATCTTGTCGAGCGCATCGGCCATCAGAGCCATGGTCGTGGGACAGACGTCCGGGCAGAAGGAATAGCCGAAATAGATCAGCATGTACTTGCCGTGAAAGTCGGCCGAGGATCGTTTAACGCCGTTCTGGTCGATCAGCGTGAACGGCCCGCCGATTGCGACGGTCCCCGTCTCCACATTGCGTCCCAGGGCCGGAAGATTGTCGCTGGCGTGCCAGATGAAATAGCCCGCGATCAGCGCAAGGACGAGGGCAGCAGGGATCAAAACGATGGAGAGGCGACGCATGGAGATTTCCGCAATTGATGAGCCCCTCGCGGGGATAGATAGTGGCCTTCGGCGACGTTGAAAAGTGGCCGATCAGCCTTCACTGGGGCAAGGGACATGGCAAATCACACAGAAACAAGCCCCGTTCGGACATTCTCCAACACGCCGGCTTCGGCGGCGCGCGGCCGCGTCAGGCTTCGTACGCTGTCAAACCTGCGCTGGCTTGCCGTCAGCGGACAATCGGCGGCCCTGTTCATCGTCTATTTCGGTTTCGGCTATCCCTTGCCTCTGGCGCAATGCGCCGGCTTCATCGCGGCCAGCGCGATTCTCAACATCATCCTGGCGTTGCGCTATCCGGCGAGCCACCGCTCCACCAATCGCGAAGCGACGGTCTATCTCGCCTTCGACGTGTTCCAGCTCGCTGCGCTTCTTTATCTGACGGGAGGCATCACCAATCCTTTCGCCCTGATGTTTCTGGCGCCCGTCGTGATCGCGGCGGCGACACTCAACATGGGCAACACGCTCATTCTGGCGGCGATCGCGTTCGCGCTTGTCTCCGTGATTTCGGTCTGGCACCTGCCACTGCCCTGGCCGGGCGGCGAGGAGATCGCACTGCCCACGCTGTACCAAGCCGGCATCTGGGCTTCGCTCGTCATTGGCATCGGCTTCACCTCCGTCTATGCCTGGCGCATCGCAAGCGAAGGCGCACGCATGTCGGCCGGTCTCGCGGCCACGCAGCTTGCGCTCTCGCGCGAGCATCGTCTCGCCTCGCTTGGTGCATTGGCGACGGCTGCGGCGCATGAGCTGGGCACCCCGCTCGGCACCATCGCGGTGGTCTCGCGCGAGCTCGAGCGTGCGCTGCCGCCCAATTCCGGCGAAGCCGAAGATGCGCGCCTGTTGCGCCAGCAGGCCGAACGTTGCCGCGCGATTCTCGCACGCCTTTCCAATCCGGAAGAGGCGCTGCTTGGCGAAACCGCGCGCCTGCCGCTCGGCGCGTTTCTCGAGGACATCGTCGAGCCCTATCGCGGCGAGGATCTGGAGATCACGATCTCTCTGTCGCCGGATCGGCCCGGCGACCCCGAGCCGCAAGTGTGGCGTGCACCGGAACTGCTTCACGGGCTCGGCAACATCGTCGAGAACGCCGCCGACTTTGCCAAGAGCCGCGTGCGCGTGCAGGCACGCTGGAACGCCAGCCAGTTGCGCATCTCCGTCGAGGATGATGGCCCTGGTTTCGCACCCGAGATATTCGAACGCATCGGCGAGCCCTACATCACCTCGCGCCCGGGCCAATTCGCGATCGGCGATACCGAGATCGGTCCGTCAGGCGGACTTGAGAAGCATGAAGGCATGGGCCTTGGCTTCTTCATCGCGAAAACTCTCATCGAGCAGACCGGCGGACAGGTCAGTGTCGTCAACCTCGATTCCGGCGGAGCACGCATCTCGATGGTGTGGCCGCGCAACACAATCGATGGCGAAGGACCGCCCGGACGCGGCGAGGGGTAGTACCGCAGCGCACCTCACAACCAGCCCTTGGCCGACAGGACCGGATTGCCAATATTTGTCCGCCGCCGTAAATTCACATCGCGTCTCGTCAGAGGGGTGAGCGATGGGAATTCTTGTCCGCAGCGCTTTGACCGGCCTCAGTCTGTTGGCCGCCGTCTCCGCCACCCACGCCACGGATGATGGAACCAGACCAGGCGACGATGCCATGACCTGCGAGCAGATTGCTGAGGCCATGATGCCGTATGTGAATCAGGTTCGCGGCGGCTCGACACTTCAACTCGGCCGTAATGCCCAGGAACTTCAGCGCCGCAATGTGGCGCGCGAAGCCGAGCTTCAGAGCGAAGCGGCTGCTGACACCGCCGCGATGGAGGCGGGCTGCTTTGGCGGCATCAACGCGACCTGCGCCGCGGCGTCCGAAGCCATGTCGGCGGGTGAAGCTGCCCGCAATGCCCAGTATCAAGCGGAAGACAAGCCGATCACCGATCAGATGGGTCCGCAGATGAACGCACTTGCGGCGCAGGGCCAAGCGATGCAGCAGGACCCCCGTCTGATGCGCCTCCTGCAACTTGGGCAGCAGAAACACTGTCACTGATTTTTCCACCGTATGCGCCGGACGACGAGCAAGTTGAATTGCTCTTGCGCCGTCCTGCTCACACCTGTGGGGATTTAACGGAAATGGTGATTTGACCGACTCGGTTCAAGAGAAACCTGGAAAAAGTTTTCACCGTAGCAAGTCTGACAACTTACGTACGATGCGATCCGGCTTCGCGCCACTGTCTGGTGGCAGGCCTGTACCATGCGGGTCGTACCAGATGGCGTAAATCCCGAGACGCTGCGGCGCGGCAACTTCCCATTCCAGATTGTCGCCCACTATCCAGGTCTGATGCGCTTTGACTCCCAGCGCCGACATCGCGTGAAGATAGGCGCGCGGTTCCGGTTTGCCGAAGCCGTGCTCACCTTCGATCTGGATGTGATGAAAGCGGCGAGAGAGATCGAAACGTTCGACCTTGGTGCGCTGGCCCTCGCCATCGCCGTTGGTGATCAGCGCGAGCTTCACGCCGAGTTCCCGAAGCGTGTCGATCGTGTGGTGTGCGTCGGGAAAGATGTGCATCTGTTCGTCGCGATAGTCGCTGAAGCGATCGGCAAGGGCGTGCTGAACCTTGAGGCCGGGAACCTGGCCGCCATGTCTGGTAAATTCTTTAAAAGCGTGGACAACGATCTCGCGCCGGGCCTCGCGCAGCTTTTGGCGCCAGACACGGTGCCGATCGGGATCAGCCCAGAACGCATTCGCCGATGCCTGCACGGCGGCCAGCAGGCCCTGTGAGCCTTCGGGACCCAGAACATCGGCGAATTCACCGATGACGGCTGTCCATGCAAGCTCGGGGCGGCCATAGGCCGAGATGATGGTGTCGTCCAGGTCGAACAGGATGGCAGGGGGAAGGCCGGGCATGGCCAAGCTTTAGCGCAAACGATGATCCAAATCAGAATATTGCGCGCTGGAGCATGCCAAAAGCTGCACCATCTGAGGGATTCACCCCTGAGGAGGTAGTTTTGGTTGAGGTCACAGGAAGCGCGGTATATGAACGCGCCAGATCGAACCCGGTACAGAAGATGAGTATGCCTGAAGACAAGACCCTTTTGCTGGTGGAAGACGACCGCCCGTTGCGCGAGCGTCTGGCCCGCGCCATGGAAGCGCGCGGCTTCAGTGTCACCATCGCCGAGAGCGTTGCCGAGGGCAAAGCGCGCGCAAAGGAAGCCCCGCCGGCCTACGCCGTAGTCGATCTCAAGCTCGATGACGGCAACGGGCTTGATGTCGTGGAGACCTTGCATGTTGTACGGCCGGACAGCCGGGTCGTCGTTCTGACCGGTTTCGGCAATATCGCAACCGCGGTCGCAGCGGTGAAATACGGCGCTATCGACTATCTGCCCAAGCCCGCCGATGCCGACGACATCCTAGCTGCGCTGATGGCGCAGCCGGGCTCAAAGCCCAAGCCGCCGGAAAATCCGATGTCGGCCGACCGCGTGCGTTGGGAACACATTCAACGCGTCTACGAACTTTGCGGCCACAATGTTTCGGAAACCGCGCGCCGCCTCAACATGCATCGCCGCACGCTGCAACGCATCCTCGCCAAGCGCAGCCCGCGCTAGCGCTTCATTTTCTTGCTGGGCTTGACGGCGGCCTTTTTCACGGGCTTTGCCGCGACTGCGTCGTCGACTTCTCTGATGAGCTTCTTGGGCGCGATCGCGCGCCAGCGGCGCTCGAGCATTTTCTTCAGCATTGTCTGGTCGATGCGCGATGTGCGCACGAGCACGGACGGATAGTCCTTGTAGTGATCGGTGATGAAATAGGTCTTGGGATCCATCTCCAGCATGTGGTCGCGCTCGTCGATCGAGCCGACGATCCATACGATGGAATCGTCCTGGCTGCGCAGGCGCGTGAAGAATTTCTTGGCGATGAAGATCGCCGGCGAACCATAGGACAGCTTCTCGTTCGCCTCGGGAAACGAGAGCGCGATTTTCTTGAACTGTGCCTTAGTGATCGCCATCGTTTTCATCCAGACTGCTGCGCGGTTCCGACGCGATATCGAGGACATTGGCAAGCCGGTCCGCCGCAACCTTGGCGAAGCGCAACGTCACGGCCTTGCGCCGGCTGGCATGCACCGCGGCTGGCGTCGCCGGACGGATGATCGCGCCGCCATAGCGGTCGGCGACGATCAGCCCGGTCGAAGGCGGCACATGCTCGTCCGGGAAGTCCGGCGGAATTGCGAAATAGAAATGCTCGCAATACTCCAGATACTCCGGCCACTTCGTGTCGCCGCGCAGATCGGCCAGCGCGACCTTGATCTCGACGCCCAGCAAGGTGCCGTCCGGACCCAGCGCGGCCACGTCGAGCCTTCTGCCATTGGCGAGGGTGAATTCCAGGATCGGGCTGTAGCCCTGCTGCAGAAGCAAGCGACTCACGCCGCGCGCCACGTCTGCCGCCGTTGCTGTCGAAAACGCCACCATGCCCGATTGGAACATTTGCGGAACGGAATTTCAATCGTCAGGAAATGGCAAGAAGACCGGCGCGCAAATTGTCGAGCTGGGACTTCGAAAATGCGCGGTCAACCTCACCATGCGTCTTGCGCCAGATGGGCAGCGCCTTTCGGAGCAAGGCTTTTCCGGCCGGTGTCAGGACGAGCAAGTGGCTGCGCTTGTCATTCTTGTCGACCGCAACCTTCACCAATCTCCTGCGTTGCAGTGGCTTGAGATTGGCGGTGAGTGTCGTGCGGTCCATCGCGAGCAATGCGGCCACCGCGCCAAGTGGCGGCGGCGCAGGACGGTTGAGCGAGACCAGCAGCGAGAACTGACCGTTCGTCAGCCGCAAGGGCGCGAGCGCTTCGTCGAACCGCCGCGCCATGGAACGCGCCGCGCGTTGCGCGTGCAGGCAGAGGCACGTGTCGCGCACCTCGTGTGTTACGGCCAGCGAAAGCGACTCGGATTTTGACATGCCGTAATTATGTTGATATCAACGCATCTGTCAAACCAGCCGCGAAGGATCGCCCTATGAAGTATATCGCCTTCTACAAATCCGATGCGCCTCCGGGACCTCCGGCCGACCTCAAGGGCATGGACGAACTTGTGGCGCGTCAGAGCGCGGCGGGAAAATTCATCATGGGCGGCGGTTTTCTTGGCGCCGAACAAGGCATGCGCGTGCGTCTTGCGGCTGGCGACTACAGCGTGAAGGACGGCTCCGGACTGGCGCCCGATCTTCTGGGTGGAGGATTCGGAATCCTCCAGGCGGATTCAAGGGAGGAGATTCTGCGCCAGGCCAAGGAATTCCTGAAGGTTGCCGGACCGGGTGAACTCGTCATCCGACTGCTGATGGACGGACCGCCGCCGCAATAGAAGAGAGGATGCAAATGCAGAAGATCTCGCCCTGCCTCTGGTTCGACAAGGAGGCTGAGGACGCCGCGCAATTCTATCTGACGCTGTTTCCCAATTCGCGCATCAACAAGATCTCGCGCTATGCCGAGGGCGGCAGGATGCCGAAGGGGCTTGCAATGATGGTCGACTTCACGCTCGACGGCGTCGATTTCCTCGCGCTGAACGGCGGGCCGATCTTCAAGCAGAGCGAGGCCGTTTCCTTCTCCATCAGGTGCAAGACGCAGACGGAGATCGACCATTACTGGAACGGACTGACGGCGAACGGCGGCGCGGAAAGCATGTGCGGCTGGCTGAAGGACAAGTTCGGCGTCTCCTGGCAGGTCGTGCCCGATGTTCTGCCGGAGATGGCGACGGGCAGCGATCCGGCCAAGGTCGCGCGCATGACCGAAGCGATGTTCAAGATGAGAAAGCTCGACATCGCGACGCTGGTGAATGCGTATAACGGCTAGGTGCGTTCACGGACCTGGCGCGACCGGCCGCGCGTGATAACCTCAAAACAAAGAGCCCGGCGCAAGGTCCGGAGCTCTTCGTACGCATTCTTGTCTGATTACTCCGCTGCGAGCAGGCTCGCGCTCTTGCTGCGGTCGGCGAAGTTGATGGTCTGCAGATATTTGATGCCTTCTTCGGCGATGTCGTCGCCGACCATGCGCGTGCCTTCGTTCTTCAACTCGTCCATGTCGACATACATGCCGTAGAACGCCTTGGTGCGCTCGGTGATGATGCCGGCGTTGACCAGGGTCTTGATGAGCACGCGGAAGATGTTGGCGGACTGTTTCATGCCTTCGCGGCGCTGCTGGTCGCCAAAGGCTTCCATGATCGCGGCGCGTGCGTCCTGCCAGTCGATGCCGACCGAGTCATAGACGACCTGCATCTGCTCGGCATTGACGAGGTTGAAGAGCAGGGTCTGGAAGCATTGCGCGGCCCAGTCTTCGACCAGGTTCTTTTCATCTTCCGAAAGCTTGGGGATCGTGCGGTCGGCCCAGATCTTGCCGAACTTGTGATGGAACGCTTCGTCCGTCATCACGAGCTGGCAGAGCTTGACCAGGAGCGGGTCCTGCGAATTCTGGTAGAGCGTCGCGAACGCGCCCATCGCAAGGCCTTCAACGAGCATCTGCATGCCGACGATCTTCTTGTAGACCTCCGGTGCGCCGACCATCTCGGTCAACAGTGCCTGAAGCGTGGCGCCGCACGGCAGCGGCGTACCCCAGCGCGCCTTGATGTAGCTGGCGAACGCGGTGACGTGGCGGGCTTCCTCGCGCGCCTGGTTGGCGGCGTATTCCTGCGCGCCCGGGTCTTTGAGGATATGGCAGAGCGAGGCGGAGAGGGCGAGCGCGCCCTGCTCGCCATGCAGGATGGCGGAAAGCTGCCAGCGCGCGGATTCATTGGCGAACTTGATCTTCTGCTCGGACGTCATCTTGTCGCCGATGCGGGTGTGGAAGATCGGGAAGAAATTTTCCGGAAGGATCGTCTTCGCCGTCGTGTCGAACGGTGCGTTGAAGTCGATGTACTTCTTGTCGAGCGGATCCCAGAAATGATCGTGGGTCGCGCTGATGATCTTGTCGAATGCGGTCGAACGCACGCCGTAACGCGCGGGATTCAGCATCGCGGGGAAGTCGTCCGGCGCAACCGCGTCGTAGGCTTCGTCTTTGGTGATCTGGACCATGGCGCGCGGCTCCGGCTGTTCTGGATGGAAATGGTGACGATGCCGTCATTGTAAAGGGTGAGTGTGAAGAGTCAATGAAAGTGACGCTTGCGTCAACTTTCTGACAAATTGTCAGTGCCAGACTTCGGCTCTCGCACGGCGGCTAGCCAGAGCGGCCTACTCAACTCTTCTCGCTGAGCGTTCCCTTGGTCGAGGCAACACCGCCTTCGAGCCGCTCGTCCGGCGAGATCGCCTGACGCAGAGCGCGCGCCGTACCCTTGAAGCAGCTTTCCACGATGTGGTGGCTGTTCTCGGCATAGAGATTCTCGATGTGCAGGCATACGCCGGCATTCTGGGCGAACGCCTGGAACCACTCCTTGAAGAGTTCGGTATCCATCTCACCAAGCTTCGGCTTGGGAATATTCACGTGCCAGACAAGATAGGGCCGGTTCGACACGTCGATGGCGACGCGCGTCAGGCATTCGTCCATCGGAATAAGCGCCGCGCCAAAGCGCGTGATGCCTGAAAAATCTCCAAGCGCCTTCTTCACCGCCTGGCCGATCACGATCGCCGTGTCCTCGGTGGTGTGGTGAAAATCGACGTGCAGATCGCCCTGGGCGCGCACCTTCAGATCGATCATGGAATGGCGGCCAAAGCTTTCCAGCATATGGTCGAGGAAACCGATGCCCGTATCGATGTCGCACTCGCCAGACCCGTCCAGGTCGAGCGAAACGGCGATCTCGGTCTCGCGGGTCTTTCTTTCTACGGTCGCGGTACGCATGGCCAGTCTCCGGGCGGCCTTTTTTGGGGCCAAGGGCCTCTCATAACCGAAACTTTGGCCCAAGTCGTTAATCGTCAGTTGGCCGGATTGTCCTGCCAGTTGCCGTACATGGGGTTGGGCAGGATGAAGAAGCTGGTGCCGGTGCCGGCCCCGGAATCCTTCTGGCTCATGGGCCGCAGGATCTCGCCCGTCTTGCCAAGGATCGGCAAGTCAGTGACCTGGTCGCCAAGCCACAGGACGGCCCTTGGATGTCCTGCGACCTTGCGGGACAATTCGGTCACAGCGCCGCGCCAGCGCTCCGTCTTGTCAGTCACGGTTCCGGACATGCCCATCTCATAGTCGAACCAGATGCCGTTGCGCCGCAGAACGCGCTGCGTGTTCACATCGTCTGCCGCGATGCGATTGGTGATTATGCCTATGAGGCCGCCAAGGCGATGCACCTGCTGAGTGAAGGCCGCGGCGCCCGGAACGGCGCGCGCCATATCGGCATGCACCCAGCTTTCCCATTGCGCGTCGTGGAATTCGTTGCCGCACATGTTGCGTTCGCGCTCGAAGAGAGAATTGTCGAGCACGGTCTCGTCGGCGTCCATCAGCACGATCCACCGATTCCGACGATGCGTCGCTGCGATGCGCTTGGCTGCGCGCAGGGCGTCGTCATAGATGCCCACGACGAGCCGGCAATATTCCAGCGAATTGCGGAACCAGTGCGTCGCCGTCGTCGGTTGCGCGGACGGCGTTTTGCATTGCCAGGGATCGGCGTCGCCTGCGACGGGCGGGGGAACCTTCTCCACCCTTGTTATATAAGCCTGACAGTCATAGGTCAGCGGCGCGGCCAGGGCCGGTTGCGCGGCGATGAGAGCCGCGCCTAGGCTCGCGGCGGCCAGGATTTTCACAAGCATGAACGCGTCCTTCAAAGCGCGACAATAGGTTGAACGACATGGCGGAAAAAGAAAAATGGCGCTCCACGACGATCCTGTCGGTGCGCAAAGGCGGCAAGGTCGTCGTTGCCGGCGACGGCCAGGTGACGGCAGGCGCAACCGTGATGAAGTCCAACGCGCGCAAGGTGCGGCGTATCGGCAAGGGCGATGTGCTCGTCGGATTCGCCGGCGCAACGGCGGATGCCTTCGCCCTTTCGGAGCGCCTTGAGGCCAAAATCGAGCAGCATCCCGGCAATCTGGCGCGCGCCTGCGTCGAACTGGCAAAGGACTGGCGCACCGATCGTTACCTCCGCCGGCTGGAGGCGATGATGGCTGTCGCCGATTCCAAAACCTCGCTCATTCTCTCGGGCACCGGCGATGTGGTCGAACCTGAAGATGGGCTGATCGGGATCGGATCGGGCGGGCCGTTCGCGCTGGCTGCCGCGCGGGCGCTGTTGTCGCTGGATCTTTCCGCAGAAGAAATCGCGCGCCGCGCCATGAAGATCGCCGCCGATATCTGCATCTACACCAATGAGAATGTCGTCATAGAGAGTCTAGAGAGCCCATGAGTTCGTCGTTCACCCCGCGTGAAATTGTTTCCGAGCTCGATCGCTACATCGTCGGGCAGCACGACGCCAAGCGCGCGGTCGCCATTGCGCTGCGCAACCGCTGGCGGCGTCAGCAGCTCAGTCCTGAACTGCGCGAAGAAGTTCTGCCCAAGAACATCCTGATGATCGGGCCGACCGGAGTCGGCAAGACCGAGATTTCGCGCCGCCTCGCCAAACTCGCCCAGGCGCCATTCCTCAAGGTCGAAGCGACCAAGTTCACCGAGGTCGGCTATGTCGGGCGCGACGTCGATCAGATTGCGCGCGATCTTCTGGAAGTCGGCATTGCGCAGGTGCGCGCCGCCAAGCGCCGCGATGTCGAGGCCCAGGCTGAAGCGCGGGCGGAAAATCGAATCCTCGATGCGCTGGTCGGCGCCTCCAGCGGCAACACGCGCGAAAGCTTTCGCAAGGCGCTGCGCGCCGGAGAGCTTGATCAAAAGGAAGTCGAGCTTGAGATGAAGGATGCCGGCGGCGCGCCGGCGTTTGAGATTCCGGGCATGCCCAATGCGCAGATCTCGATGGTCAATATCGGGGACATCTTCGGCAAGGCCTTCGGACAGCAGGGCAAGAAACGCCGCCTGACGGTCGCCGATGCGCATGCTCCGCTCGTCGCTGAAGAAGCCGACAAGCTGCTCGACAACGACACGATCATCCGCGACGCCATCGAGATGGTGGAGAATCACGGCATCGTATTTCTGGACGAGATCGACAAGATCTGCGCGCGCAGCGAAATGCGCGGCGGCGGCGATGTTTCACGCGAAGGCGTGCAGCGCGATCTGTTGCCCCTGATCGAGGGCACGACGGTTGCGACAAAGCACGGGCCGGTGAAGACTGATCACATTCTTTTCATCGCGTCGGGCGCGTTCCATACGGCCAAGCCGTCCGATCTCCTGCCGGAGCTGCAGGGGCGCCTGCCGATACGCGTCGAGTTGAAGGCGCTTACGCGCGACGATTTCCAGCGCATCCTGACCGAGCCGGAAGCGAGCCTGATCAAGCAATATGTGGCGCTTCTCAATACCGAAAGCGTGTCGCTCGACTTCACCGTCGACGGCATCACGGCGATCGCCGATCTCGCTGCGCAGGTGAATGCGAGCGTCGAGAATATCGGCGCGCGGCGTCTGCAGACGATCATGGAGCGCGTGCTGGACGAGATCAGTTTCTCGGCGACCGAGCGTACAGGCGAAAAGATTGTGATCGACGGCGCCTATGTGCACAGCCGCGTCGATGATCTCGCCAAGGATCAGGACCTGTCGCGCTTCATCCTCTGATGGCTGATCATCCGCCCATTGGCGGCATTTTTTCGAACGCCGGGAGATTGCGGTCGATATGCGCCCAGGGCTGTGCCGAGCTCACGTACAGCGCGCCGCCGATCTTCAGCCAGCTTGGATCATCGAGCGAGGCTGCCTTGACCGCCGCTATGGGCGCATCGCCTGGAAAGCTGTAGAGCGGCGAGCCGCAATCGGCGCAGAAAAAGCGCGTGACGTCGCCGCCAGACTCACCCTTCACCGTGTAAGCCTTCGGCGTACCCTTGGTCAGCTTGAAGGCAGGCCGCGGAACGATGGCGACCGTTGCGGCCGCACCGCCCGAGGCATGCTGGCAATCGCGGCAATGACACTCCATGACGGCGAATGGCTCGCTTGAGACCTCGTATCGGATGGCCTTGCAGGCGCAACCGCCTTGAAAAGGTGCAGACATGGTTGTTTCTCCTTCGAATTCGGGTCGCCAAACCCTATCTGAGTATGCCGCGCCTTAGCCAGTTGACCCCGGGGGCGATTGTTGCAAAAAGCTGCCCTTCCACCGGGACAGGCGACGAAGGGCTCAAGGCGATGGCGCGTCAGAACTACCTCTTCACCAGCGAGAGCGTGTCCGAAGGGCATCCGGACAAGGTTTGCGACCGCATTTCCGACGAAGTCGTCGACCTGTTTTTCCGCGAAGGTCCCAAAAGCGGCCTGTCTCCCTGGGACATCCGCGCCGCCTGCGAAACGATGGCGACGACCAATCGCGTGATCATCGCCGGCGAAACGCGCGGGCCGAAGCACATCGGCGAAGAGCAGATCATCGAAGTCGCGCGCAAGGCGATCAAGGATATCGGCTACGAGCAGGAAGGCTTTCACTGGAAGACGGCGAATGTCGAAGTTCTGCTGCACGCCCAGTCGCCGCATATCGCGCAGGGCGTGGATGCGTCCGGGAACAAGGATGAAGGCGCGGGCGACCAGGGCATCATGTTCGGCTATGCCTGCCGCGAAACGCCGGCGCTCATGCCGGCGCCGCTGTTCTACAGCCACAGGATTTTGAAGCTCCTCGCCGATGCGCGTCATGCCGGCAAGGAACCCAAGCTTGGTCCCGATGCGAAAAGCCAGGTGACCGTGCAGTACGAAAACGGCAAGCCGGTCGGTGCAACGCAGATCGTGCTCTCCACGCAGCATCTCGATGCCGACATGACGTCCAACGACGTGCGCGCCATCGTCGAACCCTATATCCGCACGGCGCTGCCGCAAGGCTGGATCACCGACAAGACGATCTGGCACGTCAATCCGACCGGCGCCTTCGTCGTCGGCGGACCGGACGGCGATTGCGGCCTCACGGGCCGCAAGATCATCGTCGACACGTACGGCGGCGCGGCACCGCATGGCGGCGGCGCATTCTCCGGAAAAGATCCGACAAAGGTCGACCGTTCGGCCGCCTATGCCGCGCGCTATCTTGCCAAGAACGTTGTCGCGGCCGGTCTGGCCGACCGCTGCACGATCCAGATCGCCTATGCGATCGGCGTCTCCGATCCGCTGTCGGTCTATGTCGACACGCATGGCACGGGCAAAGTCGACGAAGCCAAGCTTGAAAAGGTGCTGCCGGAACTGATGAGCCTCAAGCCGCGCGGCATTCGCGAGCATCTGGGCCTCAACAAGCCGATCTATGCGCGCACCGCGGCCTACGGTCATTTCGGCCGCGAACCCGATCCCGAAGGCGGCTTCTCCTGGGAAAAGTCCGACCTCGCCGATGCGCTAAAGCGCGCGCTCTAGGCGATCATTTTCACGGAAACTGCGACCAGCACTGCCGACAGTCCATATTGCAGCGCGCGCTCGGGCAGGCGCGGTGCGAGATTGCTCGCGATCACGATGCCCGGCAGCGAGCCCAGTAAAAGTGTCGCCAGCATGACGAAATCGATATTGCCCATCAGCAGGTGACCGGCGCCGCCGATCAATGTCAGCGGGACGGCATGTGCAATGTCCGATCCGACGATGCGTGCGATGGGAAGTTTGGGGTAAAGCAGAAGCAACGCCGTGACGCCGAGCGCGCCTGCGCCGACCGATGAAAGCGTGACGAGCACGCCAAGCACCGCGCCGGTCAGGATTGTCAGCCGGGTGATCGTCGCGCCGCTGAGCGCAGCGACGCGTTCTGCGTAATGCGCGATGAGAAAGCGGCGAAAGAGCAGCGTCGCCGCCGTCAGCAGCAACGCGAAGCCAAGCGATTTGGAAATCAGCGCATTCAACGCAGCGGATTCGCCGCCGAACCGCTGCAGGGCGAAAAGCGTCAGCAAGGCTGCCGGCACGCTGCCGAGCGCAAGCCTGCCGACCAGCGGCCAGTGGATCGTGCGGTGAAAGGCATGGACGGTCGCGCCGCCGGTCTTGGTGACGCTGGCATAGAGAAGGTCGGTGCCGACCGCCGCTGCGGGGTGCACACCGAAGAGGAGAATGAGGAGCGGGGTCATCAGCGATCCGCCGCCGACACCGGTCAGCCCGACGATGAAGCCGACCGCAAATCCGGACGCGACGAACAGCGGATTGATGTGCTCGATGAAATCCATGGGCGCCTTCCCAAGAGTCGGGAATGATATAGATATATTCCTATATAATTACTAGTGTATCAGGAGAATTATGAGGAAATCCGGTGCGATTGACCTTTGGACGCCCGATCCGCGACAACACGTCATGGACGATCTGCAAAAAAACCGGCACAGACGCGCGCTTTTCGGCCGCCGCAAGGGACCCAAACTGTCTGCGCATCAGCTCGAACTGCGCCGGACGCTGTTGCCAAAATTGACCCTGCGCCTCGAAAAAGACCGCGACCCACGTTGCTACTTTTCATATCTTCCGCCGGCGAGCGACCCTGTCACCGATGTCTGGCTCGAAGTCGGTTATGGCGGTGGCGAGCATCTGCTGTGGCAGGCGAACGCCCGCCCGAGCGTCGGACTGATCGGCGCAGAGCCTTATATTTCCGGAACGGCAAAGCTGCTCTCTAAGCTTGATCCGGCGCATCTGCCAAATATCCGCCTCTACGAAGACGATGCGCGCGACATCGTTGAGGCGCTGCCTGATGCCAGCATCGGGCGCTTTTTCATTCTGTTCCCCGATCCCTGGCACAAGACGCGACATCACAAGCGCCGTTTCATCCAGAGCGAGATGCTCGACCAGATCGCGCGGATTCTGAAGCCCGGCGGAGAATTCCGCTTCGCCAGCGATGATGCGGGCTATCTCGCTTTTGCCCTGGAACGGCTCATGGCCCACCCGGCCTTCGCCTGGACGGCGAAAAGTCCCGCCGACTGGAAAACCAGACCCGCCGACTGGCCACCGACCCGCTATGAGAGCAAGGAACTGCACGGTCCGCCGGCGTTTCTTCGTTTCGTGCGCACTGATAAAGTGGCGACATGAACCTGGACGAACATGACGACATTCCGAGCAACGAACATTGGGACAAGGGCGTCATTCTGGTTGCCGCGCTGCTGACTTTGTGCGGGATCGGCGTTTGCTTTTTCGCCTACACCATCATCCCGGCGAAACCCGCCAAACCAGCGCAAGCCGTTGATCAACCAACGGAAGTTATGATCGGCGTCGGCCAGGGCAGCAACATCCACCAGGACGGCGGTTCCGGTTCCCGGCCTTGAATTTGGCCCTTTGGCGGCGTACATAGCCGCCATCCCAGACAACAGAACGTACTGTTGTGTGGCGGTCCGCAAGGATCGCCGCGCGGGAAAAACTTTTGTTTTTGGAGTTTTGCCCATCTTAAGCGCAATGGCCCATCTCGAGCCGATCATCGAACCTGCCGTGGAAGCGGCGGGGTTCCGGCTCGTGCGCCTGCGCCTGATGGGCGGCCATGTGAAGACGCTGCAGATCATGGCCGAGCGTCCGGACGGCACGATGAATGTCGAGGATTGCGCAACGCTCGCCCGCGCGCTGACGACATTCCTCGAAGCCGAAAATCCGATCGAAGGCGACTACGAACTTGAGGTCTCATCGCCCGGCATCGACCGGCCGCTGACGCGACTGATGGATTTTTCCCGCTGGTCCGGCCACGAAGCCAAGATCGAACTGCACGCGCCGATCGACGGCCGCAAGCGCTTTCGCGGCAAGCTTCTCGGCCTGGAAGGCAATGACGTCCTGATCCAGACCCAGGACATGCGCGCAGCTATTCCCTTCAAACAGATCGCCGAAGCCAAGCTGGTGCTGACCGACGCGCTCATCGCAGAAGATTTAAAGGCGCGCAAACGCGCGAGTTAACTTGCAGGTGCGCTGACGCGCACGAATAAGGAGAGAGAATTCCATGGCTGCCATTGCCGCTAACAGAACCGAGCTTCTGCAGATCGCAGACGCTGTCGCGCGCGACAAGTCGATCGACAAGGCCGTCGTCCTTGCCGCGATGGAAGAGGCCATGCAGCGCGCCGCCAAGGCCCATTATGGCAGCGAGAACGAGATCAAGGTCGAGATCGATCCCAAGACGGGCGAAACGCACGTCTCGCGCTATCTGCACGTCGTCGAGCAGGTCGACAACGACAAGACCGAGATCAGCCTCGCCGATGCGCGTGCGCGCAATCCTGCCGCACAGGTCGGCGACATCATCGCCGAGACTCTGCCGCCGGTCGATTTCAACCGCATCAACGCGCAGAACGCAAAACAGGTGATCGTGCAGAAGGTGCGCGATGCCGAGCGTGAACGCCAGTACGATGAATACAAGGACCGCATCGGCGAGATCGTGCACGGCATCGTCAAGCGTTCCGAATTCGGTTCGGTCGTCGTTGATCTCGGCAAGGCCGAAGGCGTCGTGCGCCGCGACGAGATGATTCCGCGCGAAAGCTTTCGCACCGGTGACCGCATCCGCGCCTATATCTACGATGTGCGCCGCGAAACGCGCGGACCGCAGATCTTCCTGTCGCGGTCGCATCCGCAGTTCATGGTCCGCCTGTTCGCGCAGGAAGTGCCGGAAATCTATGACGGCATCATCGAGATCCGCGCCGTGGCGCGCGATCCCGGTTCCAGGGCGAAGATCGCCGTGATTTCCAAGGACTCGAGCATCGATCCGGTCGGCGCCTGCGTCGGCATGCGCGGCGTGCGCGTGCAGGCCGTGGTGCAGGAACTGCAGGGCGAGCGCATCGACATCATTCCATGGTCGGGCGAGGCGGCGACCTTCATCGTCAATGCGCTTGCGCCGGCAGAAGTTTCCAAGGTTGTGCTCGACGAAGACACGCACCGCGTCGAAGTCGTGGTGCCGGACGAACAACTCTCGCTCGCCATCGGCCGGCGCGGACAGAATGTGCGTCTCGCCTCCCAGCTCACCGGCTGGCAGATCGACATCCTGACGGAAGCCGAGGAATCCGAACGCCGCCAGAAGGAATTCGCCGAGCGCACAAAGCTGTTCATGGAAGCGCTCGACGTCGACGAGACCGTGGCCCAGCTACTCGCCTCCGAGGGTTTCGCGACCATCGAAGACGTCGCCTATGTGCCGCTGAACGAGCTCGGTTCGGTCGAAGGCTTTGACGAAGAAACCGCACAGGAACTCCAGAGCCGTGCTCTGGAATTCATTGAAGCAAGGAACAAGGAAATGGATGACAAGCGCGTCGCGCTTGGCGTCGCCGACGAAGTGCTGGAAGTCGAAGGCATTACGCCTGCGATGGCAGTGGCGCTCGGCGAAGCCGGCATCAAGACGCTCGAAGACCTGGCCGGCTGCGCAACAGACGACCTGCTCGGCTATTACGAGGTCAACAAGGAAAAGGAACGCGTGCGCATTCCCGGATGTCTCGAAGGGTTCAATCTGACGAGCGAAGATGCCAACGCCATCGTGATGAAGGCGCGCGTCAAGGCCGGCTGGATCGAAGAAGAAGCCGCGGCTGAAGAAGTCGCCGAAGAAGGCGAAGCCGGAGAAGAAACGGAAGCATGAGTCTGGCCGTGGCCATCAAGGATGAGGACGACGAAGCGATGCGCCAGAGAAGGTGCATCGTGAGCGGAGAAGTCTTGCCCGACAGCAAGCTGATCCGCTTTGTCGTCAGCCCCGATGGCCAGGTCACGCCCGACATTGCTGCCAAGCTCCCGGGCCGCGGCATCTGGGTGGGTGCGTCGAAAGCTGCACTGACCACGGCGATCAGGAAGGGACTCTTCGCCAAGGCGGCGAAGGCGAACGTCAAGATCGCCGATGATCTTGTCACGCGCGTGGAAGATTTGCTCGTGGCGCGCATCCAGTCCGATCTCGGCATGGCGCGGCGCGCGGGCCTGCTTTTGATGGGGTTCGATACGGTGCTACGCGCGCTGCAGTCCGATGCGCCGCCTGCCCTGTTGATCGAGGCCAGCGATGGCGCGGGCGACGGCAAGCGCAAATTGTTCGGCGCGAGCCATGCGCGCAGCCTGAAAATACAGACGATTGAGTGCCTTACCTCGGCCGATTTGAGCGTGGCCGTGGGGCGCGAGAATGTGATACATGCAGCCCTCAAATCCGGGCGCCTTCAGGAACGGCTGAGTTTGGATGCGGAACGGCTTTCGGGCTTTCGTTCCGTCGCCAAAGCGGCCAGCCCACACGAAAGAGACGAATGACCGATACGAACGACTCCACGAAGAAGCCGGCAAAGACGCTGACGTTGAAGAAAACGGAAACGTCGACCGTCAAGCAGAGCTTCAGCCATGGCCGCACCAAGGCGGTCGTGGTCGAGAAGAAGCGTACGCTCGGTCCGGCGACACCGGCCGCCAAGGCACCTGAGAAGCCTGCCGCCGCGTCGCCAGCCGCTGCCAAGGCGGCAACCCCAGCCGCGACGCCGGCCGCCGCGCCGCGCGATGCCGCGCCGCGCGCCGGTGTCGTGCTGCGCCAGCTGACCGAAGAAGAAAAGCAGCGCCGCGGCGCCGCCCTCGCCGATGCGCGCGTCTACGAAGTCGAAGCCCGCAAACGTGCCGAGGAAGAAGCCAGGCACCGCGCCGTCGAAGAGGAAAAGCTTTCGCGCGAACGCGAAGCCGCCGCCCGCCGCAAGGCCGAAGAGGATGCGCGCAAGGCTGCCGAAGAACTCGCCCGCAAGCACGCCGAAGAAGAGGCCGCGCGCCGCGACACGAGCAAAGCCGAACCAACCGGAACCGCCGCCGCTGCGGCAGCCGCCGCTGCTGCCGGTGCACCGCGCGTGCGCCGTCCGCTCGAAGAAGAAGAGGAAGAGACTACCACCAAGAAGGGTCTCAAGGTTCCCGCCAAGGTTCCGGCTGCCAAGAAGGTGGGCGAAGACAGCCGCCGCCGCGGCAAGCTGACTGTCACGCGCGCTCTGTCTGGCGATGACGAGCGGACGCGTTCGGTCGCGGCCTATCGCCGCCATCTGCAGCGGGTGAACAAGGGTGCGCAACAGGCGCCTGCCGGTCCGGCCGGTCCGCGCGAAGTGACGATCCCCGAAACGATCACGGTCGCCGAACTCGCAAACCGCATGGCGCGCCGCTCCGTCGACATCATCAAGGTGCTGATGAAGAACGGCCACATGGCGACGGCCAACGATGTCATCGACGCCGACACTGCCGAACTTGTCGCCGCCGAGTATGGCCACACGGTCAAGCGCGTCGCCGAATCCGACGTGCTCGAAGGCCTCAAGGGGACTGACGATGACGCGACACATCTAGTCTCGCGTCCGCCGGTCGTCACGGTCATGGGCCATGTCGACCACGGCAAGACATCGCTGCTCGATGCCCTGCGCAAGACCGACGTTGTGTCGGGCGAAGCCGGCGGCATCACCCAGCATATCGGCGCCTATCAGGTCACGCTCAAGGGCGGCCAGAAGATCACGTTCCTCGATACGCCGGGCCACGCGGCGTTCACTGCGATGCGCGGTCGCGGCGCCAAGGTGACCGATCTCGTCATTCTCGTCGTCGCCGCTGACGACGGCGTCATGCCGCAAACGGTCGAAGCCATCGCGCACGCCAAGGCTGCGCATGTCCCGATCATCGTTGCCGTCAACAAGGTCGACAAGGGCAACGCCGATCCGATGCGCGTGAAGACAGAACTGCTTCAGCACGAGATCCAGGTCGAAGAACTGGGCGGCGAAACGCTCGCCATCGACGTGTCGGCGACCAAGAACATCAATCTCGACAAGCTGGAAGAAGCGATTCTCCTGCAGGCCGAAGTGCTCGATCTCAAGGCCAATCCGGATCGCTCCGCCGAAGGTGCTGTGATCGAGGCCAAGCTCGATCGCGGCCGCGGACCGGTCGCAACCGTGCTCGTGCAGCGCGGAACGCTCAAGGTCGGCGACATCGTCGTCGCCGGCTCCGAATGGGGCCGCGTGCGCCTCTTGCAGAACGATCGCGGCGAAACCGTCGCAAGCGCCGGCCCGGCCACGCCTGTCGAAGTTCTCGGACTTTCCGGAGCACCGGAAGCGGGTGATGAAATGGTCGTCGTCGAAAACGAAGCGCGCGCCCGTGAAGTCACGGAATATCGCGCCCGCAAGCGCCGCGAGGCGCGTCAGGCGTCCTCTTCGCGCCAGACGCTCGATCAATTGCTCAAGACGCGCGACAGCGGCGAAAAGCGCCTCCTGCCGCTCGTCATCAAGGCCGACGTGCAGGGTTCGTCCGAAGCGATCCAGGGCGCGCTCGCCAAGCTCGGCACCGACGAGGTCGCCGTGCAGGTGCTTCAGTCCGGCGTCGGCGGCATTACCGAAAGCGACGTCATCCTCGCGCATGCGTCGGGTGCGGGCGTCATCGGCTTCAATGTCCGCGCCGACAAGCTGGCGCGCGAACGCGCCAAGCGCGACGGCGTCGATATCCGCTACTACAACATCATCTACAACGTGGTGGACGACATCAAAGCCGTGCTGTCCGGCATGCTCGCGCCCGAAGTGCGCGAACGCATGCTCGGCAACGCGCAAATTCTGGAAGTGTTCGCGATCTCCAAGGTCGGCAAGGTTGCCGGCTGCCGCGTCACCGACGGCGTGGTGCGCCGCGGCTCGAAGGTCCGCCTGATCCGCGACAATGTCGTGATCCACGAAGGCGATCTGTCGACCCTCAAGCGCTTCAAGGACGAAGTGCGCGAAGTGCAGACCGGCCAGGAATGCGGCATGGCGTTCGCCAACTACCAGGACATGCAGAAGGGCGACATCATCGAGTGCTTCGAGGTCGAAACGATCCAGCGCGCGCTGTAACGCGGCGCGCGTTCCCTCGTCCTTCGTCGAGCTCGGGATGAGGGTCCAATCCAATCCCTCATGCTGAGCTTCTCGAAGCTTGAGGCGGCAAGAAACGAAATGTCCCGCAGTCACCATTCACGTTCCGCGCATACCGGTCCCTCGCAGCGTCAATTGCGCGTCGGCGAGATGCTGCGGCATGCGCTGGCCGATGTTCTGCGGCGTGGGGATCTGCGCGATCCCGATCTCATCGGCGTGTCGGTGACGATCACGCAGGTCAAGCCGTCGCCGGACATGCGCCATGCCACCGTTTTCTGCGAACCGCTCGGCGGCAAGAACGCCAAGACGATCGTCGCAGCGCTCAACCGCAACAAGGGCTATCTGCGCGGCGAGATGGGTCATCTCATCACGCTCAAATTCACGCCGGAGCTTCGTTTCCTCGAAGACGAATCGTTCGCCGAAGCGCAGAAGATCGAGGACCTGCTGAAATCGCCGGTGGTGGCGCGCGATCTGTCGGCTCCCGACAGCGACGACAGCCAGGACTGATCTCGGACATGGCGCGTCGAAAAAAGGGCCAGCCCGTGCACGGCTGGGTAATTGTCGACAAGCCCCAAGGTATGACGTCAACTCAGGTCGTCGGCACGGTGAAACAAATCTTCGATGCGCAGAAGGCCGGGCACGCCGGAACACTCGATCCGATGGCGACCGGAATCCTTGCCGTCGCGCTCGGCGAGGCGACCAAGACAGTTCCCTATGCCATGGATGCGGACAAAATCTACCGCTTCACCGCGCATTGGGGCGAGGCGCGCGACAGCGACGATGCGGAAGGAAAAGTCACCGCAACATCCCAGAAGCGTCCGTCAAAAGAAGAGATCGAGGCGGCCCTGCCCCGCTTCACCGGCACGCTCACCCAGGTCCCCCCGGCCTATTCGGCGATCAAGGTTCAGGGCGAAAGAGCCTATGACCTGGCGCGGGAGGGGGAAGCAGTCATCCTCGAGCCAAGAACAGTCGAAGTATTCGAAGCCAGGCTTGTTGCCATGCCCGATCGGGACCATGCCGAGTTCGAAATCCGTTGTGGCAAAGGGACTTACGTCCGGGCGTGGGTTCGCGATCTGGCTCTTTTCCTGGGGACGGTCGGCCATGTTTCCCAGCTTCGGCGGACAAGAATCGGCTCCTTTTGCGAGGAGAACGCGATTGCACTGGAAACCCTGAGGGGTTTTATGCATATTCCCGCCGCTTTTGAGCACTTGAGGCCCATTTCGACCGCGCTGGACGGCATCCCGGCGCTGGCCGTAACGGGCCCGGATGCGGTTCGCCTGAAAAGCGGCAATCCGATCCTGATCCGCGCGACGCAGTTCGCAAAGATCACGGAAGGCCAATCTCCCGGCGACGATCTTCAAGGGCTCACTGTTTTTCTCTCAACACCAGAGGGCGAACCAGTGGCATTGGCTGAATTCGCTGAAGGCGAGCTCAGACCGTTTCGTGTATTCAACTTTTAGGACCCGATGACCGCCATGATCACTGCAGACCGTAAGAAGGAAGTTGTTGCGCAATATGCGACCAAGGAAGGCGACACGGGTTCGCCCGAAGTTCAGGTCGCGGTTCTCTCGGAGCGCATCAACAATCTGACCGAACATTTCAAGACGCATAACAAGGACAACCACTCGCGCCGCGGCCTCATCAAGATGGTCCAGACGCGCCGTAAGCTCCTCGACTATGTGAAGGCGACGGACGTGAAGCGTTATGAAACGCTGATCGAGCGTCTGGGCCTGCGCCGCTGAGCGGTTCGGTTTCCATCAAGACCAGAGTTTCGCGGGAGGTCGCGATGGTCGCGGCCTCGCGCGCAAGCGCACGCCAAGGCATGGGCCAAGGCGTGCATCCGCGTTCGGGCAATGGTGCCTGACCGCAAACTGCGCGCGGCAATCCGGCTGCGGCAGACGAAGAAAGAAGAAGCAGATGTTTAACGTACACAAGGAAAGTTTTGAATGGGGCGGCAGAACGCTGACGCTCGAAACCGGCAAGGTCGCGCGTCAAGCCGACGGCGCCGTGATTGCAACCTACGGAGAGACGGTCGTTCTGGCGACCGTGGTCGGCGCGGACTCGCCGCGTGAAGGCGTGGATTTCTTCCCGCTCACCGTGAACTACCAGGAACGCTATTACGCCGCCGGCAAGATCCCGGGCGGCTATTTCAAGCGCGAGCGCGCGCCGACGGAACGCGAGACGCTGATCTCGCGCCTGATCGACCGCCCTATCCGCCCGCTGTTCGCCGAAGGCTACAAGAACGAGACACTGGTCGTCGTGCAGGTCCTCTCCCATGACATGGAGAACGATCCCGATGTGGTCGGCCTGGTCGCCGCGTCCGCCGCGCTGACGATCTCGGGCATTCCCTTCATGGGACCTATCGGGGCTGCGCGCGTCGGCTATATCGACGGCGCCTACAAGCTCAATCCGCCGATCGACGACATGCCGAACTCCAAGCTCGACCTTGTCATCGCCGGCACGTCCGATGCTGTCCTGATGGTCGAATCCGAAGCCCAGGAGCTTTCGGAGAAGGTCATGCTCGACGCCGTGATGTTCGGTCACCGCGAGATGCAGCATGCCATCAATGCCATCATCCGGCTCGCGGAGAAGGCGGCGAAGGAGCCGCGTCCGGTTCCCGAGACTGGCACGCACGTTCTGGCGATGGAGATCGAGAAGGTGGCGGGCATCAATCTCGCCGGCGCGTTCCAGATCCCGATCAAGTTCGAACGCCGCGACCGCATCGCGGAGATCAGGAAGAAGACGGCGGAATATTTCGTCGGCGAGGGCGACGGAAAGGTCTCTGCCAAGGAATTCGGCAACCTGTTCCACGACCTGGAAGCGAAGATCATGCGCAACGCGGTGCTCGACACCAAGAAGCGCATCGACGGCCGCGATCTCGTCACGGTCCGCCCGATCCTGGCGGAAGTCGGCATCCTGCCGCGCACCCACGGCTCGGCGCTGTTCACCCGCGGCGAGACGCAGGCGCTGGTGGTGACCACGCTCGGCACCGCCGAAGACGAGCAGTTCGTCGACAGCCTGGAAGGCACCGGCAAGCAGACCTTCATGCTGCACTACAACTTCCCTCCCTATTCGGTGGGAGAGACGGGCCGCATGGGTGCGCCCAGCCGCCGCGACATCGGTCATGGTAAGCTCGCCTGGCGCGCCATCCATCCGATGCTTCCGACGAAGGAAGAGTTCCCCTACACGCTGCGTGTGGTCTCGGAGATCACCGAGTCGAACGGTTCGTCTTCGATGGCGACCGTCTGCGGCACCAGCCTTGCGCTGATGGACGCCGGCGTTCCCCTGAAGAAGCCGACGGCGGGTATCGCGATGGGCCTCATCCTGGAAGGCGAGCGCTTTGCCGTCCTGTCGGACATCCTGGGTGATGAGGATCATCTCGGCGACATGGACTTCAAGGTCGCTGGAACCGAAGACGGCATCACCGCCCTGCAGATGGACATCAAGATCGCCGGCATCACCGAGGAGATCATGCGCGTTGCGCTGGATCAGGCCAAGAATGGCCGCATTCACATCCTCGGCGAGATGAACAAGGCGCTTACCGGTGCCCGTGCGGAACTGGGCGAACATGCTCCGCGCATCGAGCAGATCAAGATTCCGACCGACAAGATCCGCGAAGTGATCGGCTCGGGCGGCAAGGTGATCCGCGAGATCGTCGAAAAGACCGGCGCCAAGATCAACATCGAAGACGACGGCACGGTGAAGATCGCGTCCGCCGACGGCGAGTCGATCAAGGCCGCTCTCAAGTGGATCAAGGGCATTGTGGCGGAACCAGAAGTCGGCGAGATCTATGACGGCAAGATCGTCAAGGTCATGGACTTCGGCGCCTTCGTGAACTTCTTTGGACCCAAGGATGGACTCGTCCATGTTTCGGAGCTCGCGGCGCAGCGCGTCAACAAGCCGAGCGACGTGGTCAAGGAAGGCCAGGCCGTGAAGGTCAAGCTTCTTGGCTTCGATGATCGCGGCAAGGTGCGTCTGTCGATGAAGCAGGTCGACCAGGCCACTGGCGAGGATCTGTCCAAGAAGCCGAAGGCCGAAGCGCCGCCGGCTGCACAATAGACACTAAGTAAGCCGAGCAAGGCCGCTCGCGGACAACCCGCGGGCGGCTTTTGTTTTGTACCAGGAGTGGTTAATCGCGATTCCCATTCTTGTGCGCGCGCCGCGCCCGAAGATAGCGTCACGCCGTTCGAAGAGGTCCGCATGTTCGTCATCCTGCGCGTGCTCAGCCTGATCCTGATCGTCGCCGCGC
Source organism: uncultured Alphaproteobacteria bacterium (assembly GCA_963741725.1). GTDB lineage: Bacteria > Pseudomonadota > Alphaproteobacteria > Micropepsales > Micropepsaceae > Rhizomicrobium. The sequence goes on along the minus strand of CAVUJC010000010.1, from coordinate 478,664 downwards.
TCATGCTGCTCGGCGCTGACGCTGTGTCGTCGCTGGAAAATGGCGGCAAGATCATCGTTCGCTCGCTCGATCAGGTCTGGGCTTTGTTCGACAAGACCGGGATGGACGCCTTCCACGCATGGGTCGGACGGCATCTTCCCGGTCCGTTGCCCGCCGCAATCGGCGCGATCTTCACAATTCCGGGCTGGGCGGCGACCGGTGTTCCGGGCGCTGTGCTGGCGTTCCTTTTCGGACGGCGGATGTCCGAGCCGAAATAGCAGATCTATCTGTTCGCGCCGGGAACCCAGAGCACATCCTTCGTACCGCCATCGTTGGCAAGGCGGCTGGCGACGAAGAAGTGGTCGGACAAACGATTGATGTAGCGGATCGCGACGGGGCTGATCTGTTCCACCTGGGCCAATTCGACGATCAGCCGCTCCGCCCTGCGCGCCACGGTGCGGGCGAGGTGCAGATAGGCCGCAGCAGGTGTTCCGCCGGGCAGGACGAAAGACTCGAGTGGCTTGAGCGCCTGGTTCATCGAGTCGATTTCGCGTTCCAGCCGCTCAACCTGCAAATCGACGATGCGCAAGCGCTTCTCGGAATGTTTGCCGCCTTCGGGCGTAGCCAGATCGGCCCCGAGGTCGAACAGGTCGTTCTGGATGCGGCCGAGCATGGCGTCGAGTTCGCCCCGCGCATGCAGGCGCGCCAGGCCGACCGCGGCGTTGGTCTCATCAACCGTGCCATAGGCATGAATTCGCAGGTCGTGCTTGGGCCGGCGCGTGCCGTCGCCAAGCCCCGTATCGCCCTTGTCGCCGGTTTTCGTGTAAATGCGATTCAGCGTGACCATGGCCAAGATTACTCCTGCGGCGTGTTACGGCAAAGCCTTGCGGGCGCGTCGATGGCGGATATGATCCGCACTTCTTCCACTAAAGAAGTGTGCCCCATGCCAGTCGAAGCTCCCGAAATCGTCGAAGTCGAAACCACGAAGGTCTCCTGCGAAGGAATCGGCGGCGCACTCGGCCATCCCAAGGTCTACCTCGAAATGGGCGAGGCCGATTTCGTCGAATGTCCCTATTGCGACCGTCGATTTGTGTTGAAGGCGGGAGCCGAGAGGCATTGACCGGGAAGGCGAAAGCGCTGAAGAAGGGCGATCACCTCTATCTGATCGACGGCTCCGGCTATCTGTTCCGTGCCTATCACGCGCTGCCGCCGCTGACCCGCAAGTCCGATGGACTGCCGGTGGGAGCGGTGTCCGGCTACTGCAACATGATGTGGAAGCTGCTGGAGGACATGAAGGGCGGCGACCGCCCGACGCATCTTGCGGTCGTGTTCGACGCAGGCGCGATCACGTTCCGCAACAAGCTTTACGATCAGTACAAGGCGCACCGCCCGCCGGCTCCCGAGGACCTGATCCCGCAATTTCCGCTGGTGCGCGATGCGACGCGCGCCTTCGGTGTTTCCTGCGTCGAGATGAAGAATTACGAGGCTGACGATCTGATCGCCACCTATGCGCGCCTGGCACGTGAAGCGGGCGCCCGTTGCACCATCGTCTCGTCCGATAAGGACCTGATGCAGCTCGTGATCGACGGCAAGGTCGAACTATTCGACACGATGAAGAACAAGCGCATCGGCTCTGCCGAAGTGATGGAAAAATTCGGCGTACCGCCGTCCAAGGTGATCGAGGTTCAGGCGCTGGCCGGCGACTCCGCCGACAACGTTCCGGGCGTGCGCGGCATCGGCGTGAAGACCGCGGCCGAACTGATCAATCAATATGGCGATGTCGAAACGCTTCTGAAGCGCGCGGGTGAAATCAAGCAGCCCAAGCGGCGCGAAACGCTCATCGAAAATGCCGACAATGCGCGTATCTCCAAAAAACTTGTGACGCTCGACGATCATGCGCCGCTGCCCGAAGGGCCCGAGCATTTCGCGGTGCATGAACCTGAACCCAAGACGCTGATATCGTTCCTCAAGGGAATGGAATTCAACACCATCACCAAGCGCGTCGCGGCGCATTTCGGCATCGAGGACGTCGATACGATCGAAGCCGCCGTCGAACCTGCGCCGTCGGGCGAAAAAACCAAGGCTGCTGCCTCCAAAGTCGCGGCCGCTCCAGCCGCCCAGGGCGCGCGTGGCGTGGGTGCGGTGGCCGAGCGCGGCGCGGTCATGAAGCCGATCGACCACAACGCCTATGAGACGGTCATGACGCTGAAGCAGCTTGAGAGCTGGATCGCGCGGGCGCGCGAGTCCGGCCGCGTCTGCGTCGATACGGAAACGACATCGCTCGACGCTATGCAGGCGCGATTGTGCGGCGTGTCTCTCGCAGTGCATCCGGGCGAGGCCTGTTACATTCCCTGCGGTCACAGCAAGGGCGACGGCCTTGCCTTGGGCGGCAGTGGCGATCTCGTCCAAATAAAGGAAGCCGAGGTTCTGGCGCGCCTCAAGCCGCTTCTCGAGGACGACAGCGTACTCAAGATCGCACAGAACCTGAAGTATGATTTCCTCATCTTCCAACAACGCGGCATCCGCGTTGCGCCGTTCGATGACACGATGCTGATCTCTTACGTGCTCGAAAGCGGCCTGCACGGCCACGGCATGGATGAGTTGTCGCAACTGCACCTGAACCACACGCCGATCTCGTTCAGCGATGTGGCCGGCAAGGGAAAAGAGAAGATCACCTTCGACCATGTGTCGATTCCGGATGCCACCCGCTATTCCGCAGAAGATGCGGACGTCACGCTGCGCCTCTATCTGTTGTTGAAGCCGAAGCTTGCGGAAATGGGAAAGGTCACGGCCTACGAGACCCTGGAGCGACCGCTCGTGCCCGTGCTGGCGGACATGGAACGCGCCGGGATCATGATTGATCCGGATCTGCTGCGGAAACTGTCCAACGATTTCGCGCAGGAACAGGCCAAACTCGAAAAACAAATTCACAAGCTTGCCGGCCAGGAATTCAATATCGGCTCGCCGAAACAGCTTGGCGACATCCTGTTCGGAAAATTCTCGCTTCCCGGCGGCAAGAAGACCAAGACGGGTGCGTGGTCGACCGATGTCGACGTTCTGGAAGAAGTCGCCGCGCAGGGGCACGAGATCGCCAAGAAAGTGCTCGACTGGCGCGGTCTCGCCAAGCTGCGCGGCACCTACACCGATGCGCTCCCGACCTATATCAATCCGCAGACGGGCCGCGTTCATACCTCGTATGCGATGGCCGCGACTTCGACCGGGCGCCTGGCCTCGACCGATCCCAACCTGCAGAACATTCCGGTACGAACCGAAGAAGGCCGCCGTATCCGCCAAGCCTTCATCGCGCCCAAAGGTCACAAACTGATCAGTGCGGACTACAGCCAGATTGAGCTTCGCCTCCTCGCGCACATCGCGGACATTCCGCAACTGCGCAAGGCATTCGCGGAGGGGCAGGATATCCATGCCCTGACGGCGTCGGAAATCTTCTCCGTGCCGGTCAAGAACATGCCGGCCGAAGTGCGCCGCCGCGCCAAGGCGATAAATTTCGGCATCGTCTACGGTATTTCGGGCTTCGGCCTTGCCAACCAACTCGGAATCGCGCGCAGCGAGGCCGACGACTACATCAAGAAATACTTCCAACGCTTTCCCGGCATCCGTGACTATATGGAAGCGACGAAGGAATTTGCGCGCGAGCACGGCTATGTAGAGACGTTGTTCGGCCGGCGCGTGCATATCCGCGAGATCAAGTCGACGGTTCCCGGCATGCGCGGGGGCGCCGAACGCGCCGCGATCAATGCGCCGATCCAAGGCACGGCGGCAGACATCATCCGCCGCGCGATGGTGCGCGTTCCCGGCGCGCTCGCGGCCAAAAGGCTGAAAGCCAAGATGTTGCTGCAGGTCCATGACGAACTCATCTTCGAAACGCCGGATTCGGAAATCGAGAAGACAGAGTCGCTCGTGAAATCGGTGATGGAAAAAGCGGCCGCACCCGCCGTGCATCTTTCCGTGCCGCTGACCGTCGATGCACGCGCCGCCGCCAACTGGGACGCCGCGCATTAGCTCGTCCACCAACCCTCAGCCGGACCTTGATCCAGAACCGCACTGCCCGCCTGGCCGCGGCCGCAGCTATCGCGATTGCGCTTCTGGTCGACATCTTGATGAAGCACCTGCTTCTCGCAGAGGCCGATGACTGGAACAACAAGACGATCATCCCCGGCTTCTTGCAGACGCACTACGCCTATAATCGCGGCGTGTCGTTCAGCCTGTTCTGGCAGAACACATCGTTCGGATCGCAGGCGCTCGCCGCGTTGCAGATGGTGTTCATTCTGACGTTTGCCGTTCTCGCCTTCCGCTCGCACAAGCCAAGCGTTGCGGCGGGTCTCGGCCTCATCGTCGGTGGCGCGCTCGGCAACATCGCAGACAGGCTCGGCATGGGCGCAGTCTTCGACTTTCTGGTCGTGCGGCTGGGTTCGACGCCGTTCTTTGTCTGCAACACGGCCGACATCTTCATCTCGCTGGGTGTGATCGTGCTTGCCTTCGACATGCTGTTCGTCAAAGAGGCGAAGGCGGCGTGACGCCCTATTCTTCGTACCTGAATTCGATCAGATAGACCTTCTCGCCGGCGCCATGCTTGGCGATTTTCAGCAGATCGACCACACCGGCAAACCCGGAACGCCGCGCCAGCGCCGGCGTAACGTCCGCAAGCTCGATCTGGCGGATCGATTCCACCACGATTTCGCCAGGGCTCATCGCATAGCGCCCGCCCACTTTCACATGCGGGCGTTGCCAGATGCGGACGGTGCATGTGACTTCGCCTCGGCGGATCGGCTCACGCAGGCGCTTGGTGAACATCATGCGAAAAAGTCTGCCTGCCACGGGCGTGGCCGGCAAGCCGTCAAGCGGCGATGGATTTGAGGCCAATCTCGGGGCCGATGCCTGCCTTGCCGAGCGTCTGCATGAGTTCAGCCATGGCCTCGTCCGCGCTGAGCTTCTCGCCGGCCTGGGCGGAGTGCGCGATATAGGTCGTGAGAAAGCCGGGCTTGCCCATATAGCCGAGAATGAGCTCGCGCGCCTGCGTCGACAGCTTTCCTTCCGTCAGCACGCCACTGTTGCAGAGCTTGAGAATTGTGATCGCCTTGTCGACTGGCGATGTCGGCTTGGCTTCGATGGATTCGAACAGCTTGGCGCGACTCTCCACCAGACAGGCGATCCGGTCGAGATGCTCGACCATTTCGTGGCGCTGATGTTCCTGAAACCCGCTGCGCATGATGCGCGCCTGCAGCGAGGCAAGCTTCTGCAATCGTCCCACGACCGGCGTCTTGGAAAGAATGAAGTGGAATTCGAAATTGCTCGCCGTGATGATCGGAATGACGAAAGTCGCCAGGAGGCGCTTGTTCTCCGCGCCGATGATGTTTTCTTCGACGAACAAGAGCCGTTCCAGCTTTTCGTCCGGCGTCGTCGCATCGGCCATGTGCTCGCCCAGCGTCTCATGGGTGACGAGCCGCTTGGAACGCAGCGTGAAAGCCCCGATCAGATCCTCATGGCTGAGATATTTTCCGATTCCGAGGACCAGCCGGTTGGCGATGCGGCGCAAGGTCTTGAACTCTTCTTCGAGCGAAGAGGGGCAAAGCCGCTTTGCGCTCTTGAATTCCGACATGATGCGGTTGGCAATGGCCGTGCGCGATTCCTGAAGCTCATCGGCGGCGAAACGCTGCGTAAGCGAGATCAGCCCGCGGTGGTCACCCTCGACGTCGGGCTCCTTGCCCAGGAAAAGCTGCACCAGGCTCATCAGCGTCAGGCCGAGGTCTTCCTTGGCTCCGATCAATTCGTGGAGCGCGGCGGAGCCCGCCAGGATCTCGGCAATGATGCTATCCACCGACGTCAGCAGAAGAGCTCGGCCGGGGCCTTCTGCGGGCGCCTCGTTCATCAGTGCAATCAGGCGAAAGACCTTTTCGTCCCAGGCCTTGGCGTCCTTGAGATATTTCGCAATCGCGCCATTCATCTGGTAGGCGGCGTCGGGCTTGCCGGACAATTCGTCGGCCAGCGCGCGGAAGTCGCCGAGTGCCACTTCGCGGAAATATTTGTTCCGTTCGTCGCGATAGACGCGATTGCAGGCCTTGGTCGTCAGGTCGTTCAAGGTCTTGATGATCTGGGCCACAGGTGTCGTGGTCGTTGCAGCCTGCGCCACGGCCACTTTCTGGATCGCATGTTGCAACAATGTGCCGGTGGCCTCGAGCTTTTCCACCATGTCGGCGCGATGACCGAGCTCGGTGATCGTGATCTTGTTGCGTGCGAGGAACTCGCCGAGCAGGCGCGTGATCGTCGAGCGCGCATGATAGGAGTAAAGATCGTCCGGCTTGAAACAAGGCAGGGCGTGCGGGATGTCTTCCTGCGCCGGAACAGTCTTGACCTGATTGTGACCGTCCTCGAAAATCTTGAGGGTCAGGTAGTCCCCGGTCTCGTCGTTGTACGTTTCCTTGACGACCTTCACGCCGGTGGCGCGTTCCTCTTTCATCATCGATTGGGCGAGCTGAAGCGCGGCTTCGCGCTCCATGCGCACGTCGACCATTTTCCAGCCGCCCTTGGAACCCTGGCGGCTGAAAACCTCGTAGTGAATCGACTGAGCCATAACGCTCCCCGCGGCGGATGGAGAGTATTCGCCGTACGCTGTTAAGCTGCGGTTAAGCCTGCTTTGCGTGTGCGGACAGGTTCAGGATGCTCGGCTCGCTACCGCAAAGGGCGCAAGCGGGATCGGCCTTGAAAGTAACGGTGCGAAAGCGGGTGATTAAGGCTTCGTAAATGAGCAGCCGGCCGGACATGCTCTCTCCGACGCCGGTGATCTCCTTGATGACTTCCAGCGCCTGCAGCGTGCCCATCACGCCTGCTGCCGCACCAAGCACGCCGGTTTCCGAGCAAGATGGTGTGGTGCCCGGCGGTGGCGCTTCCGGGAACAGGCAGCGGTAGCAGGGGCCCGAATGATCGTGCGCCTTGAACGTCGCAAGTTGTCCGTCGAACTCGGTCACGGCTGCGGAGACCAGCGTACGTTTGGCAAAGAAGCAGGCGTCGTTGATGAGGAAGCGCGTCGCGAAATTGTCCGATCCGTCGGCGATGATGTCGTAACGCGAAATCAGATCGAGTGCGTTGTCCGCCGTGATCCGAAACGGGTGCCGCTCGACGCAGACGCCCGGATTAAGGGCCGCGATCGTGTCGCTCGCGGAATCGGTCTTGAGCCTGCCGACATTGGCCGTAACATGTGCGATCTGGCGCTGGAGATTGGAAAGGCTGACCGTGTCGAAATCGGCGATGCCGATCGTGCCGACGCCTGCCGCCGCCAGATAGAGAAGCACTGGACTTCCCAGACCGCCGGCGCCGACCACCAAAACCCGGGCCTTGCGCAACTTGGCCTGGCCCACCCCGCCGACCTCGCGCAGCACAATATGGCGCGCGTAGCGCTCAACTTCTTCGTCGGTCAGGCTCATGAACGGGTCTTACCCCATAGGGGTGACGGCTAAAACCAGTGGACGCGACGCATCGTCATCCCATATTGCTACCGGTGTCATTTATAAGCTATTGTTTCCAGTAATATTTCTTGAGTAACCGCGTTCGGTTCTTTATTTGATGCGCCCGAGGCCAGTCTCTATTTTGAAAGAAATTCGGGCTGAGTCCGCGGCAAGCGGCGCCGAGTGGGAGCAGATTTCTCAGAGGTAATTCAATGTCGAATGACGGGCCAAGCGCCTACGGTCTTGAGCAACAGGGTTTTCGCAATCTCAAAGCGGTGCATTGGAATCTGACCGCGCCCCAGCTCTATGAAATCGCCGTCGCGCGCCGCGAAGGCCATGTCGCCAAGAACGGTCCGCTCGTCGTTCTCACTGGCCAACATACGGGCCGCTCGGCATCCGACAAATTCGTGGTGCGCGATGCCGAGACCGAAAACCAGGTCTGGTGGGACAACAACAAGCCGATGACGCCCGCGCATTTCGATGCACTTTATGCATCGATGATGTCCTACGCGCAGGGCCGTGAACTCTTTTCGAAAGATCTGTTCGGCGGCGCCGATCTCAGCCATCGCCTGCCGGTCCGCATCATCACCGAGTATGCCTGGCATTCTCTCTTCGTGCATCAGTTGCTGATCCGTCCGACGGCAGAACAGCTTGTTGGCTTCGATCCCGAATTCACGATCATCGATCTGCCCGGCTTCGAAGCCGATCCCAAGGTCCACGGCTGCTCCACTGGCACCGTGATCGCGGTCAATTTCGCCAAGAAGCTGATCCTGATCGGCGGCACCTCCTATGCCGGCGAGATGAAGAAGTCCGTCTTCACGATCATGAATTACCTCCTGCCCGCAAAGCGGGTCATGTCGATGCATTGCTCGGCCAATGTCGGCAAGGACGGAAAGTCGGCGATCTTCTTCGGTCTCTCGGGCACCGGAAAGACCACGCTTTCGGCCGATGCGACGCGCACGCTGATCGGCGACGACGAGCATGGCTGGAGCGAGCACGGCGTCTTCAATATCGAAGGCGGCTGCTACGCCAAGGTAATCAAGCTTTCCAAGGAAGCCGAACCGGAGATCTATGCGACGACGCAGCGCTTCGGAACGGTGCTGGAAAACGTCGTGATGGATCCGCATACGCGCGAACTCGATCTGGACGATGCGCGCCATGCGGAAAACACCCGCGCCGCCTATCCGATCGACTTCATCCCGAACGCGAGCGAAACGGGCCGCGCAGGACATCCCAAGAACGTGATCATGCTCACCGCCGATGCCTTCGGCGTCCTGCCGCCGATCGCAAAGCTGACGCCATCACAGGCGATGTATCATTTCCTCTCCGGGTTCACCGCAAAGGTGGCCGGCACGGAAAAGGGTCTTGGCAAGGAGCCGCAACCGACCTTCTCGACCTGCTTCGGCGCGCCGTTCATGCCGCGTCATCCGTCGGAATACGGCAATCTTCTGCGCGACCTAATCGGTCTGCATCAGGCCGATTGCTGGCTGGTCAACACCGGCTGGACCGGTGGCGCGTTTGGTACCGGATCGCGCATGCCGATTAAGGCCACGCGCGCTTTGCTCGCGTCCGCACTTGACGGTTCGCTCGCCAATGTCGAGATGCGGATTGATCCGCATTTCCGCTTCCGTGTGCCGGTTGCCGTGCCGGGCGTCGACACCAAGATCCTCAACCCGCGCGACACCTGGGCCGATAAGGCTGCTTATGACGCGCAGGCTAAGAAACTGGTCTCGATGTTCCGCGAGAACTTCAAGAAATTCGAAGCGCATGTCGGCCCGGACGTGCTGCAGGCCGCGCCGCAACTGGCGGAAGCTGCGGAATAGTCCACGCCACACTAATTGCGAACTGGCCCGCGGCAACCCGCGGGCCTTTTTTGTTTAGCGCTTGCGATACACCCACACGCGTGCCGGCGGGACATTGAGCAGCACGAAAGCCGCCTGAACCACCGTCACGCCGGACGGCGGGGCGACCGGGCAGTGCACGCCATAGGAAAACTGCACATAGGGCGCGCCGGACTTGAGCCGCGCCAGTACGCCGCTCAGAAATGTCTGGCGTTGCTCGATCGAGAAGTTGAGCAAGGGCACGCCGGAGATCGCACCGATGAACGGTTCCCTGCGCCGCTCGCCGAGTGTTTTTTCCAGCGCAAAGGCGTCGCCATTGATCACCGTCACGCCGGCAAAGCGCGACGCGATCAGTTGCGCGAAGCCGGGATCATATTCGACGGCGGTGATGCGTTCGGGCGCCGCACCGCGCGCGATCAAGGCGGCAGTGGCAACGCCGGTGCCGGGGCCAAGCTCGAGGATCGGGCCTTCCTGGGCGACATCGATCTGCTCAGCCATCCTGCGGCCGAGCGTCTTGCTCGACGGCACGATTGCGCCGACGGTTTTCGGCTGCGTGACGAGACGGCCGATGAAACGCAAACTGTCGAGCATGAAGCGCCTTGGCGGGAGGAGATATGGCGGCCGGAAACCGGCGACCCATCCTTCGACAAACTCAGGATGAGGACTGAATCTAGGTCGTCATGGTGAGCTTGTCGAACCATGGGCCTGCCGAAGGGCGAGGATCGATCTGTTAGGTCAGATCTAGTTCTTCGCCGCGCCGTTGAGGAAGTTCTTGGCCTTGGCGAGCCAGCCTTCGGACGCCGGATTGCAGCCGGCCTCGTTGAGCTTGTCGAACTCGCGCAGCAGTTCCTTCTGCTTCTTATTCAGCTTCACCGGCGTCTCGACCGCAACTTCGACATAGAGGTCGCCATGCATGCCGCCGCCGCGAAGAACGGGCATGCCCTTGCTGCGCAAACGGAACTGGCGGCCGGTCTGCGTGCCTTCCGGCAACGTCACCTTGTTGTGGCCGCCGTCGAGCGTCGGTACCTCGATCGTACCGCCAAGCGCGGCCATCACGAACGAGACCGGCGCGTGGCAATAAAGATCGTGTCCGTCGCGCTGGAAAATCTCATGCGCCTTGACCGATACGAAGATGTAGAGATCGCCCGCCGGCCCGCCATTCATTCCGGCCTGACCTTCGCCGGACAACCGAATACGCGTGCCTTCTTCGACGCCCGGCGGAATGTCGACGCTGAGCGTGCGTTCCTTGGAGACATGCCCCGTGCCTTTGCACGGCTTGCAGGGATTCTTGATGATCTTGCCGGTGCCGCGGCAACCGGGGCAGGTACGCTCGACTGTGAAGAAGCCCTGTTGGGCGCGCACCTTGCCGATGCCGGAGCAGGTCGGGCATTGCTCGGCCTTGTGGCCGGCTTCGGCACCCGTGCCGCCGCAGGTTTCGCACGCTACCGCGCTCGGCACCTTGATCTGGACGTTCCGGCCCTTGAATGCTTCTTCGAGCGTGACCTCGAGATTGTAACGAAGATCGCCGCCGCGATTTTGCCGCCGCGCGCGCCGGCCACCCATGAACTCGCCGAACAGATCGTCGAACACGTCGGTGAAAGAGGAGGCGAAATCGAATCCGCTCGGTCCGCGGCCACCCATGCCGTTCTCGAACGCGGCGTGACCAAAGCGGTCATAGGCAGCGCGCTTCTGATCGTCCTTCAGGATGTCATACGCCTCGTTGATTTCCTTGAACTTGATCTCGCTGGTGTGATCGTCGGGATTGCGGTCGGGATGCAACTCCATCGCAAGCTTGCGATAACTCGCTTTGAGCTCTGCAGCGGCTGCGCCTTTCTGGCAGCCCAAGACTTCGTAATAGCAGCGCTTTGTCATCGTCCCTTCACACCTAAAAAGAATCCGCCTTCTCCCTTTTCGAAGAAGGCGGATTCATCATGCTGTTCTACACCTCGACCGAATTGGGGCTTAGGCCGCGCCCTTCTTCTTGTCGTCATCGACCTCCGAGAACTCGGCGTCCACCACATTGTCGTCGGGCTTGTTGCCCGCGCCATCGGCGGCGGCGTCGGCCTGAGCCGCGCCTTCCTGCTGCGCCTTGTACATCGCTTCGCCAAGCTTCATCGAAGCCTGGGCGAGTGCCTGGGTCTTGGCCTGGATGCTTTCGACATCGTCGGTCTTGACCGCTTCCTTCAGCGCGGCAATCGCGTTTTCGATATTGGTGCGTTCGGCCGGATCGACCTTGTCGCCATGATCGCCAAGCGCCTTCTCCGTCGAATGGATCAGCGCGTCGCCCTGGTTCTTGGCCTCGACCAGCGCACGACGTTTCTTGTCTTCCGCGGCATGGCTTTCGGCTTCCTGCACCATCTTCTTGATGTCGGCTTCCGACAGGCCGCCGGAGGCCTGGATGCGGATCTGCTGTTCCTTGTTGGTCGCCTTGTCCTTGGCCGTCACCGACACGATGCCGTTGGCGTCGATGTCGAAGGTGACCTCCACCTGCGGCACGCCGCGCGGGGCAGGCGGCAGACCCATCAGGTCGAACTGGCCGAGCATCTTGTTGTCGGCCGCCATTTCACGCTCGCCCTGGAAGACGCGGATGGTCACGGCGGTCTGATTGTCCTCAGCCGTCGAGAAGATCTGCGACTTCTTGGTCGGAATCGTGGTGTTGCGGTCGATCAGGCGCGTGAACACGCCGCCCAACGTCTCGATGCCGAGCGACAACGGCGTCACGTCGAGAAGCAGAACATCCTTCACTTCGCCCTTGAGCACGCCGCCCTGGATGGCCGCGCCGATGGCGACGACTTCATCCGGGTTGACGCCCTTGTGCGGCTCCTTGCCGAACAGCTGCTTGACGACTTCCTGCACCTTGGGCATGCGCGTCATGCCGCCGACGAGAATAACCTCGTCGATCTGATTGGCGGTCACGCCGGCGTCCTTGAGGGCCGCCTTCACGGGGCCGACCGTCTTCTGGATCAGGTCGTCGACAAGCGCTTCGAGCTTGGCGCGCGTGATCTTGATCGTCAGATGCTTTGGGCCCGAGGCATCGGCCGTGATGAACGGCAGGTTCACTTCGGTCTGCGCCGCGCTCGACAATTCGATCTTGGCCTTTTCGGCGGCGTCCTTCAGACGCTGCAATGCCAGGCGGTCGCTGCGCAGGTCGATGCCGTTCTCTTTCTTGAATTCGTCGGCAAGGTAGTTGACCAGACGCTGGTCGAAGTCTTCGCCGCCGAGGAACGTATCACCGTTCGTCGACTTCACTTCGAACACGCCGTCGCCGATTTCAAGCACCGACACGTCGAACGTGCCGCCGCCAAGGTCGTACACGGCGATGGTGCCCGAACCCTTCTTGTCGAGGCCATAGGCAAGCGCCGCGGCCGTCGGTTCGTTGATGATGCGAAGGACTTCAAGACCTGCGATCTTACCGGCGTCTTTCGTCGCCTGGCGCTGCGCGTCATTGAAGTAGGCAGGAACGGTGATGACCGCCTGCGTGACCTTCTCGCCGAGATGCGCCTCGGCGGTTTCCTTCATCTTCTGCAGGATGAAGCCCGAGATTTCGGATGGCGAGAATCGCTTGCCGTCACGGCCGGCCACCCAGGCGTCGCCATTGTCGGCCTTGATGATCTTGTACGGCACCATGCCGATGTCCTTCTGGGTCATCGGGTCGTCGAAGCGCCGGCCGATCAGGCGCTTGATGGCGAAGAAGGTGTGTTCGGGGTTGGTCACGCCCTGGCGCTTGGCCGGCTGACCGATCAGGCGTTCGCCGTCCTGGGCGAAGGCCACGATGGAGGGCGTGGTACGGGCGCCTTCCGCATTTTCGATGACTTTGGGGGCTGAACCCTCCATGACCGAGACGCACGAATTGGTGGTGCCCAGGTCGATACCGATAACTTTGGCCATGTCTTATTCCTCTCTTGGAGCGGCGGGTTCCTGGCCCCGAAGGCGCCTTCCGGCCCGTCCTCTTTGAATCAATTGGCAAAACCAGCCAAGGCGGTAAATCCTTGCCGGTCCAAGGGGGTATATAGGGAGGGGGTGGGTCCGCTGCAAGACGGAAACCCGCAGCAAAGACTGTATTTGCCGCATCTTAGCCTGTGCCAAATCGGCCTAAACAAAGCAGCCCGAACAAGGACGGATTACTGCGAATGACGACAGCGCCTGTCCATCACTCCGCCCGGGCCGGGGATTGGTCCCTTTTTGTTCCAAAGCTCTTCACGGTTTTCCAGGAAGGCTATAGCCGCGCCGCCTTTCGGGCCGACCTGTTCGCCGGGCTGACTGTGGCCATCGTGGCCATGCCGCTTTCCATGGCGCTGGCCATTGCGAGCGGCGTCGGGCCGGAGCGGGGACTTTTCACCGCGGTCGTCGCTGGCGCTCTGATTTCCGCGCTCGGCGGCAGCCGGCATCAGATCGGTGGTCCGACGGGTGCATTTGTCGTCGTCGTCTTCAACGTGGTCGCGCGCTTTGGATATGACGGTCTCGTCGTTGCGACACTGATGGCCGGGCTCATGCTCGTTGCCGCGGGGTTCCTGCGACTTGGCACCTTCATCAAATACATCCCCTATCCGGTCGTCACCGGTTTCACCTCCGGGATCGCGCTGATCATCTTCTCAAGCCAGATCGGCGATCTGCTCGGGCTTTCGCTTTCGCATGTGCCTGGAGATGTTCTGGGCAAGTGGGAATCCTACCTCGCGGCCATCGGTACCTTTCGCTGGCAGGCGGTTGCGATAGCGGGCGGTACGCTCGGGGGCATCGTGGCGGTGCAGCGTATCGCGCCGCGCCTTCCCGCGTTTCTGATGGTCATCGCCTTCGCATCTGCCATCGCGTTCATTCTGCACTTTCCAATTCAAACAATCGGAACGCGTTTCGGCGGCATTCCCAGCATGCTGCCGGCGCCGCACTGGCCAGGTTTCACACTTGCCGAGATGCGTGAACTCTTTCCGTCCGCATTCACGATTTTCCTGCTCGGCGGAATCGAGTCCCTGCTTTCGGCGGTCGTCGCCGACGGCATGACGGGCCGGCGTCACCGCTCCAATGGCGAACTGGTGGCACAGGGAATCGCGAACATCGCCAGCGCCTGCATGGGCGGAATTCCTGCAACCGGCGCGATCGCGCGCACGGCGACGAATATCCGCTCCGGCGCGAAAACGCCCGTCGCGGGCATCGTTCACTCTGCGGGCGTGCTGGTCATGATGATGGTGCTGGCGCCACTGGTGTCGTTCATCCCGCTGGCGGCGCTTGGCGGCGTGCTCGTCATCGTGTGCTGGAACATGGCCGAGTTCGAGGAGTTCGGCAGCATCCTGCGCGGCCCGCGTGGCGACATGATGCTGCTGGTCGTGACATTTGCGCTCACCATCCTGGTCGATCTCTCCATCGCGATCAGCGTCGGCGTGGTGCTGTCGTCAGTCCTCTTCATGCACCGCATGGCGCTGGCGGTGGAGGCGGAGACCGGCGTCTCCCTGATCGAAGGGGACGCGCAGGAAGGCGAGTCCGACGCGGCAACTGCGCTGGAACGCGCCAGTCTGCCGAAGGGTGTGGAAGTGTTCAGCCTCAGCGGCCCGTTCTTTTTCGGTGCGGCGGCGCACTTCGAACAGGTGCTGGCGCGAACCGGCGGTCGGCCGCGCGTACTTATTTTGCGGCTTGATGCGGTGCCGATGATCGATTCGACGGGAGCCAAAATCCTCAAGAAGTTCCTTGTTTCCGCGCGCGCCAAGGGCACCACGGTGATCCTGTGCGGCGTCAGGCCCGGTCCGGCCGACGTTCTCAGGACTGTAGACGCGCCGCGCGCGGCCACGTTCGACGCGGCGCTCGAACAGGCGAAGGCGCTGCCGGTCTGACGTTAAGCGGCTTTCTGCGCCGCGTGATCGGCGAGGATGTCCGCGATGCAGGCGGTGACTTTCTTGGCCGTTGGAATGTGCAGAAACTCGTTCGGCCCGTGCGCGTTGGAGTGCGGGCCGAGTACGCCGGTGACGACGAATTGCGTCTGTGGATATTTTTCGCCCAGCATGGCCATGAACGGGATGGAGCCGCCCTCGCCCATAAAAGCTACCGGCTTTCCGAAATGGGCTTGGCTCGATTTATTCAAAGACGACTCCAGCCAGGGTGCGAGTTTCGGCGCATTCCAACCCGTCTGTCCGTCATCGGCATCGAACTCTACTTCCGCGCCATAGGGCGCGTTCTTTTCCAGTTCTCTTTTGATCGCGATGGTCGCCCTGACCGCATCGCATGTCGGCGGCAGGCGGACGCTGAGCTTGGCCGTCGTGTAGGGCAGAAGAACGTTGCCGCCATTCTCGGGCAGCGGATAGCCGTCCATCGCCGTGACCGCGAGCTGCGGCCGCCAGGTGCGATTGAGGATGAGTTCGGTGAGATCCGACACCATCGGCTTTGTGGCGCCTGCGAGAGGCATCTTGGTATAGACTTCGTCTCCGAGGATCTTCGCCGATGAACGCGCCTGTTCCATGCGGTCCGGCGGAACCTGGACGAAGAGCTCGTCCATCTTCATCTGACCCGTCGTCTCATCTTCGATGCGCGAGATGAGGCTGCGCGCAATGCGGAACGAAGACGGCACGATGCCACTCGCATCGCCGGAGTGCACGCCTTCGGTCAGCACGCGCACGGTGAGGTTGCCCATGGCGATGCCGCGCAGCGATGTCGTCAGCCAGAGCTGATCGTAGTTGCCGCAACCGGAGTCGAGACAGACGACAAGATCGGGCGTCCCGATGCGCGACGAAAGATGCTCGATGTAGAAGGGCAGGTCATAACTGCCAGACTCCTCGCACGCCTCGATGCAAATGACGCAGCGCGCATGCTTCTTCCCCTCTTCCCGCAATGACAGCAGCGCGGCGAGCGAGGCGAACATTGCATAGCCGTCATCGGCACCACCGCGGCCATAGAGTTTGTCGTCCCTGACGACCGGCACCCACGGGCCCGTTCCCTCGGCCCAGCCCTTCATTTCCGGCTGCTTGTCGAGATGGCCGTAGAGCAGAACCGTTCCCTTCGCTTCCCCAGGAATCTCCATGAAGATCAGCGGCGTGCGGCCGGAAAGGCGGACGACTTCGAGCTTCGAACCCGGCAGGTTTTCCAGCTTCCCGCGCGCCCAGCCTTCGAACAACGCGACAGCTTGGTCCATGAACCCGTGCTTTTCCCATTCGTGATCGAAGTCCGGAGACTTGTTCGGAATGCGGATATATTCCGTCAGCGTGGGCACAATCTCTTCGTCCCACATGCGCTCGATGAAGGAAGGCACGGACATGCTTGTATGCTCGCTTTGGACGCGCGCGGACTATAGCGCAGCAATCACGGCCGCGTTGTAAATCTCGCTCATCTTGGCGCCCAGCGGGGCGATCTGCACCGATTTCTCAAGACCCACCAGAAGCGGTCCCATCATCGACACGCCGCCCAGTTGCGACAAAAGCTTGGTCGAGATCGCCGCCGAATGGATCGCAGGCATGATCAGCACGTTCGCCGTGTCGGTGAGCCGGCAGAAGGGGTAGAGCAGCATTTTCTCGCGGTCGAGCGCGACGTCGACGGCGATCTCGCCGTCGAATTCGAAGTCGACGCCACGCTTGTTCAGGATATGCACGGCCTCGACTATGCGTTCGCTGCGCTCGCTGCGCGGAAACCCGAACGTCGATGACGCGAGCATCGCGACACGCGGAACAAAGCCGAAGCGGCGCGCGACCGCGGCGGTCTGGATCGCGATATCTGCGAGTTCCTCCGAAGTCGGCATTTCATGCACGCTGGTATCGCCGACAAAGACGAGGCGGCCCTTGGCGAAGATCGCCATCACGCCGACGGGACGCTCTCCCTTGGGCGGATCAAGTACCAGGCGCACATCGCTGAGCGCCGTCGCATAGTTCCGCGTCACGCCGGTGACCATCGCATCCGCATGTCCCGCCGCCAGCATCGATGCGGCGAACACGTTGCGGTCATTCGTGACCAAGCGCACCGCGTCGCGATAGATCGCTCCGCGGCGCTGCAGGCGCTTGTAGAGCGCTTCCACATAGGGCTGCGCTTCCTGCGCCGAGTGCGGCACGCGGATTTCGAGCGTGTTCTCCTCGACGCCGACGCGGCGGATGCCGGCGCGTACCATCTCTTCGCGGCCAACAAGGATCGCCTTGCCGAGACCGGAATTCTGGAACGCGGCCGCCGCGCGAATGACCGATTCTTCCTCGCCTTCCGCAAAGACGACGCGTTTGGGATTGGCGCGCACGCTGGCGGTGATGCGCTGGAACAGAGCCGCGGATGGGTCGAGACGCGCCGAAAGCTGGAAGCTGTAGGCGTCGAGATCCTTGATCTCCTTGCGCGCGACGCCAGATTTCATGGCGGCTTCTGCAACCGCGCGCGACACGCGGCTGATCAGGCGCGGATCGAACGGCACAGGGATGATGTAGTCGGGGCCATAGGCCGGACGCGCGCCGCGATAGGCAGCGGCGACTTCGTCGGGCACATCCTCGCGCGCCAGTTCGGCGATGGCGTGCGCGGCAGCGATCTTCATCTCTTCGTTGATGGTCTTGGCCCGCACATCGAGCGCGCCGCGGAAGATGTAGGGAAAGCCGAGAACGTTGTTGACCTGGTTGGGGTAGTCGCTGCGGCCCGTTGCGACGATGGCGTCGGGACGAACGGCCCTGGCATCTTCCGGAGTGATCTCCGGATCCGGATTGGCCATCGCAAAGATGATCGGCGCCTTGCGCATGCTCTTGACCATGTCCTGGGTCATCGCGCCCTTGACCGAAAGGCCGAGGAACACGTCGCTGTCCTTGACGGCGTCCTCGAGGCTGCGGGCCCTGGTTTCGACCGCGTGGGCCGATTTCCACTGGTTCATACCGTCGGTTCGACCGCGATAGACGACGCCCTTGGAGTCGCACAGGATCGCATTGGCGTTGGGCAGGCCCATAGACTTCAGGAGTTCGAGACAGGCGATGCCCGCCGCGCCGGCGCCATTGACGACGACCTTGGTGTCCTTGATATCGCGGCCGGTCAGGTGCAGCGCGTTGATGATGCCGGCAGTGGAGATGATGGCAGTGCCATGCTGGTCATCATGGAACACCGGAATATCCATCATCTCGCGCAGACGTTCCTCGATCACGAAACAGTCCGGCGCCTTGATGTCTTCCAGATTGATGCCGCCAAAGCTTGGGCTCAGGTACCGCACTGCCCCGATGAACTGCTCGACATCGGTCGTGTCGATCTCCAGGTCGATGGAGTCCACATCCGCGAAGCGCTTGAAGAGGACGGCCTTGCCCTCCATCACTGGCTTTGCGGCCAGCGCGCCGAGATCGCCGAGGCCGAGGATCGCCGTGCCGTTGGTGATCACAGCGACCAGGTTTCCCTTGGCCGTATAGTCGTAAGCAAGGTCCGGATTCTCGGCGATCGCCAGCACGGGAACGGCCACGCCCGGCGAATAGGCCAGCGAAAGGTCCCGCTGGGTCGCCATCGGCTTGGTCGGCGTGATCTCAAGCTTGCCCGGCTTGGGAAAGGCGTGGAACGCAAGTGCCTCTTCCTGGGTAAAGGAGGGCTTTTTGATATTGGACATGTCTCACCGCTTGAACCAATCCACAGAATATCCCTTTTTGCGGCCCCGTGTTTCAATGGCTTAGGGTTGGCGGGCTATGCGGCGTGTTAACGTGGCGCCATGAACGAGAAACCGCCCGATCTGCCGGACCATCCGCAGGGCTCCACGCCCATGATGGCGCAATATCTGGAGATCAAGGCCGCAAACGCCGACTATCTGCTGTTCTACCGGATGGGCGACTTTTACGAGCTGTTCTTCGACGACGCGGTAAAGGCGTCCGAGGCCCTCGATATCGCGCTCACCAAGCGCGGCAAGCACCAGGGCGACGACATACCCATGTGCGGAGTGCCGGTTCACGCGGCGGAAGCCTATCTGGAAAAGCTGATCCGCAAGGGGTTCCGCGTCGCGGTCTGCGAGCAGATCGAGGATCCGGCGGAGGCCAAAAAGCGCGGCTCAAAGTCCGTCGTGAAACGCGAGGTCATCCGTCTGGTAACCCCGGGCACTTTGACAGAGGACTCGCTGCTGGAAGCGCGGGCGTCGAACGTGCTGGCGGCGCTGGGGCGGGCAGGTGGTGCGTTTGCCCTCGCGGCGGCGGACATTTCGGCAGGAACGTTTTTCGTCTCTCCGGTCGAGCCATGTGAAATAGCCACCGAGCTGGCGCGCATCGCGCCGCGCGAATTGCTGGTGCCCGATTCGCTGCTGTCCGATGAGAGCCTCGCGTCGATCCTCAAATCGTTCGGGCCCGCCTTGTCGCCAATGCCTTCGATCAAGTTCGATTCCGGCAATGGCGAACGCGCGCTGAAGGCGCAGTACAAGGTGACGAGCCTCGACGGCTTCGGAGCGTTCAACCGGGCCGAACTCTCGGCAGCAGGTGCGCTCATCGCCTATCTGGAACTGACGCAGAAGGGCAACCTTCCCGCATTGCAGCCGATCGCGCACATCGCGCCCCGCACTTTCATGGGTATCGATTCAGCGACGCGGCGCAATCTCGAGCTGACCGAAACACTGTCCGGCGAGCGCAAGGGCAGCCTCCTGTCGGTGATCGACCGCACGGTGACGGCTGCCGGCGCGCGCGAGCTGGCGGCGCGGCTCGCTGCTCCGTTGACCGACGTCGCGGCCGTCGGACTGCGGCACGATGCGGTGGCGTTCTTCAAGGAAGAGCCCGATCTGCGCCGCACGCTGCGCGATGATCTGCGCCGTGCACCCGACATCGCGCGCGCGCTGGCGCGACTTTCGGTCGGACGCGGTGGGCCGCGCGATCTCGCGAACCTGCGTGACGGAATCAAGGCGGCGCGCGCCCTGCGCGACAAGCTCAAATTGGATGACCCGCTCAAGCCGTCGGCCGGCGAGGCGCGCTCCGCCTCGTCAGCTTTGATTGAGGGCGTGGCGCAGGTCTCTCGGCTCACCGACCAGCTTGAACAGCTGCTTGTTGCCGAGCCTCCCTTCTTTGCGCGCGACGGAGGCTTCATCACCGCTGGCGTGCATGCGCCTTTGGACGAAGTGCGGAGGCTGCGAGATGAATCGCGGCGCGTGATCGCGAGCCTCGAAGCGCGCTATCGCAGCGACAGCGGCGTGACGCAACTGCGCATCAAGCATAATGGCGTGCTCGGTTATTTCATCGAAGTGACGCCGCAACATGCGGACAAGCTTCAATCGGGCGTCAACCGGGATCTCTTTCGCCATCGCCAGACCATCGGAAGCGCCGTGCGCTTCTCGACTGACGAACTGGCGACGCTGGCCAGCCGGATCGCGCAGGCGGCGGAACAGGCGCTCGCCATCGAACGCGAACTGTTCGACAAGATGTCCGGCGCGGCGCTCGAGAACGCATCGGCTCTCGGCGCCATAGCAGGTGCGCTGGCGGTGATAGATGTGGCGACCGCTCTCGCCGAACTCGCAGCCGCTGCGCGCCACACGCGCCCGGTGATCGACAACTCGCTTGCCTTTCACATTGAACGCGGCCGCCATCCGGTGGTGGAAGCCGCGCTTGCCGGAGATCACGCCAATCCCTTCGTGCCCAATGACTGCGATCTCTCGCCGGACGGAATTGGACGGTTGTGGCTCGTCACCGGTCCGAATATGGCCGGCAAATCGACGTTTCTGAGGCAGAACGCGCTGATTGCGATCCTGGCGCAGGCCGGCGCGTTTGTTCCGGCCGATGCGGCGCATATCGGCATTGTCGACCGTTTATTCAGCCGCGTCGGCGCCGGCGATGATCTCGCCGCGGGCCGCTCCACCTTCATGGTCGAGATGGTGGAGACTGCGGCGATCCTGAACCAGGCGAGCGAGAAAAGCCTCGTCATCCTTGACGAGATCGGGCGCGGCACCGCGACGTTCGACGGGCTCGCCATCGCCTGGGCAACGGCAGAGCATCTGCATGAAAAGAACCGAAGCCGCGCGCTCTTCGCCACGCACTATCACGAGATGACGGCGCTGGCTGAGCGGCTCTCCTCGCTTGCCTGCGTGACGATGCGGGTGCGGGAGTGGAACGATACGGTCGTGTTCCTGCATGAGGTGGCCCCGGGCTCGGCAGACCGTTCCTACGGCATCCACGTCGCCAAGCTCGCCGGGCTGCCATTGGCCGTCGTCGCGCGTGCGGAGGACGTGCTGCGCGCGTTGGAAGAGGGCCGAGAGGGACACAAGCCGCTCGCCAAAATCGGTGACCTGCCGTTGTTCGCAGCGTCCGCGCCGCAAAAGCCAGCCAAGACCAACCGTTTTGAGGAAGCACTTCGCGCGATCGAGCCTGACACGCTGACGCCGAAAGAGGCGCTCGAACTGATCTACAAGCTCAAGGCGATCAGGCCGTAATCGAGCCGCCTGCGCGGCCCTTGCCGCTTCGCCCGCTATGGTGTCAGCATCCCCTGCCATGAGCGAGCCTGTCCACGCCCGTCCGCGCAAATTCCTGGTCGTTGTCGACAAGACCGAGGAGTGCCGTGTCGCCGTTCGTTTCGCCGCGCGCCGCGCGCAACATACGGGCGGCCGCGTGACCCTGCTTTGCGTCGTCCAGCAGGCCGATTTTCAGCAGTGGCGCGGCGTCGAGTTGATCATGCGGGCAGAGGCTCGCGAGGACGCTGAGCGCCAGATCTATGCCGCCGCCAAGGATGTGAACGAGCTTTCGGGAATCGTCTGTGAAGTGGTGATCACCGAGGGGCGGCCGACCGAAGCGCTGCTGGAGCTGATCAAGTCCGACAAGGACATCTCAATCCTGGTTCTCGCATCGGGCACCGCAAAGGAAGGACCGGGCCCGCTGGTCTCGATGTTTGCGACCGGCGTGCAGGCGATACCCGTCACCATCGTGCCGGGAAACTTGTCCGACTCCGCGATCGACGTGCTCGCCTGACCCTTCAGCCCTTGGCGGCGCCGAGCTGCCAGCTATGGCCGAACGGATCGGTGAACGTGGCAAAGCGGTCGCCCCAGAACATGTCCTCCGGGCCGTGCGTAGCGGTCGCGCCGGCGGCCGTCGCCTTAGCCAGAAGCGCATCGACATCAGCCGGCTTTGCGAGCCGGACAAATACCGAGGTCATGGCGGGGTAGCGCGCATGCCCCGTAAAGTCGTCGCTCAGAAACAAGGTGCCGCCGTAGAAATCCAGCGCGGCGTGCATCAGCCGCTTGCCGTCTTCAGCCGGCATGCGCACCGTTTCGGTGGCGTTGAACAAATTTTTATAGAAGTCGGCGGCCTCGGCGGCGCGCCCGTCCGGAATGGTCAGATAGGGTACAACGCTCATGGCAAGCTCCTGATCGTGACGGCCCATTCTGCGCGAGGTTGGTTGCGACGCTCAAGACCTTGCGCCACCCGCCCCGGCCAGCCGATAAAGTCGCGCCGACCCGGGATTTGCCGCATGTGGGATTTCAGCTTCAGCCGCGCCATCGGCATGGTGATGCAGACCCTGCCATTCATCGTTTTGCGCATCATCGTCTATGCCGGCGTTGCACTTACTTATGTGTTCACCGTCGGGATAGGCGGCGCGCTTGGCTGGGGCTTCGGCCACATTGGCGCGAGCACGGATGCTCCGGCGAGCGGCGCATTCTGGGGCGGCGCGATCGGCTTCGGACTGGTCAGCGGCGTACTCTATTTCGCCCGCGAATATCTTTTGTACCTGGTGAAAGCCGCGCACATCGCCGTGCTCGTCGAACTGTATGACGGCCACAATGTTCCGGCCGGGCAAAGCCAGATCGGCTATGGCGCGACCTTTGTGAAGACGCACTTCGCGGAAGCATCCGTGCTGTTCGGCGTCGACCAGTTGATAAAGGCGGTGCTGCGCTCGCTGTTCAACACGATCAATTTCTTCACCGCTTTCTTGCCGATCCCCGCGCTGCAGAGTTTGATCCGCCTGGCGGAGGCGTTCGTTCGCATGTCCCTGACCTATGTCGATGAGATCATCCTGGCCTACCTGATCCGTACCAGGACCCAGAATCCGTGGGGCACTGCGCGCGACGGTCTGGTTCTCTTCGCGCAGAATTATACGCACTTCCTCAAGAACGCGGCCTGGCTTTCCATCATGATGTGGGCGCTGACGTTCGCATTGTTCGTCGTCTTTCTGGCGCCGGCAGCGGCGTTCATGACGCTCGTACATTCCAGCTCTTCGATCTGGGCATTCGCGTTCGCGGTCGTGTTCGCCGTCGCCATCAAGAAGGCGATCATGGAGCCGATCGCCATCGCAGCCCTGATGCAGGTCTATTTCAAGGAGATCGAGGGCCAGACGCCGAATGCCGAATGGACCGCCAAGCTGGAACAGGTCTCCGGCAAGTTCCGTGATCTTGCGAAAAAAGCCTCGGGCTGGACTGCGGCCCCGACAACTGGAAAACCGGCATGAGCGGAAAGATTGTCATCGGAGTCGCTATCGCGGTTGTCGCTTCGATCCTTGTCGCCGGCCTTTATACGCTATTCAAGGGCGGCGACGTGGCGGCAAGCTGGTCGAACCGGCTGATGCGCCTGCGAGTCCTTGCCCAGTTTGTGGCCATCATAATCATCATGACGGTGCTGTATTTCAGCCGCCATTAGCCTGCGGCAGCGCCTCGGCTTGCCAACGGGCCGTCCCGGCTGATACGGCAACGCCAGAATTGAAAGCAAGTGGCTGTCATGGCATCGCCTAGGACACTTTACGACAAGATCTGGGACGCTCATCTGGTGCACGAAACGCCGGGGGAGTCGGCGATGCTTTATATTGATCGCCACCTCGTCCACGAAGTGACCAGCCCGCAGGCATTCGAAGGTCTGCGCAATACGAACCGCAAGGTGCGCCGTCCCGACCTCACGCTCACGGTCGCGGATCACAATGTGCCCACCAAGGACCGCGCGCACGGCATCAGCGATCCGGAATCGCGCGAGCAGATCGCCCAGCTTGAGACCAACGCGCGCGAGTTCGGAATCGAATATCTCAAGATGGACGATATCCGCCAGGGCATCGTGCACATCGTCGGACCGGAGCAGGGCTGGACGCTGCCGGGAACGACCATCGTGTGCGGCGACAGCCACACCTCGACGCATGGCGCATTTGGTTCGCTTGCCTTCGGCATCGGCACGAGCGAAGTCGAGCATGTTCTGGCGACGCAGACTTTGCTGACGCAGCACTCCAAGAACATGCGCGTCAATGTCAACGGCAAGTTGCCGATCGGCGTGACCGCCAAGGACATTGCGCTTGCCATCATCGCGCGTATCGGCACCGCGGGTGGTACTGGCTATGTCATCGAATATGCCGGTGACACGGTGCGTGCGCTGTCGATGGAAGGCCGCATGACGCTTTGCAACATGACGATCGAAGCCGGTGCGCGCGCCGGCCTGATCGCGCCAGACGAAGTGACGTTTCAATATGTCGCCGGAAAACCCCGCGCGCCCAAGGCCGCCGCGTTCGAAAACGCCGTCATGTACTGGAAGACGCTGAAATCCGACGAGGGCGCAAAGTTCGACGTCGAGATCGATCTCAATGCCGCCGACATCGTTCCGATGGTGACCTGGGGCACTTCGCCGGAACAGGCTTTGCCGGTGACGGCGAAGGTGCCTGATCCCGCCCGGATCGCCGATGAAAACCAGCGCGCGGGCGTCGAACGCGCGCTCGCCTATATGGGCCTGACGCCCGGCGAAGCGCTCAATACGGTCAAGATCGACCGCGTCTTCATCGGTTCGTGCACCAACGGCCGGATCGAGGATCTGCGCGCCGCCGCGGCCATCCTGCGCGGAAAGAAGGTCGCCGCCCATGTCGGCGCGATGGTCGTGCCGGGTTCCGGTCTTGTGAAGGAACAGGCCGAACAGGAAGGCCTTGATGAGATCTTCATCGCGTCCGGCTTTGAGTGGCGCGAGCCGGGCTGCTCCATGTGCCTTGCGATGAACGCGGATAAGCTGGCGCCGCAGGAACGCTGCGCCTCGACGTCCAACCGGAATTTCGAAGGTCGTCAGGGCCGCGGCGGACGCACGCATCTGATGTCACCAGCCATGGCTGCGGCGGCAGCGATCGCGGGTCATCTCGCGGATGTGCGGGAGTATCAGTAGGCCGCATCGCGTTGGCCGTCAGAAGAAGCTGACCGGATCGACGTCGACCGCGACGCGGACCTTGTTCGGCAGCTTCACGCTCGCAAGCCAGGTGCGCAGATAGGCCTGCACATCCACATTGCGCTCGGTCTGCACCAATAATCGCTCGCGTGTTTGTCCGCGCAGCAGGTGATAGAAGGCGGGCGTCGGTCCCCACACCTTCACGCCTTTTGCCGGCGGCGCGGCCTTCGCCAGAATTCGCCCGGCTTCCTGCACCTGCAGTGCGTCGAGGCCCGATAGAATAAGTGCGGCGAGCCGTCCGAATGGCGGGGCGTGTGCTCGTTCGCGGAACGCCCGCTCCTGCTCATAGAACTTGTCGCGATCGCCGGACGCGAGGGCCACCATCACCGCATCCTTCGGATTGCGCGTCTGGATAAGCACCAGACCCGGCTTCTCCGCACGCCCGGCACGTCCGGCAACCTGATGCAAAAGCTGGAATGTGCGTTCGCGGGCGCGCAGATCGCCGTCCGAACCGCCAAGATCGGCATCGATCACGCCAACCAATGTGAGCTGCGGAAAATGATGGCCCTTGGCGACGATCTGCGTGCCGATCAGCACGTCGATCTCGCGCCGCGCCATGGCGCGGATCGCGCCTTGGGTTTCCTGCGGGCCATGCATCGTGTCGCTCGAGGCGATCGACATGCGCGCTTCAGGAAACAGACTCGCAAATTCCTCCGCGACGCGCTCGACGCCGGGGCCGCAGGCGATGAAGCTGGTTTCCGCATTGCACTCCGGACATTTCGGCGGGGTCGCGGTTTCATAGCCGCACTGGTGGCAGACAAGGCGCTTGCGATAACGATGTTCGACCAGCCAACTCGAGCAGTCGCGGCACATCATCTTGTGACCGCAGCTCTGGCACAAAGTCAGCGGGGCGTAGCCGCGGCGATTGAGGAAGAGCATCGCCTGCTCGCCCGCGGCCAGCGTCACGGCCAACGCCTCACGCAGGGGTTGCGACAGCCATGCTCCAGGCTCCGTTTTCGTCTCGCGCAGATCGATCAGCCTGGTCTGTGGCATCACAGCAACGCCGTGGCGGTCAATAAGGCGGAGATGCGCGTAGCGTCCGCTCGTCGCATTTACCCAGCTTTCCAGCGAGGGCGTCGCGCTCGCCAGCACGATGGGGCAACCCTCGATGCGGGCGCGCACCACGGCCATGTCGCGCGCGTGATAGATAATGCCGTCTTCCTGCTTGTAGGCCTGCTCATGCTCTTCATCGACGATGATGAGGCCGAGCTCACGATAGGGCAGAAACAGCGACGAACGCGCGCCGACGACGACGCGCGCCTCGCCGGACATCACGGCACGATAAGTGCGCGTGCGCTCCTTCTGCGAAAGATCGGAGTGCCATTCCGCGGGTCGACAGCCAAACCGCTCGGCAAAGCGTTCGAGGAACTGCACCGTCAGCGCGATCTCCGGCAGCATGATCAGCGTCTGCTTGCCAACCTTGAGCGACGCGGCAATCGCCTCGAAATAGACTTCCGTCTTTCCCGAGCCGGTTACGCCATCGAGCAGACTTGCGGAGAATTTGCCGGCCTCAACGTCCTTGCGCAGTGCATCGGCCGCCTCGCTCTGATTTTCGCGTAAGGTGACCGACTGGAAATCGGGATCGGGAACTTCGAACCTCGCGAACTCCGGCAGTTCGGTCGCCACCAGAGCGCCGGCATCGATCAGCCCACGCACCACAGAGGAAGAGGCGCTCGCTTCCTGCGCCAAACTCGGCACGCTGCGTGCGAGTCCATCGGCTGCTACGTTGAGCACGCGCTGTCGCGGCGGCGTCAGGCGCTTGGGCGTTTCGCTTCCGCGCACATAGGCGATGCGCATCGCCTCCGGTTCAAACGCGCGGCCGCTTCGCAAAGCCATGGATAAAACCATGCCAGGCGGAGCGAGCGTGTACTGTGACACCCAATCGACCAGATCGCAGAGTTTTTCCGGCAGACAGGGAAAGCCCTCGAGCGGAACGGCTTCTTTCAGCCGGTTGTCTCCGACCGAACCTTCTGCTTGGCCCCACACGACGCCGAGTTGCTCGCGCGGACCAAGCGGCGCGGTCACCAGCATGCCGCGCGTGACAGTGGTTCCCTTGGGAAGCTTGTAGTCATAAGCGCCGGACAGCGGCAAAGGCAGCAGTACACCGGCGCGCGGCGCCGGCTGGAGCAGCACTTCGTCCGAAGGGCGATACGCGGACTGTTTCATGCGCTACAATTCGTATGGCGATTCTACCGGGTCAACCCCATACTGGTCCCATGAAAATCTTCATCGATACTGCCGATCCCAAGGAAGTGGCCAAGCTGGCGGAAACCGGGCTGGTCGACGGCGTTACGACCAATCCTTCGCTTGCCGCCAAGACGGGCCTCGATTACGTCGAATTGCTGAGGGAGATATGCGCCAGCGTCGCAGGCCCGATCAGCGCGGAGGTGCTGGCGACAGAAACCGCCGGCATGATCTCGGAAGGCAGGCGCTTCGCAAAGATCGCCAAGAACATCACGATCAAGGTGCCGCTGACCTGGGACGGTCTCAAAGCCTGCCGCGCTCTCTCGGACGACGGACTGATGGTCAATGTCACGCTGTGCTTTTCGCCCGTGCAGGCGATGATGGCTGCCAAGGCCGGTGCGACGTTCATCTCTCCGTTCATCGGTCGTCTCGACGATGCGGGGCAGGACGGCATGGACCTGATCCATGAAATCCGCGCGATCTACGACAATTACGACTACAAGACACAGATACTCGCCGCCTCGGTGCGCAACATTCCGCATGTGCGCGGTGCGGCGCTGGCCGGCGCCGATGTCGCGACGATCCCGCCGGATGTGTTCAAGGCTCTTCTCAACCATCCGCTGACCGACAAGGGACTCGCGGTGTTCCTTGCCGATGCCAAAAAGGCGGGCGTCAGGATCCGCGACGAATGAGCGAACAGGCAAAGTCCGTCGAACCGGCACAGGCCGCAGCCGAGGCGGTGAAGGCCTATATCCGCATGAATCGCGGCACGCTCGCCGCCGACGGCGAATTGCTGGCGCTGCTGCTGCCCGACCGTGACGATCTCGGAGATGTGCGCGACTTTCAGCGCTTCGTGATCGACCGCCTTGCGGCGGAGAACGCGGCGCTGAAGGCCGAACGCGAAGCCTTCCGCGGCAGCCAGACGGCCAGCGTGCGGATGGGCGAGGGCGTGCGGCGCTTCGTGCTCGATCTGATTGATGCGCGCAGTTTCGCCGAAGCAATCGATGTCGCGATTGCCGCCGCCCCATCTTTCGGCGCCGACCGCGCCTCCATCTGCGTCGAAGGCGACAGCGGGTCATCGCGAACGCGCACCGAAGGCGTCCGCCTCATTCCGGCCGGAACCACGGAAGCGGTTCTGGGGCGCGACGGCATGGGTGCAATTCTCTCCGGCGGCGGCGAGCTTCTGCTTGGCAGCGGCGGCGGCGATTGCCGCAGCCTTGCCGCCTTCCGGCTCAAGATCGGCCGCGATGCGCCGGCAGCGCTGTTTGTTCTGGGCGCGCTTGCCGAAGGCGCCTTTGAAGGCGAAGAAATCGCTGTCGATCTTCGCTACGCCGCCCGTGCGCTCGAACGCGCCATCCGTGCATGGCTCGATCTGCCCAAGATCTGAAGACGCAGTGGCTGGCCTCGCTCGCCCATGAGCGGCGCGCGAGCAAGAACACTTTGCGCGCCTATGGCGACGATGCCGAGCGCTTTCTCGGGTTTCTGCACGGCCATTTCGGCGCCACTGTGAATGAGAAGACGCTGGCCAGGCTCACGCCAGCGGACATCCGCGCCTTCATTACCGTACGCCGCTCCGAGGGCCTGGGCTCAAAGGGTGTGCAGCGCGCGATTGCGGCGGTGCGCAGCTTCTTTCGCTATCTTGCGCGCGAGAATATTCTGGAAAACGCCGCCGCGCGCAACGTGCGCACCCCGCGCATCCAGCGCGGATTGCCGCGGCCCCTGAGCGAAAACGATGCCGCGCGCGCCATCGAACGGGCGAGCGAGCATGATGTGGAATGGATGGCGGCGCGCGATGTCGCGCTGCTGACGTTGCTCTATGGCGCCGGCCTGCGCGTCTCCGAAGCACTCAGCCTTCGCCGCGGCGATGTTCCGGTTCCAGCGTCGCTGACAATTCTCGGCAAGGGCAGCAAGGAACGCGTGGTGCCGATGCTTGCCGCCGTGCGCGAGGCGATCGACAGCTATGAGCGGATTCTGCCGTTCACCGGCGCCAAGGGCTCGCCGCTGTTCTTGTCGCGGCGCGGCAAGCCGATGAGCCCACGCGAGGCGCAACTCCTGATGCAGAAATTGCGCGGCGCGCTCGGCTTGTCCGATCGCGCGACGCCTCATGCATTGCGCCATTCCTTCGCGACGCATCTTCTGTCGAACGGCGGCGATCTCAGAAGCGTGCAGGAACTTCTCGGCCACGCCTCTCTGTCGACGACGCAGACCTACACGCAGATCGACACCAGAAAGCTGATGGACGTGTACGAAAAGGCGCATCCGCGCGGCTAGATCGTATCGATGGCTTCCTCATCGTCGCCGCCGGTGATGCGTCCGCCGTGCCACGAATTGCCGAGCCAGATCGCAAAGGATGTCGCAATCACGCCCATTGCCGCCATGAGAAGATAGGTGCGTCCGCCAAAGGCGGCATACAGCGGACCGGACACGAAGGTCGCGACTCCCATGACGATGCCATTCGCCGCGACGGCATACAGGCTCTGGGCTGTTGCCGAAAGCCGCGGCGGAACGGCCTTCAACACGAAATACATCGCGCCAAGATGGGCGAGCGCGAATGTCGCGCCGTGGAGAAACTGCGCAAAAACGACGAGTGTGAACGGCGGATCGAAGGACAGGATCGTCCAGCGAACGACGCAGCCGATGCCGCCGAACATCAGCAATCGGGTCGGGCCGATCGAGCGAAACAGGCGCAGTGAGATCGAGAACAGTCCCGCTTCCGCGATCACGCCGAGCGGCCAGATCGCTCCGATCACCGCGCCGCTATAGCCAAGCGCGCGCCAGTGCAGTCCACCATAGGCGTAATAGAATGCATGGCTGCCCTGGTCGAAACTCGCCGCCATCAGGAAAATCAGGAACGCGCCGGACCGCATCAGTTCGTGCGCCTCGGCGAAGGTGGCGCGGAATCGCACGCCGAATTGTCCCTTGTGCCGGCCCGGCGGCGGTGCAGGGAGTTCTGAGAATGGCAATGAAGGTAAGGCCGAGCGAAACTGCGAGCCAGGGCGCAAGGACGATCATGCCCCAGCGCGAAATGGCAACGCCCGAAACGACATTGCAGGCCGCAAAGACGATGGAGTTCCAGAGGCGCACGCGGCCGTAGTCAAAGCCGAAACGCTCGGCCAGCCGCGTGCTGACGCTTTCCATCAGCGGACCTGCCGCTCCACCTGCAACGTTCGACAAGACCGCGAAGGCAAAAATCTCGAACGGAGTCGCAAACCAGTTCAGCGCCGCATAACAGGCAAACTGGATTGCGAACAGAACGACCATCATGCTGCGCCGGTCATTGCGCACATCGGCGAGGATGCCGGTGATCGGTGGCACGATCACGCGCAACAGAATGCCGGTCGACAGGAGCGTGCCGATCGCGACCGGGCTCAATCCCTTATAGGCAAGCCAGGCGCCGAAAAACGGCGTGTAGATGCCGCCGCTGGAACCCCACGCCGCCCAGGCGACGGAGAGGCGGACGGCGATAGGCGAAAGTGCTTTTGCGTCAGGGACCGAGCTGGACAAGGCGGCGTTGGGCCATCGCTTTAAGGACCGCCCATATACGCTGGCGCCTGTCGCGGGCGCCATGCTCTTCCGCGTTGATCTGCAATTTTGTCAACAGACGGCGCAGCGCATAATTGCCTTCGTTGAGATCCGAGATGCGCAGCGACTTGTCCTTTGCTGCCGCCGCGTCCTGCAACTCCTTGCGCAGGCCCGCATCCTTCACCGAAGGTGCAAGCTCGGAAAACAGAGCACGAATTTCGGCGTTCTCGGTGAAGCGAATGTCGGCGCCGCGCTCATATTCCTTGGCGGAGGCGCTGAGCAGGATGGCGATGAGGCCAGCGGATCCCTGCGCATAGGCGGCGCCCTGTTCGCCGAGGCCCATGACGATGCGCTGCGCCGTCAAGCCAAGGATGGTTCCGATTTCCGGTCTCATGCGTCGAGCTCCGAGAGGCGTTCGGCAAGGACGTTGTTGTGAACGGCAAGCGTGTACCAGCCGGAAAAAGCGTTGATCGGATCGCTGTTGCGGCCGTCGGCATATTCCAGGGCCGCCGAAATCCAGATCGCCGCGCCCTTGAGACTGGCGAAGACTTCCCACCACAACAATTCTTTCGGGTCTGCCTTGAGGCCGCTCGCTTCTTCCCAGATTCGGATCCCCTCCGCGCGCGGGATCATTCCCCCAGGACGTGCCGGATCTGCGCCGGCCCAAAGCGGATCGATGGCCCAACCCAGATCTTCGAGCGGATTGCCCAGATGGCACATCTCCCAATCCAGGATGGCGCGGATGTTGCCTGCGTCATCGACAAGGAAATTTCCGCTGCGATAGTCGCCATGCACGACGCTGATCTTTTGTGCCGGCGGCGGCGGATTTTTCTTCAGCCAGCGGATGGCGGCGCGCACGATCGGTTGCGGCTCGCGCTCGTCTTCCTCGATGACCTTTTCCCATCGGGCCAGCTCATGCATCGCGGCCGCGTTCACAACTGACGCGCCTTCGAGATCGCCAAGCCCGACCTTTCCGGGATCGGCGGCCGCGATCTTGCCCATGATCGAGTAGAACTGTTCGCCGACTTTCTGGCGATGCGGGCCGTAGGGATCGGGGCTCATGATGCCGCCAGGCGTACAATTCTCGACTTCGGACATGATGAAGAAGGGTCGCTCCAAAGCCTCGCTTCCGAGTTCCAGAGCAATCGGCTCGGGCACCGGCAGGCCGAGTTTGAAGAACGCCTCATAGGCACGGTATTCGGTGGTGCGCTCGGTTTCGATCAGGCTCGCGGTCGGATCGCGGCGCAGGATCAGGCCGCGATCGAGCTGCTTTCCTCCCGCCTTATATTGCGCGCGGAAACGATAGGTCTCGCGCGATGCGCCGCCCGGAATGCGCGAGAGCCCGGTGACCACTAGGTCCGGCGCGCCGAGTTTGGCTCGCAGGTAGATGCAAAGCCTGTCTTCCAGTTCCTTCATGGTGCCGGATCAAAGAAGCCTTTGAGACCGTGCGGCTCGAACGCGCCGACGACAAGTTGTTCGAGAATGCCGACGCCGCTCGTCTTGACGCCCGGTCCGGTCAGCGTGGCGGTGCAGAATGCCTGGATGTGCTGGAAGTGCGGCAGGTTCTCGTCGACTTCGGCGGTCTTGAAGCTGTCGTACATGAGCTCGTTCTCGCCCTTGTAGCGGCCGTGCCCCCACTCGGGATGACCGTAGCCGATGCCCGACATGTAGAAATTGTATTTCGGCGTCAGCTCCGCGCGCCATTCGCCGCCCTTCTTGTCCCGCACATCGATGATGCAGGACTTGGCGTGACGCGTACCTGGTTTGTAGACGACGCTGGAGCGGCAGCTCGCCATATGCTGCGCCGGCTTTTCGCCAAGCTCTCCAATTACCGACGCAGTATTCCATGCCGAGCCATCGGCATCGGCATTGTTGTGATAGAGCATGAAGCGGTCCGGGAAATTCAGCGGCGACCAGAGCCAGTAGAATTGCGGCATGCGCGGCGGCGCGAGGCCCTGCTGATCGGGCATGCCGATCGGGCGCACGCCCCAGGAACGATCGCGCGTGCCGGCATAGGCGTCGCGCTTGACCTCGACTCGCTTGCCGGCGATTTCGATCCAGCCTTCGTAGCTGCCGTTCTGCGTCAGGCGCGTGTAATCCATCATCGTGCGCGGACCCTGACGATAGGTGAAGCGCGGTTCCTCCACGGGCAAGGCACGGGCGTGGAAGGTGATGTCAGCGCGGATGCCGTGCGGGTTTTCGCCGGCTCGGATGCGCAATATCTTCAACGGCTCGACCACCTCGACCGAGATCGGCCCGACCTTGGTGTCCATGCGCTCCATATTGAGCAGGCGCGACGCATGCAGATTGTGCTGCACGCCGTCGACGATCACCGACAGGGCGGCGTCCATCACGTTCAGGTGCGGGTAAACGCCCAGGGCCACGGCGAAATAAGTCGATCCGTCCGGCGAATAGCCGTTGAAGAAGTAACGGTCGTAGAAATTGCGGTCCGTGCCGGATGTGGCAATCGGCTCCGGCAACTGGTGTACCGGGAAATCGTCGGCTTTGGTCAGCATGGGCGCTTCTTATTGTTGGTTTTAACCAGCATGACCCCGCGTGGACGCGAGAGCAACGTCAAAAAAGCCGCTTTCCTTAGGGGAAATGGCTGTTGCAGTTGCGCGCGGGTGTGCGTATTTTCCGCCCGCTTCGCGAACGCCTCCGGGCGCACAAAAGGCCGCCTTAGCTCAGCCGGTAGAGCACGTCATTCGTAATGACGGGGTCGCGTGTTCGAGTCACGCAGGCGGCACCATTCTCCGACCCGCGAAGAACCGCGCAAGACGCGGGTTTTTCCATTTTGCAGATGCAGCGAAGAGATCTCTCAGAGAGGTTTCAGAGCGCTGGGGTTGCTTTGGGGTTGCACGCACGGCCGACAATGAAGCGGCGCAAACGGCGTGGATCTAGTACTCCTGACCGGCCAGTCACCCGGAGCGCACGATTGAGAACAGTGGTCAGGGGGATTGAGTATTCCAAATTCGATTTAACGCCCAAAGCTGGAGATACATGCTCGGCCTGGTCAAACCGTCTGCCCCAAACTAACATCGTATTTTGAGATGAACGGGCTGGCCGGTGTCCACGAAATGAAATCAAACATTCGAAGTTCAAAAGTCGCGAGAGTATCCTGGAGTGGACACTTGAAATCCGTCCGCCTTGTCGATGGCCGCACGATCGCGCTACCCCGATCGGCCTGCGTCACTCAGGACGAAACAGTCGTGACTCGAGGAGACGTAGTCGCCGTCCGTTGCAAAAACGGGCAAGCCACGCTCCTTCCAACCTACGTTGCGCGCGATACTATTAGGGTGGGAACGCTCAAATTCGAGCTCATGATAAAGGAGATTACACACGAGGAGGAAATGGCAGCATATCAATCTCTCGCCAAGTTCCACTATCGTGATCAGCCGCTTTTTGGTCGCACCGCGCGTCTAGTAGTCCGAAGCTTTCATCCAGGCTATCCAAAAACAATTGGATACATTGAACTCGCTACTCCGTTCTATATGAACAAACCGCGCGCCGCCATTCTGAATTGACCGTTTTCCGATCGAGGACTGGAGTGGGCGAAGTGGGATATCCCTTTATGAGGCCGAAGTGCACAATCACTGGGGTCTCGAATTGGTCTGGAAGCAGATCGCAACGGACCTTCGCCGAGACATGCCTGAGGCGGCGGCGACGTCCTGGTCGAACTTGCACGCGCGCTCGAAAACCGGGCTGCCGCCGTCAGAGTTCTCTTAGTGGCCGCCCAGCTTAATCTTCGACATGTTGTCGAATACTTGCCGCATGGGACTGCTTAGAAAACTCTGACGCTTGCACATGCGCGCCAGCCAAGCCTTTGCCCCCGCTGCTTTGTCGAGCAGCGCCGTTCCCTCTGGAGTAATTGCGAAGAACAGAAGCTGCGGCAGTAGGAAGCTGTCTGCGAGAGTCAACGCATTGCCCACCAGATAGTCCGTCTTTTTCGTCGCCTCATCGATCAGGCCCACTTGGAGGGCCAACGGGCCAGCCGCTGAATCAATGAAGGCCTGGTCAACCTCGAAACCCCAGGCCTGCTTTACCAATCGCTCCTTCATAAACCGGTTCATAATCGGAAAAATGTAGGAATTGACGATGCTGATCCAACGGATGACCAGGGCTTGTTCCAGTGCGCCGGAAGGTTGTAAGGGCGGACCGTCAAAGGCCTTGTCGATGTAGTGCGCTATCGCGGCCGTCTCGTACAAAAAGTGGTCACCATGCTGGAGGACCGGCATCTTGCCGAAAGGGTGAAGTTTCATATGTTCAGGCGATCGATACTCAAGGGGCACAACTTCGTAGGAAACTCCCTTCTCGGCAGCAACATGCATCGCCGTCCATAAGTAGGCACTCTCGGCCATTGAATGAAACGTGATCTGAGCCATCGGAAACCTCGTCCCGATTAGTATAAGTGACCGGACAGGTACGATCCTTGAAATGGATCAACTTCTGGGCTCGAGCGTCGAGATCTAAAGCTTAGTTACCACTACTGCCTCGACGGGTACGAACGGCCACTTTCGACCCAAAGCGGCCATTCGTGCCTGCGAAGCGCAAGCGGTGATGCACACATCAACAGCGGTTCCAATCGGTGCCCGATCAACTCCGACGAATAGATGTCTGGCGGCGTGCTATTTTCTCGCTCTGGTCCGTCGATCGCGAGCTGGCGAGTTTCCAAACTGTGCACTGTACCATCGCGAAAAGGCGCTCGAGTGTGAGAAGCCCAGCATCTCGCCGATCTGCGTGAGCGAATGAGATGGGTTGTTCATGTAGCGAACGGCGAGGTCGCGGCGGACGCTGTCGAGCAATTCCGAAAATGACGTTTGCGCTTCCTCGAGCTGGCGCTGCAAGGTGCGCGAGTTGGCGCCGAGACCGGCCGCAACCTGCTCTAGCGTGGCTCGACCGCGCGGCAATAGCAAATAAATCGTCTTGCGCACCTCCTGCGTGATGGAGTGTCTTGCGGCGCCCGGCATGGCCTCGACAAACTGCTTGGCATAACGTGCCATCACAGGATCAGCCGCCGGATTGTCGCGATCCAGATCGCGCGCTTCGCAGACAATGCCGCTAAACTCGCTGTTAAACGCAACCTTCAGGCCGAACAAACGCTTATGCACAGCAAGGTCCGTCGGCGGCGCGTGCGTGAAGTTCACGCTGTAAGGTTTCCAGTGCGTACCGAGTAGGGCGCGAAACATACGAAACAACACGCCGACGGCAAGCTCTGTCGCCTGCCGTGTCGAGCGTCCTGGCGCCGAAACGATTTCCTCTCGGATAATGACGAGATCACCGGCATCTTCAACGTGCATGGCCAGCGATTCATTGAGAACGTGGAGATACTCGATCGTCGTGTTAAGCACGTTCCTGAGCGTGGGTTGGTGCGTCAGCAACAGACTGACCGCGCCGAAGTCGGAAATTCTTCGTGACTCCGCCATCTGAAGGCCGATAGTCAGGCAGCCGGATTCGAGCGCTGTTCGCTCTAGCAGGGCACCGACCTTTCCGGCGGGAATGCGCATGTCGGGATCGGTGAGCGCCGCCGCCGGCAAATCGACACGGCGCAACATTTGCGACGGATTCAGTCCGACGCGTCGCGCGACCTCTGCATAATTGGTGAGCGAAGCGGCACGGGTCAGCACTGTCATGTTGCGCGGAGCACCTGCAGGCATCGGCCTGACGGAAGTTCTCTCGTCCGGCCTGCGTGTCGTGAAAAGGTAATATCTGGTTTCCAAAGTCAAGCGGTCTTGCTATGCGCCCGCTAGCTTCTGCTCGACAAGATCGGACCTCCCACGAAGGAGGTCCCCGGCGGGAGGCTAAATTGGAACACGCAGTTCGTTTCTATGAGACCGGTGGACCGGAGGTCCTTCGTCTCGAGGAAATCGATGTCGGCGAGCCCGGACACGGCGAGGTTTGCATCCGCCATGTCGCAGTCGGGTTGAATTTCGCCGACACTTATTTCCGTAGCGGCTATTACCCCGCGCCATTGCCAAACGGAGTTGGAGTGGAAGCCTCCGGCGTCGTTCAGGCCATCGGCGCGCACGTCACCGAGTTCCAGGTCGGCGATCGCGTGACCTACACTGGCAGCCCGCTTGGTGCATATTCCACCTCGCGCATCATGCCGGCGTCTTCGCTGATCAAGCTGCCGGAGAACATAGCGTTCGAGACCGCAGCAGCAATGACTATGCGCGGACTGACCTCGGCCTACCTCCTGCGCCGGATTTGCCCGACTCTCAAAAGCGGCGACACTATTCTCCTGCATGCCGCGGCGGGTGGCGTCGGTCTTATTGTCAGCCAATGGGCAAAGCTGCTTGGACTGACCGTCATCGGCACCGTTTCCAGTCCCGCCAAGGCTGAACTTGCCCGCGCTCACGGTTGTGATCATGTGATCAACTACAGCCGCGAGGACTTTGCCAAGCAGGTACGTGCGCTCACCGACGGGACAGGCGTCGCAATCGTTTATGATAGCGTGGGCAAGGACACTTTTCCGGGCTCGCTCGAACTCGTTGAAGCGTCGCGGCATGCTGGTTTGCGTCGGAACGGCGTCAGGACCCATTCCTCCAATCGACGCGCTGCAACTGGCGATGAAGGGCTCGCTATACGTCACGCGCCCGGCGCTTGCAGACTACATTCTCGATCCCGAAGAGCGCGCCGCGCTGGCCGGCGAGCTGTTCGATCATGTCGGCTCGGGCCGCATCCGCATCGAGATCAACCAGCACTACGCGCTCAAGGATGCCGTGAGGGCTCATCGCGACCTTGAGTCCCGAAAAACCACCGGCTCTTCAGTCTTTGTCCTTTGATATTCATTTAGTTGAGCACGGAGAGAAATTATGTCCGCTGACGTCCGCAACGCACCCGCAATCGTCGCTTCACAGCGCATCGGATCGATCACGGTCGAGCCGCTGACCTGCGCCATCGGCGCGCAATTGAAGGGCGTCAATCTTGGTGACGCATCGCGCGACGCCGGCTTGTTCGCCGAAATAAAATCGCTGTTGCTTAAGCACAAGGTTCTGTTTTTGCGTGACCAGGACATCACCCGCACCGAGCACGTCGCTTTTGCGAAGCGGTTCGGTGCGTTGGAAGATCATCCGATCGCCGGCAGCGACCCGGATCATCCGGGGTTGGTTCGGATCTACAAGTCGCCGGAAAATCCGCCTGATCGCTACGAAAATGCCTGGCACACAGACGCAACCTGGCGCGAGTTGCCGCCGATGGGCTGCGTCTTGCGCTGCGTGGAGTGTCCACCGGTCGGCGGCGACACCATGTGGGCGAACATGGAAATTGCCTATGAGCGGCTGCCTGACCACGTGAAGTCGCAAATTGAAGGTCTGCAGGCCAGTCACAGCATCGAATCCAGCTTTGGC
Source organism: uncultured Alphaproteobacteria bacterium (assembly GCA_963741725.1). GTDB lineage: Bacteria > Pseudomonadota > Alphaproteobacteria > Micropepsales > Micropepsaceae > Rhizomicrobium. Next base: position 440,292 of record CAVUJC010000010.1, on the reverse strand, counting down.
GCCGCAATGGCGATTGAAAAGCGCTTGGCTTTGAAGGGCCAATTTCCTGACGCCGAACACCCGGTTGTGCGCACGCATCCGGAGACCGGAGCCAAATCGCTTTTCGTCAACGCCTTCACGACACATTTCACGAATTTCCACACGCCGGGCCGAATTCGGTTCGGACAGGATGCAAACCCCGGTGCAGCGCTGCTTCTCAACTATCTCGTCAGCCAGGCGTTCGTCCCCGAATACCAGGTGCGCTGGCGCTGGCAACCTAACAGCGTCGCCATCTGGGACAATCGCTGCACGCAGCACTACGCGGTGATGGACTACGCGCCCTGCCATCGAAAGATGGAACGCGCAGCCATCATAGGCGACAGACCATTCTGATTCATTCCTGAGCGAACCAAACGGAGAGACACCAATGAACTTCATTGACGGCAGTCTGTACCCTGAAAACATGGAAGACCTAGTCATCACCGCGGCGCCTTACGGGCCGGAGTGGATGCCTTCCGATTTTCCCGAGGACGTTCCAGTTTCGATGGATGAGCAGGTCCAAAAGGCGGTCGACTGCTATAACGCCGGTGCCACGGTCCTTCACCTGCATGTGCGCGAAGCGGACGGCAAGGGCTCAAAGCGTCTGTCCATGTTCAATGAGCTTCTCGGTCGGCTGAGGGTCGCTGTGCCAGACATGATCCTTCAGGTTGGCGGTTCGATTTCGTTCGCGCCGGAAAATGACGGCGACGTCGCCAAGTGGCTCTCGGACGATACGCGCCACATGCTCGCCGAGCTAAAACCACGTCCGGATCAAGTCACAATTGCGATCAATTCAAGCCAGTTCAACGTTGTCGAGCAGATGGAGGCCGAAGATGTCGCCGGAACCTCGCTCGGTACGCCGGAGATGTTCGAAGCCTATCGTGAGATGACGATCCCCGCCGGGCCCGGCTGGGTCGAGGAGCATGTGCGTCGGTTAAGTGCCAATGGAATCCAGACGCATTTCCAGCTCACCAATATCAGCCAGCTCGATACAGTCGAGAGGATGATGCGTCGCGGCAAGTTCATGGGCCCGTTGATCCTAACATGGGTGGCCATTGGTGGCGGCTGCGATGCGCCGAATCCCTACACGATGATGAACTTCATCCGTCAGGTTCCGGACGGTGCGGTACTGACTCTCGAATCCTCCATGCGCCATGTTCTGCCGCTCAACATGATGGCGATCGCGATGGGCCTGCATGTTCGTTGCGGCATCGAGGACAACATCTGGCACCAGCGTCGGCGCAACAGCAAAATGGGTTCGGTCGAACAGATCGAACAGCTCGTGCGCATCAGCCGCGAATTCGGTCGCGAGATCGCCACCGGCAAGGAGGCGAAGCGCATCTACCGGATTGGCGAATTTTACGACTCGACCGATCAAACGCTCGCGCGAAACGGCTTTGCGCCGAACCGCAAAAAGGGACAGAAGGGTTTCCTTCTTCACGCTTGACGTTTCTATGAAAACGGCGGGAGCGGAAATCATCGTCTCCCGCCGCCGGGATTATTCAATCGCAATCGAGGACTCCCGTGCGCCCGTCATCTTATGCCTGGCTGGTTTTTGCGCTGACGTTCGGGCTGCTGATCTCGGACTATATGGCGCGGCAGGTCCTCAATGCGGTCTTTCCGTTGCTGAAGGCCGAATGGCTCCTGAGCGATACCCAACTCGGTGCTCTCAGCAGCATCGTCGCGCTGATGGTCGGTGTTCTTACCTTTCCGCTTTCGCTTCTCGCCGACCGCTGGGGGCGCATCCGCAGCCTTGCGCTAATGGCCGTCCTGTGGAGTCTGGCGACGCTCGCCTGTGGAATCGCGCAGACCTATGGCCAGATGCTGATGGGCCGCTTTTTCGTCGGCGTTGGCGAAGCAGCTTATGGCAGCGTCGGAATCGCGGTCGTCTTGACCGTGTTTCCGGCGCATATGCGCGCGACGCTCACGTCAGCGTTCATGGCGGGCGGTTTGTTTGGCCAGGTTTTAGGCATAGGCCTTGGCGGAACCATCGCCGCGATCCTCGGCTGGCGTTGGGCCTTCGCCGCCATCGCGCTTGCCGGACTCTGCATGGCGCTTCTCTATCCGCTGGTCGTGCGCAAAGAAAAGATCGGAGTAATAAGCCGCGCGCTGCAGGCGCGTGAGCCGGCAGCCGCAGAAGCGGCAACGATTCGGCTGCGCCGTTTGTTCGCCAATCGCGCGGTCTTGTGCGCCTATGCCGGGAGCGGCATGCAACTTTTTGTCGTCGGCGCAATCACGGCCTGGCTGCCAACCTATTTCGTGCGTCACTATGAGCTGGCGCTGGGCTCGGCCGGCGGATTGGCGGCGGTGTTCCTGACTATAGGCGGCGCCGGCATGATCCTTTGCGGCATGCTGAGTGATCGCATCGCCAGGAATTCGCCGGAGCGAAAAGTCATTCTCGCCATCTCCTATAGCCTCGCATGCGCGGTCCTTCTATTTGCGGCGTTCTCCTTTCCTGCGGGCATTGCTCAGCTCACGCTACTCGGCGCGGCCAGCTTTGTTGCGGCCGGGACCAGCGGCCCAGCCGGTGCAATGGTTGCCAATCTCACGCCGAGGCCCATTCACAGCACGGCGTTCGCGACTCTGACGCTCGCCAACAATGTGCTCGGTCTTGCGCCCGGACCAATATTGATCGGGCGGCTGGCCGATGCGATCGGACTTGCGGGCGCATTCAGGTTTCTGCCGATCGCCTGTCTGCTGTCGACGGCGGCTTTTCTGCTCGCCAGGACAAGCTATCTTTCGGATCTGTCCCGCATGGGTGCTGCCATGGCGTCGGGCCTGAAAGCATGACGAGCCAGCTGCATGCAACCTTGCTCTTCGTGCCTGGTCTTCGCGAACATGTGGAAGATCACTGGCAGACTCACCTGGCCCGCGACATAGCGGGATCGCGGACGGTCCCGCCCCTTGTGGAGAATTGTCTCAGTCTGGATGCTCGGGTCACCGCCCTGGACGAGACGCTGAACAAGATCGACGGCGACGTCATCCTGGCAGCTCACAGCGCCGGAGTGCTGATGGTGACACATTGGGCGAGAAAACCGACGCGATCCATTCGCGGCGCACTGCTGGCTACGCCTGCCGATGTCGAAATGCCTTTGCCCGCGGGTTATCCCGCGCACGACGAATTGACCCGCAATGGGTGGCTGCCTGTTCCGCGCCGGCCGCTGCCGTTCCCCGCAATCGTGGTCGCCAGCCGCAACGATCCTTTGGCAAAATTTGATCGCGTGGCCTCCTTTGCACAGAGCTGGCGGGCGCGCCTCATCGACGGCGGCGAAATCGGGCACCTCAATCCGGCAGCGGGGTTTGGACCGTGGCCGTTGGCGCGTCAGCTCATCGCCGAACTGGATCAGGAAACAGAAAATGCGTGAAACCGTCCAGCGCGTAGCGCGATTCGAATTGGCACAGTCCTTCGGGTCGGAGACGTTGCAGCAAGTCTATCCAGGTCTGGTCGCCGCCGGAACGATCGGACTTGCAGCCGCATGGCTGGGCGAACAGTACAAGGCTCCGGTCATGCTGTTCGCACTTCTGATCGGAATGGCGTTCCACTTCCTCTACGAGGAAACCAAGTGCGTAGCAGGCATCGATTTCGCATCGAAGACTGTGCTTCGCGTCGGTGTCGCACTGCTGGGCGCACGCATCACGATTTCACAGATCCAGAGCCTCGGGATCATGCCGCTTGCGACGGTGATTGTGGGAACCGGAACAACGATTGTTGTCGGCGCGTGGGCTGCCAAACGGTTCGGCTTGTCCCGCGTGTTTGGAGTTCTGTCGGGAGGCGCAGTCGGGATTTGCGGCGCATCGGCTGCGCTGGCGATCAGTTCTGTTCTCCCCAAGGGACCTGACAGCGAGCGCGACACCATACTGACGGTGGTGGTGGTGACTGCGCTGTCGACGCTGGCGATGATTTTCTACCCGATGCTAGTCGGGGCCCTGCACCTCAGCCAAGTCGCGGCCGGCATATTCCTGGGCGGCACGATTTACGATGTCGCCCAAGTCGAGGGAGCCGGCTACACGATTTCGACCCAGACGGGCGACGTCGCGACATACGTCAAGCTGCTGCGCGTCAGTATGCTCCTCCCGATCGTGTTCTCCATTGCCCTCATCATGCGCGGTTCTGGCGGGGCAGGTCAGGCAAAGATGCCGATTCCGCTGTTTCTCTTCGGTTTTGTGGCTTTGGTTGTGATGGGAAGCGTTGGTCTGTTGCCTAAATTCGGTGTGAGCGCCGCCGGCTTTGTCTCGCGCTGGTGCCTTGTCACTGCGGTCGCCGCTCTCGGCGTCAAAACCTCGTTCGCCGCTCTCGTAAAGGCTGGCTGGCGACCTGCGCTCCTCATGGTGTTCGAAACGGTGTGGATCGGCGTCGTCGTCCTTTTTGCCGTGTTTCTCTGGCACTGACGCCTCAAATGGGGGCAATTCCCAACGAAGAATTTCGAATGTCTGTTTTCCACCCGAAGCGGACGTTGACCAACGATCCAGATCGCGGCGCTTCACGTCATTGGAATCTTCCGATCGATCCGTACCGTGTCGCTGACGGGGTCGCGGGTGCGGAAATACCTCTCGTTCAGGGTCTTTGCACGGCTGAGAGGCAAGTTGTCAGCGCTCGGATGCAGTTGTAGCCTCATCAAATGGTCGTATGGTTGCGCGGTATTCTTTCGATGGCGGTCGACAGCGGTCTCGGTCGGCTGCGCAAGATTCTGTCCTCCAAGCGAAATCGATCAAGGAAAGCTCGTGACCCGGCTGGTCCATTGACTTCAGAGGAAGTGGCAGAAAACTTACTTCGATATCCGTATGGCTTTTGAACTATCGTCGCCCCTAATTCTCGCAGATCCGACTACCGCGTCGAGCGACTACATGAAGATAGGCGCGAGTTCGGCTGACTGTGACCTCTATGTGGCTTGAGCGAACGGCCCTTCTTGCGAAATTGTGCTAGGTTGGATTGTAAGCGGTCCGCACATTCTGGCCCGACAGATGATCACTGTTGAGCGCTAAGCTGGGCAACGCCTTGTTTGTCCTCCGTTTGAGCTTCGCGAGGGTGGGCGTATTTTATTCCAATTCACCGATCGGGCATTGCGGAAGGTACCTGACGGGCCGAGCCCCCTCAACGCGTTGCGCGCGTGTCGTGTCGTCTAGCGATAGGTGCTTCGCCTTGTAAATGCTTCGAATTCGAAGGAATATCCGTGCATGAGTAGGAGACTCTCGTGATCTGATATTCCGCGCATTTCATTCGAGCAACTCCCCGAACAATTGCGCTCTGAGCTGGACGCCAAGTACAGACGTCTCGGATACCTTGGCGAGTTCTTCCAAGTAGCCGCGCACCAACCTGACGCGCTTTTTCACTTCAATCGATTCACTGAAGCGCTCAAGGACGCACTGCCGCAAAATTTGGTTGAGCTACTAGCGCTGTCGCTTTCGAAATGGAGTGGCAACGACTACGAACGGGTGCAGCATGAGCGTCTGGCGCTGAAGTTCAATCTTTCCGAGGAGTGGATCCGGGATATCGAGCGTTTGGATCCTGATCATACAACGCATTTGAGTGACGAAGAAAAGGCGGTGCAAAGATTGGCGCTTGCAATGGCGAAGACACAAGGCCGTGATGCATACGACTCGGCTCAAGCCTACCGGAAAATGTGCGAACCTCAGCGGCTCGTAGCCGTGATGCTCACTGTCGGCCGTTATCTTGCGCATTCGGCGATTTGCAACACGCTACGATTTTCGCCACCTGTCGCTTCTCCTCTGAGTACTCGGCCGTGAACGAGCCAATCTGGATTCGTGAAAGCGACATCCGACTGTCCATGGCTGAATCAATTGGCCTTCTGCGTTCGGCAATGACGCGGCAAGCGCTCGGTCAGGCCGTGAACATGGGCAAGACACACGCCCAATGGCCGGGCGGCAACATGCACGCCATCGGTGCGGTTTTCGCCGATCGCGGTGTTTTGGGCATCAAGGCCTGGGCGCACACGCCAAAGGGCGCAACGCCACTTGAGCTTTTGTGGGACGCGGAGACCGGAAAGATCCTAGCCATCATAGAGGCCTTTGCGATGGGCCAGTTGCGCACTGCGGGGATGGCGGGTCTGGCGACAGATTTGCTCGCGGCCGAACGCGCCGACCGAATGACAATTTGCGGAACCGGCAAGCAGGCAATGGCGCAGGTGGCGGCAATCAAGGCCGTGCGCCCGCTTAAGAGCGTGCGGATTTACGGCCGTGACCCAGCAAAGCGCGCCGCGTTTGCCGAGCGCGTGAAGAGTGAACTGAATCTGAGCACGGAGGGCTTTGACGATGTGCGTGAAGCTGTCAAGGCGACGCCAATAGTCACGCTGATCACTCGCGCGGTAGATCCTTTTCTTTCGGAGGATGCACCGTCGCGGGGCTGCCACATTAACGCAATGGGGGCGATCACGCCCGAGCGCAAAGAATTTGAGCCGGAACTTTTAAATCGCTGTGCAGTTGTCGCCGTCGACAGCATTGAGCAGGCAAAAGAACTTTCGTCAGAGTTGATCGGCGCCTGGGGTGACGATTTCGTGCGGCCAAATTTGCACGAGATCAGCGCGTTGATTGCCACGAAGTCGGGACGGCCTTCTGGCGCGGATTTAACACTTTTCAAGTCCCTAGGAGTTGGGATTGCCGACTTAGCTTTGGCCGAGGAAATATATCGTCGGGCGCGAGAACGAGGCGTTGGCCTGCCGCTGCCACAACCGGCGCCGGTTCCGCTGATTTTTTCGAACTAGAAAGGATTACCGAGATGGACGAATCTGGCGTGAATTTCGCAGAAGTGGATCCCTCGCAGCCCAGTAACAATGCCTTCTGGGAACCCGTCACCATTCGGCGCAATGAAATTGAGCGAGAAGCTGAGCGATTGCTCTCGCTCAATGTTGCCGATCCGATCGAACGCCAAGTCCGCCTTGTCCATCCGATGGCCTGCAGCCGCGGACAAGGTCTTGCGCCTGGTATTGAGGTACGACTATCCGCACTCAAGCCCGGCGAAAAAACAAAACCTTACCGCCACAACGCGACGGAGGTTGGTTTCTGCATTGAAGGCAGCGGTCGCGCACATCTGGGCGGCAAATCCTTTGACTTCGACCGCTATGATGTTTGGAACGTTCCATCCTGGACAGAGATTAGCTACGAGAACACGTCGCGCAAGCCGCAGGTACGGCTAAATTATTCTAACGCAGCACTCTTGCGGCTGCTGAATGTTCACCTTGTCGAAAACAAGAAAACGACTGGAATTGTCGACGTCAAACAGGAAATTGCTGCGAAACCGGCTTCGGACGTGTCGGTCAAAATTCGCGATCTGTTTCAGATACCAGAGGAAGATGTCTGGCTCATGAGCTATGAGCGGCTGATTAACCCGCCTGCGGTGGAGTCCCGTTCACACCATTGGAAATGGAATCTCGTCAAGACCGAGCTCGACAAACTGACTGCTTTAGGCTCCGCCTATCGTGGGCGACGCCTCTATTTGCTATTCAATCCGCTGACAGGACGCACAAACGGTACGACCCCAAGCTTCTTCGCAACAATGACGGTTCGGCCACCAAACATCATCGACCGGCCCCACCGCCATGCATCTGCGGCCATCAATTACTACTTTAGCGGTGCGGGTTACAGCCGGGTTGCTGGAAAACACTATGAGTGGGCGGCCGGTGATCTGATGCTTTCGGCCCCGGGTTGGGCCATCCACAACCACGCGTCGCATAATCAAGGACCAGTTTATGAACTGACGATCCAGGACCAGCCGTTCCATATTTGGCAGGAGTCATTGTTATGGCAGGAAAGCCTGGCTGCACCGCCATCGCTTTTGGGTGCGCAAGTAGGCTTTGAAACGAACCGCGGAGAACTCATCGGGTCATGAGCGCAGATCTTTCATGGTTGAAAGGATCAATTCCGCCACTGATCACGCCGTTTCGCGATGGCGTGGTTGACTTCGAGACTTATGGTCGTCTTATCGATGCTCAGATCGCTGGGGGCAGTCACGGTATCCTGGTCAACGGCACAACCGCCGAACCTAGTACGTTAACGGTCGACGAACGCAACGAACTCGTAGCCTTTGCCGTTAAGCGTGCGCGGCAAGCCATTCCTGTCGTGGCGGCAACGGGTTCGCAGTCTCTAGCCGAGACGCTCGTCCTCTCAAAATTCGCGGAACGTGCCGGCGCCGATGCGCAGCTAATCGTTACACCTTACTACATCAAACCGCCACAGCGCGGTCTCGCAAACTACTTCATCGAAGTCATTTCGGGTCTAAACACCCCGGCAATGGTCTACCACATTCCCGGACGCGCAGGCGTCTCCATGGACGTCCCGACGTTCGCCGCGATAAAGCAGCGATGCGAAAATTTGGTCGGCGTAAAGCACGCCTCAACCGATATGGCATTCGTCACCGAATTGCTCACCACGATGGGCCATGATTTTCGCGTATTTGTCGGGCTAGAAGAGCTATGCCTGCCGATGATGGCGGTCGGCGCGGTCGGAATGATGAATGCTGTAGGTAATCTGGCGCCGGGTCGTGTCGTGGCGCTCTCAAATAAAGTTGAGGCCGGAGACCTCCGCGGCGCAAAAACATTCATTTCGAGCTTTTCGAAATTTCCAAAGCAATCTTCTTTGATACCAATCCTATTCCCCTAAAATATATGATGAAGCGTATTGGTCTCATCCCAAACAACGAGCACCGCTCGCCGATGTCTCCAGCGTCGGAGTCTCTGGAGCGACGGCTCGACGCCGTTCTTAGAGCGACCGGCATGCTTGGAGAAACCGAATGACGGAGCTGGCTCGGAACTGGACGACAAACGGCACACATCGGGTTCCATATTGGCTCTACACCGATCCGGAAATCTATGTGCAAGAGCAGAGAAAAATTTTCGAAGGAAAATCTTGGAATTTTGTTGGGCTCGAAGCGGAAATTCCGAAAGAGGGCGATTTTAAACGTTCCAATGTCGGCGAAACGTCCGTTATCGTCGCCCGCGACAGGGATGGAGCGATACATGTGTTGCGCAATCAATGCGCGCATCGTGGCCTGCAGGTCTGCCGTCAGGAGTACGGTTCGACCCGCGCGTTGCAGTGTCCTTATCACCAGTGGACTTACCGCCTAAACGGCGACCTATCGGGTGTTCCGTTCATGAAGGGCGTGGACGGCCATGGTGGTATGCCTGACGACTTCGATCGCCGCGATCATGGTCTCAAAAAGTTGGCTGTCGCGAGACGGAACGGCGCGATCTTCGCTAGTTTCGCGCCGGACGTCGAACCCCTCGAAGATTTTCTCGGCGAGAAGATGTTGAAACTATTTGACCGCGTCTTCAACGGAAAGCCACTTCGGATTCTGGGCGTTTCGCGCCAGCGAATACCCGCGAACTGGAAGCTGATGTTTGAGAACATCAAGGATCCTTATCACGCCAGCGTCTTGCACGTGTTTCTCGTTACGTTTGGGCTGTTTCGAGTGGACAACCCCTCGAGAACGGAAATGGACGCGACCGGAAGGCACAGTGCGCTGGTTTCGCGACGCGGCGGAGATCGCACCGCCAGCGTCGCCACTCAGGAAACGGCGTCGTTCCGCGAGAAGCTGGAGTTACGGGATCCGCGCCTGCTCGACATCGTCAAGGAATTTCCCGATCCCGCCACTGTTGTGATGCAGACCATCTGGCCAAATCTCATTGTGCAGCAGCAGGCCAACACACTTGCAACTCGACAGATTGTGCCGGCAGGCCCCGAAGCATTCGATCTCAACTGGACGTTTTTCGGCTACGAAGACGATGATGAATCGATGCGGGCGCGGCGTTTGCGTCACGCTAACCTGATGGGTCCTGCGGGATTGGTTTCGCTCGACGACAGTGAAGTGATGGACCTCGCGCAGCGTGGAATCCACTGCGACAATACAGGCAATGCTGTAGTGGAGATGGGTGGTCATGGGACCGAGGACCACGATCACATCGTCACCGAAACGGCGATCCGAGCCTTCTATTCCTACTATCGCAATGTCATGGGACTGTGATGGAACTCTTGGCCGAGGTGGAGGCGCTCTACGCCCGTTACGCCGAATTGCTGGACGAAGGTCCGCTCGCGCAATGGCCCTCGCTTTTTGTTGAAGAGGGAAGTTATCGCGCAGTAACGCGCGAGAATGTTGATCGCGGTTGGCCCCTTGCGCTTATGCTCTGCGAATCACGCGCCTCGATAGAAGACCGGGTCTATGCCATCGAAAATCTTGCTCTAACAATTCCGCGCCGTGTGAGGCACGTCGTGTCGGGTCTGACCATAAAAGAGGAGGCCATGAGGTTCATCGTGAGCGCAAATTTTGTCATGTTCGAAACGCTTGAAGGTGGATCGACCACCTGCTTCTCCGCAGGTCGCTATCGTGACGTCCTGGTGCGAGATAGCGAGGGTGCGATAAAATTTCTGGACAAGACATCCATCGCCGATGCAGCCCTCATCAGCAACTCGCTCGTTATTCCGTTGTAATTGTTGCGCCAAAAAGGTCAGGGCTACGAGACGATGACCATGACTGAATCAATTGACGCTTGCGGGTGCGTGGACGCTTTCAAGATACGTTCCGATGTTTGAATAACTCGATGGGAAATTTGAGAGCAAAGCCGGGCTCGTCACCGACGGCGCGAGTGGCATCGATCGCGCGTGCTTGCGGTGTCTTGCCCGGGAGGGCGCATCAGTGGTCGTGACGAAAAATCCGGACAGAATGAAGCGTAACTCTGTAATTGAGATCCAGGCTCTAGGGTAAAGGACGCATTGTTTTCACCATCACGTCACCGAAGAAGACGTGAGATATCAAGGGAACAATGGTTCAATTTGCTTGGTGATCGCATGTTGACCGGCACAAGGGTGTAGGGCATGCAGGAAGTCATCCCCGCTATCGTAGAATATTGGATCAAATTCAACGCTCGCTTGTGCTAAGGCGCCCATGATCACGTCCATCATCTGGCTGCCTGCGTCACTGCTCGCGGGCCTTTTTCAGGCTTGGCGAACTGCCGTCCAACAGCGACTGCGCGCGGATCTGACGGTCAGTGGCGCTAGCCTGGTTCGCTATTTGTATGGGCTACCCGTGGCGGTGGTGCTTCTTATCATCTACGCGACTGCGCGCGGGTGGTCTGCGCCGAGGTTGGATCTATGGTTTTTCCTGTTGGCTGGGGTTGGAGGATTGACGCAAATTTTAGCGACCAATCTTCTCATCATGGCCTTCGGTTATCGGAACTTTGTCGTAGGCACGGCTTTTTCAAAAACCGAGGCGGTGCAAGCCGCAGTGTTTGCTCGAGTAGCGTTTGGCGAACATCTTTCGGCGCTTGCCCAGACGGGAGTCGGATTGGGCGTCGCGGGCGTCTTGGTTCTCGCGTTAGGTTCACAGCGCTTTCATGTCCGCGAAATCGTACGCTCATTGAGACAGCCGGCGGCGCTTTGCGGACTCGGAGCCGGTGCGCTCTTTGCCGTTACAGGGCTTCTGATTAAGCGAGCAACGGTCGAAGTTCAGCTACCTGATCCGGTCTCGGAAGCGCTCGTTACTCTTGCTTTTGTGATGCTGCTACAGATTATCATGCATGGAAGCTACATTGCATGGCGCGAACCCGAGACTTTGCGCCGGGTTGCGGCGACTTGGAAGACGTCATCGCAAGTCGGAATTCTTGCAGGACTTGGATCGGCGTGCTGGTTCACTGGCTTTGCCGCGGCGCCGGTGGCATTAGTGCGCGTTGTCGGGCAGGTCGAGGTGATTTTCACTCTAGCTTTCGCGAGGCTGTACTTGCGCGAAAGAATCCGTCCGCGTGATGCGCTCGGCTTGGGACTCGTCAGTGGTGGCGTTGTGCTCGCCCTTCTAGGAGGTTGGCTCAAGTCGTAGTTCGGTGTTGTCAGTTCGGGCGCGCTGATTGCACAGTCTGGCGTCGCAAAGCCCACCGCGTCGCTAGATTGATCCCCAATCCCGTCTAGGTCGTTTCCGCCATGATCCTGTTCGGCCAAATTGTCGTCATCATCTTGCTGCTCGGCATCCTCGCGCTGCGCTGACTCCGTCCCGACTCTTGGACGCAAACGCGCACGCCTATTTCGCGAGGAACTGAACGATCGCATCGCCGACCAGGTCTGGCTGCTCGAGATGCAGGAAGTGCCCTGCGTTCTCGACCAGTACACGCTCGAAGCTGCCGGTGAACTGCGTCTCCATCCCGTCGCTGAGATTGGCGCCAATGCAGCCGTCATTCACACCGTGCAAATAGAGCGCAGGCGCTGCGATCGGGCCACTTGCCTTTGCTGCCATGGGTGCCCATTCCGGCTTGATCGCCGATGGTGAGAAGACTTGGCGATAATAGGCCAGTGTCTGTTCGACGACGCCTGGCATCGCGAACATTTCTTTGAGTGCCGCCCGTTCTGTCTCCGGAAGGGAATACCCCGGTGACCAGTCCGCCCACAACCGGTCGATGAATGCGAAGTCGTTCATGGCTACAGCCGCCTCGGCGAACGGCAGCTGAAAGTAAAACATGTACCAGCTCCGACGCTGCTGATCCCCATCCGTGATGAAGGCGTTGAGCAATTGTGGTCCGTAGGGAACCGACATCGTAACGAGCTTTTCGACGCGTTCGGGTGAGAGAGTTGCGGCTGCATAGGCCGCGGTCGCGCCCCAATCGTGCCCGATCACTACGGCCTTTTCGTAACCCAGCGCAGTAATCAGCGCGATGGCGTCGCTGCCGGTTGCCCAGGACTGATAGCAGCCATCTGGCGCCTTGCCGCTCAGGCCATACCCTCGCATTGCGGGCGCAACCGCGTGATAGCCCTCCTTGGCGAGCCGGCGCGCTAATCCAGTCCAACTGCGCGCGTGATCGGGAAACCCGTGCAAGCAAATCACCAGAGGCCCGTCTCCCGCCTCCATAATTTCAAACTCGAGGCCGTTTGCTTTGATACGCTTCGTCGGGAGAGCTTTGATTGGCATTTCGGCGTGTTCCTCGTGTTATCTTCATCAGAGTTCATGCATGGCATCATCTCGGAAGAATTGAAGCATGGATCGGTGGTTCGGCGTTTTCGGGGAAACTCAATGAGTGCGCCGTGGCGACCGGCAGCGTGTCCTTTTTAACGCGTCAATATATATCAATTGAACCCGGCAGTGTCGCTGAACCCGCGTCGGAGGCGGGTTTGCGATAGTTCGAGGCCCTGAAAACTGCTTGGGGTTGCAGCGCGGTCACAAGGGCACCGAATGAGCGAGGACCTCTTCAATGCCGCGCTCGAGAGGCGACAATCTCAAACCTCCCTTAGGTCTGCGGGCCTCCATCGGCCGTTTAGCGCGTCGCCCGCGTGGGTTCGTTCGCCCACGAAAAACATTCGGGAGATCCGTCGGGTATTCCCATTGACAACAACAGGGACGTGCGTGAAACGCGCGAGTGGGATACTGCGTTGTATGGCCGGTCAGCCGTTGTCGACCTTCGACCCCATGCAGAAATTTTCTGGCCTTAACCCCAGTAAATTGTTGTTAGGCTGGCGTTTGTTCGATTGAGTCAGCGGAGGCGTGTTTGCCCACAGAGACTAGAGCGAAGAGGGGTCTTGTCAGCGGAGTTGTGGTCGCCACTGTGGCCACAATGATCTGCGTCACCGCATCAGCTCAGCAGGACAAGGAGAGCGGACGCAACATCTCTGCGACCATGCAAGCAGCCTCCCGAAGCCTGACTGAATGTGCCGCGCCACTTTATGCCGATGCAAAGTATGCTGAGATAACGAGTCACTTCCCGGCGAACGGAACTGAAACGTCGCTAGCCCAACTCGGCGATGATTTGCTCGCAACCAAGAAACAAATCGCCCTGATTCTTGAATACGACGCGGCGCAGCAGGTTTGTCGGTTGGCCTATGTGAAAGAAGTGCAGTCCGTGCTTCCGACTTTGGCGGCGATACTGCAGGACGAGTACACAAAGCTTGAGTTCAACACGCTCGATTTAATTAAGAAGAAAATTGCTTGGGGAATCTGGTCCAAAAAGCGCAAGGAAATCACAACCGAACTCGGATTGAGATGGACAGCGGAAAGTCAACGAATCCAAAGAGGCCAGCATCAATAAGCCGACACTACCGGCAACCTGCGAGCACCCACACTCCTGGAAGAACTTGTTTCAAGCCCTCGCTTTCAAACTATTGCGGTCGTTCGAGACTTACGGGCGCCAGCCCTTGGCAAATCCACGCCTGAGATCCAAAGCGGACATCAATCTGACCCCTGAGCAACGCAATCGAGGATCAAGTCGCCTTTGGAAGGAGCGCTGCGTGAATTTCCTGCGTTAGTTCGTGATTTATAACGATCAATTTGTGCACTTCATCTTGGAGCCTCAGAAGCGCTTCGGTGTCTTCGAATGTTTGCAGCGCTTGTTTGTCCGACGCGCGGGCGGCAACCTTCTGTCCCACCATGATTACCGAAAGAAGAACGAGCTGGAGAAATGTCTGCGCAATCCAGGAGATGAGACTCGCCGTGCCAGCCTCAATCGCCGACGGCAAGCTGACGAGCGCAATGATCGCAAAGAGGTAGGCGCACCACATGGTGCCGACCAAGTTCGTAACCAGCATGGCAAGGCGGCCATTGAATCCGACATGTTCGTCGGTCGTGAGAGCCGCACCATCCTTGGCTCGTTCCGCAATGCGAGGATTTGCACCTTCTGATTTTGCCATAGCAGCGTCGCTTTCGTTGGTTTTGCGACGTGATGTATAGAGTGAGGAGCAGCGCCTATCCAGCGACTGACACGGCTTGTCTGGCTGGGGCAGCCCCCCCGACAATCTACCGAAAGTTCCAATCACACAAAGACAATCGGTGGCAGATGACGATACCAGCACCACCTCGCGGCCCGGCCACTGCTCAGCAGGCGTCCAGGCCTTCGTACGTTTCGGTTCTCTCGAACGATTTCGATCCGACGCTACGCTCCCCGAACCTCACACTTGGTCAAGCTATTCGAGTGTTGCAGACGCGGTCTGGCTGCAAGGTGTACTTTGAGAGGACCGAACGGGGTACTAGTGTCGGTTTCCGAGTACCCCAAGACGCCAGCCAGATCGCGCCTACGGCTGGAACAGTGCGACTCAACATTCACTCGCGCAAGCCCGACATTATCGAAGCCAAGCGCGATCTGGTTCTGGCCTGCGTCCTCGGCGGAGTGAACGGCTTTTGGGGCCTTCCCAACCCCGCGTTCCGTCAACATCGCTACAATCTCCGACGTCTTGTCAGTCTCAACGCAACGGCGCCGGCGGACGTTTGGATTTCGGCAGCATCGAAGTGCCGGCCACGAGAGGTGGAGTATTTGAACGTGTATGGAGCGAGGATGAAGGTAAACGTATTGCGCGACTAGCCGCTGGCGAAAGCCCGACTTCGGCCCAAAGCGATCCCACCTCTTTTTGCTCAGCTCTTACGACCATGCAGTTTCCTGCCGGTTGAAACTCCAATAGGCTCAAAATGGGTGGCTCTGGGACAGCGGACTCGGACATGCATGATGCGGGCGACCTTTGGACAATTCCGGCATTGCCGTTCATCATCGGCGTCGCAGGCGATGTCGTCTCCGATCTCGATGAACCTGAGATCCGCGAAGTGCTGCGCGCGGTGTTCAAAGTTCTGGATCGCGAGTTTCCGTCCACGCCGAAAATATTGCTGACAACGGTCCACAACCGCTTCGGGCGGCTGGCCGCAGAAGCGGCAGGACAGCGTGAAGGCTGGCGCGTGACGATTCCCGTCCCGCTGTCGCGGAATCTGTACTTGGAAAGCCTCGCACCCGCGGACAAAGAGTGGTGGAACGACTTTCTGGAGTGTCGAGGCGTCAATGCGATTGAATTGCCTCGGTTAATCGATTCGCTCACTGGAAGACCCTATCTCGACGAAGATATCCGGGGAGGTTCTGTTGCTTCAGACGCAGTTTGGACGGCGCACCTTGACCAGGCAGCCATGTTCATTTCGGGCCGCAGTCACCTGTTGCTAAATTTGGCTATGTCAACGCTGGAGGCCGATTCGCCAGCCGCTCTTGTAAAATACAAACAGCAAAGCGAGGTGAACGACGTCGCGCGCGAGATCATCGCACGCAGTTCGATCCTCATTCCGGAAGCGGTGCTCGATGACATGTCGGCGGGCCCAGTCTGGCATCTGACTGCCGGAAAGAAGTCTGACAGCGGCGAGCCGCTGGATGAGGTGCTCGTTGAAACGCAGGCGACCGGTCTGGAATTGGGCAGAGCGAGATACGTCGAGAGTGTACCGGTCGCAACGCAGTTTGAAACATTCAATCGACAACTCTTCCACCTGCAAAGAAGCGGACGTCTCCACGCCAGAGCGCTCGACTCCAATGTTGGAGATGCGAGCGCATTGCTGCGCTACTTCAGCGATGGCATTTCCCTCGCGCAGTCAATCGCACAACGACGACACCATAAAACCATCTGGATGTTAGCTGCGTTGTTTGTCGGTGCTGCCGTGGCACTCGAATTTTACCTTCACCGCGCGGAATTTGGTGCCGGCCGCCTTGGAATTTCGCTTTATGTCATGCTCGTGCTTGCGGGCGTCGTTTTATACTGGGCTTCGTTTCGTTTGCGCTGGCAGTCCCAAGCCGAGGAACTCCGCGCCATGGCCGAGGCGATGCGCGTTCAGTCTGCCTGGTGGGACTGTGGTCTGGTGGATTGGCACGAGCGCGTCGACCTCTACTACCTGCGTGGGGCCGGAGGATCGCTTCGCCGAGTCCGCCACGCCGTGCGAGCCATAATCAACGCGGCGACGGTCATGGCCGCTATCGCTCCGCCCATTCGCAATGCACATACCACGTGGATCCACGGACAAATCGACTACTACACATCGCGAATCGCCAGTCGCCTAAGACTTCTCGTCGCGCTGGAGATCATCAGCTGGGAGAGTTTTGTTATTAGCCTCTACGCAACCCTCGTGTTGCTTTGTGTGCAGGTATTCGGGGATTTCACATTACTGACCAATCGCTCGCAAAATTCGTCGACGAATCTTCTCACACTAGGAGTGCCACAACCGCCGTTGCAATCCGTCGATCCGTCGACGCACATTGGTAAGGTCACGGGAGTGAGCTCGACGTCCCTGTTTAGCTATGCAACGAAGAACCCTCTGATCGTAATTGCGTTCGGCGTCTCTCTGCTGTTGTTAGTCGTTTATGGAGTGTGGATCTGGCGCAAAGTGAAATACAGCCACGTGTTTACACGGCTCGATTGGGCCATTGCTCTCGTGCCCCCCTTCTTTGTGATTCCACTCGCAGTGGGCGCCTTAGTTGTTGGTCTCCGGCTGGGCTTAAACACGCAAGTAGAGCTGACAAAGACGATTGCAATCTCTCCAACTTTCTTGCTCTTCGCTAGTATGTGCACAAGTATTTTTGCCACGCTCGTCGGTGGTTGTCGTTACATCATTGAAAAATTTTCTTGGAAAACCGAGTTGCACGGTTACGAGGATATCCTCGCGATCTTCAAGCGTGCGGACGTCGCGACTGCGGCCATATC
Organism: uncultured Alphaproteobacteria bacterium; assembly: GCA_963741725.1. Taxonomy (GTDB): domain Bacteria; phylum Pseudomonadota; class Alphaproteobacteria; order Micropepsales; family Micropepsaceae; genus Rhizomicrobium. The sequence continues at coordinate 422,859 of CAVUJC010000010.1, read as the reverse complement.
TTCTTCGGAGCTCAGTCCTTCGGAGAAGGAGAGCCGTCGGCGCGAAGTGCTTTTTTCGTTGGGCCAGGATGCGTTGGCCGAAAATGAACGTTGGCTGCGCGCACACCGGGAGCGGCAAGTCGAACCTGTTCTAGGTTAGGTCTTGCCTTATTTCTGCCATTGGCCCGGGTGAGGTAGATGAATGCGCGGATATTTTGAGCAACCATGGAGCGGTGGCCGGACGAGCGTTCGCGGGGCCCTGCTGGGACTGTTTGCCGTTCCGATTGTATTGTTTTGCTTGGTGCCCGTGCCTCTCTTTGCCGCGTCACTGGCGGGTGGCTGGGGCGCCGATATGTCGATTGGTACGCTTGCTTCCGGATTGTCGTTGCTCGGTTTTTCCTTCGCCGCCTTGGTCGGCGCGTCGATCCTGTGCGCTGTTCCTGCTTGGATAATCCTACGCCTGTCGCGTCGCGAGAGTGGCGGTTCCTACGCGCTTGTTGGGGCAGCAGCGGGTCTCGGGATGGCGTTCGTTCTCCTGTATTCCGGCCGCGGACCACTTCGCCTCGATCAAGCCATTGTCTTTCTCTTCATCAGTTTTGCATCCGGTGTCGGTGCGCTCGCATTCTGGTTGATCGCCCGCGAGAGCGCGACCAACGCGGAATCCCAGGGGCGTCACTCGCCCCTTGCCGGTCACAAGGATCACACTTAGCCTCTCAACGTGCGGGGGGGCAGCCATGGCGCACGACGTATTCATTTCCTATTCGTCCAAGGACAAGCCGACGGCCGACGCCACCTGCGCTGTGCTGGAGGCCAAGGGCATTCGCTGCTGGGTGGCGCCGCGGGACATCATGCCGGGCCAGGACTGGGGCGAGTCCATCGTCGATGCGATCCATTCGTCGCGCGCGCTGGTGCTGGTATTCTCCGAGAACGCCAACCTCTCGCAACAGATCAAGCGCGAGGTCGAGCGGGCGGTAAACAAGGGCATTCCAATCATCCCGTTCCGCATCGAGAATGTGATGCCGGCCAAGTCGCTGGAATATTTTCTCTCAACGCCGCATTGGCTAGATGCGTTCACGCCGCCGCTGGAGGCGCATCTCAACTATCTGGCCGACGTGCTCAGCCGCATTCTTGCGGGCGAAGACGCTCCCCCGGCTCCGGTGCCCCCGAAACCTGGCGCTGACCTGCTTGCGACCGTGCTGAAGCTGGATCGCCGTGTTCTGATCGGTGGCGGCATCGGCGGAGTCGTCGCACTCGGGCTCTTGGGAAAATTTGCGCTATCCGCGGCGAGCCCGCCGACGTTTGTTGGCAAGTGGAAGCTGGACAAGTTCGAGGATGCGAGCGCAGTGCCCAGCCCGTTTGGGATGTTCTCGATCACGGCGTTCTTCAAGGCCGCTATGTTGGGCCCCAATGTCGGTGGAAGCCTCGAGGTCGGCGATCTCGGTGAGTACAAATATTCGTGGAGCGCGGCCGACGTTGGTAGCGTTTCTTCGAACGGTACCGGCAACGTCGCATTTACCTCGGACTACAGCCATTCTTCCTCGCCGTTCACCTATATGGCCACGACTCCGAGCCAGATCGGGCAGAGCGTTACCATGCTCGGCGGCAAGCTGGGCGACGCCGCAATCGCTCTGTCTTCGTCCAGCGGCGCGCAATCAATGCTTGTCGGAACGCCCGACAACTCGGGCGACGAGGCCTTCGCACCGCTCGTCGGTCACTGGTACACCGATACACCCGCCAACTACTCGATCGGCGCGGTGAAAACGTCGCTCGATATCGGCCATGACGGCCGCTATCGCTATGCGTTTAGTATCACTGAAACAGGTTTGTGGCAGGCCGCGGACGGAAAGTGGTCACGCACACCCCAGGGCGCGGCGCCTGTGTCCGGCACTTACAAGTTTGATGGCAATGACAGCGTCAGCTGCGCGGCGTCAACCGGTGTGGCGGTCTTTACCCGGGACGATTCTTAGCCCTTGTTCTGACCGGGAGCGCTATAGCGATCCGCTGGTGCGAGAGGGACAAGTCGCCGTTAAATTTGTATCAGGTCAATTTTGGCGCATTCGCCTGAAAGTTAATCGAATGACTGCTCCCGGACCCAAGGAGACATTCGCCGACTGCGGCGCGTAGGCGTCCCCAATTTGGAGACTCTGGTGTCCCAAAGGCGGAGAAAGTCTGGACTCAGTCGAGCGGCAGCGTCACCCCTGCGTGAAAGCCGGCGATTGTCTGGGGCCGCCATGTCATTGCCCTGCCTTTTGCCGAATTTCGCCGTTATTGGCGATCAGCGTCCTCGCAATGGGCGGCGACAAATCCTGGACCGCACACGCGAAGAGGGAACAGCACCATGAAGCGTGCGCTTGTCGGGCTGGCGGCAATCACTCTAGTCCTGGCCGTCACCTACAGCGCGGCCCCGGCCGGCGCACACGGCACGCTTATCGCGTTCCAGTCGGATACGCAGTTGCGCGATTACCTCAAGAAGCTGCGCCATCGCCGGCCGGTCCCCATGCCGATGGGCGATTTTGCGATGCCGGCGCCACCCGCGAACGCGCCTGCCAGTGCAGTCCAGTCGGTTGTGGTCACAGCAGAGAAGTCGACAGGGAACGGCAGCATTACCAACAACCAGACCCAGGGCGTCGACGAGGGCGACATCGTAAAGAAGCACGGTGACACGCTCGTCGTCCTGCGCCGCGGACGGCTGTTCACCGTCTCGCTAGCCGGTGGCGGAATGCATCCGGTGGACACGATCGCAGCGTACCCGCCGGGCGTCGATGCGAGTGTCGACTGGTACGACGAGATGCTGGTTTCAGACGATCGCGTCATCGTCATTGGTTACAGCTACGGCCGCGGCGGCACCGAGATCAACCGTTTCCAGATCGACGATTCCGGACATCTCCGGTTCGAGGACGCCTACCAACTACGGTCGAACGACTACTATTCCGCGCGAAACTACGCATCGCGGCTCGTCGGGCACCAGCTCGTGCTCTATTCGCCGCGCTATCTTCCGTATGACGGCGATCCGATGATTGCGCTGCCCGCGCTGCGCCGCTGGACAGGCGAACGCTCGCAGTTTCGTCCGATCGGCTCGGCGCGCCAGGTCTACATCCCGCCGCAGCTGCCCGATGAATCTGTCGACACGGTGCACACGGTCACTAATTGCGACCTGACGGCGGCCATCATGGCCTGCAAGGCGACCAGCGTGCTCGGCCCGGATGGGCGCGTCTTCTATGTCTCGGAACGCGCTGTCTATGTGTGGGTCACGCCCAACTGGGACGGCGGCCGCCGCGCGGCGGGTCTGCTTTACCGTCTGCCGCTCGACGGCAGCGCGCCGTCCGCGATCGGCGTACGCGGTGGGCCCACCGACCAGTTCTCGTTTCGCGAGGACAACGACGAGCTGAACGTGCTGGTGCGTTCCGAAGGCGCGGGCGACGCGATGTGGACGTCCAACTATGCGCATGGCGCCGTGGCGCTGCTGCGCATCCCGCTCGACTCGTTCGGCGATGGCATGCACGAGACCGGCCGCGGCCACTACCGCATCCTGCCGACGTTGCACAATGAGGGTGCATTTCAAAATCGCTTTGTCGGCGATTATGTCCTCTACGGCGAGGGCAGCGGATGGAGCACGCCGCAGGACAGTCGGTCGCTGCTCGTCGCGGCCCCCATCGTAGGCGGCGCGCCGACCACACTGGGGCTGCCGCATGCAGTGGATCGGATCGAGATCATGGGCAGCGACGCGGTCGCCATCGGCAGCGACCAGAACAATGTCTACTTCTCATCCGTGCTGCTCGCACCCCGCAGTGAACCGATGCTGGGCGACCGATATGTACTGGCTGGTGCGGCCCAAGCCGAGACGCGCAGCCACGGCTTCTTCTTTCATCCCGATCCCGATGCAGGTTCGCCGGATGATGGATCAGGCGTCCTCGGCCTGCCGGTGTCGCGCCCGGCGCGTCCCGGTTATCGCCAGCTGTTCGAGACCTCGGCGGCGATCGTCTTCCTGCGCCGCGCCAACGGAAAGTTCCTGCCGCTCGGCGACCTCCAGGCGAACGACACCAGCGCGGTCGATGATTCCTGCGTCGCGTCCTGCGACGACTGGTACGGCAATGCGCGGCCGATCTTTGTCGGCGGCCGGACTTTCGCACTGATGGGCTATGAACTGGTGGAGGGAAACGTCACGCGGGCGTCAATCGCCGAGGTCGGCCGCGTCACGTTCTTGAAGTCGCGACGCTCTGTAGAAGGGCGCCCAACCGACTAGGGCCGGCAGCCCAGTACGGACAGCTAAGCTCACACTCTCCCGCCCACATCGTGCACACGCGAGGACCGGAACTTCTCAAAGAGTCAACGCGAACTTCCGCTTTCGACCCATTGCGGACATTCATTCATTTCCTATACTTCAGCATGCGACCGAATTTGATCTCGTCCGCAGGAGCAATCGCCCTCGCATCCTTGATGGCATTGTTTTTCATCCCGGAAGCTATCGCGCGGGATTCAATTGCACCCACAAGTTCGTGGACCGATGCAAACGCACCTCGACCATTGCCCGAGTCGGGTTGGCTGCAGCTTATGGACACGGCGCCGTGTTACGGCCCGACTTGTCTTCGAGCCCATTGGATAGCATTCCTCTCGAGCTTGAACCTTTCGGAATTGGAGGCACCCAATGGCGGGCGGGCCTATCGGTGGCTCTGGTTTGGCACCGATCCCAATGGGCCATTGGGCATGCATGCCCCCCATCGCGGCTTTGTCGAGGTCCTGATCGATCCTGCAGGCAAGGCGGTCCTGCGATCAATTTGGTCGAAGAAGGCGATTGAGCTGGACGCAAAAGAGGTGGCCCCTTTCGAAGCAGCCCTAGCTCAAACTCAGTTTGCGAACCTACCAAGTCAGACCCGAGGGTCCTGTTTGGACGAATGCGAGGACCAGGTCATGGAGGCGGTGATCGGCGGCCAATATCACTTCATCGCTGAAGATGGCGGCATCAGAGAAACAGGTGTGCGAGACGCTGGCGTCATACTCGAACAATTGGCGCGAACGACCACAGGCGAGTAGCTGGTGCTGGCTGCACACCGCGAATGTCCGCTTTCCACCCAAAGGGGACATTACTTGTGTATCTAACCTATACGCCAGAACTTGCGGATATCATGCGCTCACCCAAGCAGCGCTTTGCTCGCCGCCGCCTTGATGCGCCACGGGATGACAACCATCGCCATGCAACGATTAGTCTAAGAGCAAGTTCTAGAATCCAGCGGTGTTGGTCGGTAGACCCAGAAACAGCCTTCCCGCGGTCTCTAAGATGCCAGGGGACACCATAATGTGTTGAGTCGCCACGTGAATGTCTCGGAACTGGCGCTGCAGCGGCGAACTTTCATAAACAGATGTGCCTCCCGCAAGGGTGTACATGGCGTCGACCACTGCGACGGATTCCAGAAGTGCGTGAGTGGTGGCGAGGCGCATATCGCGGTTATGGGACAAGGCGATCGGCTCGCCGGTCTGAGCAGCCGCCCATGCCGCGGTGATGCTTTCGTAGAAATAAGCGCGCGCAGATCGAAGTCGCGCCTCCGCCTTGGCAACCTCCATCTGCACATGTGGCCGCTCTGCCAGTGGCGTTGACGAGCCGGAGCGGCGTTTTTCCTTAGCGATGCGAACGAATTCAGTAATACTGGCACGCGCGACGCCTAGGCCAACGGCGCCTACGCCCTGGGCTAAAGGAGAAAAACCTGGAAAACGGAACAGTGGCCGGTCGGGAGGAGTTTTGACCAAGTAACCTGACGCATGGCGCTCGGGAACGAATAGGTCGCGAACTTCAAATGCTGTGCTGCCGGTTCCGCTGAGACCCGACACATGCCACGTATCCAACGAAATCACATCCGCAGCACTAAAGAATAGCATGTGATTGCGAGGGACACCCGCGGAGTTGGTCAGTGGTTTGCCATCCTCCATCAAAACGCAGCCGCCACCGATCCAGTCGGCGTTTGGTGATCCTGATCCCCATTGCCACTGGCCCGTAACCCGAAAGCCACCATCCACCTTTGTTGCGACCCCGCTGGCTGCAAACACGCCGCTGATCAATGCGCCTGGCCGGACAAGAAGTTCGCGCACCGCCTCATCGGTCAGACGCGACACAGCCAAGCCGGTCGTTGCCCCGATAAAGGCTACCCAGCCACATGCTGCGTCACCTTCCGCGAGTGTTTCGTACACCCGCGCGGCAGTTGCCGGAGAGACTTCCAGTCCGCCCAGTCGCTCGCAGATGAACATCCGATAGAAGCCTGCCTCGCCCATAAGTCGGGAAACGTCTGGCGGCAGCCGGCGCGCCGCTTCGATTTCGCCACCCCTTGGCGCAACGCTGGAAGCGATCGATTGGGCTTTTTCGATAAGATTTTGCTCTACATTCATGAGGGACCTGACGCGCTGGGACGCCTAGGCTAGCCGAAAATCCACTGATGGCTAGCATTCCAAGGATGTGCGGCCGGCGGTTCATGCCATGCGAGCAGCATGCGCGAAGTGCAGCAGCGAACTGGATCCGATGTTATTGTAGACCGAAGAAACGCGCCGCGTTTTTGTGCAAGATCTTCTCCAGTTTGGCGTCTCCCAGGAATACGAGTTCTTGCTCGACATACTCGCGCGGGTGACGAGCCCAACCCTCTTTCAAACTTGGAAATTGTGACGTCGGGTGCGGGTAGTCCGTTTCCCACATAATGTTGTCGGGCATTAGTTCGATGGCCTTTGCAATGCCCGCGCGCTCGGTTTCGAACCAGAAGCTCGCATGGATCTGGCGGCGAAAATATTCGCTCGGCAGTAGGTAGTTTGGATGTTCCTTGCGAACGCTACCGTTCGTAAATTGCCAGTCGCAGGTCTCGAGGAATGAGGGCAGCCAGCCCGCGCCGCTCTCCACGGTGAACAGCTTCAACTTGGGGAAGCGATGGCAAATTCCACCGAATACAATTTCGGCCAAACAGGCTATGTTGCCCATAAAGAGCAGTGTCGATGCAGCCGCGATGTTGGCGCGAACACCCATCAGGGACGGGTCATCCGTGAAACTGCCGCTGAGAGCACCGCCTCCGATATGAAAGCTGACCGGCAACCCGGTTTCTTCAATCGCCGCCCAGACCGGGTTCCAGTGAGGGTGGGCCAAGCGTGGTTGCCCGAAGTCTTGCGGTGCGGTGCAGGCAAGAATTGTCTTGTGTCCGAGATCCGCGGCGCGGTGGATCTCTTTTACGCAAGCCTGCACATCCCAAAACGGTATCGCCGCGCCTCCGAGCAAGCGGTTGCGGTCGGCACTGCACCACTCAGCGAGGAAATCGTTGTAGGCGCGAACGCACTCGAGCATGAGCTCTGGCTCCTTCAGCTTTAGAAAGCCTCCAGAACCAAAACCTCCCACGTTCGGGTATAATACCTGAGCATAGACGCCTTCCCGATCCATAAGTTCGAGACGCTTGCGTGAATCAAAAGTGCTAGCGGGGATGTCGTTGTAGCCCTTGGGGTGGTCCGGATACGAACCGTCAAATCCGGCCATCGAGACCCAGCCTGGAGCATGAATTCATCTGGTCTCCGACGAACCAGCAGTCCTGTTCGTTTACACGCCGGATGTGTGGAACTCGATCGCCCCACTTCTTCGACACGCGCGTGGTCCAGACGTCGGGAGGCTCTGTGATGTGGGTATCGGTGTCGATAGGCCTGTAGCTTTCGAACATGCGATCCTCTCCTGTTTCCACCGCGTGGAACGTCTATGAAACCGGGGCCTCCCGCGGCCCGCGCACCAGGCGTCCCGGCAGCGCTCCGGTTGCAACGCCGTGGCGCGCAATGACGGTGCCGCTGACGATCGTCGCATCATACCCCGTCGCAGCCTGATCGAGGCGGCGGCCACCGGCCGGAAGATCGTAGCGAATGGTCGGTCGTGGCAAGGTGACGGCCCCATAGTCGATCACGTTGATGTCGGCCTTTCGACCTACCGACAGAATTCCGCGATCATTGAGACCGACCGCCGCCGCCGGGTCCGCGGCCAGTGCCTTGATGGCGCGCTCGAGGGTCATGCGCTTGCCCTTGCGGTCGCGGGTCCAGTGGGACAGGACAAACGTCGGATAGCTTGAATTGCAAATCATGCCGTAGTGCGCGCCGCCATCTCCGAGGCCGAGCACGCTGTTGCGATCGCTCATCATCGACAAAACCGGATCGAGCGTCCCACTGGCGTAGTTGGCCAGCGCCACGAACAACATCGCTTTGCCGTCATTTTCCATCAACATGTCGTAGGCGAGCTCAATGGGTTCAATGCCGCGTTTCTTGGCCTGCGCGACAATGCTGACTTCTTCCGGCGGCTCGTAGTCCGGCGGATCGTTGAAGGGATACATGCGCTCGAATGCCCGCCCGAGCTTGGACAACGGAACAAGCGGATCGACCGGCTCTTCCATCAACAGACGTGCGCGAACTTCTGGCTTGCGCAGTTCCGCAATCCTCTGATCGAACGGCAGTTTGGCGAGTGGCTGGTAGCTGGGGCAGAGACAGAACGGGTGTACCGACAAGTCGAAACCAAGCACCATGCCAACCGGCCGCGGAAAGACCTGCGCGCGAATAGCAGGACCGCCAACGTTGGCTTCGTCGAGGTGTCGCATCACATTGCGCCAAGCGTCGGGTCGCGCAGGATCTTGGGCCATGGAGAAGCTGGCCGGTCGCCCAGAGAGCTTGGTGAGGCGGGACAAAAGATCGATCTCGTCCTCGAAGGTGCGGCCGGGCACGCCGAACACAGCCTGGATCACGCCTCGCCCGCAATCCTTGAGCGCGAGTGCCATCGCCTCGAGTTCGTTCTCCGCAGCCTGGAACGACGGGATGGCATCACCTTTACCCGTTTTGTGAATGATAAGGCGCGAAGTGGCGAAACCGAGTGCGCCGGCGCCGATCGCTTCGCGAACCAATGCTTGCATCTGCTTCAGATCGTCTTGTGTAGCCGGCTCGCGATCGGCGCCGCGTTGTCCCATCACATAGACGCGAACGGCGGAGTGGGGGATCTGGGATGCGAAGTCGATGTCGCGCGGACGTCGTTCTACGGCGTTGAGATATTGCGGATAGGTTTCCCAGTCCCATGTCAGGCCGTTCGCCATGACCACTTCGGGGATGTCCTCGACGCCCTCCATCACGCTGATGAGCATCTCGCGATGTTCGGGGCGGCACGGCGCGAAGCCAACGCCGCAATTGCCGCCGACGACAGTTGTCACGCCGTGCGAAGAAGACGGCGACAGTCGATCCGACCAGATGGCCTGGCCGTCGTAGTGCGTGTGGATGTCGACGAAGCCGGGTGTGATGATTCGGCCTTTGGCATCGATCTCTTCGGCTCCGGAGTCAGAAATCTTCCCAATGGCGACGATGCGGTCTCCGGATACTGCAATGTCCGCCTCGAACGGCGCGCCTCCGCTACCGTCGACGATCGTGCCGTTGCGAATGACGAGATCGAATGTCCGAGTCATGTTTGCCTCCCGGATTTTGGGCGCATTGTGAACTCATCATCCCGACGCGCAAGAGGATTCCGGTTGCGGCGGGCTTCTCAAGCCACCGCTTCGGTGCGACGGCCCGCGAACTGCGGAATGAGGTGCTCTCCGATCAGGCGTGTGCTGCGCAGGACCGACTCATGGGGAATGCGGCCATACTGCAAGAGACACATCAGACGGTCCGTTCCGATTTTCACGTACTCCGTGACCTTCTTGGCGCACTGATCGGGATCGCCGATGATCACCGAGTTCGAGAGGCTCGAGTACCTCGTGCGCTTCCTCGTTCGAGATGTCCTCGCCTTTCGCCATGCGCTTAAGTACAGCGATCACGGGAATCTCGTCCGGTGCAATCTCGAGACTGGTCGGATCTTCTCCGGGAAGAGCCGCAATTTCCTTCGCCGACTTGCGCGTCAGGTGCGGATTGAGCCCGGCGCGGATTGTGTCCCACCAGATTGAGCGGGGAACTTTGAATGCGATCGGCGCAGCGTGCACGTACCAGAGCGCAGCCTTGGCCGCGCCGTTAGCGATCGCTTCCTTGCGCGATTCCGCGACATGGACGAAGGTGAAGACGCCCTTCTGGTGATTGAGAAAGCGGGGCGCGGGCGATTTCTGCGTCGCGAAGCCCTTTTCATATTCGTCCAGCATCGCCTTCATGACAGAGACCGGACTCAGCAGGGTTGTGCCAAGCACTCCGACGCCGAGTTGGCCAGCCATGAAGAAGGAGTCGGGGCTACTTGCCATCTGCCACATTCGTGGATGGGGCTTCTGCACGGGGCGCGGAACGACTTCGCGTTCCGGCATCTGGAACAGTTTCGAATCCCAACTGAAGCTTTCCTGGGTCCACATTTTTGGAATCATCTGGATCGCTTCACGCATTTCGTCGCGCGCGGTGTCCGGATCAACGCCGAATGTTTCCCACTCCTTGCCGCCCGACTTGGCAAGGCCGAGCTCGAAGCGGCCGTTGCTGAGGATGTCGAGCGTGGCGGCGCGCTCGGCGACGCGCAGTGGACCGTTGATCTTGAACGGTGCCAGCACACCGGCATGTCCGACATGCATGCGATGAGTGTTGAGTGCAATCGCAGTCAAAAGCAACTCGGGTGCCGAGCTGTAGCTGAATTCCGGCGCACCATGATGCTCAACCTGCCACCAGATATCGAAGCCAGCCTTGTCCGCGGCCCGTGCTTCCTCGATCGTGTCAAAGATGAGTTTGCGCTCATGATCTGGTGGAAACGGCTTGGCTAGCTGAACTTCGCAGAAGACGTCAAATTTCACAGCAAAACTCCTCGTCCAAAGGCTTGATTGGCCTGCCCACTAAAGAACTGCGATCGGGTTGACCGGCGAGCCGGTACCTTTTTCAACACGCAGCGGCGCAACGGTCAGTAGAAACTCCCAGCGTTTCTCAGCACTGCACGCCTTCTCGAGATCGGCAAAATAAAGATTGTCCAGAAGATGCAGACCCATGGAGGCAAGCCCGCACATGTGAACTGGTATCGGCCAATCCTCGATCGGCGACGGCGACGGCGTTGGATCGTGAACCGCATCAGACCCGAGAACGGCGATGCGCCTGTCGAATAGCCAGGGGATGCAGGATGGGTCCATGCCGGCAAGAGGTGGTCCTTCGCCGGGGTTTGGCTTGTTTTTCTCGCGCCAGGCGTCGCGACCGACGGACACGAGCAGAATATCGCCCTCGCCGGCGCGCACGTTTTGGCTGGCTTCGGCCGCATCGAGTTCGGCGGCGGTCACCGGCTTCGAAGGTTCCACATAAGCGGTGCCGCGCAGACGCGGGATATCCAAGAGGACCGCGCGGCCGCACAGGCCGTCACGCGCGGCCATGATGCTGTTGCGCCGCGCACCTGTTGAACGAACGTCCTGAGCAGGAAAGCCGTTATACATTTTGCCGTCGACGAAAACGTGGCACAGCGCGTCGATGTGGCTCGACGCGAGCCCGTGATAGGCGATGCCAATAAAATCCAGCGAGACTTCCATGCCGGGAATGCCGTGTGTGCAAGGATCATCGCCGCCCACCACGATGTGATGCAGGGCCGGCGTCGGATTTTCTGGTCCCGGATGGACGGGAAAATTGCGCGCACAGCTAATGGTTTTTCCCGAGCGGACGAGCTTGGCGCCGGCCGCGGTCTTCTCTGCCGTGAGGTAGTTCAGAGTTCCACGTTCGTCATCCGCGCCCCAGCGGCCCCAATTGGAGACCTGCTTGAACAGCGTCTGCATGTCCTTCTTGGTCTTGAACTGCATACGTCTTGCCCCGCCTTGGCGTTTCGCCGGCTAGTTTTTTTTCAGAAGCGCTTCATCGGCCTTGCTGTGCCGCTGTCCAGGCAGCAATTCGATGAGCTCGATGAGGTTGCCGTTGGGGTCCCAGCAACAGCAGCTTCCAACGATCCCCAGTTCCGCATCCTGGAAAAGCTCGCGCGTGAAGCGCGCGCCCGCGTTGGTAAGGTCATCGTAGGCCTTGCGCACGTTCTTCACGCGAAACGCAATGATGCGCGGAACCTCGCCGTCGGCGACTGGGATCGCAGCAAATTTCGCCTTCGGCTCGACCCATTCGATGATATCGATCATAGGACCATCGGGATCGTTCGGCAGGATCATGAGAACACCGCGGCCCTTGGCGCGTTTCATGCCGAATATCGTCGCCACAAAATCGGGCCACTCCACATTACGACGATCGTTGAGGACGTCGAAGCCCAGCAGTTTGTAGAACGCGACGGACTCATCGAGATTCCGCGCGTTAACGACGGTGTGATAAAGCTTCTGGAGTGACCAATCCCGGGACATGCTTCCGCCTGTCTGATAGACGTTGAACGGGGAGATGAATACGCGACTTGCTATCAAAAACATAACAAGCGTTATGGAAAAAGGCAATCGTTGAACGCCTCAACCGACTAGCCATCGACCCGCGATTGATTTTGTCAGGGTGGCTCGGCAGTGTTGCACCGCAAAATCGAGCAAAGATTGTGACAACAGCGTCATGCCGAAAAAGGTCGACCGAACAGTAAGGCGAGAGGCATTTTTGGCTGCCGCCTACAGCATGATCAAAAAACACGGTATTTCGGGTGTGACGGCTCGGGCGGTCGCCGCCGAGGCTGGATTTACTACTGGGGCGCTCGTTCACTATGTGAAGTCGATGGACGATTTGCTCGTCGAGGCTTCGGAGTATGCAGCGCGCGACGTTCGTGCCGATATGCTCGCGATCGAGGAATTGCCAGACCCGATCGAAGCGCTGCGCGGCGTCTTGCAATTGGCTCTACCGAGTGATGCGGACAAACGCGGAAATTGGAACTTTTTTCTCGGGTTTTGGGAACGTTCCGTTCACAACGCGGCCGTGCGCAAAATCACCCATTTACGCTACGAGGAGTGGATCAAGCGTGTATCGCGTCTTATCCGTCGTGCAATGGAAGAGGGGATAGTCAACCCGGAAATCGACGTTCTTATTGCGGCGAGGGCGGCCGTCGCACTCATCGACGGTATTGCGATTCAGGTTATGCGTTCGGGTCGTCCGCCGACGACGCAGCAGCAACGCCAAATGGTTGATATTTGGATCCAAAGCTGGCTACCGCCGCCCGGACCGCTGCACATTCGCGCAAAGGCGAAGTTACCAGGTGCTTAGCCGGCCATCACGCCGCCATCAATGATAAGCTCGGTGCCGGTGATGAACCGGGCGTCGTCCGAAGCCAGGAACACAACGCCCGCCGCGATGTCCGCAGGAATTCCGGCATGCCCGATTGGTGTCGCCGCTGCGCCCGCAGCGCGGATCTCCTCCATCGCATCGCTGTTCACGCGCGGATCGGTCGAAGGCATCGTCCCGTCATTGCTAAGCTTCAGCCAGATGGGCGTTTCGATCGCTCCGGGATGCACCGAGTTGACGCGGACCTTGTTCTTTAGACCCGCGCATTCGAGCGCAACGGCCTTTGTGAACAGCCTGACACCACCCTTAGTCGCGCAATAGCCCGACATTCCAGGAATTCCCTTTAGCCCGGCGACGGAGGAGATGTTTATCACTGATCCGCCGCCTGACTTCGTCATCAGCGGCAGCGCCGCCTTGGTGCCCAAAAACACGCCGTCGAGATTGATAGACATCTGGCGCCGCCAGCTCTCGAACGTCATCGATAGCAGCGAGCGTGAAATGCAAATACCGGCGTTGTTCACGAGTATATGCAGAGCGCCAAATTCTGCATCAACCGACGAAACAAGCGACGTCCAACTCTCTTCGCGCGCGACGTCCAGGGGCCGCGCGAAGGCGCGTCCACCTTCTGCTACAATCGAGCCGCAGGTTTCGCTCGCCCCCTTCTGGTCAACATCCGCGACGATGACGCGTGCACCTTCTGCCGCCAGCGCGACGGAGCACCCCCGCCCGATTCCGCTTGCCCCGCCCGTGACGATTGCGATCTTGTCCTGAAGCCTGCCCATCACGTTTCCTCGACTTTCCTGTCGCTTGTGCGACTTAACGATATTGCCTCATTCCCAATGCGCCATGACGAATTCGGCGAGCCTGTCGATCGCCTGTGCGCCTTGCGGAAGCATGGCATGAAACATGTGCCAGACGTGGATCATGTCCGGCCAGATCTCCAGGACAGCGTCCACATTCGATGCGCGCGCCGCATTCACAAGCTCGATTGAATCATCCAGCAACACTTCCTCGGAGCCTACATGGATCAGCATTGGCGGTAGCCCAGCGAGATCCGCGAGAAGTGGCGATGCCAGGCCGTTTGTCGTATCCGCGCCCTGAAGATAAGCGTCCGCCATTTCCTTCAGGCTGCGGCGCGTCAAAAGCGGGTCGGTGTCGGCTTTGGTGACGAAGCTTCGCGCGCCGCAGCGCATGTCGACCCACGGGCTGATCGCAATCAGCGATGCGGGCATCGGCAAAGCTCGCTCACGTGCGGCGACCAGTGTTGCGACGGCAAGTCCGCCGCCGGCCGACTCGCCGCCAATTGCGACGTCCTGCGGACGGATACCCATTTCGAGCAGAGCGCGATAGGCCGAGAAGGCATCTTCGACAGCCGCCGGAAAAGGATGTTCGGGCGCAATACGATAGTCGACGCTCACGACCTTGCACCGTGCCAGGCGCGCGAATTCGCAGGTAAATGCTCGTGAGCCCGCGGGATTTCCGAGGACATATCCGCCGCCATGCAGATGAAAGAATGTTCGTGCCTCGTGCGCCGCGTCGGGCACAATCCGTTCAATCGCAACACCGCCAAGCAAATCAGACTCGATTCTGATTCCAGGTGGCGTGACGAAAGCCGCCGCGAATTGTTCCGACTGGACGCGACGGTCCATGAAGGACGTGTCGGGTCCGCCGATCAACGACTTCAACATCGCGCGGACTGCATCGATCGGCTCCACGGCAAACTCCAATTGGTGACAATTTGTCAGGACATCGTGATAAGACAATTTTGTTCAACCAGTTAATCCGAAATTTTGCCCTCGCGAGGATTCGACTCTTCGCAAGTGCAGCGCTTGAGTGCGTCGACCATTCGTCTCCCTGTCGGTTCAAGCACTGTGAAAGAACCTTCGAGTACTAAGGGTCGAAGAATTCATTGTCAGTAATTGTAACAGCTGTTATATCTAAAAAAAAACAAACGATGCCAGTGGGTATCGGCGGCGGATACAAAAAGCTTATCGCAGGGGAGCGAAACGGATGCGTATGGACCTCAGGGCCTCGCTGACAAGCGGGGCTGCAGTGTTGTGCTTTCTTGGCATGTCGCAATTGGCGGTTGCGGATCCGAACACCGATTCCACAAAGCCAATGCGTGTCGCCGAAGCATCGCCGCCGAGTCGCGCGAGCGGAACCAGCGGCATTGAAACCGTGGTAGTGACTGCTGAAAAGCGCGAGGAGGTAAGCCAGAAAGTTGCAATACCTCTCACAGCCCTCGACGGAGGCGCGCTCGACTCCAAAGGCATAATAAGCTTCGAAGATTTGGGGACGCGCGTCCCGTCCTTGCGCTTCGGTGCCGGTGTCACTGGCGGCGAAAACGTCATCACCATGCGCGGTGTCGGTAGCCAGAACACAACGCCCGGCGGCGATTCGCCAGTGGCGTACAGCGTGGACGGTGTGACGCTGCAACGCTCAACCTCAGTCGATCCGGAATTCTATGACATCGAGCGCATTGAAGTATTGCGCGGTCCCCAGGGCACGCTCTATGGCCGCAACTCAGTTGGTGGCTCCATCAACGTTATAACAAACAAGCCCACAGACACTTTGGAAGGATCGGTCGACGCACTGGTCGGCGACTATGCCGCGCACATCTTCCGCGGCTGGGTGAATGCGCCGCTAGTCAACGATGAAGGCGGATTAAAGATTTACGCGCGTATCACGGGCGTTTATGCGCAACACGATCCGTACTTGCAAAATCTCTCGACGGTTCCGACGGCGACTCACAATCAAGACGCCCAGGATTTTCACATGATGCGCGGACAACTCTATGTGGAGTTCAATCCGGACATTAATCTTTTGCTCTCGGCTAGTACGTCCAGCAATGGAGATCCCGCAGGAACCGTGACGGCGTGGTGGGAGACGCCGACGCGATATATGACCCTGCCAATTCCACCCATTCCGGTAACGAACCCGCCGATTCCACCCTCACAGGTAATCGCGCCGGGCTCGGCCTGCGATTTCAGCACGCAAGCCTTATTCAATCCGCGCAAGATGTGTCAGGACTACCCAGCACTGGCACACAATCGCCTCAACCTTTACGCGGCAACGTTAAATTGGAATCTCGGCTGGGCTACGCTCGCCGTCGTCTCAGGGTATAGCGACAGCGACGTTAGCCAGCTGAGTGACGGCGACGGCTCCAATTTGCCGATTGCCGTTGGTTCAGCTTGGCTGCTGAAGCAACACCAGATCTCGGAAGAAGTCAGACTTGCATCGACAGACGAGGCATCGCCTTTGAAGTGGATCGCGGGCTTTTACTATTTTTGGGCGAACAACTTCGAAAACTTTGCTTATTCCGATACAGGAATGAACGACACCTTTACGCCCCCATTCAACGCTCCACCGTATGGGGCTCCCGGAGCATATGATGCGTTCAATTTTCTAAGTCACGGTTTCACAAAGACCGAGGGCATCGCCCCGTTCGGACAAATTGACTACGACTTGGCGAAGACATCACTCGAGGTACCGCTGACCATTACGCTCGGCATTCGTTACAACGACGACCGCAAGTACGGTTATAATTATCTGGACTACCAGCTACCGGTCGCATGTGGTGGATCATGCCAGATTGCACAAGGTCCCTTTTCTCAGAGTTGGGGAGAGTGGACCGGCAAGGGCGGGCTCAGCTACCAGATCAACGATGACGTAATGGCCTTTGCGTCTGCTTCACGAGGCTATCTCGCTGGCGGAAACATTGTCGGCCTGGCCCATGTCTACGGTCCGGAAACCAACTGGTCGTACGATGTTGGCGTGAAGTCGCGCTTCTTGGACGATCGTCTTCAGTTGAACGTCGTCGGCTATCACGAAGAAATCTCTCACCTGCAGGTGTTCATCCAGAGTTCCACGCAATCGGGCATTAACAACGTGAATGGCTTGACACAAGTGAACGGGCTCGAGACCGAGATTGATGCGATTCCGGTCGACAATCTTCGCCTGAACGCGACGGTGACACTCACACGCGCGACCTACGGCCAGTACATCACGACCGATACGCGGTTCGGGGGACCAGGACCCGGATGCAATGCGATCACGCTATTGTGCAATTTCAAAGGACATTGGTTGAACCAAACCCCGGACTACGCCATCAACTTGGGTGCGGAGTATACGTTCAATACCTCGTTTGGAACGATCACGCCGCGCGTCGACACGTTCCTTTCGGGCAAAGTAGAGTTTCTGCCGGACAACTACATCACGTCCCAACAGAAGCCCTACACCATGACCAATTTGCATTTGACCTGGATTTCAAACGACAGCCGCTACAAGGCGGAAGCGTTCGTGAATAATCTGGAGAACTCGAATGTCATCTCCAATGACGGGCTTCAGTCCATCACGCTTGGTCAACAGGCGCTCGAACCGGATAACTTCGTCTACTATCCGCCGCGTACGGTTGGTATCCGATTTGGCGTGAAGTTCTAGAGCGGAACGCGGCAAACGACTGGTGCGAGCACCAGTCGTTTGTTTGCGTCCAGAGCCCGACCTACACATGTCACGGACCGCAAGTATCCTAGTTGAAAAAAGGGGTGAGGTTGATTGGCTCACTCTCAACCGGCCTGATCGTCTCAACACGATCACGGGTACGATGGTTGAGGAACTCTGCAACTATTTTGACAGCCTCAGGAACGACTTTTCCGACTCGAATTGTCGTGATGCGGGGCGCTGGGCGCGCCTTCTGCGCTGGTCTCGACATTAAGGAGCATCTCGGCGGCGATCGTGTACCCGAAGGCGCGGGCAGAACGCGGCCGGGCCATCACCTGTTCGATATCGTGCGACTCATGCGGGCTTGTCCTCAGCCGATCTTATCCCTCGTGCACGGTGCTGCCTGCGGAGGCGGTTTCGCGATGGCGCTTGCGGCGGATATCCGCATCGCCGGGCAATCAGCACGAATGAACGATGCCTTTGTGGCTCTAGGCCGCTCCGGATGCGAACTTGGTCTCAGCTATTTCCTGCCGCGCATCGTTGGCCTCGGAGTGGCGACCGAGCTTATGTATACGGGCTCGTTCATTGACGCGGAACGTGCGCTGCGCGTCGGGCTCGTTTCGCGTGTCGTCCCGGATGACCAACTGGATGCGGCGGCCGCGGAGTTTGTCGATCCGATGCTCAAGACCGCGCCGCTTGGCTTGCGGATGACCAAGGCAACGCTGAATTCAGTCTTGAACGTCAACGACCTCAATGCGGTCATCGACCTTGAGGAACGCGCGCAATCGATCTGTGGACGCGGCCCCGACTTCGAGGAAGCGATGAACGCATTCCTGAAAAAACGTCCCCCGCGCTATCGCCCCGCGCAATAGTGGCGCCGCCAGGATTTAATGCCCAGCATCCGGCGTGAAGACTTCTTTTATCCGCGAATGCCGCAGCCCTGGCTCAAGTTCGATCATTTCAATCAGTGTGCCGTTCGGGTCATAGGCGACGATGCAGCCGGTAATGCCGGCGGCGGGAATCGAAGTGGGTTCGTCGGTCGTGAACCTGACGCCCTTTGCCTTCAGTTCCCGGTGTGCGAGCCGGACATTTTCTGTCCGAAAGGCAAGAACGCGCGGGATCGTCGTCGGGGAGGGCGCCGGGAAGGCTGCCTTGGGCTCAAGCCACTCGATAATGTCTAACATTGGACCGTCAGGGTCGCTTGGAAGGATCATTAGGACGCCGCGACCCTTGGGATTGGGGATCAACGCGAATGACGCGCCGCTTCCATCGGGCCAGACCGCATCGCGCCGATCGCTGACGATCTCAAAGCCGAGCATCTGATAAAACGTGACGGTTTCATCGACGTTCTTGGCGTTGATGATCGTGTGATAAAAGTGCTTAAGGCGCCACTGGGAAGCCATGTCCTGCCCGACTGGAGTTTCAGCTCATCGTATAACACGCGTTATGTAAGTGAAACGGCTTTTGTGATCCCAGCCTTGACTCGTCTAGTCCGCTGCTGAAACATAACGGGTGTTATAAAACTGGCGGAGAGGCGGGGCAGCACTCTGTCCGACAAAATCTCTTTCGCGGCGGGAACCGAAAGATGGCCACTACACCAAATGATTATGACGTGATCGTCATCGGCGCCGGGTTTGCCGGGATGTATGCCGTATATAAGTTCCGTGCGTTGGGATTTCGCGTTCTCGCTTATGAAAAGGGCGACGATGTCGGTGGCGTCTGGTACTGGAACCGCTATCCCGGCGCCCGCTGCGACTGCGAGAGCTATTACTATTCCTATTCGTTCTCGAAGGAATTGCAGGATGAGTGGGACTGGAGCCTGCACTACTCCGAGCAGCCGGAGATACTGTCCTATCTCGCTCATGTCGCCGATCGCTTCGCGCTGCGCCCACACATCCAGTTTGGAACGGCTGTTCAATCAGCGACCTTTGATGAGGCCGCCGGTAACTGGAAGGTGAGAACAAGCCGAGGGGACACCGTCACCACGCGCTTTATCGTGTCGGCCGCCGGATGCCTTTCAGAAGTGCAAAAACCCGACATACCCGGCCTCGATTCCTTTTTGGGGGATGTCTTCTACACTGCAGCCTGGCCAAAGGGCGGCGTCGACTTTACGGGCAAGAGAGTTGGGGTGATCGGCACCGGTGCGTCTGGCGTACAGGCAATTCCCCGTATCGCCAAGCAGGCACAACATCTCACGGTATTCCAGCGCACGGCCAACTGGGTCATCCCAGTTTGGAACGCGCCAATGAAGACAGAGTTCGTCGAATGGGTGAAGTCCCACTATGGCCAGATCCGGCAGAACTGCCTGAACTCTGGCGGGGGGGTACCCTTCGAGGTGAGCCATACGCGGGCGCGCGACGTGACGCCTGAGGAACGTCAGAAGATTCTAGAGAAGGCCTGGACGGTAGGTGGAACGCGCTTCTTCGCGCAGTCGTTCTCCGACCTGCTGTCCGACCAGGAGGCAAACGACGCGGCGGCGCAATTCGTCGCCAGCTACATTCGTTCTATCGTCAAAGACCCGGAGACCGCGAAGCTTCTTACGCCGATCGACCATCCGATCGGAACCAAGCGACCGCCAATGGATGACGACTACTACGCGACCTTTAACCGTCCAAATGTTAGTCTGGTGGATATACGCCGCGCGCCGATCAAATCTATCGAAGGTCGTACGCTCCGCACTGCCGAAAGATCCTACGAGCTCGATGCCCTCGTGCTTGCGACGGGATTCGACGCAATCACCGGGCCGCTCATGGCCATCGATATTCGCGGCAAAGGCGACATGCGACTGAAGGATAAATGGTCCGCAGGCGCCAAATCCTATCTCGGACTATGCGCGGCCGGCTTTCCGAACCTGTTCATGGTCACTGGACCGCTCAGCCCTTCGGTCCTCGCCAACATGCCGACCGCCATCGAGCAGCATGTCGACTGGATTGGCGACTGCCTCACGTACTTGCGTGCGCACAATCTGCAGACGATCGAGGCCAGCCAAGACGCAGAGGCGAAATGGGTAGTCCACACCGCCGACGTGGCGCAGGGCACGCTCTATCCTAAGGCCAACTCCTGGTACCTCGGCTCAAACATTCCTGGCAAACCGCGGCAGTTCGGCGTCTATCTCGGCGGATTCAGCAACTACCGAGAGCGCTGCAATGACGTGGCCTCTCGCGGCTACGAAGGTTTTCGCCTCGAGCCTGCAGCATAGCCGTCAATGCGCGAAACAACCGACATGCGAGAAGCTGCTCCCGACTAGTTCTGAATCTGATCAAGCACCAGCAGTTTCAGTCGGTGTGATTCTCTTTGCCGATATTGTGACGACGACCTTCGACCTCGCTTTTCACTCAACGACGCCCACTGACCTGTTCGGGGCCTCGTCGGGGTTACATCGGGGTTGCAGGTTGGGTACTTCGCGAAAATTCGCTGCAGTGCGCGAAAGTTCATGAAAACGCGAGTTCGAGGGATCGTTCGAGCCCGATCAAAACGCGTCGTGACGTGCATTTTCGTGCAGTGGAAACCATTCTAAGCGATTGTAGTGACAGCGAAACTTTGCGCTTCGTAATGACGGGGTCGCGTGTTCGAGTCACGCAGGCGGCACCATTTTCACAACGCGCTGAACCGCAGAAGACGCGGACTGTTCCATTTTGCACATGCAGTCGCGAGTCGTCTGAATGACGTCTCCGAGGGTCGCGGTGGCAAAGACGCGGGACATCTGTTCGACGTTCCCATGGACGACGAGATGGCGGTGCGTCGCCTCCAACAGACGATGCTCGCTCGGCAATTGCTCCCATTGGGCGCTGCGGAGTTTTTCCAAAAGCAGGAGAGCGCGTTGCCGGTCCAGCTCGCGACACATGGCAACTTTTTCAATCCGATCGAAGACGAGAACGGCAATTTGGAGCTCGAAGCTCCAGCCCGCGTTAACGGCCGGTTAACATACCCTTTAGCGTATTTTAACTCTGTATTTCGCATGATCATTAGGAGAACTACGTAAATTATACCGAGGTTGCGATGCGCTATGATGCTGCCTGGAATCTTGTCGGTGTTCCGCCAGACGCAAAGGACATTGCGCAGACTGCGGCGCAAGAGGCCGGGCTTTCGGTTGGCGAGTGGCTAACGCGGAGCATCCTGTCCAGTATTGAAGACATCGAAATTCCCGAGGAAACCAGGCCGCGCACGGAGCTCAGCGGAAAGCTGATCGAATTGAGCGAGCGCCTGCGCGAGATCGAGCAGCAAGGCGAACCGGAACCCCTGCGCCAAGCCGTCAAGAAACTTCACGACGGTCTTTCGCGCCTCGCCAACGAGTTCGTGCAGACAACCGGCCAGTCGGCTATCCAGGTGTCGAGCTTGGCCAGCAAGCTGGACATGGTCGTCGCCAAGCTTGATGAAACGCGCGGCGAGTTGTCCGGCAGCATCGAGGCCGTTGACTTTCGATTCGTGCAAATTGCCGATCAGGCATCGGCTCAAGCCTCAAATCTCGCTGCGGAAGTGCAGCGTTGGGGTTCCATGCTCGACGCCGTTCGGTCGGATGCATCCGCGCGCGCGGCAGTGGCTGAGCAACGTTTGGGCGAAGTTGTGGACCAGACCGCGTCGCAAAACGCCACCGTCGTGGCAGAACTGGGAAATCTTGCTGCCCGGATCGATGTCACCCAGTCAGATGCGCTGCGCACCGCCCTGGACGTAGAACAGCGAATTGTCGAAGCGGCAAACCTGAACGCAAGCCGTCACGCAACCGTCTCGGCCGAATTGGACAATTTGGCCGTGCGGCTCGACGGCGTCCGCAAGCAGGCGTCAGAGTCCTCGACGGACCTCACCAATCGGTTCGCCCAACTGGCCGAACGGACCGCCAGCCAGAATTCGGTGCTGAGTGGCAAGTGCGAGGTAACTGCCGGAAAACTCGACAATGTTGCGACGGAGGTGTCGTTACTCGGCCGGACAGTCGATGACCGGTTGGCGCGACTGACGCAGAACTCTGCAGCCCGGAAGCCGCTGTCGCCGGCCGCTTTGAAGCGGTCGAAGTGTTCGCTTGAGGCGGTTCGCGGTCGAGGCAGCCAGCGTGTCGACTGCGCTGGACCGGCGCCTTCTCGAAGTGGCGGAAAAGTCGGCAATCGAAGTTTCACGCCTCACCGCACAAATTCGAGAGCCTTGGCGCCGGACTGACTGACGTTCGCGCCGAAGCGTTGAGCATCTCGCGTGCACTGGAACAGCGCCTCGCGCAAGCAAGCGAACTGGCGACGAAACACACTGCGTCATGGAACGAAAAGCACGACCTGCTGACCGGAAAACTCGAAGAGATCCGGTCGGAACTATCGGGGAAATCGGCTCGAGCTTGACAAGAGTCTGGCGCGTGCCTCGGAACGGGCAGAAGCCATCGAATCCTCGCTGTCGGCAAAGTTGAATGTAGTTGATGACTGGCTGCACAGACTGCAGGCCGAGACGATTGCTGTCGCGCAAGCTTTCGACAAGCGGCTTGTCGACTTGGCCAGCCAGAGCGTGAACCAGGGCGCGATGCTTGCGTCGAAGGTGGACCATCTTGGCGAAAGCCTCGATGACGTGCGGGCTGAAACGTCGCGAACTTGCGATTCGCTTCTCGAACAGTTGTTGCTTCTGCGCCACCATCAAGACGACCAGGATGCGCATCAGGCGGGTGTCTCCAAAGCTTTCGAAGAAAAGTTCGAAACTTATGGATCGCGATCTTGCTGTCATTCGCAGCGAGGCGCTCGTCACGACGCAATCGCTTGAGCCGAAATTTGCACATATCCAAGTGGCAATCGGCGAACTCCAGTCGGCGGCCGCCAACACATCGCGCGATGTGGAACGGCAACTGACGCAGGCGGCTGGCGAGCAAAAATCCTGGGTGAACGCCGAACTCGCGCGTCTGGCGGGAGAGATTTCGAGCGCCCGCGCCGAAGCGGCAGGACGGATCAAAGCGCTTGAAGAGAGCGCCTCGCTCCAGGCTGATCAGGCGAACCGTCTCGCGGACGTTGCCGGCAGCGTCGCAGCGCTCCAAGCCAGGCTCGATGCGGGCGAAAGCGAATTCTACCGCGCTGTCCGATGCGATCAAGGACCAAGTCAAGAAACTCGCCGAGGCACAGGACGCGCGGCTCGCGGAGTTGGCCGGACAGATGCAGGCCTTGGTTCAAAGCTTCACCAGAGAACGCGCCGAGGCCACGAGGAGCTTCCGAGGCAATGGAGCAACGCCTTGTGGGGCTTCAAGAAAGCCTGCGACTGGTCGACGCTCGCGACAGCGAAGCGGTGACGGCACTGTCCGGCAGGCTCGAAATACTCGCCGCCAATGTCAACGAGGCGCAAGCAAAGCCGCCGGAGACCATGTCGGACGCCCGGATCGCCGAGCTGTCGAATAACTTCGAGACGCTGAACGGCGCTCTCGACGTGTTGCAGAAGGGCGTAATCGAGGCGGGGACAGCGACTGAGCAAAAGCTTGCGCTTCTGCAAGAGGGCTTCACGAGTCTGAACGAAAAACAGACTGAAATTGTCTCAAAGCTGGCTCAATCAGAGGAGAGCGATGCAGCGACGGTAAGCTCGATTGCCAAGCTCTCCGATGTCATTGCCAAGTTCGAGGCGCGACTGTCGGATAGCACACTCGACCAGCGCGTCTCCGGAATCGAACATAGCTTGCGCGAGCTGCTCAATCGCACCCCTGACGGATCGATGTCCGTACCCGGCACTCCCGCAGGACAAGTCGAGCTTGCCGAACTGCCTCCGCCCGTCGGGGGACCGCCGTTGCACCGGAACAACCAATTGGGTCGCATATCGAAGTGCCGCCGGCCGTCGAGATGCGCGTGCCGAGCATATCGATGAGCTACCGCCCCCGGCCGATGCACATGACGACGTGCACACCGTTCTGGAGGATCTGCCGCCGCCGGTTTCGATTGGGCTGCCGATCGAAAGCGCCGTCGCTGCCGACGAGCCAAAGTTGCCGTCGAACTATCTGGCAGCCGCGCGCGAAGCGGCCAATGCGGCTACACGCGCAAAAGTCGAGATCGTCGGTACAAAACTCCTCGACTCAAAACTGCCGCCGCAACCCTCCACGGAAGGTCGCTTCGGAAACCTGACAGCTCCGTTGGTGGTGGCCGTCGCACTCTCGGCGATCTTGGCGATCGGCGGAGGAATGGTCCTGCGCTATGTCACACACGCAGCCCATCCTGATGCCGCCACGGTACCGGTTTCGATGAACAATCATGCTTATCGAGCGGTCACGACGCGCCGTCCCGATACCAAAAGCTGGCAGAGAATTGCAGTCGCAGCAAAGGCTGGCGACGCGCACGCCGAATTGGCCATGGGACTTCGCGATCTCGGAGAACTGGGCGGAACCGAAAATCCGGCGGAAGCGGTCCGGTGGCTCCAACTCGCGGCCAATCATGGCGAGGCTGTTGCCCAATTCCAGCTCGGCATCGCGTATGCAGTTGGCCGCGGCGTTCCGGCCGACCCATCCAAGGCTTTTGAGCTCTACAAATCGGCTGCGGCGCTGGGCAATCGCAAGGCCATGTACAATCTCGCGGTCGCCTATCTGCAGGGCAGTGGCACCACCGTGAATATGCCAGAAGCAATCCGCTGGCTCTCGAATGCCGCCAGGCTCGGGCTCGTTGACGCACAGTTCGACCTTGCTGTTCTGTATGAACGCGGCACCGGCGTTCCGCAGAGCCTCACAGACGCCTACCGCTGGTACTCGATTGCCGCGGCAGGCGGCGACAAGGAATTGAGAGATCGCATCGATGCGCTCAACAGTCAGCTCTCCGACGCAGACCGCGCCGCAGCTTCTGCGTCCGCCGGTCAGTTCAAGATTGATCCCGTCGATCCGAAAGCGAACGTGTTCACGCCGTGAAGATGGCTCCTGGCATCGAGTATGGCGGACAAGACCAGATGCAACCGGCAGTCAAAGCCTGGGAGCAGACACATGCGTTCTGCCAAGCCTCTCCGTGCGCTGCTCAAGCGTCACATGACAGCGTCGCCCGTCTGCACTGCGATCTCGATCCCAATCACAGCGAAGAGATCGAACGGAGGCAGACTGTAAAACGCGCAGCACTTCGCCCGCGCAGGTTTCGAGCGCCGTCGACAAACGGAATTTTATCGCATCCGAGAGGTCAATTCTTCTACCGCTGCGTATTGCGCGACACCTCCGAGATGGGCGCGCGAATCGCGTTGCCGCCCGGGTCCCCCCTGGCGAATTGAATGTATGTCGTTCATTTCACGGCTGAAACAGCCTACGACTCTGGACGTCATCTGGTTCGACGGCAACGAGGCCGGGCTGGCCTTTCGGCGCGCCTTGTCGCTCCGTCGCCTGAAGCACCCCGAGCTCGTCTTCTTACGGAAGCTCTGGCTCGAGCATATGACAGAGTAAGCCCGCGACAGCGGTCGAGCGCGATGACCCGTCGCAAAATTTCTTGGCGTTGCAAGGGGGCCTTTCATTGGACACGCGGACTTGGGCGGCGCGTCACCGGCTTGATGCGCCCTCCAAGCGATGCCCTGACAGCCCCCTGGATCGTCATTTTTTCTTTTTCTTGACGGTTTTGACGGCCTTCATCGCGGCCTTCGCCTTTTTCGGGGCGGCTACGCGTGGCTTGACAGTGACTTTGCGCTTCGGTCGCACGGGCTCTTCAGGTGCTGAGTGTACGATCGAGGAAGGTTCCGATGACGGCGGCGCCGGCTCTGGCACCTTGGCGTCGATTTTCGGCAGCGCTGGAAGCGCTTCGCCTCGCATCAGCGCCGCAATGCGCGGCGACAGAGTCTTTGGCTTGGGCGCGGCGGGCTCGCCAGCCCTGTTTAAAAAGTGCTCAGCATCCTCCTTCGACTTACAAACGCGCGCCCTGCCGGAGAAAACCAGCACAGGGCCGTTGATAAGCGTCGGATGTTCGGCGATTGCCGTCCAGAAGTCGTGATCGCCGATGAAACGGTCATCAAGCTGTAACGACGTGAAAAGTGGATCATGGCGCCGCACGAGACTTTTTCCAGAACCACTCAGCAAGTGTGATAAATGCCGCAATTGTTCCTGGCTTAGCGGTGTCGTGAAATAATCCAGCAGATGCAGCTGGTATCCCGCTGCGCGAACGACACTCAGAATGTCGGCAACGATGTCAGAGGTGGGATCACAATAAACCTTGACCTGCTCCGGCGGCGGCGCAGCGTCTTTGACAACGGGCGCACCCAGTAATTTGAGCATGACGACCTTAGGACCCTTTTTGTCCGCAGCTTGCTCGAATGTCACCCGCTGACCCGGACTTACGTTTGTGAGGGCAGAAGCCGTCAAAGTGGCAGCCGGAAGGAATAGATCTGCGCCGCCCCCATCGGGAGTTACGAAGCCAAAGCCCTTGCTCGCGTTGAAGAACTTGATGGTGCCTGTGGTCATACCAACTCAAAAGATGGGGCGTTCTCGGCGGCTCAATAACCAGACCGGCCAACGGGATCGTGCGTCTAGAACACCCCGGCCCATGTGGCAAGCGCGGAGCGTCGCTGCGCAAAGTAACCATGCCGTTCGGCCTGTCTAAGCGCGCAAAAAATCTGCGTCGGCTGAGCCAAAATCGCAACGAGGGAGTTGACGACGCAGTCACGTCTGCCAAATTTCCGCTGCGACTGTCGTTCGTGCATATGGCGAACTTCATTTTTGCGGCAAGGTCGTGTCGCCGACGGGCGGGCTCAACGACCGGGTCTGAATGCGGCTCGAAGAGCGGAAGCAGGGATCGATGAAGGTCACGCTCGAACGTCAAAAGAACCTCAGCGGCGATCCGGCGCGCGCGACGCAGGGTTTCGGGCGGGTCAGCCGAGAGCCAGCGCCCGCGTTCGATCCGGAACGGGACATCGAAACCGCCGTCTCCTTCTTCGAGAAAAACGGCTATGTGGTGCTCTCCGGTTGCCTCGATGTGCAGGAACTCGATCATCTGAACGGCTTCTGCGACCGCACGCAGGCGGAGCGCCCGCTGGCATGGGGCCTCACAGACAAGCGCAAGCCGCATCACCGCGGACAAGGCCTGATATATTCGCAGCCTTTGCTCGATCATCCCGAGCTTGATCGCTATACGCGCCACCCGAAATCTTATCCGCTTGTCTGTCGTCTGCTGGGCGGCGAAGAGTTCGCGCGCTTCGCCGAGTTTAACTTCCGCGAAACTCCCGAAGACGCGGGGCCTGGCGCGATGAACTTCCACCACGACGCGGTGAGAGAGGACCGGCTAACTCGCGCGCCCTACATGCCTTGCGACTGGCTGTGCGCCATCCATTACCTGACCGATGTCGAATTGGGCGCGCCGTGCTTCTGCGTGGTGCCGGGCAGCAGCCGCTTCCCGACATTGAAGGCAGCGCATGACGTGCTGGGCGAGGGCTATCGTGAGGTCCCGCTCTACGGACCGGCGGGTACCTGCATACTCTACGATACCGCGACCTATCACACGCGCCTGGATGGCGACGGCCACAAGATGCGCCGCACATGGCATCAGTACTACTCGCGCGGCGGGTGGCTGCGCAGTGCATTGCCCGAGACAAGCCGTTACGTGCGCTCGCCGAGCCCCGCCCTCACCGACTGGAACCTTTTCCCCGAGCGCCTGGCTCTGAGCGAGGACCCAAAAGTGAGACTGTTCTTTTCGCACTGGAACACCGCCCAGGGAGAATGGGCCGCCAGTGGCTTTGATCCCGAGATGCGCAAGGCCATGCCGCGCGGAGAGCAGTAGCCGGCGCCTTGTCCGGCCGTCGCAAATTCCGCTTGCTAGCCCACGCGGACCACCGGGGTTGCACCTCGACGAAACCTGTTGCCCCACCGACCGCTTGATTCATGAGAGAGCGGAGCTTTATTGACTGATCCAAGTCGCACGGCAGCTCAGGGGCACTCTGACTTTCACTCTACCACAGGAGAAGTTCACTCCGAATCTACTAAGTCGATTTTCGAGAACTCACTTGGTACAAATGTCACCAAAGCGGTCGATCTCGATTAGCGCGGCAAGTCGATCCCAAGGCAATCGCTCGTAAAAAAAGAGGCCTCCAATGACAAACAGCCGAGAGATTCATTTGGTCAAACGGCCGAACGGTATTCCGACACTCAGCGACTTTGCGCTTGTACCTACGACAGTGCGGGACGTGCGGGACGGAGAAATAATGGTCCGCAATCTAATTATGTCCGTGGACCCATACATGCGGCCGCGACTCAATGCCGACCAGCCTTTGAACGTACCGTTGTTGGGCGGCGGGCTAGGCCGTGTTGTCCAGTCGCAAAACGCCAAGTTCAAGGAAGGTGACCTTGTCCGCCACGGCGCCGGATTTCAGGAGTATTTCGTGAGCAACGGTGGTGGCGTCTCCATTTTGCGACCGGATCGCGACCTGCCACTGACGGTCTATCTCCACGCACTGGGTGGAACGGGAATAACGGCCTACGGCGGACTGCTTGAAATCGGAAAATTGCAGGATGGCGAGCAGGTGTTTGTTTCGACTGCAGCTGGAGCAGTCGGTTCGGTCGTCGCGCAAATCGCCAAGATAAAGGGATGCTATGTTGTTGGGTCCACAGGATCTGATGACAAGGCTGCATGGCTGAAAGACACCGTCGGCTTGGACGCTGTGATCAACTACAAGAAGCAGGATCTCAAAAGTGCATTGCTGGCGGCAACACCAAAGGGCATCGATGTCTACTTTGAAAACGTCGGTGGGGCTCACCTCGATGCGGCACTGACGCGAATGAACTTGCGGGGTAGAATTCCCGTTTGCGGAATGATCTCGACATACAACGGCGGCGGTGAGCCGGTCAGCGGGCTGTTCAATCTGATTTATGGACGCGTGACCATGCAGGGGTTCGTTGCCAGCGACTTTGGGCATTTGAATGCTGCGTTTGTGGCCGACATGACAGCTTGGTTGAAGACTGGTCGCGTAAAATACCAGGAAACAATCCTTGACGGGTTCGAACGCGCGCCAGAGGGATTGATCGGGCTCTTCAAGGGGGCGAACAACGGCAAAATGCTGATCCACATTTCTGACTAAGACACGTCTGCGCTGGTGCCCGACGGCTGACTGCTTTCGGCCCAAAGCCGACGTTCTTGCCAAGTGGCTGCGCTTGTCTGACGGAATGACTGCTGTGGACCCTTAGCGGACATTGGCCAAATGGGATGCGCTAGCCGACCGGGAATTGTCCGCAGCCCGTGCACAGTCGCATCCAGTTTACACAGGGCTTGAGCTTCGGGCTGCGCCGTCCGTGAGTGGACGTCCGTCAGATCGGGTTACAGACGGGCACCCGGGAATGTCATTGTGCGGCGTGCTGGTTGAACCGGCGCGTCGTACCGCGATCACCAGAACTAGTCGCCGGCACATTCATGGTCTATTTCCGCCGACCGCCCGGGGAATAGACAAGTGGCGACCGCTTCGGCTTGACGCAGACGCTGAAACGACCAAGCGAAAGACTCCTATCGCACCAGGCTTTTTTCGGAGCGCGTGCGCAGAAATTCATTGTAGTTGAAGGTGAATATGTTCACCACACGATCAGCGGTTTTCCCATCCGACGAGTAGGGCAGATACAGAACATCGAAATCGGGAAAATACATCTCATCCCATTTGCTGGATGGAGCGGTCAGCCGCACGGGGGTGCGTTCGACGCAAGTCTGTCGAAACAGGGCGATGGTGTCGTCGGAAATTTCCTTCGGCACTGCTGAGAACGCCTCGCGTACAGTCTTGCCAGTGCCGTCGAGTACAAAATATCTGCAGACAAACGTCCCGACGACGCGATAGCGAAAGTCCGAGTAATCCGGGAGAGCATCTACCACGACGACCCAGGGCAAATGTTTCCCGACATCTCGAGGCACAAAGTCATCGTGCAGCGGCAGGATCGCGTCGCCACGCTTGGTCCGCC
Organism: uncultured Alphaproteobacteria bacterium; assembly: GCA_963741725.1. GTDB lineage: Bacteria > Pseudomonadota > Alphaproteobacteria > Micropepsales > Micropepsaceae > Rhizomicrobium. Next base: position 392,519 of record CAVUJC010000010.1, on the reverse strand, counting down.
AATAATTTAGAAAAAAGTCGAGGACAGGATTGTCCACCGCCTGCGGGTTGACCACGAGCGTCGGTTGCCGGCTTGGACCCGGCGCGGCAATTGCAGGATCACCCATAGACCGTTCCGCCTGTTCCGAACCCTTCTCGCACGCCGATACTGAAGAGATGATGTACATCCGCAGCGGGTTTGACGCAGGCAAGTGTCGGCAAAACTCGACGGCAAAAAGGGCGTATTCGGCCAGAAGTCACTGCAAATCGACGCTTCCTTAACGTCTTCCTAATAGTGTCAAGCCGGGGAAGCGATATGACCTTGGGTTCACGCACAAACAAATTTCGACTTGTACTTTGTCCGGGTGCGCTCGGCACGGAGCGAGGCTTGCCAACTGAGCCGCATCCCTCCTTCAAATTGTGGGGAGCTCGGAGGTGAAAGGTTCGGACTGGAAAAAGAATTGCGAAGGATGGATCAGCCCCGACACTGTTGGGCTGGTGTCCGCTCGCCAGATGAAGGCGGATGGCCAGCGCCGCCCGACATTGCATCGTACGACTGTGAGCTTCGCCACTCGCATGGACGAGGCGGCGACCCTACTTTATCCACTCGTGACCGCCAGGATGGCGCTGGCTGTTCTAACCGGCTTTGCGGCTCTGCTGACGCTGACATGGCAACAGTGCGCGATTTGGTCGTCGGGCGCGCTGGCAATAGAGACGTGGTCCTGGTTCGCGACGCGCGCACAGGCACTGGGCAAACCGGTTATGGGCGTGCATCTGTCGGCGGCTTGATCAACGTAAATTCGGCGATGCCTGACCTGGACAATTTCTCAGCGAGCGGTGACGCCACTTATGGCGAGTTCAACACAATTAAGGGAACCGGCGTACTGAACATACCGATCTCCGGCAACAGCAACAGCTATCAACAACGACCTGATAGCCGGGTAATCGTGCGGCGCGTGGCGGCGTTGGAGGAGATCAATCAATCCCCGCTCCGCGGCCCAGCGCGCGCGCCGTGCCAAGTGTGCGAGGTCTGACCGCTCGTGTTCCGAGAGCCGTGTCGTCGGTGCTGAACAATTGAGCGCAAGGTGACCGCGATAGTATTCGAGGACAGCGTTCGGCTTTGCCCGGCCCAGCCAAACGCAAAATTCCAACTCGCTTATATGTTGCTGAATTGCGGGACGGGCGTTGGCATCAATCATAAAGTGCTCCTACTCAGCACAAACGCGAACCGTCTCACGCGGCGGAAAGCCCAGCCGAAATCAGCTGCAAACGAATTTCGTGGACGCGGCGGTAAATGCCGGCGCGTGAGCCAAGCCCATCCTTACTGAGCTCGGTTGGCGTGCGGTCCGTGAGAAGGGAACAAAGCGCAAGATCCGAGGTGTCCAGCATTCGGAGCGATCGGCCGAGATCGAGGCGACTATCGATGCGCGCGACGCGGTCGGTCAGCTGACCCATTCCCAACAGCGGTTCGCATAGGCGCACCAGCGACAAAGATAGAAGTCAGCATTGCCGGCGATGCGCGGTGGCAACTCGCCTGTTTCAGCGGCCCGAATGATGTCGATGGCCTTATCGGAGAGTTCCTGCGCGTCGGTAGCGTCGAACTCGACGACCTCGTGATGAAGCGCCTGATTGTCCTTATTGAGTGCTGTGAAGAGGGCCGTGCTTAGATCCATGTAAGCCATGTAGATCTGGAGCTGGGCGTAGTAGATCGGCTTGGATAGATAGACGCCGCGCTTGACGGTGTCGGACCAGGATTTGGCATTGAGCGCCTTGTGTTCCCAGAGTGCGGGCCAGGCGATGCCAACATCGGGTCCGGCGACAATTACACCATCGATATGGCCGCGAAACTTTCCACCCGCGGTCTCGAATCCGAATTGCGTCCCATCGGTTCCCTTGTCGCGAAGATCAAAGCCTGCCCCGCGCAGCCAGCGAATGGACAGCGTCTCGAACTGATGACCGGCGTCGAAGATTCGCAGTGTCGCGCCGTTGAAGTCCTTTCCGATGTCGACGGGAGTATGGGTGAATTCATAAACCAGCTTTCGCGCGCACGGCTCACCAATACGGCTGCCGCCGAGATAGGTGCGCGGTCGTTGCTGGCGGTTTTGTTCGACGAGTGCGCTGTCGATGAGTCCGTTGATGCGCTGGCTGGTTGTCACACTCGTTGACCGCGCGCCATAGACGAAGCCGGACCCTGAATTGAGATCGATCACTGCTCCCACCTCAATAAGGAATGTCGCGGTTGATTGGACCGCATTCTTCGGCCTGGCGCCGCATGGATTCTTGGAAGCCATCCACGCAGGACTCAATGATTCGATCGATCTCCGCTGCGGTACGGTCATAGAACGGTGGCATAAGATTGAGATCGGTCAGCACGCTGGCGAGGCACTTGCGTGCGTCCTGGATGGCCCGGACTTCCATGTCAGTTTTGTCGATCACTCCATTGTTCCTTTTGGCGAGCTCCGCGCCTGCATTGAGACAGCGCATGGAGCAGAAGCGGTGATAGGGAAACCCGTCCCAAGAGAGGAGGTGGACATAGCCAAAGCCCCCCGCCTGACGGCCGCAGAGGGCGCAAACGGCTACGCTGACAGAAGCCAGAGCAGATGCTCGCTCTCCACGGGCTCCATACGTATCCGCTGCGAGCCCATCACCACGAAGCGAGCGATGGCGTTCGAAGCCATCGCTTCGAGATCGGCCATGTTCATTGAGCCGATCGGCTGATGCAGTCTTCCGCGCGCCTCGAGCCATGTACCTATTGCCTTCGCTGCTTCGTGTGTGACGTGTGCCTGCCATTCGTTGTCCGTCATGGTTCTATTTTTTGAGCCAGGCTGGCCCCGTCGGTCCGAGCTTCGGCGCGGGATCGGGCGAGATCTTCGGATTCGTCGGGGTCGTCAGATCGGAAGGTTTGAGCGCGTTCTGTTGCGCCGGCTTGATCCATGCGGGCGTGGCCGGCGACACCTTGCCGGTCGGTGTGGGATTGGACTTCGCGTGCGTGTTGGGGCTGGGCGGAACATTGTCGCCGTCCATGACTTTGCGCCATTCGACTTCGTTGGGAAGGATCACCCGGTCGATCTTGTTCGAAGTCCTTGTACTGGGGGTTGTCGCTCGGCTCGATTTTGATCTTGGCGACAAAGGCAATGCCGTCGAGATCGGCGAGGCAGCGCAGGACGCGCTTTGTCTTGGCGTCCTCGCTCGAATTGTCCGGATCGAGGCCAAGCGCGCTATCGATCATGGCGCGGAAGGTACTTTTGGAAATCTTCCAGCCGATCGAGACGCCCTGGTCGTCGACCTTTCCACCGGAAACGGTGAATTTCTGCCAGAACTTGCGCCGGGCATGTGGCCCTTCCATAACCGTAAACTCGGCATCCAGCATCAACACATCGCTACCCGGAGAGTTCGAGGCTTTCAGCAGCCCGCGGTCCATATCGCTCTGGCCATCCGTGCCGCCAGGGCGGATGGTCAGCCTGACCTTGGCGAACGTTCCGTCTGGTATCAGTTCGCCGTTTCTCTGTGGTCCGGCGTCATTCAAGTCGAGAACTCATAGTCGTGATCCTTTTCAGCGAGGGGTTTTGGGGGAATTGATCTTGGTGAGGAGCGCACCGAGATCGGGAGGCTCGGTCACGTCGAGGCGGCCGCTGCGATCTTTGGCCGGCAAGCCGAAAGGATTGCCGGCGCGGCATACGAGACGGCGGGTGTCCGAGTGTTCAGGATCATGGCGCCAGCCGTCACCGTCGGGTGCGAACAGGCTCATTGTAATTACCTGGTCCACGATGCCGGGGAGTTCGCGTCCGACCTTGCTGCCTTCGAGTTGAGGCTGCCATGTCGTGCGATTGAACTCGTCCGTAACGCGCTCGAGAATCCCCACAAAAATCACTGTCTTGCCGGGTGCGTGTTGCAAATGTTTCAAGAGGCCCATCGGCTCGCACGAACTTCGTTGCGAACTATATTTCGATAAACGGCTGGTGGCTGCTGCTTGCCTATTTGCTTTGGCACACCGGCACGCCAGAGGGCCTGGCCAGCGGGGCGGTCCTGTTTCTGGCGATCGTTTCGATTTGCGCTTTGCTCTATTACGCTGCGCCCGTGATGTTTGTGTTGGCCGGTGCTCTGCCTGCGTTTGGCGCAACGACCGTAATTGCTTTTGCCGACGGACATAGCTGGCAGCAATTGCTGCCTCTTTGGATCATGCTTGCGTTGGCGGCGATCTTTTGCTTCGGCCGGGCCTTGGGCATGCCCTCGGCCCAGGAGCAGCAGCGCTGGCTTCGGGAAACCCTGAACAGCTATGAGGTTCTGGCTGATAACATCACTGACATAATTATACGCGTCGATCGGAGCGGCCTGTGTCAATACGCATCGCCGGCCTCGCTGTCGGTTCTGGGGTATGGTCCCAACGAGCTGATCGGAACAAATCTTGTCAAGCTGCTTGATGCCGAAAGCGCGGCTGCGGTCTCTGATGTTTTCGCGAAGCTGGTGTCCGAGAAGGCGCGCTCGGGCGTTTTGACGACGCGTGCGCAGCATCGTGACGGGCACTGGCTGTGGCTGCAAACCAGCCTCAAGATTCTCTATCTGGATAATACCGCAATCGGCGTGATTGGTGTGGCGCGAGACATCACCGAACAAATGGCCGCGGACATTGCGCTGCGGCGCGCGCGCGATGACCTTGCGGCCGCCCGCGATGCGGCAATCGAAGCCAGCCGCACCAAAACGAATTTTCTCGCCAATATGAGCCATGAGCTGAGAACGCCGCTCAACGCGATCATCGGCTTCGCCGAGCTTTTGTCCATGAACGGCTTTGCCGACCGGCGGGCCGAGTACGCCCAGCTCATCCAGGGATCCGGCACGCATCTGCTTGGCCTTGTGAACGACCTGCTCGACTTGTCGCGCATCGAAGCCGGAAAGCTGGAACTTCAGAGTGAAATCGTCTCCGTGGAACGTCTGTTCGACGAATGTCTCACGATCGTTGGACCCAGGGCGCGCGAGCGATCTTTGAAGGTAGTGAGCAATTGCGAGCATCCGCTGCCAAATGTGTTCGGCGACAAGCGCGCGCTCCGGCAGATCCTGCTCAATCTTCTGACCAACGCGATCAAGTTCACCGACGCCGGCGGAATCGTCGAAGCATTCGCGAGGCTTGAACCTTCGCAAGAGTTTGCCTTTGGCGTCAGGGACAACGGTGTTGGCATCGCCGCTGAAGATCAGCAGCGCGTGTTCGAACGCTTCGGCCAGGCCCGGCACGATGTCGCAAGCACCGAAATGGGCACCGGTCTTGGGTTGCCGATAGTCCGAGGGTTGGCAGAAGCGCATGGCGGGCGAGTTACTCTCGAAAGTCGTCCGGCGCACGGGACTTGTGTGACGGTATGGCTGCCTCGGGAGTGCATTCGGCAGGCCAGTGACGAAGCGGCTTTGCGGCTTTCTCAGACAAAGGCCAGTCGCGTCGGATAGATGACGCCCGTGCCGCAGCGCCATTGGTTTGTGCGGCGTGTCACTAGGCCCCTACGCCCTCACTCAGGCCGGACTTCCGACGCAGCTCCAAAGCGAATTCAGCCTGCGCCGGTTCGATGACGCAGCACACGAACATATGATCGGTCGTGAACCTGTTCGAACAGGTCGCTATGTCGACAGTGCCGTCCGAAACGTCAGACCTTCCATCTCCTCGGTCACCTGCAATTGGCATGAGAGGCGGGAGTTCTCCTGTCGCTCGGTGAGAAGCGAAAGAAGCGCATTTTCAATCTTGGACATCGGCGGAAATCGTTCGATCCACGCCGGATCGACATAGACGTGGCAAGAAGCGCAGGAGCATACGCCGCCGCAATCCGCGTCGATCTCCGGAATGCTGTTTGCCTTGGCGGCCTGCATGACCGACATGCCGGGATTGGCTTCGACCATGCGTGGCGTGCCGGCGGAGTTTATGAATGTGATGTGGACAGGCACCCTTGCTCTCCCGCGTTGCAGTCCGACGTTCGAATGGGTTGCAGTGACTCAAAGCTTCTTCGGTCTGCCGATCGCATCGACCGCAACCAGGTTCACCGGGCCGGCGCCCGCCAGTCGCATCACGCGATAGAATGCGAGAAGAATCACAAACTTTGCGATGTTCCAGGCCATTCCGGCCAAGGCGCCAACTCTGACGTGGGTCGCGATGAAGTCGCACGCTTCGGCGCTCGTCGCGGTGCGCAGAATGGTCGTCCAGTCGGCAAACTGAATCTTGACCTCGTATTCCCAGGGGGCGGGTGAATCCACGACGCCGGTCAGTGAAATCACATCGCTCTTGCGATCGAGCTTGGCCCGGCCAAGGCCCATCACAAGTTCCTTGTCTCCCAATCCTTCAGACCAGAAACGCATGGCAGATCATCCCGCGGCCGGTGACGGCTGCTTTTTCAGCGTGAGCATCTTGAACAAAAGCCTAGGTACGATGGCGATCAGTCCCAGAACAAAGGGAACCAGCACGCCGGGCTTCTCAGCCAGGAACTGTGCCGTCTTGGGCTGCGCCAGCAGCTTGAGGAAATCGGACAGATCGTCCGGCGCAAGGCGTATCGCGTATTGCCAGCATACCGGCTCGATCGTTCCCTCCATGACCAGATTGGCTGGCTCGACACGCAAGGTCGCGTCCGGAAGTTCCAGCGGCAGCCGCTGTTTTCCAAGCCCCTTTGACCAGACGATCACAGCAGGAACCCCTTTTCGCGCGCCGCCGACACGCTTGCCGGTTCTTTCCACCAGACGTTCAGATGCATCGCTTCTGCGACCACCTTGGCGGCGTTGTAGCCGGCGCCGAACGTGATCATGCCGCCGGGAAATGTGCTCGCACCGCAGACATAGAGATTGTCTATCGGCGTCTTGTAGGACGAGCACTGAACGTTTGGACGCGAATATCCCATTTGCGTCATCACATAGGCGCCGTGCTTGAACGAACCGCGCTTCATCTGCGGAATCTTCATCTCGATGCTGACGGGTGAGTAGTCATAGCGGCGCACGATCGTGGCCGGATCAAAGTCGGTCATGTAGCTGGAAAGTTTGGCGATCAGCCGATCGCCATATTCCGATGACAACGTCGCCCAGTCGCCGTCGGCCGGCGCATAGGGCACGCAGGCTTCAATGCGGCACACTGCGCCATCGGGGTCGGTTTCCTTCGGTGCCTGAGCCGGGTCGACGTCGGTTGTGAAAGTCACGTGGCCGATGTCGTGAAGTCGATGGCCCTCCATGACTTCCTTGATGTGCTTGACCACATCCTCGGGAGTCTCCACGCCGAACACGCGGATGAAGGCGGTCTCGACGCCGGGATCCCTGGCTTCCGCCTTGAAGTGCGGCTTTCTGCGAAGCGCCAGATGGCAGAGAAAGAGCGAACTTTGTTCCCACTCCCAGTTCTTTGCCGTGTTGAGACAGAGCTTGGAACGTTTCAGAACTTCATCTTCATGAATGAACTTGCCGAACGTCGTGGTCGGGTCGGTCGTAGTCACGACGACCTTGGCGTCTATTCGCTGCAGTGGCCCTTCGGTTCCGGTGGGAGCAACCTCGACGCCCTTCACGACTCCATTCTCGACGATGAAGCGTTTCACCTCGTGGTTCTCCATTACCTCCATGCCGGCAAGGATGCCCGCCTTCTGCAGGGTGGAAGACAGACGGTGTGAACCGCCCTTCACCAGAGTTGCGTTGAGCATCCGGTTGAAATAGAGCGGGACGAGATAGGAGGAGTTGGTCTCTTCCGGGTCAATGCCCCACATGCAGATCAGATAGAGCAGCAGGGCGCTCAATTCAGGCGTCTCGAAATCCCAACTCTTGCTGATCTCGTACGGCGTCATCTCGGTGACGTGCAGAATGCGCTTGCCGAGTTCGCTCTCCATATATGTCGCCGCGAGCTGTGCCGAACCGACGGGGCGCCCATAGGTTGACGGGATCAGATATTCTTCCGCGATCTGCTTGTAGTTCAGATAGATCTCGCGAAACCGCGCCGCGTCCTTTGTGGAGAAGCGCTTGATCGACTCGACGCTCTTGTCCAGGTCGGCATAAAGCGTGATCGCGTCGCCGTTTTCTTTCAGCAACGACGCTTCGACTTCCGGGCGGATATAGACGCAACCATCCTCTTCCAGCCCAAGGTCGCGGTAGGGCGGCGCCACGTCCAGCATAAGCATGTAGTTGGCGTGCAGATTGAAGCGGTAGCCGGAGAATTCTTCGGTCACCAAAGCGCCACCGGTTTCATGTCGCCTTTCGACGACGAGCACCTTGGCTCCGGCGCGTTGCAGATAGGCCGCTGCGGTCAGTCCATTGTGTCCGGCCCCTACGACGATGACGTCATATTGCGATTGCTCTGTCATTTTGTTCCTCCCGCAGCGGGGTGTCGGATCTGACCGTATCTCTCTTCAATCCACCGTGAATCTCAGCTCTGCGCCTTGGCGCGCCAGCAGCTCGCGTGCGCCCTGGAACGCGACGCCGTTCCACCATTCCGGCAGTGCCAAGCTCAATCCGTTCATCACCTCGACCGCCGCCATCTGGCCGGCGGTAAGGGTCGTGTAGTTGGCGATGCCACCGGATTGGGCGATGTAGAAGCTGTCGATCGGCGTGCGGGGCGCGTTGCAGCCGGCAAAGGGTTTCCAGCTCCACATTTGCGCCTCCGTCACGGCGCCGCCCGGATGCATGTTGCCGCCGCAGTGCGGATTGCGCCGGACATAGTCGTGCGGAGTGTTCGCGTAGCGGGCGATCTTCGCCTTCTTCAGGTTCGGCAGGTACTGGACGAAGACGTCCTCAACCTTGTCGGCGTAGGATTCACGGATGTCGTCCCACTTTTCTGGTCCGCCAAGAGGGCGCAATTCGTACGGGACCATCGCCCATGTGAGGAGCGTATACTGGCCCGGAGGGGCCTGTGTCGGATCGGCGATGGAATAGTTGAAGCATCCGCCCCAGACGACCGGCGGGTCCGGCGGAAGATTACGCACCATGCAACCGTCGATCAGGCGCGAAACATCGGCCATGGTTTCTGCGCCGAAATTGTACATGAACGTGTTGTTCGCTTCCGGAAACTTCTTGGCACAGGCGAAGTCCGGCCTCTCACTCATCACGTAATAGTTTGTAAATAGCGAAGAGCCGCGATAGTCGAAGCGCTTCAGCTGTACCCGCTCTGCGACCGACAGGTGCTCTTCGCCGATCATTCCAAAGAAAGTCGGTTTGGCACTGACGTCGCTGATCACCGCACGCGAGGCCTTGAATTCGGCTTCCGGATAGGTCGCGAGCTTGGAGAGGCGGACGCCCTTGGCCCGCTTGTTGTCGATGATGACCTTATCGACCGGGCAGTTGTAGAAAATCTTGCCGCCATAGTGGATGAAGCAGCGCACGAGAGCGTGTGTGAGGCTGTGGCTTCCGCCGCGAGCGGTGTAGCCGCCCTCTGCGGAAAATGTCGCGAGAAAAGTCATCACGGCGATCGGTCCGGCAATGCGGCTGCTGATGCCGTCCACTCCGCCGGTTGCTGCATAGCTGAGGATGGCCAGTTTGATCTGCTCGTTCTCAAACAGGCAGTCTGCGAACTCCACGCCGGTCATCCACAGCCAGTCCTTCGGGAAAATTGGGATGTACTGACTGGCTTCGACGAATGCGAGGAAGCTCTCATCGGTCGGCTTGCCTCCCAATGGACCCTGAGGCATCGCCGCCCTGGTTGCGCCGAAGAAGTTGACGATCTTGCGGAACGTCTCTGCATCTTTCGGCGAGATGATCTTCCAGGCTTCATACGTCTCGCGCGCGTCGCGCCCTGAAAACATCACGGCGTTGCCATCGAGGAACGGATGGAAATAGGCGAAGCGCGCGCCCGGTGCGCGCAGGAGTTCCAAGCCGAAGCGTTCGAGTTCCAGATCGACATAGGCCGGCCCGAAGTGCGGCATCAGCATCGAGGCGTGCATGTTCACTTTTACGCCGGGGTACATGACCTCTTCGGTCGAGGCGAAGGTTCCCGATTCATCGCGCCTCTCGAACACCGCCGTGCTGAGGCCGGCCTTTTGCAGGTAGGCGGCGGTGGTCAATCCATTGATGCCGCCTCCGATAACGATCGCGTCGTACTGGGATTTGGGGCTGGCCATGGCTGACATCTCCTGAGGTTTCTAGGCGGATGTTCCTATTTCGCTGGCTCTACTTCGGCTCTATCAACAAAAGAAACTTGCTATACATCCATATAATATGTTATGTGGTATCATGTCTCAGGTTCCATCTTCCGAGCGCCAAAAACGCTCACAAGCCGACCGTCGCGATGAATCGGAGCGTCGGTTGCTCGACGCCATGATCGAAATCGTGGCGGAAGAAGGGGTCGGCGCGACCACATTCGAGAACATTGCGCAGCGCGCCGGTTACAGCCGCGGACTCGCATTTCTGAAGTTCGGGTCGAAGGAGGGCCTGATCCGGGCGCTGATCCGGCGGCTGCAAGAGAGCCGCGTCGAAGCACTCCGCGCCCTCGACATTGGCCACATGTCCGGACTGGACGCGCTCAACACATACATCCGGCTGCACTTCGACGAGCTTGCCGCGACGCACGACACGCGCGCCTATTTCACCCTCGCAGCGGGAGCCGTTGCCGATCTGTCGACGATTCGCCACGCATTTTCAGAGACGCACGAGCAAAGCAGGATTTTTCTCGAGCAACTCATTGTGCGCGGCCAGACGGAAGGATGCATCCGCGACGATGTCGATCCCACCGGCGCCGCACTCGCGATCGGCAGCCTGCTGCTGGGTGCCTCTATGCAGCACATCACGGATCCGGGCACGAATATGGAGCAACTAAAGATGTCGGCTCTCGCGCTCATAGCGTCGGGCCTGGCGATCAGGAGGACATCGTCACCTGGAGTGGGGGGACCTCCTATCCGAGGCTCACGACGAAATTGATCGACAACAACGACGGCGTCGAGCGCGGCGGGCATGTTGCACGGTTCGACTGCTGGCACCGTCAGGGCAACTTGATGGAGCACAAAAATGCAGGGCAGGGGCGTTGTCAGGCCAACTCACTGCGCAACTTGAGAGCGAAACCTGAGTAGATTGATTCAACAGTTTGCTGGAGTACTTGTTCGCAAATCTCAACCCAGTGTTACTTAACCTGGCAACTCCGCTTAGCCTAGCAATGCGAAATTTGATTTGGGAGTGCAACAGGTGGGCAGGCTTCAAGACAAAGTTGCAATCATCACCGGCGCCGCCAAGGGGCTCGGCGAAGCCGACGCGCGCCTCTTCGCTGCAGAAGGTGCGCGCGTTATCCTGACCGACGTCGACGAGCGGAACGGCGAGCGCGTGGCTGGCGAGATCGGTGAACGCGCCCGCTTCCTGCGTCAGGACGTACGCGAGGAACAGGGTTGGCGTGACCTGATCCAGCAAGTCATGGACGACTTCGGCCGTCTGGACGTGCTCGTGAACAACGCGGGCGTTGTCGAGGCCGGAACCATCGAGACCACATCCGAGGCCGCCTATCGCTTCGTGATGGCCGTGAGCGCGGATGGGACATTTTTCGGGTGTAAGCACGCCATCCCTGCGATGCGAAGTTCGGGTGGCGGCTCAATAATCAATATGGCCTCAATCGGGTCCATTCAAGGAGAGTCGCTCGTCGCTGCCTATTGCGCGGCCAAAGGTGCGGTCGAGTCCCTGACGCGCGCCGTCGCGGTTCACTGTGCGCAAGGCAAGATGAACATTCGGTGCAATTCTGTTCATCCGTCAGGAATGGACACGCCCATGGTGCGCGAATTTGGCAGCAAGATCGTCGCTGCGCGCTTGGTGCCCCTGCCGGGCTCCTCGCCGCATGGCGCCAGTCCGCTGGGAACGCCCAATGATATTGCCTACGCCGTGCTTTATCTCGCCAGCGACGAGTTGCGCTTTGTGAATGGCCAGCGAATTATCATCGACAACTCGATGTCCGTCACATCGGGTCATGTACCCGCCTAAGAACGAGCAGAACAAATGAAAACTCGAATGCACGTGACAGGCTTGGTCCACGTCAACATCAACGTTTCGAACTTTGAGCGCTCCCGGGCGTTCTACGAGGCGCTGGGTTTCCGACTGATATGGATGGTTCCCGCGACGAATTCCGAGGAGGTCGCTGCAGCAGTCGGCATGCCGCCCTACCGTGTGAAGGGAGGACTGATGACGCTTGAAGGAGCAGAGCATCCGGTCGTGATCGACCTTCTGGAGTGGGAGCATCCACGGGACGATGCGCCGCCCTACGGGCATCTCTATCATCATGGTCTCGCACGCATTGCACTTGCGACCGCCGACATGGACGCCGATCTCGAGACGCTTGGAGCGATGGGCGTGGAGCAGGTCGGGCCGCCGGCGCGGGTGGTCGTTGATGGCGTTGCGACCGGCGGACGGTTTGTCTGTTTCAAGGATCCTGACGGCACAATTCTTGAGCTTGTCGAAACACGCGGGTCAGACGAGCTTTTCAAGCGAGAAGCACGTGCAACCGTTTCGCGCTGACCAATGTTGCTGTCGATCTGCGACGCCGGGAGCGAATGAATGATCAAGGTTACGGTCCTCTATCCCAAGGGCGCAGGAAAACGGTTCGACTACGACTACTATAAGAACGTCCATATTCCGCTGGCCATCCGCCTGCTTGGCCCTGCTGTCCGCTCGGTGACCGTGGAGCGTGGTCTGGAGCCGGGGGCGCCTTGGCCGGGTCCCGCGTTTTTCGTGATCGCGGGCTTCACGTGTGAAACGATCGAGGCATATACCCAGGCTCTGGTACCGCACATGAAGCGGTTGCAGGACGATGTCGCGAACTTCACCGACGTTGAAGCGATCATTCAGGTCAGTGACATCGTGGAGATTCAGAACAGCCCACAGTAAGACTGGCACGCCCGGCGTCACGTTGCTGCGACATCATATCAGTCAAATTCTAACCTTACGGTCGAGTGTGCCTTCCCAGTCGAAAGCGGCACTCGGAGCCCCGATGCAGCACATCACCAATCCCGCCGCCAGCAGGGAACCGTCGAAGATTTCGTCATCAGTGGCAGGCGATCCACCCAGCCGCTGACGATTTAACGCGCCTAATGAGAACGGTCGTAATTCGCAAACGCGGATCTGGCCGACGCAAGCGGCATGTCCCTGCGACTGCCGGCTTCGAGACTCGTGCGCCTTATCGAAAACCGTTGCTGCACTGCACGATGAAACTATGTCGCACAGCGCCGCGACATGCATCACCGCTTCCTTGATTTAACGCAAAGTCGAAGCGGCATTTGGTTCCAGCATTCGAAACTGGACGCGATGCCGGCAATGCGGCGTGCGAACAACGAATGGCTGTATTCATCTCTATTGAGGGAATTCTGGAATTGTAGTCACCACCGAAAAGGAAAAGCGTCATGGCACTCGCCGCAATCGACCTGGACCCGGAACTGACGGAAACGGAATATGCCGCATGGGAGACCGCGCACCGTTTCGCGAAGGATGTTCTCAGGCCGGCGGGCGAAGCGCTCGATCGGTTGCCGGCAGGCGAGGTGATTGCCAAGGATTCCATTCTCTGGGATGTCTTTCGCGTCTATGGCGAACTCGGCCTGAATACCTTTGACGCGACCAGTGAGCTCTCTTTGCACGATCAGGCGCGCATGCGCTGCATCATCGGAGAAGAGATGGGTTGGGGCGATTCAGGTCTTGCGATCAGTCTGGGCGTCGCGCATTTCCCGACGATGATGGCGCAAATGTCCGGCAACCAGGCGCTCATCGAGCGCTTTCCCGCCGGCACCTTGGGCTGCTGGGCGATTACCGAACCTGACCATGGTTCGGACCAGATCAATTTCGACGGCACATTGAATCATCCCGGCGGCCGTTCGAGCCGCCCCAATTGCATCGCCCGCCGTGACGGAAACCAGTTCGTAATTTCAGGCCAGAAGTCGGCGTGGGTCTCGAATGGGACGATTGCCGAAGCAGCCGCCTTGTTCTGCGCCGTCGATATGGGTGACGGACGTCTGGGCGGCGGCGTGTTCGTCGTTTCGCTGAATGAAGGCGGCGTGAAAAAGGGCAGGCCAACAGACAAGATCGGACAGCGCGCGCTCAACCAGGGCGAGATCTTCTTCGACGATCTCAAGGTGCCTGCGGACTCGATGGTGGTGCCGCCCGAGGCCTATCGTGACGCCGCCGACCGCGTGCTGTGCATGGCCAATGCCAGCATGGGCACGACATTCGTGGGTTGCGCGCGCGCCGCGCTTGAACTGGCGATCAGCTACGCCAAGGATCGCGTGCAGGGCGACGTCACGATCTTCACGCATCAAAGCATGAAGTCTCGTCTCTTCAAGATGTATCAGAAGGTCGAAGCGGCACGGGCTCTTAACCATCGGGTCGTGCGCATAAACATGACGCGTGAGAATCCGCTGCTCGAAATGGCAATCGCGTCGAAGGTGACATCCACGCAGGCGGCGTTCGACGTCGCGAGTGAAGCGCTTCAGGTCTTTGGCGGCGCGGGAATCTCGCGCGACTGCCCGATCGAGAAAATCTTCCGCGACGCGCGCATTTCGATGATCGAAGACGGGTGCAACGAAGTACTGGGCATGGTCGCCGCGTCGCGTTTCTGAGGCGCTGTGAAAACACCGGAGCCGACACATGAAGATGAACGCCTATATCGCCGGAGTCGGAATGACGCGGTTCAGCCGCATGATGGATCGCGGCCTGAAATCCATCGGCGGCGAAGCAATCGAGGCGGCAATCTCAGACGCCGGCCTGCGGAAAAACGACATTCAGGCGGCGTGGATGTCGAATGCTGCGGCCGGCGTCCTGACGGGTCAGGAGTGCATTCGCGGACAAGTCGTGCTGCGCAGTATCGGAATGGGTGGACTGCCCGTGATCAACGTCGAGAACGCCTGCGCCAGCGCCTCCACGGCGTTCAACCAGGCCTGCGCCATGGTGACAGCCGGACTTTATGACGTCGTTCTCGCCTGTGGCGTCGAGAAAATGTACCTCGAAGACAAGGCCAAGGTCTTCGGCGCATTCATGGGTGCGGTCGACGTCGAACAGTTGCAGATAATAATCGAAGGGCTGCAGAAGTCTGCTGCTGCAAGCGGCGCGACGGCTGGTGCAAAGGGCGCCGGTCAGAACCGATCCATGTTCATGGACATTTACGCAGCGGCCGCGCGCGGCCATATGGCGCGCTACGGAACGAAGATCGAGCACTTCGCGATGATCTCGGCGAAGAATTCCTATCACGGCTCACTCAATCCGCGGGCACAGTTCCGTGAAGCGATGACGGTCGAGGAAGTCCTCGCGGCGCCGATGATCGCCGAGCCGTTGACCCGTCCCATGTGCTCGCCCATTGGCGACGGCGCGGCCGCGGTGGTGCTCGTCAGCGAACGCAAGAAACGCGAATTGGGACTGACCAAAGCGGTCCGTGTCGCCTCTAGCGTTCTGCGCTCCGGGTGGGATCATGACGCGGGCAGCGAAGGACTGTCCGAAGTTTGCGCGCGCGAAGCCTATGCCGAAGCGGGACTTGGTCCCAAGGACCTCAGCCTTGTCGAGCTTCACGACGCCTCGGCTCCCGCCGAGCTCATGGGTTACGAGTCGATCGGCCTGTGCGGGAAGGGCGAAGGGGGGCGCCTGATCGCCGACGGCGACACAAAGCTCGGCGGCCGCATTCCGGTCAGCACGTCAGGCGGACTGCTGCGCAAGGGCCATCCCATCGGCGCGACCGGCATTGCGCAACTGGTTGAGATCACGGAGCAGATTCAGGGTCGCTCGGGCGCCCGACAGGTCGCAGGCGCGCGGGCAGGGCTTTGCCACAATGGCGGCGGCAATATCGGAAGCGATGCCGCAGCACAGTGCGTGACCATCCTGACCAGTGGATAGGAGGCAAACTTGCGCGCGTTGAACGAAATGGTTCTCGCCGATCTGATCGCCGCGCGCGCGGAAACACGGCCCGATCTGGATGTCGTGACCTTCGAAGGCGGCGACACTGGCCGCGAAGAAATCCGCACCTATTCGCAGCTCTGGTCCAATGCCAACCGCCTCGCGGCGGGTCTGCTTGCGCGCGGCATGAACTACGGCGACCGCTTCGCGATCCTGGTACGAAACCATCCCGAATTCATCGAACTGATGATCGCCGCGTCTCTCACCGGCCTGGTATTCGTGCCCATCGATCCTCGCACGAAGGGAAGCAAGCTGGCTTACACCCTGAACAACTCCGGCTGCCGTGGAATTGTATGCGCCGACTATTCGCTTGCGCAGGTCGGCGAGGTCCGTGACCAGATTCCGACCCTCGAATGGATCTGGGTACTGGAGAGTGCGGAGGAAGCCGGAGCACCCGGCGCCCGCGACGTGGCCGGTACGGCGTCTCTTTCGGAAGTATTGGAAACTCCGGAAATTTCCGTCGACATGCGCCTGCGCGACCCGAACGATCCACTTCAGATACTCTACACATCGGGCACGACAGGAGACCCCAAGGGCGTCGTGTTCGCAAATGCGCGCTATGGCGGCGCGACCTTCCTGTCGGCCATGCTCGGTATCGGCGCGGACGAGAGACCGTACACTGGCCTTTCGCTAACCCATGGCAATGCGCAACTCATGACGCTCGCATCCGCGCTTCGACTGGGCCAGCGCGCCGTGTTCAGTCGCAAGTTCACCAAGTCACGCCTTTGGGACATCACGCGCGAGTATGGCTGCACTTTCTTCAACCTGCTTGGCGGCATGTCGACCGCGATCTACAGCGAGCCGATCAAGCCAGACGATGCCGACAATCCCGTACGATTCGTCCTGAGTTCGGGAATGCCGGCGGCGATCTGGGAGAATTTCGAAAAACGCTTCAACCTCAAGATCCTCGAAGCCTATGGCGCGATAGAGGGCGGCATGGCGTTCAAGCCGATCGGCGTCGGCCCGATCGGCAGTTTCGGCAAGCCGCCGCCGAATCTCGACATCCGGATCGTCGACGACTCAGGCAACGAATGCGGACCGAATGTGCAGGGCGAACTGATAAGCCGCGCATCGACAGGCGAAGCGTCGGTCGTCACCTATTTCAAGAATGAAAACGCATCGGGCCGGAAAACCGCCGGCGGCTGGCTGCGCAGCGGCGACATTTGCCATCGCGACGCCGCGGGCTGGCTGTTCTTCGACTACCGCAAGGGCGGCGGCATCCGGCACAATGGCGACTTCATCAATCCCGGCTTTGTCGAAGGGGTGCTGGCAGAGAGCCCGCAAGTCACCGACGTCTATGTCTACGGCATCCCGTCTGCAAACGGCTCACCCGGCGAACGCGACGTGGTTGCCGCCATCGTCGTCGATCGGGTGAAATTCGATGCGACGTCGATCTTTGCCTATTGCAGGGAAAAGCTGGAGGCGAACTTCGTCCCCACCTACCTGCAGGTGCTCGATGAGATTCCCAAGACCGCATCGGAAAAGCCGCAGGACCGCTTCCTGATCGACGCGCTGCGCAATGATACGGCTGAGGTTTACAGTCCACCGGGCGGGCAAAGCGTCACGTCTGACGGCCGAAAACTTGCCGCTCTCGGCGGCGAGTTCAAGGACGTCGGACACAAATCAGGTTCGAATGGCCCGGGCCTGACGGAACGGGCGTACGAATAGTGGAGGACAAGATGGGCGACACTCTCGAGATGGACGAAGACGTGCTGGAAGGGCGCGAGCTGCGCACGTCGTTGCGCCACGCGGCTGTTCGAACGATCGCGCCCGGTTCGGATTGGAACGAGACCGAGGAAAACATCCTGCGGCGACGCAGTGTGCGAAAGTTCAAGGGTCGTCAGGTTCCAGAGCACCTGATCCGACGTGTTCTGGAAGTCGCGCGCTTCGCGCCCTCGCAAGGCAACTGCCAGCCCTGGTCGTTCGTCGTCGTGCGCGACAAAGATATGATCGCGCAGATGGAAGGCTATTGCGTGGCCGTCTGCAAGGCCATGACAGCCAAGCTCGACTACACGCACTATCCAAAGGGCTCGTGGAAACGGTTCACCACCAAGCTCAAGACCCAGTTCATGAACAAGCGCGCACCCAATGCTCTGCATCCGGTGCCCATGACGGCGATCAAGTCGATCGCGGCGGGCCGCTTCAGGGTCTTTCACAAGGCGCCAACCGTCATCCTGCTTTTGATGGATAAACGCGGCGTCGGCAGTCCGGAGATCGATATCGGCGTCGTCGGCCAGAACATCGTGATCGCGGCGCAGAGCCTTGGCCTGGGAACCTGCTGGATCGGCTTTTCCAAGATGCTCACCAGCAACAAAGCGCTTCTCGAGAAGCTCGGCATCGCACCGCCATTTGAGCTGGTAGAGGCGATTTCGATCGGATATCCGATCGGCGATCCAACGCTGAATCACATTCCTCGCCAAACCCACGAAATCACCTGGTGGGAAAATGGCCAGAAGCAGAAACTTTATTAGGAGCGCGCTGCGATGACGATCCAACCCGTCCAAAAAGCCGTCGTTTCCCCGGATCATCTGCCGGAATGGGACAATCCGCACGAGGCACTTTTCCACCGGGTCGAGATCGATCTTACGATCTGCGACGGTTGCAAGATCTGCACGGTCATCTGCCCCGCCAACGTCCTTGAGCTATACGGTCCCAAGAGCAATCTGAAAGCACGGGTGAAGGAAGACGCCACAGGCTGCATGAGCTGCAACAATTGCTACGCAATCTGCGCCGGCCAGGCGATCAAGGCGACACAGCCCTACGACTTCGCCGGCTTCTACGAGCAAAAGCGCATCGGCGAATTCTCGTTCCCGCGGAAATTCTAGCCAAGCCGCCAGTCTGGGTACGCATCGACGCCTTTGTAGCTCCTCGCTTGCTTGCGCTGCACATCTGCGCTCAGCACAATGACGCTGCAGGGGGCGGATGCGAATGGCGGACCAGGACTATCGCTACAAGGCGTTCATTTCCTACCGCCATGTCGATCGCGATCGCCGGTGGGCGCGCTGGCTCATCGAAGGCCTGGAAACGTTTCGGACCCCGCATAGCCTGCTGGCGCGGGGCGTTCCCTCGCGCATCGGGCACCTCTTTCGCGACGATGACGAGATTCCGGCTTCAAGCAATCTGTCGGCGCAGATCGAAGAGGCGCTGAAGCAGAGCCAGTTTCTCATCGTCGTGTGTTCGCCCGACACCCCGCAGTCTGTGTGGGTACGGCACGAGATCGAGTATTTCCGCAGCCTGGGAAAAGGTGACCACATCCTCGCACTCCTGGTGGAGGGCGAACCGACGCAGTCCTTTCCTCCGGAATTGCTGCATGTCCCTTATGAAAAAGTGCAGGCGGACGGAAGCAAGACAATCGAGTTGCGCGACGAGGAACCGATCGCAGCCGATGTGCGAAAACGCTCGGACGAGCCGCTCGCCACAACGCATCGCCGCGCGTTGCTGCGGGTGTCGGCGACATTGCTCGGCTGCAGTTTTGACGATCTGGCACAGCGCGACCATCGCCGGCAGGTCCGGCGTCGCCGGATCATCGGCTCGGCAATCGTCACCGGCGTGCTCATCGCCGCTGCGACCGGCGGCTGGTGGTGGGACTATACGCGTATCAAGACCGCCTACTACGCGGACGTCGGCACGCGCTGGTCCGAGCCTTTCGGAATTGGCGACCTGAGCTTCGATGCTGCAGCACACCGTTATGTTAGCTATCGCATCGAAATGCAGCGCGGCCACGTCATCGAGGTACGGCGAGAGAACGGAGAAGGAAGCCTGCGCGCTCTGAAAGGCGACGAAGTCGACGCCGACCCATGGAATTCGAGCGTCGCCGAGTGGCGCGTGCGTTATCAGGGCGATCGTGTCGGAACGATGGAACTCTACAGCGCAACCGGGCGCTTGGTACGCACCGAGAGTTACCGCTTTTTTCCCGATGGCCAATCGGGGCTCGTCGCGTTTACGCAGGCAAAGGGCATCGCGACCGCTCTGTCTTCCAAAGTCTCGGCCTTTCAAACCCAACTTGGCGCCGGTATCGAAAAGCGACAGCCCGAAGTGACTCAGCACCGTTTGGCATTCTCGCCCGAAGGCTTTGTCGCGCGTCGAACCTTTGAGACCGTGTGGGGCACGCCGACACGCGACGAAAATGGCAGCGCAGGACGCGCATACACCTACACTCCCGCCGGACAGGTCGCCAGCGTACGCAATCTCGACATCCATGGCGGCTTTCTGATTTCGAAATCCGGCGTTGCCGAAGAGCGGCGGAGCTATACGCCGCAAGGCGATCTCACCCAGTACGAGTTGTTCGATCGCAGCGGCGCTTTGCTTTCCAATATCGTCGCGCGTTTCGATGCTGTCGGAAACCGGGTCGAGCGGCTCTGGTTTGGACCTGGCGGGAAGCCGAGACCGAATGAGGACGATGCCGTGCCGCGCGAGGCAGACGATTTCGACAGCCATGGCAACATGGTGCACAGACAGTTTCTGGACGAAACCGGACGCCCGACACTGTCCAAACTTGGTTATGCCCAATTGTCATACGACTTCGACGACAAGGGCCATATCACGCGCACGAACTATCTCGGGATCGATGGAAAGCTTGTGCTGGCGGCATCCGGCGTGGCTGGCGCAAAGGTGCAGTACGATGCATTGGGAAACGTCACCGCCGTGCATCTGTTCGGAACGGACGGAAAGCCGAAACTTGGAAGTGACGGATTTGCCGCGTCATTGATCTCATTCGACGCCAATGGGTGGGTAATCGAGTCGCGATGGCTTGGCGTTGACGGCAGGCTGATTGCCAGGGCGGACGGGATCGCCGTCATACACGATACGTACGATGCGCGCGGGAACAATGTGGTCGAGGCCTATCTCGACGCGGCCGCGAAGCCCGTGGCAGGTCCTCAGGGCTTCGCCAGGATCGACCGCAAGTTCGATGAGCGTGGCGACGAAACCGAAGAGACTTACTTCGGCATCGACGGCAAGCCCGTCAGCGACAAGCAGGGGGTGGCGCGGGAAACGATCAGCTACACCGAAGCAGGCTTCTGGTCTCAGGTGAATTTCTTTGGCCTGCAGGGCGAGCCCGTCCTGAATGCCCGCGGCGTTGCGCGCGCCGACTACGAATATGACGAGCGCGGAAATCCAACGATGGAAACATTCTACGGCACTTCCGGCGAACGCGTACTCAGCACCAATGGCTATTCCAGGCTCGAACAACTGTTCGATGCTTCCGACAACGTCGTTGAACAGCGCAACTATGGCGTCGATGACAAGCTGGTCCTGAACAAGAATGGGTATGCATCGGTCCGCAGCAGGTTCGATGCCCGCGGAAACGACGTCGAGGATCAGTTTTTTGGAGCGGACGGCAAGCCAATCCTCACCACCAAGGGTTATGCACGCTCGGTCAGTGTGTATGACGCGCGGAACGAAGTGATCGAGCAGCGCAATTACGACACCGCCGGACGCCCGACAGGTGGGATCAGCGGGATCGCCAGCTACCGGATCCGCTTCAATGACCGCGGCCAGCAAACCGAATTCGCAACGTTCGGCGCGGACGGAAAGCTGTTCATGACCGCGCTCGGCTACGCGATGGTGCGTGATGCGTTCGACGCGCACGGCGCAAAAACCGACGAATTCTATTTTGGAGCCGATGGCGCCCCGATCCTGTGGCGCGGAAAATATGCGCATGTACACCTGCGCTACAAAAGCGAGGGCAGCGTGTCGGAGGTCACGGTATTTGACGCGCAGGACAAGCCACTGAAACTCCAGTCCGTGCAATAGCGAATGCGAGGATTGGCGTCACCTCAAATGTCGCTCTCGGATCGGGCGCGACCGAAAACCACTCGTCCCGCCAGATGCCCGGCAGTCATTCGATCATGCCGCCCATCGACACGCTTGTCGGGCTCACAAGTCCGTCAAGCACTTTGAGCCCGAAGCCAGGCCACGTGACGATCGTGCGCGATCATGCGGGCAGCGTCCTTGCCCAGTCCGACAGGATTTTTGCAAAGCGCGGCGCATCCATCGCGTGCATGGAGTGCGCAGCATCGGGCGCATCGACATAGGTGAACGGCTGACCGGCCGTCGTGACGATATCGCGTGCCACGGAAGCTTGCAGATCCGTAAGTGCACCCATGAGAGTTCCCGATTGCGGATGGACCGTGCGGAAATGATGCGTCATCAGCATCGGTGACTTTGCTTGTGCGAGCATGCGCTCATGCGGGCAGCTCTTTGCTACTGTGCCCTCGATAAAGGCGCGCGCCCACTCCGGATCATACTCTTTCAGGCGTTGCGCCGGCTCGTCCGGCATTGGCAGCATGCGACCGATCGGGGAGGGATCATTTGCGCGAGCCGCCAAAAGTCCCTTCCAGTCTGCGATGCTCCACTGGTCGCCGAGATATTTGCTCATCAGCGCGAACATCGGCCCGACCACGGACTGGCGGATGGCGGGACCGCAGAGCGGAGCGACTTCAGATGCGAAGAGCGGCGGGTCTTCGACATGAACGCCGCGAATTTGTCCAGGCATCGCAAACGCAGACAGCCAGGCCGCAAGGACGCCGCCAGACGAGTTGCCGCTGACTATGACCGGGCGCCTGATCGCCAGGGCGATGAAACGCACAAGATCGTTGCCCATATTGTCGAGGGTATAACGCCCTGGCGTCCAGGTGCTTCGACCCTGGCCCCTCAGATCGACCGCGAAGACCTGGAATTCCTTGTCCAGGATTGCCATCGCAGCCTCAAATCCCCACCAGGATTCCGTCTGGCCCGGGATGAGCAACAGTGCGGGCTTGTCCGGTGAACCGGAGACGGCGTAGTTCATCGTGACCTCGCCCAAGTTCATTGTCTGCTCGGGATAGGCATGGGGCACGAAGACATTTCGGTCGGCAGGCGACGAGGACTGATTGGAGTTTTCCATTCGATTGCTCCTGAATTGGTTTTTCCGGCTGTTCGGTTCCGTCTGCGCGTTCAGGTCTATCCGTGCTCGACGCCACAACAGCGATCGGCGAATGCCCCGAACAGGCGTCTGGCGTTTCCGAGACGAATTGAATTGCGTTCGTCCGCCGTGAGCGGCAGCGCCTCGAACGCGGCCTCCGCCATGCGCAGCCGCTCCTCGGGCGCGAATGGAAAGTCGGTTCCGTAAAGTACCTGCGATAACGGCGCCAGACTGCGCAAAGCGGCGATCTGCTGCGGCGCAACGGAAAGTGCCGTGTCGATAGTAGAAGCGCGCAAACGCTTGCATCGCTTGCGCGGGCATCACCGCGCGCTCGCCCAATGCGGGCAGGGAGCCGACAGCCGCCATGCGCGGTGCGAGGAACGGCAGCGTTCCGCCGCCGTGTGGAAGGATGAACTTGATCCGCGGAAATCGCGCCAGCGATCCGGAATAGAGAAGGCTTGCCGCCGTTCGCGTGGTGTCGAAGGGAAACTCGATCATCGGAGCTGGAAGTTCGAGCCCGAAGGACTCAAAGCAGCAGGGCGACGTCGGATGCACGAACACCGTGACCGCGCGTTCATTGAGTACTTCGAGCAGCGGCGCAAGGCGCGCGTCGCCGAGATAGCGGCCTTCCGCATGTGTCGGCAGCGCCACGCCGTCAAGTTCGAGCTGATCAAGCGCGCGTTCCAGTTCGCGAATGCTGTTGGCCATGTCCGGGAGCGGAAGTATCGCGTAGGCGCCAAATCGTTCGGGATGGCGCCGCTTCATTTCGGCTGCATAATCGTTGATCGCACGGCAGAGCGTTACGGCGTTTTCCGCGTCGACAAAATTCACATGCGGAGACGATACAGACAGGACAGCCCCCGTGATCCCGACTTCGTCCATGATGGCCAGCGCCCGTTCGGGCGTCCACGCCGGGACCGGGATACCTCCGTCGAGGGTCTTGAGGCCCGCGTTGCGCAATGCCTCAAGATAGATGGGCGGGAGAAAGTGCGCGTGGACGTCGATCGTGCGGGGCTTGGACATCGCGTTCCCTCGATTGGCTTCTGGGAAATGACTTTCGTCGCGTTCAGACGATCAGCGAAGCCGCCGCCAATGTGGCCAGGCGCCGGGCTTCCCTCACCTCGAGTGCAAAGCCTGTCAGGAGAACCGTGAGTACGTCAATTGAAAGGGCTCTGGCATCGTCGCGCTTCGCCCTTTTTGCGATAACCGAGGCAAGCAGGCCCTGTGCAACGCCGATCACGCATATGACGCCCGCCTCCACACTGGCCAGAGCGAACCTCTTGTTGCCAACACCCAGTGCGACATCGGAACGGACGCCGGCATTGAGGGGATGATCGGCGCCGACGCTCGACATGTGAACCCGCGCAAATATTTTTGCACCCGCTCTGTCGGTGAGCGCGAACTGGACGAAACAGCAAATGCCCTGTGCAACGCGCAGCGCCGGATCGCCAACGTCCCGATTGGCGACGGCAATCTTGGCCTCGACGCCGTTTCGAATCTCCGCCGCCACCGCCAATGCGAAGTCGTCCTTGTCCGCAAAGTGGTTGAAGAAGCTGCCCTTCGCGACGCCCGCCTGGCGGACAATGTCGTCTACCGAAATGCCGTCGATGTGGTGGTCTGCAAGCAGTTTCAGCCCGGCGGCCAGCAGAGCGGCGCGGGTTTTCAGGCGGCGTGGTTCCTGGCGGCTGGCGGGCTTTTCGCTCACGAATGCGTTCATATTTTGCGGACTCACTTGACGTTTGCACGAGTTTGGTCCAAATATGACCAAATAGTCAACTTATGAGGACGCCATGATCCGGGTCGAGGACATCTCCCACGTGCGTTTTTCGGCGCCCGATCTCGCCGAGATGGAGCGATTTCTGACCTCCTTCGGCCTTTCATCGCAGCGCTGGAGCGACGGGGCGCTTTACGCGCGCGGAACCGGCGTTTCGCCATTCCTCCACGCAACGACACTCGGCGAACCGCGTTTCGTGGCGATCGGCTTTCGTGCGGCCAACGTTTCCGATCTCGAAAAGCTCGCGGCAAACGAAGGCGTGAAGGTGCAAGACCTTGACGCGCCTGGCGGAGGGAAGCTCGTGGTGCTCAGCGACCCTGACGGCCATCGCGTCGAAATCGTCGCTGGTCAGCAGCCTGCGCCGCCTCTCCCGCTTCCGGCGGAACCGGTGCGCAACACGGCTGTGAAGCACAATCGCGAACGCTCGGCTGTTCGCCTGAGATCGGGTCCCTCGACTGTGCTTCGGCTGGGACACGCGGTACTTGAGGTCAGCGACTTCCGCAAGTCCGAAGCGTGGTACAAATCCCGCTTCGGATTCATCACAAGCGACGAGATCCAGATGGCGCCGGGCGCGGCGATTGGCGCGTTTCTGCGCTGCGACCGCGGAGACATTCCGACCGATCATCACACGCTGTTTCTGCTGCAATCTCCCAAGGGGCCGGGCTTCAACCACGCCGCGTTCGAAGTGGCGCACATGGATGACCTGATGTGCGGCCACGAATATCTCAAGAGCGACGGCCGCAAGGCGGCCTGGGGTGTCGGCCGTCACATCCTCGGCAGCCAGATCTTCGACTATTGGAAAGATCCCTGGGGCCATGAGCTGGAACATTGGACCGACGGCGACCTCTTCACCGTAAAAGACGGCTCGAACGTCGCCACGATGCAGGACTTGCTTGGCGTTCAATGGGGCCCGCTGCACCCGATGATGGCAAGAGCCCAGGAGCCGCGCACGTGAAGCTCTGCACCTATGCGAGCAGCCAGGGACCGCGTCTCGGCGTCGTTTGCAACGATCGCGTCTTCGATGGGCAAACCAGCCGCGCGTTGAGCGATATCATCGCGGATTGGCCGAACGCGCGCCCGGCGCTCGAGGCGGCGGTCAAACACGGCGAAGGCATCCCGCTTGCGTCTGCCAAACTCCTTGCACCCATAGCGAGGCCGGGAAAAATCTTTGCCATCGGACTCAACTACGCGGACCACATCGCGGAAAGCCGCATGGAGGCACCGAAGGAGCAAGTCTGGTTTACCAAGGCCGTGACCTCTGTCAACGGCCCCTTCGATCCGGTTCAGATCCCGAAAGTCTCGCCCTTCGTCGACTATGAAGTTGAGCTTGTTGCGGTGATCGGCAAAGGCGGCCGACATATTGCAAAGGACAAGGCGCATGAACATGTCTTTGGCTATTGCGTCGGAAACGACGTGACCGAGAGGGCCTGGCAACACCGCACCCCGCAATGGTCGCTGGGAAAATCCTTCGATACACATGCGCCGATCGGGCCCTGGATCACGACGTCCGATGAGATCGGTGACCCGCACGCGCTGGACATTCGCTGTTTTGTGAATGGCGAGCTGCGGCAGAACTCCAACACCAGCCATCTTGTGTTCGACGTGTACGACCAGATCGCTCAACTCTCCCAGGCCATGACGCTGGAACCAGGCGATCTCATTTTCACCGGAACGCCCGGCGGCATCGGCGCAGCGATGGAGCCGCGGCGCTTTCTCAAGGCCGGCGACGTCGTTCGCTGCGAGATCGCAGGACTCGGTCATCTCGAAAATTCCTTCCAGGCGGAGAGCTGAGCCGTGAGCATTCAGGCAGACGTCATCATCGTTGGCGCCGGTCCCGTCGGCGCGACCCTGTCGCTGCTGCTCGCGCGTGAAGGCGCGTCTGTCTTCCTGACCGACAAGGCGGCCGAGATCTACCCGCTTCCCCGCGCCGCCCATATCGACCACGAGATCGTTCGCGTCTTCCAGGCCGTCGGCGCGGCAGATGCGGTTATGGCGGCGTCCAAGGCGACGACCTATTACGATTTCCTGACGGCCTCTGGCGAGGTCCTGATGCGCTTCGGAAGCGCGGACCAGAAATCTCCTTCGGGCTGGCCGGCTTCGAACATGATCCATCAACCGTCTGTCGAGGCGGTGCTGCGCGACGTGATTGCCAAGACGCCGCTGGTAGAGCTGAAGACCGGAGTGGAATCTCACGGCGTACGAAATCGACGGGTCGGGGGTCATCGCCCATTTCGACACGCCGTCCGGAGAACAGACTGTCCGAGGGCGTTACCTTGTCGGTTGTGACGGCGCCCGCAGCACGGTGCGTGATCTTGCCGGAATGGAACTCGAAGACCTCGATTTCGATGAGCCGTGGCTGGTGATCGACACGGTGGTTCACGATGCGTCGCGTCTGCCGGACCGCAACCTGCAGATTTGCGATCCACAGCGCCCTACGACATGTGTCCAGATGGGATCGGGGCGGCATCGCTGGGAGTTCATGATGAAACCCGGCGAAAAGCCGGAGGACGTGCTTGATGATGCCGTTATTGCCGATCTGCTGAGGCCGTGGAAAGTCGATGGCGCTGTCACGCTGGAGCGCAAGGCGGTCTATCGATTTCACGCTCTGATCGCGCGTCAGTGGCGCAAGGGCCCCGTGTTCGTGGCCGGCGATGCGGCGCATCAGACGCCGCCTTTCGCAGGCCAGGGACTGTGCGCCGGTGTGCGCGACGCCGCCAATCTCGCCTGGAAGCTCGGCGCGGTGTTGCGCGGCGAAGCTGATGAGAGGCTGCTCGACACATATCAGACCGAACGTTCGCCGCATGTCCGCGCGGCGATCGATCTTGCGCTCATGATGGGACGCACCGTCTGCATCACCGATCCGAAGGCGGCAGCCGAACGAGACAAGGCGATGCTGGCGCGCCGGGCGTCGGGCGGCGACGGCGCAGGTGGCGGCCTGGGCCTTCCGTCGTTCGACAGCGGCTGCCTGCTGGTCGGGACATCAGGCGCTGGTTCCTACTTTCCGCAGCCAGCGACGAAAACCGCCGCGCGCCTTGACGACGCCGCCGGCCGCGGTCCGTGGCTCATCCAGCGCGAGCCGTCCGCCGCTGTGGCATCGTTGGAAACCTTCGCGCTCAGCGACGCGCGCATCGCGCCTTTTGCCGAAGATATCGCCCGCTGGCTCGACAAACATGGCGGCCAGGCGGTTCTGGTCAGACCTGATCGCTATGTGTTCGGCACCGGTTCTGCGAACGAACTGGCGAACGCCTGGACCAAGGCGATGTCGGGGCAACCCGCCTAGGCGCTGTTCAAGGGGCGTTGCCCGCTTGAACACCCCGGAGGGTGGCACTGCGTCCGCTTGTTTTGTGTCCCGCCAATATTGTCTACTAAGCCGGTAGGCAAACCACGCATAGTCCGGACACGAGCAATCCACCATGCTGTCGCAAAAAGCACGCTACGCCTTGCACGCTCTCATCGTACTGTCCGAACATGGCGGTGATCAACCATTGCAGATCGCCGACATCGCCAAAGAGGCGCGCGTACCGCGCAAATTCCTGGAACAGATCCTGCTGGAACTCAAAAAGCGCGGCATCGTCCGCAGCCAGCGCGGACGCGCTGGCGGCTATCTCATTGGACGAAGCCCCAAGGACATCAGTTTTGCCGATGTCATACGGGTGATCGATGGTCCTCTCGCGCTGGCGCCCTGTGTCAGCGTCACCGCCTATCATAAGTGCGACGACTGCGTAGACGAGGCGACGTGCGCCATCCGCAAGGTCCTGCTCGCCGCCCGAGACGCAACGGCCGAAGTTCTCGAAACGCGCAATCTGGCGCAAGCCGCCGCCACGGCGCGAAAGGCCGGCTGGGCGTGACCACCGAGCGCGGCTAGGCCCCTTTCAGCCGCTTTGTCGCGACGGCCGCGCCTTCCGCACCGGCCTTCAGCTTGGCCCACACGATGCTCGGCGCGATGAACTCGTAGCCCGCGAACGTGCCGAAGCCGCAATCGGTTCCTGCGATCACGCGGGTGCGATCGCCGACTGCATCGACAGCGGCGCAAATACGATTCGCCACGACTTCAGGATGCTCGACATAATTGGTCGTCGAATCCAGCACGCCAGGGATCAGCACCCTGTCTGCCGGAAAGGGACGCGATTTGAACGCCGCCAGCTCATGCTGATGGCGTGGATTGGCGAACTCAACGCTGAGCGCGCCGACATTGGCGCCATAGAGCACCGGCAGGATCTCGGTCAGCGGCACATCATGGACATGCGGCCCCTCCCAATTTCCCCAGCAGCAATGCAGCCGAACCTGATCGCGCGGGATGCCGGCAATCGCCTCGTTCAGCGCCGCCACGTGCATCCGCGCAATGTCCAGGAACTCCGCGAGGCTCTTGTCCTGGAACTGCATGGTCCGCTCCATGGCAAGGTCCGGCGAGTTGATCTGCAGAACCAGGCCGCGCGCGGCGATCAGCGCATATTCCTTCTTCATCTCGCGGGCGAGCGCAAAGACGTAATTCTCGTGGCTGTCGTAATAGGCGTTCAACATCGTCGTCGAAATGATTCCGGGCGAGGGCGCGGTCATGAAGCGGTCCGTATACTGAACACCTTCGGTGGCGGCGTCGAACAGGTCGAGCTCCTCCGTCGCCGCCGAAAAATCCTCATAGCGAACCTCCGCGATCGCCTGTGGCGCGTTGGAGATTTTTCCGGATGACGGAAATCGCCGCGCCATGATCGCGAACATGTCGGGATGGGCCGTCATGTCCGTCGGCGGCTTGCGGGTGGAAACGCCGCCGAATCCCTTCATGCGCAGCGGCACATAGGTCTGGAAGCCGACGCGCGGCTGCTCGCCGTCATTGATGATGTCGACTCCGGACTCGATCTGCTTTTCCACGACGTACCTGACGGCATCTGCCATCTCGCGGTGCAGAACATTCGCATCGACCGGCTCGCCCGCTTCCTGCCTGACCAAAAGTTCCGTGAGGGACGGCGGCCGCGGCAGGCTTCCGACATGCGTGGTGAGGATGCGTTCGACGCTGCGTTTCATGTCGTCTCCTCGCATGACGGCGTTCGATCGTACGAAAACCCGCGCAAATGCTCGAATTGCCTGCCATGCCGGTCTTGCATACCAGTCCGCTGTGTCGCGCTGCGCGCAACCTTGCCTTAACCTGCGACAGGACACTATGGCCCCGATGTCTCAGTCCCTCCCACTCGTATTCGACACGGCGCCCGGAGTTGCGCGGCGTTCCGAAGGAAGCTTCGAATTCGAAGCGCTTTGGCGCACGCTCCCCCGCGCCGGTTTGGTACCGCCGCGCAGCGCCTTCAATCCGGCACGCGCGACCAAGCTTTTGCCCAAGCTGATCCTGGTCGAAGCGCCGAACCCGGCACATCCCGGACTCTATTTCCGGCTTGTGGGACAGGCGCTGAACGAGAATGTGCGGCGGAACATGGCGGGCACCAACTGGCTTGATTTTCTGCCGCAGGCGCATCACGCCGAGGCGCTCGAGTCGGCGCGCCTGATCTGCGAGCACCCCTGCGGCGTGTGGCAACTGACACCGGTGCACTATGAACGCGGCTTCTCGCAACTCATCGAAGCGACCATCTTTCCGCTCGGCGCAGGCGCCGACGGGGTACCTCTGATGCTTTGCAGCCTTGAATTCCTGGCGACCGACAATCACAAGCCGGGCGACCTTGGCAAAGGCCTGACCGCGGAAACGTCCAAAGTCTACGAATTCATCGACATCGGCGCGGGCGTGCCGACACTCACCATCTAGATTCCGCGCGCAGCCGGAAAAACCTCTATCCCCTCGGATCGGCGGGCTCGGACGCGAAGAACACCTCGGCCGCGCGATCGGCGAGATCCTGCGCGGTCCATCCCACCTTCGGCGCAAATCCCTTGGCCTGCATCATCTTGATCTCGCGGATGCCGCGCGAGGACGCGCCGAGCATCTTGCCGGTCTGATCGCCCGAAAGGCTGCTGACCATATAGAGAACCGCCGGCGCAATATTTTCCGGAAGGGATGCGGGATCGGGCTCGCGGTCGCGACGGCCCGGCAGATCGGACGTCATGCGCGTATAGGCGCCGGGTGCGAGACCCCAGATGCGGATGCCGTATTTGCGTCCCTCGATGGAAAGCACGCGCATCATGCCCCACAGGCCCGCTTTCGCCGCGCCATAATTGGTCTGGCCGAAATTGCCGAACAGGCCGGAGCCGGACGAGGTCAGCACGATGACGCCGCCCTTGCCGTTCTGCTTCATCCAGTTCCACACCGGGAGCGTGACGCAATAGGCGCCTTTCAGGTGAACGCGGATCACCGCGTCCCAGTCGCTCTCGCTGGTGTTGGAGAATGTCTTGTCGCGCAGGATGCCGGCATTGTTGACGAGGATGTCGACCTGGCCGAACGCATCGAGCGCTGATTTCAGTATCGATGCGCCGCCTTCGACCGTCGAAACGTCGGCGGCGTTGGCGACGGCACGGCCGCCGTCCTTGCGAATTTCCTCCACCACCGCTTCGGCCATGGGCGAGGTACCTGCCGCCGGTGCCATCACGCGCGCCGCCGAAATCATTCACGACGACCGCCGCGCCCTCGCTGGCAAACAGTTTGGCATAGGCCCGGCCGAGGCCGCCGCCTGCTCCCGTGACGATTGCGACTTTTCCGTCCAGCAGGCCCATCGGTGCTCTCCCCAGCTTGATTTTCCAAATATCGGACTGCGATGTTGGCGGCTTGTCAATTGCCGTGTGCAAGCCTGTTTTGCTCCACGTCGCAGAACGTTTAGACTTGTCTCAGCAACATGAAGTCCAACAAATCCGGGAGCTCAAGGGATGTCCAAATCCGCCGCCTACACGCCGCCTAAAGTCTGGACCTGGAACAAGGAAAGCGGCGGAAGATTTGCCAGCATCAATCGCCCGATCGCCGGGCCGACGTCGGAAAAGGAACTGCCAGTCGGCCGTCATCCATTCCAGCTTTATTCGCTCGCCACCCCGAACGGCATCAAGGTCACCGTGATGTTCGAGGAGCTGCTGGCGGCCGGTCATCGCGGCGCGGAATACGATGCGTGGCTGATCCGTATTGATGGCAACCAGTTCGGCAGCGGCTTTGTCGCCGTCAATCCGAACTCCAAGATTCCCGCGCTCATGGACCGCAGCGGACCGACGCCGTTCCGCGTCTTCGAATCCGGGGCCATCCTGCTGCACCTGGCCGAAAAGTTCGGCGCATTCATTCCCAAGGATCCCAAGGGACGCGCGGAATGCCTCTCCTGGCTGTTTTGGCAGATGGGCAGCGCGCCCTATCTCGGCGGCGGATTCGGCCACTTCTACGCCTATGCGCCGATCAAGATCGAATACGCCATCGACCGTTTTGCGATGGAAGTGAAGCGCCAGCTCGACGTGCTCGACCGCCGTCTTGCAGAGAGCAAATATCTTGCCGGCGACGAGTACACGATCGCCGATATCGCGGTGTGGCCCTGGTACGGCGCAATGTCGAAGGGACTTCTGTACGGCGGCGGCGAATTCCTGTCGGTGCACGAATACAAGAATGTCATCCGCTGGACCGATGAGATCGCGGCGCGTCCGGCCGTCAAGCGTGGGCGCATGGTCAACTGCGCATGGGGCGATCCGGCCGGCCAGCTTCTCGAGCGCCACGATGCGGGCGACTTCGACACCAAGACTCAGGACAAGGTCGCCGCGCCGGCGTAAGGCGTACTCGCAAAACCGGCGGCGCAGACCCCGGACGGTCCGCGCCGCCTTTTTCTTCGTTCTGATCAGCCCATGCGATGCAGGGCGCAGATCTTGTTGCCGTCCGGATCGCGCAGATAGGCGAGATACATTTTTCCAGTGGCGCCCTCTCGCACGCCCGGCGGGTCTTCACAGGTCGTGCCGCCATTGGCGATGCCCGCAGCGTGCCAGGCGTCGGCCTGCGCCGAAGAGGCCGCTGCGAAGCCGATCGTACCGCCATTGGCCACCGTCGCTGGCTTGCCGTCGATCGGCAATGACACGGAAAAGACGCCGGTCGGCATGCGGTAGAAGATACGATGACGGTCGACGAACGCAGGCGGAACGCCGAGCGTGCCAAGCACCTTGTCATAGAAGGCCTTGGCTCTGTCCAGGTCGTTGGTACCAATCATGATGTGCGAAAACATTCTATAGTTTCTCCCGCTAGTTCGATTTGTTTGGCCGTTGTTCGCGAACCTAGCGGACCGCCCGCGGCGTGGCCAGATGCAGGACCCGGCGCGCGGCGCACAAGAGGCACGCGCGCGGCGCACAGCGGACACATCGTTTTGAGGCGCAAGGTCAGTTCGCGTCGCGCGAAGCCTTTTCCCGACGCGCGGCGAATTCAAACACGACCCAGGCGCCGCAGCGGCTGCAATCGACATCATTGCCGTAGCAGCAAAAGGGTGTCGTGAAATGGTCGCCTTCGAGCCAGAGCGGCAGAAGCGTATTGCGCGTCGGACAGTTCGCTGTCACTGCTTCGCAGTCGGGCGGCAGCATCAGTTCGAGGCTGCGCGTGCTGTTGCGGATAAAGGCGCCGTGCAATTTCTTGAGGCGCAACACTTCATGCACGGCGATGGCTCGGTCTTCATTCGTCGACCAGGCATTCTCGCCCACATCACCATGCGTCGGCACATAGAAGCTGAACGTCATCCAGCCGATCGGCGTTTTGCGCAGTGCATCCACGAGTTCAGACAAGCGGTACTGATTGCGCCGCGTCACCGTGCACTGGACCTGCACGCTCGATGAGAATCCCGGGGGCAATTCGGACAGATTGCGCAACACACGCCGAAAGGTTCCGGCGCCGCGAATGCTGTCGTTCAGATCTTCGGGTCCGTCCAGGCTCACGACATAATGAACGCTCGGGCCGAAGTCGATCAGAGGTATCGTGCCGTTGGTCGTGATGGTGTTGCGCGAAAACAGCCGCACGCCCTTTGCAAGCAGCTTGTGCTTGAGCATCGGTTCGCCGCCCATCCAGAGCATCGAGGAGAGGCCATGACGATCGCGCAGGCCGGCGAGCGTTTCGAGCATGTCGGCATCGCTCATTTCCGCGCGAATCGACTTGGGCGCCTCGTTGGGGTTGCCGTCGCGATAGATGAAGCAATGCTCGCAAGCGAGGTTGCAATGATTGGTGATGTTGACCGTGGCCGAGTTGTAGCGCGCATCATCGCGGTAGTGACCGGTAAGTTTCGCGTGGATCATGCTGCTGCCTCTCGCTCACCACACAGCTTCGGCTGCCGCCGGCGCGAGAGTTTGATCCGGGTCAATGACGCCGGGCGAATGCGCGTGCTCGCCCGCTAGACGGGGCTGCCGTCCGGCCATTGCGGCGCGCGCTTTTCCCGGTGGGAACGTACCCCTTCCTTCGGCTCCTCGCCGGTAAAGCCGAGAAACTCCAGGGCCAGCGACGCATCGAACGTCGGTCCCATCTGGCGCAGCCAATTGTTGAGCGAATGCTTGGTCCAGCGGATTGCGCTTTGCGCGCCGGTCGCAAGCCGCGTTGCGAGTTCGACGGCCTTGCCGTCCAGCTCGGCATCGTCGACGCAAAGGCTGATCAGCCCCATCTCCGCAGCCTCCTTGCCGAGAAGCTGGTCGCAGAGCAGCAGATAATATTTGGCGCGCGCCATGCCGATGAGAAGCGGCCAGATGATGGCGGCATGATCGCCGGCCGCCACGCCGAGACGCGTATGGCCGTCGATGATCCGGCAATCCTTCGTGGCGATCGAGATATCGGCGAGGATACCGGTGACGAGCCCCGCGCCGACCGCAACGCCGCGCATCGCGCTGATGATCGGTTTGTTGCAGTTGATGATATTGTAGACGATGGCACGCGCTTCCTTCCAGCCGCGCGCGCGGGCCTGCGGGTCGTTCATCAGGTCCTCGACCATTGCGAAATCGCCGCCTGCGGAAAAAACACGATCATTGCCCGTGATGATCGCCGCGTTGATATCCGGATCGGCGTCGATGTCGTTCCAGATCTCGGCGAGCTCGCGGTGCATGATGTGGTCGGCGGTGTTCATCTTGCCGTTGTCGAGCCGGATGCGCAGCACCTTGGGGTGCGGGCGGTCGAACTTCAGCTTGGTGTATTTGGCGTAGCGGTCTGTATCGGACATGGCGTCCCTCGTGCGGCGCAAAGACGGTACCGGAAGGGACGTTAGGGTGGGACCGGCGGGCGAGTTGAGGCGCGGTTTGCCGCCGATCGAGAGTCAGGAAAATGGGGCCGCTTTGCGGGCGGCCCCAAAGTCGCAATGCGTTGCTTCGGTTACACGAGCTGCCAGAGCGCCGATGTGGTCGTTCCGGCGATGAACAGCGCGGCATTCTCCGTGATCATCTTCTGGGTCGCCGCATCGTTCGCCACCTTCAGGCGCATCGCGTCCCAGTCGGCGACTGTCTTGTATCGTCCGGTGACGATGTAGTGACCAGCGGGCCCTGCAAGCTGCGTCGCCAGTTCGAGCTCCGCGCCTGTCAGTTTCTTGATGTGCGGCAACAGTTTCTTGAAGTATTTGACGGCGTCGGCGTTTTTTCCAGGCGCGACGCGGAAAGACAAAGACGTGATGATCATCATCGTAGCTCCTTTGCAGATGGGGTGGATCGCCAATGAACCGGGCGGTTCACGGAAAATAAAAACGGGCCCCCTGCACGCGCTGCGGTCCGGGGGCCCGGTGTCAAAAGGCTGGAAGGATCCCTATCGGATCAGTTCCACTGCCCGGTGCCGTTCACATTGCCGGTCTTGCCGTCCGTGCTGCGCACCTGATGCCAGACGATTGTTCCGGTCTTGCCAGTCGTGCCGCCGGAGATTCCGCGCAGTCCGCCCCAGCAATCCGAAGCGCCCGTCTTGTTGTCGTCAAGGCAACCAAAGACGATCGACGACTGATCGCCATTGCTCTCGGTGAACGTGCAGATGCCGTTGCTGGTAAAGGGCGTGCCGGGCGGCACGGTCCAGGCCGCGCAGGTGGATTTGCTCGTTCTCTTCTCTCCCGTCGAATAGACCGCGGACGACGCGCCCGTGCTGAAGCCGGCTACGATCGGAGTCGGTTCGCCCGTATTGACCATGAGTGAATCCGTCGAAGTCAAAGTCCCGGTGAACGTAAATGACGCCGCGCTCGCGGCCGTTGCAATCAATCCGAATGCAATCGAAGCAACGCCAATTTTGAAAAAGCGATTCATTATTCATTCTCCCCGGATTTGCAGCTCTGCAATTCTGCAGTGTCCGCAAATCTCCCTCCCAAGATGGACAGACATTCCGGCCATCGGGCGGGAACGCTATTCCTCGCTTTCTTGTTCGAACAGCTTCGTCGCATCCGCTGCACTGCGGTCTCGCTGCTCCAAATACGCTACTTTTGCCTACTCATTCGCTGTTATGCCGTCGTGATTGTGTCGAGCGAACAGCAGGTTCCTGCAGTGCGGTATGAAAGCCGTCCGGCGGCCAAATTATTTTTTCACGCTGTGACGGTGATAAATGCATAGAGATCGAAGTATCAGGGGCTCGACGCTTGGACAGGGCGCGCCGAAGCGCTTGTTGGTTGGAATATCGCGACATAGAGTGCGCGCTCTTTGGACGAGCGCGGTCCTGCGATCGTCGTCGAATTTTCAATTCCAACTTTAGGGGGAAGTCCATGCGTACAAGCACGATTGCATTCGCCTTCATCCTGTCGGCATCGGCATGGGGCGCGACGTCCGCCGCCGCCTCGGATACGGCCGACATCGCGGCCACGATCAATCAGTACAACAACGCTTTCAACAAGAACGACATCAAGACTGCCGATGCACTTTGCACCAGCCAGACGATCATCATCGACGATTTCGCGCCCCATGCGTGGCAAGGCGCGACGACATGCGAAGATTGGTGGAAGGCGCTCAGCGACAGCGACAAGAAGAGCGGGATCACCGACGGGATCGTGACGCTTGAAAAGGCCTGGCACGTCACCGCCACGGGTGATCGCGGCTATGCCGACTTTCCGGCGCACTACTCCTACAAGCTGAACGGCAAACCGGTCGTCGAACAGGGCGTGTGGACTTTTGCGATGCAAAAGACCGCGGCTGGCTGGCGTATCGCCGGCTGGGCCTGGGCGCAGCACTAGACCCAGAAGCACTGTGGAATTCCGAAAGGCGCGGGATCCTGCCCGCGCCTTTTTTTTGAAGGTTTTTCGCCATTCGCTGGCCGGGTGGAGCAAACTGCCGCCATGGCGACGAACCGCTTCAAACAACTTTCCCTGTCGAGGGTCTACCAGCTCATCGAGCCTGGCCCTGTCGTCCTGCTGACGACCGCGTTGAAGGGCCGGGCGAACGTCATGACCATGTCGTGGCACATGATGCTCGACTTCGAGCCGCCGCTCATTGCCTGCATCGTCAGCAATCGCAACCACAGCTTTTCGGCGCTGAAAAAGACCAAAGAATGCGTGATCGCGATTCCGGCGGTGAAACTTGCGGCGAAAGTCGTGAAGGTCGGCAATTGCTCGGGGCGAAGCGTCGACAAGTTCGGCAAG
Source organism: uncultured Alphaproteobacteria bacterium (assembly GCA_963741725.1). Classification (GTDB taxonomy): domain Bacteria; phylum Pseudomonadota; class Alphaproteobacteria; order Micropepsales; family Micropepsaceae; genus Rhizomicrobium. The sequence continues at coordinate 355,595 of CAVUJC010000010.1, read as the reverse complement.
TTCAGGCTGACGCCGATGCCCGCCGCGCAGGTCGCCGCGCCGCTTATCGGCGAGTGCTTCGCCAACCTGGAATGCAGGGTCGTCGATACGGTCCTTGTCACCAGGTACAATCTCTTCGTCCTAGAGGTTGTCGGGGCCTGGCGCGATTCGCGCGAAAAAAACCCGCGCATGATCCATCATCAGGGTTATGGAAAATTCACCGTCGACGGCAAATGGATACGGCTGGCTTCGCGCATGCGGTAGCTCTTGCCGCGCGGTGTAATGTCGGTTGAGATGCGCCCGCCAAGCGGGGGCCAGCATGATGCTCAAGAAGATTTTGACTGCAGCAGCAATCCTGGTTGCCGTCGATTCAAACGGCGATGCCGCGACCCATCCGATGTCCGCGGGTCCCTCAACCGCGATCCATCAGCAGAGCTGGCCGGTGAGCGGCCTGGAGAAACCGGCCCGCATCGTCATCGACCACTGGGGCATCCCGCACATCTTTGCCGCCAGCGCGCGCGATGCGTTCTTTGTGCAGGGCTACAATGCGGCGCGCGACCGCCTTTGGCAGATCGATCTGTGGCGGAAGCGCGGGCTCGGCCTGCTCGCAAAAAGTTTCGGCGCTTCCTACGTCGATCAGGATCGCGCAGCACGTTTGTTCCTCTATCGCGGCGACATGAACAAGGAGTGGGCCGCTTACGCGCCCGGGACGCATGAGGCGACAGAGGCTTTTGTCGCCGGCATCAACGCCTTTGCGGCCGAAGTGCGCGCCGGCACCAAGCCGCTGCCGGTCGAGTTCAAGCTTACCGGCACGCTGCCGGACGACTGGCAGGCCGATGACGTCGTTCGCATCCGCAGCCACGCGCTCGTCTCCAATGTGACTTCGGAAGTCGCGCGCGCCGAGGTCGCCTGCGCGGCGGGCGTCGCCGCCGACCGCCTGCGCCGCAAGCTGGAGCCCGCGCATGCGATTCAGGTGCCCGATGGCCTCAACCCCTGTGATGTCACCGACGACGTGCTCAGGGACTACAGACTCGCGACGGAAGCGGTGAGCTTTGCGCCGCCGGCGTCGCCGCCGAAAAGCACCAGCGCCGAAGGCCCGTTGCGCTTTGCCGAAGCCAAGCCGGCAGAAGAAGGCTCCAACAACTGGGTCGTCGCCGCGTCCCGTTCGGCGACCGGGCGCGCCATTCTCGCCAACGATCCGCATCGCCAGCTTGGCGTTCCGGCGTTGCGCTACATCGTGCAACTGAGCGCGCCGGGTCTGTCGATGATCGGTGCAGGAGAACCGGCGCTGCCCGGCGTGTCGTTCGGCCACAACGACAAGATCGGCTGGGGCCTGACGATTTTCAACATCGATCAGGAGGACCTCTACGTCTATGCGTTGAAGCCGGGCGATCCGAATTCCTATCGCTATGGTGACGGCTATGAAGCGATGCGCGTCGTGCACGAGACGATTGAGGTCAAGGGCGAAGCGCCGCGCTCGGTCGACTTGCGATTCACACGGCATGGTCCTGTTCTGCTCCTCGACCCCGTGAAAGGCCGCGCCTTTGCAATACGCACGGTGTGGAACGAGCCGGGCGTATCCGGCTATCTCGGCAGCGCGCGCATGTGGCGCGCAAATTCGTGGACGGACTTCACGGCAGGACGAAACGCCTGGGGCGCACCGCCGCTCAATCTCGTCTATGCCGACACCAGGGGAAACATCGGTTGGGCGCCGGGCGGGATCACGCCTGTGCGTCCCAACTGGGACGGCCTGATGCCGGTTCCCGGTGACGGACGCTATGAATGGCAGGGATTCCTCAATGGCGATCTGCTGCCTTCAAGCTACAACCCGAAGGCGGGCTGGATCGCCACCGCCAATGAGATGAATCTTCCGGCCGGTTATCCGGCGGACGAGCGCAAGATCTCGTTCGAATGGTCCGATCCGACGCGCATCACGCGCATCAAGCAGGTGCTTGGGAGCATTCCTCGCATCAGCCTCGCCGACTCGATGGCGCTGCAGACCGACAGCCATAGCGCCCAGTCGGAGCGGTTGACGAAGTTGCTTGCGCCGCTGACCTCGCCGGACCCGGCGGTGAACGCGGCCCTGTCGCTGCTGAAGTCCTGGGACCATGACGAGACCGTCTCAAGCCCCGCCGCCGCAATATATGAAGTCTGGCTCAGCAAGCATCTCGGCCAGACGGCTGTGCAGACTGTAACGCCTGCGGCCGCGCGCGAGATCGTCGGTGCCGGCTCGCCGGACGCCGTCATCACCTATCTGGAGCATCCCGATTCCGCGATCGGCCCTGATCCCGGCGCGGCGCGCGATGCCTTGCTGCTCGTCAGTCTCGGTGCGGCAGTGACAGAGCTCAAGGCGCTTCTTGGTCCCGACATGTCGGCATGGAGCTGGGGCCGGCTGCATCACGCAACGTTCGAGCCGGCAATCGCCACGCTCGCCGATCCGGCGATGCGCGCACAGATGTCGGTTGGTCCGTTGCAGGTACCGGGCTCGGCTTCGTCCCCGCGCGCCGCGACCTACCGCACGTCGGACTTCGCGGCCATCGCGGGCGCTTCCGTACGCATGGTCCTTGATGTCGGAGCGTGGGACAATTCAATCGCGATCAATTCGCCCGGCGAATCCGGCGATCCGTACAGCCCGCACTACCGCGATCTCTTTCCTCTGTGGGCCGCGGGAGATTATGTGCCCTTGCTCTACAGCCGCGCAGCGGTCGAGCGGGAGGCGGAGACCGTTCTCATGCTGACGCCGTTGCCAAGTTCGAAACGATAATTTTAGTGTGACGCGCTTTCAAACCGGGTGAGCTTCCGCATGACGATTTCGCTTCACAGCCGCGCAACCGCGATGATTGCCGTTCTGTCATGCCTGGCCGCGGCGCCGGCGCTCGCATCCGACACATCGCCGGTCGGGCGATGGATCACGATCAGCGAGAAGACACATCAGCCGAGCGGCGTCATCGAGATCAAGCTCGACCACGGCGCGCTCAAGGGCACGGTTCTGCAATTGCTCAATCGGCCGGCGTCGCTGCCGCCCGCGATCTGCCGCAAATGCGACGGCCCGCTCAAGGACCAGCCGATCACCGGCATGACCATCATGTGGGGGCTGACGAACAGCGGCGGCGCGGTGTGGGACAATGGTTCGATCCTCGACCCCAATTCGGGTGACGTCTACAGCGCCAAGGTCGAGCTCGAGGATGGCGGGCAAAAACTTCTGGTGCGCGGCTATCTCGGAATCTCGCTGCTTGGCCGCACGCAGGAATGGGTGCGTCAGAACTGATCAGCGCCGGAAGCGGATATCCCAGCCCAGCGCCTTCCAGTTGGCTTCGATCCTGTCGATGTCGTGGAGGCCGGCCGGGTTCGCCTTGGACGGCGAATTGCCGAGGAACGGTGCGCGTTCCTTGCGCCAGATGTTCAAGAGCCGGTGCAGCTCCGGCAATGGTTCGCCGTGATCGTCGACCCGGATGTTGAGTTCGGGAAAATCCTCCGTCGTCACCATCAGCATCGCCGCCGATTGCCGTCCGCGCCGGTCGCCACCGGCCGCTTCGCCGCTCTCGAGCGCGGCCATCATCCGTTCGGGAAGCGGCAGGGTTGGATCCATCTTGAATCCGGCAAGCGTTGCGGCAGCGACCCGGTCATTGCTGAGCATGTTGCCGGCGACGCTGACGCCGGCTTCGCCGACGCTGCCGCACCACTCGACACAGTGTTTTCCCGTCCATGCCGCGAAGCGCCCATGCCGGTCGACGGCGTGGATCTGGCGGATCTCGCGCCCTTCATCGCCGGCGACGGCGGACCGAATCGCAAGCTCGGGCGACAGTCCGCGCTCCAGCCCGTCCAGAACCACCGGCGCAAGGTAGCGGTTGGTCAGCGATTGCGTGCCGACCGCGCCGACGCCGGCGCGCACGAAGGGAACGAACGAGCCCGACGCAAACGCCTTCGTCGCAACGGCGGCGCCGAACGCGCCGGTCGTGGAATCGAATGCAACGATGGACCAGGTCATGCGTTTGCCTCCCCCTCAAGCGCGCGCGCCACGCATGTTGCCGCTTCGATGGCGCCGGTTGAAGCTATTTACGCACGAAGGCGCAGAGTTTGTTGCCGTCCGGATCACGGACATAGGCGGCGTAGAAGACCGGATTCATGCCTTCGCGCACGCCGGGTAGTCCTTCGTCGCGTCCGCCATGGGCAAGCGCGGCGGCATGGAAGGCATCGACGCTGGCGCGGTCGGCCGCAAGAAAGGCAAGCATTGTGCCGTTCCCGCCTGTCGCTTCCTGGCGGTTGAACGGACGGGTGAGAAAGAACTTGGTCTTGTCGCCAGCCTCGGAATAGCCGGTCCAGGTCCGGCTTGTCGTGTCGCGCTTGCGGCCGAGCGGTGCGAACACCGCGTCATAGAAGGCGATCGCCCGGTCCATGTCGTTCACGCCAAGCGTCGAATAGGAAAACACCTCAACTCTCCCCGATTTGCGCGGGTACAGTGAACGATGCAAACAACGCCAACGCAATCGTGCCCGCGCTGCGCTATCGTGCGAGCGCTCCGGAGGATGACATGACAGCTTTTGTTACGGCGGGCGCCGGGTTCCTGTGCGCTGTGCTGTGGTTCGACCTTATGTTCGATGTCCAGACGCGGCCGCATCACGATGCGATCCTGCCGGCGGAGGTGCTCGCGTCGATCTCGGCCTATTATCGCCGCGTGACGACAGATGCGAGCCCGATGAGCCGGTTGGTCGCGGTCATGATGGTGGTGACACTGATGTCGATCATGGGTGAAATGGTGATCGCCGCGCACTCCCTTGCGGTGACCGGAATCTCCTTCGCCCTCACGGCTGCTGCGGTCGGCATCGCCGGGTCGCGCACGGTCGGCAATGCAGTGCGCCTCGGCGGCGCACAGGATACACCGCAGGAACAGACGGTTCTGGCCCGCTCGATCTACCGCGATCACACGTACTGCCTTGCGGCGATGGCGGCCGTGCTGGTGCTGCAGCTGGCAAGCTCGGTCGTGAGCTAGGCGGGGACTATGCGCCGGGCCTCGGCGTGGTCTTCTTTTGCGCCGGTTGCTCCGAGCGGAAGCCGATCCGGGCATGGGTGCCGTCGCAGAACGGCTTGGTGGCCGAACCGCCGCATCGGCACAGGCGCGCATTCTCGACGCGCGAAACGGTCCGCCCCGTCCCTGCACAGATCTCCAGATTGCCCAGCACCTGAAGCGGACCGTCTGCCAGCGGCGTGATCGCCAGTGGCCCGTCGCGATTTTCGAGCGCATCGGACGCAATGCTCGATGGTTCGCCAGAGGCAACGAATCCGGCGTCGCGATGGCTGTTGTCGCAAAAGGGCTTGTTTGCGGACTTTCCGCACCGGCACAGCGTGGCGCGCGTCATCGTACCGTGACCGGCAAGATCGATCGCGGCGTGCACGGCATAGGGCCCGTTCTCGCGGATGCGTAGGACATTCACTGCCGGCGGCACTTCCTGTGGGCCGCCATCGCGGCGTTCATAGGTGATGGCGCCGGACGGGCAATTGTGCGCGATCGCCACGCACTGCTCGACCGAGACGGTTTCGGGATGCAGCCAGGGTCCTTTGACATTGGCGAGGAACACGCTCGGCGCGCCAAGCACGCAATGGCGCGAGTGAATACAGCGCGCGCCATCAAATCGCAGCGTGATGTCCCTGGTGCGCGCGACATTGGGATCATCGCTCTTGGCCGCAACCGGGACCGGTGCCGGCGGTGCGGTCTTGATGCGGGCGACATTGTCCACCGCGATGGTCAGATGCTCTTCGAATTTCTCGTGCAATTCCTCGAAGCGTTCGGCGACGGACGTCAGCCGCATGGACACGTCGAGCAGCGCAACGCTGCTTTCGAGCTTCGCCGCTGCGCCGGCGAGTTCGCGCACACGCTCGCCCAGGATCTGCGCGGCGCAGCGCTGCACCAATTGTCCCGACGAGATCGAGAGCGCAAAGGTCAGCCCGCCATTGACGCCCGGATGCGCCGGACCAGCCGGCAAACGCGTCGCGGCTTCGCCGACAAAGCTCATCGCGTACATGATCTCCGTAGCCGCCGCGGAAAGACCGACGCGCAGTTCGCGCGGCAGCGGCGCCGGCGAGAACACTTGCGCAAATGTGCGCATCATCAGCGCATAGAGCGCATTGCCGAGATCCACCACCTTGCACGTCAACGGATCGGTGATGAGCGCCACATCGGTGTGCGCCATGGGATTGTCGATGCTCGGATTCTCCAGCACGCGCCGCGCCGGCTGGAAGTCCGGCCGGGCGCGCTTGAGCGCGGTGATGTCCTCGCGGATCGCAGCAAAGCGCTGATAGTGGGAACCCTCGCGGTGCGCCGGCGCGCCTTCGCCCTGCTGCACGATCTCTTCCACCGCGCGGCGCGCGGCGGCCAGATTGTCGATCTTGAAAAGGCCCGGCATGCCGAATTCCGCTGCGCCGACCTGCGCCTCGCCATGGCCGACGAAGACATTTTCCTCGCCGATCTCGCCGCACAGCCTGGCCAGTCCGCGAAGGGCGGCATGATAAAGCTGGCCCTGGCTCGCATAATCGCGCGGCGTCGGCGACAAAAGCTCGGGCCGGGCGGCACGCGGGTGGTGTGCCGGATGATCGAACCCGGCGCCGTCGACCAGGGCGATGCCTTCCGGCCGCTCGATATACATAAAGTGATCGATGGTCTCCTCGCGGAACGGAGAGAGCCGCATCACGACGTCAGCCGGGAACCAGCCGCATCGCACCGGAAACTCCGGCCGCCACAGATGCGGCGAGGCGCCGGTCGCCGCGAGGATGTTGTTCACCAGCGACAGGTGCAGCATTTCCTCGAGCGCGACCTGGCGAAGCGAACGGCGCCAACCCTCGATCGCCTTCTGCTCCGCCTCGGTGATGCCTTCAGCCAGATCGCGCTTCAGGCTCCACATGGCGTAAAGGTAGGTGCACATGACGGAGTGCTCGAATTCCGCCGCCTCGGAGAGCAGGTAGAAGAGTTCCTCGCGATCCTGGATGACGATCTCGTCCTGCTGCATCTATAAGGAATCCCCGGGCGCGCTCCGGGACGGTAGTACAGAAGGCCCCCGGTTCGAAGACCGGCGCGCCGGGCAATGCGGGGATGTCATGATCAAGCTTTATCATTGTGCGGCGGCGCGTTCCTTCCGGGCTCTGTGGGCGCTGGAGGAAATGCGGCTTCCCTATGAGCTGGTGTTGATGCCGTTCCCGCCGCGGGCGCGCTTTCCCGACTACAAGACTCTCAATCCGCTGGGAACTGTCCCCGTCCTGTTCGACGGCGAACATCGCATGACCGAGAGTGCCGCCATCTGCCACTACCTGGGCGCGAAGTATGGTCCGACCGATCTGGTGGTCAGCCCGCAGGAAGACGCCTTCGCGGAATATCTGAATTTCCTGCATATGGGCGAGGCGACGCTGACCTTTCCGCAGACCATCGTGCTGCGCTACACGCGTCTCGAACCGCCGGAGCGCCGGGTGCCGCAGGCGGCGGAGGATTATCGCATCTGGTTTCTCGCGCGGCTCAAGGCGGCGGCGAACCTGGTGGGCGATCAATATGTGTGCGCCGATCGTTTCACGATGGCCGATATTTCTTTTTCCTATTCCCTGTTGCTCGCGACCAGTCTAGGAATGGCTGGCGAGTTCCCGCCCAAGCTCATTCCCTATTGGGAGCGGCTTCAGCAGCGCGAAGGTTTCAAGCGCGCGAAGTCAGCAGAGGCGAACGAACCTGCTCCGTTTTAGGAGCGGTTCCGAAATTGGTTAACGGATCAAAATCAATCTTCCGTCCATGAAATCGGGCGAAATTGAGACCGAATTGTGTTCAAGCCCTTGTAATCCCTGAAATAAATTTGTGACAACTCGTATTGCCAAAGTGGCTGCGGCAATCCACCTTCCTGCCCGTACGTCGTAAACTTCTGGGGGAATTCATGGCCAATATTTCGCGCAGCACATCGATATTGCTTGCCGGCGCATCGTTCATCGCCATCGGCGCGGGCGCACTTTATGCAACGCATGTTCTGCCGCTGGAAAACGGGCCGGTCGCCGGCACGATCCTTCCTGCCGAGCGCTATCACGCGACACAGGTCACCGACAAAGACGTGAAGCTTGGTGACACCGCGGTCGCGCAGTTGATGCAGACCGACGTGTTCGAGCTCATGGTCAAGAATCCCACCTTCCGCGCCATGGCATCTGATCCCGGTTTCATGGCGCTGGCATTAAATCCGGCCGCCATGGCCGCCATGCGCAAAGATCCGGCATCGTTCTCGGCTCTGACGCGCTCGGAAGCCGCCTTCGCGATGCTGGCGCGGAATGCAAACGCGTTCGCTTCTCTGTCACGAAACATGGACTTGTTGAGACAAGGCGCAGACTTGGGTTCCAAAACCGCCGACCTGAGTTCGAAATCCGCCGCATTGGGTTCGAAGGCCGCTGACCTGGGATCGAAAGCCGCGGACTTGAGTTCGAAATCCGCCGAGCTCGGTTCGAAGGCCGCCGACTTGGGTTCCAAAGCGGCTGACTTGAGTTCCAAAACCGCGCAGCTGGGATCAAAGGCTGCCGACTTGGGTTCGAAGGCTGCCGACCTGGGTTCGAAAGCTGCGGACTTGGGTTCGCGAACCGCCGAGATGGGATCGAAGGCCGCCGACCTGGGTTCGAAAGCTGCGGACTTGGGTTCGCGAACCGCCGAGATGGGATCGAAGGCCGCTGACTTGGGATCGAAAGCCGCCGACCTGAGTTCGAAGTCGGCCGAGCTTGGATCAAGAGCCGCTGACCTCGGTTCGCACGCAGCGGATTTCGGACAGCACGCCAACCTAGCTGCCGTTTCGATGGCTTTGCAGGCCGCCTATCAGATCAGCGCTGCGCAGAATGTCGGACAGGTAAGTTCCAGCCTGACGGCGAACGCCGCCGCCGCATCTGAACTCTCGCGTGCGAACGCCGTACTGAGCGCCAACGCCGTCGCTGCCGCGCAAGCCGCTGCCGCGACATCAGCACTGACCGGTCAGGCCGCCGCCGCCATGTCGAGTGCGGCCGCTGCACTGCAATCCGCCGCTGCTGCGGTTCACACGGCATCCAACATCTCGGCCGCCGCCGCTGCCCGCGTTGAATCGGCGGCAAACGCGGCGCAGACCGCGGCTGCGGTCGCCACCGCGGCGCAGGCTGCAACGGCGGCTTCGCAGGCTTCGGCTGCGTCCGCCGCAACGGCCGCCGCATCGGCGATCGCGTCGTCGCAGGCTGTGTCCCAGGCTGCAGCGATGGCGCCAACCGCCGTTGCTGCCTCGCAGGTCGCGCAAGCTGCAACGGCTGCGCAGGCTGCGCAGAGCATGGCGATGCAATCGGCCGCCGTCGCTTCCGCGGCGCAAGCCGTCGCCTCGCTGACCCCGCAACTCGCGCAAGCCGCAGTGTCGGCCATGCAGGCTGCGGCTCTGTCGTCGCAAGCCGCCGCCGCTGCACAGGTCTCGCAGGCCGCGTCCGCCCTGCGCTCCGCCCAGGCCGCTTCGGCAGTGAGCTCGGCGTTTGCCTTCTCGACCGCAAACCCGGCTTTCGCCGCCCTGGCGTCCAGCCCGTCCGCGTTCGCTGCCCTTGCCGGAAATTCCGCTGCGATGGCCTCGATCTCCCAGAACGCGGCGGCCTTTGCCTCGCTGGCCGGCATTCCGGCCTTCTCGGCACTGGCGTCCAGCCCGGCCTTTGGCGCACTGGTCAATTCGGCCAATTTCGCAAGCGCCCTGCACCAGTCCTCGCAGTAATCCTGCCGCACTCCAAAGAAAAATGGGCCGCTTTGGCGACAAGGCGGCCCTTTTTATTTCCGTCATAAATCAAACTGGCTAAGTTCGAACCGGGGACTCCTTGGGGGCAGGTTTTTTGGGGGCAAATTTCCGTAAGGCACTCTTGTGCCTCGCAGTGTCGCTGCCGGCGGCATTCTCCTGCGCCGCGGCGGCAACAATCGATCTCAACGAGATCGAGACCAAAGACCTGCTGATGCTCTATTTCGACCCGACCGAGACTTATCTCACCCCTTATATCGGCCGGAATTTCGAGAATTCGCTCGCCTTCCAGAAGCGGACGTTCAACTGGAAGCCGTGGGAGCCGACGACGCTGCTGCTCAAGGACTTTTCAGATTATGGCAATGCGGCCGCGCGCTCGGTTCCGAACGGCGCCGTGCTCGTCGACATCGCGCCGCTGCCTTTGACCTATGAGACGTTCAGCCCGGGCGAGCGTTTTTACACGATCATGAATCACGAGATGGTCCATGTCGCGACCATGGACGTCTACAATGACAGCGACGCATTCTGGCGCCATATCTTCCAGGGCAAGCCGGAAGCGACCCAGGCGCACCCCGAATCCATCCTCTACAATTATCTTGCCGCGCCGCGCGCGACGGTTCCGCGCTGGTATCTCGAAGGCAGCGCAGTCTTCATGGAGACATGGATGGGCGGCGGCCTTGGCCGCGGGCAGGGCGCGTATGACGAAATGGTCTTTCGCGCCATGGTGCGAGACAACGCGCATTTCTATTCCCCGCTCGGGCTCGAAGCGGAAGGCACGCAGGTCGATTTCCAGGTCGGCGTGAACGATTATCTCTACGGCACGCGCTTCTTCTCCTATCTCGCGCTGACCTACTCGCCGGCCAAGGTGGTCGAATGGTTGAAGCGCGACGAGGACAGCTCGGCCTACTACTCCACGCAGTTCGAGCATGTGTTCGGAAAGAGCCTCGATGCGGCCTGGAACGACTGGATCGCCTATGAGCACGATTTCCAGAACGCCAATCTTGCGCTGGTGCACCAATATCCGAACACCGACGCAAAGCGGCTGACACAGCGCACGCTGGGTTCGATCTCGCGCGCGTTTCTTGATCCGGCGACCAACAGCCTTGTCGGCGGTTTCCGCTATCCCGGCGTGATCAGCCATATCGGCGAGTTGTCTCTGGCCGACGGCAAGCTGACCCATCTGACGGACCTGAAGGGTCCGATGCTCTACAAGGTGACTTCGCTCGCCTTCGATCCCGACAAGCGGCTCGTCTTCTACACCGACGACAACTACGCCTTTCGCGACGTGATGCAGTTCGACCTGAAGACGGGCGAGAAGAAGATGCTGCTGAAGGATGCACGCATCGGCGATCTGGTGTTCAACAAGGTCGACCAGTCGCTGTGGGGCATCCGCCATCTGAACGGCTATGCCACGCTGGTGCGCATTCCCGCGCCCTACACGGGCTGGAACCAGATCCACACCTTCCCGTTCGGCGAAGTGCCGTTCGATCTGGACATCTCGCCGGACGGAAAGTTCCTCTCCGCATCGGTCGGCGAGGTCAACGGCGACCAGATGGTGCGCGTCTTCAAGACCGACGACCTGATCGCCGGAACGACGACGCCGGTATCGGAATTCAATTTCGGAGAGACCGTGCCGGAAGGCTTCGTCTTTTCTCCCGACGGCAAATATCTGTTCGGCAGCGACTACTACACCGGCGTGTCGAACATCTTCCGCTACGAGATCGCGACCGGAAAGACGGAGGCGGTCAGCAACGCTGTTACCGGCTATTTCCGCCCCATCCCGCAGGCCGACGGAACGCTCATCGTGTTCGAATTCACCGGCCAGGGCTTCACGCCGGTGGTCATCGATCCCAAGCCGCTCGACAATCTGGGCACGGTCAAGTTCCTCGGCAACGAGGTGATCACCAAGCACCCCGAACTGAAGGACTACGCGGTGGGCTCGCCGGCGGGAATTCCCTTCGAATCGATGATCACGACGCAGGGAAAGTATGTTCCGTTCGATCACATCGGCCTGGATGCGAACTATCCCGTTGTCATGGGCTATAAGGGCCACGCGGCGTTCGGCTGGCATGTGATCTTCGAGGATCCGCTCGCCTTCGAACAGATTCTGGCGACCCTTTCCTATTCACCGGCGGGCGATCTGCGCACGTCAGAACAGTTCCACGTCAATCTCGAATACAAGACGCCCGAATGGCATTTCCGGTACTGGCACAACGACGCCAATTTCTACGACCTGTTCGGACCGGTGGATCGCAGCCTGAAAGGCGATGCGCTGATGGTCGGCTACAAGCATCCCCTGATCTATGACCTGCCGCGCCAGATGGATCTCACGGCGGACATTGCCTACTACACAAGCCTGGACCAGTTGCCCGGCTTGCAGAACGTTCCGGCGAACCTGGATCGCAATATCCTGTCGGCGGATGTCGGTCTGAAATACGTCAACGCCTACAAGTCGCTCGGCGCGGTCGATCATGAAGAGGGCTGGGGCTGGAATCTCGATCTGTCGGAAGATTATGGCGCACACGAAGTCTTTCCGAAGCTGCGCGGCGGGATCGACTTCGGCTTTGCGCTACCCTGGGAGCACTCGTCGCTGTGGCTCTACAGTTCGGCGGGATTGGCAGGCGGCAACCGCCTGAACCCGCTCACGTTCTACTACTTCGGCAGCTTCCGGAACAACTTCGTCGACAATGGCGAAGTGAAGCGCTACCGCGAGTATGACAGCTTCCCCGGCTTCGACATCGACGAGATCAGCACGCGCAACTTCGTCAAGACCGTGGGCGAATGGAACCTGCCGCCGATCCGCTTCGAGGATATCGGAACGCCCGGCCTGTTCCTCAGCTCGGCGCGTCCGGCGCTGTTTGCCGGCGTGCTGCTCGGCGGTCCCGGCGATGGGGCCGCGCAGACTTATGAGACCGTGGGCGTCCAGGTCGACTGGAACTTCACCGTCGCGCTGCGCCTGCCGATGACGTTCTCGATCGGCTATGCCGAGGGTTTTGTGAGTGGAACGCCCCATAAAGGCCAGATTCTGGCGTCTTTGAAGATCCTGTGATGAACTGCAGCCGGCATGACAAGCATCTTCATTAATCTGGCCGTGGCGCTGTCGCCCGTCGCGTTCTTCCTGTACGCGCTTGTCCATCTCGACAGTTTCAAGCTCGTCCGGCTCACTTTTGTCTTGCAGATGCTGCTCACGGGAATCGTGCTCGCCGGCTTCGGCTATGTCATCAACGGCGCGATCTCGACCGGCTTCGAGATCAACACGGCCGATTACACGCGCTTCGTTGCGCCCGTGGTCGAGGAATTGCTGAAATCGAGCGCACTGATGGTGCTGTTCGCGATGAACCGGATCGGCTTTCGCGTCGACGCGGCGATCGTCGGCTTTGCCATCGGTACCGGCTTCTCGATGGCCGAGAACGCCTATCTCCTGCACATCCTGACGCAGGCCAACATCACGGTATGGATCTTCCGCGGCTTCGGCACCGCCATGATGCATGGCGGCACGACCGCGATCTTCGCGATCATGGCGCAGACGCTGATCGAAAAGCGGCCGAAGCTGGGCGCGCTCGACGTTGTGCCGGGCCTTGCTCTGGCGATCATCCTGCATGCGGCCTTCAACTACTATCCGCACCAGATCGTGCTGAACACGGCGGCGTCGTTCATCGTGCTGCCGACGATCCTGCTGATGATCTTCGCCAAGAGCGAGGAGCAGCTCCACACCTGGCTCCTGACGGACTATGAAACGCACCAGCATCTTATGTTCGAAATCGAGAGCGGCGAGTTCGTCAACGACGAGGCCGGACGCTTCATCACCAACCTGGCGACGAGGTTCAGCGGCGCGCATGCCGAGGACATGTTCGAATATGTGAAGCTGCACACCGAACTCGTCCTGCGCGCCGAAAGCATCGATCTGGAACGCGAGCGCGGCGAGCGGGTAACGCTGACCGGGGCCGACGACGCCAAGTTCGACCGGCTGCACGTCCTGGAGAAGAAGATCGGGCCGACGGCCATGGCGGCGATCGGCCCGCACCTCAAATTCAGCCGCAAGGAACTCTTTGAGATCCGCGAGCTGGAGCGGCTGGCGCGCGCCACGCCCGACTGACGGGGCGCGTTCGAAAGCTTACGCAGCGGCCCGTGGGGCATGGGCGGTTTCCCATGCGCGCACAAAGCAGTTGCATTCAACAGGCCGAGTGGCAGGTTACGGCAAAACAATATCTCAGGGACGACGCGTCATGCATTACAAGGAACTGAAGCAGGCCTGGGCCGAACTGACAGCGCCCGGCGCGCCTTTCGAGATCAGGAATGTCGAGGTCCGCGGCGTCAGCCTGCGGACCTTCAAGAATGCGCCGCCCAGCATCCGCGAGCTTTGGCTGTCGACCGCGCAATATGCCGCCCGCGAATATCTCGTCTATGAGAATGAACGCCTGACCTATGCGCAGGCGCATGCGCAGACCGCCGCCATCGCCAGCTGGCTGTTCAAGGAAGGCGTCAAGCCCGGCGACCGCGTCGCCATCGCGATGCGCAACTTTCCCGAATGGATGCTCATCTATTGGGCCTGCGTCAGCGTCGGCATCGCCGTCGTCGGCATGAATGCCTGGTGGGTCACGGACGAGCTTGAATATGCGCTGAAGGACTCCGCGCCCAAGGTCGTCTTCGCCGACGAAGATCGCCTCGCGCGGATTCTGGAGCGTCCTGCGGTCGCGGCCAAGAGCAAGCTGGTCGGCGTTCGCGTCAAGTCGCTGCCGGCGGGAGTCGTCGCCTACAAGGACGTCATCGCCACCGGCGGCGCGTTACCGGCCGTGCAAGTCGATCCCGACGCTGATGCCTGCATCTTCTACACATCGGGTACGACGGGAAATCCGAAGGGCGCACAGCTCACCCATCGCGGCTGCGTGTCCAATCTCTTCAACATGATGTTCTCGGGACAGGTGCAGGCGCTGGCGACGGCGCGCGGCACCGGCGTGGCGCCCGATCCGAATGCGCCGGTCCCGGTTCCGATCGCGCTCCTCACCACGCCGCTCTTCCATGTCACGGCCAACAATTGCGGTGCCTATGCGACGACGGCTGCGGGCGGCAAGATCATCCTGATGTACAAGTGGGACGCGGGTGAGGCGCTCAAGCTGATCGAACGCGAGCGCGTCACAGCGATGAGCGGCGTGCCCGTCATGTCGCGCGAACTGCTGACGCATCCCGACTTTGCAAAAACCGACACGTCGAGCCTGATGAGCCTTGGCGGCGGCGGCGCGCCACTGCAGCCCGATCTTGTTCACAAGATCGATTCCCAGGTGAAGACCGCGCGGCCCAACACCGGCTACGGCATGACAGAGACTTGCGGCATCATCACGTCGGTCGCCGCGGACTTCTTCGTCGACAAGCCGGCCAGCGTCGGCCCGGCCATGCCGACGTTCGAAGTCAAATGCGTGGACGATGACGGCAAGACCGTTGCGCCGGGCGAAGTCGGCGAGCTCTGGGTCAGGGGCGCGCCGGTCATCAAGGGCTACATCAATCGTCCTGAAGCGACGGCCGAATTGATCACCGACGGCTGGCTGCATACCGGCGACGTGGCGCGTGTCGACGAGGACGGCTTCATCTATATCGTCGACCGCAAGAAGGACATGGTCCTGCGCGGCGGCGAGAATGTGTATTGCGCCGAAGTCGAAGCCTGCATGCATCATCATCCGGCCGTCGCCGAATGCTGCGTCTTTGGCGTGCCTGACGCGCGGTTGGGCGAAGAAGTCGCGACCGCGATCGTGCTTCGACCGGGACAAAAGGTGACGGCGGACGAGCTGCGCGCGCATCTGGGAGCCCATCTCTCCAAGCACAAGATCCCGCGCTATTTCTGGTTCCTTACCGAATTGATCCCGCGCAATGCGAGCGGCAAGTTCCTCAAGCGCCAACTGCGCGAAACGCTGAAGATCGAACAGGCTGCGTAGGTTCTGATTTTCACCATGGCCGGGTCGAGCCGTGCCATGATGAGTTAGTGTTATCCAACAGATCGAGACGGCTTTCCCGCGCTCCGCGCGGCATTCGATGCGCGAACTGTTCGATAACTCACCGCGCGCAAATCGGGGTCAAAGATTTACCTAATAAGACTCGAGGCCGCACTTGAACCGAGTTGGTCAAATCACCAATTGCGCTATATCCCGACAATTGGGCCTTCACGCCGCGGAGAAAATCTTTCCCGGATTGAGGATGCCCTTGGGATCGAAGGCTTTTTTCAGCATGCGCATCAGCGCGATTTCGTTGGGGCTGCGCGAATAGGCCAGATAGTCACGTTTCTCGATGCCGATGCCGTGTTCGGCCGAGACAGAGCCACCCTGGCGGCGAAGCGCGCCGTAGATGATCTCCTCGACGTCCCTGTGCGCCTGTGCACTGCCGTCGCCGACGCCGGGAATGAGATGCAGGTTACCGTCGCCGAGATGACCGAAGACCATGAGAGTCATGTCCGGCCAGCGTGATTTCAGGCCGTCGCGCACTTCGGTGATGTAGTTCTCGATCTTGCCGAGAGTCAGGCTGATGTCGAAGGTGAAGATCGGCGCGTTGCGGGCGACCTGCAGAACGTCGTCGCGCAGCGCCCAGATGCGTGCGCATTCGTCCCGGGACTTGGCGATCACCGCATCCGCGATGTCGCCATTCTCGAGTTCGGCGGCGAGAACACGTTCGAAGCGAGCCGAGTCTTCTTCCTGGTCGCCGCCAAGCGCTTCGATCAGGACGTAATAGGCATGACCATGCGGAATCGGCGCCTGGCCCTTGGCGGGCGGCGTCGTCACAAGCTGGTAGAAATCAGACCACATCACCTCGAACGCCGAAAGCGTACCGCCGAAACCGCGCTCGAGATTGCGCAGCAATTTGGGGAGATGCGCGAACGCATCGACCGCAAGCAGCGCCATGTTCTGGCTCACGGGCTTCGGCCTCAGCCGCAGCACGGCGCGAGTCACGACGCCGAGCGTTCCTTCCGAGCCGATGAAGGCGTGCTTGAGATCGTAACCGGCATTGTTCTTGATGAGATGATTGAGGGAGGACATCACCGTTCCGTCGGCGAGAACGACCTCAAGGCCGAGCACGAGCTCGCGCATCATGCCATAGCGCAGAACGCGATTGCCGCCCGCGTTGGTCGAGATATTGCCGCCGATGGTCGCCGAACCGCGCGCACCCAGATCGAGCGGAAAGAACAGGCCCTTGGCTTCCGCCGCTTCGCACGCGGTTTGCAGCACGCAGCCGGATTCGACGGTCATGGTCGCGCCTTCGGCGTCGATCTCCTCGATTCGATTCATGCGCTGCAGCGAAAGTGCGACGGCGCCGTCGGCGCGCGCGCCTTCCACAAGTCCGGTGCAGCCGCCCCAGGGCACGACCGCCTGTCCCAGTTCGTGACAGAGCCGCAGCACCGCGGAGACTTGCTCGGTCGAGGCGGGCCGCACCACGGCGATGGGTTTGCCAAGACGGCTGCGCGCCATTCCTGCAGGCGCGGCGTCGTCGCCGGTCAGGACGGCGCTTTCACCAACGATCGCTTTGAGGCGCGAAACGAGATCGCTCATGCCAGTCTCCGAAGGAGGGTTACCGGCAAAATGCTACTCCAATTGCGCCTGCCGTGCGCCTTCGCGTGTGCAGCAAATTTCGCGTGGGCTGCTGCGTCAAATCGCGGAAGCGCTGCTAGTCTTGGCCGGATTTAGAGGTAGTTGCATGAGCAGGTATGACGTGATCGTTCTGGGATTGGGCGCGGCCGGAAGCGCGACGCTGTATCAGCTCGCCAAGCGGGGCGTTGCGGGTCCTCGGCATCGATCAATATGCGCCGCCGCACAATTTGGGCTCGACCCACGGCGACACGCGCGTCACGCGGCTCGCAATCGGGGAGGGAGCGCATTACACGCCGATCGCGGTGCGTTCGCACGAAATCTGGCGTGAGCTGGAGGAGGCGACCGGCGCGACGCTTCTGACAACCAATGGCGGTTTGTTCATCTCGACCACGTCCAACAGCAATTCGTTTCACGGCGGCGCGTTCTTTCCGACGACGGTGGCGGCCGCGCGCAAGCACAATATCGCGCATGAACTGCTGGACGGAAAAGAGATCCGCCGGCGGTTTCCGCAGTTCCAGGTCGACGATCACGAAGTCGGCTATTTCGAAAAAAGCGCAGGATTTGTGCGGCCCGAGGCGTGCATCAAGGCGCAATTGAACCTGGCGGAATTCAACGGGGCGGAGATTCGCGTCAACGAAAAGGCGCTGCGATTTGCCGAAAGCGGCGAAGGCGTAACTGTGAACACGGCGACGGACATCTACAAGGCAGACAAGCTCGTCATCGCGGCGGGTCCCTGGTTGCCGCAATTGCTGGCGGAAAAATATGCCCGCCACTTCAAGGTCTATCGCCAGGTCCTCTACTGGTTCGACATCGAGGCGCACTATGACGCGTTCCGGCCGGACAAGTTTCCGATCTTCATCTGGCAGTTGCCGGACGGCCATGGCGGCATCTACGGCTTTCCCGCCATCGACGGCCCGAAAGGCGGATTTAAGATCTCGACCGAGCATTACGAGGCAACAACCACGCCGGAATTGGTCGACCGCAGCGTATCGGCGGCGGAGATCAGCCACATGTATCGCGAACTGGTCGAACCGTTCTTTCCCGGTGCCGGGGCGCGCTGCATCAAGTCCGCGGCGTGTCTGTACACGGTGACCAACGATTTTGGGTTTGTCGTGGATCGCTATCCGGGGCATGAACGGGTCATCATCGCCTCGCCCTGTTCGGGGCACGGTTTCAAGCATTCGGCTGCGCTCGGCGAAGCAATCAGCGATCTGGCGCTGGGCGCAAGCAGTCCGTTTGATCTCAGCGCGTTCGGTTTCGCGCGGTTCCCAGGCTGAGTACGTTTTTCAAAGAGGCAGTCATGAAGACAATTCTCACGGCGGGCATTGCTGCGACGATGCTCTGTCTATCGGCGCGTGCCGCAGACTATGTTCCGCCCAAGGGAAACTGGCTGACGCACACGCCGCAGGAAGAAGGCTTCGATCCGGTGAAGCTACAGGCGGCAATCGATTTCGCAGTCGCCAATGAACCGAAATTTCCCCCGGATCTCGCAAAGGTCGCCGATGTTCGCGACATGCGGGTGGCGATTCCGCTGCAATGGTCGGGACCCTATTCCGATCCCATCGGCCCTTTGCAGCCGCACGTCCCGGCCAACGGCATCATCATCCGGCACGGCTATATCGTTTCCGAGTGGGGAGACACCAACGCCGTCGACATGACGCATTCGGTGACCAAGACGTTCCTCTCGGCGGTCGCCGGAATCGCCTTTGACCGCCACATGATCCGCGACGTCAACGACCGCGTGATCGACTATGTCCATCCGACGCCGGATTTTTCCGATCCGCACAATCTGCCGATCACCTGGGATGAGATGCTGCGCCAGACCAGCGGCTGGGTCGGCACGATGTGGGGCAAGCCCTGGTGGGCCGACCGGCCCGGCAAGAATCCGTGGGATGAACTCGCGGCCGGTCCGCCGCCGGTCGGCACGCAATGGAAATATTCCGATGTCCGCGTGAACGCCTTTGCGCTGGCGCTGACCTATTTGTGGAAGCGGCCGTTGCCCGATGTGCTGCGCGAGAGCGTGATGGATCCCATCGGCGCATCCGGCACCTGGCATTGGGAAGGCTACACCAATTCCTGGGTGACGATCGGCGGCAAACCTATTCACGTCGTCCCTGGCGGAGGTCATTGGGGCGGCGGGATGTTCATCTCGGCGCGCGATCTGGCGCGCATGGGACTTCTTGGACTGAATAACGGCAAATGGGGCGAGCGGCAGATCCTGTCCGAGAAATGGATCACGATGGCGAAGACGCCAACCGGTCCCAATCCCGGCTATGGCTACATGAACTGGTTCCTCAACACGGGGCAGAAACTTTTTCCGGCAGCGCGCGAGGATTCCGTCGCCTTCATCGGCAACGGCGACAACATCGTCTTCATCGACTACCAGCACGATGTGGTGGCGGTCGTTCGCTGGATCGACGATGCGCAAAAGGCCGAATTCGTGGCCCGGCTGGAGGCGGCGCTCACCGACCCGCAGCCGCCCGCGGTTAAGTGAAATCCCGCAGATTTCGGGGCTGTTACATTGGGTTTCATTAACGCCGTAAGCCCTGACAGAGCGACTTTATTAACCATATCAAGGCTAGCGTCGGATCGAATGATGGCGCGCGCACCCGGCCTTTGCCGGCAGGCATTTTGAGCCGCCATGCCGCGGTGATGACGAATGGCTCCTGGCAGCGCGCTCCTGAATTTTTCCGGCCTTGCCGAAGACCGTCCCTCTGCAGATTGCTACGCCGCCCTGTTCGCGCCGCTCGACCAACTTTTGTGCGCAGGCGGCGATGAACGGATTGCGCTGATCGGGAAGACCGGCCTTAACGCCTATGGCTGCAAGCCGGCGCCGCGGCGCGACGTGATCGCTTTCTCGTCCTCGACGGCGTCGTCGATTTCGGAGCGCGCTTATGTTCACGCCCGCGATGCGCAATTGCGGCTGGTGGAGGAAGCGGCGGCCCGCGGCATTCTGGAGAGTTTCGATTCGCACATCGAACAGTTGCGCGGATCGTTGCGTTCCATACTCGGCCTCGAACGGACTGGCGCCGAAATCCTGTTCTCGCCGTCAGGCACCGACTCGCAGCTCCAGGCGCTGTTTCTGACCGGCATGTTGCTCGGCACACCGCTGACCACCATCGTTGCCGGATCGGATCAGACGGGAAGCGGCACGGCCTACACCGCCGGGGCCAGACACTTCGCGACGCGCACGGCGCGTGGCAAACAGGTCCTGAAGGGATCGCACGTCGTTGCTGAGGATGCATTCGCGTCGCTCGAGATTCCGTTTGCCGGCACCGACGGCGCATTCCGAACCGCCGATGAGATGGACCGCCTCGTGATTGACGCCGTCGCGCAAGAAATCGGCAAGGGCCGCAAGGTTCTGTTGCAGGCCATGCATGCGTCGAAATTCGGCTGGCGCGCGCCGTCCGATGCCTGTCTCGATCAGATCGCGGCGAACTGGCCAGGCTCGGTCCAGGTCGTTGTCGATGCCTGCCAGATGCGGCTCAGCCCAGAACGCATCGCAGGCTTTCTGGAACGCGGCTATCTGGTTCTGTTCACGGGTTCGAAATTCTTCTGCGGCCCTCCGCTGAGCGGCGGGTTGCTGGTGCCATCAACGCTGTCGCACAGACTTGCGATTGCTGACGAAGTGCCGGCCGGTCTGGCCGAATATGCAAATCGTTGCGATCTGCCGCTGGCCTGGACAGCGCTGCGAAACGGTTTGCCGCTCGATCCCAATTTCGGCCAATGGCTGCGCTGGGAAGCGGCGCTCGCGGAAATGCGTGCCTATCGGGCCTTACCGCCTTCCTATCGCAAGGACGTTCTGGCGGCGTTGGCCTATTCGCTTCCGAGGGCGTTTCGTGCGTCGGGCCGGCTCGAGCCGCTGGCCGCGCCGCCCGGATTTGTCTGTGACGCAACATGCGGCGACGAGTTCTCGGCGCCGACGATCTTTCCGTTCCTGTTGCGCGACGAAACCGGCGTGCTTGATTGCGACGCGGTGGCCGATATCCATCGCGCCCTCAATCGCGATATCGGCAACGAACTGAGCTTCGCTGCAACACCGCACGAATGCGCACTCGCGGCGAAGACTTGCCATATCGGCCAGCCGGTAAAGCTGAAGCTTCCCAATGGCAGGTCGACTTCCGCGCTGCGGATCGCAATCGGCTCGCGGACGCTGTTCGAAGCCTGGCCTGCGGGCGGAAGTGAAAACGCAGCGGCACGAATCCTTGCCGACGTCGCCACCGTCATCGGCAAGATCAATCTTATTCTGAAGAACCGGCAACCTCTCGCCGGACGGACATCGGAGATTTCTTATGGCCAGTGAAACCATCCGCCTCAGCTCCGAACCCGGACTCTGGACGGACAGACAGGGTACGGCCGTCTTCACGCGGCTCGCCTTCTCGGGCGTCGACATGCATCCCTACTGGAACAAGCTCGTCGCCGAGATCAGCGACGATGCCGAAGGCGCCGGACTGGGAATGGACCTTTCGATCATTTCCCAGTTGATGGGCGACCAGAAGACCGGTCTCGCAATTCAGTCCGATTCGCTACGCTACCAGCGGCTCTTTCGCTCGCCCTGTGCCGTGCGCGCGCCGAAGCTGCGCGTGCTGGCGCTTGCCGCAGAGATGGACATCGGCGGCAACACGCCGATCGAATTTCTTCTGGAAGGCTCCGATATCGAACTCATCACGCTCTATGTCGTGCCCGGACTGCCGCTGCCCAATCCGCTCCCGGAGCATGACGTCGCCATCGTTCTTGCCCCCGACGATGCCAAATCGCGCGCCACCCTGGCCGAGATCGACCGTCTGGTGCCGCACTGGCCGCGACCGATGCTGAACCAGCCCGCCAATATCCTTGGGCTTGACCGCCACACGCTCTGCGAGCTGCTGCGCACGGTGCCGGGCCTCGAGATTCCCATCACCAATCAGGTGTCGCGCAACTGGCTGATCAATATCGCACTGGAAGCCTGCCTCGTGCCTAATGTGCTTGAGGATGGCGACTTTCCGATCATCGTTCGTCCGATCGGCTCGCATGCCGGGCTTGGCCTCGCAAAGCTCGACAACCCCGCGGCCGTTGCGGACTATCTGGAAGATCGTCCCGGAAGACACGTTCTTCATCTCGCGCTTCGTCGACTATTCGAGCGACGATGGAATGTTCCGCAAGTACCGCATCGTTCTGGTCGACGGAAAAGCCTATGCGTGTCACATGGCGATCTCGGACCAGTGGAAGATCTGGTACCTCAACGCCGACATGATCCTGAACGACGCCAACCGCGCCGAAGAAGCGCGCTTCATGGCAACGTTCGATGCGGAGTTTGCCGTCAGACACAAGGATGCGCTTGCAGAAATGTCCCGCCGAATGGGTCTTGCCTACTGCACGGTCGACTGTGCCGAAACCAAGGACGGCAGGCTTCTGATCTTCGAAGCGGACAACACGGCCATCGTCCATGACATGGATCCGGTCGATGTCTTTCCCTACAAGGCGCCGCAGATGCGCAAGATTTTCGATGCCTTCGTCGCGATGCTCTACCGGCATGCGCGCAAGGAACGCATGCAGGCCGCGTGAGCAAGAACGTGCCCGAGAATATGTCCCTGGACCCCGACGATTGGCAGGAGTTGCGGGCCCAAGGCCACCGCATGCTCGACGACATGATCGACCAGCTCGCCAGCGTGCGCGAGCGGCCGGTCTGGCAGCCGATTCCGGATCAAGTCCGGGAGCGCTTCCATGAACCTTTGCCGCGCGATGCCGGAAAACTCGAGCGACATCTATGCGGAATTCACCCGCTCGATTGCACCCTATTCGACCGGCAATTTGCATCCAGGCTTCATGGGTTGGGCACACGGCGCCGGCAATGCGGCAGGTATGCTGGCGGAGATGCTGGCGGCCGGTCTGAACGCCAATCTCGGCGGCCGCGACCACATGCCGATCGTCGTAGAGCGTCAGATTCTGGAATGGACGCGCGAGCTGTTCGGCTTTCCGGAAACGGCCAGCGGCCTCTTCGTCACCGGCACGTCGATGGCGAATTTCATCGCGCTGCTCGTCGCACGAACGCAAGCCTTGGGAGAAGGCGCGCGGCGAAAGGGTCTTGCGGGCGATGGCGCCAAGCTTCGCGCGTACACCTCACGGGCTGCCCATGGATGCGTTGCAAAAGCTATGGACATGGCGGGCTTCGGCACGGATGCGCTGCGCCGGATCGAAACGGACAGGCTGCATCGCATGGATGTCGAAGCGTTGCGCGCCGCGATTCAACAAGATCGTGACGCGGGTCTCCTGCCATTCCTCGTTGTTGGCACGGCCGGCACCGTCGATGCCGGCGCTATCGACGATCTGGACGCGCTGGCGAACGTCTGCTGGCAGCAGGACCTGACATTTCATGTCGACGGTGCGTTCGGCGCATTGGGCATGATGTCGCCGGAGCTTGCGCCGCTGCTGTCGGGCATCGAGCGTGCGGACTCCATCGCCTTCGACTTCCACAAATGGACTCAAGTTCCCTATGACGCCGGCTTTGTCCTGGTGCGCGATGGAGCGGCGCATCTGAGGACCTTCGACTCGCCCGCAACCTATCTTCGCCGCGATACGCGCGGCCTTGCCGCCGGCTCGCCATGGCCCTGCGATTTCGGACCCGACCTGTCGCGCGGATTTCGCGCACTCAAGACCTGGTTCACTCTCAAGACTTACGGCACCGACAGGCTGGGCGCGGTGATGGCGCATACTTGCGCCATCGCGCGACACCTTGAAGAACGCGTACGCTCGGAAAGTGCGCTGGAGCTGGTGATGCCGGCGCAACTCAATATCGTCTGCTTCCGCTACCGTGGCGACGATGCCCTGAATGCGGAGATTGTCGCGAGACTGCAGGAATCGGGAATCGCCGCTCCGTCGGCCACGAACATTGATGGCCGCGTCACGATCCGTGCGGCGATCTTCAATCACCGCACGGTCGAGGCGGATGCCGACGTCCTGATCGATGCGGTCCTTGCGATCGCAAAGACGGTTGACGAACAGGCTCAGTGCATCTTGTAGCGCACCGGTACCGTCTTGGGACCGCAGACGAAATTGGCTTCCATGTTCTTCGGTTCGCCCGCCAGCTCGATGCTCTCCAGGCGCGGCAGAAGCTCCTCCCACAAAATGCGCATTTCCATGCGGCCGAGATGCTGACCAAGGCAGACATGGGCGCCATAGCCGAACGCGACATGCTTGTTGGGCGTGCGCTCGATGTCGTATTTGAACGGGTCGGTGAAGACAGTCTCGTCGCGATTGCCCGACGGGTAACACAGCATCAGCCAGTCGCCCTTGGCGATCTTCTGCCCCGCGATTTCGGCGTCGGCGGTGGCGGAGCGCATGAAGTGCTTCACCGGCGTGACCCAGCGGATCAACTCTTCGACATGGCCTGGGATCAGCGCGGGTTGGCCTTCAGCTTGCGGAACTGTTCCGGATTCTGTGCCAGCGCCCACATGCCGCCGGCCGTGGTGTTTGACGTCGTATCGTGCCCCGCGGTAGCGGCGATGATGTAGTAGCCCATCGCTTCCAGATGGCCCAGCGGTTCGCCGTTGACCTTGCCGTTGGCGATGACGCTCGCCAGATCCTTGCGGGGGTTCTTGCGGCGGTCTTCGGTCACGGCGTTGAAGTAGGTCATGAAGTCCAGGACCGTCTTTTGTAGTTCGGCGATGGCGTGATCGACGTCCATCAATTCCTTGCCAGAGCGATTGAGGTCGGGATCGGCGCTGCCGAACAGTTCCTGGGTCAGCTTGAGCATGCGCGGCTCGTCGATTTGGGGAACGCCGATCACTTCCATGATCACGTGCAGCGGATAGAGGAACGCGACATCACGCGCAAAGTCGCATTGACCGCCCATCGCAGCCATCTTGTCGACGGCCGCCTTGGCCAGCTCGCGGATGCGCCCTTCCAGGCCGCGCAGGTTTTGCGGCAGGAACCAGGATTGCGTGAGGTGGCGGTAGCCAAAGTGATCCGGATTGTCCATCTGGACGAGCGAGCGAATGAGGTGCGGCGAACCACCCATCATCTCGCGCACCTTCTTCTCGCCTTCGATCGTCGTGAACGTCGTCGGCCGGTCGCCATTGTGGAAGAGATCGTTCTGCCGCTCGACGGCCTGGATGTCGGCGTGGCGCGTCACGACCCAGAAGGGATAGCAGCCTTCGGGTTCTGCCACGGCGAGCGGCATCTCGCGGCGCAGGCGCGCGAAGCAATCGTCGATTCGCTTGCCGTCGGCGAACGCCTTCGGGTCGATGATGGTCTGGGCCAGTTCCTGGGGAATTCTCTGCATGGAAACTCACTCGCTTCTTCTGGGGCTGCCGGCATTTCGGCGACGAAATCTCTAGGCAACGTAGCTGATTTTTGCTATACAGCCAACAAATAAATGAGGTAAGTCCGTGGCGCAAACCCTCGACAGGCCGGTTGCCAAACGCCGCACCCAGGCGGAAAGGCGTGGGGAATCGGAGCGCGCACTGGTCGAGGCGGCGATTTCGGTCGTCGCCAAAGAGGGCGTCAGTGCCGCAACCTTCGAAGCGATCTGCGGGCGGGCCGGTTACAGCCGCGGACTTGTCACCCAACGCTTCGGCTCGAAAGACGGGCTGATCGAGATGGTGATCAACCACCTGCATGAGCGTCATGAGGACATTCTGACCGCGGCGGGGATCGACACGTTGCCGGGCTTCGAGGCCGTTCTCAGATATGTCGATCTCTATCTGCGCGATCTTTCCGCCGAAGGCCAAGGTCGCGCTTACTTCATGCTGCTGTCGTCGGCGGTCGCCGACATGACGGCTCTGCGCGCTGCATTTGCTGCCGAACATGCGCGCATCGAACATCGCCTCGAAGCGCTGGTGCTCAAGGGCCAGGAGGAGGGCGACATCCGGCGCGAGATCGATGCCGACGCCGCCGCGCTGATGATCGGCAGCCTGTTGCTCGGACTTTCGATGCAACTGCTGGTCGACCCGTCGACGAATGTCGAGCCCATCCGCAAGACAAGCCTGGCAACGCTGCGCCTCAGCTTCGGCACAACAGCGTCCGATCCATCCCACAGGAAGACACGATGAACGCCGCCGCATTCCGAACCTGGCAATGCCGCACCTGCGGTTATATCTACGACGAAGCCGCGGGCGATCCTGCGGAAGGCCTGAAGCCGGGCACGCGATGGTCCGACATTCCGCCCGATTGGGTCTGTCCGATGTGCGGCACGCCGAAAAAAGACTTCGACATGGTCGAGCTCTGATCGCGGTTGATTTCGATCAAGGCGGCTGAACGCTCACCGCGTTGAATCCCCGGTCACCTGCATACCCGCGGGTCACGAGAGGGAGCGGCGCGCATGAGCGAAGCGCTATTCGGCAAGGCGAGGTTTCACCGCGACGGCGATATCATGGAAGCCAGGTTAAGTCGTGTTCTTGACGACAGCCTCGATCGCGTCTGGGCGGCACTTACCGAGAGCGAAGAACTCGTCAAATGGCTGGCGCCGGGTTCGATCGAATTGTGGGAAGGCGGCGCGGCCAAGCTCAATTTCGCCGACAGCGGCATCGTCATCGACAGCAAGGTGACGGCGATCGAACCGCTCAGTGTGCTGGAATATTCCTGGAGCGGGCCTGGCGAACCGCTCCGCCCCGTGCGTTGGGAGATCCGTCCAAAAGGAGATGAGGTTGCGCTTGATCTGACGCTTCGCATGCCGGCCGGCGAAGATGCCGGACGTTCCTGCGCGGGGTGGGATGCGCATCTCGAGATGCTTGCCGCGGCGCTCGCCGGTGTTCCGATCAAGTTCCCGTTTGAGTTGTTCAAGGCCGCCCGTGACGCTTATCGCAGCGACCTTGCGGCGAACCGATAGTGCGCAAGGCGCAAGACGCTAGCCGGCTGCGGCAAGCGCGGTTTCGTTCTGGTCCGGATGGGTGACGAAGTAGTCGAGGTCCTTGAGCAGCTTTTTCCACGCTGCGTCGATCTCAGGCGACCACTCGTTCCCAAGCTTTTCCTGAATTGTCGCGGCAACGGTCGCAAAGAAGATCCGGAACACCTGCGGCGGCACGTCGTAGCCGGAATGGGTAATGACCTCGCACTGGATCATGTTGGCTGCGAAATGATTGTCGCCGATGAAGTCGAGGATGACCTCGAACACCTTGGCCAGCATTTCGCCCTTCACCGCGTTGGTCGTGTCGCGCCAGAAGAGGCGCTTCATGTCGGGATATTCGGCAAAAAGCCGTTCATAAACGAAGGGTGTCAGGTCCGGACATTTCTCGGATACCAGTTCCAGACTTGTCTCGATCGGGTTGGACGCCATGACACTCCCCAGCGGTAAAGCGTTCTAGTTTGCGAACACTAGGGATCGGTTTGAAGCGTCTGACAAGCCGGTCCCGCGAGACGCGCCCAATTCGTTGAAAGATGGCGGCAATTGCGCCGCCGGCCGGCAAACAAACCTGACGTTAGGAAACGACATCGGCGTACCCGTTGTTCGAAAATTTCGCTCGCGAGGCAATTTCTTCTCGGGCACAGTGACAAGTAGTCAGCCGTCGAGGGAGCAAAATCAATGTCACAGACCGCCGAACCGAGCGCAAAACGAGGGATCGACAACCTTGGCTTTGATCCGGACGCGCTGAAGAAGAAATACATCGCCGAACGCGACAAGCGCCTGCGCGCGGACGGCAACGAGCAATATCGCAACATCGAGGGCGAATTCGCGCACTACCTGGATGATCCCTATGTCGAGCCGGGTTTCACGCGCGCATCCTCTGACGGACGAAGTCGAGGTCGTGGTCATCGGCGGCGGTTTCGGTGGCCTGCTCGCCGGTGCGCGGCTGCGCGAAGCCGGCGTCCAGGATCTGCGGATCATCGAAAAAGGCGGCGACTTCGGCGGCACCTGGTACTGGAACCGCTATCCGGGAGCGGCCTGCGATATCGAGTCCTACATCTATCTGCCGCTCCTCGAAGAGGTTGGCTACATCCCGGTCGAGAAATATACGCGCGCGCCCGAGATTCTCGAACACAGCCGCGCCATTGCGCGAAAATTCGATCTCTATCGCGACGTCTGCTTCCAGACCGAAGTGACGGAGATGCGCTGGGACGAGAAGATCTCGCGCTGGATCATCCGAACCAACCGCAACGACGCGATGAAGGCGCGGTTCGTCGTCATGGCGAACGGCCCCCTGCATCGTCCCAAGCTTCCTGGCATTCCGGGCGTCGAAACGTTCAAGGGTCATTCGTTCCACACCAGCCGCTGGGACTATCACTATACCGGCGGCGACTGCATGGGCGGGCTGACGGGCCTGAGGGACAAGCGCGTCGGCATCATTGGAACCGGTGCGACAGCGGTGCAGTGCGTGCCGCATGTCGGCGCCGGCGCGAAAGAACTTTTTGTGTTCCAGCGCACCCCGTCTTCGGTCGATGTCCGCAACGACCGCCAGACGGATCCCGATTGGGTCAGGTCTCTCGAGCCTGGCTGGCAGCAGAAGCGCATGGACAATTTCAATGCCCTGGTCTCCGGCGTGCCGCAGGACGTGGATCTCGTCAGTGACGGCTGGACCGACATCATCGGCAAATTCCTCACCCTGATGCGCAAGCAGAACGAAGCGGGGGCCGATACAAACCTCGCCGACACGCTGCAACTCGCCGATTTCGAGAAAATGGAGCAGATACGCGCCCGCGTCGATGCGGTCGTGCGCGACCGCGAGAAAGCGGAGGCGCTCAAGCCCTACTACAATCAGTTCTGCAAGCGGCCGTGCTTCCACGACCAATATCTCGACACCTTCAACCGACCCAACGTTCATCTCATCGACACGGACGGCAAGGGCGTGGAGCGGATCACCGAACGCGGCGTTGTCGCCAACGGCAAGGAATATGAGATCGACTGCCTGATCTATGCGACGGGCTTCGAAGTCGGGACGGACTATACGCGCCGCTCCGGCTACCAGCTTTACGGCCGTGGCGGCATGTCATTGTCCGAAAAGTGGAAGGATGGCGTCGCCACGCTTCATGGAATGCATTCGCGCGGCTTTCCGAATGTCTTCATCATGAGCAACAGCCAGTCGGGCTTCACCGCCAACTATCCGCACATGCTGAACGAACAGAGCAAGCATCTGTCCTACATCATCAGGGAATGCGGGGCGCGGCAGGTTCGGGTGGTCGAGGCATCGCAGCAGGCCGAAGACGAATGGATCCAGACCATCATCGACTCGGCGATGCTGCGCCAGAAATTCCAGGAAGAATGCACGCCCGGCTACTACAACAACGAAGGCAAGCCCTCGGATTTGGCGGCGCGCAATGGATTCTACGGTCACGGCCCCATTGCGTTCGTCAATCTTCTTGAGGCGTGGCGCAGCGACGGCACGCTCAAGGGACTTGAACTGAACAAGGCCTGATCGCGATCGAATACACAGGCCGTCGAACTCGGACAGCACTCCGGTTCGGCGGCCTTATTATTCGGGGCATTCATCCCCTTTGCAGACCGGCCAGATGTTCCTCGAGCTGGTCGAGCGTGCCACTGAAGCCCTGATTCATGGAGGCGTGCCAGCCGTCGAAAGCTTCGCGCTCGGCCGCACTTGCGTTGAACGGCGACGCGGTCATCGCAAGATGCGTCTTGCCGCCTTCTTCGGTGAAGATGACCGTGTTCAGAACTTCGAGAGGCCAGTTCGGATTGAAGGGCGCGCGCGTTGTTCCGCCCGTTTCGTCAGAGAAGGAATTGGTGAACACGATGCGGTCGGGCTTGTGGATTTCGCGGTAAACGAACTTGCCCCACATTTCCTGGCCAGTCGGCGCACGCATGCCGTAGTGGAACATTCCGCCGGGTTTCAGATCGAGCGTGCCCTTGATCCAGGTGAAGCCTTTCGGTCCCCACCATTTCGCGAGCTGGTCAATTTCGGTATAGGCCTTCCAGACCAGGGCCCGCGGTGCGTTGAACGTGCGGCTGATGTTGAAGGTCGGGTGGATATGATCGGTCATCGAATTGTCCTCGCTCAGATTTTCGGCAAATAGGCTGCAAGGCGGTCCAGCGTCTGGCAGCCGCCTTCAACGGCACCGAACTTCATGACGGCGTCGCGTGCTTCGACGGATGGGAAGACGCTCGCCATCCTGATCTCGGTTTTTCCATCGCGCTCCGTGAAGGTCACGGTCGCACGGAAACTGTGCATGTCGCCTTCCTCGGCGCCGCTATGGTCATAGACAAGCCGTGCCGGCTTCACGACTTCGCGGTAGACGATTTTGTTGGGATAGTCGGTGCCGTCCGGGCCATGCATGATGTAGCGCCATGTGCCGCCGGGTCTCACGTCCATGGCGTGGATCGTGTTGGTGAAGCCATTGGGTCCCCACCACCGCGCGATGTGCGCGGGATCGGTCCAGACTTTCCAGACGAGGTCGCGCGGAGCATCGACCGTGCGCGTTATGACGATTGTCGGTTCGCCCGCCGCCGCAACGCCTTTACTTCTTTCGGCCATGTTTCTTCTCCTTGGCTTGCAGCTCCCTGAGATAGCCATCGAGCCGGTCGAAGCGCTCGTTCCAGAGGCGCCGGTAATCCTCCAGCCAGCTGTCGACGCCGCGAAGGGCGTCCGGTTCGATCTTGCAGGGCCGCCACTGGGCCTCGCGGCTGCGGGTGATAAGGCCGGCATGTTCGAGAACCTTCAGATGCTTGGAAACCGCAGGAAGGCTCATGTCGAACGGCTCGGCGAGTTCGGATACGGACGTCTCGCCCAGCGCCAGCCGCGCCAGGATCGCCCGCCGCGTCGGATCGGCCAGGGCGGAAAACGTCGCGCTCAAGTGGTCGGCGGCCATTTGTATTGCACCATTTGGTTAAATAACTAAGTGGTTTAATACTGCGGACGCCGGAAACAGTCAAGCGGCAGATCGGAAAATTCTTTCAGCCCAGCCGGGCTTCGAGTTCGGCCCTGTCGGAAAGGAACCAGACCTGCGTGCCGCGATTGGTCTCCCGGATGTAGTCGCGCAATGCATCGCTCGCCGCCACATGGCTCGACACGTCGCCGAGAATGACGAGACGAATGCCGTAGTTGACGAACTTCTGGATCATTTCGCCGGCGATGCGAGTCTTGAGTGCGAAGAATTTGGCGCTCAGGCGCACGACGGGAATCACGACCATGCTGGCGCGCAGCGACAGTGCGTTCCCGATGACATCGGTCGCGTCGCGTTCGCCCTCCAGGAGCGGCCCGTCGGCGGCGCATTCCAGCACGCGAACGCCATGCAGCGTGTAGGTTTGATCGCTCATGCCATCACACGCCGTTGGCCTTGCGCAGGAATGAAACGATCTCAGCTGTCGGCGTCGGAATGAAATGGCCAAGCGCCGGATCGAAGTGAATCGCCGCCTGCGGCAGAAGCCGTTCCGCGCGACGCCTTGTGTCGTGCGAGTCGATGAGCGCATCCTCACCGCCGATAAAGAGGGTGATCGGCATTTTCAGGCGCGAAAGTTCGTCATCGCTGAAAGGCGCAATGTGATCGCGCCGCGGCGTGAAGTTCCGGAAAATCAGGCCAAGAAATTCTTCGAGCGCCTTCGGGACAGGCCCGCGCGCAGCATAGGCCCGCCCCATGACCATTGCGCGCAGCTTTTTTCGGCCCCACTCGCCCATGAAGAAATAGGGAAAAGCCTTGAGGAGGAAGTTCTTCAACTTTCCGATTCCGGCCGGGCACATCAGCGCCAGCGCGGTGACGCGCTCCGTGTGGCGGATCGCGAAATCGAGCGCCAGCCAGCCGCCGAGCGAAATGCCGACAAAGGATGCCTTCTCGACCGACAATGCTTGCATGACATCATCCAGCCACATGGCATGTTCGTCCGTTCCGGTCTTATAGCGTGTCCGGGCGGAAAGGCCCGGCTCACCGATAAGATCCACGGCATAGATGCGAAAATGCTCGCCGAGTGCGGCGGCCTCGCTGATCCACATGAAGGAGTTCGATGCCGAGCCGTGAAACAGAAAAACCGGCGGCGCGTCCTCGCGGCCGCTCGCGATCACGAACGTGTCGCCTGCGCGTGTCGGCACGGTGAACTGGCGGTTCGGCGCGGGCCACAGACTCAGCATTTCGCGATACCGCGCATGGATCGCCCTTGCGCCTTCCTCGGACTTGTAGATCTCAGGCATGGCTAGTTTCCCGACAGCATTTCGATCGCGCGCAGAAGCGAGGCCACGGTCTCGATGCTTCCCGTAAGGATCACCTTCAGCCGCGCACGCTCCTCGTCATAAATCGTATCGACGCGCACCGGCGCATCGCCGGGCGAGCGACCTTTCACGCCCGCGGTCAGATAGGTTGTGAAGCGATAGGCGTCGTCCCTGCTGACCGCGTCGATGTCGATGACGCTCGATACCTCGATGTGGCGTGATCGGCGTACCGGCGGACGCTCGAGTGCGGTCGCCGATCGGCCTGTCAGTGCCTCCAGATCCTGGCGCGTGATGCGGTACTGCTTGCCGATGCGTACGGCCTTCAGCTTGCCGTCGCGCACATAATGGCGGACGGTTTTGACATGCAGTCCAAGCAGGTTGGCGACCTGCTCGACGGAATAAAGGTCCTGTGGCATTGGCTAGATCGACAATTTGCACCCAAATATTCCCTATCATTCCCTATAATGCTTTACAATAGGGAATATTAGAGCGTCTTACAAAATGCCACGTTTTGAGACCATTTGCGCGTCGGTCCGGGCCGCCAAGCCGCGAATTCGATGGTTAGAATGGCCGCAAAACAGGCAAACGATCTGAGGAAACGGCGATGGCGGACAGCAAGATGAATGGCGCGGAAAGTCTCGTGCGCACGCTCGTGGCCAGCGGTGTCGAAGTCTGCTTCTCCAATCCTGGCACGTCCGAAATGCATTTTGTCGCCGCGCTGGACCGCGTCGATGGAATGCGCGCGATTCTCGGCCTGTTTGAAGGCGCGGTCACCGGCATGGCAGATGGCTATGGCCGCATGGCGGAAAAGCCGGCGTGCACACTCCTGCATCTCGGGCCCGGTCTCGCGAACGGTCTGGCCAATCTGCACAATGCGCGCCGCGCCGCGACGCCGATCGTGAACATCGTCGGCGATCACGCGACCTATCACGCGCAATACGATGCGCCGCTGGCATCCGACATTGCCGGTTTTGCGCGGCCGGTTTCCGCGTGGGTCCATTCTTCGCCGAGCTCGCTGACCGTCGCAGCAGACGGCGCGCGGGCGGTGCAGGCGGCGCTCAGTCCGCCGGGACAGATCGCCACCCTCATTCTTCCCGCCGACACGGCCTGGAATGACGCAGACGGGCCGTCACCCGCATTGCCACGCCCGATGCCCGCGACAGTCTCAAGCGACGCCATCGACCGGGCCGCGCAAGCCCTGAAAAACGGAAAGAAGACGACGATCCTCGTCCGCGGTGCGGCGCTCAAGGAACACGGACTGATGGCCGCCGGGCGCATCGCCGCCAAATCTGGCGCGCGCATCGCCTGCGATACGTTCACGGCGCGACTGCAGCGTGGCGCAGGCCGCGTGAAGCTCGAGCGCGTTCCCTATTTTGCCGAACAGATCGTCGAGTTTTTTCAGGACACAGAGCAGCTCATCCTGGTTGGCAGCAAGCCGCCTGTGTCGTTCTTCGCGTATCCCGGCAAGCCGAGCTATGGGCTGCAGGCTGCGACAAAGGTGATTTATCTTTCGCATGCGCACGAAGACGGGGTGGCAGCGCTCGATGCGCTGGCTGAAGCAATTGCTGCACCGAAGGAGGCGGCCAATGTCGCGCCATTGAAAAAGCCCGACTCGATTTCCGACAAGTTCGACCAGTACACAATCGGTCAGGTCATCGCTCGACACCTGCCGGAAGGGGCCATCCTCTCTGACGAAGCCGCAACGTCGGGCGCGGGCACGGCGCTTGCCACCATAACCGCTGCGCCACACGATCATCTCGGGCTGACCGGTGGATCGATCGGACAGGGGCTGCCCGTTGCAACAGGAGCGGCTGTCGCCGGAAAGGGACGCAAGGTCGTCTGTGTGCACGGCGACGGCGGCGCGATGTACACGCTGCAGGCGCTGTGGACCCAGGCGCGCGAGAAGCTGGACGTGACGACTGTCATTTTCGCTAACAAATCCTACGCGATATTGAATATCGAGCTCGCCCGAGTTGGAGCCGGAAACCCCGGCCCGAAGGCGCTCTCGATGCTCGACCTGCACAATCCGGAACTGGATTGGGTCAAGCTTGCGAGCGGCATGGGGATCGAGGCGACGCGCGCCACGAACATTCGCGATTTCGAGAGCCAGTTCGAATCTGCAATCCGTCATGTCGGGCCGCGCCTGATCGAAGTTGTGCTCTGACGCCTATGGACGCCAGAGGGCGGGCCAGCCAAACTCGACAAAAATGGGGGGAAAGCACAATGGACAAGCCGACAGACGATCTCAGCGTCTGGCGCGAGGGCGCCAACGAGATGATGCCGATGGTGGTGACGCTTCGGCGCGAACTGCACAAATTTCCCGAACTCGGCCTGCACCTGCCCGAAACCACCCGCCGTGCGCGCGAGGCGCTTGCGGGTCTGGACGTCGAGATCGTCGAAGGCAAGACGACGTCGAGCATGGTGGTCACGCTGCGCGGCGCGCAGCAAGGACCGACCATTCTGCTGCGCGGCGACATGGATGCGCTGCCGATGCCCGAAGACACGGATGTCGAGTTCAAGTCGCAGCATGAGAACCGCATGCACGCCTGCGGCCACGACTCGCATACCGCGATGCTGGTCGGCGCGGTGCATCTGCTGCACCGCCATCGCGACAAGCTGAACGGTAACGTGAAATTCCTATTCCAGACTGGTGAGGAAGGTTATGCCGGCGCGCGTTTTGTGATCGAGGAAGGCATGCTCGATGCCGCGCCGGCGCCGACGGCCGCCTTCGCCATCCATATCTCGCCGAACATACCGACAGGCTTGATCGCTTCGCGACCCGGCCCGCTGCTCGCTGCGGCCGACACGATCGATATCCGCCTCAAGGGCAAGGGCGGCCATGCCTCCATGCCGCATTTCACGCGTGATCCGGTGACCGTTGCCTGCGAAATCGTACAGGCGTTGCAAGCACTGGTGACGCGACGCATCGATGCGTTCGATCCCGTCATTCTCTCGATCACCCAGCTCGATGCCGGAACGACGAACAATGTGATCCCCGAGAGCGCGCGCATGCGCGGCACGCTGCGCAGCTTTTCGGAAAAGAGCCGGACGCAGGCGATCGAAGGAATTACGCGCCTCGCCGAGGGAATCGCCAGAGCGCACGAACTCGAAGCGGACGTGACGCTCACACAGGGTTATCCGGTGACGCTCAACGACGAGAAGTTCGTCGGTTTTGCGCAGAACGTCGCGCAGGATCTTTTCGGACAGCAAGGCTTTCTGAAGATGCCGGCTCCGATCATGGGAGCGGAGGATTTCTCCTATGTGCTTCAGCGGATGCAGGGCTGCATGGTGTTCCTGGGCGTCGCGCCGGAAGGCGTGTCGCACAATCACGCGCATGCCTGCCACTCCAACCGTATGATGATGGATGAGGCAGCGATGGCGAACGGCATTGCCATGCACGCTGCTATTGCCGACCGCTTCCTGCGCGGCACGGCCTGACGGCGGCCTGTTTTGCGGAGGATCCGAATGTCACACGACGCGCCACTCGACGCGCACGAGCACACAGAACATGCCGAGCACGCAGCGCATGCCGGCGATCCGTTCATCTCGCGCATCGCGATATCCGTTGCCGCCCTGGCGGTGCTTGCGGCGGTGGCCGGAAGCCTTGAGTTGGTCGAAGGCGGGCGCGCGTTGAACGCGACGAGCGAAGCGGTTCTGGCGCAGGACCGCGCCACCGACGCGTGGGACGAATACCAGGCCGACAGCCTCAAGAAGCATATCTACGGCATTGCCGCAGACGGTGGTGGAGCCAACGCGGAGCGCTACCGCAAGAATGAAAAAGACAATGTCGATCGACAGGTCTCGATCCGCGTCGATGCGAAGAAGAACGAAGCTGATCGTGACAGGCTCCTCGCGGAGAGCGCCGCGCATGAAGACCGCCATCACTGGCTGACCGGATCGGCGACGCTGTTCGAGATCGGAATCGCGATGTCGACGGTCGCGATCATCACGCGCCGCCATTGGCTGTGGTTCAGCGCGATGGCTTTCGGCGCCGTCGGTCTCGTGCTGTTGGGCTCGGCCTATTTCGCCTGAGCGATTACCGGCTTGGTACCGAGGATCGCGTCGGCCGGCAGTTGCAGCCGTGTGCCGCCTTCGAATTTCGGCTCATACGCATCGCCCGGATAGGACACTTTATAGTTTGCCCGAACGCTCTGGATGATGTCGTCAAACTTCGCCTTGGGATTCTTCCGCAAGGTATCGACGATGAAATAGGAGAATGCGGTGAAGCGCGACATGCCGTCGCCGATCCGCGCGGCCGCCGGGCCGGCGTCGGCCACGATCAACGGCGTCGTCTGGTCGGCGCTGGACGCGAAGAACGCGACATAGTTCTTGGGCCAGTCCTTGTCGCGCGGCGACGGTCCGAATGCCGGCGCAGGCGTGGCGGCGGCCATCAGCGGCTTCATCGTGTTGTGCGAGGCATAGTCGAGCGCGCCCATATTGGTCGACAGCACCGGCTTCTTGTGCAGCAGCAGCGTGTCATAGGTCATCGTGTCGGAGTGACAGGAGTCGAAGATCAGCCAGATAAACGATGAATGCCGCGACATGTTCTTCAGATGCGGCGCGATATCGTGGTCGACGAGCGCATTCGAGAACGGCCCTTCGGGATCGTTGGGCGGCCGCGGCCCGGCGTCCATCGGCAGGAATACTTCATCGAGATTGAACGGCTTGGGCGGATCGTTCGGGGCGGCCCGCTGCTGACTGCCATGCCCCGCGAGCACGATCAGCACCTTGTCCTGGCCGCCGCTCTTTTCGAGCTTCGCCTCAAGATCGGCGAACGCCTTTTGAATATTGGCGCGGGTCGGCGGAAGAACGGGCGGATCCTTCTTCGTCCATTTCACATCGCCGGCATCCATGCCCTCGGCCAGCACCGTGATGTCCGTGAAACCCTGGGAACGCAGATAATCGTTCCAGAGCAGCACCGAATTGCGCGGGCCGTCGAAAAGGCTGACGCCGGGAAGCTTGTCATAACCCTGCACGGCAACGAGCAGCGCGTGCCTTACGGGCGGCGCTGCCCCGGCAGGCGTCGACGCGCACAGCAGAAGTGCGAAGACGCTGCAAACAAGGGCGGCTTGGATACGCATCTGGATCGCCAAAGGGTGACGCAAATTATTGTCAAAAAAAAGGGGCCGCTTGCGCGGCCCCCCGATATTCAGCGGCTCATCAGTAGCAGTAGTACTGATACCAGCAGTAACCGTAGTTGCAGTAGTATTGATAGTAGCAGACTGCCTGCGTTGCGCTGACGTTCTTCATCTCGCCATCGATCGCCGAGGCCAACGAGGCATTGGCGCCCGTTGCATAGCCCTTCGCCAACTTCAGCAAGGTGAGTGCGTCATAGGCTTCCGGCTTGCCGCCGCCCGCTGCAGAAGCCTGCTTGGCGACATTGGCCTTCAGGCCGTTGATGATGTGCGCTGCTGCGAGCAGGGCGGCAGGATCCTTGTTGGTCATGCCGTATTGCGCCAGCGTTGCCGCCAGATTGGCGCGCGCCGCGCCGTCCGGCGCTGCCATGGCTTCCTTGGCCGATGTGGGCGCGAACGATGCAACCATCGTCAGACCCGCAACGACGG
This sequence comes from uncultured Alphaproteobacteria bacterium, assembly GCA_963741725.1. Classification (GTDB taxonomy): domain Bacteria; phylum Pseudomonadota; class Alphaproteobacteria; order Micropepsales; family Micropepsaceae; genus Rhizomicrobium. The sequence continues at coordinate 317,688 of CAVUJC010000010.1, read as the reverse complement.
CCGCGAGAATCAATTTTCCGAACTTCATGAAAAGCTCCCTTCAGGTTGACTGACAAAATGAGTTTAGGCGTGGAATGACAGTGACAGGATGATTCAGAATTCGAGCGCCGGTGGCCCGGCCATGAGACTCTCTTGGAATTTTTTGGATCGAACTCCACTCGCGTGAAAAAACGTAAGCCCCGTAAATTAAACCTACACCCGACCCGCCTTGAAGTCGCGCGCAAATCGAGCCCGCCCCATGCGACAGTTGGAGTCGCAGGCAACTGCCTCTTTTTTGCACTGCAACCGAATAGTTCCGTGAGCCGCTCGCAGGCAGTTGCGCGCACCTGACGCCGAAGCGATATTGATTCCGCACGCAGAATTCGACGGGGGAATGGCTCATGGCTTACTTGTCGCTCCAAAAGCTAGCCGAGATCAGGCGCAACCATCCATTGCGCGATACCTATGCCGAGATCAGGGCGAGCATGGGAAAGCTCGAGAAACTGGCGATCTGGATTACGGATCATGTCGGAACGATGACATTTTTCTTGCTGATCCTTGGCTGGACGATCTTCTGGCTCGGGTGGAACTTCCTTGCGCCGCCGCGTCTGCAGTTCGATCCGCCGATGGGGTTCGTGTTCTGGCTGTTCATCTCGAACATGATCCAGATCCTGCTGATGCCGTTGCTGATGATCGGCCAAAACATCCAGGGCCGTCAGTCTGAAGCGCGCGCAGTTCACGACCTCGACGTCAACATAAAGGCGGAAGCCGAGGTCGAAACGATCCTCACACACCTGGAACGGCAGAACGACATGCTGATGGCCATGCTGCAGAAGCAGGGCATCAAGCTTGACGAGGTTCTGAGACAGACGACCTAGCGCCGCGCCGCTAGTGTCTTGTGCGTGCTCTCTGGCGGGCCTGCATGGCAATGCCGAACGGGATGGAACTCAGATAGATCACCATGCCGACGGTCAGCGTGATCCAGGGCCAGGTGATCATGAAGCCCGCAAGCACACCGACAAACGCCCAGACGATCAGGCGATGCTGGCGGGCCGGGCGCATATATTTGATCGACGGCGTCGGCAACTGACTGACCATCAGGCTTGAGGAAATCGCGATCATCGCGCCGCTGAACAGCGGGTTGCGGAACAGATCGCCGCCCCACTGGAAACTGAGGAGCATCGGCAGCAGCAGCAAGCCCGCAGCGGCCGGCGTCGGAAGACCTGTAAAATAAGGATTGGCCGGCGAAGAACCTTCATCGCGCACGCTCTGGACATTGAAGCGCGCGAGACGGATGGCGCTGCAGGCGCAGAAGATCAGCGCGGCCACCCAGCCCGCGTTGCCCATGCGCGACAGGCTCCACATAAAAACCAGAACACCCGGAGCTACGCCGAAGGATACGAGGTCGGCGAGGGAATCGAGCTGTGCTCCAAACCGGGTGTCCGCACCCAGGAATCGCGCCGCGCGACCGTCGAGCATGTCGAAGAGCATCGCGAAGATGATCGCCGCGACCGCATAGGCCCAGTTGCCGTCGATCGCGAAACGGATGGCCGTGATGCCACTGCACAGACCCAAAAGGGTCAGCACGCTCGGCACGACGCGGCCCACGGACAGCTCTTCCAGCCGTTCCGCCATCCGGCGCGGATCAATTCTGCGATAAGCCAATGACGTGCCTAACCTTGAAGCTGTGCCAGGACCGTTTCGCCGGCCTTTGTCACAGAACCTTCTTTTATCATGATCTTGGCCGAAAGGGGCAAATAGACGTCCAGCCTGGAGCCAAATCGGATCATGCCGTACCGCTCCGCCCTGCCAATCCGGTCGCCTGCCTTAATGTCGCAGACGATGCGGCGCGCCACCAACCCCGCAATCTGGACCACGACCAGGTCGGCGGCGGGGTCGTTGCTCCCGGACGGTCTGATCCGCGCTGACATGCGCTCATTGTGCACGCTCGCTTTGTCGAAGGACGCGTTGAAGAACCGCCCCGGCCGATAGGCAAGTGCGATGACCTCGCCGCTCACCGGCATTCGGTTCACATGGACATTGAAGACGTTCATGAAGATGGAGAGGCGCGGACGCGCTTCACTTCCGAGGCCAAGTTCTTCGGGAGGCGCGGCCTGCACGATCGGCAACAAGACGCCGTCGGCCGGACTGACAAGAAGTTTTTCGCCCGGAGGCGGCGTGCGCTCCGGATCGCGGAAAAATGCGATGCACCAGATCGTAACCGGCACAAACGCTGCAGCCGCCCATGGTGATAGAAAATACAGGGCGGCGTTGATGACGGCAAAAATCGCGATGAATGGCCAGCCTTCGCGATGAATGGGAATTCTCAACGGATCACCTCGCGTCGGACGACGTCGATCTAGCGTATCGCAGTACCAAAGAAAAAGGGCGGCACGCATGCCGCCCTTGATCCAAGCGATTGCGGGCGTGACTTACGCGCGCGTGCCCGAGAACGGGAACGAGCCGAACGCGCCCGCCTTCACGTTGCCGGAAATCTTGTCGCCATCGACCGTGCCGCTGTGTTCCAGCGTCATCGGCATCGGCGAGGTGATCGAGATCGACCAGGAGACGTTGTTGCCGTCTGCCTTGCCGTTCGCGATTTCCATCGAGCCCTGTTGGCCAGCCTGCGTGCCTGTCAGCGCACTGCCGTTGGCCTTAAGGTCGAGTGTCGCCTTTTGTGCGCCCATGGGCGAATTGATCGTGATATTCCACTTACCGTCGACGGACATGCGCCGTACCTCCCTTGATGAAGGCGTGCATCTAAGAGTTCTGAGCGCCTTCGCGCAAGGCTTGGCTGACGACAACGTCACCGAAATGGGGCTGGCGGTCCGAAACCCCATTTGGATCAGGTGCCTAAGCTTAGGCCGGCAATATCAAAATTGAACTGCGGCCGATCGTGGAGCGTGTCAGGGCGTGGCGCTGGACGAAAAGTCCATTGGGGTCGCGCGTCTGTTCGCGGGATTCCTCCCAGACGCCGTGGCTCGCATAATAGGTGAGCAACAGGAGCCTGCCGGTTCCCTCGCGCACATCCGCGACGGTCCGTTCGGCGGTGAAAAGGCCGAAGATTTCCGTCTGGTAGCTGCCTTCGAAATTTGCCCAAGCGCGGTTCGAGAGCGCAACAAAGTCGGCAACACTGTCGGCATCGACCGTGAACCAGCGATGCACATAGATGCCGCCCTGCCTCAGTTTCGCCGAATTGGGCGGCCGCACGGTCGGGGTCAGCATTTCGGGATGCAGGGTCACGGCGCCGGGCGCGCGGTCGATCTCACGCAAGCGGTCGCGGTGCGCGGTCGGCCAGCGCAGCAAGACGATGGCCTCGTTCGACAAGTATCCAAGTTGCCCCTGGAACAGGCCGAGCATCTCGCCGCCGGCCTGCGCGATCGCGGGCGTGACCGTATCGCGCATGTGATCGCTGAACGCCGTCCAGGCGGGACGGCCGCGTTCCAGCGTGAAACTCAGATAGTCGTAATGTGCAGGCATTGCTTTCGACTCCCGCTATGCGCCTCAATGGGCCGGCCAAGCCAACAGGAGTTTAGCCATGACGACAAGCCGCGAAATCCATCTTGTGAAGCGTCCTGACGGCATGCCGCGCGACGCCGACTTCGCGTTGCGCGAAGTCACGCTGCCCGAACCTGCAGACGGCCAGGCCCTGGTGCAGAATCTCTATCTCAGCGTCGATCCGGCGACGCGCCCGCGCCTCACGCGCGGACAGGATGTGAACGCCGTGCTCGGCGGATTCGCGCTTGGCCGGGTGGTGAAGTCGCGCGCACCTAATCTCAAGGAAGGCGACGTTGTGCGCGGCGCGTATGGCTATCGTGAGCGCTATGTCGCCGATGCCAAGCATCTGGCCAAGGTCGATGCCGATCCCAAACTACCGCTCACGGTCTATATGCATGTGATGGGCGGCGCCGGGTTTGTCGCCTATGGCGGGTTGCTGGAAATCGGCAAAATGAAGTCCGGCGAACAGGTGTTCGTCTCCACAGCCGCCGGCTCCGTCGGCTCGCTCGCTTCGCAGATCGCCAAGCTCAAGGGCTGCACCGTCGTCGGAAGCACGGGATCCGATGACAAGGTCGCATGGCTGAAGACGCTCGGACTCGATGCAGTGATCAACTACAAAAAAGAGCCCATCCGTGACGCCCTGGAAAAGGCAACGCCAAAGGGCATCGACGTCTATTTCGACAATGTCGGCGGCGACCATCTGGAAGCCGCGTTGCGCCGGATGAATACACTGGGCCGCATCGCCGTATGCGGCATGATCTCGACCTACAACGATCAGCAGATCGGCGTGCGCAATCTGTCCGCGATCATCTATGCGCGCGTGAACATCCGCGGCTTCGTTGCGCCCGACTTCATGCATCTGATGGGACAGTTCAACGAAGAAATGGCGGGCTGGCTGAAGAACGGGCAGATCAAATATCAGGAGACCCTGTTCGAAGGGATCGAGAATGCCCCGCGCGCACTGATCGCGCTGCTCAACGGCGAGAACACCGGCAAGATGATGGTGAAGCTTCCGGCGTGATCCTCAGGCGGCGAGGATCGGCTCAAGCAGGTGCGGGTTGGTGCCGAGGCGCCAGGTATCGAACGCGCCCAGTATCCCGGTGACGTTCACGCCGTCTTCTGAGAGCGGCAGAAGCAGCACCTCGCGCTCGAGATGCTCCTTGCCCTTGTAGTAAGTCGGCTGCGGACCGCTGACCAACGGCTTCTTGCTCGCGATGCATGTGCGGAAAAGTTCGTCCGCCGCATCAAAGAAGTGCGAGCCGCGCAAGCCCGCAAGGGTGGGCGCGGCGCAGCGCTGCCCGAGGAACTGCATGAGCTTGTCTCCGGCAAAGCCGAAGCGAAAATCCGTGCCGCCGTCCATGACGTCGACGGTGAACGTCCACGATGTCGCGCGGCGCAGACGCGATGGCGTCAGTTCGGAACGCTGCGGACCGATACGGCCCGCCGCCAGCTCCATCCAGATCGCATAGACGGCAAGCAGCTTTTCGCTTGTAACCGCGCTCGTGAAACTGTTGTGCCTGTCCATCGCCACGTCCATCGAATGCGCGATGCCGCACATTCGCTCATCTGGTTGAAAGGGACCCGCGATTCCCGAAGCCGGCGAGTCGCGCGCGGGCCTTGTAACAGTTTGATGAATCATCGCGCTGCGACGGAACGTCCCGCGCTATCGATTCGATATAGGTCGCTGCACGATTTTCGCGCGTGCCTAGTTCTCCAGCATGACCTTGCACTGGTGCGAAGGCTTGCGCAGCGCCTCGAATGCTCCGGGCAATCCGTTCAGGTCGACAATGTCGGTCACCATCGCATCCACGTCGATCCGGTCGCTGGCGATCATGGCGATGACATATTCGAAATCGTCAGGACGGTAGCCGAGCACGAATTGAATCTCGAGCTCCTTGAGGATGCCCATCAGCGGCATGATCGTATCGGCCTGCTGGCAGACACCGGCGACCACGATTCGTCCGCCGCGCGGCGCTTCCATCATGGCGGCATTGAGCAAACCGGGTACCCCGACGCATTCGAAAATCACATCCGGAGCCTTGCCGGCGATCTTCTCAACCTGCGCGACCAGCGGCTGGCCAGGGTCGATCGCATCGGTGGCGCCGAACTTTGCTGCCATCTTGCGGCGGATCTCGGCTTTCTCGCTGACGATGACGTGCCGGGCGCCCAGGAACTTGGCCCACAGCATCGTCGCAAGGCCGACGGGACCTGCCCCGATCACCAGAACGGTGGCGCCGCGCGGCATACGGGCCATGTCGACAGCATGCAGGCCGACCGCCAGTGGCTCGACCATCGCGCCCTCGCGGAACGAGACGCTTGGCGGCAGCTTGTAGCCGCTGCTCGCGCCGATGCGCACGAACTCCGCATAGGCGCCGGGCGCCGCGCCCAGTCCAACGCTCAGCATCTTGGCGCAGGTTCCGCGCAGGCTGAAATTGATGCAGGGCGTGTGATCTCCGCAGCAGATCACCGGAAAGCCGGCCAACCTGTCGCCCGGTTTCCACAGATGCTTGACCGCGCTGCCGACTTCGATGACTTCGCCGGCGAACTCATGGCCCATGATGGAGCCCAGCGCGAGCGGCATGGCGGATGTCGGCTCGGTCATGTGCAGGTCCGATCCGCAGATGCCGCAATTCCTGACCTTCAGGATGATGTCATGGGCACCCGCCACGGGATCGGGAACATTTTCGATCACCAGCGGCTTGGACATTTCCTTGAATATGGCGGCGCGCATGGGCGGTTCCTCGATTTTTCTGGACAGGCTTGGCGCGAGCCTATGTCATCCCGCGGTCGGAAAAAATGGGTCTGCGCATGACAAACCTTTACGCCACGGCACGCCAGATGATTGCCGATCTGAGCGCGAAGAAGATATCGGCGCGTGAGTTGCTGGATGCCCATGCGGCGCGCAACGGACAAATTGCCAAATCGATCAACGCCGTGATCGAGACCGATCTTGAACGCGCGCGCAAGGATGCCGCGGCGATCGATGCAGTCGCGCGCGACAGGCGCGGCGCTTGGCGCGCTTGCCGGCCTTCCGATGACGATCAAGGACGGCTTCGACGTCGAGAACATGCCGGCGGTCAGCGGCAATCCGGCGCTCAAGAACCGTCCGAAGAATTGCGCCGATGCCGACATGGTGGCGCTGGCGCGAAAAGCCGGCGCGGTGATCTGGGGCAAGACAAATGTTCCGTTCATGCTCAGCGACATCCAGAGCTATAACGAGATCTATGGAACCACGAACAATCCGTATGACGTGACGCGCGTCCCCGGCGGATCGTCAGGCGGCGCCGCGGCCGCGCTGGCGACGGGCGTAACGCCGCTCGAAATCGGCTCGGACATAGGCGGCTCCCTGCGGCATCCGGCAAATTTCTGCGGCGTGACGTCGTTGAAGCCGACCTGGGGCGTACTCTCGCAGCGCGGCCATGTTCCGCCGGCTCCGGGTTCGACTGAAAACACGGACCTGAACGTCGTTGGGCCAATGGCGCGCAATGTCGATGACCTGAAGCTTTTGTGGAGCGTGTTGCGCGGTACGCCGGAGCAGACACGAAAGGATGTGAAGGGCGCGCGCGTTGCGGTCTGGGATGCGGAAGCAGCATGGCCGCTGGCGCGCGACGTGCGCGACGGCGTCGAACGCGCCGGCGGTGCGCTCGAACGGGCCGGAGCCAAGGTCGAGCATGCCAAGCCGGACGTCGACGGCGCCGAACTGATGGACTTCTACACGGCCATCCTCACGCCGATCATCGCAAGCGGATTTCCGGAAAGCATGCTGAAGGCTTTCGACGCCATGCGGGACGACGACCTTAAGCTCGTGAGACGTGGCGGCGAGGGCGCGACCGCGGCGGCCTACCGCCTTCGTGTCCGGCCGACGCAGGATGAAGTAGCGAACGCGCGTGCGCGACAGACGCAGTACAAGAAAAGACTCGAAGAGTTCTTCAAGCGCTACGATGCGATCGTCATGCCGGTCTCGATGGTGACAGCGTTTCCGCACCAGCACGAGCCGACGTTCAACGAACGAATTCTGGACGTCGACGGCAAGAACGTTCCCTATCCGAAGATCATCGAATGGATATCGCTCGCGACGGCCCTCTACGCGCCGTCTCTTGTCGTGCAGGCCGGCCAGACCGCCAAGGGCATGCCGGTCGGCGTGCAGATCGTTGGTCCCTGGAACGGTGAAGACAGGCTTTTCGATTATGCGGCCGCCGTAGAGGAAGGTCTGGGCGGCTTCCGGCCGCCGCCGGGTCTGTAAGCCACCACGTTTTCCTCGGCCAGAACGATATGCGATAAGGCCGCCACGCTATTCAATCGAAACGGGAGGTATTTCATGGCCATCAAACTGCGCAACGGCATCTTCCTTGCGCCCTTTCATCCGGTCGACGAAGACCCGACGCTGTGCATCCAGCGCGACCTTGAGCTGATCGAGCATCTGGATCGTCTCGGATATGACGAAGCCTGGGTCGGTGAACATCATTCGGCTGGTTACGAAATCATCGCCAGCCCCGAGCTGTTCATCGCCGCGGCGGCTGAACGCACCAAGCGCATCATGCTCGGCTCGGGCGTGATCTCGCTGCCCTATCACAACCCCCTGATGGTCGCGAACCGCGTCATCCAGCTCGATCACCAGACCAAGGGCCGCTTCATGCTCGGCGTCGGCCCGGGCCTTCTTCCATCGGATGCGTTCGCGATGGGCATTCATCCTTCGACGCAGCGCGACCGCATGGTGGAAGCGATCGAGGTGATCCTGCGCCTCTTCAAGGGTGAACGCGTCACGCACAAGTCGGACTGGTTTACGCTCGTCGACGCGACGTGCCAGCTCAAGCCCTACACCTGGCCGCATCCCGAGGTTGCGGTGGCGTCGTCGGTGACACCGTCTGGCGGCAAGCTCGCGGGCAAGCACGGATTCGGCATGCTCTGCGTGGCGGCAACGCAGGAAGGCGGCTATGACGCGCTTGGCATCAACTGGAAGGTGGCCAACGACGTCGCCGCCGAAAACGGCCGCAAGATGGATCCGGAAAAGCTGCGCCTCGTCGGCCCCGTGCACATCGCCGAGACGCGCGCCGAAGCCTACAAGAACGTGGAGTTCGGCATCCGCAAGTGGCAGGACTATTTCGGCGGCATCAGTGCCGTCGCCGGCCGCCAGGGCACCGAGACTTCAGACCATCGAAGAATTGGCCAAGAGCGGCCAGATCGTCGTCGGAACGCCCGACGATGCCATCGCGCAGATCCGCCGCCTGCAGGCCAAGCAGGGCGAGTTCGGCGTATTCCTGCAGCTCGCGCACAACTGGGCGAATTTCGATGCGACCAAGAAGTCGTACGAGCTCTGGCAACGGCACGTCACGCCGGTGATCAACGGCGCCAATTCCAAGCGCGAGGAAGCGTTCAACTGGGCGCGCGACAACAAGGAAGCCTTCATCGGCGCAGCGATGAGCGCGGCGATGGCGACCATCGTCAAGCACAATGAGGACGAGGCCAAGAAAGCCGCCAAGGCCGCCGAATAGTCTTCACATTTGCAGTCTGCACACAGGGGTAGCGCGAAATTCGCGTCTACCCCTGATGCGTTTGTGGCGTTATATGCTCACGGTGCCGCGACCGATGGAGACTCTATGAAGGCGCTTGTCGTCATCGACGTGCAGAACGCCATGTGGGAAAACTCTGGCTCCACGCCGTACGAGGGTGAAGAGGTTGTCGACCGCATTGCCGCTCTGATTGCACATGCGCGACAGGCAGGCGTGCCTGTCATGTACGTACAGCATCACGATCTGGACGACTCTGGGTTCCAGCCCGGCAAGCCGGGCTTTCCCTTCCACGACAAACTTACGCCGCTTGCGACTGACGATGTGACTGTCAAACACCGTGGGAGCGCCTTCAACAACACCGACTTCGATGCGAAGTTGAAGCGCGCGGGAGTCGATCAACTCATTATTACCGGCATGCAGTCGGAGTATTGCGTCGACTCGGCTGTGCGGGGCGCCGTTGAGCGTGGCTATCAGGTAACCCTTGTCGCCGACGGTCACTCGACTTTCGACACGCGCTTCGCAAAGGCAAAAACGATCATCGATATTCAGAATGATACGCTAAGCGGTTCCTACGCAAAAGTTATTCCGGCGGCGGAGGTTGTGTTCAACTAGAAGCGCCAAACCGGCATCGACTGTGGGTTTTCTCTGACGTCGGGTTTGCAAGCGAGTGGCCACAATCTCCCGCTTTGTGATTTACCTCATAAGCGTGAAAGTTGGAGTGAGCATGAAAGCGCTGGTCATCATCGATGTGCAGAAGGGCATGTGGGAAAATCCGGACTATCCGCCCTATGACGATGTCGGCGTCCTGGACCGGATTGCATCACTCATTGCAAGGGCGCGCACCGCCGGCGCGCCGATCCTGTATGTCCAGCATCACAATCTCGATGAACCGAAACATCCGTTCAAGCCGGGCCTTCCGGGCTATCCGTTCCATGAAAAGATTGCGCCGCAGCCGGGCGACGACGTTACCGTCAAGCACAAGTCCAGCGCGTTTCACGGAACCGACTTCGACGCCAAGCTGAAGGCCAGGGGAATTGATCACCTCATCGTCACGGGGATGCAGTCGGAGTTCTGCGTGAACTCGGCGATTCGGGGAGCCTATGAGCGCGACTACAAGATCACGCTTGTGTCCGACGCGCATTCGACGGGCGATACGCGCATCGCCAAGGCGAAGGATATCGTCGCGCTGCAAAACCAGATCAGCCACGACTTTGGTGAGGTCGTGCCGGCCGCGCAGGTCACCTTCAGCTAGAGCTTTACCTGACCCGAGATGATCGCGGCGTACTTCTCGCGCGTCAGGGGCGCGTACTGCTTTGTCTCGGGATCAAGCCAGTAGATCGGATCGCGGAAGGCAGACAGATCAAAGCCCGCCTTCACCAGTTCGACCTTGCGCTGCTTGAATGTGCCCGTGATCTCGATCTCGGGCAGCAGCCGCACAAAGACCGGCCGCGCATAGGCCGGCAGGTTTCCGGCGAGCCCGTCGGCCAATCCTGCGATATCGAAGCCCGGCGCGGTGACAAGCGCCGCCATCCCGGCGCGACCATCCATGCCCGGCACGGCCACGCCATAGACATTGGCTTCCTTGACGCCGGGCAGAACGCTGAGGGCTTCGGACACTTCGCTGGTCGCGACATTCTCGCCCTTCCAGCGGAAGGTGTCGCCGATGCGGTCGACGAAGAAGAAGTAGCCGTGCTCGTCGCGGCGCATCAGGTCGCCGGTGCGGAACCAACTGTCGCCTTCTTCGAACACGTCGCGCAGGACCTTCTTTTCCGTATCTTCCTTTCTGGTGTAGCCGTCGAACGTCCGTCCGGGCTCGCTGCTGATCTTTCCGATCACTTCGCCGGCTTCGTTCGGCTTGCACTCGATGCAGCGGCCGTCCCAGCCGCGCACAGGCGTCTCATGTTCGATGTCGAACTTGACGATTCGCGTGGCGAAAATACCGCGCATGTAAGACGGGATACGCCCCACCGCGCCGACGGTTCCGTCATAGTTCAGCATCGACACGTTGCCCTCGGTCGCGCCGTAGAACTCGACGATCTTCGGAATTGCGAAACGCTGCTGGAAGTTTTTCCAGATCTCGGGGCGCAGGCCGTTGCCCGTAATGGCGCGGATCTTGTGCTCATGTTCGTAGCGCGATGCCGGCGCGTTCAGGAGATAGCGGCAAAGCTCGCCGATATACTGAAAGAGCGTCGCCTCGTAGCGATGCACATCCTCCCAGAATTCGTGGACGGAGAATTTCCGCTTCAGGATCACCGATCCGCCCGTCAGAAGCGCGGGGCCCAGTGCGCACACGCCGCCTGCCGAATGATAAAGCGGCAAGACGTTGTAGAGCCGATCGCTCGGCTTGGCGTTCAGCCCGCCGGCAAAGCCGTGCATCATGAAAAGCATGCGCAGATGCGTGAAGTTCGATGCCTTGGGCAGGCCCGTCGTGCCGGACGTGTAGATGTAGAACGCCTTGTCCTTGCAGGTGATGCCATGCCGCCAGCCAGGATCTGCCGGAGTGTTCGGGAGCACTGCCGCATCGAGGTCTTCGAGCCCTTCGGCGCGTCCGCCGGCGCTCCATCCGGCCGGCCGCGGTTCGATCTGTGGCGCGGCTTCGAGATAGGCGTCAGCCAGTTCGTTGCCGACGATGACATGGCGCGCGCCGCTGATCGCGATGGAGTGCGCCAGCGCGTTGCCGCGCAAGTTCGTGTTGATCAGCGCTGCGATCGCGCCCGCTTTCAGCAGCCCAAGCCAGCACGCGACATAGTCTGGCCGGTTTTCCATCAGCAGTGCGACGGCATGGCCCTGTTGCACGCCGCTTTGCCGTGCCCAGTGCGCGATGCGGTCTGCAGCCGCGTCGAGCGCCGCGTAGCTCATGTTGGAGTCGAGATAATAGAACGCGGTCGCGTCCGGCGTTTCGCGCGCCTGCGACTGGATGATGTCGACGATGGTGTGCGGACTGTCCGGCTTGACGCCGCGCATGCCGATCAGCGTCCGGACAATGGCGGAGATGTAGGTGGATTCGCGAGTGAGACCGTCGAACAATCCCATGGGCCTGAAAGTCAAAATGCGTACACTGCGACTCTATGGATAACGATCCCGAACCCGATGCGGAAGTGCTGGACCTGTGCGGCCTAAAGTGTCCGCTGCCGGCGCTGTTCGCCAAGCGCGCCTTGTTGCGAACGACTCCCGGGACGGTGCTGGACATTGTCGCCGACGATCCCCTCGCGGCGGTCGACATTCCCCACATGTGCGTTCAGGAGTCGTTTGAAGTCGTGACGAGCGCGCGCGACGGCGCGCTCGTCCGGCTCAGGCTGCGACGGCCTAGTGCTCCGGCGGCGCAGGGCGTTCCACCGTCGGGCCCAGGCGCGTGATCACATCGTCGGCGCGCAACGCATGGGGATCCGTCTTGGCCTGTTCGGGCGTGAGCATGATGATCTCGGCATAGGCGTCATAGCTGGTGATGGGTGTTGTCGTGCCATAGCCGTCGCCGAACCGGTCGAACTGCCAGCTATGCCAGTACCAGCCGAAGCCCGGTCCCCAGCCTGGCCAGCCGGCAAAGTCCGTCTGGTACGATGTCTTGGCCTCGGTGTTGCGGGTGTCGAACTCGAACCAGGCATAACCGGCGTCGCGCGTCACTTCGGCTGAGCGCAGCAGCAGATAATCCTCGACCTTTTCGCGGCGAGTAATCGAGTTTCCCTTGAACGTGACGCGGTATCGGTTGTCGGCCAGCCGCTGGTCGGAATAGCCGGTGTGGTGGTCGGCGTCGGCCGGCTTGTAGGTCGTCGGCGAGACGCAGGCGGCGAGTGCCAAAAAAGTCGACATGGTTGCTATACGCTTGAAATTCATAGCTGTTCTCCTGCCGCCCCTCGTCTCCCGTATACCACAGTCGGGAGGTCGCACATCACCAATGCGGAAAATTCATTTGATAACTGACCGGTTAGTTATTAATTTCGAGCGATGGGAACTGTTACTGACTCGCCGGAAACTCGCTGGTCGCGCCGCAAGCAGGCGCGCCCGGCCGAAATTCTGGATGCCGCACTGAAGGTGTTTGCGCAGAAGGGCTTTGCCGCCGCCCGGATGGACGACATCGCAAAGGCCGCCGGCGTCACGAAGGGCACGATCTACCTTTACTTCGAAAACAAGGAAGCGGTTTTCAAATCGCTCGTCCGCGAGACGGTTGGAACGACGCTGGGCGCAGTTGCGGCCGACGTGCAAACCTATCAGGGCTCCGCGCGTTTTCTTCTGCGCATGGTGATCACACGCATGGCCCAGATGCTGGTCGATAGCGAAAAAGTCGTCCTGCCCAAGATCGTGATTGGCGAAACCACCAATTTTCCGTGGCTGGCCGAATTCTATCGCTTCGAGGTGATCGAGCCCGGCATGCGGTTGCTGACCGGGCTGATCGAGCGCGGCATAACTCAAGGCGAATTCCGCACGCTTCCTGCCGCTCACGTGGCGCGGATGTGCGTGGCTCCGGTGCTGCTCAGCGCCATCTGGCGCGTGACGTTCGCCCACCTGGATCCTGAGCCCTACGACTACAAGGCGCTCATCGACACGCATCTCGACGTCCTGTTCCGCGGTCTCGCGGCGGAAGGCGGAGCGCCATGAAGCGCCTCGCACTATTTGCCTGTCTCGTTCTGCTGGGTTCCTGCAGCAAGAACACCGACTCAGCGTGGCTCGGTTATGCCGTCGGCGACAATGCCTTCGTCGCGGCGCCGCAGGCCGGTTGGGTCGCAAGACTTGCCGTACAGCGCGGCGACGCCGTGAGAGTGGGACAACTCCTCTTCACCCTCGATGACACAAGCCAGGTCTCCGCGCGTGATCAGGCCGAAGCCGCCATTGCGCTCGCGCAGGGTCAGATGACGGAAGCGAAAGCCAATCTTGATCTCACGCAGCGCGAACTGGTGCGCCAGAGCGGACTTCTGCGCGACAGCGCGGGAACCAAGCAGGCCTACGACATCGCCAAATCGAACTACGACCAGGCCGTCGCGCGCGTCGCGCAGATCAGCGCGCAGGAGGAACAGGCTCGCGCCGCTCTCGTCAACGCGCGTTACCAGCTCACCGAACGGGACGTCATCGCACGCACAACCGGCCGCATCGAGGATGTCTTCTTCCGCACCGGGGAATATGCGCCGGCCATGACGCCGGTCGTCTCGATCCTGCCGCCGCAGAATGTCTATGTCCGTTTCTTCGTGCCCGAGACCGAGTTCGCCCATGTGAAACTGGGCCAGCGCGTGTCGATCGGTTGCGACGGCTGCGCGGCCGGCATCACCGCAACGGTCACATTCATTGCGCAGCAGGAGGAGTTCACGCCGCCCGTGATCTTCTCCATCGGCAATCGCGAAAAGCTTGTCTTCAAGCTGGAGGCGCGCGCGCCCGGCGGTCTGACGCTCAATCCGGGCCAGCCGGTGCAAGTGCGGCCGCTCTGAATGCGTTCGCTCGCCATCGACGTGCATGGGCTCACCAAGAGCTTTGGCCGAAAGAAGGCCGTCAAGGGCATCGACATCGCCGTGCCGGAGGGCGAGGTGTGGGGTTTTCTTGGTCCGAACGGATCGGGAAAGACCACAACGATCCGCATGCTGTGCGGCTTGCTGCACGCGGATGCCGGCGAGGGGACGTGCCTCGGCTACGATTTCCGCACGCAGTCCGAGCAGATCAAGCGCGAAGTCGGCTACATGACCCAGAAGTTCAGCTTCTGGGAAGATCTGTCGATCCGCGAGAATCTGGATTTCGTCGCCCGTCTTTATGAACTGCCCGACGCGCGCGGCGCGGTGACGGGCGCCATCGAGCGGCTTGGGCTCATCAATCGCCAGGAACAACTGGCCGGCGATCTGTCCGGCGGGTGGAAACAACGCCTCGCGCTCGCGGCCTGCATGCTGCATTCGCCCAAGCTGCTTCTGCTCGATGAGCCAACGGCCGGCGTCGACCCCAAGGCGCGGCGCGATTTCTGGGACGAGATTCACCGTTTGAGCGCGCAAGGCCTGACCGTGCTGGTCAGCACGCACTATATGGACGAGGCGGAGCGCTGCGACCGCATTGTCTACATCAACCTCGGAACCATAGTCGCACGCGGCACGGTCGCGGAAGTAATTGCGCGTTCCGGGCTCTTCACCTTCATCATCCAGGGCGAGGGCGCACGTTCGCTCGCCGCGAGGCTTCATGGCGCACCCGGCGTGGAATTCGTCGCCTTCTTCGGTGCCGCGTTGCACATCAGCGGCCGCGACCATGCCGCGCTCGAAAAAGCACTCGTGCCGTTCATGGGCACAGCGGGCCTGACGATTCAGGAAGCCGCACCGAGCCTCGAAGACGTCTTCATCCAGCTCCAGGAACAAAGCGGCGGAGACGGAATGTGAAGCGGCGCTTTTCCTTTCGCCGGATTCTGGCGATACTCATCAAGGAGACGATCCAGCTTCGCCGCGACCGGCTTACCTTCGCGATGATCCTGGGCATTCCGACGATGCAGTTGCTCTTGTTCGGCTTTGCCATTAACAGCGATCCCAAGCATCTGCCGGCCGCCGTCGCCATCTCCGATCCGGGGACATTCTCGGACTCGATCGTCGCCGCGCTCGCCAACTCGGGTTACTACGACGTCCGGCTGGCGACCAACTCGCCGCAAAAAGCGCGTCGCATGCTCGCCGAGGGCGAGGTGTCCTTCGTCGTCGAGATTCCCGTCAATTTCAGCCGCGACATCGTGCGCGGCACGCAGCCAAGCCTGCTCGTCGAAGCCGATGCGACCGATCCGGCATCCTCCTCGAACGCGATCGGCGCGCTCAATACGATTGTGCAGGATGCGCTGCGCGACGATCTGAAAGGCCCGCTGGCGCAGCGCGTGCAGTCTGCGCCGCCTTTCGTCACCATCGTGCACCCGCTCTACAATCCCGAAGCAAACACTCAATACAACATCGTGCCCGGCCTGCTCGGCATCATCCTGACGATGACGATGGTGCTGATGACGTCGATGGCGTTGACCCGCGAGCGCGAACGCGGCACCTACGAAAACCTCCTCGCCATGCCGACCCATCCGGCGGAAATCATGATCGGCAAGATCGCGCCCAATATCCTGGTGGGACTGGTGCAGAGCGCGCTGGTGCTGCTGGCCGCCAGGCTCATCTTCGGCGTTCCGATGCTCGGATCGCTGACGCTGCTCAGCGGCGTCCTCATTATCTTCATCGCCGCCAATCTCGCTGTCGGCTACACCTTCTCGACCATCGCGCAGTCACAGCTCCAGGCGATGCAGATGATGGTCTTTTTTCTCTTGCCGGCGATCCTGCTTTCCGGCTTTGCCTTTCCCTTCCGCGGCATGCCGGTGTGGGCGCAGTGGATCGGAGAGGTGCTGCCCGTCACGCACTTCCTTCGCGTGGTGCGGGGAATCCTTCTGAAGGGCAACGGACCCTTGGAGATCTGGCCCGATGTGTGGCCGCTGATCATTTTCCTCTTCGCGGTCATGACGATCGCTCTGCTCAGATTCCGCCGAACGCTCGACTGACGGCTCGGCCGCTGCCGCAACCTCACCTGTTCCCAGGGGGCGTCGGTCCCTCGGGCATGGGGCGAGGGGCCGCCATTCATTCTCATTCTGTTCCGCAAACGCCGTTTTTCGGCCTTAACACTGTCTCGATTGAGGCTTTCTCCCGCACTTGCTAAAGCTAACCGCCCGTTACAAGTTCGGGCCACATCAGCACCCCCCGGCCAACGGGGCGTCTTTTCGGAATTTCTAGTGGGGTCCGAACGCTTCGCATGACCGGCCTGTCCCTCATTTTGCAGTGCATGCTCGCAGGCGTCCTGTGCGTGATCGCTGTTCTATCGCTCCAGCTCGTGGTGCTCGGCTATCTGCGCCTGTTTCGCGCCGCACCGCGCGTCCGCACGCCGCTTCTGCCCGACGAAGCGCTGCCTCGGGTGCTGGTTCAGCTTCCGGTCTGCGACGAGGGCCCGCTGGCCGTTCGTGTTGCCGCCGCTGCTGCCCGCATGGACTGGCCGCTCGACAAGCTTGAGATCCAGGTGCTGGACGATGGCCGCGCCGGCGATCCGCAAGTCCTGGTCGACGCCATCATGAGCGTGGTGCCGCAGGGCGTGAACCTCAAGGTCATGCGCCGCGGCGAACGTTCCGGCTTCAAGGCCGGCAATCTCGCGTTCGGCCTCAAGCATTGCGATGCGCCCTATGTGGCGATCTTCGACGCCGACTTCGTTCCGCCGACCGATTTCCTGCGCCGCATGGTTCCTGCGCTGGTCGCCGATTCCGGCCTGGCCTATGTGCAAGCGCGTTGGGGCCATGCAAACCGCACGCGAAACTGGTTGACGCGCGCGCAGGGCATGCTGCTGGACGCGCATTTTGCGGTCGAACAGGAGGCTCGTTTCCGCGCCGGTCTGCCGATGTCGTTCAACGGCACGGCGGGTGTCTGGAGCAGGGCTGCGATCGACCATGGCGGCGGCTGGACCGGCGACACGCTCACCGAAGATCTCGACCTTTCCATGCGCTGCGCGATGAAGGGCTGGCGCACCGCGCTGATGTCCGACGTCGAAGTGCCCGGCGAATTGCCCGAAACGGCGGCGGCGTGGCGTGCGCAGCAGGCGCGCTGGACCAAGGGTCACGCGCAGACCGCGCGCAAGCTTCTGCCCCCGATTTGGGCAAGCGACATGCCGCTGTGGAAGAAGGCGGCGATGTCGCTGCAGATGATCCAGTTCGCATTCTACACGTTGGCGTTTGCCAGCGCCGCCATCAGCCTGACCCTGATGTACATGGGCGTCGTCTATATCCTCAGCGTGTCGCTGCTGGGGCTTTCGGTGTCGGCGCTGGGCCTCATTGCCAGCACGGCCTACCTCTATCTCGGCCAAAGGATGCTCGGGCGGGAGCGCATGCCCTGCATCGCCCGATCGATCGCCCTGGCGGTGGTTTTCCCAAGCGGCCTGATTCTCGCCAATACCCGTGCGACATATGAGGCTTTCTTCAGCTCGAGCATGAATTTCCAGCGGACGCTTCGTTCGGGCGAGCGCTATGCCGGCGGCTGGCGCGGCGGTCCGGAGCTGGTTGCCGGCCTCCTCTTGCCCATTTTTGCCTTCACCGAGCAGGCCTGGAGCGCGCCTTTCTTCTTCTTTGCCGTGACCGGCCTGGTGTCCATCGGGGCTATGGGATTGTCCGGATCGACAACGGCACTGCCAAGAAGCGAAGCTCGGCCCGGAAAATAAGGTAAAAAGCAACCATTTTTTTTGCTTTTCAAACGCAGCCCATTTCTCTAACTGCGTTTTGAACCCATTCCGGTAGCGTGGCCTTTTGGTCGCCGGCTGGACCCCTGAGGGCTGATAATGGCTTTTACGAATCTGGTTCGTTGCGCCGCCGCCATAGCTGTGTGCTCGCTGCTAGCAGGCTGCGGTACAACCGGCGCAGTACAGCTTTCTGCTAACGATCTGGCTTTCGGACGCATGAACCGCGCCGCAGTGCCGGACGCGCTTCCCGACGATCCGACACTCTTTCCCGACGACCTCTCTGATGGCGGGCCGTCGCGCGTCGCCGGTTCCCTGGAATGCGTCCCCTATGCGCGCGCCCACTCCAGCGTGAACATCCGTGGCGACGCCTATACGTGGTGGGAGAAAGCCGCCGGCGTCTACCAACGCGGAAACACCCCCAGCGAAGGCTCGGTCATGGTCATGGTCGGATATGCCGGCCGTCATCGCGCCCATGTCGCGGTTGTCCGGCACGTGATCACGCCGCGCGAGATCCGCATCGATCACGCCAACTGGCTGAACGATGGGGCGATCTATGTGAACGACCCGGTGCTGGACGTCAGTCCGGACAATGACTGGAGCCAGGTGAAGGTCTGGAATATCCGCTCGGCGAGCTGGGGCACCAAGGTCTATGCGGTGCGCGGCTTTATCGGCCCGGGAGCTCCCGATTCCACGCCGATGGCATCGGCCGATGACCCGATCGCGCGCCAGATCGCATCCAGCGATGCGGCACCGGTGCGTTCGCGCCGTGCAAGAGGCATTCGCTGAACAACTTCCGTGACTTGCGCGCGAGTGTGCGCCATTCCGCCTCGCCCCTCTTTGCTGCCATGGGGCGCAAGACTATGGTCCCGCCCCTTCTGGACACGAGCTTGGGGCTGATCCGGCGCCACGTCGTGCATCGTATGAGCTTCAGCCGCATATCCGTGAGCATGATCGAGCAAAGCCAAACCCGCGTGCCGTCGAATCGCTTCGCCCTGTCCGGTTTGCGATGACTGCCAAGGCGCTTACCAGCACTTCGTTCCGGCGCGAAGCCGGACTGACGCTGGGCGCGCTCGGTGTGGTGTTCGGCGATATCGGTACCAGCCCGCTTTATGCCGTGAAGCAGTCGGTGATCGCTGCCGGCGGCGTGCTTCCCGCGGCGCCTGCCGTGCTCGGCGCGCTCTCGCTGATTTTCTGGTCGCTCATCATCGTCGTGACGATCAAGTATGTCTTCTTCATCATGCGCGCCGACAATAACGGCGAAGGCGGCGTGATGGCGCTGGCCGCGCTGGCCCATCGCTCAACGGGCCTCAGCCGCGGAATCAAGACGGCGATTTCTCTGGTTTCGCTCGCCGGCCTCGCGCTCTTCTATGGTGACGGCATGCTGACGCCGGCCATCTCGGTGCTGTCCGCCGTTGAAGGATTGGGCGTCGAAAGCGAAAGCCTCAAGGCGGCCATTCTGCCGTTCACGCTCATCATACTCATCGGACTGTTCATACTGCAGCGCTACGGAACCGCCAGCATCGGCAAGTTGTTCGGTCCGGTGATGGTGGTGTGGTTCATCGTCATGGCCCTGATGGGAGGCGCCGCGATCCTGCACAATCCGCTCATCCTCAAGGCGATCAATCCCTGGTACGGCGTAGCTCTGTTCATCCATGGCCCCTGGACCGCGTTCGTCGCGCTCGGCTCCGTTGTCCTGGCGGTGACGGGTTGCGAAGCGCTCTACGCCGACATGGGCCATTTCGGACGCCGGCCGATTACGGTGGCATGGCTCTACTTCGCGCTGCCGGGTCTGGTTCTCAACTATTTTGGCCAGGGCGCTGTCGTGCTCTCCGATCCAAGCGCCTCGTCGAACACCTTCTATGCACTCGCGCCGCACTGGGCGCACTATCCGGTCGTTGTCCTTGCGACCATGGCGACCGTAATCGCTTCGCAGGCGGTGATCTCCGGCGTGTTCTCGATCACGCGCCAGGCCGTGCAGCTCGGCCAGTTGCCGCGCATGGAAATCAAGCACACCTCGGCAACCGAGATGGGACAGATCTATGTGCCGCGCGTGAACGCCATGCTGGCGGTCGGCGTCGTGCTCATCGTTTTGATCTTCAAGACGTCCGACAATCTGGCCGCCGCTTACGGCATCGCAGTCACCGGCGTGATGGTGATCAGCACGTTCCTTGTGTCCATCGTTGCGGTGCGCCGCTGGCGCTGGCGCCCGGCGGTCGTGATTGCCGTTTTCGGCTCGCTCGGATTTATCGATCTGGCCTTCCTGTCCGCCAATTCGCTCAAGGTGGTGCAGGGCGGCTGGCTGCCGCTTGCCATGGCCGCGACGGTATTCCTCCTGATCGACACCTGGCGCGTCGGCCGCCGCGTCCATCTGGAACATATGCGCGACGACACGCTGGCACTCGACCTGTTTCTCGAGCGGGCGCCGGCCGCGCGCGTCGCAGGCACGGCCGTGTTTCTCGCGCCGCGCACAGACGTCGTTCCCGGGCCGTTGCTGCACAGCCTCAAGCACTACAAGGTCCTGCATGAGCGCGTCGTGCTGGCTTCGATCACGGTCGAGAACATCCCGATCGTACCCGGCGCGCGCCGGGTTGAAGTGAAAAAGCTCGGCAAGGGGTTCTTCGAAGTGAAGATCCATTACGGCTTCTTCGAAATCCCCAACGTGCCGCGCGCACTGCAACGCTGCCGTCCATTCGGCCTGGCGATCGAGCCGGATTCCTCGACCTTCTTCCTCGGCCGCGAAACGCTGGTGCCTGGCGAGCATCCCGATCTGCAGAGCTGGCGCATTGCCCTCTACACCTGGCTCGCCTCGAACGCGCTCGCGCCGGCCAGCTATTTCCAGCTGCCGCCAAATCGCGTCGTCGAACTCGGCACCCAGCTCACGATCTGATCAGTCGAGCGCGTAGACCAGCGCTTTCAGATAGGCCGTTTCAGGAAGCATCGGATGGACCGGATGGTCTGGTCCCGCACCGGCCTGGCGGATCAGCGCCGCGCTGCGGTTGCTGCGCGCGATGCCGGCGGCGCACTCGGCCGCGAAGCGCTCCATCGGAATATTGTGCGAGCAGGAGGCGAGCAGCAGGAACCCGTTCGGCGCGACCACGGCTGCGGCCAGACGCGCCAGCTTGCGGTAAGCCTTGGCGCCGGGTTCCAGATCCTTGCGCGCACGCACGAAGGGCGGCGGATCGGCGATGACGATGTCGAATGTTTCTTTGGCAAGCGCGAGACGCTCAAGCTCTTCGAACACGTCGGCCTTCACGAACTTGCACTTGGCGCCGTTGGCCGCCGCAGAATCCTCAGCGATGGCCAAAGCGGGCGCAGACGAATCCAGACACACGACTTCCTTGGCGCCGGCTTTGGCGGCAGCAATGCCGAAGCCGCCGGTGTAGCTGTAGGCATCGAGCACGCTGCGGCCCTTGGCGAGCGCAGCCATGAAGGCGCGGTTGTCGCGCTGGTCGTAATACCAGCCCGTCTTCTGACCCGCGGCGAGATCGGCGAAATATCGCACGCCGTTTTCTTCAAGGGCGATGCGCAGGGATTCGCCCTTGGCCGCGCGGACATACTCGCCGAGGCCCTCCAGCGCACGCGACGGGGTGTCGTTGCGCAGGATGACGTTCGCCGGCGCGACCGTCTTCTCGAGAGCGGCCAGCAGCGGATCGATCAGGAGCTCCATGCCCGCCGTCGTGATCTGGGCGACGACTGTGTCGCCGAAGCGGTCGATGGTCAGGCCCGGCAGACCGTCACCCTCGGCATGGATCAGGCGATAATAGGGTTTCGCATAGAGCGCGTCGCGGATTGCCTGCGCGTGTTGCAGGTGACGCACGAAATAGCCTGTGCCGATGATCACGTCCCCGGCGCGGTCGAGCATGCGAACGCTGATCAGGCTCTTGGCGTTGAAATAGCCGGTGCCGAAGATCTGTCCGTCGTCGCCCGCCACATTGACGACCGTTCCCGGTGCGAGCGTCTTTGCGGCCCCATCCATCTGGATTTCGTTGGAGAAGATCCAGGGTGCGCCCGCACGCGCGCGGCGGCCTTCTTTGGGCTTGAGCTTGATCGTTTTGTGGCTGGTCATGGCCGCAGTTAACACACCGGGAGGCGAAGGACCAATTCGCCTCACTGAGCTGCTATGGCCCGATCTTGGCGGGCGGCACGCTTTGCCACGCCCTGCGGCGTTCCTCGTTCGGAGCCGACGACATGTGCGGCAGTCCGTCGCCGAAGATCATGGTCGCGCGCTTGTTGGCGTCATAGCGCAGCCAGGCGCCGGAGGTGTCGTTCGACGGATTGCCGGACTTCGCGAACGCGATCCAGGCGTCCATCATGCCGTCTGATAGTTCCTCTGCCGCATCGCCCGTGCCGAAGAACGGCGCTGCGCCCTTCACGCGGAACGTGCCGAAGGTGAAGCCCAGTTCGAGCGCATGGCAGGAACCGAGTGCGCCGTTCAGCATCGGCGACGGCCAGTCGAAGCGATAGCCATAGACCGGAGCATGCGCCGCCTGCGCTTCCAGAAGCCGCGTCGCCGGGACGAAGAAGGTGTGATCGGTCATCACCTCGTTCCAGCGCTCGAACGGCGTTCCCTTGGTGTAGCCCCTGAGAACCGGCTCCACATAGGCTTCGCCGACAAGGTTTGCCGTCATCTTGCGCAGGCGCGCCTCATCCATCTCGCGCAGGTTCGCCGCGGCGACGGTGAAAAGTTTCCATTCGTCGCGCGTTGTGCCAGTCATCACCGGAACGCCCTTGGCCGAACCTTCGGCGACGCAGTCGATCGCACGTTTCGGCAGGATGGTTCCGTCGATCGTCGGCGCAAACGGCATGCCGAGACCGATCTCACGCGGGGTCTCGAGCAGGTTCCGTTGAATGTCGAGGATCGTCTCCCACGGCGCCTCCAGCGGGTCGGCGGAGCCGAGCTTGTCCATCACATGGCGCGCGACCCTGGCGGAGACGTCGCGGGCATAGCCGATGTCGCTCGCTCCCGATTGCGGAATTGCCTTGTGGAACAGGCCGCGCGAAGCGGGCGAGGCGAGCAGGGCGCCGACGCTCATGCCGCCGGCGCTCTCGCCGAAAATGGTCACGTTGCCGGGGTCGCCACCGAACGCGGAGATGTTTTTCTTCACCCATGCAAGCGCTGCAATCTGGTCGGCCAGACCTTCTGCGCCGGTGCCGGGCAGCTTGCCGCCGCTCGCGTCGCGCAGATTGAGAAAGCCCAGGGCGCCGAGTCGATAATTGACGGTGACCAGCACGATGTCGCCGCGTGGCACCATGAACTTGCCGTTATAGGTGCCGACACTCCCGGCGCCAGTTACGAAGGCGCCGCCGTGAATCCACACCATGACTGCACGTTTGCCGCTGTCGCAGGCGGGTGTCTGGATATTGAGATAGAGGCAATCCTCCGATCGCGTTCCGGGCGTTCCGCCCAGCACAGCGCCCGAGGCGCTTTCCACCTGCGGCGAAATATTGCCAAACCGTGCGGCGTCGCGCGTTCCGGCCCAGGGCACGGGCGGTTGCGGCATCTGCCAGCGCAATGCGCCAACCGGTGGTTGCGCATAGGGAATGCCGTTGAAGCGCAGGACGCCGTCCCTTGCCACACCCTGAAGCTTTCCCTGTGCGATCTCGACGGTCGCGGAAATTGTCTGGTCCATGTCGCCCTCTGTCTTCGTCAACCGCCTGTACCCCAAAACGGGTGCGTGCATGATCAGTGTGCCGCCCGCAATGCGCAAGTCGCCTGAAGCTTAACGTTATGTTGACTATCTCAACGCGAAAATCGGGTATGGATATTGCCACCCGTTCCGATCCCATAAAGCGGTTCAACGAGCGCGCCAAAGCCTCGGGATGGACGTTCACATGCGGCCCGGCCACGGGCTTCAAGCGTCCCGAACTGGCAAGCGCGCTGGCTCTGTGGCGTGAAAAGGCCGCTGGCCGCACCATGCCCACGCGCGGCGACATGACGGCGCGGGCGATGAAGCCCTTCATGCCGCAGATGTCGATTTTAGAACGTATCGGTAGCGGCAAGGACGCACGTTATCGTGTGCGCCTGCACGGCTCGGTGCTGGCGAGTTATGCCGGCGACACCACGGGCCTTTTCCTCGATCAGGTGGTTCCCGCTCCGTTCGTCGGAAGTTATGCGGGCGTCTATGACACCGTGCTTGAGCTTCTCGCGCCGGTGCGGCTGGTCAGCCAGTTCCAGGCCCCGAAAATCAACTACCTGTGCGGCGAAAGCCTGGTCGCGCCGCTGTCGCATCCCGGCATGGGAGCGCCGCTCATTCTGTCCGTGACTTATGTCGACGCCAAAACGGCAGATTCTGCGGTCTGACTGAAATTCGCCATTTCAGACAATGTAATCTTTCTCTCCTTACGAATTCTTGACCAAGCGCTTCTAGCATTGGGACGCGAGCACACAGTACCCAACGCACATGGACAAGATCGTCACTCAGGATTGCCTGGCATCGCTCAACGCGAGGGCCGAGGCGCTGGGTTGGCAGGTGCGGTGGTCGGTTGCAACGCGCTTCGATCATCCCGAGCTGAACAGCTTGCTTTCGCTTTGGTATGAAAAGGCCGCCCTCGGCTTTCCCACCCGCGCCGACTTCAGCCTCAAGCAATTGAAAGCGGTACTGCCCGACATCTCCATCATCGAGCGCGTCTATGCCAAGTCGGGCCCGCGCTATCGCGTCAGGCTGGTCGGAACCGCGATCGCGCAATCCTTCGGCGAGCAGACGGGAAAATATATCGACGATTTCGTGCCGCCCGAGCTGATGGACCGATGGGCGGGCGGCTATGCCGCCATTCTGGAAACCGGAAAGCCGATCCGCGTCGTCAACAAGTTCGCACTGCCGCAGGTCAACTATCTTTACGGCGAAGCGCTGTCCGCGCCCCTGGCCGACAGCAAGGGTGAGCCGAATCTCGTGCTTTCCGTCACCTACATGTCCTCGCAGCCAAGGGACATCGAGTCCTAGGCGGGCATCACCGCAAAACCCGCGCGCGGGAAGTGCACCACGACGTCGCCAACCTCGGGCGCGTTGCGGCGAATCGCGATTTCGTGCGCATTCAAAAAGACGATCTCGCCTTCGATGGGATCGCGGCCATAGTCGTCGGCGGAGACCTTCACGCGATCGCCGGGCTTTCGGCCCTGCGGATCGTGCGGATCATGCGCGGTGCGCGCCTCGGACGTTGCCTCCCGCGCAATGGCAAGCGCTTCCTTCGTCGACATGTCCTTGGACGTGCCGTGACCGATGGCATGGACACGATCATACCAGGAGGCGACCAGCGGGAACTCTTCCAGAAGTTCCTTCGCGCGGTGCGGCAGCGCGTTCCTGACGAACCAGGGATTCATGTAGGCGTGGATGTCGGCGAGGCCGGCCTGCTGACCACCCCAGAACGGGCGACCGTCTTCGAGCTGATCGGACAGGAATTTGGTATGGGCGCGATATTGATCGCGCATCAGCGGGACGGCGGCCTTCAATGCCTCGGCTGAGAATCCGCCGCCGCTCATCGCGGCGCGATCCTTCTTGAAGTCTTCCGGCACCATGTCGCCGATCTCGCCGAAGATGACGGCAACCGCCGCCTGAAAGATCTGCCGGTCGGCCCAGAAGCCGAGGCCATAGGGCGCGCCCTTGTTCTGCGGCGAGAGGCTCGGCGTCGGATGAAGCCGTTCCAGTTCGCGCAGGATGATCTGCGTGTCGCAGAAAATGTCCGCGCCGATCTGCATCACGGGAATCTTCCGATAGCCGCCGGTCAGCGGGATGAGGTCGGGCTTTGGCATGATCACGGGCTGGATGACCGAGCGCCATGCCAGCTTCTTGATGCCGAACGCAACGCGGACTTTCTCCGAGAAGGGAGAGTTGGGATAGTTGTGGAGAATGATTTCGTGGGCCATGGCGCGCGTCCTGTCCGCTTAGGAAAGTTCGTTCGAGAAACGGATATTGTTGTTCCTGATGCCTTCGAGCACGACGTCGAGGCCGCCGGAGCGGATCATCCACTCCAGGCGATGGTCGCGATATTCGCGCTTGAACATGCCGCTCTGCACCGCGCCGGCCACCTGCGTCATGCCCTTGAGCGAATCCGCGGCCGCCTGCGCCGACTTCTGCACCGAGGGGCGTGCGTTGGCGCGTGCCAGCCACTGGCCGAGCGGCGACTTTTCATCGGGGCCAATGCCGTTGCCGCGCGCGCCGTTCAGATAGGGCACGACCGAAAGGTCGCCCCAGCCGAACGTTTCGCCGCCGAACCATTGCGCGTTTCCAAGATGGCGCGTCAGCCAGGCATACGTCCCGCGGGCCTGCGACATGGCGTGTGCTTCGAGCGTCCGAGCGCGCTCGCCCTCGGCGCGCTTGAACCAGCGGATTTCGCCCATGCCCCAGTTGATCGGCTCGAACAGCGTGTCCATCACGTCCTCGATGGTGCGCGCATCGGCGCGTGCGGCGGGTGACTTCGGCAGAAGAGCCGGCGTGGGCCACTTGTCCTCGATATACTCAAGGATGATCGTCGAATTGAAAATCTTCACATCGCCGTCGATCAACGCCGGCACTTCGCCGCGCGGATTGGCCTTGAGGAACTCCTGGTCGGGCTGTCCGCTGCCGATCGCCGCCGGCATCCTGGTCTGGTAGGCGACGCCCTTTTCATCGAGCGCGATCTTGACCTTCTGCGCATAGGGCGAGAGCGGATGTTCGTAGACGATGACGGTCATTTCTTGTCCTTCCAGATTTGCGCCATCCAGCCGAACAGGGTGGCGGCGTCCGATGGCGTATCCTTGGCGCCGAATTCGCGATAGAGGCTTGCGACATTTACAGCGATACGCTCTGCGTCGCCCCAACCGGCGTAATCGTCGAGCGAGATCGAACGCGCCGCTTCGAGCGCGCCCAAGCCGGCGTCAAAGCGTTTGCGCGCTTCGACCTGAACATAGGCAAGATAGTCTCTCACCCGCGTGACACCCTTCTTGTCGGTGACCGGGCCGTGACCGGGAACGATCGTCGTGACGTCCATGGCAAGGATTGTCTCGCAGGCCGCGATCCAGTTTTCGACCGGCCCAGCCCACATGATCGGATGTCCGTCGATGAAGAGGATGTCGCCGGTGAACAGAGTCTTGTCGGCAGGCACATGCACCAGCGCGTCGCCGCCGGTATGCGCAGGACCGACCTCGATGAGCTCGACAAGCTTGCTGCCGACCTGGCGTGTTTCGTGTCCGGTGAAGGTCTGGTCGGGCGCACGGAACGACGTCTTCTCGAAATCGAAGTCGCGGAAACAGTGCAGGAAAAACTCGCCGGTCAGGCCCATCTGCGGCGCGGCCTTCATGAGCTGCGCAAGACCCCTCGGCGTCTCGTGCTTCATCGCTTCGGCCGCGCCGGCGGTGGCGATGATCTGGCAGCCTTCGACACAGCCGTTGCCGTAGCAGTGATCGCCGTTGTGATGCGTGTTGACGAGCGTGCCGATCTTCGCGCGGCTGACCTTCTTGAAGCCGTCGAGCATGGCGACGGTGTGCGCCGTGTCGAACATGGTGTCGACCAGCAGCGCCTCGCCGCCATCGGTCACCAACCCCGCGTTGGAAAATCCCCAGCCGCCGTCGGGCTGGAGATAGGCGAAGGAGCCGTTGCCGAATTCGACAACGCCGGGTTCATAGCTTGCCTTGCGAAAATGTAGCGACATCGCGCATCCTGTTTCTCGTCCTGAGCCCGTCGAAGGAGCTTGACCAATTAGGGCGTGGCCTGCTTCCTGACGCAAGCGTCCTTCGCTCCTCGTCCCACGACAGGCTCGGGACGAGGGCTCGGAGTATTCCTCATCCTCAGCTTGCCGAAGGATGAGCAGCATCTGCAGGGAATGACATGATTGAAGCTGTGATTTGGGACTTTGGCGGCGTGTTCACGACCTCGCCATTCGAGGCTTTCGCCCGCTATGAGCGCGAAAGAGGCATACCGGTCGGCACGATCCGAAAGATCAATTCCACAAATCACGAGAACAATGCCTGGGCGCTGTTCGAGCGGTCGGACATTGATATCCATGGATTCGACAAGGCCTTTGCCGAGGAAGCCAAGTCGCTCGGCCACCATATTCCGGGCAAGGATGTGCTGCCGCTGCTCTCGGGCGATTTCCGCCCGGAGATGATCGAGGCGCTGCGCCGCGTCAGGACCCGGTTCAAGACCGGCTGCATCACCAACAACATGCCGACCAACACCGTGGCCGGACCATCGGAACCGGCGGCCGGCCGCTCGATCTATGCGCGCGAGATCATGGAACTGTTCGACCAGCTTATCGAAAGCTCCAAGATCGGGATCAGAAAGCCGGACCCGCGCATCTATACGATGATGTGCGAGATGCTCGGCGTATCGCCCTCCGCCTGCGTGTTTCTCGACGACCTCGGCCCGAACCTGAAGCCGGCGCGCGCGATGGGCATGACGACGATCAAGGTGGAATCGGGCCCGCAAGCCATCGCTGAACTCGAAGCCGCGACGGGCATGAAGCTGTCGTAGCGGCCCCCTGCGCTTCGCTGGCGCTTAGCACCTCCCCCGTAAACGGGGAGGTGTCGAATGAGCGAAGCGCGTGAGACGGAGGAAGACTAGCCCCAGCTCGCCGGAATTTTCGTCGCGCGCTGGTTGGTAAGGAGCTTGGCGCGGCGCTCTTTTTCGGCGTCCGAAATCGTCGCGGGGTCTTCGATCGCGGACGGCGGCAGCGCCGCCTCCATGGCCTTCTTCACGGCGGGACGCCCTTCCATTGCCGCCATCCAGCGCTTCACGTTCGGAAATTCGTCGAGATCGATCTTGCGCAGCTTGTAGCCCGACGCCCACGGATAGCAGATCATGTCTGCGATCGTGTATTCGCCCGCCGCCAGCCAGTCCTTCTTGTGCAGGCCGAGATTCATCACGCCGTACAGCCGATGCACTTCGTCGCTGAAACGGGTCACGGCATAGGCGAGATCGCCGTTCGCCGCGTTCTGCGAGGCGCGAAAGAAATGTCCCTGCTCGCCGAACTTCGGACCCTGATTGCCCATCTGCCACATCAGCCACTGTATGACGTCGTACTTCTTGGCCGTCTCCTGCGGATAGAATTTTCCGTGCTTCTCGGCGATGTACATCATGATCGCGCCGGATTCGAAGATGCGGATAGGCGCGCCGCCGCCCTTCGGTTCCGTATCGACCAGCGCCGGCATGCGGTTATTGGGTGAGAATTTCAGAAACTCCGGATCGAACTGGTCGCCGCGGCCGATGTTGGTGGCCTTGATCTCGTACGGCGCGCCAAGTTCTTCGAGCAGGATCGTGACTTTCTTCCCGTTCGGCGTCGGCCAATAGAAAAGTTCAAGCATCGCTCTCTCCCTGTTTTGTCTGGCGCAAGCCTAGCATGAAGGCGTATGCGTTGCGCGCATCGCGGGCATCGCTAGACTGACTGCTCAAAATCTTCGGAGGAATTCCATGACAATTTCCATGTACAAAGTCTCAGTGCCGGTTTTTCTGCGCAATCTCAACGCGCTGAACGGCGTGCTCGACAAGGCGGCTGCGTTCGCCGAAGCAAAGAAGCTCGATCAGGCCGTGCTCCTGGGCCTTCGCCTCTATCCCGACATGTTCCCGCTGGCCGTGCAGGTCGGTCAGGTGACGACACATGCGGCGCGCGGCGTCGCGCAACTTGCAGGGTTGACGCAGCCCACATTCGATGGCGGCGAGACGACGATTGCGGCGCTCAAGGACCGCGTGTCCAAGACGATCGAGTTCGTGAAGACAGCGACCGCTGCGCAGATCGACGGGACCGAGGACAAGGAAATCGTTCTCAAATTCGGCACGCGCGAGATGAAGTTCACCGGCCAGGATTTCCTCATCGGCTTCACGCTGCCGAATTTCTTCTTCCACTACACGACGGCGTACAACATCCTGCGTTCCATCGGCCTGGAAGTCGGCAAGCGCGATTTCATGGGCGCGGCCTAGGCTCAAAGCAGATCTTCACCTCCCCCTCGCGGGGAGGTGAACTATGCAAAATCCTTGCTCAGCGCGTCGCGGACAGCGGGTGCCATCACGGCCATGTGTCCGTAGTTGGGATGCGTCATGCCGATGATCACCGGCTCGCTTCCGGACTTGAATGCCTTGATCTGCGCCGGCGTGAACTTGAAGCGCAGCCAGTGCACCGATGAGGTTTTGCCGTCCGGCGTCGTGCGGTCTTCATAGTCGGTCGGCGTCGCCTTGATGCGATCCTTGCCGATATCCATGAAGACGCTGTCCTCGATCTTGCCGAGCTTGCGCAGCTCGCGGTCGCGGCGGTCGGCATCCTCGATCTCGATCATGAAGGTGGCGATGAGTTCGTCGCCCTGCGGAATGAGCGGATTGTAGGCCTCCAGCTCGCCTGCGATCTGATCGGCGCCGCCCTTTTCGATGCGCAGCATTTCCTGCACCTGCAGCCACATCGAATTGTAGTTTTCGAAATAGAGCGTGGCGTAGGGTCCCACTTCGATGCGCCGGTTCTTCTTGTCGGCGATGGAGGCCGCGCGCAGTTCTGCGCGCCTGGCATTGTATTCGGCGTCCGAAAGAATATCGGCGGCGGTGATCCTGTGTTGCAGAGCCGGCATCTAGTCCTCCAGCAATCCATAAGCGCGGGCGATGATCTCGATCGGATGTTCCGGTTCGCGGACCTTCTGGTCGTTTCCATCCCTGGCGGCCATCTCGCCGACCTGCTGCACGATGTGCTGCGCCGCCAGCGGACAGTCCGAGACGATGTGGCCGCGCGCCTGCTGCGCCGCCGTGCGGAAGACGGGCCGCCCGATCTTCACGGCGAGATCGTGCGTCGGCTTGACGACGCCGAACGTTCCGCCATGGCCCGAGCAGCGCTCGATCACATCGACCGGCGTGCCGGGGATCAGACGCAGCATCTCGGCGGCTTTCGGGCCCATGTTCTGCGCCCGCGCATGGCAGGCGAGGTGCACGGTGACGCCTTCGGGCAGCGGTTTCATGCCTTGCGGCAGTCCCTCTTTCTTCGCCACGTCGACGACATATTGATCGATGTCGAAGGTCGCCGCTGCGACGCGCTTCACGTTCTCATTGTCGGGAACGATGAGCGGCCATTCGAATTTCAGCATCAGCCCGCAGGAAGCGGTAAGGGCGACGATGTCGTAGCCTTCGTCGATCAGCTTGACGAGTTCGCCGGAGACTTTCGCCGCGTTCGCCGCGACGCGTTCCAGTTCGGCCTGTTCGAGGAACGGCATGCCGCAGCAGCCGGGATAGGCGACCTTGGTCTCTACGCCGATATGGTTGAGCACCGCGCGCGCCGCCATTCCGGTCTTGGGCTTGTTGTAGTTGACGAAACAGGTCGCATAGAGCGCGGCCTTGCGCTTGCCGAAGGCCGGCGCCGCATCGTTGGCGCGGATCGGATCGCCGCGGTCCGACGAGACGAACGTGCGCGTGTGGAATTTCGGCAGTTGCGCGGTGCGGTCGATGCCGGAGACGGCTTCCATCAGCGGACGCGTGATGCCGTTCGACTTGTCCGACGCCCAGTTGATGACGGGCGAGGCAAATCGCGCCAGCCTGCCGTTGCGGTCCATCTCGGCGAGCTGCTGCTGCGTGAAGCTCGTCTTGCCCTGTCTGGCCTCGACGGCGCGGGCGCGCAGGATCAGATGCGGGAAGTCCAGGTTGAACGCGTGCGGCGGCACATAGGGGCACTTGGTCATGAAGCACATGTCGCAGAGCGTGCAGGCTTCGACGACCGGCGCGAAGTCTTCCGACTTCACGGCATCCAGTTCCTCGGTCGCGCTCGCATCGATCAGATCGAACAGGCGCGGAAAGGAATCGCACAGATTGAAGCAGCGGCGACAGCCATGACAGATGTCGAAGACGCGGCGCATCTCCTTGTCGAGCGCGTCTGCGTCGTAAAACTCCTCCTCGCGCCACGCGATGGGATGGCGCGTCGGCGCGCCGAGACTGCCTTCTTGGGACATCTTTGATTTCTCTTTCCTCCGCCGTGCAACAGGGGAGGTGCCGAGCGGAGCGAGGGGGCGAGCGCGGGCATCGCCCCCTCCACCGCTTGGCGGTTCTCCTCCCCCGCAGGGCGGGGGAGGAAAGTTTCTTACTTACCCAGCGTGTCGAGCGCCTTCTGGAAACGGCCGGCATGGGACTTCTCGGCCTTGGCCAGAGTCTCGAACCAGTCGGCTATCTCGTCGAAGCCTTCCGAACGCGCCGTCTTGGCCATGCCCGGATACATGTCGGTGTATTCGTGCGTCTCGCCGGCGATGGATGCCTTCAGGTTCAGCGTGGTGTCGCCGATCGGCTCGCCCGTCGCCGGGTCGCCGACGGCTTCGAGATATTCGAGATGGCCATGAGCATGGCCCGTCTCGCCTTCCGCGGTGGAGCGGAACACGGCGGAGACATCGTTATAGCCTTCAACATCGGCCTTCTGTGCGAAGTAGAGATAGCGGCGGTTGGCCTGGCTTTCGCCGGCGAACGCGTCCTTCAGATTCTGGGCGGTCTTGGAACCTTTCAAACTGGCCATGGGAGTCTCCTTTGACGTGAAAAAAACGCTCTTCGGCGATGAGAAAACTCCCTCGCGCGGGCGATGTCAATAGATTAGAATTATTCTAAAGAGATTGCGACAGGGTCGCAGCGCGCCCTCTAGCTGCGCTTGACGCGGACGACGACGTCGATGCGGTCGACCGACATGCCCTTTGGCGGAGCAGGAACGCCGGCGACGGCGATGTTCTCGCCGGGAATGTCGATCAGAGTCCCGTCGTCCTCGACGAAGAAATGCTGATGATCGCCGGTATTTGTGTCGAAATAGCTGCGGGCGGCGTCGACCACGACCTGACGCAGCAGTCCGCTCTCGGTGAACTGGTGCAGCGTGTTGTAGACGGTCGCGAGCGAAACCTGCACGCCGGCGCGCACGGCCTCGGCATGGAGCGATTCCGCGGTCATGTGACGATCGCCCGCACCAAAAAGCAGGCCGACCAGTTCGATCCGCTGGCGCGTCGGGCGCAGTCCGGCCGTGCGCAGCGTCGCTGCGGCATCCAGGCTCCGGTTGTTGCGCGTGCGCGCCATTAAGTCCCTGATCTCACAAAGAAGCTCTTGTGCCGCTGACACTCGGGCTTCATCTTTGCTAGGCTGAACACCAACAGACAATTGTTAGAATGCTTCTAACATAGAAATCGGCGTTCCGCCCCATTCTGTCAAGGGCGCCGGCAAAGGACCAAGACGTGGATACCCGCAATCCTTCCCGCCAATCCAGTTTCGACATGGCCGGCCTTCTGGCCTGCGCGCGCGGCGAGCTGTTCGGCCCGGGCAATGCCCGGCTGCCGCTGCCGCCGATGCTGATGTTCGACCGCATCACCAGGATCACCGAAAAAGGCGGCGCCGCCGGCAAGGGCGAAGTCGAGGCGGAACTCGATATCAATCCGAACCTGTGGTTCTTCAAATGCCATTTCCAGGATGATCCGGTGATGCCCGGCTGCCTTGGTCTCGATGCATTGTGGCAGATGGTCGGATTTTTCCTCGGCTGGGCCGGCGGGCTGGGCAAGGGACGCGCGCTCGGCGTCGGCGACGTGAAGCTGACAAGCATGATTTTGCCGACTGCCAAGAAGATCACCTACTACGTCGAACTGAAGCGCGTCATCATGCGCAAGCTGGTTCTCGGCGTGGCGGACGGCATCGTGAAGGTCGACGGCAACCTCGCCTTCGAAGTCAAGGATTTGAAAGTCGGTCTGTTCAGCGATGCGGCAGCGGCGCTGACGCAGAACGCTGCCGCACCGGCGTGACAGCAGGGACTTCGCCCTTCGACATGCTCGGGGCGAGGGCCAGGATTTGAACCTCATCCTGAGCCTGTCGAAGGATGGATGGCGAGCTCGAATGAATCCCTCTGATATCCGCTTTGGCCGCTGGCCGCATCGTTCAGGAAGGAAGACCGTTACATGAGGCGCGTCGTCGTCACCGGGATGGGCATCGTCTCTTCCATCGGCAACAACACGCAGGAAGTCGTTGCGTCCCTGCGCGACGCACGCTCCGGCATCGTCAAGTCCGACGTCTATGAACAGATGAACTTCCGCAGCCAGGTGCATGGCAGCCTGAAGATCGACCTCGAAGCGGTGGTCGACCGCCGCGCGCGGCGTTTTCAGGGCGACGGCGCCGGCTATTGCTGGGTCGCGATGAACCAGGCGATCACCGATTCCGGACTTGAGGAAAAAGACGTCTCCAATCCGCGTACCGGACTGATCGTCGGCTCAGGCGGACCTTCGACCAAGGCGATCGTCGCCGCCGCCGACACCGCGCGCGCATCCAGTCCCAAACGCATCGGACCGTTCGCGGTGCCCAAGGCGATGTCGTCGACCTGCTCGGCGAACCTGTCGACCTGGTTCAAGACCAAGGGCGTCAACTATTCGATCTCGAGCGCCTGCTCGACGTCCGCCAACTGCATCGGCAATGCGGCCGAGATGATCCAGTGGGGAAAGCAGGACGTGATGTTCGCCGGCGGCGGCGAGGAACTCGACTGGACGCTCAGCGAACTGTTCGACGCGATGGGCGCGATGTCGTCCAAGTACAATGCGACGCCGGAAAAAGCCTCGCGCGCTTATGACAAGAACCGAGATGGCTTCGTCATCTCGGGCGGCGGGGGCATTCTGGTGCTCGAGGAACTCGAGCATGCCAAGGCGCGCGGCGCCAAGATCTATGCCGAGCTTGTCGGCTATGGCGCGACGGCGGACGGCGCGGACATGGTGGCGCCGTCGGGCGAAGGCGCGGTGCGCTGCATGCAGATGGCGATCCGGGACGTGAAAGCGCCGATCGACTATATCAACCCGCACGCAACATCGACGCCGGTCGGCGACATTCCGGAAATCAATGCGATCCGCGACGTGTTCGGCGATAAAATGCCGCCGATCAGTGCGACCAAGTCGCTGACGGGTCACAGCCAGGGCGCGGCCGGCGTGCATGAAGCGATCTACACGCTCCTGATGATGCAGTCGGGCTTCATCTGCGAGAGCGCGAATATCGAGGAAATCGATCCAGCCGTCGCCTCTGCGAATATCGTGCGCAAGCGGATCGACAATGTGCGGATCGATACCGCGCTCTCCAACAGCTTCGGGTTCGGCGGAACGAACGCAACGCTGGTGTTCCAGCGTCACACATAAGACGTGCATCGGGCGGACCGGCACAACGCCGGCTGTCCCAGAATGAAACAGACCCACGGGGCGAGGGCAAAATGGCAGAAGCCAAACTGATGCAGGGCAAGCGGGGCCTGGTGATGGGGGTCGCGAACGACCATTCCATCGCCTGGGGCATCGCGCGCACCTTGGCCTCTCACGGTGCGGAGATCGCATTTACCTATCAGGGCGACGCCCAGGCCAAGCGGCTTCGCCCGCTCGCGCAATCCATCGGCTCGCAGCTCGTGTTGCCGGCCGATGTCGAGAACGACGCCGAGCTTGATGCGGTTTTCGAGCGTATCGGCACGGTTTGGGGCGGTCTCGACTTCCTCGTGCACGCCATCGCTTTCTCGGACCGTGACGAGCTGAAGGGGCGCTATGTCGACACCAGCCGCGCCAATTTCTGCCGCACCATGTCGGTCTCCTGTTACTCCTTCACCGCGGTCGCGCAGCGCGCCTCGCACCTGATGAAGAAGGGCGGCGCAATGGTTACGCTGACCTATCTCGGCGCCCAGCGTGTCATGCCGAATTACAATGTGATGGGCGTCGCGAAGGCCGCTTTGGAGGCGAGCGTGCGCTATCTCGCCGCCGACCTGGGACGCGACGCGATCCGCGTTAACGCCATTTCCGCAGGCCCGATGCGGACTCTCGCCGGTTCCGCCGTCGGCGATGCGCGCATGGTGTTCAAGTGGAACAAGAGCCACGCGCCGCTCAAGAAGTCGGTCGAACTCGATCATGTCGGCGGCGCGGCACTATATTTGCTTAGTGATTTGTCCGGTGGTGTCACCGGCGAGATTCATTTTGTCGATGCCGGCTTCCATGTCGTCGGCATGCCGCCGACAGCGGATCTCAAGGGCTGGGTCGCGCCGGAAAACGGCGTGGATAATGGTGAAGGGACTAAAGTCGATGCGAGGGAACGGGTTTAAGGTTTCGCTTCTGGCCCTGGCGCTGGCGTTAACCGCGTCGGCAGCAGAGGCCGGATGGCAGGAAACAGCCTCCGCATTCGACCAGCAGCGTCTTTCCAAACTCGGCGAAGCCAAGGACAAGGCTCTCGCCGAAGCCAAGGCCGGCACCGGCAGGGGCGACGTCAACGCCATCCGCTCCGCACTCGCAGCCGACTCGCATGCGCCGAACGCGGCCGCGATGACGGGCTCATGGCGCTGCCGCACGATCAAGCTTGGCGGCATGGCGCCCTATGTCGTCTATTCCTGGTTCAACTGCCGCATCTCGCACCGCGGCGGCGGCCTCTTCTTTGAAAAAACATCCGGCAGCACGCGCACGGCAGGCTTCCTCTATCCCGCCGACGGCGGTCTTGTGTATCTCGGCGCCTCGCAGGTTGCCGGCGAACCGCGCCATGCCTATTCCGGCAACGGCGCATCGGCCGGTGCGCCGACGACGCCAGACGACCAGATCGGACTGCTCACGTCGATCGACGCGAGGCACGCACGTCTCGAGATGCCCTATCCGGTCCAGGAATCGACCTTCGACGTCATCGAACTGAAGCGTTGACGCGAACAGGCGACGCACGATAGGAAGTGCCGTCACGCCAACCTCTCACAGAGGTTTTATGCCAGAGATTGTCATCACCCGCTGATCGCTCTGCTTTTTGCAGAGCCTGACCACGCATCTGCCGATGCGCGCGCGTTTGCGCGCGTGCCGACCGCTGCGGATTGCGGCTGCATGTACGAGTCTCAAACCGTGAACATTTCGAAACTGGAACAACGCGTCCTGCACTGTCTGGCGCAGGGCGGGCGCATTCAACACATCTGGCAGGACAACCGGATCGTCGACGTCGATTGCTGGAACCGCGACGGTTACCGGCTGGCCGACTGCACGCTCGATCTCTTCAGGAAACTCAAACGGCGCGGGCTGATCGAAAGCCGCGGCGGGCGGCCCTATCGCATCTCGCGGCTGGGTCTTTCCTCCGTTCGCGCGCAACAGGATAATCAGTAGATGAGCAATCCGACCAACGAAGAACTGACGGCGCGGCTGCACAAGCCGCGCTTTCCCCGCGCCTCCGGGTATGACGGGCGCTGGATCGTCGACAATCTGATGGGGCCGCATGTGCTTTGGCTGGCCGAGCATCTCAGCCTGGCGCTCGACCTCAAGCCCGGCATGCGCGTGCTCGATCTGGGTTGCGGCAAGGCGATCAGCTCGGTGTTTTTTGCCAAGGAGTTCGGCGTTCACGTCACCGCCGCCGATCTGTGGATCAAGCCCGACGAGAATGCGCGCCGGATCGAAGCGGCCGGCGTCGCCGACCGCGTCTTTCCGGTTCTCGCCGAAGCTCACGCATTGCCGTTTGCGCATGGCGTGTTCGACGCCATCGTCAGCCTGGATGCGTACCAGTATTTCGGGACTGACGATCTTTATCTCGGTTACATCACCAAGTTCCTCAAGCCTGACGGCCATCTCGGCATCATCGCGCCAGGCCTTGCGCGGGAAATCGATGCGCCTCCCGATCACCTGAAGCCGTGGTGGGAGTGGGACTTCTGCTGTTTCCACTCTCCGCATTGGTGGCGCCGTCATTGGGCCAAGACCGGCCTGGTCGAAGTCGAAACGGCCGACTGGATGGAAGACGGCCATGCGCTCTGGCTCGAGTGGGAGACGATTGTCGCTCCACTCGTCACCGGCTTTCATGCCAAGGCATCTGCCGACGGCATTGAAATGCTCAAGGCCGATCGCGACAAATTGTTCGGCTTCACGCGCGCGGTCGCGCGCCGGCGCGGCGGCGACTGGTTCTCCGGCAATGCCCATGAGTGAATGAGGTGTGACATGCGTCTCAATCAGGTGACCGTTCCGGCGCTGGATATCGCGCGCTCCATCGCCTTCTACCAGACGCTCGGTCTTCGGCTGATCGTGAAGGCGGAACATTATGCGCGCTTCGAACTGCCGGATGGCGAGGCGACGTTCTCGCTGCATCTGACGGACGATGCGAAGGGCGCGGACAGGGGCCCGAGCGTTTATTTCGAGTGCCATGATCTCGATGCACGCGTCGCGGCGCTGAAAGCGAAAGGCATCGTGTTCGAGAACGATCCGGTGGATCAGAGCTGGCTGTGGCGCGAAGCCTGGTTCCGCGATCCGGCCGGCGTGAGATTGTGCCTGTTCAGGGCCGGCGAGGCGCGGCGTTATCCGCCTTGGCGCGTCAAGGATTGAAGCGAAGTTTCTGGGACACGCGAGCCGGAACGTCGGAAGGGCGGGTGACGTCCCGGCTCTGTGCACGCGCGCACTGAGGGTTACTGGGGGTCGGCGCGCGAACCTATTTCACCGTGACGCTGGCGACCATTCTGGGATGAATGGTGCAGACATACTTGAATGTCCCGGCCTTGGTGAACTTGAACGAGAACGTTTCGCCCGTGTCGAGCGCGGCCGAACGGAACAATCCGTCGGCGCTGACGACCGTGTGCGGCTCGCCGTCATTATTGTGCCAGTTGACGGTTGTGCCGACCGGAACGGTGATCGCCGCCGGACCAAAGCTGAAGTTCTTGATGCTGACATCGCCCGGATCGGGCGCGGCCTGCGATGCGCCGAAGCCGAGCGCGCCCGCGAACAGAACGCCTGTGAGGATTTTCGAGTTCATGAAACCAGTCCTTGCTTGCGCGTTGATGGCTCAGGCGAGCGGCGTGTCCGTGATCGTCATCGTCGCCGGATGCGGCTTGTAGGTGATGGATCGGATGCCCAGCATCGTCGGCAGAACCGCGGCGTCGACCTTGAGCGGTCCTGGCCCCGGACCATCGCCGGCCTTGGGCTGCGGGAAGCAGGTCGCGCGCGCCGTCTGGAACGTGATGTTGCCTTCGACCTTCGAGACGATCTGGTGGATATGCCCGTTCAGAACCGTGACGGAACCGAAGCGGCGCAGCAGCGCGAATGCCTGGTCGGCATCGCCGGTGCCCCAGCCCCAGGGCTCGTAGATCGTCCACAGCGGCATATGCGCGAAGACGACGACCGGCTGGCTCGACGAGCGGCCGGCGAGATCGTCCTTCAGCCAGGCAAGCTGGTCGGCGCCGAGTATGCCGAGACCGCCCGGCTTGAAGTCGAGCACGTTGATCAGAGCGATGAAGTGCACGCCGTCGCAATCGAAGCTGTAATAGCCCCTGTTGTTCGACGGCTTGCCGAAGCGATCCATGAATTCCTTGCCGCCGCCGGCGTCCGAAACGTCATGCTCGCCCGGAACATAGTGCACGTCGGTCACGTTGAGGCCGGACAGGATCTGCGCCGCCGCGTCGAACTGTTCCGGCTTGCTGAGCTGGGTGATGTCGCCCGTGTGCAGGATGAGCGAAGGCTTTTGCGGCATCGCGTTGATCATCGCGATGCTCTGTTTCAGCGTTCCGGCGACGTCGGGATTGGCGTCTTTGTTGAAGCCGATATGCGTGTCGCTGATCTGCACGAAAAGAGGCGTGCCGACATGCGCGTGATGCATCTTCTTGGTCGCCGCCTGCGCAAGGTCGGTCGCCATCAGGACGCCGCCCGACAATGTGAACAGCGTACCGGCGCCGCCATACGCCATGCATTTGAGCGCTGCGCGGCGGGAAGGAATTTCATTGTTGGTCATGAAGGCCTCGAGCAAATGTTCGAAGCGTTGACCGGAGTGCGCTGCGGTTTATTCCCGTGCGTCGGTCTGAGACAGCGCCTTGAGCAGACGCGACAGGTGCAGGATGTCGTCGATGGAGGTATCGGAAATGGCACAGAAGATGAGATTGCCGCTCTTCCAGAAGACGATGTGATAACCGTTGCGGGTCGCGAATTCCGGAAGGTCTTCATCGTAATTCGACCAGGCGAAAACGTTTACGATGTGGCCACCGTGGCGATAGACCGTCACGGCTGCGCGAACGCCTTCCAGGAAGTCGACGCGGCCGCCGATGAGCTTGAAGCCTTCCTTCGAGAAATCCGCGACCGGCGGCGACAGATCGGCGTGTGCGGCCAGCCAGGGCTTAACCGTGTGACGATCCGTCGACACGACGTCGATCAGATGCTCCGACGCGATCGAGCGCAGATGCGCATTGGTGATGTCGGTGATGAGCGGATCGGTTTCCGCCGGCAAGAGCAGGAAGAAGGCCAGCGACGCGGCCAGCGCCGTCGCCATCGCGCCGCCCGCCGCGCCTGCCCAGACATTGCGGTACCAGGCAATCACGTTGGAGCGCGGCGTCTCCTTGTCCAGCGCGGCATCGATCCTGGCACGTAAATTCGAATCGGCGCGATGATAAGTTGCGCGTCCGCGCAGCGCCGCGCGCATGGCTTCAAGCTGCGCGAGATGGACCTTGCACGCGCCGCACGTTTCCAGATGCTTTTCGACCGCCAGCGCCTCGGCGGCGTCGAGTTCGCCGTC
This sequence comes from uncultured Alphaproteobacteria bacterium, assembly GCA_963741725.1. Lineage (GTDB taxonomy): Bacteria > Pseudomonadota > Alphaproteobacteria > Micropepsales > Micropepsaceae > Rhizomicrobium. The sequence continues at coordinate 277,124 of CAVUJC010000010.1, read as the reverse complement.
GAGATAGGCTTCGACGCGCGCAGACTGATCACACGGCATGACGCGCCTCACTCTCGACTTCGCCCAACCATTTTTCCCGAAGCATCGCGCGTGCCCTCGCCAGGCGCGACATGACCGTGCCGATCGGCACCTCGGTGATCGTGGCGATCTCGCGATAGGAAAGGTCCTCCATCTCGCGCAAAATCAGAACCTCGCGAAACTCGTCCGGCAGGGTCGCGATCACGGCATCGAGCTTGCGCCCTTCGTCGGTCCGCATGGCGGCCGCTTCCGGGCTCGGCCCGGCAAAGGTCATGGCTTCCGAAGTCATCGCGCTGTTCTCTTCGGGAAGCGAAACGTGGCCGCGCCGCTTTCTGTCGCCGGCCGATGTACGCCAGCAATTGCGCACGATGGCAAGCAGCCAGGGACGGATGTCGCCGCCGCGAAAACCGTCAAAAGCACGCCACGCGCGCAGCATCGCATCCTGCACAACATCATCAGCATCCGCGTTCGAACGCGTCAGCCAGCGTGCAAGATTGGTCGCCGCATCCAGATGCGGAAGGGCCTGCGCCTCAAACCTTCGGCGCCTGTCATCCATCGTGGCGAGTGCCCGCCTGGGTCTACGCGTTACGGTACCATGACCCCGGCAGAGGTCATTTTATTCCACCATCAACATTGCGAGAGCTAGCGGACCGTGCCGCCCTGCGGGCCGAAGAACACGACCCAGGCCTTGAATTCTCCGGAAAAGCTGGAGAAATGATGCTCGACTCCGGCAGGGACGAACAGCAGGTCGCCGGCGACAAAACGCACCGTTTCCTCGCCGCGCTTGAAGATGCCCTGACCGGACTGGATGACATAGATCTCGTCCCGCTCATGCTTGACCTGCGTGTCCTGATCGGTCGGCACGAACAAAAGCACGTTGGCGTCGCCATGCTGGAAGAGCGAGACGGAAGAATGACCGGACGCGGCGAGCTTGCGCGCCGATGCGATGAAATCGATCTTGAGAGGAAGTTTGCTCGTCATGTCGATTTTCCTCCTTTCGCAGCGCTGGCAAAGCGCTCGAACAGGTAGTGGCTGTCCATCGGACCGGGCGATGCCTCGGGATGGTATTGCACGCTGAACACCTTCTTGCCGTCGAGCGCGATGCCGCAGTTGGTGCCGTCGAACAGCGAGACATGCGTTTCCGTCACCCCGCTGGGCAATGTCTCGCGATCAACCGTGAAGCCATGGTTCATCGAAACGATCTCGACCTTTCCGGTCTGCAGATCCTTCACCGGATGGTTCGCGCCGTGATGTCCCTGCTGCATCTTGCGTGTCCTGGCGCCGAGCGCGAGGCCGAGCATCTGGTGCCCGAGACAGATGCCGAACAAGGGAATGTTCGAATCCAGAACGCCCCTGATCGTGGGAATGGAATAGACGCCGGTCGCCTCCGGATCGCCGGGGCCATTGGACAGCAGGACGCCGTCCGGCTTGTGGCGCATCACGTCCTCGAGCGACGCCTGTGCCGGAACCACCGTGATATCTGCGCCAAGCCCGGCCAGCATGCGCAGGATGTTCCGCTTCACGCCGAAGTCGATGACGGTCACGCGCCAGCTCGGCGCCGGCAGTTCGCCATAGCCCTTGTTCCAGGCCCACGGCATCTCGCGCCACTTGTAGGTCTGACGCGTCGTCACGTCCTTGGCGAGGTCGAGGCCGACAAGCCCGGGAAAGCTTTTCGCGGCCTTTACGCCGGCCGCGACATCGATCGCGCCGTTCCTGGCCTGCACGATCACGCCGTGCGGCATGCCGAGTTCGCGGATGCGATTGGTCAGCGCGCGCGTGTCGATGCCGGCGATGGCGGGAATGTTGTGCGTCTTCAGCCAGCCGTCGAGAGCCGAGAGCGCGCGATAGTTCGAAGGGTTTTCCGCGTCGGCGCGCACCACGAGACCGCGCACGACGGGATTGAGCGATTCGATGTCTTCGTCATTGGTGCCGACGATGCCGATGTGCGGGAACGTGAAGCAGACGATCTGCCCGGCATAGGACGGATCGGTGAGGATCTCCTCATAGCCCGTCATTGCGGTATTGAAGCAGACCTCTCCGACGCCTTCGTGCAGCGCGCCGAAGACATGTCCTTCGAACAAGGTTCCGTCCGACAGGATGAGCGCGCCGCGAGCGAATGCCGCCGCTTTATTTGCGGCGGTGGCGAGCGGAGCGTCGGACATGCGGGATACCGGTTGGATTTGGCGGAAAATAGGGATGCGACCCCTCAGGGTCAAGCTTTTGCGACAGCTATTTTCCCCTGACATTTCAACGTGTTGGCAATCGGCCGCGATTTGACTAGATTGGGATTCTTTAATCGGGATGACAACCATGGGCCTGCGCGAGCAGATCAACGATTCGCTGAAAGAGGCGATGAAAGCCAAGGACCAGAAGCGCGTGGGCACGCTTCGGCTGATCAATGCGGCGCTCAAGGACAAGGACATCGCCGCGCGGACCGAGACCAGCCGCGAACTTCTGGGCGACGACGAAATCCTTTCGCTGCTCGCCAAGATGATCAAGCAGCGCGAGGATTCGATCGCAGCCTATAAGGCCGGCAACCGTCCTGAGCTGGTCGCGGCGGAAGAAGGCGAGATCGCCGTCATCCGCGAATTCATGCCCAAACAGATGAGCGCGGACGAAGCCAGGGCCGCCATTGCCAAGGTGATCGCCGATGTCGGCGCCGCCTCGATCAAGGATATGGGCAAGGTCATGGCCGCCCTGAAAGAGCGCTATGCCGGACAGATGGATTTCGGCAGGGCGAGCGGCGCGGTGAAGGAACTGCTGACGCCGAAATAGATTTCGGCCGGACTGGAGTTGCGATGAACAAACGCCGTGCGGTCGCTGTCGCGCTTGTCTCCGTGTTCGGATTTGCCGGTGCGGCCTCGGGCGGCTGCGAATGCGCCTGCGTCAACGGCCGCGTGCAGCCGATCTGTTCCAGCACGATCGAGGTCAAACCCTATTGCGCGCCGACAATCTGTCCGGCGCCGCCGCCCGCCAGCACTCCGGCGACCCTTCCGACGATCCCACCGCCCGGAACGTCGAGCTGCAAGCTCGACCAGTACTGGAACCCGATCACCAACCACTATGAGTGGCGCCAGGTCTGCCGCTGAGGGCAGTGGCGCAAGAGACCGGGCCCCAAGGGCAGACACGTCCGCGCGCGGTTTGGCCGCCCGGGTTCGGTTCCCCTCGCAAAACGGCGGTTTTGCAGGGTCAGGAAAGACATTGTGGGTATTTCTCGTTATTCGCGCGCTCTTTCCCGGGCCACTGTCGTACACTCACCCCATGCGCTTTTCGCCCAACCTGCTCGAGGAAATTCTCCGCCGGACGGACATCGTCCAGCTTGTGGGGCGGCGCGTGAAACTGACCCGCAAGGGACAGGCGTTCTGGGGCTGTTGCCCGTTCCACAAGGAAAAGTCCGCCTCGTTCAAGGTCGAGAACGGCCGCCGCACCTATCACTGCTTCGGCTGCGGCAAGGGCGGCGACGCCTTCCGCTGGCTGACCGAGACCGAGGGCCTGACCTTCCCCGAAGCCGTGCAGCGGCTGGCCGGCGAGGCTGGCGTCGAACTGCCCAAATGGTCGCCGGACGACGAAGCGCGCGAGGAAAAGAAAAAGTCGCTCTATGACGTCATCGAGGCGGCGTGCGTTTTCTTCGAGGACCAGTTGCGCGCGGATGCCGGCGCCGACGCGCGCAAATATCTGCAGTCGCGCGGCCTCAACGGTGAAGTCGCGAAGAAATTCCGCCTCGGCTACGCCCCGTCCGGTCACGCGACGCTCATCGAACATCTCAAGACCAGGAACATCACCGTCGACGACATGGTCGAAGCCGGCGTCGTGCGCCCTGCGATGGAGGATCGCGGTCCGCGCGATTTCTTCTTCGACCGGCTGATGTTTCCCATCAGCGACCAGCGCGGGCGCATCATCGCGTTCGGCGGTCGCGGCCTGTCTGCGGACGCCAAGCCCAAATATATCAACACGGGCGAGACGTCGCTCTTCTCCAAGGGCCATCTGCTCTACAATTTCGCGGCCGCGCGCGGCGCCGCGATCAAGAGCCAGCAGATCATCGTCGCCGAAGGCTATATGGACGTGATCGCGCTGGTGCGCGCGGGTTTCGAGGCAGCCGTCGCACCGCTCGGCACCGCGCTCACCGAAGACCAGTTGCAGCTTTTGTGGCGCACCGCGCCCGAACCGATCCTCGCGTTCGACGGGGACGAGGCCGGACTGCGCGCGGCGCATCGCGCGGCGCGCCTGTCGCTGCCGCATCTGCGGGCCGGATATTCGCTGCGCTTTGCGTTCCTTCCCGCGGGCGAGGATCCGGATTCGCTGATCCGCACCACTGGTCCCGCGGCGATGAAGAAGATCATCGACGATGCGCTGCCGCTCTCGCAGGTGCTGTGGAAAGCGGAAACCGACGGCAAGGATTTCTCGACGCCCGAGCGCCGCGCCGGTCTTGAGCGCAGCCTTGGCGAGATCGTCTCGGCGATCGGCGATTCCAAGATCGCGGACTATTACCGCCGCGACTTCGATCAGCGCGTGTTCGACGCCTTCAAGCGCAGGCCGGCGCCGCCATCCTCGAACCGCCAGCCGCGGCAAAACGACCGCGTCTTCAACCGCTACGACAAGCGCGGCCATGTGGTGCCGCGGCCCGGAACCTATGGCGGAGGCGAGGCGGTTTCGGCGGCGGTGAAGGCCAGTCTTCTGGCCCGGTCGGGCCGCAGCGGGGCGCGGCATCTCAAGGAATTCGAGCTCGCCGCCCTGTTGATGGCCGAGCCGGAGCTGGCCGGGCGGCACGGCGAGCTCCTGGCCGAACTTCCCTTTACGGACCGCCAACTTGACAGCCTGCGCCAGCAACTCCTAAACCTCGCCGCCTCCGGCTCCAGGCTTGAAAAACAAGGGTTGGAGAACCATCTGGGACGTCTGGGTATGGCTGAACTTGTTGCCCGTCTGAATGCGCGGGCGGTGGGTGGATCGGATCAGGCGGACGCGGCCGACGCGGATGCCGGAGATGTGGACGCCAGGTTCCTCCAGGCTGCCAGCGATCTTCGCGAAATGGCCGAACGCGAGCCCGAACGGGCGCGCGCGATGGAGCGTTTCAAGAACGAGGGCACCGAAGAAAGCTGGTTGGACGCCCAAAAACTGCTCGGCATCCCTCCGGGCGACTAGTCGGTTCGAAAACAGGGACTCTCTCGCCTCTATATAGGGGCCCCTTTTGGACGGAATGCAGCGTGGCAACGAAGACGGCGACTAAAAAACAGGCAAAACCATTGAAAAAACACGCCCCGGCCAAGCCGGTACCGGCGAAAAAGGCCGTTTCCAAGTCCAAACCGGCGGCCAAGCCGGCTGCTGCGGTCAAACCGGCCGCGAAAACCCATGCCACGGCCAAGGCCAAGCCTGAGCCGAAGCTGACCGCCAAGGCCGCCGCGGCGTCGAAGGCTGCCCTAAAGGCAGTTCCGCCGCAGCCGCTTGCCAAGGCCAACGGAAAGATTCCCGCCAAGGTCGCCTCCAAGAACGCCAAGCCGGGCGAAGACACGCCGGGCGATGCCGACAGCCCGCTTCTGGACATGTCGGACGTCGGCGTCCGCAAGATGATCGCCAAGGCCAAGACGCGCGGCTACGTCACCTATGACGAGCTGAACAAGGTCCTGCCGTCGGACAAGGTGTCGTCCGAGCAGATCGAAGACACGATGGCGATGCTCAACGAGATGGGCATCAACGTCATCGAGAGCGAAGAGCAGGAAGAGGGCGCCGAGGGCGATCTTCCCGCCGTCGTCGAAGGCGGCAAGGAAGTCGTCGCCAAGACCGGCACGGCCGCCGAGCAATATGACCGCACCGACGATCCGGTGCGCATGTACCTGCGCGAGATGGGCAGCGTGGAGCTGCTCAGCCGCGAAGGCGAAATCGCCATCGCCAAGCGCATCGAGGCTGGCCGCGAGCTGATGATCGGCGCGCTGTGCGAAAGCCCGCTGACGTTCGAGGCGCTCACCGTGTGGCGCGACGAACTCAACGAAGGCAAGGTCCTTCTGCGCGACATCATCGATCTGGAAGCGATGTATGCCGTCGGCCCGGAAGGCCAGGCCGCCGCCGCCGCGCAGGCCGCAAGCTCTGCCGCGCATCTCGCCAACATCAACGCCGCAGCGGCCGGACTGCCGCGCCCGGTTCCGCCGCCGCCGCCGCCGAAGCCGGCCCCGGTTCCGCGCGCCGACGGCGAGGAGGCTGATCCCGCCGAAGCCGCCGCAGCAGCGGACGCCGCGGACGCGGATGATTTCGACGATGAGGGCAATCTGCCGCTCAGCGCGATGGAAGCCACGCTGAAGCCGCAGGTGCTCGAGGCGCTCGACGCGATCGCCGCGCTATACAAAAAGCTCGGCCGCCTGCAGGACGCATCGGTCGAGGCCGCGCTGGCATCGGACGAGCTGTCGACCGGACAGGAACGCCGCTTCAAGAAGCTGCGCAACGAGACGATGGACCTCGTCAAGGGCCTCAAGCTCAACAACAACCGCATCGAAGCGCTTGTCGACCAGATGTACGGCATCAATCGCCGTCTCGTGTCGCTCGAAGGCCGCCTGCTGCGTCTCGCCGAGGCGCATGGCGTGGCGCGCGAGGATTTCCTCAAGGAGCATTTCGGCAACGAGCTTGACCCGCACTGGGCGCGCCGCGTCGGCCGTCTCAGCCGCATGGGCTGGAAGGATTTCGTCCAGGACGAGCGCGAGAAGATCAACGCGCATCGCGACGAGATCCAGGCGCTGGCGCAGGAAACCCGCCAGTCGATCACCGAGTTCCGCCGCAACGTGCAGACGGTGCAAAAGGGCGAGCGCGAATCCGGCGTCGCGAAGAAGGAAATGATCGAGGCGAACCTTCGCCTCGTGATCTCCATCGCCAAGAAATACACCAACCGCGGCCTGCAGTTCCTCGACCTGATCCAGGAAGGCAATATCGGCCTGATGAAGGCGGTCGATAAGTTCGAATACCGCCGCGGCTACAAGTTCTCGACCTACGCCACCTGGTGGATCCGCCAGGCGATCACCCGCTCCATCGCCGACCAGGCGCGCACCATCCGCATCCCGGTCCACATGATCGAGACGATCAACAAGCTGGTGCGCACCAGCCGCCAGATGCTGCACGAGATCGGCCGCGAGCCGACGCCGGAGGAACTGGCCGAGCGCCTCGCCATGCCGCTGGAAAAGGTGCGCAAGGTTCTCAAGATCGCCAAGGAGCCGATCTCCCTGGAGACGCCCATCGGCGACGAGGAAGACAGCCATCTCGGCGACTTCATCGAGGACAAGAACGCGATCCTGCCGATCGACGCGGCGATCCAGGCGAACCTGCGCGAGACGACGACGCGCGTCCTCGCCACGCTCACCCCGCGCGAGGAACGCGTGCTGCGCATGCGCTTCGGCATCGGCATGAACACCGACCACACGCTGGAAGAAGTCGGCCAGCAGTTCAGCGTGACGCGCGAACGTATCCGCCAGATCGAAGCCAAGGCCCTGCGCAAGCTCAAGCACCCGAGCCGGTCAAGGAAGCTGCGGAGCTTCTTGGATAACTAATCTCATACCCTCGCCCCCGCTTCAGCGGGGGGAGAGAGTAGGGTGAGGTGGTGTGGCCGCCTGCGCATTTCTTATCATTGGCCCGCGGTCTTCGTGTCGGAGCGCAATTGCGCCGAGCTAACCAATCATTCGAAACCAATCTCTGACTGTTAGCCTTAGTCTCACGATCTCATCGTCTGAAATCGGACAGCAGTGCGCGATCGGACCTCTGAGCAAGTTCAAACTGCTCATTACTTTTTCAACAGCGCGCCGGCTCGAGAAAATCGTCCCGAACAGTTCCCAGTTCGTAGTAATGATCACCGACAATTCACCGAACGTCGTATAGTCGATGGGAGCGTCTGACCGTCGCGTTACACCGCTGTCGACTTCTCGTTGAGTTCGATCCTGCACATCGTCAACTATCTTCGGCGGGACCTTTCCGCTCTTCCACCAATCAACTCCCGCGCTTTCCTGTAAGGTCTCAGAGATCAACTTTCTGATGGCGTTCTCAAGGCAATAGAACAGTTCGTAGTGTCGAGACATCTCTGCGGCTTCTACCCGAAGGGTTTGCTCAAATTGCGAGTAGAAATCGTCCTGAGCGTCGACACTCAGCATTGGCGCATGGCCGAGTTCTAGTCCATGACGCTTCTCAACCATTCGCAATTCGTCCGTGATCATGTACCCGGACATTCCGAATGATCGAACGAGATCGACAGCTCTACTCATTCTTAAGCAAGTTTTCCTTCAGGCTTTTGAAGATTGCATTGAAAACCGCAACATCTGAAGTTGGAGGTAAGTTCAAATTGATCGTGTACGACAGGTTGAGTCCGACACCCTTAGCGGCTTCGCGAGATGACTGCGGTGAGACCTCGGCTTGTACGGTGAGCGAACCAGCCGCGGGGCTTCGCTCCTTCTCATCTTCGCCGCTCTCCGACCAGTCGGCATTTTTCTTGATCGCTTTGATGCACCTCAAAATGAGGCTCACAACGTTTAAGTCGCTCTCCTGACCAGTTTCCTCGATTATTAGTCCCTTCAATTTATCGTCGGACAGCTGATGCATGTACTCGTTGCGTGTATACAGCGCCCCATAACCAACCTTCAGCGCTTCGGCAACGGCTCTGCCGGCGGTCGCCGGGTTTCTAAATCGTTTGTAGATCTCTGATGGTGTTCCATCGGGATTCGCGAATCCGATCTTCTTCAGGAACGATGTGACTTGATCGCCTGAGCCTCCGGGTATTTTAAGAATGGTCTTCACGAAATCTTGGTTCACTCGGGGCGGCGTTGCTGCGGTCTTGATGCCGCCCAAGGCTTTCTCAATATTACCCGGCGACGTGATGTATGGGAGTTGAGCCATCAGGCTCTCCAGAGTTGGCAAGATAGTTTCAAGATTGCCACGATTCGGGTCAGACAAGCGAAGAGAACGCCAAGACTAACATAAACTTCGTTCAGCAAATCCGCTCCTCTTCCCGCTCCGATTAGGCGTGTACTTGCGCCCGGATCATCCTCTGATACGGCACGCACCGCTTCTTGGCTTCGCGAAGTCGATGCAGCGCCGCCTAAACAGCCTTGCAAACATGCGTGGCGAAGAGCAGGCACTCTTTCGGCCGGAACATGAACGGCACATTGTCCCGTCACCAGTGCGCGGCTTCGGCGCTCGACTTTTCCGGTATGTCGGTCGTGCCATACAAAAATACGGTGCTTCGCCTTCGCATCAACTTACCGAATAAGCAATTAATTCCTATTCATGTCCTTGTGTTCCTATATTGCCCACCTATCTCTCCCCTGAAACACAGGCGGAGCCTCGATTGTTCGTGCGAATCTGACGCGAGACCAGACAGGTCCGGGTGCGAGCTCGCGCGCGCCCTTGCGACACGGCTGTACCTGCGCTCGCTCCTGGCGGCGTCCGTCTGCCGGCTTTCGCAGCGACCGTGGCGGTGAAAGCGAAGGTGCTTGTGGTTGGCCGGTGCGGCCTTCTTCCTGCCGGCCGCGTAGCTTTGTGACCAGGCGGGTTCGCGCGCGCTGTCTGTACGTCCGTACACAGATGATTGCGCGACGCCCGCCTTTTTTGTGGCTCAGGCCGTGCGCGGTTTTGCGAGGCGCAGGAAAAGGAGAATGCCGGCCGCGCCGAAGACCGCGACCTGTCCGGCATGGATCCAGAACCAGGGGCCGGGCGCCGCGACAAGCGCGCGCGTCTTGTCCGCGGGCCAGACGAGCGCAAAGAAGATGAGAAGCCCGATCGCATGGGTGACGATTCCGGGAAGGATCGATTTCGTCAGCGCGGCCGATGTGCCCAGCATGATGTCGACGAGGAGATAGAACGCCATGGTCGGAAGGACGAAGCCCTGCGTCATCGCATGCTCGGGCGCCATCACCGCGGCGCAGATCAGGATCGCGAGCGGCGCCGGCAGGCTTTTTTCCAGCGTGCCCTGGAAATAGCCGCGAAAGCCGGCTTCCTCCGACACGCCGCCGGAGATCGACGCCATCGCGAGCGTGACGATCACGGTGAAAAGCGGATAGCGCGAGAAATCGGGCGTCGCGTTGCCGGGCACCCTCGTCAGATCGCCGATCACGATCCACAGGCCCGCCAGCGCGATGTCGCAGCAAATCCCGGCTGCGACGGCGAGCGCGAAAGTGCCGCGCGGCAGCGATATTGCGCGCAACAGCGAACGGCGCGCCTCACGCGACTGGACCGGTCCCCACAGACCGCCCATCCAGGACCACAGGGCCCACAGGATCGTTGCCATCGCGAGCGCCGACCATGGGATCGCCGGCGTCGTCATGAGATTGAGGACAAGCAGTCCCGACCACACGCCGCTGACCAGCGCCGTGAGCAGGACCGCGAAGACTCCCGTCCAGAGCGCCGCGCCGAACGGGCCTCGCACCCGCCTACATGCCCGGATAGATGCCGCGCATCACCATGCCGATGCCGACCAGCGAGGCGATCCACAGCGCCGTCCGCACGAACGGGATGCCGATGGCGTAGACCGGCAGATAGACGAGGCGGGTCCAGAAGTAGATCTCGGCTCCCAGCGCCGATGTCGCGCTGTGCTTGCCCATCGCGTTCGCCATCAGAACGGCGGCGGCGAAGAACGCGAACGTCTCGAGGAAATTCCTGAAGGCGCGCTCGACACGTCCGCCCATCTTGCTCATCGGCGGGGCCTCTTCGTCGCGATTGCCCGCGCCCCAGGGAAGGCCGCGCGACGAAAGGCTGAACAGAACGGCCAGCACGAGTTGCGCTATGCCGAGATAGATGCTCATCCAGAGCATCTGCATTTCTACCGAACCGAAATTGCCGAAATTCATTGTGCCCTCCCGCGGCGCATTGAGTCGCGGGAGATGCTACGCCCGACGCAGTGCAACAAAACAGGCACCAAAGGAGGTTTTAGCGCGTTACCTGCGCAAACTCAGCGCAGCCAGTGCACGAGCGCCCACAGCACGGCGACTCCGACCGCAGCGAACACCGCGACCCAGGCCGCTCCGGCAAAGGTCATGCCCAATGCCCCGCTGAAGCTGGTGTCGTCCTCCGACGAATCGTTTGCCGGTTTGGGCGGCAGATCGTCCTGTTCCATCCATGCGTCCCCTTGTTGCCAAACTGTAGCGTAAAATTCCCGGGTGCGACATTGACCCGGCGCACGTTGCGCCTCGCCGTCCCGGGGACCATGATCGTCGCTGGTTTGAGCTGGGGATTGTGTGATGAAGTTTAAGTCCGTGCTGGCGCTGGCTTTTACCGCGCTCTTTGCCGCCGCAACGCCCGTCAGGGCCGACGAGCTGATCGAGAGCTACAACGCCTTTCTCAGCCGCGCCGACCACTACAATTCCTATGGCACGCGGCTGACTTCCGCCGCCGCGATCATCCGTCAGGACCGCGCGAACTTCCACAAGTTCGGCATCCAGGATCCGGGCGACGAGAACGACAACTATTTCGACAACGTCAACAACCGCGCGATCCTCGAGCGGCTTCTGAACGACGGCACGTCGGAACCGGGTGTTCTGCGCACGATCATCACCCGCGAAGTCTCGATCCATGTCAGCGTCTATCGCAGCGATCATCGCGGTGACTATGTGATCGTCACGCTGCTGAACTGATCAGGGCAAAAGCTCGGGCCGATATTCGAAATGCATGGTGTCGTAGTGATACCAGGCGCCGCCCCAGATGAATCCGTGCTTTTCGAAGATGCGCACGATCTGGACCGGGATGCGATTGCGCCATACCGGCTCGCCCTTGCCTGACGCGGACCAGAGCCAATAGTCCGATGCCGCGCTGTTGATGTCGATCGCTGCGCCCCAGGCATGGACCGAGCGAACGGTCGAGCCGGCGACCTTCCGGCAATTGTAGGTTCCCGAGCTGGGCACGAGATAGCGCATGAAACCGGACGGCAGTTCGTCGAGCTCGCGCACCACCGCCTCCAGCGCCTTGTCGACGCCGTTGACCGTCGTGATTTCGACATGTCCGCCATGGTGTTTCGGCAGCCAGGCGATCGAACGCAGCTTTGGCGCCACTTCGCCGTGCTCGCAGTCGCCATACATCGCATTGAACAGCGGCTCAAAGCGTGCGCGGCCGGGATCGAAATCTTTTGCCGGCGGCGCCGGGGCAGCCCCGGCCGGATAATCGCGGTAGAACATGTCGTCGATATCGGCGTGCTCGATCAACGCATCGAAACTCTTGTCTGTCCGCCCGTCGGAGATCGCAAAGCGCCGGCCGTCCTTCAGCATCAGCCACTTGTCGTCATGACTGGCAATAAAGTCAGGATATGCACGTACCAGCCGGTCGAGCTTGCGCGACAGCTCCGGCGGCGGCGCCCCAAAATTTTCCGCCCGCGCCGGAACGCTGCAGGCCACAAGCAGGCAACACGAAAGCGCAATGCGGTTCATGGAAACTCCTGAAATCCTGCGTTTATTCAAGCAGTTCGCTGTACCGGCGGCGGCCGCCGGCCAGGCGGGTTGCATCCGAATCCGGGGCATCGCGCATCGAAGCTGAACGAATTCGAAATGTCCGGTTCATGCCTTAGTAAAAACCCTATGCGAGAATTCCCGAAATCGACGCAGCGGTTCCGACGCTTCATCCTCGGTGCGCTTCGCAGATGGAACGACCATGACGATCATATCGAACGCCGAACGGATCTACTCTGAACTCGAGCATCGCGCAGATGCCGCGATCCACGTGCTCGGTGTTCTGTTCGCCATCAATGCCAGCTTGTGGCTGCTCTGGCATGTCACCGGGCTGCCGGTTGCCGTCAGCGTCTTTATTTACTGCGGCGGCCTGCTCGCCATGATCTGCGCCTCCGCCGCCTACAACCTTGCGCCGCACGGTCCGTCCAAGGGAATCCTGCGCCGGCTCGACCATTCGGCGATCTTCATCATGATCGCCGCGACCTACACCCCGTTTGCGATGAACCGGCTTGGCGCGCCCTATGGCAGCATGATCCTGACGGCGATCTGGCTCAGCGCCAGTTTCGGAGTCGCGATGAAAGTGCTCTTTCCGCGCCGGTTCGAGATTCTCAGCATCGCGCTCTATCTGGCCATGGGGTGGGCGATCGTCGCGGTGATCCAGCCGCTGCACGCCGCCATGAGCGCGACCGACTTCTGGCTGCTGATGGCTGGAGGGATCGTCTATTCGGTGGGCGTGGCGTTCTACGTGATCGAGCGCATTCCCTATCACAAGGCGATCTGGCACGCCTTCGTGCTGGTGGCGGCAGCGCTGCACTTCTCGGCCATCGCCTTCGAATTCGCCGGTTAGATTTCGCAAGCATTCGTGTCTGGTGCGACCTGCGCGAATCTACTAAGCCGCAGCATGATTTCAGCGGTGATCTTCGACTGTGATGGCGTTCTCGTGGACAGCGAGGTCCTCGCCCATGAGGTCGAGACCGAGGTTCTCGATTCGATCGGCCTGCACTATGACCGGCACGAATTCACCGCCCGCTTCATGGGCATGAGCGACAGCGCGTTCTTCGCCGCACTCGATGCCGACGGACAGGCGCGGCTGGGCCGTTCGATCATCGATGAAATCCGCGGGCCCATGAACGACAAGCTGCGCAAGGCCGTGGCCGAGCGGCTGACGGAAGTCCCCGGCGCGCTGCGTGCGGTCTCGTCGGTGCGCCATGCCAAGGCCGTCGCCAGTTCGAGCACCGAGCGCCACCTCGGCATCAAGTTGCGCAAGACCGGGCTGTGGGATCACTTCGCGCCGCACATTTTCTCTGCCGAGCATGTGACGCACGCCAAGCCGGCGCCCGATCTCTTCTTGCTCGCCGCGAATGCGCTGGCGGTAACGCCGGAAGATTGTCTTGTCATCGAGGACAGCGTGAACGGCGTGCTCGCGGGGCGCGCAGCCGGCATGCGCGTCTGGGGCTTTGGCGGCGGCGGCCATATGACCGAACGTCTGACAGCACGCCTCGCCGAAGCAGGCGCCGAACGCATCGTCGCAGACTGGGCCCAGGCCGAAGCGCTCTTCGCCGCGCTTTAGCTGTAGTTGAAGCTGATCGAGATTCGCGGCGCGCGTGCCTGGTTTACCGACACGTCATGGCGCAGCCAGCTCTCCCACAGAAGGAGATTGCCTGGCGCAGGCGTGACGCTGACATGGCTTCTGTTGTGCGGTTTCGCACGCTCCTTGCGCGGCGGGGCCGCCATCATCAAGGGCAGGCGGGGATCTTCAAATCGGATCGTACTGGTGCCTTTCGGAACTGAAACATAAAATGTGCCGCTGATCGCCGAGTGCGGATGGATATGTCCGCCATGCACGCCGCCGGTCTCCAGAACATTGATCCACATGCTGTCGAGTCTGAGCCTTTTGCGCCCCAGATCGAAGTCCAGCAAACGCGCAAAGCGCGCGACGTGGACGTCGATCCGCTTTTGCAGATCCGCAAATTCGGGCGCGCGCAGCGGCAGATCATTGAGCGAGGCATAGGATGTGTAGCCGCGATAGGCATGCTTGCTGGACCAACGCCGCCCGGCTGAATCATCGGCAGCGATGGAGAGGCAAACCTTCCTGAGCGCTGCGTTGCGCGCAGACGGAAGGGCGGCGCGATACAGGCCGGTTGCGAAATAGTGATCGATGCGCGCCATGAGGCCCCCATTTTCGAATCAGGATAACCGCATCGCGCGGCGAGTTCACGCCGCTGTGACGCCGGCTGCCTCCAAAACGCGATATGCTTTGCGCCAACGACTGGGGACCATCATGACGAAGATGCGCTCGCTCGCACTTGGCGCGCTGCTTGTGGCGTTGCCGATTTCCGGTGCCGCTGCCGTGATTCCGGAATTTCACGGAGGTCCCGACCATGTCGGCGTTTTTCCGGGTCCGGGTCCGGACGGATTCTTCCAGCTGCTCTGGCGCTTCGATGCTGGACATATGGTCGTGTCGTCTCCGGTCGTTGCCGATGGCGTGCTATTTGCCGGTGCGAAGAATGGCGAATTCTACGCGCTCGATGCAAAGAGCGGAGCGCTGAAATGGAAATTCACCGCCGACGCGGCGATTACCTCGACCGGCGCAGTCAGCGACGGCATGGTCTATTTCACGTCGCGTGCGAACACGGTCTATTCACTCCATGTCGCCGATGGCTCCCTCGCATGGAAACGGGCGACCGGTCCCGATCTGCCGTTCGATGCGATCGCCGGATTCCATATGGCGCAGGATTGGGACTATTGGACCTCCTCGCCGCTGGCCTTCAACGGCCGAATCTTCGTGGGCAGCGGGGATGGCAAAATCTACGCGCTGAATGCCAAGACGGGCGAAGTGGCGTGGAACTTTGCCACCAATGGCCGCGTGCGTTCATCGCCCGCGACGGATGGCAAGACTGTCTATGCCGGAAGCTTCGATGGCCAGATGGTGGCGCTCGACATCAGGAACGGAAAGCTGCGTTGGTCGTTCCACACGCTCGGCAATCCGGTTTTTCCGGAAGGGAGCATCCAGTCGTCCCCCACGGTCAGCGACGGACTGATCTTCTTCGGTGCGCGCGATTTCAATCTCTATGCCGTCGATACGAAGAGCGGCAGGGAGACCTGGCACCAGTCCGTGAAGAACTCCTGGGTTCCCTCGACACCGGCCGTTTCGCAAAGCCGCGTCTTTGCCGGAAGCGCCGATGGACGGGCGCTCTTTGCCTATGACGAAAAGACAGGAAAACTTCTCTGGACCTCGCCGCTCGACAATTTGATTTTTTCATCGCCGATCATTGCGGGCGATTCCGTCTACGTCGCATCCATGGGCGGAACCGTGTTCGGGATCAAAGCCGCGACTGGTCAGGTGTTTGGCTATACGATGACACAGGATCGCGTGCTCTCGACGCCCTGGATTTCCGACGGCGTGCTCTATTTCGGCGACAATGACGGCTTTATCTATGCCTTCGGTTCGGGACCGAAAAAATTTCCAGGCGGCTGAACGTGCCGGGATTTTAGTGGTTCGTTGAGAAGGCAAATGCGATGATTGCTGCGTTTCAAAGGGGAATCGTCATGCGTCCGGTTCTGCTGTTGAGCGCGATCAGCGCGCTCGCCTTGCTGCTGTCGAGTTGCGCTGCGGTCGACATTGCGAGCGCAGGCGTCAGCGCGGCGACAACGGTTGTGTCGACGACGGTCGATGTCGCAGGTGACGTGGTCAGCGGCGCGGCGGATGCCGCCAGCGGAAGTTCGCACGACGACAAGAAAAAGCCGGACGACGACAGCAGCAAATAGCGGCTAGAACGAATCCTTGCGCTTGCGCATTTCGCCGAAGACCGTGACATCGTCTGCGTCTTCAAGGTCAAGCGAGCGGCGGATTTCCGCCGAGTCGGGCCGCAGGAACGGATTGGTCATCTTCTCCAGGCCGAGACTCGAGGGGATTGTCGGCAGATTTCTGGCGCGTGCCGCTTCGACGTCGCGCATGCGCGACACCAGAGCAGTGTTCTGCGGCTCAATCGAGAGCGCGAAGCGGCCATTGTTGAGCGTATATTCATGGCCGCAGAAAATGCGCGTTTCGTCGGGCAGATGCATGAGCTTGGAAAGGCTCGCCCACATCATCGCTGGCGTTCCCTCGAACAGCCTGCCGCAGCCCATCGCGAACAGCGTGTCGCCCGTGAACGCCGCATCGTCGACGACAAATGCAATGTGCGCGCGGGTGTGGGCAGGAATCTCCAGAACGCGCACGCTGCGCGCCCCGAACGTCCAATTGGTGGATTCATCGACTCCGACATCGATACCGGGGATGCGGTCGCGATCCTTTCCCGGGCCGACGATCACGGCGCCTGTTGTTTCCTTCAACGGCACGTTGCCGCCCGTATGGTCGAAATGATGGTGGGTGTTGAGGATATGGGTCAGCTTCCAGCCACGCGCAGAAAGCGCCTTGCGGACCGGATCGGGCTCGGACGGATCGACGATAGCGGTCAAACCTGCGTCTGAATCGTGGATCAGATAGGCGTAATTGTCCTTCAGGCAGGGGACGAGTTCGATCTCAAGCGCTGCCATGAAACGGTCCTTTCGCGGATCGATCCAGCCTAGCAGTGCATCCCCTCGCGTTGAACCGGACGCAGCGTCGCGCTACGCAGGGGGAATGCAACTTGACGCATCCGACCTTGCCGACTTTTACGAGGCGCCTATCGGACAATTGGCGCGGCGGATGATTTCGCGCCAGGTGCGCATTCTGTGGCCGTCGGCAAAGGGCAGTTGCGTATTGGGTTACGGCTTCGCTGTGCCCTATCTCAGACCCTATCTCGCAGACGCGGAACGCGTTGTGGCGGTAATGCCGGCGCAGCAGGGTGTCCTCGCCTGGCCGCAGGAACGCTCCTTGACCGTGCTCAGCGACGAAGACGCGCTGCCGTTTCCGGACGCCTTCTTCGATCGCATTCTGGTCATTCACGGCCTTGAAGGCGCCGACGCGACGCGGCCGATGCTGCGCCAGCTCTGGCGCGTGCTGGCGCCGGAGGGCAGGCTCCTTCTGATTGTTCCAAACCGCGCAAGTCTTTGGGCACAGCTCGAGCGTTCGCCCTTTGCGCTCGGTCGTCCCTTCAGCCGGGGCGAGCTCGACCGTCTCTTGCGAAGCTCGTTGTTCGAACCGCTGCGCTGGGATCGCGCGTTGTATCTTCCGCCGCTGCGGGGCCGCAGGCTGGTGCGTACCGGGAATGCGTGGGAGCGAATCTTGCGTCGTCTGCTGCCCGGACTCTCCGGCGTGCATTTGGTCGAAGCTGGAAAATCGTTCTATGGGGCAACGCCCGTCTTGGTCGGCAAGGCGGCCCGGCAATGGAATCCGGTGCGCGAAGTGCCGGCGGCCCGCGTTTCAAGCCTTTCTGGTCCTTTCGAAAAATGAAAGTTCCGTCATAGAGAGCCGCTAGTTGAATTTTTCAATACTTTGGGAGGCATCACGTCTTCGCGTGGGCCGTATGCCAGAATGCGCCGCCATCCGAACGACACTTCGTTTCCTCAGCATTCGCCTCGTCTGTGCTGGCCGCATTACATTTGAAAGAAAATCTGCACGAAAGGGTGATCGTCCCGTCCTTTCATTTTCGCAATTGCGCCCTAACTCCTGCTTGCGCCGGACGGGCCCGGCGAAAACTGGAGGACATCATGAGATTCGCAAAAACGGCCGCGACGGCCGCCGCACTTTGTCTTGCGCTTGGAGCCAGCGGCGCCTATGCCGACGACGAACCGGTCAACGCGATCGGCTGCCATCATCTCGACAAGCAGGCGAGCCAGGCGCTCGGCGCGAACGCAGCGTCCGCCAATATCGAGACCGCCAAGCATGAAGCCGATCTGGGCCGTGACGCCTGCCTGTCCGGCTACTACAAGATCGGCATGACGCATTATCGCCGCGTGATTGAACTTCTGGCGAGCAAATAGCCGGCGTTGTCTTTCCAATCGGGCGCGCGATCTCGTCCACAAGGGACGCCCGCCTGATTCGGATTCCGGCGACGGCGCCGTGGAGGCAAGGGCCTGAGAGATCAGCCGTCCGGCACTGGGCCGGGCTCAGCCAGATTTCGCGTCCTCACCCCTCAGAAGAAAGATGGCGCCGTTAGCCAACAGGTTTGGTCCCCACGCATCCGCATGCATTGGCTGCGTGCGGCCATTCTCGTCGAGAGAGAGCGAGCGTTCTATCGTCGCGCCCATTTCGGTGGCCAGTCCGACGAAGTCGGCAATGGTGCAAAGGTGAATGTTGGGCGTGTCGTACCAGGCATAGCCGAGCGCCTGCGTCTTCGGCATGCGTCCGTTCACAAGCAGCGCGAGCCGGACGCGCCAGTGGCCAAAGTTCGGCAGCGAAATAACGGTTCGTCGGCCGATGCGCAATAGATGGCCCAAGACGTCGCGCGGCGCGAATGTCGCCTGGATCGTCTGGCTGAGAATCGCGACATCGAATGCGCCGGTCGGATATTCGCCGAGATCGGTATCGGCGTCGCCCTGAACCACGGGCAAACCGCGCGCGACGCAGGCGTTCACATTTTGCTGTGACAGTTCCAGTCCGCGGCCATCGACATTTTTGGTTGCCGCAAGATGCTCGAGCAACGCGCCGTCGCCACACCCGACATCGAGCACGCGCGAACCATACGGAATCATCTCCGCAATGGCAGCGAGGTCTGGTCTCAGCGCGCTGTTCACGCGCCCACCTTGACCGCGACGGAATTCAGAAATCCGCGGACGGTGGCAAACATTTCCGGCTCATCGAGGAGAAACGCATCGTGACCGCGATCGGTCTGGATCTCGACGAAGCTGACGGTCGCCGCGGTCGCATTGAGCGCGTGGGCGACGCGCTTGTTCTCGACCGTCGGGAACAGCCAGTCGCTGGTGAACGAGATGATGCAGAAGCGCGTCTTGCTGCCGCGGAAGGCCTCGGCAAGCTTTCCGTCATGTTCAGCCGCAAGATCGAAATAGTCCATTGCTCGCGTGATATAGAGATAGGAGTTGGCATCGAAGCGGTCGACGAACGTCATTCCCTGATGACGCAGATAGGATTCGATCTGGAAATCCGGACCGAAGCCGAACGAGACGTGCTCGCGGTTCTGCAGGTTGCGGCCGAATTTCCGCTGCAAAGCGGTTTCCGACAGATAGGTGATGTGCGCGGCCATGCGCGCGACGGCAAGGCCCTTGCCCGGCTGCGTGCCGTGCAACTGATAGGTGCCGCCCTTCCAGTCCGGATCGGCCATGATCGCCTGGCGTCCGACTTCGTGAAAAGCGATGTTCTGCGCGGAGTGACGCGCGGCGCAGGCAATCGGAACGGCCGAAACCACGCGGTCAGGATAGTCGGCCGCCCATTGCAGGACCTGCATCCCGCCCATCGAGCCGCCCGTAACGCACATGACCTTCTCGATGCCGAGCGCATCGAGAAGCATCGCCTGCGCCCGCACCATGTCGCGGATGGTGACCAGCGGAAAATCGAGTCCGTAGGGCTTGCCCGTAGCGGGGCAGATGTCAGCCGGTCCCGTTGTTCCCATGCAACCGCCGACGACGTTGGCGCAGATGACGAAGAAGCGATCCGTGTCGATCGGCTTGCCCGGTCCGACCATCATTTCCCACCAGCCCGGTTTGCCCGTGATCGGACTGGCGCTCGCCACGAACTGGTCGAGGGTCAATGCATGACAGATGAGAACGGTGTTCGATCGGTCCGCGTTGAGGTTGCCATAGGTCATGTAGGCAACCGTGAGCGGCGACAGCGTCTTGCCGCAGTCGAGCGTCAGCGGCTTGTCGGGACCAAAGGTCATGGCCTGGCCGATATCCGCGTCGGCTGCGGTGACGGGCCGCAGGAATTGGGGATTTCCGGTCTCGGCCATATGTTTGCGGTTTCCTGCCAGAACCAAGGGCGGTTTTGCTAAGGCCCGCGGACCCTACTGTCAAACGCAGGGCCGGATTGCTTTGATTTTACCTCCCCGCGCCCGTATCAATACCGCCCCTTCAGGACGGCCGGCCTGAACGCGTAAACCCAGCGGCCAGTTAGGTGTATTTTCGAATTCGGCCATGCCCCCGCGACCCACCACCACGCCAGATGCGCCGGCCCGGCTAGATGCGATCGATGAGAAGATTCACGATCTGCTGATCCAGCGGGCCGCGCTTGCCGAAAAGCTGCCGGTCGCCACGCCGGCGCAGCAGGCCATGTCCCTGCGCAGGCTTGTGATCCGTCACAAAGGCAAGCTCGCATTGACCGGACTGGTCGGCATCTGGCGTGAAGTCCTGGCGTCGATGCCGGGCGCCGCACCGCAGGCGCATGTCTTTGCCGGCAATCAGACGGGCGACTATCGCGACCTGGCGCGCGCCTATTTCGGTTCGGCCGCGTCCATCGAAGGCCACCCTTCGGCTTCCGCGGTTATTCATGCGTGCGCGCAGGATCCGGCTGCGGTCGGGTTGGTGCCGCCGCCCGATAGCGACGAGAACCAACGGCCCTGGTGGGCCCAATTGACACCCTCCGGTCAGACGGGACCGCGGGTGATCGCGCGCCTGCCGCTCGTGCAGACCAGGGAACCCAAGGCCGTGGCGTACGCGATCGGCTCGATCGAGCAGGAACCGACCGGCGCCGACACGACATTGATCATCCTGGAAGCCAAAGGCGATCTGAGCCGCACTAAGCTGCAATCCCTGATCAAGCAGGTCGGGCTCGACGCGCAACTCGTCGCTGTCGGCCGCGACTCGGCGCGCAGCGCATCGCGGCAACATCTGCTGGAGATAAAAGGCTTCGTGCCGCGCGACGATTCCAGGCTCGGCACGCTGCTGGAGCAGGCGGGCGATACGATCGTGCGGCTGGTCTGCGTCGGCGGCTATGCCGATCCGCTTCCCCCGCCTAAGGCGTCCTGACCATGAATCCGACGCCCAAGCCAGGCATCCTCGACATTTCGCCCTATGTCGGCGGCCGCGCGCATGTCGAAGGCGCCGGAAAGGTCTTCAAGCTTTCGTCGAATGAATCCGCGCTCGGCGCCAGTCCGATGGCGGTGGCGGCTTTCAAGGAAACCGCAGGCGGCCTCGACATCTATCCAGAAGGCAGCGCGAAGATCCTGCGCGAGGCAATTGCCGAGAAGTTCGGCCTTGATGCAGACCGCATCGTCTGCGGCAATGGTTCGGACGAACTGCTGACGATGCTCGCGGCGGCCTATCTGCGCCCGGGCGATGAAGTGTTGTTCAGCGAGCACGCCTTTCTCGTCTACAAGATCACGACGCTCGCCAACAGCGCAGTGCCCGTGATCGTTCCGGAGAAGAATCTTCGCGTCGACGTCGATGCCATGCTCAAGGCGGTCACGCCGAAAACGCGCATCGTCTATCTCGCCAATCCGAACAATCCGACCGGAAGCTACCTGCCGTTCGACGAGGTTCGCCGTCTGCATGCTGGGCTGCGCCCCGATACGCTGTTGGTGATCGATGCGGCCTATGCCGAATATGTCCGCCGCAACGACTATGAATCCGGCATCGAGATGGTGGCGAATTTCCAGAACGTTGTGATGACGCGCACCTTCTCCAAGATCTACGGACTTGCGGGTTTGCGGGTCGGCTGGGCCTATTGCCCGGCGGCTGTTGCCGATGTCCTCAACCGCATCCGCGGGCCGTTCAACGTGTCGGTGCCGTCGCAACGCGCCGCCGCCGCCGCCCTGAAGGATCGCGCGCATCTCGAAGCGGGCGTCGCGCACAATGAAAAATGGCGCGCCTGGCTGACGGCGGAGATCCGCAAGCTTGGCTTTCGCGTCGACGACAGCGTCGGAAATTTCATTCTCATTCACTTCGGCAAGGACAGGACGGCACACGACGCCGATCAGTTTCTCACCAGCCGCGGGATCATCCTGCGCGGTGTCGCAAGCTATGGATTGCCGGATTGCCTGCGTCTGACCGTCGGTCCCGAAGAGGCCAATCGTGCCGTGGTCGCGGCGCTGGCCGAGTTTGCGGGCCGCAAATGACCAAGCCCCTGTTCGGCCGCGTCGCCATTCTCGGCATCGGGCTTATCGGCTCGTCGATTGCGCATGCGATGCGCAGAGGGCACGTCGCCGGAGAGATCGTCGGTCTTGCCCATCGCGCTGAAACTCTGAGACGCGCCAGGAAGGTCGGCTTTGCCGACATGCTGACCGACAACGCAGCCAAAGCGGTGAAGGGTGCGGATCTGGTGATCCTGGCCACGCCGGTCGGCGCATTCGGTGCGCTTGCCAAGGTGATTGCACCGCATCTCAAGCCCGGCGCGATTGTTACGGATGTTGGATCGGTGAAGGGCGCCGTGATCGCGGATGTCGGCCCGCACATCCCCAAGGGCGTGCATTTCATTCCGGCCCATCCCATCGCGGGTACCGAGCGATCGGGCCCGGAAGCCGGTTTTGCGGAACTGTTCGACGGGCGCTGGTGCATTCTCACGCCGCCCAAAGGCGCCAACAAGCGCGCGCTCAAGATGCTGCGGACGTTCTGGGAAAGACTCGGCAGCAAGGTCGATGTGATGGACGCCAAGCATCACGACCTGGTGCTCGCCGTCACGAGCCATGTGCCCCATCTGATCGCCTACAACATCGTCGGAACGGCCGATGATCTGCGAAGCGTCACCGAAGGCGAAGTGATCAAATATTCCGCGGGCGGGTTTCGCGACTTCACGCGCATCGCGGCATCGGACCCGACGATGTGGCGCGACGTGTTCCTCAACAACAAGGACGCGGTGCTCGAAGTCTTGGGCCGCTTCAGCGAGGATTTGAGCGCCCTGCAGCGTCAGATCCGCTGGGGCGACGGCGATGCGTTGTTCAAGCTGTTTACGCGCACGCGCGCCATCCGCCGCGGCATCGTCGATGCCGGACAGGACAGCGCCGAGGCGAATTTCGGGCGCAACGCGCCGGCGAAAAAGACAAAGTCCAAGCGCTAAACTCGGCTCCTTTAGAGGTATTCAGTGCGCCTGCCGTGCCGGGCGCACGCGTCAGGCATGACGATCCTCAACATGTTTGAAGGAGCACTGTCGATGGCCAAGAAAGCAGCCGAAAGCGGCGTCTATCGCGTAACCGAAATCATCGGGACCAGCCAAACGTCGTGGGAGGACGCCGCCAGGAACGCGGTGAACATCGCCGCGAAATCGCTGCGCGATCTGCGCATCGCGGAAATCACCAAGCTCGACATGCGAATCGAAAACGGCAAGGTCGCTGCGTTCCGCGCGCGAGTGTCGCTCTCGTTCAAATACGAGTCCTAGCGTCCCGCCGCACAGCGCCTTCTCAGTATAGCGGCTCTTCCGTCGTGGCCGGCTCGTCGCCGACGCTCACGATGCCGCCGTGAAATCCGACAACGGCGCCGAGCAATCCGGCGTCGTTGTTCCCGGCTTTCGCGGCGCGGTCGATCAGCGCCGCGGCGATGCCGTGGCTGGGCGCGCCGCTCAGGTGCTGGCGCGAAGCGATCTCGAGAAACGCTGGCATGCCGCCGATCTTGAAGTCGAGCGCACCGTCCACGGCGTGCGCCTTGTCGAATGTCAGTTCGCCCTTGGCGATACCGCCGAGCCGGTTCCAGTCGAGTTCCAGTTGATCGACGTGCAACACGCCGCCTGCCCTGCGCCAGGATTCCAGGGCGTCCTGCCAAGTGGCGTTCGCGGCGCGGATTTCACCGAACGCCTTCGATGGTGACGCCGACGCATTGAGCCGGGCCAAAGTGATGGTATCGCCGAACGGTGAAGCCAGAGCCTGAGACGGCCGCAGCATGTCTGCCTCTCCCGCCAGATCGACACCCTGTCCCTTTGGGTCGAGGCGTGCGTGCAGCTGGAGGCGCGCGGCTGTGAACGCGGGAGATCCGAACCCGATCAGGTCCATGTCGAAACGCCTCAGGCCATGCTCGTCCGCGATGGAGCTGGCGTGCCATTCGCCGACCTGAAACGGCAGCACGTGATGCACGCGGTCGAGATCGGTCCAGGTGAACACCTGTTCGCCCGCGGCCTCGAAAATCATCTGCTCGCGGCCATAGGTGAGCGCGTGGATGGCAAAGTCGTGGGACTTCCACACGGACGGGCCGTGATCCGTTGCAACTTCGATACGGAAGTCCTGGAACACCACATCGAGATTGAACGGAAATCCGCTGATCCGCTTGGACGAGAAATAGAGCGTGACGCCCGGCATGGACGGCCGGCCGTTGAGCGAGTCGAGCTTCCTGGAGAGGGCATTCGCCACGATCCACCAATTCGCGCCCGCACCGGCGGCGAGAAGAAGAAACAGCGCGAGAGGAGCGTAGAGGAAAAACCGGCTGGAATATTTCATGTCTCTGGAGACTCGAGTCGAAGTGGGGTGGATTTCGCCGGCTTCGGCCTTCGGCCTACGACAAGCTCCGGGTGAGGGCCGATCTAGTCCTCATCCAGAGCTCGTCGAAGGATGGAAGGCAGGCGCGCGTCGATACAATCCAAACGTACACTAGCCTGATTTGACCGCCGAGGCAGGGAAAACGATGTCGCGTACATCGCCCAACTTGGCCTGGCGCGCCAGCTCGTTTTGGAGCTTGGTCCGGCGCGCCTTGCTGAGCGAGAGGCGCGGTTCCATCCAGAGCGCTTTGACCGCGAGCCGGTCCTTGCTCCGCTCGGCCTTCATGTCGATGCGTCCCACAAACCGCGAACCCTCCAGCAGCGGAAAAACGTAGTAGCCGAATTCGCGCTTGTGCTGCGGCACGAAGATCTCGATGCGATAGTCGAAGCCGAAAATGCGCTCGACCCGCGCGCGGTCGCGCAACACCGGATCAAAGGGCGACAGCACGCGCAGGCGGCTGGTTGGCGCCGGCAGTGTATCTAGATGGTCCTCGATATCGGGCCGTGCCACCGCGGCGAAGCCACGCTTGCCGGATACGCCCTCAAGCGTCACGTCGATCAACCGGCCCTTCTTCTTTTCACGCGCAATCCATGCCGCGGCTTCGGGAATGGAGGCATGGCCCCAGAAATCGGACAGCATTCTTGCCGTGGCGGCGCCAAGCCGATCGAGAGCGGCGTTGCAGGCCCAATCGATCGTCTCGCCGCGCGACGGCTGCGCCTGGCGCAAGGCGTCCGGGATGCTGCGCGCCGCAAGGTCATAGACTTTCTCGAAGCCCTCGCGCTGCAGGACGGCAAGCTCGCCGGACCGCCAGAGATATTCCAGCGCCGCTTTTGCCGGTCCCCAGCCCCACCAGGGTCCGGTGCGACCGCCAAGATGCGCGAAGTCGCGGGCGCGCGAGGCGCCGTGCTGCTCAATGTGTTCGCGCACCGTCCTCAGCACGCGCGCATCGCCAAAGCGCTCGCGCCAGACGACGACGTTGGACCGCGTCCGAGCAAAGCGGTGAGTCCAGTGCGGATAATGTTCGATCGGGATGAGCGAGGCGTCATGCGTCCAATGCTCGAAAAGCACCGGCGTTTTCGCCTGCAGCTTTTCAAGATGGCGCGGCCGATAGGTCGTGTGGCGCGAGTAGAGGATGTGATGATGCGCGCGTTCGACGATGCGGATGGAATCGAGCTGCACATAGCCGAGCTTTGCGATCAGCGGCGCAAGCGCGGATGCGCCGCCTTCCTGCCTTACGCCGGACAGGCCGCTTCGCGCCAGGATCAACGCGCGGGCTTTTTCGTTGGGTATCAGAAAAGTTTCGCTCACCCTGTCAGCCGCAGCGCGAATAGCCGCAGGCAAGACACGTATCGCAGCCTTCCATCTTGACGAAGCTGGGCGAGGAGCAGCGTGGGCAGAAGCGCGCCGGTGCACCCTCTGCGGCAACGGCGACGGCCCGACGCTCCGGCGTCAGCGGTTCGGAGGACGGCGAGGCTATGAATCCGATATCGATCATGTGCTTTTCGATCACTTCGCCGATCGCGGCCATGAGAGAGGGGACATAACGTCCGCCGCTCCATTGCCCGCCGCGCGGATCGAAAATGGCCTTGAGTTCGTCGACCACGAAGGAGACGTCGCCGCCGCGCCGGAACACGGCGGAGATCATGCGCGTCAGCGCCACGGCCCAGGCATAGGCTTCCATGTTCTTGGAGTTGATGAAGACCTCGAACGGCCGGCGCCGTCCGTCCTTCTCGATGTCGTTCACGGTGATGTAGAAGGCGTGATCGGAATCGAGCCACTTGATCTTGTAGGTCTGGCCGATCAGCACTTCAGGCCGGTCGAGCGGCCGCGTCATGTAGACGACACCGCCAGAGCTCTCGCGCGGCCGTGGCGGCGCGGTGAATGTTACGGGTTCTTCGGGTGCATGCGCGGGTGGCGCGTCGGTCATGCGCAAGACGGATCCCGTCACCTCGTTGGGCCGATAGGTCGTGCAGCCTTTGCAGCCCAGTTCGTAGGCGCTGAGATAGACGCCCTTGAATTCCTCGAAGGAAATTCCGGCAGGAACGTTGATCGTCTTGGAGATCGAACTGTCGATATGGCGCTGCGCCGCGGCTTGCACGGCCAGATGATCGGCGGGCGACAGCGTCTGTGCGTTGACGAAATAGTCCGGCAACGCCGCGTTGGCGCCGAAGCGGGCCCGAAAGGCGCGATGCGCGTAGTCCTCGACCGTTTCGTCCAGGCTCGAGCCGTCGACCTGCAGAACTTTGCGGGTATAGCTGTAGGCGAACACCGGTTCGATGCCGCTCGACACGTTGCCGGCAAACAGCGAAATCGTTCCAGTCGGCGCAATGGATGTCAGAAGGCCGTTGCGCATGCCGCTTTTGGCGATCGCGGAGCGCACATGCTGGGGCAGGCGCAGGGTAAATGGCCGCGACAGGAACTCATGTGCGTCGAACAGCGGGAACGATCCCTTTTCGCCGGCGATTTCGGACGAAGCGAGATAGGCCGCATCGCTGATCACGGACAGCCATGTGTCGATCAGCGCCACGCTCTCGGTCGAGCCATAGCGCGTCCTGCAGAAGATCAGCGCATCGGCGAGGCCGGTGACGCCAAGGCCGATGCGGCGCTTGGCGACGGCTTCGGCGCGCTGCTCCGGCAACGGGAATCTCGAGACATCGATGACATTGTCGAGCAGGCGCACGGCGCTGCGTGTCAATGCCGCCAGTTCGCCGAGATCGATATGCGCGTCGTCGTCGAACGGATGCCTGACGAGCCTTGCCAGATTGATCGAGCCGAGAAGACATGCGCCATAGGGCGGCAGCGGCTGCTCGCCGCACGGATTGGTGGCGCGGATCGTTTCACAATAGCCGAGATTGTTCTCTTCATTGATGCGGTCGATGAAGATCACGCCCGGCTCTGCAGCGTCGTAGGTCGCGCGCATGATGCGGTCCCACAGCGCCCGCGCCTTCACGGTGCGATAGACCTTGCCGTCGAACTTCAGGTCCCAGTCCGCATCGGCCTTGACCGCGTCCATGAACGGATCGCTCACCAGCACGGACAGGTTGAAATTGGTCAGCCGACCGCGCTCGCGTTTCGCGTCGATGAACATCTCGATGTCGGGATGATCGCAGGCGAGCGTCGCCATCATCGCGCCGCGTCGTGAGCCTGCACTCATGATGGTGCGGCACATCGCGTCCCAGACATCCATGAACGAGACGGGGCCGGACGCATCGGCGCCGACACCTTTCACCGGCGAACCCTTGGGGCGCAGAGTCGAGAAGTCGTAACCGATGCCGCCGCCCTGTTGCAGCGTCAGCGCCGCCTCGCGCAGGTGGGAGAAGATGCCGTCCATGGAATCGTCGATGGTGCCCATGACGAAGCAGTTGAAGAGCGTGACGTTTCGGTCCGTGCCCGCGCCGGCAAGGATCCGGCCTGCCGGAAGGAAGCGGTAATTGGCCAGGGCCTGCGCGAATTCGAGGGCGTGCTGGTTGCGCTTTTCCGGAGCCTCCGCGGCCGCGGCGGCGAGCGCGACGCGCGCCCAGGTCTCGGCCACGTCGCCGTCCACGGGCGTGCCGTCCGGCTGTTTCAGCCGGTACTTCATGTCCCAGATCTGGCTGGAAATATCGCTCATGGCCTCAGGTCTCGTACCCGCCCAGGCGGGTGAGACAGCTAAACCCTCAAGGGCTAAAAGTCAATGAATGTTCTCTATTCGTTCTTTTGATGGGATTTAGCCAGTAAGCTGCTTTTGCCCTTCCGAAACGAGCTTTTGTGTCGCCCCTTCGATCTCGGCCTCCAGCCGGGGCATGAATTCGCGGCGGTGCAGGCCGGGCGGAATGGGCGCGAGGAACTCGACGATGATCGTTCCCTTCTTCTTCACGAACCCCATCGGCCCGGTCCAGAACAGACCGGAGTTCAGCGCAACCGGATAGCAGGGAACGTCGAGTTGCCCGTAGAGCCCGGCGACACCGGATTTGTAATCGGGCGGTGCGCCCGGCTTTTTGCGCGTGCCTTCGGGGAAAATTGCGATCGAGCGACCGAGTGCCATCTCGGCGCGCGCTGCCGCCGCCATGGCGCGCAAGGCGCTCGCCTTTCCATCTCGGTCGATGGGGATCATCCGCGCCTTGTTGAGATACCAGCCGTAGAAGGGAATGCCGAGCAGGCTGCGCTTCAGCACGATCGCCGGATCATCGAGCAGCACATAGATCGCCATCGTGTCCCACATGCTCATGTGCTTGACGGCTACCAGCACGCCTTTCGGCGGAAGGGCGCCGCGGACCTCGTAACGCGTGCCGGCAAACACGCGCAGGCCCCAGAAGCTCGCCAGCGACCAGTTGCGGCCGAGCCAGACGGCGCCCGCGCGCGACAGAAGGAGGCTGGGCAGGAACGCGATCGCAAGCACCGCCGTCATCAGCGCGAAGTAGACGAGGAAGAGCGTGGAGCGAATGATCGTCATCAACGGCGTCACGATGTCGGCGCGGGCTTGCTGTCGTCGCTGCGATGGTCGACCGCGGTCATGACGAAGCTCGCTACATATTTCAGATATTCGTTGTGCAGAAGATGAAGCGTGCCAGGCCGCCACCAGGCGGCCATGTTCACGCCTTCCGGCTCCACCGGATAGGGCACCAGCCGCACGCCCGGCATCAGGCTGTGAAAAAAGCGCAGGCTGCGCGGCATGTGATAGCTGGCCGTTACGATGATGAGGCTCTTGTAGTGGTGCAGCGCGGCCCAGTCGGCCGCTTCTTCCGCATTGCCGTAGGTGTCTTCGGCCGCATAGCCGATATCGGCGCAGCAATCGAAGCGCCGGCCGCCGTTCGACAGGCGCTTCAATTCTTCCTTGGTCGAGGTCTTGTTCACGCCGGTGATCAGAAGTCGCTTGCCCGTTCCGTGTTCGAACAGGGCAACTGCCGTGTCGAGGCGCGCATCTCCGCCGGTCAGCGTGACGATTGCGTCTGCCTTGGGCGTGCCGTGCGGGGTCGACGGCAGGTTCATGACGAACAGCAGAAATCCCGCCACATAGAGAGCGACCAGACCTGCGATGACCTTCAGCAAACTCATGGAACGGGACTATGCCATCAAACGAAGTTGGCGCGAAAATTCCGGCCAGAACCGGACCGGCGATGGGCGCGCGCACACTGCGGAATACGCTGCGCCACTCAATAGATGCGCCGTACGACGGACAAAACCGACAGCCGCGCCGTCGCCCAGGCGATGATCGCCGCCGCGACCGGAACCGCGGGGAACCACGCGACTTCGGTCAGCTTCAAAGCGATCGGCGGCAGGAAAGGTACGGCCTCGACGCCGACAAATTCGAGTCCGCCGGCCGCGAGAAACAAGACGGCCGCCAGCAATGTCCCGACCGCGCTGGCGCCGAACGCCGTCAGCGCGAAGTGCTGTTCGAAGCCGCGCGCGATGAAGCCCGCGCGTGCGCCCATCTGGTGCAGCAGAGCGACCATTTCGTGATGCGCGGCAAGACCAGCGCGCGTCGCGAACGTCACGGTCGCGGCCGTCGCGACGGCAATCAGAATCAGAATTCCGTATGCCGTGTATGAGATCGTGTCGGACAAGCCTTTCAGCCGCGCCAGCCAGCGGCTGTGATCATCAAGCTGTGAATCGGGCGCCGCCGCTTTCAATTGCGCGCCGAGCGTTGCGAGATCGACATGCGTTCCCGGCGTCACATCGGCGTCGATCAGTTTGGGCAACGGAAGTTCGGCCACCAGCGAGCCCTTGCCGAGCCATGGCTCCACGAGGCTCTGCATTTCCTCTTCCGACAGGGGCGCGGCATGGGCGATGCCGGGCGTCGCGCGCAGCACGGAAAGCGCGGCATCCGTTTCGCGCGCCAGTTCACTGACCGCATCGCCTTTTGTCGGCACCAGGATCTGCACAGTCAAACGGTCGGAAAGGCCAGCGCGCCAGCCGAGCGAGGCGCGGTCGGCAAGCAGCGACGCGCCAAGCGCCAGCGCCGCGAGGAACGCCATGATGCCGATCATCACGTCGAGCGGTGCGGCGCCTCTTTCGCGCGGCAGGAATGGCGCAGGCGTACGGCTCATGCCCGCGCCGCCGTTCGAAGTTCGACGAGCCGGCCATCGACCAGCCGCATTTCGCGCGCCTTGGTGCTTTCGATCAGCGCGCGATCGTGCGTTGCGATCAGCACCGTCGTGCCGAGCCGGTTGAGCTCGCCGAACAGGCGGATGAGCCTGGCGCCGATTTCCGGATCGACGTTGCCGGTCGGTTCGTCCGCGATCAGAAGGTCGGGCCGCGCCACGACGGCGCGCGCGATGGCGATGCGCTGCTGCTCGCCGCCCGACAAGGTCGGCGGCCTCGCATGCATGCGGTCGCCAAGGCCGACCCAGGACAGGAGTTCCTCGACGTCGTGCTCATAGTCGCCTTCGTGGCGACCGGCCAGACGCAGGGGCAGGGCGACATTGTCGAAGGCCGAAAGATGGTCGAGGAGGCGGAAGTCCTGGAACACCACGCCGATGCGGCGGCGGATGGCGGGAAAGTCCTTGCGGCGCGTCGTCGCCATGTCGTTGCCGAACAGGGTGATGAGGCCGCGTGACGGCGGTTCAGCGACATAGATCAGCTTTAGGAGGGTCGTCTTGCCTGCGCCCGAAAGACCGGTCAGAAAGGTGAAAGAGCCCGCCTCCAGAACGAAAGTGACGTCACGCAGGACCTCGGGTCCCGCGCCATATCTCATACCGACATTTTCAAATCGAACCATGGGCTTGCAACATAGCTGCGGCCCGCCAGCCTTGCGAGGGCTTGAACCTTAAAGCTATTTTTCCTTTGTTCGGAGAAGCTTGCATACATGATCCTGACGTGCCCGCAATGCGCAACCCGCTACCAGGTGGACGGCGCCAAGTTTCCGGCTGCCGGCCGCAACGTCCGCTGCGCCAAGTGCGGCAATGTCTGGCACCAGCTCGGCCCGGTCGAAGAACCCGACCCCGATGCTGAAATCGAGGTTCACGAACCTGCCGAACCGCAAAGGCCGGTGACCGATTCGCCTGCTGCGCTGCGCGCTGCGACCTTTCCACCCTCGGCGATGGCCCAGCCCGCACAGCAGGTCATCGAAGAGCCGGCGCCCTGGCTCGGCCGCGCCGCCGTCGCAGGCGGCTGGGTTCTGCTCGTCGTGCTGATCCTCGTCATCGGCTGGGCCGCCATCGCGATGCGCGACAGCATCGCAACCTGGCTGCCGCAGACCTCTTCGCTCTACAACGCAGCCGGCCTGCCGGTGAATCGCCGCGGCATGGATTTCTCCGACGTGAAGTATGAGCGGCAGGTCGAGGACGGCCAGGTCGTGCTTGCCGTCACGGGGATCATCGTCAATCGCAGCTCGCACGAACTGCCGGTGCCGCTCGTGCGGGTCGGTTTGTACGACGGCGACAAGCACGAACTCTATCACTGGACGTTCACGCCCACGCTCGCGACATTGAAGCCGGGCCAGGCGTGCAATTTCCGCACGCGGCTCTCCAGTCCGCCGGCCGGCATTCACGACATGGAAGTCCGCTTCGCCCGGGCGGGCGAGTGAGTACGCCGGAGCTTCTCTTTTCCGAAGACGAGATCGCCGTGCGCGTGTCCGCGCTTGCGAAACGCATTGCATCGTCTCCACCGCAACTGCTCGTCGGCATTCTCGTCGGTGCCTTTGTGTTCGCGGCCGATCTGGCACGGGCGCTGGCGCGCGAAGGCGTCTCGCTGCCGATCGAATTTCTCTGGCTTCGCAGCTATGGCGATGCGCGCACCGGCGGCGACGTGCAGGCACTTGTCGGTCCCACCGAGAGTGCGCGCGGCAAGCATGTCCTGCTCGTCGACGGCGTGCTCGATCGCGGAACGACGCTCGTCAAGGCGAGGGCGATGCTTGTCGAAGCGGGCGCGAAGTCCGTGACGACAGCCGTGGTGGTCGACAAGCTGCGCGACGATGCGCTTCTGACGGCCGACCATGCGGCGTTCGAGGGTGTCAGCGATTTTCTCGTCGGCTACGGCATGGACGACGCCGGCCTCAGTCGCGGCCTGCCCTATATCGCGCGCGTCAGAATTGCCTGAGCAGACGGTCGATGTAGTCGAGCTCCTGCTGCGGGCGGCCACGCTCGCCGGCACGGCGGCGCAGCTCCTGAAGGATGTCGCGCGCACGCTGCAGCTCCGATTGCGTCGGCACCTTCACGTCGCCGCCGAGCGCCGAGCCGTTGGCGCCCTGCTTGCGGCCGAGCGGATCTTCGTCACCCTGCTTGCCCTGATCCTGGCCCATCTGCTTCATCAGCTTGTTGGCAAGATCGGTCGCGGCGCTGCGCATCGCGTCGAGCGCGTTCTTCTGGTCGACCGCGGAACCGGGCAGGTCGTTCGTTCCCAGCTCCTGCTGCGACTGGCCCATCGAGCGGCCGGCGCGGCCGAGATCGGCGGGCGGCGCGATCTTCTGGCCGCCAAGACCCTTCAGGATGTTGTTGAGCTGGTTTTGGATGTCGCCCTGTTCCCTGGAAAGGTCGTTCGGCTTGACCGCTTCGCCCTGCTGGCCGCGAAAGGTCTTGTCGAGCAGGCCGCGTTGCTTGCCCATCAGATCGCCAAGGCCCTGGATGGCGTCGCTGAGCGCCTTGTTCTGCGGCGTATTCGCCTGGCCGTTACCGCCTGATCCCGAACCGCTCAACCGCAGATTTTCGAGCAGGTTCTGCAGCAACGCGAGCAGCTGCTGCGCCTGCGCGCGGTCGCCGGACTGCGCGAGCTGCTGGATCGCCTTGAGCAAGGTCTGCAGGTCGGTCTGGTTGAGCACCTTTGCGTCGGGCGGCGGCGCGCCCTGCGCCTCCTGCGGGTTGGCGGCAAGCGCCTGCATGTAGCGATTCATCGCATCGTTGTAGCGCTGCAGCAGCGCGTCGATGACGTCCTGCGGCGCGCCTTGCGCCAGCGCCTCGGCCAGCATCGCCTGGATGCGGCGCAACTCCTCCGCTGCCGAGAGCAGGCCGCCGCGTTCCAGGCTGACCGCGATCTGCCAGAGAAGCTCTTCGACATGATCGACCTCTTCGCCGCGCCTGGCGTTGGCAAGCGCCCAGCGCGCCGCGCGGATGCCGGTAAAGACGCCGTCGGCATTCGCATAGAACAGGTCCGGCGCGATCGTCAGCGCATCGAGCATGCGCACGACGCGGCTGCGGTCCTGTTGCGTTGCGCTGGTGGCGAGGGTCTGGCGCTGTTCGATCAGCGCGCGCGACAGCGGATTGGTGAAGACGCGCGCGGGAAGCGTGTATGGCACGGGTCGCGTGGAGGTCGTCTGTCCGGCGCCGTCCGTCGCCTGCAGGACGATGTCGACATTCAACCCGGCGTAAGGATGCGCTGTGAGATCGCTGAAGTTGGTTTCGGCGACCGACTTCTCGGACGTTCCCGCGAGCGGCAAATCGACGATCAGCGGCTTGGCGTGCTTGCCGTGCGGCGTGATGAGCGCACGGATCGCGGTGACGCCATAGTCGTCGCTCGCCTTGTAGGACAGCTTGAGCGCGGCATGCTCGGTCTTTCCCGGCGGAGCCGTGAAGGCGATGGCCGGCGGCTTGTCGGCGATCGCCGTGAGCGACCAGTCGCCGATGGCGCGGCCGCTGCTGCGCACCCGCACATGCGCATTGCTGCGCACGGTCCAGGCCGCGG
Organism: uncultured Alphaproteobacteria bacterium; assembly: GCA_963741725.1. GTDB lineage: Bacteria > Pseudomonadota > Alphaproteobacteria > Micropepsales > Micropepsaceae > Rhizomicrobium. Next base: position 242,848 of record CAVUJC010000010.1, on the reverse strand, counting down.
AATATTCGCCGTTCGCGCCGCTGAAGCCGTTGTCCGAGTCTGTGAGCGAGTTCGAGCGCAAGACCCGGCGTGTGACCCGCGCCATGCACGCGCAGGTTCAGCACCGATCCGGCCGGGACGGCGATCGCCATTCCATCGGTCAGATAGATCGGCGCAAGGCCGGTATAGGGCGGCGGATCGATCCAGGCGTCGACGGTGGAGACCGCGCCGCCACCCGAATCGTTCAGGCCCGTCCACAGGCGGCGGCTCCAGTCCGATCCTGCGGCCAGGAGTGCAGCCAGAAGTATGAGAAGAACGGCGAACCGCATGGCGCGCGGATCGCGCTTGGCCAGCCCGGGCGCAGGCAGCGCGATGCGGAATTTTCCGATGGCGGCCAGACGCTGCGCCAGATGCAGCTTCCAAAGCTCCTCGGCCCAGCGGTCGCCGAGCCCCGCAGCCATCTTGTCGTTTGCTTCTGAGACGGGGCGGTGCGCAAAGCCGCTTCCGCGTTCAAGACGCCGCGCGCCCTCGGTCCAGTCGGGCAGGCGCACATCGCGAAGTCCGAAATAAAGCGCAAGACCCGTTGCGGTGATCGCGCCAGACAGGATCAGCGCGTGAAGCGTCCAGGGCAATGGCGCAAACAGATCGAACAAGGCCGCGGCGGCGAACAGTCCCACGATGCCGCTCGCCGGCCACAGCGCTGGCCAGACGCGCTCCCACAGCAGAGCGGCGCGCGAGAGCGCGACAAAGCGTGCGGTCTCTTCAGCCCGCGAGCCAGTCTGGAATGTGCTCGGATCGGAGTAGTGCGTCATCGTCCTGTCTTGGCCGCACCACGCTCCACAAATGGCCCTTCACAAGAACTTCGGGCGCGGGCGGCCGCGCATTGTAGGCCGAAGACATCACCGCGCCATAGGCGCCAGCCGTAAGGATCGCCACAAGCTCGCCCGATTTCAGCTCTGGCAGGTCGCGACCGGCAGCAAAGATATCCGATGTTTCGCACACCGGTCCCACCACGTCATAATGTTTGTGCACGGCGTCGGGTGAAGGTTCGTTAACGCGCACGATCTCGTGATGGGAATCATAGAGCGCCGGGCGGATCAGATCGTTCATGCCGGCATCGACGATGGCGAAGGTCTTGGCCTCACCCTGCTTGATGTAGAGCACGCGCGTCACCAGGATTCCAGCATTGGCGGCGATGAGCCGTCCGGGCTCGAGGATGAGCTGGCAGCCGACGGCGCCCGTGACCTTCGTCGCCATCCTGCCATAGGCGGACGGATCGGGCGGCGGCTCATTGTTCAGGATGTAAGGCACGCCAAGCCCGCCGCCGAGATCAAGGCGCGAAATGGTATGGCCGTCGGCGCGCAATTGTGCCGCAAGATCCACGACTTTGCCGAAGGCGCGCTCGAACGGTTCCAGATCGACGATCTGGCTGCCGATATGAACGTCGATGCCGACGACCTTGATGCCTTTCAGCCTGGCCGCGAGCGCATAGGCACTGCGCGCGCGGTTCCAGGGAATGCCGAACTTGGTTTCCGCTGTGCCGGTGGTGATCTTGGCGTGCGTCCTGGCATCGACGTCGGGATTGACGCGGATGGTGATCGGCGCGATTGCGCCCATGGCTGAGGCGACTTCGCTCAGCGCCTCGAGTTCGGGCTCGCTCTCGACGTTGAACTGATAGATCCCGGCGTCGAGCGCCAGCTTCATTTCGGCCCTGGTCTTGCCGACTCCCGAAAAGACGATGCGCTCGCCCGGGATGCCGGCGTGCAGCGCCTTCTTCAGTTCGCCGCCTGAAACGACGTCGGCGCCGGCGCCCAGACGCGCGAGAGTCCTGAGCACGCCGATATTGCCGTTCGCCTTGACCGAAAACGCGACAAGCGTGCCCTTCGGGAACGACTCCGAAAAGACTCGGTAATGCCGTTCCAGGGTCGCGGTGGAGTAGCAGTAGAACGGCGTGCCGACCTTGTCGGCCAGCATGTTCAGGTCGACGTCCTCGGCGTGCAGAACGCCGTCCTTGTACGAAAAGTGATTCATCGGCCGGTGGTCGGCGCTGGCGGCTTGGACGGATCCTTCTCGCCTTTCGGATTGTTCGATCCGTCGGGAAGCTGCAGATCGCTTTTCACGCCGCAGCCCGAAACACTGAGCGCAAGGGCAAACACGAGAAGGACGCGCAGCTTCATTTCAGCTTTTCTTTCCAGAAGCGAAGCTGTTCGCGCACGCGGTCCGGGCCGGTGCCGCCATAGCTCATGCGCGCTTTGACGGAGGCTTCGAGCGGCAGGACCGCGAAAACCGCGTCGGTGATGCCGGGTTCGATCTTTTGCATCTCGGCGAGCGAAAGTTTTTCGAGCGGCAGGTTCAACTCCTCGGCGCGCCGCACGATGGAGCCGGCGATGTGATGCGCATCGCGGAACGGCTTCTTGAGCGTGCGCACGATCCAGTCGGCCAGATCGGTCGCCGTCGGATAACCGGCTTCGGCGGCCTTTTTCATGGCCTCGGGATTGACGGTCAGGTCGGCGATCATCGCCGCCATGGCGGCAAGCGAGACCTCGATCGTGTCGGCCGCGTCGAACACGCGTTCCTTGTCTTCCTGCAGATCGCTGCCATAGGCGAGGGCGAGGCCCTTGACCACGGTTGCGAGCGCCACGAAATCGCCCAGCACGCGGCCCGTCTTGCCGCGGATCAGTTCGGCGGCATCGGGATTGCGCTTCTGCGGCATGATCGAAGAGCCGGTCGTGAACGCATCGGACAGCCGCACAAAACCGAAAGCCGGCGTCGACCATTGCACGATCTCGCCGGCAAGACGTGAAAGGTTCGTGGCGCAGATCGTGGCCGCCGCGAGATATTCGAGCGCGAAGTCGCGCGCCGACACGGCGTCGAGCGAGTTGCGCATCGCGCGCGCAAAGCCGAGCGCCTTGGCCGTCACGTCGCGATCGATCGGAAACGGCGTGCCCGCAAGCGCCGCCGCGCCGAGCGGGGATTCATTCAGCCGCCTGCTCGCATCGGAAAAGCGGCCGCGGTCGCGATAGAACATCTCGACATAGGCAAGGCAGTGATGGCCGAACGTCACGGGCTGCGCCGGCTGCATATGCGTGTAGCCGGGCATGATCGTGGCGTAGTGTGCCTCGGCCTGCGCATGCAGCGCGCGCTGCAACGCTTCTAGCGCCTGGTCCGCGCGCACGCAGGCTTCGCGCACCCAAAGGCGGAAATCGGTGACGACCTGGTCGTTGCGCGAGCGCGCCGTGTGCAGCCGCCCGGCCGCATCGCCGATCAATTCCTTGAGACGGGATTCGATGTTGAGATGGATGTCTTCGAGCTTACGGCTGAAAACGAATTTTCCGTCCGCGATTTCCTTTTCGATGAGGTCGAGGCCGCGGATGATTTCCTCGCAATCGAGATGCGATATGATCTGCTGGACGGCAAGCATGCGGGCATGCGCCTTCGAGCCGGCGATATCCTGTGTCGCCAGCCGTTTGTCGAAATCGATGGAGGGCGTTATGACCTCCATGATGGATGCGGGACCACCGGCAAACCGGCCGCCCCACATTTTGTTCGTAACCATGAGACGCCCGTGACGCCCTATCGTTGGTCTTACATTGCTATCGGTGCCGCCGTGCTGACAGTGGCGGTTGCGACATTTCTATATGTGATGCTGGGCCGCACTGTCCACGCGTACACCGTTCCTCCGGCGTCTTTGGCGCCGTTTACTGCCGATAAGAGCCCCGCCGCGGTGCCCCAGGTCGCAATCAGCGATGCCAGCGGACGGCGCATCGCGCTGTCCCAGCTCAAGGGGCGTTATATCCTGCTCAATCTGTGGGCGCCCTGGTGCGTGCCCTGCGTAAAGGAGCTTCCCGCACTTGCCCGCCTCGAAGCGGCCGTCCCGAACGCGCATTTCAGCGTCGTCGCCGTCGATGTCGGCCGCGGCACTGCCGCCGACGCGCGCAGCTTTCTCGACGCCAATCAGGCCAAGGCGCTTGCGACCTATGTCGATTCCAACCTGGCGCTGCTGCGCGCTTTTGGCGCCTTCGGGTTGCCGCTCAGCGTGCTGATCGATCCGCAAGGGCGCGAGATCGGCCGCGCGCTCGGTCCGGCTTCGTGGGATTCTCCGGAATCGATCGACTATTTCCGGGCGCTGGCGGCGCCGCGCGCAGCGTCATAGTCGTCCCACATCGCGGTGCAGTCGATCAGCGCGCGCTCGCGCATGGCACGGTCGATCGCCATGACGGTGAGGCCGGCTTCCATCGAATCGTGTGCCGTCACCGGGAACTTGGCGCGACCTTCCAGTGAATCGAGCAGGTCCTTCGCCATGGCCTGGTCCGCGCCGTTGTGATTGTCGTCGGTGCGATTGGCGTAGTCGATCCGCTCGGGCTTCTTCTTGTCCATCGCGCCGCGCACCATCAGCTTGTTGCGCACCAGGTCTGCCAGCAAGGTTCCGTTCGTACCGGCGATGTACCAGCGCCGCTCGCCGAGGCTGACATGACTGTTGGAGTGGAACGAGAGCTGAAAGCCGCTGGCATATTCCACGATGGCGGTCTGGTGATCGGCGACATCCATGTCTGACTGGAACGCATCGTTCGCGCCGGCCCAGCCCGCGTCGCGCATCGCGTATGCCGGCGAGCCGTCGCTGTAGGTGCGCGGCACATCCTTGCGGCTGGAGTCGAAGATGCGCTTGCCGCCGAAGCTGGCCACGCGACGCGGCCTTGCGCCTGCGAGCCTGCCGAAGATATCGAAGTCGTGACACACCTTGTCGAGGAAGTAGGAGCCGCCCCATTCCTCCTTGCGCCGCCAGTTGCGCGCGAGATAGCCGCCATGCTCGGGCGGCAGATGTTCCGTCGCATCCATCGAAACAAGCGCGCCAAGCTCGCCGGAGTCGACGCGCTTTATCGTCTCGCGCACGATCGGCATGGAGCGCATGACAAGACCGATGTGCAGCGGGGGGACTTTCTTCTCCGACAGATGGCGCGCGAGGGAGAAGGTCTCCTCCTCCGTGCGCACGATCGGCTTCTCGGCGAAAATCGGGTAACCGGCTTCGAATGCAGCCAGGAGATGCTCATAGTGCAGATGATTGGGCGAGCCGATCATGACGAGATCGAACGGCCCGTCGGCGAACAGCGCCTTGATGCCGGGATAGGATTTGCCCGGTGCGATGTCCCGTTCGGCCAGGATCGGCAGGCCCACCGGCCTTGGATCGACATAGCCTGCGACGTTCAACGCCCAGCCGGTTTCCTCCATGGCGCGCAACACATGCGCGATGCGCTGGCCAAGGCCGATGACGCCGATGCGATAGGTTTTCATGCCTTGCACGCTAACGGTTGGATGCGGCATGAGAAAGTCTCTTTTTTGCCGCCGCCGCGGTGAATTCGCCGTCCTCTGAATTGTGCCGACCCGTCGAATGAATTTTAATCTGGCCGCGGGCAGCACGAATGAGGAGTGATGGCATGACAAATCACCTTGTCGTCTCGCATGATGCGTGGATCCAAGCGCGCACGGCGTTTCTCGAACAGGAAAAGCAATTCACCCGCGCGCGCGATGCGCTGAGCGCCGCGCGCCGCGCGTTGCCGTGGGAGAAAGTCGAAAAGCCCTATCACTTCACCGGCCCCAACGGCGAAGCGACACTATCCGATCTGTTCGCAGGCAAGAGCCAGCTTGTCGTCTACCACTTCATGCTGGGGCCGGACTGGGCCGAAGGATGCAAATCCTGCTCCTTCTGGGCCGACAATTTCGACGGCATCGGCGTTCATCTGAAGCATCGCGACGTCAGTTTCCTCGCCGTCTCGCGTGCGCCGCTGTCCAAGCTTCTCGACTATCAGAAGCGTATGGGCTGGTCGTTTCCCTGGGTGTCGTCCTATGGCAGCGACTTCAACTTCGACTACCAGGTCTCGTTCAGCAAGGAACAGCTCGACGCCGGCAAGGCCTATCACAATTACGAAGTGCACCCGAACACGATGTCGGAACTGGCGGGCTTCAGCGTCTTCTTCAAGGACGAAGGCGGGAACGTCTTTCACACCTATTCGACCTATGCGCGCGGTCTCGACATGCTCAACGGCGCGTACCACATCCTCGATCTCGTGCCGAAGGGCCGCGACGAAGCCGGGCTCAAGAGCACGATGGAGTGGCTGCGCCGCCACGACCAGTATGAGGACTAGCGCAGCTTCGTCGCGTTGATGATCAGCGACAGCGGGATGGATGGCGCGCCGGGCGGCAGCGTCCAGTAATCGTCGTCTTCCCTGATGAGCTGCTGCAGGCCCTGCCAGGGAATGCGATTCCCTTCCGCGATGCCGTCGATGCGAAAGCCCGCAGCGATCGCTGCGTTCAGGATGCTCGCCATGCCGTGCAGGAAGATGACATTGCGATGCGCCTCGAGCGTGCCGGGTCCGGCATAGTCGCCCTGGTTTTCCAGTTCCAGCGGAACGCTGCCCTCCCAGTCATAGCGCACGGTGAAGGGAAGCGTCGGCACCGGCGGATAGTCGTCGAGCGTCATGAGATAGGGGTGCGCCTCGGCGAAGAACAGCCGGCCGCCCGGCTTCAGCGCGTTCGCGGCCGTGCGCATCCAGGCGCCCATGTCGTGGATCCAGCAGATCGCGCCCCAGGACGCGAAGACGATGTCGAAGTCTTTCAGCTCTGCCGGCGGCGTCAGAACGTTCGACTGCACGAACGTCCCATTCACGCCGGTCTCTCGCGAAAGCCGGCGCGCGATCGCGATGGCGTCGTCGGAGAAATCCAGCCCCGTAACCTCTGCGCCCATGCGCGCCAACGACAGCGTGTCGAGGCCGAAATGGCACTGCAGGTGCAGCAGCCTTTTTCCATGCACGTCGCCGATGCCGTCACGCACGATGGGATCGAGGATGTTCTCGCCGCGCTGGAATGCCGCCGTACGGTAGCCGGGCGACTCCACGTGCCGGCGTGCCATCTCGTTCCAATAGGCGAGGTTGGTTCTGGTGTAGTCGCTCATCGCGCGCCCCGTTTCAGGCGCGCTTCCTAGCAGCGCGCCGCAGGACGCGCCATGCGTGAGCCGCTCAGCGCGTCGGAACCGGGTGCTCGCCGCGATAATCGTAAAAGCCGCGGCCGGTCTTCTGGCCGAGCCAGCCGGCTTCGACATACTTCACGAGCAGCGGGCAGGGGCGGTACTTGGAATCCGCGAGGCCTTCATACAGCACCTGCATGATCGACAGGCAGGTATCCAGGCCGATGAAGTCGGCAAGCTGCAAAGGACCCATCGGATGGTTGGCGCCGAGCCGCATGGCGGTGTCGATCGCCTCGACGTTTCCGACGCCTTCGTAGAGCGTGTAGACCGCCTCGTTGATCATCGGCTGCAGGATGCGGTTGACGATGAAGGCCGGGAAGTCCTCCGCATAGGCGGCGGTCTTGCCGACGCGTTTGACGATCTCGAGCGCGGCCTGGAACGTGGTGTCGTCCGTCGCGATGCCGCGGATGACTTCCACGAGCTGCATCATCGGCACCGGGTTCATGAAGTGGATGCCGATGAAATGTTCCGGCCGGTCTGTCGCCGTAGCCAGACGCGTGACCGAGATGGAGGACGTGTTCGTCGCCACCAGCGTATTGGGCCCGAGGCGCGGGCACAGTTCCTGGAAGATCTTCTTCTTGGTGGCTTCGTCTTCCGTCGCAGCCTCGATGACGAGGTCGCGATCCTTCATGTCGTCGAGAGCCTGCGTGACGCGGATGCGCTTGAGCGCCGGGGTGATCAGATCGTCTTTGATCAGGCCGCGTGCCGCCTGGCGATGCATGTTCTTGTCGATCCGCTCCAGCGCCTTGGCGAGCGTGTCCTTGTTGATGTCGTCCAGGACCACGTCATACCCGGCGAGCGCGAGAACATGCGCGATGCCGTTGCCCATCTGGCCGGCGCCGATTACGCCGATGCGTTCAATTGCCATGCACGTTAATCCTCGGACTATTTGTAGCCCATTTTTGACAGTTCTTCGTCCATCTCAGGCACTGCCTTGAACAGGTCCGCGACAAGACCGTAGTCGGCGACCTGGAAGATCGGCGCCTCTTCGTCCTTGTTGATCGCGGCGATGACCTTGGAATCCTTCATGCCCGCCAGATGCTGGATCGCGCCGGAAATGCCGACGGCGATGTAGAGATCGGGAGCGACGACCTTGCCGGTCTGTCCGACCTGGTAGTCGTTCGGGACAAATCCGGCATCGACGGCCGCGCGGCTGGCGCCGACGGCGGCGTGCAGCTTGTCGGCGATCTTGTCGAGCATGTGGAAATTGTCGCCCGACTGCATGCCGCGGCCGCCGGAGATCACGATCTTTGCGGAGGTGAGTTCGGGACGCTCGGACTTGGACAATTCCTCGCCGACGAACTTGGAAAGGCCCGGATCGGCGGCCGCCGCGATCTTCTCGATTGCGGCGGAACCGCCTTCGGCGGCGGCCTTGAACGTCGTCGTGCGGACCGTGATGACCTTCTTGCCCGCGGGCGCCTGCACGGTGGCGATGGCGTTGCCGGCATAGATCGGGCGCTGGAACGTGTCCGGGCCGTCGACCGCGATGATCTCGGAAAGCTGCGCCACGTCGAGCTTGGCGGCGACGCGCGGCATGTAGTTCTTGCCGTTCGTGGTGGCCGGCGCGAGGATCGCGTCATAGTTCGGTGCGAGCGACAGGATCAGCGTCTCCATCGTCTCGGCGACCATCTTGGCGTAGAGCGCGTCGTCGGCGACGAGCACCTTTTCTACGCCTGCGATCCTGGCGGCAGCGGCGGCGACCGCATCACAGCCCTGGCCGGCGACGAGAACATGCACCGGTCCGCCGATCTGCGTGGCCGCCGTCACGACCTTGCCGGTCGCTTCCTTGAGGGTCGTGTTGTCGTGTTCTGCGATAACGAGCGAGGCCATTGTCAGATCACTCCCGCTTCGTTCTTCAGCTTGTCGAGCAGCTCGGCCACGGTCTTCACCTTGATGCCGGCCTGGCGCTTGGGCGGTTCGGTCACCTTGAGAACCTTCAGCTTGGGCGCGATGTCGACGCCGTAATCGGCCGGCGACTTTTCGTCGATCGGCTTTTTCTTGGCCTTCATGATGTTGGGCAACGAGGCATAGCGCGGCTCGTTGAGGCGAAGATCGACCGTCATGACGGCGGGAAGCTTCACTTCGACGGTCTGCAGGCCGCCGTCGATCTCGCGCTCGATGGTGGCGGTGGTATCGCCGAGATCGAGCTTGTGCGCGAACGTACCCTGCGCCCAGCCGAGCAAGGACGCGAGCATCTGGCCCGTCTGGTTGCTGTCGTCGTCGATCGCCTGCTTGCCGGTGATCACCAGTGCAGGCTTCTCGCTGTCGCAGATCGCCTTGAGGATCTTGGCGACGGCCAGCGGTTCCACGTCCGCGTCGGTCTTCACGAGGATGCCGCGGTCGGCGCCCATGGCGAGCGCGGTGCGGATGGTCTCGGACGCCTGTTGCGGCCCGATGGAAACGGCGATGACTTCCGTCGCCTTGCCCTTTTCCTTCAGCCGCACGGCCTCTTCGACGCTGATCTCGTCGAACGGGTTCATGGACATCTTCACGTTGGCGAGGTCCACACCGGACTGGTCGGCCTTCACGCGAACTTTGACGTTGTAGTCAATCACCCGCTTGACGGGCACCAGTACCTTCATGTCTGCGAATTTCCCTGATCGATGGCGGTTGGTTTAGCTTGGGCGCGCGCTGCGCGCGCCGCGTTTTTTGGTGACCGCCCCCTGTTGTGCGGCGCAAAAACTAGGACCGGCCTTTGGCGCTGTCAACGAACCGTCATTCCGGTTTCGTTGAGGAAACAAGGCCAGCAAACTCCTCGCTTATTTGGGTGCAGTGCAGCATTTTGCGCACTGTGCGTCATTCCGCCGCAATGTCCGGACTGGCTCTCGAGGTCGTCCGTCGCCGTTCGACAAGCTCAGGTTAGGACCTTGGTTCAAAATCGCCGTCAGCCACGTGGAAGCATTAGTCCGATACCGCGCGTGCTGGACGACAGATGTTGCTCCCAGGATTAGCAAAGAACGCAGCGTTGTGTTGCCCATCTTTGATATTCGCCCGAGACGCTCCCTGCCGCCGCTCGAATGCGGTTTTGGCGTCAAGCCAAGCCAGGCAGCAAAGTGACGTCCGGACTTAAACCCGTTGGGGTCCGGAACGAGCGCCTTTATGGAGGCCGCGATGATCGCACCGACGCCAGGTATCGTGGCCAGCCGTCGCATGTCCTGGTCGCGTTTTGCCTCAACGACAATTGTGCGTTCGAGGTCATCGATCCACTTCTTCGTGCACTCAATCTGGTTGGCAAGTTTGTTGAGAGCCAAGCGGGCCGCGGCCGGCAGGCGAGTGTCCTCCTCGTCACGCACGATTTCGATCAGTGTCGCGGCCTTCGCCGTGCCCGTACCTGCAATAATGCCGAGCTCTGACAAATGGCCACGCAGCGCGTTGATGGCTTGTGTTCGTTGCCTGACTAGAAGCTCGCGCGTCTTCAAAACCATCGCAGCCGCCTGCTGGTCGGCCGACTTGATAGGCACAAATCGCATCGACTTGCGGACAACCGCTTCACAGATCGCTTCCGCATCTGCAGCATCGGTTTTACCACGCTTCACGAACGGCTTTACATAAGAGGGCGGGATCAACCGTACGTCGTGACCCAGCTTGGTGATCTCACGCGCCCAGAAGTGCGCACCACCGCAGGCCTCCATCCCGACCAGGCAGGGTGACAGCTTCTCGAAGAACACCAATACGTCTGCCCGCCGTAATTTCCGGCTGATGACAGGACTGCCGTCAGCCTCAGCGCCATGAACCTGAAATACGTGCTTGGCCAAATCCAAACCGATGGTGGTAATCTGTTGCATGGAACGGCTCCCTTTCATGTGGTTGTCGCAACGACCACACCTTGGCACAGTGATGCCGTGATAGCGGGGCCGTTCCACACATCAATCCTCATCCTGAGCTTGCCGACGGATGACTTATGGCCTCGATGCTTCGAGCTACTTCAGCGTGCTCAGATAGGCGACGACGTCGTCGGCCTGCTTGGGGCTGCTGAGACCGGCGAAGGCCATCTTGGTGCCAGGCACCATGCGCATCGGTCCCTGCACCCACGCCTTGATCTTGTCCGGAGTCCAGGTGATCCCGGAGCTCTTCAGCGCGCCGGAATACATGAAGGTCGGCAGCGAGGCAGACTTGCGTCCCACCACGCCGAACAGATTTGGGCCAAGGCCGTTGGGTCCGCCCTTCTGAACTGTGTGGCAGATGGCGCAGCGGGCGAACACGGTTTTGCCGTTGGCGGCGTCGCCGGCCTGGGCGGCCGTCGCGACAAGTGCCAGCGCCGCTGCAGTGAGGAAAATGTTGCGCATGAAAGTCTCCGTTTGGGCGGCGTGAATCAACCGCAATCGCGATTCATTGCAAGCGCAAGCACGCCGCAGGGGTTCAGCGCGCCGGCGCGCCGGACTTTGCCGTCTCGATCGCCGCGCGGAAGGCGACGGGGTTTGCGATGTCTGGCAGGTCGACATGGTCGATGCCGGTGCCCTCGATGCGCAGATGACCATAACCCAGCAACTGGCCCCAGAAGGTCTGGGTGACGCTGACGCCCTCGATGTTGGGCAGGGCCACCTCGAAGGTCTTGAGCGTGAAGAGACCCTTCTTCTCGACGAAGCGGTGCGTGGTGACGGCGATCTCGGTGGTGAATTTGCGGATCATCATCTGCGCAAAGATCACGATGCCGATGATGCACCAGCCCAGGAAGATCAGCGCCAGCACCGCCTTCAGCGTGTACCACCAGTGAAACTGGCCATAGGCGACGACGGTCTCGCCCTGTCCGAGCGACTGTTCGATGTAGGACATGCACCCTCCGCGAAGCTGCGGGGACTTTAGCGCCCAATGCGGAGAAATTGCAGCCACCCCGCGGCCGCCGCAGCGCTCGGATCGTCAGCCGTCCGGCGCATAACGTCTTGACGAGGCCGCGCGGCGCGCTGCCCAATCCGGCGCGGGGGATGACGCATGGCGTTCGCAATCAAGGCCGAGATACGCGATCCGCGGACAAGGGCGTTCATCTTCACCGCGCAAAAGACCATGTATGGCGGCAAGCTGATCGCGGCAGGCGACACGGTCTTCGTGTTTGCGAGCGAGAACGAAGGCGGGCAGGGACTCATCGCGCGCGGCATCGTCACATCTGCGCAAGCCGTCGCGAAAAAGCGCGGCATCGCCCGGCAAACCCCGCGCGTGAGCATCGCCGTCCGCTGCACGGCGCGCACCAAGCGGCCGTTGGGGCGAAGCGCGCTCAAGAAATTCGACGACTGGCATGACGGCCGGCCCGAAACCGAACTCAACTTCAAATTCTATCGCCAGGCGACGAACAAGATCGTCGGCATCTCCGATGAAGCAGCGGCGTTCCTCTGCGAATTCTTCTAGCGTCGTTCAGATCATGGCGCGCAAGTACTCGGCGCAGGGAGTGGCAGTCCTGCTCAGTGCTCGTCGTGATCGGGCAGCAGGACTTCGCGCAGGCCCTTGTGATTGGGCTTGGAGACGACGCCGTCCTGTTCCATGCGCTCGATCAGGCTGGCGGCGCGGTTGTAGCCGATCTGCAGGCGCCGCTGGATGTAGCTCGTCGTCGCCTTGCGCTCGCGCGCGACGATGGCGAGCGCCTTGTCGTAGAGATCGTCGCCCGAATTGCCGTTGCCGGAGCCCATCAGCGCATAGGGATCATCGCTCTCCTCATCCGGCTCTTCGGTCACGGCATCGAGATATTCCGGCGTGCCCTGCGTCTTGAGGAAGCGCACAACGTCTTCCACTTCGTGGTCGGTGACGAAAGGCCCGTGGATGCGGCGGATGCGGCCGCCGGCCATCATGTAGAGCATGTCGCCCTGGCCGAGGAGCTGTTCGGCGCCCTGTTCGCCCAGGATGGTGCGGCTGTCGATCTTGCTCGTCACCTGGAACGAGATGCGCGTCGGGAAGTTCGCCTTGATCGTGCCCGTGATGACGTCGACCGACGGACGCTGGGTGGCTGCGATCAGATGGATGCCGGCGGCGCGCGCCATCTGCGCGAGGCGCTGCACCGCGCCTTCGATCTCCTTGCCCGAGATCATCATCAGGTCGGCGACTTCGTCGACCACGACGACGATGAACGGCATGAACTGCAGATCGAGCAGTTCGTCTTCGTAGATCGGCTTGCCCGTCTCGCGGTCGAAGCCCGTCTGCACCGTGCGCTTGAGCTGCTCGCCCTTTTCCTTGGCCTTGCGGATGCGGTCGTTGAACGCTTCGACGCCGCGTACGCCGAGCTTGGACATCTTGCGGTAGCGCTCTTCCATCTCGCGCACGGCCCATTTGAGCGCGACGACGGCCTTCCTCGGATCGGTGACCACGGGCGAGAGCAGATGCGGGATGCCGTCATAGACGGAGAGCTCGAGCATCTTGGGATCGATCATGATCATGCGGCACTGGTCCGGCGGCATGCGGTAGAGCAGCGACAGGATCATCGTGTTGAGGCCGACGGACTTGCCCGAACCCGTCGTGCCGGCAACGAGAAGGTGAGGCATCTTGGCGAGATCGGCCATGACCGGTTCGCCGCCGATGGTCTTGCCGAGCGCGAGCGTCAGAGGCGCGCGCGCCTTGTCATACTCCGTGCTCGCCAGCATCTCGCGCAAATAGACAGTTTCGCGCGTCTGGTTGGGCAGCTCGATGCCGATGACGTTGCGGCCCGGGATCACCGCGATGCGCGCGGCGACGGCGCTCATGGAACGCGCGACGTCGTCTGAGAGAGAAATCACGCGGCTCGACTTCACGCCGGCTGCGGGCTCGAATTCATAGAGCGTCACGACCGGACCGGGGCGCACCGCCATGATGCGGCCCTTGACGCCGAAGTCGGTCAGCACCGCTTCGAGCATTCGGGCGTTTTCTTCGAGCGCATCGTCCGACAGCGCGGTGGTGTCGTGCACGACGACGGGCTCGTTCAGGAGGCCGAGCGCCGGCAGCTGATATTCGCTGGAGACGAGATCGAGCGCGGGTTGCTTGCGCTGCTGTTTGGCCGGCGCGAGCGCCCTCCTGGCTTCCTCTCGCTTGACGCGGCTTTCGCGGCGCTCGGCGAGGCGCGTGGCTGCGATCGGCTCGGGCGCCACGTCGAGCGAATAGCCGTCTTCGTCCGTTTCGTCCTCGAATTCCGGTTCGTGCTCCTCGTCGTCATACTCCGCCGTCTTGCGGAACGTGAATTTGGGAATGCGCAGCATCGAACCGGCCCACAGGAACGCTGCGGGAATGTTCGCCAGGAAGCGCAGAATGGGACGTGCCTTCAATCCCGTGGCGACGAACGAGAGAGGCAGTCCCGCCAGCAAGAGCACCAGCGGCAGAACGATGCCGATCCAGGCCTGGTGATAGACGACGCCGACATGCGCCGAGAGCGCGGCGACGGCGATGCCGATCAATCCGCCGGTGCCTGCCGGCAGCGTCATCGGCGCGGGAAGGATTCCGAGGCCCGCCGCGAACAGCACGCAACCGAGTGGCCAGGCAAAGGCGCGACCCATCGTGTGCGTCAGATGCTGGCCCAGCAATGCGCGCACGCCCCAGACCATGGGCGGTGCGAGCGCAGCGATCGCGGCGATGCCGAACGCCTGCAGCAACAGGTCGGCGGCGGTGGCGCCGAAACCGCCGAGCAGATTCGACGGCTCGATGCCCGTCGCATTGTTGAGGCTGGCGTCGTGCGAGTCATAGCTGACGAGCGCGAGCAGGGCTGCAAAAGTGCTGAGGAAGAGCACCACGCCGGCGCCGCGCATGATCAGGATCTGGGTCAGTCTTGCGAGCGAGCGGCGCGCATCGGCAAGCGCGTCGGCCATGGCCGCACTCCTGGAACGCGGCTGATAAACGCCGCCCGCCATAACGCGCCGCGTGGCCTGGCTCATGCGTGCTCCGGTCCGAGAACTTCAACCATCCTTTCGAGTGCCGCCATAATGGTTGACGAATCGTTAACAAGCGCCACCCGGATGTAGGAAAACCCAGGGTTTGTGCGGGTTTTTCCTGATTCGGTTTCTCGTCCCATATAGGCGCCGGGCAGCACCCGGACCCCGGCCTCCCGCCACAGCCTGAGGGCCGTTTCCTCGCCATTGCCGACGTTCAGCCAGACGAAGAAACCGCCTTCCGGCACGCGAAATCCGGCGCGGTTGCCGAGCAAGCGCTGGGCAAGTCGAAACTTCTCCTGATAGCCGGCGCGATTGAGCGCGACATGCACTTCATCGCTCCATGCCGCCGCCGATGCCGCGATGATCGGCAGCGGCACCTGCGGACCTGCATAGTTCCGAAAGCCGCGGAAGCGTTCGATCATCTGCGCGTTGCCGGCGACGATGCCGGAACGAAGACCGGGAAGTCCGGAACGCTTGGAAAGCGAATGGAACGTGAGCAGACGTTCGTAGGGCGCGCCGCGCATCGGCAGCGCGCTCACCGGCGGCCGGTCGAGATAGATGTCGGCGTAGCACTCGTCGGCGAACACAGCGAAATCATACTGGTCGGCCAGCGCAAAGAGCGTGCGCCAATAGTCCGGGCCCGCGCAGGCGCCCTCGGGATTGGACGGCGAACAGATATAGACCGCGGCCGTGCGCTCCAGCACCGGCTTCGGCAGGGATGCGTAGTCGGGAAGAAAACCTGTCGCCGCCGTCGCCGGCACGAACACCGGCTCACCCCCTGCGCTCAACGCCGCCGCCGCATAGCATTGATAAAAGGGATTGGGCAGCAGCACGGCGGGACGCTGTCCGGCTTTCGTTTCGGGCATGACGGTGAACAGCGCCAGGAACAGTCCCTCGCGCGTGCCGTTCAGCGGCAGCAGGTTTTTGTCGGGATCGATCGATGCGGTCGGCAATCCGAAACGCCGGACCAGCCAGGCCGCCGCCGCCTCACGCCAGTCCTTGCTGCCGTTGATCGGCGGATAGATGCCGAAATCCTTCGCGTGCCGTGCGAGTTCTTCCATCACGAAGCCGGGCACGGCGCCGTTCGGATCGCCGACCGCCAGGCTGATCGGCGTCATCCCCGGCTGATGCGGATCGAGCAACGTCGCGAGCTTGGCGAACGAAGACGGCGGCAATTCCGAAAGACGGCCAGGAAAGAGCATGGCGCGGAGAATAGTCGGTCGCGTCGCATTGGTCTAATCAGACGCTGCCACGGTTCCTCCCCCGTTCATGGGGAGAAAGACTTCCGACAAACAAAAAGGGCGCTCCTTGCGGAGCGCCCAAGTTGGAGGGAAATGCCCGCGGCGACTAGCCGTGGATGGTTTCACCATGAAGGTTGATGTCGAGACCCTCGACTTCGACCTCGCGCGAGACGCGGATGCCGATGACCAGGTCGATCGCCTTCAGGATGATGAACGTTGCAACGGCGCAATATCCGAACACGATGGCGACATCCAGGAATTGGATCCACATCTGGCCGAAGTTTCCGTCTATGAGCCAGCCCTTGGAGGACGAATTGATCGCGTTCGATGCGAACATGCCCGTCATCATGGCGCCCAGTGCGCCGCCGACGCCGTGCACGCCCCAGGTGTCGAGGGCATCGTCATAGCCGAGCGCCTTCTTGACCCAGACCGAAGCGACATAGCAGACCACGCCCGCTGAGACGCCGATGATGAGCGCGCCGACCGGGTTGACGAAACCCGAAGCCGGCGTGATCGCCACAAGACCTGCCACCGCGCCGGAAATCATGCCGAGCACGCTGGGCTTCTTGTTGATGATCCACTCCGCGAACATCCAGCCGAGCGCCGCAGCAGCGGTTGCGATTTGCGTCGCAGCAGCCGCCATGCCGGCGTTGACGTTGGCGGTGACCGCCGAACCGGCATTGAAGCCGAACCAGCCGACCCACAGCAGCGATGCGCCGATCAGGGCGAACAGCAGGTTGTGCGGCGCCATGTTCTCGGTGCCGTAGCCGACGCGCTTGCCGAGCATCAGGCAGGCGACGAGACCAGCGGTACCTGCGTTCAGATGCACGACCGTGCCGCCGGCATAGTCGAGCGCGCCCCATTGACCGAGGAAGCCGCCGCCCCAGACCCAATGCGCGATCGGGACATAGACAAGCAGCAGCCAGAGAGACATGAACCACATGAAGGCAGAGAACTTCATGCGGTCCGCGATCGCGCCGGCGATCAGCGCCGGGGTGATGATCGCGAACGTCATCTGGAAGAACATGTAGACCGATTTCAGGAATTGTCGGCGCCAGCGAGCTGGTCGCGTTCAAGCCCATCGGCCCGAGCAGGAAGTAGTTGAAGCCGCCGATGAACTTGTTGATTCCGGCATCGGGATTGTTTGTGAACGCGGCGGAATAGCCGATGATCATCCACAGGACGGTGATGATGCAGGTCGCGCCGAAGCTCTGCGCCGCCGTGGCAAGAATGTTCTTCTTGCGCACCATGCCGGCATAGAACAGGGCGAGGCCCGGAATGGTCATCAGTAGGACGAGCGCACTGGAGGTAATCATCCAGGCCGTGTCGCCCGAGTCGATTTTCGGCGCGGCGGCGAATGCCGGCGCGGTCGTCAGCGCCAAGGCGCCTAGGCTCGCGGCAATGCCGAGGCCCGTTCGTTTCACGTTCGAGAAATTCATTGAAAAGCTCCCCTGAGTTTTGACTGTTCGAAGTTGGGCCTAGAGCGCATCGCCATCGGTCTCGCCGGTTCTGATGCGCACGACCTGTTCGAGCGGCGTGACGAAGATCTTTCCGTCGCCGATCTGGCCGGTCTTGGCCTTGGAGGTGATCGCCTCGATCACCGCATCCGCCATCTCGCTTTTGACGGCGACTTCGATTTTCAGCTTGGGCAGAAAGCTCACCGCGTATTCGGCTCCGCGATAGATCTCCGTGTGCCCCTTTTGCCGTCCGTATCCTTTGACTTCCGTCACCGTCATGCCCTGAACGCCGAGCGCTGACAGCGACTCCCGGACTTCGTCGAGCTTGAAGGGTTTGATGATCGCCGTGATGAGCTTCATCTGCCGTCCTTCCGTGTTTGTTCGCGCCCGGACCCAACCCCGGGCATTAACACTTCATCAAGAAACGTGCCGCGATGCAGCGAAACCGGCGATCCTTGATATCAAAGGGAAATTCCGGACTTCGTCGGAATCCGGTCTGTGGGAAACTTCGAGTTCCGCCCAATTTCGCGGCGATTTACGAAAGTCGCCTAAATTTTGGGCTTGTTTCGAGTCTCGAAATGTAGGATAATATTCTTATGAGCGGGATGACGGAAAACTTTCGTCGCGCATAGGCGCAGCCCGGCCACGACAAGGTCCAAAACCGGCATTCGAATGTACGCACATCGTTTGAGTTCAAGGACTTAGGAGGCATGGATTCCGACTGAGACATTTTGGCGTTCCCCGCTGTCCGTGCCGGAAAATCGCACTAGGGTCGCTGCATGAAGAACTGTGACGTGATCATAGGCGGCGGCGGCATGGTCGGCATGAGCCTGGCCATCGCACTCGCCAAGGGCGGTCTGGACGTGGTCGTGGCGGACCCCGTGCCGCAGAGCGCGGCGACCGACGCCAAGTTCGACGGACGGGTATGCGCTCTGGCCTACGCCTCGGTGCGCATGTTTCAGGCGCTCGGCGTATGGGAGCACCTGGCGCCCCTCGCGCAGCCGATCAACGACATCCTCGTCACCGACGCCAAACTCGGCAGCGAGCCTTCGCCATTTTCACTGCACTTCGATGCGGCTGAAGCCCATACCGAGGCGCTCGGCCACATCGTGGAGAACCGTCATACGCGCACCGGCCTGTTCGCTGTCGCAAACACGCTCTCGAATCTCACCTTCGTTGCGCCTGCTGCGCTCACCAATCTCGAATATGAAGGCGCCGGCATCGTCGCGACGCTTGCCAACGGCGAGCGCTACAAAGCCCGTCTCGCGGTTGCCGCAGACGGCCGTCCGTCCCCGATGCGCGAGCTGATGGGACTGTCGATCGTCTCGTGGTCCTATGCGCAGTGGGGCATCGTCGCGACGGTCGAGCATGAAAAGCCGCACAATGGCGTCGCCTATGAACATTTTCTCCCGTCGGGCCCTTTCGCCATCCTGCCGATGACGGGCAATCGCTCGTCGCTGGTGTGGACCGAGAAGGACAAGATCGCTCCGGCGATGATGAAGCTGGACGCCGAAGGGTTCGACGCGGAAATCGCGCGCCGCTTCGGATCGCATCTCGGAAAGGCGACGGCGGCGGGGCCGCGCTGGTCCTACCCGCTGAACTTTCATCTGGCGCGAGGCTATGTGAAGCCGCGCTTCGCGCTGGCCGGCGATTCCGCGCACGGCATTCATCCGATCGCAGGACAGGGCTTCAATCTGGGCCTGAAGGATGCCGCCGCGCTCAGCCAGATCATCCTCGATGCGGCGCGTCTCGGCCTCGATATAGGCAGCCTCGATACGCTCAGGAAATATGAGCGCTGGCGGCGGTTCGATTCCCTCGTGATGGCGTTCGCCATGGACGGACTCAACCGGCTGTTCTCGAACGACGTCGCGCCGCTGCGTCTGTTGCGCGATGTGGGAATGGGGCTCGTCGATGCCGTGGGCCCCGCGCGCCGTTTCTTCATGCGCCATGCTGGCGGCGACATCGGCAAGCTGCCGCGCCTGATGAAGGGCGAAGCGGCCTAGTTCAGCTTGTCGTCGCGCGTGCGCTGCGCCAGCGCTGTCGGCAGTTCCCTGTAGAAGCCGCGCGCGATGGTGCGGATTTTTTCGGCGCGGACCCGTTCGGCGTCGAAGCGGGTGGCGAACTGCTCGCCTTCGAACACAAAACGGGACACGGGTGTGCCGAGCCTCGGGTCCTGAACCGTGATCTCGCTGATCTCCTCCACCTGTTCCTCGGCAACCTTCAGCGTGTGGCGGAAATGGGCTATCGGATCGCTCTTCTCCCGCTCCTGTTCCTGGATGCGCCGGACGTTGCGCTGGTCGAAACGCACGAACGCCGCAACGATGTCGCGGCGGAAACGATAGATGACGAGCATCACGGCGATGAACGCGCTGGTGGTCAGAAGGTCGCGCAGCAAGGTCGGTCCGGGTTCGATTTAGCTGGCGATGATACCATGCGTGCCGTGACCGCGCTTCAGGTAATCCTCGCTCTGCATCTCGTGCAGCCGCGACGCGGTCCGGCGGAACGCCTCTGCGCCGTCGCCGGTCTCGTACAGCGCATCCGGCGCGGCGGCCGCGGAACAGATCAGCTTCACGCCCTCGTCATAGAGCGTATCGACCAGCACGACGAAACGGCGCGCCTCGTTGCGCTGCTCCGGTCCCAGTTTGGGGATGCGATCGATCAGGACGGTGTGAAAGGAATGCGCGATCGCGAGATAGTCCGCGGCGGCCAGCGGCCTGGCGCAAAGATCCTCGAACGCAAAGCGGGCCACGCCCTTGGCGGCTTGCGGCACGACCAGCGTCCGCCCGAGCACGGTCAGCTTCAACGGCGCGCCATGCTTGATGTCGGTCAGTCGCAGCCAGGCCGCATCCATCGCCGCATCGGCCGCGTCGCCGAGCGGGTATATGTAGACGTTGAGGCCCGACATGCGCTGCAGGCGATAATCGACGGGTCCGTTGAGCTCGACGATTTCCAGACGCTGCTTGATCTGATCGACAAAAGGCAGGAAAAGCTGCCGGTTGAGGCCGCCCTCGTAAAGCCGGTCGGGCGGTGTGTTGGAAGTGGCGACTATCACCACGCCGCGTTCGAACAGTTGCTCGAACAACCGGCCAAGGATCATCGCATCGGCGACATCGCTCACCTGGAACTCGTCGAAGCAGAGCAGGCGCGCTTTCTCGGCAATGGCGCGGGCGACAGGCGGAATTGGATCGTCGCTGCCTTCGCGCTGTCGCTCCTCGTGAATCCTGGCGTGCGTCTCGACCATGAAGGCGTTGAAGTGGATGCGCCGCTTGGCTTCGACCGGCGCCTCGGCAAAGAACAGATCCATCAGCATGGACTTGCCGCGTCCGACATCGCCCCAGATGTAGAGCCCCTTCGGCGCTGGCTTCGGCGCAAAGAACAGGCGCAGGCCCGGCCGGTACCTGCCGACGGCGCGCGCCAGCGCGTTCAGCTTCTCGGCCGCGCGCCGCTGGGCCGCGTCGTCTTTCAGCTCGCCTTTGGCAACGGCGGCGCGATAGCGATTGAAAAGCGTCATCCGCGCGGCAGGATCGCCCAATAGTCGAAATCGAGGATGACGTTTTCCGGATAGGCGCCCTTGTCGTCCTTGTCCGGAAAGTCGCCGCAGGGAAGATTCTTCGTCGCGATCAAACGCAGGCGCAGCGCGCCGGCGTCCTTGCGATGACCGAGCGCTTTCTTGTCGACGACCTGGCTCCAGGCGAACACGGTATCGCCGGCGAATAGCGGATTGACGTGCCGCCCTCCATTGATCGCAGCAATCGTGAAGGCGTTGGCCAGTCCGTTGAACGAAATCGCCCGAGCCAGACTAATGACGTGGCCGCCATAGATCAGGCGGCGGCCGAAGCGGCCCTGGCCTTCGGCGAACTGGTTGAAGTGCACGCGCGCCGTGTTCTGGTAAAGGCGCGTCGCCATCATGTGCTCGGCTTCCTCGACGGTGATGCCGTCGCTGTGATCGATCTTCTCTCCGACCTCGTAATGCTCCCAGCGATGGGAACTGCCGGACAGAACCGGATCGAACAAGGTGTCGAAATTCATGTGCGGCGCGATATGCAGGTCCTCGACCGCGACCGAGTCCGCAAGCTTGGGGACGACGGCCTCCGCGACCGCAGCATCGGCGTCGCGCTTGCGCACCATCACCCAGCGCACATAGGAAAGGACCTGCTCCTCCTTTTCGTTCATGCCGTGGGTGCGGACATAGACGACGCCGGTCTGCTTATTGGAGTTCTCCTTGAGTCCGATCACTTCGGAATGCGCCGTGAGCGTCTCGCCGGGATAGACCTGGCGCAGGAAACGGCCCTCGGCATAGCCGAGATTGGCGACCGCATTGAGCGAGACGTCGGGAACTGTCTTTCCGAACACGGTGTGAAAGACCAGCAAATCGTCCAGCGGGCTTTTCGGCAAACCGACCGATTGGGCGAACGTGTCGGACGATTGCAGTGCAAACCGCGAACCGTAGAGCGCGGTGTAGAGAGCAGCGTCACCCTGGGTCAGCGTGCGCGGCGTCGCATGCGCGATCTTCTGGCCGAGCCGGAAGTCCTCGAAATAGTTGCCCGGATTGGTTTTCATGCTCACGCCGCCCCCAGCGCCGCGATGGCGTCGGCCATGGCGACCGTTCCGCGCGCGATTTCAGCGTGCAGAAGCTCCGCCATCCGGCCGTCGAGCTTGATGGCGCCCTTTCCCTTGTTCTCCGGAAGCTCGAACGCGGCGATGAGCTTGCGTGCAGCTTCTACTTCTTCGGCAGACGGCGCGAAGACCGCGTTGCAGGGTTCGACCTGGCTCGGATGGATCAGCGTCTTGCCGTCAAAGCCGAAGCTCTTGGCCTGCTCGCAGGTTGCCTTGAAGCCAGCTTCGTTCTGGATGTCATTGTAGACGCCGTCGATCACCGCGATCCCATTGGCGCGCGCCGCAAGCACCGACAGGCTGAGCGCCGCCGAAAGATTGGCGCGATCCTGCGTATGGAAGCCGCGGATTTCCTTGATCAGATCGTTGGTTCCCATGACGAAGCAGGCGAGCCGTCCGCCCGAAGCCGCGATGGCGCCGACATTGAGGATCGCGACCGGTGTCTCTACCATCGCCCATACCGCGATCCCGCGATCGGCGTGATGACGCACGAGATGCTCTTCGATCACATGCAGGTCCCTGGGCGATGAAATCTTGGGTACGAGGATCGCGTCGGGCTTGGCCGCAGCGGCGGCAGCGAGATCAGCTTCACCCCAAGGAGTCGCAAGACCGTTGACGCGGATGATGATCTCGCGCTTGCCGAAGCCATGCGCTTTGACCGCATCGCACACCTGCTGGCGCGCAATTTCTTTTGCGTCCGGCGCAACGGCATCTTCGAGGTCGAGGATGAGTGCATCGGCCGGCAGAGTGCGCGCCTTTTCGAGCGCACGGGCATTGGAGCCGGGCATATAAAGCACGGAGCGGCGTGGCCGGATGCTTGTCATGAAATCCCCTCGAATATTACGCAACGATATTAGTGCGCAAACTTGCGGCGCGCGATGCGGTTTGTCGTCTGCCGGTCAAGCCGTCTGCTCACGCGCCTTTTTCAGGAGCTTGCGGTTGATGAGGCACTCGGCGATCTGCACGGCGTTAAGCGCGGCACCCTTGCGCAGATTGTCCGCCACGATCCAGAGCGACAGGCCATGCTCGACCGTCGGGTCCTTGCGGATGCGGCTGACGAATGTCGCGTCCTCGCCGGCGCAATCGACCGGGGTGATGTAGCCGCCGTCCTCGCGCTTGTCGACGACGAGCACGCCCGGCGCCTCGCGCAGAACCGCGCGCGCCCGTTCTGCGGTGATGGCTGATTCAAACTCGATCGTGACAGCCTCGGCATGACCGATGAACACCGGCACGCGCACGCACGTCGCAGTGAGCTGGATGTCGGGATCCAGAATCTTCTGCGTCTCGACCATCATCTTCCATTCTTCCTTGGTCAGGCCGGAATCCAGGAACACATCGATCTGCGGGATGACGTTGTAGGCGATCTGCTTTGGGAAATATTCGACCTCCATCGCATCGGCGACCAGCACAGACCGCGTCTGGCGGAACAGTTCGTCCATCGCATCCTTGCCGGCGCCCGACACGGACTGATAGGTCGAGACGACGACGCGCTTGATTTTGGCAAGATCGTGCAGCGGCTTGAGAACGACGACGAGCTGAGCCGTCGAACAGTTCGGATTGGCGACGATGCCTTTCTTGATGCCGCTCAGCGCGTCGGCGTTCACCTCCGGCACGATCAGCGGCACGTCGCGGTCCATGCGCCAGGCGCTGGAGTTGTCGATGACGATCGCACCTTGCGCCACGATCTTGGGCGACCATTGCTTGGAGACTGTGCCGCCCGCGCTCATCAGCACGATGTCGGTGCCCTTGAAGTCGTAGTGCTCGAGCGCCTTGACCTTGAGGATGTCGTCGCCAAACGAGACCTGTGTGCCGACGGAGCGCGAGGAAGCCAGCGCGACGACTTCGCTGTAAGGAAAGGCGCGTTCGGACAGAACGCTCAGCATCTCGCGGCCAACGTTTCCCGTCGCACCGACCACCGCCACTTTGTATTGCATTTGCTGGATTCCCTGTGGCCGGCGGAGGGGTCCGCAGGCAGGGGCTCACATACGCCAAACGGCGAAGGGGGAAAAGTGGGCTACCAGGTCAGTTTCAGGCGAATCCCGGCGCCGTCGATTTGGCCCTTCAGAACCGTGGCATTGGACGGTGCATTTTCAAGGCGGAAACGGAACAATTGGGCGCTGCCCTCGGCCACGCCCAACTCTGTCGCGATGAGATCGGCAACGGGCCGTTCGACCAATTGCGGCTCTGGCCGTTGCGGCGCCCATGGCTGCTCTATGGGTTGCGAGGAGTAGGCCGAGTAGAAGGCGTGATTGTCGTCGGGAATGACCAGCCGCGCGGCGCAGGCCGGGCTTACCATCGAAATGGCCAGAACGAACAAACAGACTGTTCCAGTCGGCGCGCGCATGGCAGGCCTCACGATACAGAGGCTAAACGCTCGTGCTGAAGCATTGGTTGCGCAAGATTAACGTGAGTGCGTGGTTTATTTAACTAAACGATGCCGGCTTTACGAAGGCGATCCAGCTCTTCCGCTTTGAGCCCCAAAAGACCGGTTAAAACCTCGTGGCTGTGCTCTCCAAGAAGCGGCGGCGCGTTGCGGTATTCGGGCGGCGTTCGCGACAGACGCAATGGACTCGCCACAAGCTGCATGTCGCCGACGCCGGAATGCCGCATGGCCACGGTAAGGCTGCGCGCGATCGCCTGCGGATCGGCGAATACCTGGTCGACGCGATTGATCGGTCCGCAGGGAACGTTTGCCGCCTCCAGATCCCTGATCCATTGCGCCGTCGTGCGCTGGACAAAGACCGGCTTCAGTTTGTCGACGATAAGCTGGCGATGCGCGACGCGCTCGGCATTCTTCGCAAAGCGCGGATCGTTTGCGACATCCTCGATTCCCGCGACTTGGCAGAAGCGGCGGAACTGATTGTCGTTCGATGTCGCCAGGATCAGGTGGCCGTCCTTTGTTGCGAACACCTGATACGGCACGATGTTGGGATGCGCGTTGCCGAGGCGGGTCGGAATCATGCCGCCGGCAAGAAAATTCGTCGCCTGGTTTGCGAGCGCCGCGGCCTGGCAATCGAACAGCGCCATGTCGATCGATTGGCCTTCGCCTGTCCGCGACTGATGGATGACGGCAGCCAGAATACCGACCGCAGTATAGAGACCCGTGACGAGATCGCTCACGGCAACACCGACCTTCATCGGCTCGGCGCCGGGCTCGCCATCCTTCTGGCCCGTCACGCTCATCAAGCCGCCCATGCCCTGGATGACATAGTCATAACCGGCCTTGTCCTTGTACGGCCCGTCATGACCAAAGCCGGTGAGCGAGCAATAGATCAGCGCGGGGTTCTCTGCCTTGAGGCTTTCATAGTCGAGGCCATATTTGGTCAGTGCGCCGGTCTTGAAATTCTCCACCACGATATGCGCGCGCCGCGCCAGACGCTTCACCAGAGCCGCGCCCTCGGGCCTGGAAAAGTCGATGGTGACCGACTTCTTGTTGCGGTTCGCCGTCAGGAAATATGTGGCGTCGCCACGGCTGCCATCTTCGTTGGTCAGGAACGGCGGGCCGAAATGACGCGTCTCGTCGCCTTCGCCAGGCTTTTCGACCTTGATCACCTCGGCCCCAAGGTCGCCGAGGATTTGCGTCGCCCAAGGCGCCGCCAGCACGCGGCTCAGATCGAGCACGCGGATATGTGAAAGTGCACCCACCTAGATTTCGCCCCTGACCGCCCAAAGTTCTGGATAGAAGGTCAGTTCAAGAGCCTTCTTCAGATAATTCACGCCCGACGTCCCGCCCGTTCCTGGCTTGCTGCCGATGATGCGTTCGACCGTCTTCATATGACTAAATCGCCAGAGATGAAACCGGTATTCGAGATCGACAAGCTTTTCGGCAAGCTCGTATAGATCCCAGTGCTTGTCGACGTCGGCATAGACCGTGCGCCAGGCGTCGGTGACGCGATGGTCCTCGACATAAGGCTGCGAAAAATCGCGCTTCAGCTTTTCGTCGGGAATCGCGATGCCGCGGCGCGCGAGAAGAGCAAGGGACTCGTCATAGATGCTGGGTTCCGTCAGCGCAGCGTGAACCTGTGCGGCGATATCCGGATCGGACTCGAAGACGCGGGCCATTTTTACGTTCTTGTTGCCGAGGCGAAATTCCAGCGTGCGGTACTGATACGACTGAAAGCCGGACGATTTTCCAAGGCTGTCGCGAAATCCGGCATAGTCGAAGGGCGTCATCGTGGAGAGAATCTCCCACGACTGGATGAGCTGCATCTGCACGCGCGCGATGCGCGCCATCATCTTGAAGGCAAGACCCAGCTCGCCGCCGCGGATCTGGTTTATGGCCGCGTTCAGTTCGTGCAGGCAAAGCTTGATCCAGAGCTCGCTGGCCTGGTGGATCGTGACGAACAGCATTTCGTCGTGCTGGCCGGACAAGGGCCGTTGGCAGGCCAGAAGCTCCCTCAACCCAAGATAGTCCGCGTACGACATTGCATCGTGGAAATCCCAATGCACATTCTCACCGGCAAGATCGATGCTGGGCGGGGTGGGCGGTCTTTGTGACTTGCGCGACGGCATCGTCTATAGGAACCTTAACGAACTGGAACCAAAGGGTTAGCGGCACCAAAAAGCGGATGCTAAGGTGCCTCCAGCAGCCAGACAATGAGCCAGAAAAACATGGGAAACGCATGGAAGGCGAGCGTTTGCGTGCTCGCGATTTCGGCCCTCACGGTGGGTAATGCCGATGCCGCGAGGCGCCCGTCTCTGAAGTGTGCCCAGCCCGTCGAGGCGGCGGCGATCCAGACGACGATCGTCGATCAGCAGCTGGTCGATGCGGCGCTCACATGCGGTGACTCGACGCGAGAGGGATTCAATGCCTATCGCCGGGCCTTTGGCTCCGAATTGCGTTCGAGCGACAAGGCGCTGTTAAACATGTTCAAGCGCATCTATGGCGGCTCGCGCGGCGACGCCGCCTATAATCTGTTCAAGACCAACATGGCTTCGAAGGCCGAGTTGCGTCGTATCCAGAACTCCGAGGAATTCTGCCACGCCGCCGATCTTGTGCTGGCCGCCGCAAACGGCGTGGAGAAGCCGCGGCTGACGGACTTTGTATCGGGCGTTCCGATCGCCGATACGGAGACGCCGGTAAGCAGTTGCTCCGTGGCGGTCAATTTCGGCTTCAAGGGCGTGGAAGCGGGACCGGATGTCGTCCCCAAGCCGCGTCCGCCGCAACCAGACGATCAACCTGAAGCGCCGACCGTGGTCGCAGAAGCCCCACCGCAGAATGCCGGCGTGAAGGTCGGCTCGCTTACCTGCAATATTTCCAGCGGATTTGGGCTTTTCTTCGGCTCATCGAAAGAAATGAAGTGCACCTATGCGCCCAATTCGGGTTCGGGCGAGCACTACACCGGCACATTTTCCAGATATGGCATCGATATCGGATACGCCGACGCGGGCGTGCTCGTCTGGGGCGTGGTCGCGCCGACATCCGACATGCGCAATGGCGCGCTAGAAGGTGACTATGCGGGCGCAACCGCCGGCGCGACGATCGGTGTCGGTCTGGGCGCCAACGTGTTGATCGGTGGCATGGACAAGTCCATTGCCTTGCAGCCGCTCAGTGTGTCGGGCAACACCGGCCTCAACATCGCAGCCGGAATCGGAGTGATCTCGCTCAAATACGCGCCTTGAGGGATCGCCTCAGATCTCGCAGGCGAAGCCGAGCCGCTTGACGCTGTGGCCCCAGTCGATTTGGGGCGTTGGCTTGATCTCGACAGCGAATTCCTCACCGGCGTGCTCCTTGATCAGCGCAGTGAGTCCAGACATCTCGACCGCGGAGAGCTGGTCCCTGCCGCCAATTTCGACGACGATATTCTGAAACCCGGTCTGCCGGATGCGGTATTCGTCCAGCCGCGCGATGGCGGTCAATTCCTTGCCGCGCAGGAAGAACATCGTCTCGGTGCCGTCGGCATGCTTCACGAACGATTTGGCGCGGCCGTAGATGTTGGACAGCACCGGCCCATCGTGACCGCACGGACAACACTCAAGCAACGTGCCCACGTCGCCGACATCATAGCGGATGAAGGGCGTCGCATGGGAGTGGAGGTTCGTTACCAGGATGCGTCCAACGCGCGTGCCGGTGCGAGCCGAAACTTCGGCGTCGACGACTTCGACGAGGACGTTGCTCGTCGCGACGTGATAGTGCTCCGCAACGGTTTCACACTCCGAGGCGACCAGGGCGGCTTCCTCGCAGGAGTAGTTGGCCCGCACGGGTATCCCGGCCGACACGAACGCGTCGCGCAATGAGGGGTGCAGCGTTTCAGCGATGGGCACAAGCATCGCTGCGCCGGCTGTCCTGAAAAATTCGATGCCGGCATGGTCAAACAGCGCTTCCACGATCCGGGGTTGTGCCACGACATAGCCCATCGGGTCCTTCAGCAGCTCCCGGCACAATGCATCGAGGTTGGGGCGGAAATAGTCGATGTGCTTGTTCAAGCCGGTGCGCAAAAATCCGTCGAGCGCGCCGGCCCAACCGTCGTGTCTTTTCACGATGAATCCATTCTCGCTGGGCACCTGGGTCGATCGCACGCGCGTTCTGTTCAGGGACAGGTCGAGGCCTTCCATGAAGAATTGCGCAAGAGATCTGACGGAGTTGTAATTGCCGTTCCGTTGCGTGACGAAGAACGGTACGGGAGTGCCTGTCGATCCCGATGTTGAATGCTTTGTGATGCGGCTTGTTTCGCTGGCCTTAACCAGCGATCCCTCGCTCTCTACCTGCCGCACAGCGTCGGCGCGGCTCTGCACCGGCAGATCGCTGAGCCGCATACCCTTGGCCTTGAGCGTTCCGATCCGCTTCTTCCAGATCGGCGATCGCTGCGCGGCGTGCAGCAAAAGGCCCTGTAGCTGGGTTTGCTGCCAATATTCCCGCGCGCTCCGATTGCCCGTCTCGATCGCGACGACATCGAGAATTGCCGACAGAATCTCCTTGGGCAGCTTGTCGATGAACGTCATCGGCTTGTCGCTGAACGCCCTGTTTCGAAGTGGAATGGAGGAGAAATCGAGGCGCATTGTCATACTCATCGACGGCGCAGACGTTGGTCTCGCAGGCCGGACTGTTCAGGCTTGTGCGATCTAGCGATGCCGCGCTTGGGGCCGCAAGAGGTGACGTAAACAAAAAGGGCGGACCGTGAGGTCCGCCCTTGTTGTTCTACCAAGCGATGGTCTTGCTTAGCCGCCGAGGTCGATGACCGCGCGGCGGTTCTGCGGCTCACGCACGCCAGGTCCCGTCGGAACCAGCGGATCATGGAAGCTCTTGCCATCGATCGCGATGCCCGAGCCGTCCAGGCCTTCCTTGACCATTTCGTCCTTGACCGATTCCGCACGGCGGATCGACAGCGCCTGATTGTAGCTGTCCGAGCCGACGGTGTCGGTGTGACCGGTGACCAGCACCTTCACAAAGCCGTTCGTCTTGGCCGTGTGCACGGCTTCCTGCACCACTTCCAGAGCCTTGTCGGTCAAATCCGACTTATCGAAGTCGAAGAAGACGATGAACGTCTTCACCGGCGGAGGCGGCGGGGGTGGCGGCGGCGGAGGAGGAGGGGGCGGCGGCGGGGGCGGCGGAGGTGCCTCATGGCCGAGGTACCAGCGCAGGCCCAACATGGCCACATGTTCCTGATGCTGCGAGATGTTCACGAAGCTGGAGGCGAGTGCGCTGACGTAGTTGCTGTCGACTTCCGCCGAGCGGAAGCGATAGTCAGCAAACATCTGGACGTTGTCGCTCCAGTCATAGGTCAAGCCGGCGATCGCCTGCCATTCGAATTCATTGTGGACGCCATCGACCGCTTCGGAGCTTCTGCCTTCGAAGTTGATGTCTTCGTAGTGATTGACGCTGCCCAGGCCGATGCCACCGCCCAGAGACACACCCCAGTCATCGCCAAGGTTGATGTCATAGACCAAGTTTATGAGGGCCGAACTCGTCGCCGTTCCGCCCGAGAGCGCAGGCTTCGTGATTGTCAGGGTGTTGAAGACATCGCGAATCTTGCTGGCGTCGTGGCTGTCATAGCCAAGCTCGAGTTCAAGGCGAACGCCCGAATCCCACTTGTAACCGGCCGAACCGGTGTAAATCGCGTTTCCGCTGTAGCTGATCGTTCCGGCGATCGGCGTCGGAGTCTGAAGCGTTGCGTTAACAGACGTGAGTTGATCGTAACCAACGCCAAGTCCCAAATACCAACCGGGTACGGATGCCAGCGCCGGCGTGCTCAGCGCGAGTACTGCGGCTCCCGCCAACGCGATCGAACGGAGTTTCATTTTTTCCCTCGCTTCAAATTCCGACGGGCAGGTATCCCCCACCTAAACGTACGGACCCATACAACGTATAACCATGATAATGGCCGATGTAAGCAATCCAAGTCCATGGATACAGGCGATTTCCGGGCAAATGCCTCGGAATAGGTCAGCGCTGTGACCCCACTGCAACAGACCATCCCGGGCTGTTGCGAATGTCTTCGGCGCTGCAGGAAAGCACGAAGGCGTATCGCCCCGGCAGCAGAAGGGGCGCGCAGTGACGGTCGAGCCCGGCCTCTAGTGTTTTGAGCAGTTCCTCTCTCGGGGCGACGTGGAAAAGGCCCAGCCAGCCTCGCAGAAGCAATTCGATCGGACGCCCAAGTCCCTTCAGATCGCCGAAGTCCACGATATGCAAGCTGCCACTCGGGGCGAGGGCCGCAAGAGATGACCTAAGTGCTTGTTTCCAATCCGGTATCATGGAAAGTGAGTAAGAAAAGACGACCGCGTCGAACGGCTCGGACTCGCCGAAAAGACTGGGCGAGAGATCTTCTGCATAGGCCTCGACCAGCTCAACCTTGCCGGCCAGACCCGCCTGGGCGAGGGATTCCTGAGCAGTCGTCAGCATCTCGGACGAGGCATCCAGCCCATAGAGCTTCGCATCGGGGTACTTTTGCGCGATCCGCACCAGATTGCGCGCCGTCCCGCAGCCGACTTCGATGACCCGTGCGCCAGGTTTCAAAGCAAGCTGATCGATGAGCGTATCGCGTCCAAAGAGGTAATATTTCCTAGTAAAATCATAGATATAGCGCTGGCGCCGGTAAATCCGGTCCATCAGTGCGGCATGGCTGTCGACAGTCGCCACGGTCAGGAAAGCGGCCGGCGGGTATAGACATGGAAACCGCCATAGATCGAAGAGCGATCCTGGCCATGCCACACCTTGCTCTCGCTTCCGAGATAGACCCAAGGCGCCAGCACGTCCGGCGGCAGCTTGCGCGGCAGCGGCGAGTCGGGACCCGCCGTACGGAAGATGACACGGGCGTCGCGCGAATCGGCGGTGCGGTCGATCTCACGCCAGAGCGCCGTGATCTGGTCGCTGTTCATCCAATCCTGTGCATCGAGCAACACATAACGGTGCATGGAGTGCGCCGGCTGCGCGCCGAGGAAGTCGGTGAGCGAGGCGTGATGTACCTCGACCTTGTCGGTCCGTGTACGGATCAAATCGTACGTCTCGCGCTGCAGATAGGCGGGGACGGCGGCGCGATGTTCCAGATCATAGCCGCGGCCGAAGGCCTGCCAGGCAAAGTAATTCTCGTTGATTGGGAAATCGCAGGCGAGGCGTTCGACGCGTTCGCGCAATACGGCAATGGGATCGCCGGCGGCGACAAGCTCGTCATACTGCGCCGGCGGAATGCCCAACGCGTACAATGAAACCGGGCTTTTCGAGAGCATCTTGATCGACTTGTAGTCGAACAGAGGCGCGATATGGCGTTCGAACAGGCGCCGCTGCTCCGCCGGCGTGCGAGCAGCAAGGATCGGTTCGAGTTTCTTGCCGTGCAGTTTCGCAACGGCATGCAGAACTCCGATAAAGCGCCCGAGCAAGCCGTAGCGATACAAATTGCGCGCGAACATGTTGATGCGCCGACCGCGCAGCGGAACTTGTTTCTCCCAATATTGCCGCGTGACCTTGTCGAGTCGCTTGCTGAGGAAGTCGTCATAGGCCGTGCGGTTGGCGCGATCGTTCGCCTGGCCAAAGAAGCGGAAGAATTCTTCGTACGACGGAAGGTTCTGCAGCGCCGACAATTTCAGCTTGGTCAGGGCTACATGGTTGGGGTTCAGATCCACCGCAATAATCTTTGCCGGGTCTGCCGCCAGGTAGTTCAGGACGTTGCATCCGCCCGAGGCGATGGTGAGTACCCGGTGATGGCGCTTGAGTTCCAGCGCGGCCAGATCAACGTCGGGGTCCTCCCAGATCTGGTTATAGACAAACCCTTGAAACATCAGGGTAAAAAGGCGCTCCAAGGCGCCGCGTTTGGTCGTTGCCGGCTTCTGGTGGGCGGCCTTTTCTAAAAGCGGATTTGCCATCGGAGTCCTTTGAAGTCCCCACGTTACTGCTCATGGGTCAGGGAATGGACTCTTTTTATGACGGATCGGCGAAAGCCCGCAAAGAAATTCCAACATTTTGTCATGCAAGTGACGTCTTGCGCTGAAATGGCTCGGCCTCTATGGGAGCGCCATGAACAGCACAGCCAAATCACCTATCGACGAAGTCCTCGATCTGCTCGATCTGGAAAAGATCGAGGAAAACATCTTTCGCGGCCAGAGTCCGGAAGACCGCATGCAGCGGGTGTTCGGCGGCCAGGTGCTGGGCCAGGCGCTCGTTGCGGCAAGCCGGACCGTCGAAGGCCGGATCTGCCATTCCTTTCACGGCTATTTTCTGCGCGCCGGCGATCCCAAGATTCCAATTCTCTACGAAGTCGATCGCAGCCGCGATGGAGCAAGCTTCACTTCGCGCCGCGTCGTGGCGATCCAGCACGGCAAGCAGATCTTCACGCTCGCCGCATCGTTCCAGGTTCAGGAAAAGGGCCTTGAGCATCAATTCGACATGCCCAAGGTGCCGGATCCGGACCAGCTGCAGGACGAACACGAATTGCGCAAACAGTTCCTCGACAAGATGCCGGAGGAACAGAGGGCCTGGATGAGCCGGCCGCGGCCGATCGAAATGCGCCCCGTCATCGTCGACGACTGGGTGAACAGAAAGCCGCGCGAGCCGTTCGACAATGTGTGGATCCGCGCCACCGGCCCGGTGCCGGACGATATCATCGTGCAGCAGTCGGTCCTCGCATACGCCTCGGACATGTCACTTCTCGACACTGCGCTGTTGCCGCATGGCCGCTCATGGAACTCGCCGATCCAGATGGCGAGCCTCGACCATGCGATGTGGTTCCATCATCCGTTCAAGATGGATGACTGGCTGCTCTATGCGCAGGATTCGCCGAGTTCATCTGGCGCGCGCGGCTTCAACCGCGGCTCGCTCTACACGCGCAGCGGAAAGCTCGTTGCTTCCGTGGTTCAGGAAGGTCTGATGCGTCCGCGCGAAGACCGCGCCAAGTCCTAGGCCTACGGTACGCGCGCGACCGTCAGGCTGCGGCGCGGGCGTTCATAGAACTGCGACGTGATATTGAGCGTGCCGACGATGAAGTCGCTGACCGGCGACTGGTACGGATAGCTCACCTCGGCAAGGATCGCGCTGCCACCCGTGGGAATGACGCCGGTGGGAACAACGACCGAGCTGTTCACGACGCGCGCCGTCGTATTCTGAGCGTCACTCCATGCAACCTTCGCACCGCCATGTCCGTCATCGACAAGACTCGTGATCACGATGTGAATGTTCGTGGTCGGGTACGGATAGACGATCGAATTGAGCGCTGAATAGACGTTGGCGATGTCAGCGTTCGTAACCTGCGTTTCCTGCGCCACAAGGTCCGAAGCCGTCGCCGCGAGGCCGACGACGCGCGCGTTGCACGACATTGCGTCAGTGACCTCGATCGCGCCAAGGAAGAACGTCGCCATCACCGGAGCGATGAGCGCGAACTCCACGGCCGCAAGACCTTCACGCGCGCGTGCGAGTGAAAAGAGCTTGTTCAGCATCCGCCTACTCCACTTATGAACGGTTCGTTGCGGAACGCCGACGTTGCTGTAACCAGGTGATAGCCGCCTGTGATGTTTGTCAGGAAGGGCGACAACATCGGCGTGATGACCTGCCAAGTGTAAAAGCTGCGCACGAGCACGACGTCACACGCCGTTCCCGGCTGATAGTTGTTGAGCGTCGTTTTCAGATTGCCGCTCACGTCGGTCGGCGGAACGAAACCTGCCGAGGTGTAGTTCGCGTAGGACTCCACGTCGATCTGAAGATTTGTGTCGCAGGCCAACAGCGGCGCGATTTCGTTGCAGATCGCGGTGCGAAACTGCTGCTGTGTCATGCCGGCGGCCTGCGCCTGACCGGTTCTGATCTGGCGTGATACGTCGTCGGTGGCATTCTGCAGCGTCGCGCCGGCGAAATAGATGATGCCGTTCTCCATGATGCCCATAAGCAGCATGAAGAACACTGGCGCGATGAATGCGAATTCCACGCCGGCCGAACCGGCGCGCGCGGTCGCGCGCATCCGCGTCAGCATAGAGCCAAGGCGAGAAACGATTGTTTGAGTTGCATACCGGAAACTGGTCACGGCCGTGCTACCTCTTCCATCGCGCTTGTTTTACGGCGTGAGCGCGTTTGGAAGAAGAAAAAGCCTAAAACAGTCTCAACAATTCCTTACCGCGATAGTAACACTTCGAAGGATATGGTTGCCGCAACGTCTGCGGATTCAGGATTTGTAAATCTTCATTGACTTTGACGCGAAAGATTTTCGCCTCGCTAACGATTGCCTAACCAAGCTCTGGAAATACAACGGCATTGTCTCGTCATTTGGTGGATGATCGAGCCGCTATAAGTCTATGCGGGTGAAGTCAGATGTCCATTGGCTCCAAGTTTCGCAATATTCTGGGACGCGCTCGCGCGTTCCTAAGCAACCGCGATGCCAACGTCGCGATGATGTTCGGCCTGTCGCTGATACCGATGACGATCGCAGCCGGCGCCGGCGTGGACATGTCGCGCGCGATGATCGTGAAGTCGAGCATGACAGAAGCGCTCGATGCCGCTGCGCTTGCCGTCGCCAGTACCAACGGTTTGACGACTGCGCAGATGGACGCGCTGGCGCAGAATTATTTCAACGCGAACTACAAGACCGATCCGAGTTACGGCACGCCCGTGCCGGTGTCGGTTTCGACCGCCGGCCAGTCGGTCACGGTCACGACGCATGTCCCGATGCCGACCATTCTGATGTCGGTCGTCGGTTTGAATACGGTCGACGTCAATTCAAGCTCGACGGTCGTGTGGGGTCAGACCAAGTTGTGGGTCAGCCTGGTGCTCGACAACACTGGTTCGATGACGCAGACGGACGGTACCGGCACGTCGAAGATTTCCGCGCTCAAGACTGCGGTCGGCCAGTTGCTGACGATGTTGCAGGGCGCGTCCACCAATCCCGGCGACGTCGAAGCCGCAATCATTCCCTTCTCCAAGACCGTCAATGTCGGCACCGGCAACGTGAATGCCACCTGGATCGACTGGACCGATTGGCTGGCCGCTCCGTCTGGCGGTGCGCCTTCCAGCCTTGTCGGGCCCAGCGACAGCTGCCCGTGGACGACCGGCACCAACGGCTTCACCTGCCAGACGACGCCGACGAACGGTTCGTCGACGACCGGCACGATCCCGAGCAGCGGCACCTATAAGGGCTATATCTGCCCGAGCCAGGTATCGACCTACAACGCCGCGACAGGCCAGGGCGGCCATTACTTCAATGGTTGCTACACTTCGGTCGCCACCGGTTCGACGCAGACGGTCGCAACCGGCAGCAGCGCGACGTGCGGCAGCCATCACAATTGTTCTTGCACCGGCAGCGGAGCGGCGAAAACGTGCAAGGCCAGCCTCTACAATCACGTCTGGACGACCAATGCGAAGAGCACGTGGGGCGGCTGCATCATGGATCGTTCGCAGAGCTACGACGTGGACAACACGACGCCGTCCGCCGCCGGAACGCTCTTTCCTGCCGAAAACGCCTACTCTTGCGTGCCGAGCGTCCTTGGCGGTCTGAGCTACAACTGGACGGCGCTCACGACGGAAGTGAATGCCATGACCGCGCAAGGTTCGACGAACCAGACGATCGGTCTGGATTGGGGCTGGATGGCGCAGACGCAGGGCAATCCGTTGAGCGCGCCGGCACTGCCTGCGAACACGACCCAGTACATCATCCTGGTCAGCGACGGCTTGAACACGCAGGACCGCTGGACCGGCGACGGCTCGAACGAGGACAGCGGCACGGACGCGCGCATGGCGCTCGCCTGCACCAACGCCAAGGCGGCCGGCTTCGTCATCTATACCGTCTATGTCGACCTTGCCGGTACACAGGGCAACTCGACTGTTCTGCAGAACTGCGCGACGGACGCGAACAAATATTTCGACCTGACCACTTCAGGAGCCATCATCACGACGCTCAACCAGATCGGTCAGCAGATCACGAACGTCCGAGTGTCGCAGTAATCCGGCTTATTGCCGCAAGCACTGAAACCTTTGCCTAATCAATGGCCCCTAGACTGTCGTCGAACAGTCTGGGGGTCATCATGACCGGTTCCTTCGCCATAGAAGTAATCTCCGGGTTTTCCCATACCCTCCTGCGCGTGCTGCCCTACATGGCCGGCATGGGCGTTGTCTTCGCCGCGCTGAGCTATTTCTCGCCGTGCAACGCCGGCAAGCCCTGGTGGAGCAAGAAGGGCCTCGTCACCGACCTTTGCTACTGGTTCATCGTCCCGGTCTTCACGCGTTACGGCCGCATCGGCTTTACGGTGCTGGCAAGCGTCTACCTGATGGGCATCAACACCGCGCAAGGCCTTGTCGCCTACTACGACCACGGCCATGGCCCGCTGTCGCGGCTGCCCTATTGGCTGCAGCTCGTCCTGTACCTGCTGTTCACCGAGTTTGCCCTGTACTGGATCCACCGCTTCTTTCACGGCGCGCGCCTCTGGAAATATCACGCCGTGCATCATTCATCGGAAGATCTGGAGTGGATTTCCGCCTCGCGCTTTCATCCCGTCAATCTGCTGATGGGATCGATCCTGGTGACGACGCTGGCGCTGCTCGCCGGTTTCTCGCCGACCATCTTCCTCATCATGGCGCCGTTCGACACGCTGTCGTCCGGCTTCGTGCACGCCAATCTCAACTGGACGCTCGGGCCACTGAAGAACGTGATCGCAAGTCCGGTCTTCCATCGCTGGCACCACGACAAGAAGGCGCTGGGCAAGAATTTCGCTTCGACCCTGTCGCTCTTCGACTGGATGTTCGGCACGCTCTACATGCCGGAAGGCGAACTGCCGAGCGAATATGGCCTTCTCGAAGCGGAAATGCCGCAGAGCTTCGGCGCGCAAATCCTCTATCCGCTGGTCAACTGACGCCAAATTCACGCTTGCAGAATGGGCGCCAGATTGACTGGCGCCCATTTTCGTCTGACGCCGCGTCGATGCGCCAAAACGCAAGAGCGCGCAGGGCCGCTGCGCGCTCAGTGGTTCTGATTGAATTGCAGAGGCGAGGGCGGTTGCCCGTTTACTTGGAGCCCATGTCCTGGTGCTTGGAGAAGTCGCCCGAAACGTCGCCGTAACGCGCGTCACCCGGCAGCGGCGCGACTTCGCAGCGTTTGCCCGTGCAGGAGAAGGTGGTCTGCGTCGCGCCCTTCATGAGCGTCACCATCGAGCCGTTCGAGCCAGAGACGCTGACGAACGTGTTGGCGACCTCGTGGCCGCTATTGTCCAGCGCGATGATATTCGTCGTGCCGAAGGATTTGCCAAGCACAAAGGCGTGACGCGCGTCGATCATGTTGATGTCTGCGATGGCCGGGTTGCCGACATAGACTGTCGCAACGGGTTTGGCGAAAGCGACGGTGCGGACTTCATCCATCGGAACGGCGACGCCGCTGCCGGCAAACGCTTGTCCGCCGGTGAGACCGGCGGCAACGGCAAGGGCGAGAGCGAGGTTGCGGCGCATGGGGTTCATCCTGTCATTTCTCCCGTCGAATTTACGCTCCGCGCCGTAAAAGAAGATTTAACTTCTAAATCGCTTTGCCGAGCTTATTTGTCTCGAATGTGAACAACTGCCACGTTGTCGGTGTAGAGCCGATGCCAGCCTGCAAGCGCGTCCATCTCACCGGCGACGGGAGATTGCCGGCTGAGAATCGTCCAGCGGATGTCGTAGCGACGCAGCGTGTCGCGCAGGACGCCCGGATCGGGTGCAATGATCTGGGCATACCGTTTCAGAAAGGCGTCGCCATAGAGCTCCGCGCGGGAATCCACAAAAGGTCGCACGCCGGCGAAAATCAGATAGCCGCCGAAACTATAGTCGTTGAGAACGTGCTCGCCTTGCACTTCGCGGGGCACGTGCGCCAGCGCTGTGATCGGCGCGACCGGGCCGTCGTTGCGCACCGTGGGAACGACAAGGCGGAGCGCTGCAAGAACCAGCAATGCGGCAAACGCGCCGGTGCTTGCCATCAAGGCCATTGGATGACCGCGGTCGCCTGACGACGACTGCAGCGCAGTTGTTGAGAGAGATGGCGCGAGCACAAGTGGCGCGGCGATCGCAAAAACAATCTGATGCCGCTGATGCTGGAACGCCATGTACAAAAGGCCAAGGCTGATTAGCGCCCGCCACGGCGGTATCCGCACGCCGCGCGTGACGAAGAAATAGATCGCGGCGAATACAACGAGTTCGAGCGGCTGAAGTTGTGAAAAATCGAGCGGCCGCCACTCACCGATATTCCCCAGGCTTGAGCTGCCCATCAGCGCGAGCGGAAACACGACACCCGAAAGAAAGTGCGGATTGAGCAGAGCCGCCGCGCCCGCGCCGAGGCAGAACGGTACCCAGCCGCGCAGAGCCTTCGCGCGATTGTCCGCTGCGCCAATCGCTTCGAGCGCGAAGGCGCCGGCTAGTGCGAGGCCGAGCAGGAAACTCGCATGGATATTGACCCAAATCGCCATCAGGGGAAGAAGAAAAACCGTTGGCGCGCGTTCCTGGCTGCGCGCCATGACGAGTCCGGCGATCCAGAGTTCCAAGAGCGGAAGCGCCAGGAGATGCGGCCGCGCCAGCAGACTCGCTGTCATGCAGGACATGGCAAGCGCGGTGACGATCGCCTGCGCCGGCCAGTCCATCCAGCGTCCGAGGTGATGCGCAAGAAATCCTGCGGCGGCCGACGCACACAACGCGAAGAGAAGCTGCAAGCCGCTCCATCCTGCAAACTGGTATGCGGCTGCCATGATGATTTCCGCGAGCCACTCATGCGCATGCCATGGCGCGTTTGCGAATGTGTAGGAGAATGGATCGCGATAAAGGACTGCGTGTTCGCGCAGCATGCGCGCGCCGGCAGCTATGTGCAGAAATGTATCGCCGTCATTGAGAACTTGCGGTGCAAAGGCGGTGACGGCGAATGCGATCACTGCTGCGATCAACGCAATCGCGTGACGCGCGTCGGTGCGCGCCTCTGCGAGAAGAAATTGGGTGCGATGTTGAGCGTCGACAGCCATGTCATGGGTTTTAAGACAGGACCGATGACGGAAAGATTGAGTAAGCGAGACGCGTCTTCGCAAAACGCGTATGCGCCCTCGGGCTTTCAAGAGATTTTTCCGGCGTTTTGGCCGTCTTGGTAAAGAAAGAGGAAATATTTATCACGCATCCCGGGAAAAGGTGCCGGTTCCGTGTCACCGCGGCACAAAGTAGACGATGCTTAGTTTGTAAGTTTAAGGGGCCATTAAGCCATCACGCCTAATCTCACGGCTGTCCAGGTTGGTCTCTCGCAAATGGTGCCGGCCGGACGTCCTAGGGTGTCACTATTGTGGAGGCTAACATGAACAACCTTTTCGCTCGCTTCGTTCGCGACGAGTCCGGCGCAACGGCCATTGAATACGGCCTGATCGCTGCTCTCATTGCAGTCGTCATCATCGGTGCGGTTACCGCTGTTGGTACCAGCCTGTCGACGACGTTCACGACCGTTTCGGGCAAGATCGCCTAAGCATCCGCTTTCTGCGTATGCTTGTGCACGGCCGCTTCCAAAAGAAGCGGCCGTTCGCGCTTAACAAAGCGTAAACGAGATGGCTGCCGAGATACTCGTCCTCGTCGTTTTCCCGCTGCTGCTGGCTGTTGCCGCCGGCTGGGACATTGCCAGCTACACCATCCCGAATTTTCTGCAGCTCGCGCTCATCGCGTCGTTCGCTGCATTCGTTTTCGCCACCGGCATGGCGCCGGCGGTGATCGGCGCACATTTTCTGGCCGGTTTTCTTGGTCTTTTGCTGGGTTTCACGCTGTTCGCGTTGGGCTATATCGGCGGCGGCGATGCCAAGCTGTTTGCGTGCATCACGCTGTGGTTCGGCTTTCATTCTCTGCTTGAATACGCGCTCATGGCTTCGCTCATGGGCGGTGCGCTGACGATACTCATTATAACGATGCGGCAATTGCCGTTGCCTGCGATGCTGGCCAGCCAGCGCTGGATCGCAAAGTTGCATGAAGCACGGGGCGCGATCCCCTATGGGGTCGCGCTTGCCGCCGGGGCCTTTCTGATTTTGCCCCAGGCAGAAATCTTCCGGATGGCGGCAGCGCTCTGATTTTTCGCTTACGCGCACACCGTATGTTTCATTTGCACAGTATTTTGTTAAGCAAATTCTAAAGGGTTCCGTGGTGGGATGATCACCAAAGGAGCCGGTCCCCATGAATATGTCGAGAATGCTCATCCTCGCAGTGGCTGCCATTGCCGCGGGCGCAGCAGCGTTTCTGGCGCGTGGATTTCTGGGCGGCGGAACCCCTGCGGTTTCCGCGCGGCCCGCGCCGCCGCCGATCGCAACCAGCGAAGTTCTAGTCGCGTCGACCGCCATTCAGCCCGGTCAACCGCTCAACGCCTCGATGGTTCGTTGGCAGAAATGGCCGGTGTCCAATATCGACTCCAGCTTCATCACACATCAGAACCAGCCGAGCCTTGATCAGGCCGTGACCGGAACCGTTGCCCGCGCGCCGATCCTCGAAGGCGAACCGCTCAGCGACACCAAGATCGTTCACGCCGACGCCGCCGGCTTCATGGCCGCAACGCTCAACCCCGGCATGCGCGCAGTGTCCATTCCGATCACCACCGAATCGGGCGCCGGCGGTTTCATTCTGCCAAACGACCGCGTCGATCTGATCATGTCGACGCTGATCTCCGATACGCCGCGCCGCTTCAACGCGCAGATCGTTCTGTCAAATGTGCGCGTGCTCGCGGTCGACCAGACGATCAAGCAGGACAAGGGCCAGCAGGTTGTTCTGGCCAAGACCGCAACGCTTGAACTGACGCCCGCCCAGGCGCGCGCGGTTGTTCGCGCGCAGGCGGCCGGACCGCTCTCGCTCGCGCTGCGTCCGCTCGGCGACGGCGCGACCGCGGTGGCGTCTGTTCAGCATCCCGCGCCGGCAACGGCAACACCGGCACCAGCCAACGACGACGATAGCGTCGGCGATGGAGTCAGAATTATTCGCTACGGCGTCGAAGCCGGCGTCAACGGAAAGAAGGATTAGGCCATGCGCAAAATAATTCTCGGACTTGCGCTCGCCACGCTGGGCTACTTCGCAGGAACGGCTGGCGCCGCTCCGGAGCGTGCGCCCAACGAAGCGTCGCGTGTGATCACGATCTCGACGCATGGCGGCACAGTCACGCAGCGGATCGTCCTTGGTCTCAACAAGGCTGCGGTCGTCCAGCTCGATGCCGATGCGCGTGACGTTCTGGTTTCCAGCCCCGACATCGTCGACGCCGTCGTGCGTTCGCCGCGCCGCATCTTCCTGCTCGCGCTCAAGACGGGCCAGACCAACGCCTTCTTCTTTGACGGCGCGGGTCATCAGCTCGCCTCGATCGACGTGCGCGTTGAAAAGGACGTCACCGATCTTTCCGGCATGCTGCATACCGAGCTCCCTGGCTCGAATATCAAGGTCTCTGCGGTCAACGATCATGTCGTGCTGAGCGGCTCGGTCGCCAGCGCCCAGGAATCGTCGCGTGCACAGGATCTGGCG
Source organism: uncultured Alphaproteobacteria bacterium (assembly GCA_963741725.1). Taxonomy (GTDB): domain Bacteria; phylum Pseudomonadota; class Alphaproteobacteria; order Micropepsales; family Micropepsaceae; genus Rhizomicrobium. The sequence continues at coordinate 200,849 of CAVUJC010000010.1, read as the reverse complement.
GGACGCTTTGCCGGCGATCCGACCAAGGTCGTGAACATGCTCAAGGTACCGGGCAGCGAACAGGTCATGATCCGCGTCCGCATCGCCGAAATGCAGCGCAATATCGCCAAGCAGTTCGGCATCGATCTGACGGCCGCTGCGACGGTTGGCGGCGTGCCGCTGATGATGTCGACGGCCAATCCCTACAGCCTGCTCGGCCGTGCACTCAGCGATCTGTCGGGTGCGCAGGCCGGCTTCGCCTGCCCGACCTCGGTGCCGCTGCCGAACGCTTCGCCTGGTCAGTGCGCAGGTCACCCGAACAATCTGCAGGGTACCGTCAAGGCGCTCGAGCGCGTTGGTCTCGTTCACATCCTGGCCGAACCGAACCTCACGGCTGTGTCTGGCGAAACCGCCAAGTTCCTTGCCGGCGGCGAGTTCCCGGTTCCGGTCAGCCGCGACCGCGACGGCAACGTGACGGTTGAGTTCAAGCAGTTCGGCGTGGGCCTGTCCTTCACGCCGGTCGTGCTCAGCGCCGGCCGCATCTCGCTGCAGGTATCCACCGAAGTCAGCGAATTGACCAACACGGGAGCCTTCACCGTCAACACGACGTCCTCGACGGACTCGTCGGGCGTGACGACAACTGTGTCGGGCTTGACCATCCCGGCTCTGTCGGTGCGCCGTGCGCAGACGACCGTGGAAGTCCCCTCGGGCGGCAGCTTTGCGATCGCCGGCCTGATGCAGCACACCACCAAGCAGGACATCGATGCCTTCCCGGGTCTGAAGGACATGCCGATCCTGGGCGCGCTGTTCCGCAGCCGCGACTACCAGAACAACGAAACCGAACTCGTTGTCATCATCAGCGCCTATCTCGTCAATCCGACGGCCGAGGCCAACCTGGCTGCGCCGACCGACGGATATTCCACGCCGTCCGACGAGTTGACGATCCTGATGGGCCGTCTGAATGAAACCAACACCAAACCCACGCCAGACGCGGCCAAGCCGAATCCTTCGGCCTCCGTCGGCTTCATCGTTCAGTAGGGGGACACTATGTCGCTCGGTACAAAAGACATCCTGCGCCTGGCTTCTCTCGTCGCCATTCTTGCGGCGGGAAGCTGCTCGGCGCCGTTCAACGACAAGGACGGACTGGTCGAGGATCCGATGACCAATCACCCGATCCAGGTCGAGCCGAACTATCGCACGCTGAAGCTGTCCTTCTCGGCGCCGAATGCCGGATTGATGCCGGAAGATTCGCAGAAGTTCGACGCGTTCGTCGCCGACTTCATCGCACACGGCAACGGTTCGATCTCCATCACCGTGCCTTCGGGACATGATGCGGATGCGACGATCGGCTATTTCGGCGAACGCATGGCCAATGCCGGCGTGCCGCGCGACCGCATTCTGGTCGGAACGCGCGACAAGGTCGGTTCGGACGGGCGCGTCGAGATCGGCTATATCAGCTACCAGGCTTCAACCGCGCCTTGCGGCGACTGGTCGACGAACCTGGCGTACACCGCGTCCAACACGATCAATCCGAACTTCGGATGCTCGGTGCAGCACAATGTGGCCGCACAGATCGCCGATCCGCGTGATCTGATCACGCCGCGCGACATGACGCCGGCCGACGCCGCACGCCGCGCCGTCGTCTACGACAACTACAAGCAGGGCAAGCCGACTGGCGCGACGTTGACGCCGGATCAGTCTGCCGCCGTTTCCGACGTAAGCAAGTAATCGAGGGTCGCCATGGAGAAGTCAAAAGCGCCGGACAAGGACGAGGCATTCGGTGCCGCGCCGCACGAACGGCCGGTGCCGCGCATCTCGATCGCCGCCTTTGTCGAATTCCCCGACACGGGTGCAGCTCTGCAGCGCGCCGGTTCCGACCGCCGCCTGGCCAAGGCGCACGTTACCGTGCAGCTCGGCGGCATCCAGGGCGCAGTCGACCAGTTTCACGGCCAGGTCACGCCGAACCTGCTGATCGTCGAGACGCGCCTGAAGGGCCAGGAAGCATTGGACGAACTGGATCGTCTGGCGGAAGTCTGCGATCCCTCGACCAAGGTGATTGTTGTCGGACGCGTCAACGATGTGGAGCTGTATCGCGAACTGATGCGCCGCGGCGCGTCGGAATACCTCGTGGCGCCGCTCAACCCGCTGCACCTGATCGAAGTGATTTCGGGTCTCTATCTTGATCCCGACGCCGCACCGATCGGCCGCATCGTGGCGTTCGTCGGCTCGCGCGGTGGTGCCGGATCCTCGACCCTGGCGCACAATGTCGGCTGGTGCATCGCCGAAGAGCTGCACATCAATACGACCATCGCCGATCTCGACCTGCCGTTCGGCACGACCGGCCTCGACTTCAACGACGAACCGGGCCAGGGCATCGTCGATGCGCTGTCGTCGCCGGAACGCCTCGACGACATGCTGCTCGACCGTCTCCTGGTCAAGCGCGGCGAACACCTCTCGATCTTCGCCACGCCGGCCTCGCTCGACCGCGACTATGACGTTCCGCCGGACGCGTTCGAAGCCGTGCTGGATGCCGTGCGCCAGACGACGCCATGCGTGATCGTCGACCTGCCGCATATCTGGACGCCGTGGATCAAAGCGACGCTCATCGCCGCCGACGATATCGTGATCGTCTCGACGCCCGATCTCGCCAGCCTGCGCAACACCAAGAACATCGTCGAGCTGATCCGCCAGGCGCGTCCCAACGATGCGCCGCCGCGGCTGGTCATCAACCAGGTCGGCGTCGCCAAGCGTCCGGAAATTCCGGCTAAGGATTTTGCCGAGACCGTCGGACTTGAACCGGCGCTTGTCATGCCGTTCGAACCGGCCCTGTTCGGGCAGGCGGCCAACAACGGCCAGATGCTGAACGAAGTCGCGGCGAAGTCGCCGACGGCGGACGGCATTCGCCGCCTTGCCGAACTTGTCACGGGCCGCACGCCGCAAGTGGTTCAGAAAACGTCGCCGTTCCTGTCATTCCTCAAGGGGAAGAAAAGAGCGTAAGGCATGTTCGGCAAGCGTTCCGCATCCAACGACGCGCCGCCTCCCCAGGCTGCGACCTCAGCCGCAGCTCCGCCCAAGGCGGACGCGCCGCCGCGCGCGGCTGCACCCAGCGGTGCAGTCCAGCGCTCGGAACCGGTGAAGCCGTCGGCGGCCAAAGTGGCGACCGACACGCGTTCGGAAGACTATTACCAGATCAAGACGACGATCTTCTCGGCCCTGATCGACACGATCGATCTGGCACAGCTCGCCCAGCTCGATCCGGATTCGGCGCGCGAAGAAATCCGCGACATCGTCAATGAAATCATTTCCATCAAAGCCGTCGTCATGTCGATCGCGGAGCAGGAACACCTGCTCCAGGACATTTGCAACGACGTTCTCGGTTACGGCCCGCTTGAGCCGCTCCTGGCGCGAGACGACATCGCCGATATCATGGTCAACGGCGCCAACCGCGTCTTCATCGAAGTCGGCGGCAAGGTGCAGCTCACCAACATCCGCTTCCGCGACAATGCGCAGCTGATGAACATCTGCCAACGCATCGTCAGCCAGGTCGGCCGCCGCGTCGACGAATCCTCGCCCATATGCGACGCGCGCTTGCTTGACGGCTCCCGCGTCAACGTCATCGCGCCGCCGCTGGCGCTCGATGGCCCCACGCTCACCATTCGTAAGTTCAAGAAGGACAAGCTGACGCTCGACGATCTGGTCAAGTTCGGCTCGATCAGCCAGGCCGGCGCCCGCGTTCTGGGCGTCATCGGCCGCTCGCGCTGCAACATCCTGATCTCCGGCGGTACCGGCTCGGGCAAGACCACGCTGCTGAACTGCTTGACCGCCTACATCGACGCCGAAGAACGCGTCATCACCTGCGAAGACGCCGCCGAACTTCAGCTGCAACAGCCGCATGTGGTGCGGCTGGAAACCCGTCCTCCGAACCTGGAGGGTCAGGGCCAGATCACCATGCGCGACCTTGTCAGAAACTGTCTGCGTATGCGTCCCGAGCGGATCATCGTCGGCGAAGTGCGCGGACCGGAGGCGTTCGACCTCCTGCAAGCCATGAACACCGGCCATGACGGCTCGATGGGAACGCTCCACGCCAACTCCCCGCGTGAAGCCATGTCGCGTCTTGAGTCCATGATCACGATGGGCGGCTTCCAGCTTCCGACCAAGACGATCCGCGAGATGATCGTCGGCTCGATCGACGTCATCCTGCAGGCCGAACGTCTGCGCGACGGCTCTCGCCGCATCACCAAGATCACCGAAGTGGTCGGCACCGAAGGCGACGTTGTCATCACGCAGGACCTGCTGACCTACGAAATCTCGGGCGAAGACGAAACCGGCCGCCTCAAGGGCAAGCATGTCGGCACCGGCATCGTGCGCCCGAATTTCTGGGAGCGTGCCCGTTACTACAATCTGGAGCGCGAATTGGCCGAGGCGCTCGACGCCGTTCAGTCGTGAGGCAGCAATGGGCCTAGCGATCATCGTCATGTTTCTGGTTCTGGCAGGCGGCGGCGGATACTTCGCCTATGCCAACGCGACCGACCGTTCCGCCAAGCGCGTGACGGCGATCGCCAAGCCGCAGGCCTCGGGCCGCGGCGGCAAGGTTCCGGTCGATGCCGCGCTGAAACGCAAGAACGTCCAGGCGCTGCTCAAGGAAATCGAGACGAAGTCGGCCGACGCCAAGAAAAAGGTCACGCTGCGCCAGCGGCTGCAGCAGGCCGGCTTCACCAACGCGACGCCGCGCCAGTTCTGGATCGTATCGGGGTCCGCCGCCGGCATCGCCGCGTTCATGTGCCTTGTCACAGGGCAGACGCTCATCGTTACCGCGCTCGCCGCGTTCGTGATCGGCCTCGGCCTGCCGCGCTGGGTGCTCAACTTCCTGAAGTCGCGGCGCGAGAAGGCGTTCACAGCTGAATTCGCCAACGCAATCGACGTCATCGTCCGCAGCGTGCGTTCCGGTCTTCCGACCAACGAAGCGCTGCGCATCGTTGCTCGCGAACTTCCCGATCCCGTCGGCAGCGAGTTCAACACGCTGTGCGAAGGTCTCAAGGTCGGCGTGACGCTCGAGCAGGGCGTCAAGAAGATGCTCGAAAGCATGCCGACGGCCGAGGTGAACTTCTTTGGCATCGTGATGACGATCCAGCAGAAATCAGGCGGTAACCTGTCCGAAGCGCTCGGCAACCTTGCCAGTGTTCTGCGTGACCGCAAGCGCCTCGAAGGCAAGATCAAGGCGATGTCGTCCGAAGCCAAGGCGTCGGCCGGCATCATCGGTTCGCTGCCGCCCGGCGTGATGGGCATCGTCTATCTGACGACGCCGGACTACATCAAACTGCTGTTCACCGAACACATGGGCAATCTGATGTTGGCGGGCTGCGTCATCTGGATGAGCGTGGGAATCGGCGTGATGCGCAAAATGATCAACTTCAAGAGCTGAGGCGAACATGCTCAGCACCGGCTTCTTCGAAATCCTGTTCGACCCGACGTTCCTCGCGACGGCGGCTGCGGCCATCTTTGCCTTCGCCACCATCGTCACGCTGGGCCTGCCCCTGGCCGATCGCGACAATCTGGGTCAGCGCCTCAAGGCGGTGTCGGAACGGCGCGAGGAATTGCGCGCCAAGCATCATGCCGCACTGAACGCCAAGCGCGGCTCGCTGCGCAGCGAGCCTGTCGGCTACATGAAGATGACGCTCGACCGGCTCAACCTCGGCAATCTTCTGGAATCCGAAGATACGCGCGACAAGCTGGCGCGAGCCGGCTATCGCGGCCAGGGCCCTGTGGTCACCTTCATGTTCTTCCGCTTTGTGATGCCGTTCGTGGTGCTCGTTCTGGCGCTCGTCTACCTCTTTGCGCTCAGCCATGTCGCCTGGGGCACGTTCATGAAGATCAACGCCTCGGTGGGCGCGGCGCTGCTCGGCTTCTATCTGCCCGACCTCTTCCTCAACAACACGATCGCGCGGCGCCAGCAATCCATCATGCGCGCGTTTCCCGACGCACTCGACCTGCTGCTGATCTGCGTGGAGTCCGGCATGTCGGTGGAATCCTCGTTCCAGCGCGTCGCTTCGGAAATCGGTTCGCAGTCGGGCGAGCTTGCAGAGGAGCTCGGCCTGACGACCGCCGAACTCTCCTACCTGCCTGACCGCCGCCTGGCGTTCGAGAATCTTGCCAAGCGCTGCGGCCATTCTGGCGTCAAGGCCGTCGCCACCGCGCTGAACCAGGCCGAACGGTATGGTACGCCGATGGGACAAGCACTGCGTGTCGCCTCGCAGGAAAACCGCGAACAGCGCATGGCCAACGCCGAACAGAAGGCAGCCTCGCTGCCGGCCAAGCTGACCGTTCCGATGATCCTGTTCTTCCTGCCTTGCCTGTTCGTCGTGATCCTGGGTCCGGCGATCATGAAGATCATGCACATGGTGCATCACTAGGCGGCGCGCCCTTCATCCGCCTGGCGTTGCTGCGCCGGCAGCATCACTCCGCTTATCCCTGCAAGAAGATCGGCCACACTGCGCGCATTGCGATTGGCGCACGCATGCCGTGGTGCGCGTTAGGCGTGTGACGCAGCATCGCGGCCGTACAAATTCCAGCGCTGAATTGGTGTTACACGGGCGGCGGTCGCGCTTGCAAATCGACCCACGACGTTGGGCCACGCAGCGCGCGCGGAAGCTTGCGGGCGGTTGAGCCTTACGGCTTGTTCGCGTCCGCCGTCATACGCAGCGCCGGAATCTGATTGGCGGCCGGCTTGGCGGCGGTCTTGACGGCCTTTGCCGGCGTCACCGGCTTTGCGGGTGCCGTCGCGGCGACATGCAAGTGGCGCGACTGTCGTGGCGACCGCCGTGGGCTTGACCCATTTGTGCGTCGTACCGGCGACCTTGCCGGCCTTGGGATCGACCGGAATGGCCTGCATGACGATGCTGATGCCATTGTGCGTGATCTGGGTCGGCGCGGCGTTCGCAATGCCCGTAACGGGCGCAGTGCTGGCCAGCGGCGCTGCCGGATGGGGCGCGGCGGAAGCCGGCGTATTCACCGCGATCGTTGGAACCGCGCGCACCGCAGCCGGCGTCACCGGCGCCGGCGCTGTCGTGTGCAGCGGTGCGGGGGGAAGAGCGTTCACCGCCACAGCGGAAACCGGATGCGCCGCAGCCGGCGTCACGGCGACAGACGCAACAGGATGCGCTGCCGGAGCGACGGTTGCGGCCGGCGCGAGGGCGCGGGCCACGACAGGCGCCGGTGCATGTACCGGTGCTGGCGCAACGGCGGCAACCGCACGAACAGGAGCCGGAGCAACCGCCGCGACGACAGGCGCCGGCTTGGCGGGTGGCGTCATGCTGTCGAGCAGCGCGATGTTCTGGTCGATCTTGGGATCGGTCGAGCCGTTCGCCTTGGCCTGCAGCAAAAGCGTACGCGCGCTCGCCGTATCGCCGGCGAGCATGCGCGACATCGCATAATTGTTCAGGATTGCCGGTTCGCCCGGCTTCAGGGCAAGCGCGTGTTCATAGGCATTCTTGGCATTCGCCGGATCCTTCAACTGGTCATAGGCAACGCCCAGAGCGGAATAGTATGTCCAGTCCGACGGCTCCAGTTCCACCGCGCGCCGCAGGAACTGCGCGGCATCGTCGGAACGTGCCTGCTGGACGAGCAATTTTCCATATTCGCCGACGACGCGGGCATCGTCCGGCGCGGCGAGCATCAGCTGGCTGATGACGCGCGTGGCGCCGTCGAGGTCGCCCTTCACGCGCAGCATCTGAGCCTGGTGGATAGCGGAGGTGAGGTCGTTTGCGATCGCCAGCGGACTTGAGTTGTTCGCACTCGGCGGTGCCGCCGGTTTGTCTGCGCCGCCACCCATCACGCTGCAAGCTGTAAGCGCGCTCGAGCAGAGCGCCAGTGCCGCAACCCGAACCAGCATCCGATGCATGTGCAAATTCCTTCCCCAGACGAAACTAACCGGGCTAAGGATGTGCCAACGCGGGTCAACAAACCCTTAAGTATATTCGATGATAAAGAGATAAAGACGCGCGATGGCGCGCCGGGTTGGGAACGGAACGGCGATGCGGGATCTTGCCGCCGAAACCGTCCAAATCCTGACGCAAAGATGGGATGAATTGCGGCATGAGTTTGCGCCGCGCAGCCGTTTGCATCCTGGCAGGCCTGACCGTTCCGGTCCTGGCGGCGTTAATGCTTGTTGTCAGTTTCGGCGCCGCGCAGACCATGCCGGCGCGAATTCCTTTCCAAATCGTTACCGGCTCCACGGGCGGTACGTACTTTCCGGTCGGCCAGCTCATCGCAGGACTTGTGAGCCATCCGCCCGGCGTCGACCGCTGCGAAAGCGCGCCCGTTTGCGGCCCGTCTGGCCTGATCGTGACCGCCCGCACGTCGGACGGTGCGGTTTCGAACGTTCTGGCCGTCAACGCAGGCACTGCGGATTCCGGTTTTGCGCAGGGCGATGTCGTCGCCGACGCGGTTGCGGGCAAGGGCGCCTTCAAGACGGCTGGAAAGCAAAGCCAGATCCGCATCATCGCGGATCTGTTTCCCGAAGACGTTCATCTCATCGTCGCGCGCAATTCCAAGATCGCCAAGGTCTCCGACCTGCGTGGCAAGCGGGTCTCTCTCGGCGTGGAGAGTTCCGGCACAAGCGTGACGGCGCATGCGATCCTCCTGGCCTATGGCATCGCCGAATGGCGGCTGAAGGAGCGGCACGATGGCGCGGACGTGGATGCGCAGTTAATGCAGAAGGGTCAGCTCGACGCGTTCTTCTTTGTCGGCGGGCCGCCGGTCGGACTGATTGACGATCTGATTTCACGCGGCGTCGCGCGGCTTGTGCCGATCGACGGCGACGCGCGCGCGGCGCTTCTGAGGGCAGCGCCCGCGTTGCAGGCGGGAACAATTCCGGCCGGCACGTATCACGGCACGCCGGCGATCGAGACGGTAAGCGTGCACGCCTTGTGGATCGTGAATGCGCACGCGCCGGAGACACTCGTCTACGGGATCACCAAATCACTGTTCAATCCCGCGAACCGGCCTACGCTGCAGCAGGAAGGCGGCTCGGCGGCGCTCATCAGGCTCGACACGGCCGCGAGCGATCTGCCGGCGCCGCTTCATCCCGGCGCGCTGCGCTTCTTCCGCGAATCCGGCCGTCTTGCGAAGACCAAGCCTGCAAAAAGCTAGGCCATGCCGGCGTCGACTTCCTTCTGAGAATCCGCGCCCCAATCGCGCATCGACGGCAGCGCCATGACGCGGTCCATATAGGCTTTCACGATCGCCGGCACATTGACGCCATAGGTGACGAAACGCGAGACGACCGGCGCATACATGCAGTCGGCGACGGAAAATCCGCCGAACAGATAGCCGCCATCCTTGCCGAAGCGTTCGAGCGCTGAGGACCAGGCATCGATGATACGGGCGAGTTGCGCGCTGGTGGCGTCGCGTAAATCGGGCAGGGGCTTGCGCCGCACGAAATCCATCGAAAGCTGATCGCGCACGTCGGGAAAGCCCGAGTGCATTTCGGCAGCGTAGGAGCGTGCTTCCGCGCGCGCGAAGGCATCGTGCGGCCAAAGCTTTGCTTCGGGATGACGCTCGGCCAGCGTTTCGCAGATGGCGAGACTGTCCCACACCGTCACGCTGCGACCATTGTCCTCGATCTTGAGAATCGGCACGCGTCCGGCCTTGGAAAATTTGGTGATCTCATTGCCGGTGAGCGGCTGCTGGCGCAGCGGAACGAGCACTTCCTCGAAGGCGACGCCCGTCGCGCGCAGCGCCACATAGGCGCGCAGGCTCCAGCTAGACCAATCCTTGGTGCCGACGACGAGCGTATAACGCGTGCTCATGATGTCTCCCTGTTGCGCGAGTGCGGATGATCGCAGGATTCGCCCGCTTGTGGCAGTGTCACTGGAGCGCAGCCGCATTGAGGCGTGCGCAATTCGGTTTGACCGCTGAAAATACGGGGCAGGATGGCCACGGTCGTTGCGTCGCCGATGACCCGGGCTTATCCATGGACGAGCAAACCGCAGGGACAAGGCTCACACGATGCATACCAGTTTTGCCAAGGCCGCTCGCAACTCCGTTCCTCTTCATGCGGTGACGGCGGGCGATCTGAAACGGTTTATCTCGAAGCGTCCGGCACGCGAAGCGGCGTATCTGAAGAACAGCGGTTTTGTCGCGCGCGACGGCGATCTCAGGCTGGTGCCCAATGCATCGGGCGGCATTGCCTGTGCGGTGCTGGGTCTCGGCAAGGGCGGCGACAGCCTGGCGCTCGCGACGTTCTCCGAACAATTGCCTGCCGGCACCTATCACTTCGAAGATGTGCCGGCTGCGGTGGGCGGCGCCAACGGCGCGCTGGCATGGCTGCTCGGCACGTATCAGTTCACGCGTTACCGCAAGGCCAAGACTCCTGCAGCCAGACTGGTCGTGCCCGAGAATGTCGATGCCGAAGAAGTCATGCGCATCGCCGGGGCGGTGTTTCTCGGCCGCGACCTGATCAACACGCCGCCAAACGATATGGGCCCCGAAGAACTCGCCAATGCGGCGCGCGATCTGGCGAAGAAGCATGGCGCAAAATTTTCCGTGATCGTCGGCGATGCGCTGCTGAAGCAAAATTACCCGCTCATCCATGCGGTCGGCAAAGGATCGGCTCGCGCACCGCGTCTGGCCAGCTTCACCTGGGGCAGAGCCGATGCACCGAAAGTGACATTGGTCGGAAAAGGCGTTGTGTTCGATACGGGCGGCTATGACCTGAAGCCAGCCGCGGGCATGGCATCGATGAAGAAGGATATGGGCGGCGCGGCGACCGTGCTTGCCATTGCCGATATGGTGATGGGGGCCAAGCTCGACGTGCGGCTGCGCGTCTTCGTGCCGGCGGCTGAGAATTCGGTGTCCGGCACGGCGTACAGGCCAAGCGATGTATTCCCGTCCCGCAAGGGTCTGACAGTCGAGATCGGCAACACCGATGCGGAAGGCCGCCTGGTTCTCGCCGATGCGCTGACCGAAGCGGACTCGGAAAAGCCGGACCTCCTGATCGATATCGCCACGCTGACCGGCGCGGCGCGGACCGCGACAGGTTTCGAGCTGCCGCCCTTCTTCACCGACGACGAAGCGCTCGCAGCGGAACTGATGGAGCATTCTGCAATGCAGAACGATCCGATGTGGCGTCTGCCCCTGTGGCGCGGGTACGAGTCGGCCTTGAACTCGTCGGTTGCAGATCTCACGAACAACCCCAATTACGGCTATGCCGGCGCGATCACCGCGGCGCTGTTTCTCAACCGCTTCGTCACGCAGGCAAAAAGCTGGGTGCATCTGGATATCGCGGCCTGGGTCGACCGGCCGAAGCCCGGGCGGCGCGCCGGTGCCGAGACGATCTCGGCGCGCGCGATCTACTCGCTGCTGAAGGCGCGATACGGGACGTGAAGGATCCGCGCACCACACCGATGCGAAACGGCGCGGAGGTGACCGGCCTCACGGGCACGCCGCATACGATCGCGCGCGGCCGAGCGAGCCTGCGCAATTCTCCGGCGCACGATGCGGTGCAGGACAATGAGCTTCTGTTCGGCGAAGCGATCACGGTGTTCGAAAGCCGCTTCGGCTGGGCCTGGTGCCAGTCCGCGTTCGACAATTATGTCGGCTATCTCCACTCCATCGCGGTCTGCGACCCGGTAAAGCCGGATCATCGCGTCGTTGCGCTGTCGACGCCGCTCCTGACCGGCCCGGACCTCAAGCTTCCCGCACGCGACATGCTGCCCTTCAACGCCAAGGTCCGGGTGCAGCGTCGCGCCAACGGCTACGCGCTGATAGAGCAGGGCGGATATGTCTTTGAAGGCCATCTCGCGCCGCTGGAGTTCAAGGCGCCCGACTGGGTTGCGACCGCGGAACGTTTTGTCGGCACGCCCTATGTCTGGGGCGGCAACACACATGCTGGGCTCGATTGTTCCGGGCTGCTGCAGGTGGCGCTTGCCGGTTCGGGCATCGCGGTCCCGCGCGACGCCGACATGCAGGAGGCCGCGTTGAGCGAGGACTGCACGGGCAGCCCACGCCAGCGCGGCGACATCGTCTTCTGGAACGGCCATGTCGGAATCATGCTCGATGCAGATCGGATGATCCACGCCAACGCGTTCCACATGCAGGTGGAGATCGAGCCGCTGCTGCAGGCCGTCGAGCGCATCACGCCGGTCGCCGGCGCCGTGACGAGCATCAAGCGGCTTTGAACCTGATCTCCTGAATCACCCGCAGTGCCATGGCCCGCAAGGCGGGTCATCTGGCTCAAGAACCGCATCCGGGGACAGTTCACACTCCAGGAAGTCTTCGAGAGCGTCTTCGCTTCACCTGAGCGGCTCGCTCTTGCGGGCCGTGACAAGAGTGCTTGCCAGAAAGCGCGCGAACGGTCGTCTAATACCCGCGTTCCATGTCGACGATGTTTGCGGGCTTCTCGCCGCGTTCCATTGCGGCGATGCCGTCGATGACGTAACGCGCGGCTGCGATGGGTGAGGTGATCGCGGCCACATGCGGCGTCGCGATGATCTTGGGATGCTTCCAGATCGGACTGGTTTCGGGCAGCGGCTCGGTCTCGAACACATCGAGCGTCGCGCCAGACAAATGTCCGCTGTCGAGGGCGGCGATAAGCTCGGGCTCGTTCACGTGACCGCCGCGCGCCACATTGATGACATAGGCGCCTCTGGGCAGCTTGGCGAAAAGCTGCGCGTTCAGGATATGACGCGTCTGCGGCGTCAACGGCAGGACGCACACCAGAATATCGCTCTGCGCGAGAAACGCGTCGAGCTCGCCGGCGCCTGCAAATCCTTTCACGCCCGGAACCGATTTCTTCGTCCGGCTCCAGCCCGACGTGGGAAAGCCAAGATCGCGCAGGCGCTCCGCCACGACCGTGCCGATTTCGCCGATGCCGAGGATGCCGATGCGCGTCTGTTCCGTCGGACGCCCCAGCATCGCCTGACGCCATTTGCCCTCGCGCTGCGCGGCGGCAAAGGTCCGTTCGGCGCGATGCTGAATTAGGACATGCATGACAACGTACTGCGCCATCTCGCGCGACAGGGTCTCGTCGACAAACCGCACCAGCGGAATGTGCCTGGGAAATTCCGGGTCGATCAGGAATCCGTCGATGCCCGCGCCGAGCGAGAAGATCGCTTTCAGCTTTGGCAGCGTCTTCAGAAAGCCTGGCTTGGGACGAAAGCCGAGCGCGTAGTCGATGTCGCCCGGCGCATACGCATCCTGGCCATGGATAAACATTTTCACATTCGCTGCGGCGAGCGGCTCGTGCCAGTATTTGCCCCAGCCGGGCGGAACGATCAGCAGAATATTCGGGCGCGTGCTCATGGGCGCACGCAACAGCGTTTACGTGATCCGATCAAGCGCTACTTACTTGGTAGCAGGCTTGCTTGCATCGGCGGGCTTGGCCGCATCTGGGGTCTTGGCAGGAGCCGGTGCCGGGATCGGCGCTGGCAAATCTTCCTGTGTGCGCAGATAGGCGAGCAGGTTGATGCGGTCATCCGCGCTGCGCAGGCCGGCAAAGCTCATCTTGGTGCCCGGCACCATGGCCTGCGGCGACTTCAGATACTTGAACAGCAACGCATAGCTCCACGGCGTGTGGTCGCTGCTCATCGCGCTGGAATAGGAGAACGTGGTTTCCGACGCGCGGGCGCGGCCGATCACGTTCCACAGCTCGGGACCGATCTTGTCCGGTCCGCCCTTGGAGATGTCGTGGCACTGCTGGCAACGTGCGGCGACGGCCGAACCGGCCTTCACGTCTGCTGCGGGAAGAACGGTGCCGAAATCGGGAACAGCCTCTTCAGCGGGAGCCGCGGCGGCGCCGCCGGTCGATGCGCTGGCCGTCACCACGCCTTCGACGTGATAGGCCTCTTTCGCTGGCGGCTCGACGGTGAAGAGGGACTCGGTTGCAAACCGGATCACGAGGACAAAAATCAGCGTACCCAGGACCGCTCCTGCGATCTTGTTCCACTCCCAGGAATCCATAAGGTCACGCTCCGCTTGGCTAAGGGCCGAATGCCGGGCGACATTACCCATGGCCCCGGTGCCGTCATTGCGGCGAAGCGTCGCAGAAATCAAGGGATTCAAGGGTTTCGATGAGACCGATCGTTCTTATCCCCGCCCGCATGGCTTCCACGCGATTGCCGGGTAAGCCGTTGGCCGACATTGCAGGGGTGCCGATGATCGTCCGCGTGTGGCGGCAGGCCATGGCGGCGGGCATCGGACCGGTCATCGTCGCGGCGGCCGAGCAGGAAATCGCCGACGCCGTCGAATCAGCCGGCGGCCGGGCCGTGCTCACGCCGCCTGATCTGCCGTCGGGATCGGACCGGATATTCGCCGCGCTGCAGAGCGTGGATGCCAGGGGCGAGCACGATGTGATCGTGAACCTGCAGGGCGATCTGCCCGACCTTGATCCGGCCTATGTGCGCGAAGTTGCCGAGCTTCTGTCAGACCCGGCCATCGATGTCGCCACGCTCGCGGTCGAGATCGACAATGACGAAGACCGAACCGATCCGAACGTGGTCAAGCCCGTCGTTGCGTGGAACGGACGCATGGGCCGCGCGCTCTATTTCAGCCGCGCGACTGTTCCGACGGGCGAGGGGCCGGTGTTCCACCATCTCGGCATCTATGCCTATCGCCGCGCGGCTCTGGCGCGGTTCGTCGCGTTGCCGCCGTCGCCGCTGGAGAAGCGCGAGAAGCTTGAACAGCTCCGCGCCCTTGAGGCCGGCATGCATGTCGCAGTCGCTCGCGTGGACAGCGTGCCGCTCAGTGTCGATACTCCGGCCGATCTCCAAAAAGCCCGTACGTTGCTGGGAAAGAAGACTTCGTCATGAGCGGATCCGCCATCAAGAGCGCCAAGCGCGTCGCCTTTCAGGGTGAGCCCGGCGCCTATGCCAACCTTGCGGCGCGCGAAGTGCTGCCGCATGCGCTCGCGGTGCCGTGCCCGACTTTTGAAGACGCGGCCGAAGCGGTGCGCAGCGGGGAGACTGACCTCTGCATCATCCCGGTCGAGAATTCGCTGATGGGCCGCATCGCGGACATCCATCATCTTCTGCCCGACGCCGGCCTGCATATCGTCGGCGAACACTTCCTGCGCATCCAGCATCAGCTTCTGGGATTGAAGGGCGCCAAGGTCGAGGGACTGAAGCGGGTCTTCAGCCAGGGACCTGCGCTGGCGCAATGCCTCAAGATCATTCGCGAACTGAAGCTGAAGGCGGAGAACTGGCACGACACCGCCGGTTCGGCGCATCACGTCGCCGAATTGAAGGATCCGAGCGTCGCGGCCATCGCCTCGTCGCTGGCCGGACAGCTTTATGGTCTAGAAGTGCTGCGCGCCAATGTCGAAGACGAGTCGCACAACATGACGCGCTTTCTCATCATGTCGCGCGAGCCCGACGATGCGCCGAACGAGGGCAAGATCATCACGACATTCGTGTTTCGCGTCCGCAACGTTCCCGCCGCGCTCTACAAGGCCATGGGCGGTTTCGCGACCAATGGCGTGAACATGACCAAGCTGGAGAGCTACCAGATCGGCGGTTCCTTCAACGCGACGCAGTTCTATGCCGATATCGAAGGTCATCCGGACGACCGGCCGGTGAAGCTGGCGCTTGAGGAACTGGCGTTCTTCACGTCCAAGCTGACCGTGCTCGGAATCTATCCGGCGTCGCCCCTGCGGGATCAGTTGCCGTAGCTTCACTTGTCATTCCCGATTCTACATTGCTATCGCAATGCTCATCCGGCCATGACACTTGGCGGATCCTCCTGAACCAGCCGCAAACTCGTGCCGATGTAGGGCAAGCGCAGTCGTGCGATCACCCGTTGCGACGAGAGATTGTCTCTCGTGGTGCTGTAGATCAGTGTCCGGTTCTTCAATTGCGGCAGGCACGACCAGCCGGCGGTCACGGCCGCTGCAAACCCGCGTCCGCGAAAGGCCGGCATCGTCGCCAGACCGAGCGCCGCGCCGGTGTCGCCGAGGCGGGCAGCGAACGCGACGGCCGCAATCTCATCGCCTTCCATGGCCACGCACCAGGGTTCCCAGAAATGCGAGACGTCGGCAAAGCCCATGTCGACCATCGCCTTTGGCAATCCGTGACGCTGCAGTACCGCGAACAGCTTGTCGCCCTTCGCGGTGCCCTGTTGCACGAGCTGGATGTCATGCTCGTATGCCAGGCCGTTCGGCAGCAGATGCATTACGCCGAAGTTTTTTTGTTCGACCGGTGCGGTGATCGACAGCAAGGCACGATAACGATCGAGAAATTCTGGAACGGCCTGCGGCTGCGCAAACGGCGGTTCCTGCGCGACAAGCGCGGCGATTTCCCGTGCGACGTCGTCGTCGACATCGCTGCGCAGCCGGAAAAGGTTGCCGGTTTCGCATCCCGAGAGGAACAGGCGCGGCGCGACGGAGCGGTCCGGATCGTTCTCGTGCAGCATGCGGCCGCCTGCATCGAACACAAACAGAGTGGCTGCGTCGATCTCGAGCAGCTTCAAAGCGTCGTTCGGTCGAACCCTATTCAATCTTTGTATTGCCTCATCATGCGCGTCTCACCCTTCAATAAGTTCGGCTTGAAAACTTAAAAACGGCCCTCAACCTGAGCCTGTCGAATGGCGTGGGCCGCTCCCGCCGTTTTCGTGTTTGTATGGCAGCGTTTCACGCCTCTCCGTCCGCGAACGCCTTGATCAGGTGATGCGCGATGGCAAGCGCGGGCGGAACGGAGATGTCCGGCATGCGCTCGCCATAGATCAGGCGTTTGGCGGTTTCGCGGTCGAGCCAGCGGGCGTCGGCGATCTCCGTGCCGTCGACCTTGAAATCGCGGCTTTCCGCTTCGGCGATGCAGCCGATCATCAGCGAAGAGGGAAACGGCCAGGGTTGCGTCGAGTGATAGCGCACGGTCTTTACCTTCACCGACACTTCTTCCATCAGCTCGCGCTTGACCGCTTCCTCGATCGTTTCGCCGGGTTCGATGAAGCCGGCGAGCGCGGAATAGAAGTTGCCCGGAAAATTCTTGTTGCGGCCGACCAGGCAGCCATCGCCATGCACCGCGACCATGATGACGACGGGATCGGTGCGCGGGAAATGCTCCGCCTTGCATTCGGGGCAGGCGCGCTTGTAGCCGGCTTCTTCAAACGTCGTCGGTGAACCGCAGCGGGCGCAGAAGCCGTGCCTGTTGTGCCAGTCGATCATCGCCTTGGCCTGGCCCATGATCGCGGCGTCCTTGATCGGGAGCGTGGCGGCGGCGGCGCGGGCGTCGCGGAAATGGCCAAGGCCCGCAATCGGTCCCTCGCTCACCGGATCGCGTGCGGCGGAGATATCGAGCGCGAACATCGCATTCTGTCCTTCAAGTCCCAAGAACACGCAGGGCGCGTCCGGCGCGGCCAGCGAGTCGCAAAGGCCCGGACGCAGCAGACCGAGTTCGACCGGCGGCGAGGCTTTTTCGCCGCCAAGGATGAATGGTTGCAGGCGCCACATTGGAAGGATGAGCGAAGACGCATCGCGCCGCCTGGCCGCAATCCACTCGGCGTCGACGCGTTTTTCGCTCGCGCGGTCGAGCGGATTGCCGGAAAAAGGGATCATCGAACACCTGCGCCTTGCTGTGGGAACTCGAAGCTAGCGTCTGGCGAGACGAAGGCAATCAAAAAGCAACTGAACCGGCACATCGGCTATGTAGAATTGCGTATCCGTTCGACGCGAGAGTTATCACCAAATTTAGAGGGCGACCACTAGACTTGCGCGAATTGGCGCAGCCTCAAGGTTCGATAGGCCCATGTTTCGCGTGCTGGGGTGCATCTTTGAACAGCATGATCAGCGGCTGGTTCTGCTGGCCGGTGTGCTCTGCCTGTTCGCCTGCGTGACGGCCATGAGCATGATCTGGCGCGCGCGTGTCGCGCCAGCGAGCCAGAGCCGCATCTGGCTTGTGGCGGCCGGCGTTGTTGCGGGTTCGGGAATCTGGAGCACGCACTTTGTGGCGATGCTCGCCTATCAGGGCGGGTTTCCGGTTGCCTACGCGCCCGGCCTGACCGCGCTCTCTGCCCTCATCGCGATGACGATGTGCGGCGTCGGCTTCGCGACCGCGCTGATCGGACGGCAGCCGATTCTGGGCGGCGGCATCACCGGCGCCGCGATCGGCGCGATGCACTATGTTGGAATGGCGGCGGTGCGTGCGCCTGCCGATGCGTTCTGGGACTGGCGCTATGTCGCCGCTTCGGTGGTGATCGGCGTCGGTCTGATGGCGTATGGCATGCACTTCACACTGCGGCGCACCACGCTGCGTTCCTACTTCGCCGGCGCGGTCATCTTCACATTGGCGATCTGCAGCATGCACTTCACCGGCATGTCCGCCGTGACGTTCAAGTTCAATCCGGAAATTCTGGTCACGGGAACCGTTCTCGAGCCGGTGACGCTTGCCGTTGCGGTAGCCTCGGCCGCCATCCTCATTGTGGCGCTCGGCCTGATCGGGGCGCTGATCGATCATCATCTGATGCTGCGCAGTCACGGCGAGGCCGAGCGCCTGCGCAGCCACATCGTCGAGCTGGAAGCCACCAAAGCCGCACTCGAGGACACGTCGCGTGAGTTGTCGCGCGCGCTCGGCGTCGCGGCCGCGGCGAACCACACCAAGTCGTCCTTTCTGGCGAACGTCAGCCACGAACTGCGCACGCCGCTCAACGCCATCATCGGCTTTTCCGAAATGCTCGGAATGGAAATGCTGGGGCCGCTCGGTCACCGGCGTTATCAGGATTATGTCGGCGACATCCATCAGAGCGGCGTCCACCTGCTGCAACTGATCAACGAGATTCTGGACCTGTCGCGCATCGACGCTGGCGACAAGCGGCTGGACGAGGAAGTTGTCGATCTGCGCAAGCTGATCGGGCAGTCCCTGAAGATGATCCGGCCCCAGGCGCTCGCCGCCGGCATCGAGCTCGAGGCCGATCTGGAATCGGCGCTCCCCGCGTTGCACGCCGATCCGCGGCGCCTCAAGCAGGTCCTGATCAATCTGCTCGGCAATGCCGTGAAGTTCACGCCGGCCAAAGGCACCGTCACCGTGTCGGCGCGCGAAACCGGCGAAGGCGTTGTGATCGCCGTGGCCGATACAGGGATCGGCATCGCGCCGGAAGACATCCCGCGCGCGCTCGAGCGTTTCGGCCAGGTCGACTCCCGCCTGTCGCGAAAATACGAAGGCGTCGGCCTCGGCCTGCCGCTCGCCAAGCAGTTCGTCGAGCTGCATGGCGGCACGCTGACACTGGAAAGCGCTCTCGACGTCGGAACGACGGCGACGATCACGCTTCCGTCCAGCCGGATCGTGTCGCAGGCCGCATCCGAAGGCATCGCCGCGGCCTGAGCGTCCCGCGACTCGCTTTTTTTGGGCTCCGGCCTTATATCCCGCCCGGGAGGTTGGTGCGGACGCAGTTCTCGCCAACCCGGTCAGGTCCGGAAGGAAGCAGCCGTAACGAATCTTCTGCGGGTCGTGCCAGCCTCTCACTTACCCCCAAACATCGGCTCAAAAGCCGCGCGACGCCGCCTGCCGCCTTGCTATAGTGGGCCGGCATCCCAATTTTTGGTCCGATGAGCGACGAACCATCCCTCGGCTTTGATCCGCCCAAGCGCGAGGCGCAAAGCGCGCCCTATCGCGTTCTGGCGCGCAAGTACCGGCCGTCCGACTTCACGGGGCTGATCGGGCAGGAAGCGCTCGTCAAGACGCTGTCCAATGCCTTTGCCACCGGGCGCATCGCCCATGCCTTCATGCTCACCGGCGTGCGCGGCGTCGGCAAGACGACGACGGCGCGCATCATCGCGCGCGCGCTCAACTGCATCGGACCGGACGGCAAGCGCAGGGAACCGACGATCCAGCCCTGCGGCGTGTGCGAGCCCTGCATCGCCATCGCCGAATCGCGCCATGTCGATGTGCAGGAGATGGACGCCGCCTCGAACAACGGCATCGAGGAAGTACGCCAGATCATCGATGCGGTGCGCTACGCCCCGGCAAGCGCACGCTACAAGGTCTACATCCTCGACGAAGTGCATATGCTCTCCAAGCCGGCGTTCAACGCGATCCTGAAGACGCTGGAAGAACCGCCGCCGCATGTGAAGTTCATCTTCGCGACGACCGAAATCCGCAAGGTGCCGGTGACGATCCTGTCGCGCTGCCAGCGCTTCGACCTGCGCCGCATCGAGTCGGCTGAGCTCGTCGGTCTGCTGGCCTCCATCTCGGAAAAGGAAGGCGTGAGTATCAGCCGCGATGCGCTCGCGCTGATCGCGCGCGCCGCCGAAGGCTCTGCGCGCGACGGTCTCTCTTTGCTCGACCAGGCGATCGCGCATGGCGAGAAAGGCGAGATCGGCACCGACATGGTGCGCGACATGCTCGGTCTCGCCGATCGCGGCCGGGTGCTCGATCTCTTCGAAAAGGTGATGGGCGGCAAGATCGCAGAGGCGCTCACGGATTTGAGCAATCTCTACGATCACGGCGCCGATCCGCTCGCGGTGATGCAGGATCTGCTGGAGATCGTTCACTTCCTGACGCGCGTGAAGGTCGCACCGGGCGCGGAAGGATTCTTCGACGGAAGTTCCGGCGAGGCCAAGCGCGCCGCGGAGATGGCGGGAAAGCTCTCCGTGCCATCGCTTACGCGCGCCTGGCAGATGCTGCTGAAAGGCCTGATCGAAGTGCGCGACGCGACGCGGCCTGTCGCGGCGTGCGAGATGGCGCTGATCCGCCTTGCCTATGCCGCCGATCTGCCGCCGACAGACAAGCTGGTGCGCGACCTGATGGACGGCGGCGCGCCCGTGCCGAAATCCCCGGTCACGCCGGCGCCGGCTCGCGGACCTGTTGCGTCGCGCAGTGCCGACGGGCTCGGGGACGAGCGTTCAGCGCGCACCGGAACCGACGATGTCGGCCGTTCCGCACACGATGATCCGTTCCCTCGACGAGATCGCGGCGCTGGCGCAGGCGAACGGCGCGCCGGTTTTGAAGGTGCATATCGAGAACGACATCCATCTTGTCCATCTGGAACCCGGCAAGATCGAGTTTCGGCCCAGCGCCCGCGCGCCGCGCACGCTTGCCGGTGATCTCTCGCAGAAACTGAAGGACTGGACCGGCATCCGCTGGTCCGTTTCCATCGCGCGCGAGGGCGGCGCGCCGACTCTTTCGGAACAGAAGAAATCCGCCAAGGCCGCCAAGTTCGAAAGCGCGACACAGGAACCGATGGTGCGTGAGATCCTCGACCGTTTTCCCGGCGCCGAGATCATCGCGGTGCGCAACATCGCCGAGGAAGACGAGATCGTAGCGGCGGCTCCCGAAGCAGAGAGCGAATGAGCATGGGCGCCACGCATTTCCCTTCCCGTTTCCGGGGGAGGTCCGGCGAAGCCGGGGAGGGGCGGACACCGATCATCCCCCTCCGTCTCGCTGTGCTCGACACCTCCCCCGTATACGCGAGGGAAAGACACTGATGGCCACGCTATCAGCCGGTCCGGAAATCGAACGTTTGATCCAACTGCTCGCCAAGCTTCCCGGGCTCGGCCCGCGCTCGGCCCGGCGTGCGGCGCTGGCGTTGCTCAAGAAGCGCGACATGCTGCTTGAGCCCTTGTCGGCCGCGATGCGCGATGCGGCCGCCGCGATCAAGACCTGCGAGACATGCGGCAATCTCGATACCGTCTCGCCCTGTTCGATCTGCCGCGATACGCGCCGCGACACGCATGTGCTGTGCGTCGTGGAGGATGTCGCCGATCTGTGGGCTCTGGAACGGGCCGGCGTTTTCCGCGGCAAGTATCATGTGCTCGGCGGCGCTCTTTCCGCGCTGGACGGCGTGACGCCGGAACGCCTCAACGTCACCACGCTGCTCGAACGCGTGAAGAGCGGCGTCGACGAAGTGATCCTCGCCATGAACGCGACGGTCGAGGGCCAGACCACGGCGCACTACCTCATCGACACGCTCAGCGCGTCCGGCGTGCGGGTGACGCGCCTGGCGCATGGCGTACCGGTCGGCGGCGAACTCGACTATCTCGACGAAGGCACGCTCTCCGCCGCATTCAAGGCACGGCGTTCGCTGTAGCGGCAAAAATCTCCGGAAACTTCCTTTCGCAGGAAATCAGGCACCGTGCGAAATGGTCTTGATCGGATGCTGCGCGAAGGTCTCGGGCCACATGACGGCGGTGCCAATACCGGCGGCGGCTACGGCCATCAGGAGCAGCAGAAAGAACCAATCTGAACAAGTAATGCCCGGGATGGCTGCGTCTTGTGATCGACTGCCTCGACACGCCGCCCTTTCCCCCGACTCTGAAGCTGCCCGTGCGGATTGTGCATATCAGTTGATAGCCAAGAACAGCAAGCGAGATCCCACACCATACGATCATCTCCACCGCGCCGCGGTTCATCCCTTCCTCCATTGTTTTACGATGGCGACGGTCAGCGCAAAGCTCGTTCGATTCGTTGGTGAAGCTTGCATAACCGATCGCAAATCACCCTGGCAATGGTCGGCGCCACGCGAAGACTTCATGCGTTGTCTTGGTTGGCGCCCCGACTTGTCCAACAGCAAATTTGAATTTATCCGCGCGTAGCGCTGATGAAATGCGCCGCGCTGTTGGATAACTTTGCGGACCGAAATTTTTTCTGAAATTTGTTTTGTAAGAATGCAGCGCGCTCTTGAACCGAGTCGGTGCAATCACCAATTCCGCTATATCCCGACAATTGCGTGCGATGCACGGAGCGGTTTCATTCCTGAGCCCGCCATCCATCTTTCGGCAAGCTCATCCTGCGCCAAGCTCAGGATGAGGACCGGACCAAGGTCGTCAACCCAAGCTTCTCAATGGGCGAGGGCAGTTCGACGACCACGATGTCTAAGTCCC
Organism: uncultured Alphaproteobacteria bacterium; assembly: GCA_963741725.1. Lineage (GTDB taxonomy): Bacteria > Pseudomonadota > Alphaproteobacteria > Micropepsales > Micropepsaceae > Rhizomicrobium. Next base: position 178,069 of record CAVUJC010000010.1, on the reverse strand, counting down.
AGGCGGGAGCTGCGGAAGTGATTCCGGCCGGTTGAGTTTGACTTCGCCGATGCGTTCGGCGTGGCGGTCGATGCCCTTCATGGAGGTTTCGATTTCGCCGATGTCCTTGCTGGTGCGGTCGAAGTGCTGGCGCAGGTTGCCGACGCGTTCGCCAAGGCGTTTGACGTCCTGCAGCAGCAGGCCGACTTCCTTCTGGATCTCATAGGCCTGCTCGCGCATCTTGGCGTTCTTCATCAGGGTCTGGATCGTGTTGATCGCCAGCATCAGGACATGCGGCGACATGATGACGACCTGTTGGCGCCGCGCTTGCTGCACGACATCGCCAAAGGATGTGTAGAGCTCGGCATAGATCGACTCGGAGGGCACGAACATGATGGCAGGCGTCTGGACTTCGCCGGGGATGAGATATTTCTCGGCGATGTCCTTCACGTGCTTCTGCACGTCGGCCTTGAGCTGGGCCGTCGCCTGCTTGCGGTCTTCATCGCTCGCAAGGCCGCGCAGGGTTTCGAATGCCTCGAGCGGGAATTTGGAATCGACGACGATGACACCTTCCACGTTCGGAATGCGGATGACGCAGTCCGGCCGCTTGCCGTTGGAGAGCGTAAATTGGAAATCGTACTGATCGGGCGCCATCTGGTCGGCAATGATCGCTTCCATGCGCTCCTGCCCGAAGGCGCCGCGCGCCTGCTTGTCGGAGAGGATCTCCTGCAGGGAGACGACCTGGCCGGAAAGCGCGGCGATGTTCTTCTGCGCATCGTCGATGACCGTGAGGCGCGCCTGGATTCCACCCATCACCTCGGCGCTCTTGGTGGCGCTGTCGCTCAGCGTGTCGCCGAGCCGCTTGTTGAGCGCATCGATGCGTTCGGAGATGGCTTTCTGCAGTTCGGCCTGGGCGGCGATGGTCTGCTGGAAGCGGCCGGTGATGTCGCCCTGCGCGGCGATCACGGTATCGAGGCGCGGGTCGGGCCTGGGCGGCTCGACCGCGACGGGAGCAGGCCTGCGCAAGGCGAAGGCGAGGATGAGCGCGGCGGCGACGATGCCGGCGGCCAGTACGATAAGGGCTATTTCCATGCGTTTTCCGGCGTTCTCTTGACCCCAAACCGGTCCAAGACTATTTCCCGCTCATGACCATTCGACCCATCCTTACCGCGCCGGACCCGCGCCTCAAAGCGGTCTCCAAGTCCGTCGATTCGGTCGATGCGGCCACCCGCAAGCTGATCGACGACATGATCGACAGCATGTACGAGGCGGACGGCATCGGCCTTGCCGCCGTACAGATCGGCGTGGCGCAGCGCGTCATCGTCATGGACCTCGACCAGAAGGACGGCAAGAAGAACCCGCGCGCCTTTATCAATCCCGTGATCACCTGGCGGTCGGAGGAACTGGCGACCTTCGAGGAAGGCTGCCTCTCGGTACCGGAGATCTACGAGGACGTCGAACGCGCGGCGCAGATCAAGGCGGAATTCCTCGACCGTGACGGCGTCAAACAGTTTCTCGATGCGGACGGGCTGCTCTCAACCTGCCTGCAGCATGAGATGGACCATCTGGAAGGCGTGCTCTTCATCGATCACATCTCCAAGCTGAAGCGCTCCATCGCGCTGCGCAAACTGCAAAAGGCCAAGCGTCTGAAAGAGACCGGGTGAGTGCGCGCGAGCGCATGGTTCGACGAGCTCAGCATGAGGGGTATTGCTCGATCCTCATTCTGGGCGTGTCGAAGGATGAGGATCGCGGATGACGCTGCGCCTCGCATTCATGGGCACGCCGGAGTTTGCGGTGCCGACGCTGGTCGAACTGATCGGGCAGGGCCACGAGATCGCCTGCGTCTATTCGCAGCCGCCGCGTCCCAAGGGGCGCGGCCTTGCGACTGAGCCGTCGCCGGTGCACGCGCTGGCGCTGGCGCACAAGATCGCGGTGCGGACTCCGGTGTCGCTGAAGGATGCCGCGCAACAGGAATTGTTCGCGGCGCTCGAAGTGGATGCGGCGATCGTCGTTGCCTACGGCCTCCTCTTGCCGAAACCGATCCTGGATGCGCCGAAACTGGGCTGCTTCAACCTGCACGGCTCGCTTCTGCCGCGCTGGCGCGGCGCCGCACCGATCCAGCGCGCGATCATGGCAGGTGATGCGGAAACCGGCGTGATGAGCATGCGCATGGAGGAGGGCCTCGATACCGGTCCGGTGCTGATGGCCGAACGCACGAAGATCGGGCGCAAGACCTATGGCGAGCTGCACGACGAGCTGGCGCGGCTTGGCGCTGACCTGATGGCGCGAACAGTCTCGGCGCTCGAACGCGGTTCGGTCGCCGAGCAGAAGCAGACCGAAGATGGCGTGACCTACGCCAGGAAGATTTCGAAGGAAGAAACGCGCATCGACTGGACGAAACCGGCGCGCGAGATCGATTGCCTCATCCGCGGCCTCTCGCCCGCACCGGGCGCCTGGACCGACGTGAAGGGTGAGCGCGTGAAGATCCTGAACTGCGAACCGGCTAACGGAGTTGGAACGGCGGGGACACTCGTCGACGATGCTCTGACGATTGCCTGCGGAACCGGCGCGCTACGCCTGACCCGTCTGCAGCGGCCGGGCAAGTCCGCGATGGACGCCGGGGAATTGCTGCGCGGATTCGCGCTGCCGCGCGGTACGAAGTTCTCCTGACATGCCGCGCTTTCGCCTCACAGTCGAATATGACGGCAGCGACCTTGTCGGCTGGCAGCGGCAGGAAAACGGCCCGTCGGTGCAGGGTGCGCTCGAAGATGCCATCGAGCAGCTTTCGTCGGAGCGGGTGACGGTGCACGGCGCCGGCCGCACCGATGCCGGCGTGCATGCTCTGGGACAGGTTGCGCATTTCGATCTGCACAAGGAATTCACGCCGGATCGCGTGCGCGACGCGTTGAACCACTATCTCAGGCCCGCTGCGATCGCCGTGCTGGAGGCGGCGGTCGCGGCGCCGGACTTCCATGCGCGATTTTCCGCGACCGCGCGGCACTATCTGTACCGTATCCTCGTGCGCCGGCCGCCGCCGGTGCTCGAACGTGGCCGCGTCTGGCACGTGGTCCATGCGCTCGATGCCGAGGCGATGGATCAAGCGGCGCAGGCGCTGGTCGGCGCGCACGACTTTACGACCTTTCGCGCGGCGGAGTGCCAGGCAAAATCGCCGGTGAAGACGCTGGACAAGCTCAGCGTACGCCGAGCGGCTGACGAGATTCACATCGAGGCGTCGGCCCGCTCGTTCCTGCACAACCAGGTGCGCTCGATGGTGGGGTCATTGAAGCTCGTCGGCGAAGGAAAGTGGAAGGCGCGCGATCTTGCCGACGCGCTGGACGCGAAAGACCGCTCGCGCTGCGGCCCGGTGGCGCCACCGGACGGGCTGTATCTCGTGCGCGTCGACTACTGAAGGTCGATGAGTTCGACGGCGCCGGGATCGATCGGCCGGCCGAGGAAGATTTCGCCGACACGGGCGAAACGGTCTGGCGCATCGGTGGCGAGGAACCTGACGGACGGAACGCCCGATGTATTCGCAAGATCGCGTTCCGCAAGAAGCGCTGCGACGGCGTCCGCGGTCGTGGTCGCGCTGTCGACGAGCGTAATTTGGCTGCCGGCGATGCGCGCGATCATCGGCTTCAGCACAGGGTAGTGCGTGCAGCCGAGCAGAAGACACTTTGGTTTGGGAACTGTTGCGAGAACCGGATCGAGATAACGATGGATTACGGCCTCCACGATGGGACCATCGATCAGGCCTTCCTCTGCCATCGGCACAAACAAGGGACAGGCCTGTTGGACGATGGGTACATTCGATCCGCCGGCGCGAATCGCGCTGCGATAGGCGCCGCCTCTGACCGTACCTTCGGTCGCGATGACGGCGATGGAACCGTCTGACGCTGCCGCAATCGCGGCTTTTGCGCCCGGTTCGATCACGCCGATCACCGGCAATGGGGCGAGCGCGTCCTTGAGCGCCGGCAGAGAAACCGAGGCCGTGTTGCAGGCCACGACGACGAGTTTCACGCCGCGCGCCACGAGCGCCGCCGATGCCTGGAGCGCATAGCGGCGCACGGTATCGGCGCTCTTGGTGCCATAGGGCAGGCGCGCGGTATCTCCGAGATAGAGAAAACTTTCGTGCGGCAGGCGCTGCATCAGCGCGCGCATGACGGTAAGACCGCCCATGCCGGAATCGAAAACGCCGATCGGCGCACTCATCTGGGCGGATTGGCGAAGTAGGCAGCGATGACTTCGAAGTAGATGTCCGTGAGCAAGCCGATATCCTCAACTGTCGCGCATTCATTAGCCTTGTGCATTGTGGCGTTTGAAAGACCGAGTTCTGCAACCGGACAGTGATCCTTGATGAAGCGCGCGTCGGATGTGCCGCCGGTGGTGGAATAATCCGGTCGCGCGCCCGTCACTTTCTGGGCCGCGTCGGCGAGGAGTTCGGTGAACGCGCCCGGTTTGGTGAGGAAGGAAACGCCGCTGACCTGGAACACGGTTTCGATCTCGCAGCCGAATTCCTTCTTCGTCGCGTTGACGGCGTCGGCAATGCGCTTCTGAAGACTTGCTGGCGTGTGCTGGTCGGTGAACCGGATGTTGAACCCTGCGCGCACTTCAGCAGGGATGACATTCGTCGCAGTATTGCCGGTATCTATGGTGGTGAAGGCGAGAGTCGAAGGATCGAAATGCGCGTTACCCTGATCGAGCACTTCGGCCGACAAACGCGAAACCAGCGACGCGATCGCCGGCAGCGGATTGGCCGCTTGGTGCGGATAGGCGACGTGGCCCTGCGTTCCGCGCACCGTGACGCGTGTGTTCATCGAGCCGCGCCGTCCGATCTTTATCGTGTCGCCGGCGCGCACGGTGGCGGTTGGCTCGCCGACGAGGCAGTGATCCAGACGCTCGCCATGCTCATTGAGCCAGGCGAGCATCTTCTGCGTGCCGTTGATGGCGATGCCCTCTTCGTCGCCGGTTATGAGAAGGCTGATCGAACCGTAGGGTTTTCCGGTCGCCAGATAGCGCGCGGCAGCGGCGGCAAACGCCGCGACGGCGGATTTCATGTCCGCAGCGCCGCGGCCATAAAGCGTGCCGTTTTCGATCACGGCCGCGAAGGGATCGTGGCGCCACAAATTCGCATCGCCCGGCGGAACGACATCGGTGTGGCCGGCGAAACAAAAATTCGGTCCCTGCGTGCCGATCCTTGCGTAAAGGTTTTCGATCGGTGGCGTGTCGGCGTCTTCAAAACGCAAGCGGTGGCACGCAAAACCAAGCGGTTTCAGTGCGGCTTCCAGAACGGCAATAGCGCCGCCATCCGCCGGCGTCACGGACGGACAGCGGATCAGGGCCTGCGAAAGTGCCACGGGATCGGGAACGGTCATCGGTTGCGATGTACGCGCACGGCTCGCTATGGTCAATCAACGATAGTGGGAGGAAGTCATGGCACGCCGTCTTGAAGGTAAAGTTGCGGTCATCACCGGCGCCGCCAGCGGCATTGGCCGGGCGACCGTGGATCTGTTCGTGTCCGAAGGCGCGCGCGTGGTCGCGGCCGACATCCAGGACGACAAGGGCGCGCGGATCGAGGAAGACCATCACGGAATGGCGCGCTATGTCCGCTGCGATGTCATGCAGGAAAAGGATATCGAGAACGCCGTTTCCGCGGCCAGGAAACATTTCGGCCGCCTCGATGTGCTGTTCAACAATGCCGGCACCGGCGGCGCAAGCGATCCGCCCGACGGCGTCACGGCGGAGGGATTCGATTCGGTCATGCACCTGCACGTCCGCGCTGCCCTATTCGGAATGAAATATGCGGTGCCGATGATGCGCGCGGTGGGCGGCGGTTCGATCATCTCGACGGCGTCGGTCGCCGGCATACGTACCGGCTACGGCCCGCTGCTCTACTCGATCGCCAAGGCCGCGATCGTCCACATGACGCATGCGAGTGCGGCGACGCTGGGTCCGGAGAATATCCGCGTCAACTGTATCTGCCCGGGACTGATCGCGACGAACATCTTCGCGCAGGCCTTCGGCATGCCGAGCCAGCTCGCCGAATCGCGCATCGAAGCCATCGCGGAATCGACCAAGCAGTCGCAACCGATCCCGCGCGGCGGTCGTGCGCGCGATATCGCCGAAGCGGCGCTCTATCTGGCCAGCGACGGATCGGGATTCGTCAACGGACACGCGCTTGTGGTCGATGGCGGTCTCACGCTCGGCGCAACAGGCATGGCGCAGATGGCGGTGTTCGCACCGATCGTGCAGGCGCTGGGCGTCGATCCCGAGGTGGTCGCAGCGACTTTGTCGGGGAAGCCCTAGGCCCGCTTCGCCAGCGGATCAGAACCGAACCGATTGTCGCCGGGAGTGCCGGAAAGACAGTAAAGCTCGACGAAGGCCCACAGGGAGATCAGCGTTGCGGCGCCACGCGTGATTGTCACCAGGGGCGGTTCGAGCGGCGGCAAGGGCGGCGCAGCATTTGTCTGGGCGGCGTGGATCACATTGGACAGATGTTCGAACAACGCCGGCAGATAGGTGAGCAATGGTATCTGCAGCGCCAAAGGCAAGGCGATGAAGACGAGGAGCCACCAGGCGCTCTTGTTGCGGTCATGCAAGCGCTTTGCGGATATGGCGCATCCGATGTAGAAGGCAACCAGATAGAGCACGACGAAGGCCATCGCGAAAATGCGGGCCTGGGGTGACTCCAAAACCGCACGCAGCATCGTTTTCCCTTGAACGACATCGGCGATAGTCAGGAAGCCGATTGTTTCGGAGAAGATGATGCCGACAATGATGGCGTGCACCAACGTGACCAGCAGTATGGCCCATTGCTTGGCGCGGTTGATGCGTCCAGAAAAGCTGAAAAGATAGTGCGCGATATCCATCGATGCCCCCTTCGTTCGGCGAACACTATCGCCCGAAAGGCGCGGTCGCGAAAAGGTCTCGTCTCACTTGTTATGCTAGTCGCGCAGCAACTCGTTGATCGAGGTCTTGGACCGGGTGCGTTCGTCGACCCGCTTGATGATGACTCCGCAGTAAAGCGACGGCTTGCCGGGCCCGCCGCCGAGCGATCCCGGAACCACGACCGAATAGGGCGGCACAAAGCCGGTGACGATCTCACCGCTGTGACGGTCGACGATCTTGGTTGTAGCCGTGAGGAACGTACCCATCGCAAGGACCGAGCCTTCGCCGACGATGACCCCTTCTGCCACTTCGGCGCGTGCGCCGATGAAGCAATTGTCCTCGATGATGGTGGGCGCGGCCTGCAGAGGCTCCAACACGCCGCCAATGCCCGCTCCGCCCGAGATGTGGCAGTGCGAGCCGATCTGGGCGCAGGAGCCGACCGTTGCCCAGGTGTCGACCATGGTGTTCTCGCCGACATGGGCGCCGACATTGACGAAGCTCGGCATCAGGACGACGCCCTTGGCGATAAAGGCAGACTTGCGTACCACGCAGCCCGGAACGGCGCGAAAGCCGGCGGCTTGGAATTCCTTTTCACCCCAACCGGCGAATTTGGAATCGACCTTGTCCCACCAGGACGCATCGCCCGGCGCGCCGGCGATGAGCTTCATGCCGTTGAGGCGGAAGGAAAGCAGAACCGCCTTCTTCAGCCACTGATGGACGAGCCACTCCCCGTTGAGTTTCTCGGCGACTCGCAGCTTGCCGGCGTCAAGCTCGGCCAGAACCGTCTCGACCGCATCGCGCACGATGCCCTTGGTGTCGACACTCAGCGTGTCACGGGCTTCCCAGGCTTCGTCGATGGTGCGTGCAAGGCTCATGTCGTCAGATCCTGATGGAGTGGAGAAAGGATACGAGATCGCCCGTCTCATGGTCGATGTGCCGTTCGGCATCCTCGATCTTCCAGTGCGACTGGCCCTGGCCATTGTTGAACCAGATTGTGGTCATGCCAAGGGCGCGGGCGGGCACGAGATTGCGCGCGCTGTCGTCGAACAGGGCGGAACGCTCGGCGGTCACGCCGCAACGTTCGATCAGCGCCGTGTAGGCGGCCGGCCGCGGTTTGGGGATGAAGTTCATGGCGCGGGCATCGACAATGTCCGCGAACAGCTCGCCGACACCGAGGCGTTCCAGAACGTCGCGTGCGAAGCGACCGCAATTGTTGGTGAAGACGAAGCGCTTGCCCGGAAGCCTCGCAAGCCCGCTTCGCAGCATCGGATCAGGTGAGAGCTCGAGTGCCTCAATGTCGTTGACGAAGTCATGATAGGCATCCGCATCGACGCCATGGTTCGCGACAAGTCCGCCAAGTGTGCTGCCATATTCGCGCAGGTAGCGCTTTTGGATTTCCCACGCCGGTTCGTGCGGAATGTCGAAATGGCGCTGCACGAAGAGGCAGATGCTTTCCTCGACCCGTGAATGGTTTGCGGCGTCCATCAGGTACAGCGTGTGGTCGAGATCGAAGATCCACGAATCGATGTGGCGCAAATCGGGACGAAGTTGCTCGGCGGCGGGTTGCATGGCCGGGAACATGGTCGAACAGGGCGTTTGAGGCAAGCTTCGTTAACGCGGGTCAACCAAGTCTCTTAAACATGGATTAAAGCGCGAACGTCCACACTCCGGAACGTTCAGGGGACAGATATGCCAAGCAAAGGGCAGAACGCCGCATTGCCTGCGCCAGAGGGCAACATGACGCGCGAGGAAGTTCTCGCGCTGCTGGAACAGCGCGCCCAGTTGGCCCAAAGCGAGTTGGCCAGCCAGACCGACGCCGGCGAGGATGTCCTGCATTACCTCGCGCAGAACGGTGCAGTCGCCACCCGCCGCGCCGTTGCGGCCAATCCCGGCGCCGCGCCGCACACCAATCGTCATCTCGCGGACGACGTCGACGATGATGTGCGCATGGAGCTGGCGCGCAAGATCGCACGGCTGATGCCGGATCTCGGCCGCGAGGAAGCGCAGCATCTTCACGCCATGACAATCGCGACCATGGAGCGGCTGGCGCGCGACCAGCTGCCGCGCGTGCGGGCGGTTCTGTCGGAGAGCATCAAGTCGCTCGACTGCATTCCGAAATATATCGTCCTGACGCTGGCCCGCGATGCGGAATCGATGGTGGCGGCGCCCGTGCTGGAATATTCGCCGCTGCTTTCGGACACCGACCTGATCGAGATCATCGCGACGGCCAAGGTCGAGGAGATCATCTCCGCGGTGGCCCGGCGCAAGCCGGTGAACCCTGAGGTGGCAGACGCCATCGTCGCCTCGCTCGATATTCCCGCGATTTCCACTCTCCTGGCCAATCCGGACGCCAAGGTGCGCGAGAAAGCGATGGATAGCATCGTCGAGCAGGCCGAGAAAATCGAGGAATTCCAGCAGCCGCTGACAATGCGTACCGATCTGTCCAAGCGCGCGATCTGGCGGCTCGCATCGTTCGTCGGCGCCAGCCTGATCGAGCAGTTGATGATGCGCTACGGGCTGGACGAGGACATCAAGCACCAGCTCAACAAGGAGTTGCGGGCGCGTCTGCAGGAAGACAGCCAGAAAGAAAGCACGCCACTCGATAAGGCCAAGAAGGACGTCGCCGCTGCGCTCGCGGCGGGCAAGCTGGACGAAGCCTTTGTCGACCGCTGCGCCAATGCCGGCCAGCGCGATGCCGTCGTCCTTTCGCTGGCGGCTCTTGCCAAGGTGCCCGAAGCCATTGTGCGCAAGATCATCCAGTCAGGCTCCGCCAAGCCGGCGATTGCGCTGGTCTGGCATGCCGGACTTTCCATGCGGGTAGCGTTCAAGATCCAGAGCTTTGTGATGAAGCTGAGTGCCAACGAATTGCTGCCCGCCCGCTCGGGTGTGCATTTTCCCATGACGGAAGACGAGATGCGCTGGCATCTGGGCTATTTCGACGTCGTTCTGTAGCCGGACGCAACCAGCCCGGCCTCACCGATATGGGCGGCATAGCCTGACAGGTTCTTGACGCGCGTCTCGCCAAAACCGACTTCGTTCAGGCCGCGATCCTTGCAGCGCGCACGGCCCTGGATATCGAATTCGATGTCCGCCGTGCAGAACTTTGCGCTGCCCGAAACCAGCGCGGCGCCACCGACCCTCTGGGCGAAGAGGTAGATGCTGTCCGCTGCAAGCGGTGTGGTGATGGCGCGGGCGCAGCTTCCTGCTTCCACCTTCCACCAGCCGTGTGAGACCCAATCGGCGCCACGTTTCTCGCCGATAGCCGCTGCCAGCGGTTTGGCCGTATCGTTGCAGATCGAGTAGCCGGCGGATGTCGTCACTTTCAGTGCGCCGGTTTCCAGCGCATCGAACAAATCGGCGCTCGAGGTTCGGACTGAGACACGAAAACGTTTGCGGAAATCGGCCAGGGCCGCGCCTGACGCGTTGTCCCATCGCGCGCCGATCGGCGCGATTCGGTAGCCAAGATCCTTGAGCAGCCGTTGCAGGCCCGCCGTCCTGGCCTGATCGAGCGAGGCGATGTTCGGCCCTTCGCTGAGCGTCATCGTCCATGACGGAGCATGATGCGTATCGAGCGCCGCAAACGGCAGAGGGAAGAAATCGTCTGATGAGCAGTCGCGCGCGGTGGACGGTTGGCGCGAGGCGAAGTTCACATCCTTGACGCAGACCGGCCTGTCGCCGCCCCACGCGCGCGCAGGTCCTTCATGTGCCAGCGACGAACGCGCATAGACGTAATAGGCGCTGGCCGTCAGAGCGCCGGGAATAACGGGCCGGCAGGCGCCGGGCGTGATCCGGCTCCAGCCCTGCGTTGCGACTTCGGTCGTGGTGACGGCCGCCGTAGCGACCGACAGGACATAGGAGGTTTGATTGCAGATCTTGAGGTCGGCGGCCGCGGGCCCCGCCGACGCGCACAGAAGCAGGGCGGCAAACGCACTGTTGCGCGCCGCGCCGTTCATTCGGCAGTGATCAACGTTCCTGCGCCATGCTCAGTGAAGAGTTCGAGCAGCAGCACATGGGGGATGCGTCCGTCGAGTATGACCGCCGCATGCACGCCGCCGTCGACGGCGTCGATGGCGGTCTGGATTTTGGGAATCATGCCGCCGTTTATGGTGCCGTCGGCGATCAGTGCGCGCGCTTCGGCGACGGTCAGACGCGGGATCAGCTTCTTGTCGCGGTCCAGGACGCCTTCAACATCGGTGAGAAGAATGAGGCGTTCTGCCTTCATCGCGCAGGCGACGGACCCAGCGACGGTGTCCGCGTTGATGTTGAAGGTTTCGCCGTGTGCCCCGACGCCGATCGGTGCGATGACGGGAATGATCTCCGAGCGCATCACGGTGTGCAGCACGTCGGGGTTCACCTTTTCCGGTTCGCCGACGAAGCCCAGATCAACGCCGTTCTTCATCAACTTCCTGGCAAGGATGAGCGTGCTGTCCTTGCCGGACAGGCCCACCGCGCGTCCGCCGGCGGCGTTGATGCCGCTGACGATCTGCTTGTTGATCGATCCGGTCAGAACCATTTCGACCACGTCGATTGCGGCCTGGTCCGTTACGCGCAATCCGTCGACGAAGGTGCTGGGGATCTCGAGCTTGGCGAGCATCGCGCCGATCTGCGGACCGCCGCCATGCACAACGACGGGATCAATTCCGGTCTGTTTCATCAGGACGATGTCCTGGGCAAAGTCCGCAGCGGTGCCGCCGCCCGCCATGGCGTTGCCGCCGAACTTCACGACGATCGTCTTCTGGTCGTACTTCAGAATGTATGGCAGCGCCTCGACCAGCACGCGCGCGGTCGAACGCCAGCGCGCCATCACGCGCATATTGCGTTCCTGGGCGAATTCGTCCTGTAGCGCCATGCCGAAAACCTTTGCGAAACCGCGGCCTTATAACCCAATCGTCAGTAGTCAGCCAGCGCCGCGAGCTGGACCTTCAGGGGATCAAGGCCCATGCCCCGAAAGGCCGATGTGGCGCAGATTTCCGGGAATGCCGCAGTGTGCTTGCGCGCCTCGGCATCCGTCGCTGCGACCACGGTGGCGATTTCTTCAGGCGACAGCTTGTCGATCTTGGTCAATACGACGCCAAAGGAGACTGCTGCTTCGTCGAGCAGGCACATGACCTCCTTGTCGAGGTCGAGGACGCCGCGGCGCGCATCGATCAACAGCGAAACGCGGCGCAGGCTCGCGCGCCCGCGCAGATAGGAAAAAATCAGCTTCTGCCATTCGGCCGTCATTGTCTTGGACGCCTTGGCGTAGCCGTAGCCCGGCAGGTCGGCGAGCATCAGCCTGTCGCCAAGCTTGAAGAAGTTGATTTCGCGCGTGCGTCCCGGAGTGTGCGAAACGCGCGCCAGAGTCTTGCGGTTGGTGAGCGCGTTGATGAGGCTCGACTTGCCGGCGTTGGATCGCCCGACGAATGCGATTTCAGGAAGGCTCTGCGGCGGAAGGCTGTTTATGTCGCCTGTGCCCCAGACAAAGTCGCAGGCGCCGGCGAACAGTTTGCGTGCCGCCGCCAGCTTCTCTGCGGCTTCGTCTTCCTCGCTTGTCACTCGCCGGCGGCCGGTTTGGTGCCGCCGGTCAGCCGCTGCACGAGTCCGTCGAGGCGCAGGTTCTTGAACAGGTGAACTTCCACGCCCTGCCGGCGCATGATGTACCACTGCTGAGCGACGCCGAGCAGGTTGTTCCAGGTGTAGTAGATCACCAGACCGGCCGGGAAAGTCGCGAACATGAACGTGAACATGATCGGCATCAGTCCGAACATGCGTGCTTGTATCGGGTCGGCCGGCGCCGGATTCAGCTTGGTCTGCACCCATTGCGTGATGCCCATCAGGATCGGCCAGATGCCGATCGACAGGAATGCGGGAACGAAACTCGGCACGGCGAACGGCAGAAGCCCGAACAGGTTGATGATCGATGTCGGATCCGGCGCAGCCAGATCGTGGATCCAGCCATAGAAGGGCGCCTGACGCATTTCAATCGTGACGAAAAAGACTTTGTAAAGCGAGAAGAACACCGGAATGACGAGCAGTTGCGGCACGCAGCCGGTGACGGGATTCACCTTCTCGCGCTTATAAAGTTCCATCATCGCCTGTTGCTGTTTCACCGGATCGTCGGCGAAGAGCTCCTTGATCTTCTCCTGCTCAGGCTGAACCTTCTTCATTTTCGCCATCGTCTTGGCCGACGCATTGGCGATGGGGAAGGTGACGAGCTTTACCGCAACGGTGAGCAAAAGAATGGCGAGGCCGAAATTGCCCAGCAGTTTGTAGAACTGGTCCAGCACCCAGAAGAGCGGTTGAGTGATCGGTTTGAACCAGCCCCAGTCGATGGCCATGTCGAAGTTGGAAATGCCGAGCGTGTGGTCGTAGAAGCGCAGCGTATCGACGACTTTGGCGCCCGCGAAGAGGTGGTGGACGACATGGACAGCGCCGCCCGCGGCTGCAGTATGGGCGCCCAGGCGATAGTTGGCCTCATAGGCTTTGGTGGTGCCGAACGGCGTGGCGAGATAAGAGCCGTCAAAGCTCTCGTTCTGGGGCGGCGCAACGGCAGCCATCCAGTACTTGTCGGTAATGCCGACCCATCCGCCGGTCGAGGCGAACGTCTTCGGCGGCGTAGCCTCGTCCTTGAAGTCGTCATAGCTCGCGTCCTTCAGCGTGCCGTCCGCGACACCGACAAAACCTTCGTGCAGCACCCAATAATGCTGGCTCGCGGGAACGCCGTCGCGCACGACGAGCGCGTAGGGATAGAGCGTGGCGGCGACGGCGCTCTTGTTCTGGACGCTGTCCGTGATCGTGAACATGAACTTGTCGTCGACCGAAATCTGGCGCGTGAAGATGAGACCGTGGCCATTGTCCCATTGCAGCGTCACGGGCTTGTCGACTGCAAGCTTGTCGCCCTTCACGAGCTCCCAGACGGTGTTGTCGCTCGGCAATGGGGTTGTGACTCCCTCGGCATTCGTCCAGCCGAAGTCGACGAAGTAGGGATAGGCAGTTCCCTTGGGTGCGAGGAGAACGATCTCGGGGCTCTTCTTGTCCGCCGTCTCGTGATAGTTTTTGAGACGCAGGTCGTCGAAGCGCGCGCCGCGCAGCATCAACGTTCCGTCAACAGAGGGCGTGTCGATCTTGATGCGTGCGCCGCCGAGTGCAAGCGCCTTCTCGCGCGGCACCTGGGCAGGTGCACCACCGGGAATCAGAGCGCCGGCGGCCGTCGCCTGCTTATGTTCCTTGGCGAGCAAGGCCTGCTTGGCCTGATCCGCCTTCATGGCAGGCATCGCGACAAAATACTGCCAACCGAACAACACTGCCGCCGACAGTGCGATCGCGAGCATCAGATTGCGATTGGGATTGTTGTTGTCGTTCATCAAGAAAACCTATCGGGGCGGAACGGGATCGAAGCCCGACGAACCGCCGAGCCAGGTGATGGGATGACAGCGTGCAAGACGGCGCGCCGCCAGGAAAAGGCCCTTCAGCGGACCATGAGTCTGGATGGCTTCTATCGCATATTGCGAACAGGTCGGCTGAAAACGGCAGGCTGGCGGAAACAGCGGCGAGATGAATGCGCGATAGAAGCGGATCGGCGCAATCAGCGCCGCCGCGGCCGTCCCGCGCAGTCTTGTCGTGCTCGCGTTCAACGGGTTTCTCCTGCCCGGCCAAGCTTCACATGGGCCGCGCGCAACGCTTCGACAAGGTCCGCAACAAGGCTGTCGAAGGGCCGGTCGACCGTGTCGCGGCGCGCGACCAATACATAGTCGGTGCCCGGCAGGCCGCAAAGGGGAAGCACCGCCGCGGCGGCCGCCCGAAGCCGGCGCTTGGCCCGATTTCGCACAACCGCGCCGCCGATTTTCTTGCTGGCAGTGAAGCCGACCCTCAGTGAACGATCTTTAACGCTGGAGGACGGGCTCGAACAGACTTCAAGCGTAATGCCCGGCGTGGTGCGGCGAATACCCTTCTGTGCGCGCAGGAAATCGGCGCGAACCCTAAGGTGCTCAAGTGAAAGCCCCTTTTCAGGGCTGGAAACAGGCCTGCTCAGGCGGACAGCTTCGCGCGGCCATGGGCGCGGCGGCGGGCCAGGACCTTGCGGCCGCCTTTGGTCGCCATGCGCGAACGAAAGCCATGGCGCCGCTTGCGGACGATTTTGCTCGGCTGATAAGGGCGCTTCATGGCGGTTCTCGGGTGGCGGCGAAAAGAGGGCGGTTTCTAGGGTTTGGCCGGTGCACTGTCAACCGTCGGGGGCAGGGCAGGCCCAGCGGCCGCCGCACTGTTATTTGAGCCTCTCTTGGGGCTTTATGGGCTCATGCTTGGTCGTGTTCGCGCCCGACTTGCCGAAGCCTATGGGCTTGTCGCCCATAGTCTTTCGGGCCGACTGCTTCTGCTGACCATTGTTTATGTGATGGTCGGCGAAGTGCTCATTTTTGTGCCGTCGATCGGCCGATACCATCGCGAGTTGCTCGAGAACCATATTCAGTCCGCCGAGCTGGCAATCCTGCCCTTCACCGAGCCGGGCGGCGACCAGCTTTCGCCGGCGCTTCGTCAGCAGCTTCTCAAGCGGGCGGGCGCCGCCGCCGTGCTGCTCAAGCGGCCGGAGCAGCGCGAGTTGTTCCTCGTCGAGGGCATGCCGCACGCAATCGACAAGACCATCGATCTGACACACATGATGATGATGGGCCGTCTGGGTGACGGCCTGGACTGCCTGCTGAACGGCGGCGACCGGACGCTGCACGTCATCGCCCCCACCAGGATCAAAGGTGCCGAGTTGGTCGGAATTATTCTGGGGGAGGGACCGATCCGCGCCGCGCTGATGGACTATGCCTGGCGGGTCATCATCACCGGATTTGTTGTTTCGCTCATCAGCGGGATCCTGGTTTTCGTCAGTCTCTACTTCGTCATGGTTCGGCCCATGCGCCGCATCACGCGTGCAATGGTGTCGTTTCACGACAATCCGGAAGATCCCTCGCGCATCATCAGCGCCAGCGCGCGTAAAGATGAAATCGGTCGAGCCGAGCGCGAGCTGGCGGCGATGCAGCGTGATCTTTACGGCTTCTTGCAGCAGAAGACCCGGCTTGCCGCGCTGGGCGCGGCCATCGCGAGGATACAGCACGATCTGCGCAACATCCTGTCCACCGCGCAGTTGGCATCCGATCATCTGGCGACCGTACAGGATCCGGTCGTCAAGCGGCTTGCGCCGCGCCTGGTCGCCTCGATCGATCGTGCCGTGTCGCTCGCGACGAATACGCTGCGCTACGGTCGGGCGGACGAGCGTCCGCCGAAACGGACGAATCTCAAGCTGGCTCCACTTGTCAGCGAAGCGGCCGATGCGGCCATCGACGCGCGCATCGCGCCGGTCTGCATTACGTTCGACAACCAGATCGATGCGAATCTGAGTGTTGATGCCGATCCGGAACAAATTTATCGCATCCTGCTCAATCTGATCCGCAATTCCGTGGAGGCGCTGGTTGAGCGGGGTGCGGAAGGCTGGATCCGTGTGACAGCGTCGCGGCATGGCCAGCGCATGCGGATCGAAGTGATCGACAACGGTCCGGGAATTCCGTCAGGCTTGCAATCCAGGCTCTTTCAACCATTTGCGACAACGGCGCGCAGCGGCGGTTCGGGACTTGGCCTCGCGATTGCGCGCGACCTGGCGCGTGCGCATGGGGGCGACATCGTGCTTGTCGCGACCAGCGACCAAGGCACTGTGCTGCGCATCGACATTCCGGATAGCGAGCTGACCTGATGGTTTGGAACCCGACCGTCTACATGACATATGCAGACGAGCGCACGCGGCCGGCGGTCGAACTACTTTCGCGAGTTCAGCATAACAATCCGTCCCGCGTCATCGATCTTGGTTGCGGCCCGGGGAATTCGACGGCCGCGCTTGCTGCACGTTGGCCGCACGCGCATCTGGAAGGACTCGACTCGTCGCCGGAGATGCTCATGCAAGCGCGAAAGTCCGGACTTCAGACCGAGTGGATCCATGCGGACATTGCGACCTGGTCGGCGAGTGAGAAGTATGACGTGATCTTTTCAAACGCGACGCTGCAATGGCTTGGCGACCATCACCGACTGCTCATGCGGCTCATGTCGTTCATTGAACCGGGCGGAACGCTGGCGTTCCAGGTTCCACACAACATGGATGCGCCCTCACACGCCCTGATGCGCGAGGCAGCGGCAAGCGGGCCCTGGGGGCCGAAACTGAAGAATGTCCGCGAGGTGGCCGTGCTTCAGCCGGCGGAATATTTCGACATTTTGAATGCGTGCGGCGCTGAAGTGGACATTTGGGAGACAGAATATCTCCACGTCCTCGACGGCGAGGACGCGGTTTACAATTGGGTCAGCGGCACGGGACTTCGGCCTTTCGTGCAGGCGCTGGAAGGTGGCGAGCGCGATGCCTTCATTGGCGACTATAAGGAACGGTTGAACAAGGCCTACCAGAGGCGCAGCGACGGCAAGACTTTCTTTCCGTTCAGGCGTCTATTTGCAATCGCGCGTCTCTAGTCGCCCAGCGCGACGCCGTCGCGTCTGGGATCGGCGCCGCCGATATAGCCGCCGCGAACACGCTCGACAATGTGCAATCCGCTTTCGAGATCTCGCGTAACCACCGTGTGACCCATTGCAGCGAGTTGCGGCGCGAGCGCCTCGAGCGTGGTGCCTTTCTCCAGGATCGTCGGGCTGTTGAGATTGAGCGGATGGGGAAGCGCCGCCGCATCTTGTGGGCCCAGTCCGCCGTCGATCATTGCGATCAGGGATTGCGCGACGAAATCGATAATTGCTGGTCCGCCGGGAGAACCGGTGGCGATGGCGAACTTACCGTCCGGCCCGAAAACGATCGTCGGCGACATCGCACTCATCGGCCGCTTGCCTGGTGCCGGCGCATTGGCGACAGGCTTGCCGTCGCGCGTGGGCTCGAAGGAAAAATCGGTCAACTCATTGTTGAGGAAAAAGCCGTTCGCCATCACTTCTGAGCCGAAAACGAATTCGACAGTCATCGTCATGGAAACGACCTCGCCGCGATCATCGACGATGGAAAGGTGGCTGGTGCCCGGAAGTTGCTGCGTGCGTTGCGGCGCAAACTCGGCGTGCTTCTGCGGCGGCGTTCCGGCGACTGCCATACCCATGTCCTTCGTCGGATCGATCAGCGCTGAGCGTTGAGCGAGGTAACCCTTGTCAAGCAATCCTGCCACCGGAACATGGATGACGTCGGGGTCGCCGAGATACATGGCGCGGTCCGAGAAGGCGAGGCGGCTGGCCTGCGTGAAAAGCTGTACTTCGCTCAGCGTGTTGGGCTGCAGTTGTGACTGCGGGAAGCGCTCCAGCATGCCGAGGATCTGCAAAACGGCAACGCCGCCCGAGCTCGGCGGACCCATCGAGCAAAGACGGTAGGCGCGATAGGTACCGCAGACTGCCGGCCGTTCGACCGCGTGATAAGCCGAGAGATCGGCCAACGTCATGCCGCCAGGATTGACCGGTGCGTGCTGCACAGCGTCCACGATGTGTTGCGCAATCGCGCCCGAGTAGAACGCCTTCGGTCCGCCCTTTGCGATAAGGCGCAATGTTCGCGCCAACTCGGGATTTTTGAGTGTGTCTCCCTGTGCCAACGGTGTTCCATCCGGTTTGTAGAAGTAACGCTTGATGTCCGGCATGCCTGCGAGTTGCGGAAAGGCACGCAAAGTCGCTGCCAGCTTGCGGCCGACCGGAAAGCCATTGGACGCGAGCTTGATCGCGGGCTCGAACAATCTTGCCCAGGGCAGGCGTCCATATTTCTTGTGCGCCATGTCGAACATGGCGATGACGCCTGGCACGCCGGTCGAAAGTCCGCCGGGGACTGCCGCAAAATGGTCCCGCGGTTTGCCGCTCGCATCCAGAAACATGTCGGGTGTGGCCGATGCAGGCGCCGTCTCGCGGCCATCAAAACTTGTCACCTTTCCGGACTTCGGATCGTAGACCATCATGAAGTCGCCGCCGCCGATGCCAGACGATTCCGGCTCCACCAGGGTGAGAACGAGCTGCGCCGCGATGGCCGCATCGACAGCCGAGCCGCCCTCGCGCATCATCTGGCGCCCGGCCTCGGCGGCATAGGGATTGGCTGCCGAGATGAGGTGATGTCTGGCAATGGTCTCCGCGGCGCTCGCCGGCAGGACAGACGCCAGTGCTAGGGTGACAACATAAAGCGCACGGCGCACGATGTTCATGAGAGCTTCTCTTTCCGGCTGCAAACACTAGCGTGACACATATGGTTCGTTCAGGCGCGCGAAATCTCATCACCGACGTGGCAGGGTTGCGCGTCGGGCATGCCGAAGACCACAAGGTTCGCACGGGCGCAACAGTGCTTGTGGCGGACCAACCATTTCTTGCCGTTGCGGATGTTAGGGGCGGCGCGCCAGGATCGCGGGAACTTGAAGCCCTTGATCCCACAAACCTGGTCGGAGCAGCGGACGCCATCGTTCTTTCAGGCGGGTCCGTCCATGGGCTCGACGCTGCATCGGGCGTTGTCGCTGCCTTGTTGGCGGAGGGCCGCGGGTTTCGCATGACACCTTCTGCGCCGCCGGCTCCGATCGTGCCGGCAGCAATCCTGTTTGATCTCGTCAATGGCGGTGACAAGAGCTGGGGCGAAGACTCGCCCTATCATGCGCTCGGCCGCAAAGCGTTGGCGGCTGCAGGCGACAACTTTGCGCTCGGCAATGCGGGTGCCGGACTTGGCGCGCGCGCAGGAATCTACAAGGGTGGCGTCGGTAGCGCATCTGCCGTCACGGACGATGGTTACACAGTAGGTGCGTTGGTCGCAGTAAATTCACTCGGCTCACCACTCATGCCCGGCACCGACGTATTCTGGGCTTTTCCATTTGAACAAAACGGCGAATTCGGCAACCGGCGGCTCTCTGGAGCGGTGGCGAACGATCTTGATCTACCGTCCGACATGAAGGGCGCTGCGCCAGGAACCAATACGACGATTGCGATCATAGCCGTAGATGCCGACGTTTCAGCGGTTGAACTTAAACGCATCACGATCATGGCCGCGGACGGTCTGGCGCGTGCGCTGCGGCCCGTCCACACCCCTTTCGATGGTGACATCGTATTTGGCGTAACAACCGGAACGCGCAGCGTTTCCGAGCCGCGCGCGCGCAATCTGATGCGCTTGGGCAGCATCGCCGCTGACTGCTTGTCCCGAGCCATCGCGCGCGGTGTGTACGAGGCCGAAACTCTTGGGGCGATGCAGGGCTATCGCGATCTTTTCCCGGCAAAGGCGCGCTGAGCTGCCTGGTCGCGGCGCTTGTCCTCGGGAAGATTTACGACCTCTTTGAATCGCAAGCACTGTGCAAGACGTGCTCCAGCAGAAATAATCGCGATGACATCGTTTCAGAACGCGAACATGGAGGCACGCATGGACAAACCAATTGCAGACTCATTCCCGATTGCTCGGCGAACATTTGTGACGACCCTTGTCGCGGGTTTTACGTTAGCGGCGGGCCCCGTGCGCGCAGACGCGATCGTGACGGATGCCGTTGGGCTCGATGCCGGCGCCGTCGATGTGCCCGTTGCTGACGGCAAGATTCCCGCCTATCGCGCAAAGCCCGCGGGCAAGGCGAATGTGCCGGTCATTCTGGTCGTGCAGGAAATTTTCGGCGTGCACGAGCACATCAAGGATCTGTGCCGCCGTCTTGCGCACAGCGGTTACTATGCGATCGCGCCGTCGCTGTACTCTCGCTACGGCGATCCGGGAAAATATGACATGCCGCACATCATGGATCTGATGAAGGATGTCGTATCCAAAGTGCCCGACCATGAAGTGATGAGCGACCTGGACTCGACGGTCGCGTTCGCAAAAGCCGAGGGTGCCGCCACCGAACGTCTTGGAGTTACCGGCTTTTGCTGGGGTGGCCGCGTCGTATGGCTCTATGCGGCGCACAATCATGCACTGAAGGCGGGTGTCGCCTGGTACGGACCGCTTGCCGGTACCGACAATGACATAAGGCCTCACACGGCCATCGAATTGGCGCCAGATGTGAAAGCGCCGGTGCTTGGTCTGTATGCCGGTCTCGATCAGAACATTACTGCGGCCGACATCGATTCCATGCGAAAGGCGCTGACCGCGTCTGGCAACTCAGCGTCACGCATCGACGTGTTTGCAGACGCGCAACACGGGTTCAATGCGGACTATCGGCCGTCTTATAACGAAAAAGACGCAAAGGATGGCTGGGCACGCATGCTCGACTGGTTCAAGGCGAACGGCGTCGTCTGATCCGCGGGCAAGCAAAAAGGCCCCGCCGGAAAACGGAGCCTTTTTCACATCGAAATTGTCCTAGCGGATAAAGACGCGTACTTCACTTGAAGTAGCGTTCGGATCAGTGGCCGAAGCCACCGCGAGCCGCGTCGCAGGAACGCCCATATCCGTCATGGAGCGCAGCACTTCCTGTGCGTGGTTCTTGGCCGACGTCTGCGCGAGCTGGACCGCAGCGGCGGTTCCGCGTGTCGGCGACACGGCGACGACCGAGAAGCCGGCGTTGGGCTTGCTCTGGAGTGCCTGGGTGAGCGCCGCATAGAGGATTTGCTGATAGTCGACACCGGGGTGATCGAAGCGGATCACGACGAGCGGGGTTCCGGCGTAAGCGAGCGTCGCGGCCGACATGGGTCCGCCGGCCGACGCGAGGGCGGGTGATCCCAAGTCGGAGTTGTAGAGTTCGCCGTTTTTGATCGCCGCCGCCAGCGTCGTGAGGTTGGCGCGTTCATTGGCGGCGTAAGCCGTCTGGCGCTGGGTGTTTTCCGACGTCGATTTCAGTATGCGATCGATCAGCACGATCGTCTGGTTCGTTTCGTCTTCGAGCATGCGCAGCTGGCGATGATCTTCATCGACCGCGCCTGAAACGTTGTACGTCGCCTCGATCTGGTCGAGCGCAAAGTGAGCAGATGACGAATCCGTTGCGATTGCCGCCCCGAGCGCATTCAGATTGTTGATGTTGGTGGCAAGCGCGTCGAGTGCGCTCTGCGCGACGTTCCATTCGCTGACAAGTTCTGGATTGCCGCGGGTCGTTCCAACCTGCAGGCGTGTCGTGATGCGCGCCTTGGCATCCTGATAGCTGCTTGCCGCGTCCGCGCCCTGGTTGCGCAATTCCGTCAGGCGGCCGGCGTTGGCCGACAGATGCTCTTCCAGCGTGACGATCTGACTGCGCAGCGTTGCGATGGTTCCGCTGACGGCGGTACCTGTGTTGCTGCCCGGATCAATTGCCACCGGTGTAATCGCGATAACCGGCGCTGAGCCCGGCGCAGCCGCTGCGCCTGTTGCCGGTAAGGTTCCGGCCGTCGTTCCACCTGGTCCGCCGAGCGGGAACTGGTCTGAGGAGCCGGCCGCTGGCGTGCCGCCCGTATCGGCCTGATCGCCGAACAACGCGTTGTCCAGATCGGAACAGCCCGCAAGACCAAGACCCGCAGCGAGCGCCAACGCACTGAAAAGGCGAGACTTAATTCTTGGGTCTGTCGCCAGAATTCCCCACATATGCCGATCTCCGCGCAACCGGACCTCACTCCCCCGACGGAGGTGTCCGATTTTTCCAGCCCACCCGCGCAAATCCTGTGCGAGTCCGAAAAGCAGTCTTAACCAGCGCGCGCCATGGCGACAAGGGTGCGCGATGACGCTTTCTGGGGAGATTTTCCCGGTCAGCGGAAGGACTTGGACCAAATCGGCATGGTACGACCCGTGCCGTAACATCGCTTGCCTTTGAGCGCGCCGATGCATAGGTTCTGCGCCCTTAAACGCACCCGTAGCTCAGCTGGATAGAGCATCAGACTACGAATTTGAGGGTCGGGCGTTCGAATCGCTCCGGGTGCGCCATTTTCCCCTTACTGGGGAAACAGCCTCAGCCTTCAACCGTGAATGTGAGTCCGGCTCGCTCCGGCAACCGTTTAACCAGCGTCGGCGCCATAGCAGCGGCCGGGGTCCAGCAGCCACCTGGCGTCTTGCTTCGCGGAATTTCAGCCAATGCCAGCGCGGCCTCCGCCAGAATTTTCGATGTCGAGCCGTAACCGGGATCGCTGTCGCCCTTCACGGCGGCGCGAACGGTTCTGCCATCATGTGCTTCGGCGATGAAAAGAATGTCGTACCAGCCTGCGTCGCGCTCTTCCTTCGTCGGTCCATCGCCCGGTTTGGGCATGCCGCCTGCGCCGAAATTGAACCCGCCGAGACCGGCGGGCCCCCTGGGCGGACCATCGAGCATCTGCATTTCGTCGTATTGAAATTCTCTGCCCCACGGATGTCCGAGCAGAAGATTGGTGCGGTGTACGGCCTTGGTGTTGATGCCGGCCATCATGAAGGGCCCCACCCAAGAACCGGTCACTTTGTCTTCATAGGGCGTGTCGCCGTCGGGCTGGGACGGACCTTCAAATCCTGGTGTGAGCGCAAAGGGATTGGCAAGTGTCTCTCCGATTGCGGGATCCTTCTGCGCAGCCGCGATCGTCGCCTGACCACTGGCCAATGTGCCGCCCGAAAGGCCGCCCTGCAGTCCCCGAATGCGGCCACGCACGCGCGCGCAGTAGCTTCCAAACTTCTGCTTGGCCGCTTCTTCGACGAACCAGACGCCAAGGTCGAACGGAATAGAATCAAAGCCGCAGGAAAACACTATCCGGGCTCCGGAGTTCTTGGCCCGCTCATGATGCGCCGCAGTCATGGCTGAAATCCAATGAGACTCGCCTGTGAGATCGACATAATCCGTGCCGGTTTTCGCGCAGGCCGCGACAAGGTTCGAGCCATAAAGCTGATAGGGGCCGGCCGTGCTGATGATCACCTTGGCGCGATTTGCCATTGCTTCCAGTGATGCAGGATCGTCAGAATTGGCGATGACCGTTCGGTAACGACGAGGGCGCGCCGAGAAGACTTTTGACCTCGGTAAGCTTGCCGGCATTGCGGCCGGCCATTGCCCATTTGACTGGGCCATTGACGCCATAGGATTTGAGGAGATGCTCGGCGACCAAACGGCCAGTGTAGCCCGTCGCGCCGAAGACGATGACGTCGAATTCCTTGTTCATGCTGGTCCCCAGGTCGTGACGTGCTGCGGCTAGGCCGGAATGCGCACCGGCATGGCTTCAAAGCCCTTGACGAAGTTCGAGTTCATGCGCTTTGGCTCGCCAACGACCTCGATGCGCGGGAAGCGCTTGAGGATTTCTTCCCACATGATGCGCAATTGCATTTCGGCAAGGCGCATGCCGACGCAGCGGTGAATGCCGAAGCCGAAGGAGACGTGTTGGCGGGGACGTTCACGATCGATGATGAACTCGTCCGGACGGTCGATCGCGTCTTCATCGCGATTGCCCGAGACGTACCACATGATGACTTTCTCGCCCTTCTTGATCGGCTTGCCACCGATCTCGGTATCTTGCATCGCCGTGCGGCGCATATGCGCGACCGGGCTTTGCCAGCGAATGATTTCCGGCACCATGTTCTCGATCAGCGATGGATCGGCGCGCAGTTTGTCATATTGCTCGGGATTCTGGTTCAGCGCGAGAAGCCCGCCAGTAATCGAGTGACGCGTCGTGTCGCTGCCGGCGACGATGAGCAGGATGATGTTGCCGAGATAGTCCTCCGGCGTGTCGCGCCGCGTCGCATCGGCGTGCGCAAGCATCGAGACCAGATTGTGCGCGGGCGGTATCGCGATTCGTTCGTTCCAGAGGCCGACGAACTGGCCCAGAATCTGGAACAGCTCAACCTGCCGCTGTTCCTCGCTCTCCACGACGCCGCCCGGCTCCGGCTGGGCGAGGATCAGGTCTGAACAGCGTGGCAGCACGCGCCGATCATCGAAGGGAAAGTCGAACAAGGTCGCCAGCATCTGGCTGGTCAACTCGACGGCGACGCGGTCGACAAAGTCGAAGGTCTCACCGCGCGGCAGTTCGTCGAGGATTTTTGCGGCGCGGGACCGGATCAGCGGCGCCAAAGTGGCAAGGCTCTCGGGCGTAAACATCGGCATGATGACCTTGCGCTGGGCGTCATGCATTGGCGGGTCGAGAGCTATGAAGCTGGACTGCTGGCGCGGTTGAAACCCATCCATGATGGTGATCCCGCCGATCTCGGAATCGGATGAGAAAACGCGATGGTTGCTGTCGACAGCGATGATGTCGTGATGTTTGGTCACCGACCAGTAGGGACCGAAGCGGCTTTCGCGGCACAAATGGACAGGGTCCTCGCGCCTGAGGCGCTCGAACCATGGCCAAAGCGTATCGTTGCGAAAGAGCTCCGGGTCCGCAACATCGAACTGTTCAAGCGGGGTCGAACGCGCCTTGGCGCTGGCTTCTTTGGCTTTTTCGGTTGCTGCGGTGTCCATGACGCCTCCACCCATTGAGGCAGCCATGAGACCCGAAACTGCTCCGCGGACGCAAGTGGCGTCTGCCGGTCCTCAGGCGTGCCATGTCGTGGCGATGTGCTCGGGATCTTCCTGTGCGTTACGCTCTGACGACAGGAAGTCGTAGTAGCCGCAGCGCCCGCCGGGATAGGTCCGGCAGATTGTCGGACGTGCCATATAGATGGTGCAGCGCCGCTTGTCGGTATCGAAGAAACGGCAGATCTTGCCGAAATGTTCGTCAGCTTTGCGGCGCATCGCATATTCTTCGTCACCATCGACCTTGGTGAACTTTTTGCGAGCCGCTGCGAAGCTCAGTTTGAAATGATCCGCCAGCCTTTGAACGTCTCGCTTGGTGAGCGGGATGACGGGATAGGAACAACAATAGCCGGGGCATTTCGAACAATTGTACATGTGCTGCCGATGGATGGTCCGATCTCTCGATAGCGGATTCACGTCGTGCAATGCAAAGTGTTTGATGTGTCTGGTGCACACGCCGTTGTCACACTATTGTCGCTGTATGAGCGACTACACCTTTATCCAACTGTCAGATGTTCGCCTTCGCGCCGTGGTGGAGGGCAAAGGCCCTCTTGTCGTCATGGTTCATGGCTTTCCGGAGTCCTGGTTTTCCTGGCGACATCAACTCAGCCCGATCGCCGATGCAGGGTTCACGGCATGCGCGATCGATGTTCGCGGCTATGGTGGCTCGGACAAGCCCAAGGCAATTGCAGATTATTCGATGGAGCGGATGATCGGTGATGTGGCGGGCGTGATTGAAGCGCTGAGCCCCGAACGTCGTGGCATTCTGATCGGCCATGACTGGGGCGCGCCCATCGTCTGGAACAGCGCCCTGGTGCGGCCCGACCGCGTGAAAGCCGTTGCGGGCCTCTCTGTGCCCTATCTCGGCCCTGCAACCAGGCCGTTTACAGAGATCTTCGATGAAATCTTCACCAAGCGCGGCCGCTTCTTCTATCAGGCCTATTTTCAGAAAGTCGGCGCTCCGGAAGCCGAAGCAGAGGCCGATCCGCGAGATTTCCTGCGCAAGTTCTACTACGCAATTTCCGGCGACGCGCCCAACGGTACGTGGCCGACGAACAAGACGTCCGAGCAGCGACTTCTTGAGGGTCTGGTTGATCCCGACCCGTTTCCGGCATGGCTGACACCCGCGGACCTCGACTATTATGTCGGTGAATTTGAACGCTCCGGTTTTCGCGGACCCATAAACCGCTATCGCAATCACGAACGCGATTTCGAATATCTGCGTGCCTTTGCCGATCGCAAGATCGAACAACCAGCCCTGTTCATCGGCGGCAATCGAGATCTTGCTTTCAACATGCTCGGGCGCGGCGACCCCGTCGCTATAATGCGCCAGTATGTGACAGACCTGCGCGGCGCCGACGTATTGGACGGCTGTGGCCACTGGACCCAGCAGGAACGGCCGGCCGAGGTGAATTCGCGTCTGACGACGTGGCTGAAATCGCTTTAGACAATCTCTTCCTCGAATTTATAAGCGCCGTCGAGCCAGCCAATAATCTCGCGGGCGGCATCGTGATCGACGGAGCCATAGCGGCGTCGTAACCTGTCAACCGCCTTGCCCAGCCGTTCGAGCCCGACATCCTGGAAATAGAGAATGTCGTCCTGCAGCTTTCGGGCGAGTTCGACTCCTGCAACAGTCTCTGCCGCGTGCGAGAAAGCCGCGCCATACTCGTACGCGTCGCCGAGCCGGTAGCTCTCCGCAAGGCTGATCGCGGGAATGCGGGAAAGAACAGGCTGCAGAGCGGGATTCACACTGTGCGCCGAGAGATGCGCACCAATGCCAGCGTGGCGGCCGGTGAACGCGCGCACATGAAGGTACTGCGACATGCGCTGGCCGTCATTGACGGGATAGTTATCCCAGAGAAAGGGCTTGCGGCGCAGCTGATCGGCGACGCGGGCAAGATGGCCGGGAGAATATTCTTTCGAGCAGACTTCTTCGCCAGTCCAGAAGACTTCGATCGACGGATCGAGCAGACGTCCGAAATCTTCAAGATAATTTGGCGGACGCTTGCCGAAAAATCGATCCAGTACCGGATCATCGGTGTAATAGCTCGGGCAGACGATCAGCTTCTTTGCCTTTGTGCGCGCACCAACCCAATGCATGATCTCCGCCTGCGTGACGGCAAGATCTGGCAAGTCGCCGCGCATATCGTCGAACAGGATCGCAAGGATCTCGACTCCCCAATCGTCAAATTGCGCCAGCTTGTCCGCCAACACAGCCTGTGCATCCGGATTGAAGTCGCGATAGAGCTCGTAAGGACTGAGGCCGACGCCGAAGCTCACCTTCCTATTGCGGCAATGCTCGGCCACATGGCGCAGCGCATTTTCCGCATCGGACGGATGATTTTCACGCCAGCGTTTGCGCAAATGGGAATCGGCCTTCGGCGCATAGATGTAAAAGTCGTATCCGTGCGGCTTCAGGAACGAAATTGTTTCCTCGCGCGCCTGCCAGCTCCATGGTCCGCCGTAGTAGCCTTCAATCAATCCGAGCGGCGGGGTCATGGCGATCCTTTCAGCGCGCTGCGAATGTCCAGCGCCAGATAAAACAGCGCGACCAGCGCCGACAGGTCCAGGAAATAAAGATAACGATAGTCGCAGGCGATCGAAATTACGAAGAAGCTGGCTGCAAATGCGCAAACCGCGGCAAGCATCGCGGCGAGTGCAATGTCTTCGGCGCGGCGGCGCCGCAGCAGTAGCGCCATCGCTATAAGGCCCATGCCTGCGAACGCCAGGTGCGAGAACACAGGTGTGTTCAGCAGATAGAGACCGTAAGTCTGCAACCTGTTGTCGGCCGCTGTCCGGCGCGCCGACAATCCCAGCGCTTTCAGAGCGTCGGGCGGTCCCTCGACACCGACAAAGAGTGGGCGGCATTGAAAAATATCGGGGGTCGCGAGAACCCACCAAAAAACCTGCGCTCGGATCGTCAAATATGTGAGCGGATGCGCGGTTAGAAGTGTGATCCAGTCGGCGCCGAGCGCGTCGACGTTTGCGTTGCGCAACTCGGTTTGTAGCGCCGAAGATGATGCGATCGGATCGACGCGGGCCGGCGTGTAGAGATGCGCTCCCTCGGACCGGATCAGCCGCTCAAGTGCAGGTTCGGACCTCGCCAGGTGACTGAGCGGAAATCCGGGTTCGGCGGCCACCGCGCCTGAAAGATCGTACAGCTCAAGTAGTTTCACTTGCTCGCTCGGACCGGAGTCCCCGTTGCTGCGCAGGTTCAAGGCGCTGGTCGCAAGCGTTACCAGGAATCCCGCTGTCGCGAGCGCGGCCGAGCCGGCGATGATTCCTGTCCGAACGCTTCGTGTTCGGCGCATGACGATCCAGCCACATGCGGCGGCGGCCGGTGGCAGAAGGAGCAGTCCGTTCTGGCGCGTCAATGCGGCCACGCAAAGCAAAGCGAGCGCCAGCGCGCCCCAAGCCATCCGCCAAGGAGAACTCGGCCAAACTCTCGCCACATGGGCAAGGCAAACAAAGCCTGCCACCCCGCAGTCGGCAAACAACACGTCCTTCCAGACGATGCCCTGATAGAGCAGCAATTGAGGCAACAAGATGAGGGCCAGGGCAAAACATACCGCTGACCAGCCGGGCTTGGGTCCTCTGAAAGCCAACAGACTGAGGAACGTGCCAAAGCTCAGAACCGACTGAAAGGTCACGTACAGAGCCGCGCCGGGAACCAGCGCGTCACCGATTCCAAGTAACCAGGCCATGACCGGAGGATGCCATGTGTTGTAAATGCCAGTTCGACCTTCCAGAAGCTGGAGCACCGAGTTGTATGACAATTGTCCCGGGAGATTCAGAAACAGCGCGAGCGAGAAACCCGCCACAATGAGCAGCCCCGGCAGGATCATTCCGGATGGCCGGGCGGAAGGCTCGTACATGTGGCCCTTCTTTGGCATCGCGCACGCGAATACGCTAAAGTATGAAAGCCGTCGCGACGTCTGCGTTGCGCCGCGCATGGAGCATAGAATGACAATCGATCTTTGGGCGACCGGTGCAGCCTCGGGGCGGCGCGGAACACGGTAGGATATGTCCGACAAGCCCGTTTTCTTTGATGCCAGCGGTCGACGCGCGGTCGGCGCATCCGTGGTCGGTTGGACGGCGGCCGTCGTCAGTCTTGTACTTGGCGGGGTGTTTGCTGCCAGCCTGATCGCCGTGCCGCAAGCGGCCCAACTCCGCCTTCCCGGCCGTCTGACGGCCATTTCCACGCAAAACCTGGAAAAAAAGGCGCTCGATCCCGGCTTGCTGCGCTCTGCTGCCCGGCTCGCTGCTGAAGCACAAATACGGCGCAAGGAACGCGCGCGCCTGCGCCTGGAGAGGGAACAACGCCACCTACCCACGCGCGTTCTGTCGTCCATGCTTAGGCCCCAGCCTGATCGTCCACTGACGATTGCGTTCTATCCCAACTGGGGACCCGATCCGTTTCCGTCCCTGAAGAACGCCTTGCCGAAGCTCGATTGGCTGATGCCGACATGGCTTGCGCTTCAGGGCCCGGAGCTCAAGTTCAAGGCGGTGCCTGATCTGCGAGTCCTGACAGAGGTTCGGACTACGAAAGCGAACCTCGCCGTGCTGCCCGTGCTGGTGAATTCTACTTTGGGAAAGTTCGACGGACCCGGCCTCGCGCGGTTGCTCGCAGACAAGTCACGCACGGATGATTTGCTCCAGAAGCTCGTGGCTTTCGTCGTGGCTTACAAGCTGCAAGGCGTGACTGTTGACTTCGAGGAGGTTCCGCAGTCGGCCCAGGGCGATCTGGCCGCGTTTCTCAAGAAATTGTCGGCCGCCTTCATGCCGCACGGCTGGATCGTCGTGATGGCCGCTCCTCTCGATGATGACACGTGGCCCTACGCCACCTATGCGCGCGACGTCGACTACACGCTGCTCATGGCGTATGACGAACACGAAAACTCCGGCCCCGCAGGCAGTATCGCGGGCCAAAGCTGGTACGAGAATTTACTCGACAAGCGCATGCGCGTGCTTGCGCCGGGACGCACCATCGTTTCAATCGGCAGCTACGCCTATGATTGGAACGGCGGGAGCGTGGACAATCTGAGTTTCGAAGACGCGGTCGTTGCTGCCCACGACTCCGAAGCCAGAATCGATTTTGACGATGCCACCAACAATCCACATTTCTCCTACGTCGAAGACGATCAGACCAAGCACGATGTGTGGTTCCTCGATGCAGCGACCGCCTACAACGAAATTCACTCGGCTGACATCTACAGACCGGCCGGCTATGCATTATGGCGTTTGGGAAGCGAAGATCCGTCAATCTGGGACGTGATGGGCCGCAAGTATGGTGAGGGCGCGCCGACAGCCATACGCGACATCCCGATCAGCGCCGACATCGACTATGAAGGTGAAGGAGATTTCCTTCGCGTCGAGGCCGAACCCCAGTCGGGCAGCCGGACAATCGAAATCGATCCGGTCAGTGGCGACATCGCGGACGAAACCTACACAAAGATTCCGACGAACTATGTTATTCGCCAGTATGGAAGCGGCGTAAAAAAGCTGGCACTGACGTTTGACGACGGTCCCGATCCGGAATGGACGCCGCAAATTCTCGACATTCTCAAGGCCAAGCATGTGCACGCGACCTTTTTTGTTATTGGTGCGAACGCGCAAGCCAATCCGGACCTGATTCAGCGCATTGTCGCCGAAGGCCATGAGCTTGGCAGTCACACCTACACGCACCCCAACCTGGCCGACACGCCGCAGCAGGTTGTTTCTCTTGAGCTCAATGCGACGCAGCGGCTCGTAGAGGCATTGACGGGGCGTTCGATGCGGCTGTTCAGGCCGCCCTACCTTGGCGACAACGAACCAGGCGATCCAGGCGACATCATCCCTGTCGAGATTGCGCAGAACATGGGTTATCTGACCGTGGGGGAGCGCGTCGATCCGATCGACTGGGCGCTTCCGGGACCCGGCGTGATTGTTCAAAGGGCGCTGACGCAAGTTGCGCGGACCGGAGGAAACGGGGAGACGATTTTGCTCCACGATGCCGGCGGCGATCGTTCACAGACCGTTGCAGCGCTACCTGTTCTGATCGATAAGCTGCGTGCGCAAGGTTATGATTTTGTCCCGGCGTCACAGCTCGCCGGTCTGACGCCCGAACAGTCGATGCCGCGCCTGCCTGTCAGCATTGCTCTGCTGAACGATCGCGTTGTCTTCCTGGCGATGAGCTGGGCGGGGCGTTTTCTCTACTACGCATTCATCGCTGCGATCTGGCTCGGCATCTCTCGCCTTCTGTTCCTAGCCGGACTGAGTTTGTGGAATGCGCGACGCGAGTCGGAGCAGGCGGTTGCAGCACTAGCCGATCCGCGGCACGTATCCGTGATTGTGCCAGCCTACAATGAGGAAAAAGTCATCGGCACAACGGTCGAGCGCCTTTTGGAAAGCGATCACCGTGACCTTGAGGTGATCATCGTCGATGACGGCTCGCAGGATCGTACCGCGGAAGTCGTGCATAACAAGTTCGGCAACGATCCACGGGTCGTACTTCTGCGTGTTCCAAATGGCGGCAAGGCAAATGCGCTGAACGCCGGTCTCAAGCTGGCTCGCGGTGAGATCATCGTCGCCCTCGATGCGGACACCCAGTTCCAGACGGACACGATCGCGCGGCTCGTGCGCTGGTTTGCAGACGAAAAAGTCGGGGCCGTGGCCGGTAACGCGAAGGTCGGCAATCGAACCAACATGGTCACGCGCTGGCAGGCTCTCGAATATGTTGTGGCACAAAATCTGGAGCGTCGCGCCCTGGCTGCCTTGGGAACGTTGACCGTGATCCCCGGGGCCGTGGGTGCATGGCGGCGCTCGGCGCTGGAAGGAATTGGCGGTTTCCGCTCCGACACTCTCGCCGAAGATCAGGATCTGACGATCGGCCTTCAGGAAAAAGGCTATCAGGTCCGTTTCGATAGCTCAGCCATTGCCTGGACAGAGGCTCCCGCAACATTTCGCGCGCTCGCCAAGCAACGGTTTCGCTGGGCTTACGGCACGTTGCAGTGTCTTTGGAAATATCGTCGCCTGACGTTTAACCCACGCTTCGGCGCGCTCGGCATGATTGCGCTGCCGCAGGTGTGGCTGTTTCAGATTGCGTTGACAGCGCTCGCGCCCCTCGCAGATCTCTTGCTGATCTGGCAACTCATCAGCCAATGGATTGCCTATGCGCAGCATGGTGCCGAATTCAGCAACACCGATCTTGTCACTGTCGGCATTTATTATGTCGTGTTCGTGATCGTGGATCTGCTCGCGGCGACATTCGGCTTCCTGATGGAACGCAATGAGCAGTGGGCGCTCTTGTGGTGGCTCCCGTTGCAGCGGTTCGGATATCGCCAGCTCATGTACTATGTCGTGGTGCGATCAATCTCGACAGCCATTAGCGGCGGGTTTGTCGGGTGGGGCAAGTTGGAGCGGACGGGCACGGTCAAGGTTGCGCACTAGCGGGGAGTCAGAAACACGCGGTCGCCGTCACTCCGAGCGACAGAGTAGTTAAGCAGAACCGCACGCTCGACCAATTCAGGCAACGGAAAAGGTTTGAGCGACTCCAGTTGGATCGTCGAAAACTTTTTCTCGGAAATCATCTTTATCAAGTCTGTGTCGCTTTGTGCGCCGGTACGATAACGTTGGTCCATGTTGAATACATCGACTTGTGGCGTCCTTCCGGCCCAGTAGCAGAGCGAAAGCATCTCACACACGGCAGGATCGGGTTTGGACCGGAGAAGCATAATTTCCTGAGACGCAATGCGGCGATCCTCCGCCATCGGCTCCAGCCAATACATTCGGCTGAGCCAATCCTGATCAGAGTTGCAGAGCAGCAAGGCCAATGGAATCAAATACAGCGCGGCGCTGACAGTCGCCCATATTCGACTATCCAAGCGATCGAACAGAAGGCTTGCGCAAAGCGCGAGCGCGATGTCTGCATCAAATAGGACGTTTGCATCGACGCCTGCGCCGCCCGAAAACGCCAGTCCGCCGACGGTTGCAACTGCGGCGTAGATAATGGCGAACACAGCAAACTGGTCTCGCCGGCCAATTAAGAACAGCAGCAGTGCGCCGGAGATCGGAACCGCTGCCCAAGGCAGCCAACCCAGCGCTGTTGTGCGAATATTGTCGAGCGCATACGTCCTGGCGGAATCGATCTGGTGAAAAAAGCCCGTCGCAAACGCGTCGCGAAATGCCCCAATGCCGATCAGCACGAAAATCAAACCACTCGCGATGAAAGTGACGGCGCGGCGGCGATCCACCAGCAGCATCCAGGCCGCGAGCGAGAGGGGCAAGAGGACAAGATTGTGTTTGACGAAGAAAGCGATCGCGAGCAGCAGCGCGGAGATCACCATGCTGCGGGAGGTCCGTGGCGTGCGCAATGCGACCATCATGCCCCAGACTGCGATGGCGTGACCCAGCAGCTGCGGATCATCCATGCCAACATAGTCGCTGGTCAGCAGCAGGCAGGCGATGAAAAGGAGACCGGCAAACGCGGACTGCTCCTTGCTGCAACCGGACTCGCTTGCCGTTTTCGCGATTCCAAACGCGATCACGCAAAGCGACAGAAGAGAAACGACGCGTCCAACGACAATCGCATCTCCGAATATCCGCGTGAGCCCCCCAATCAGAAAAAAAGAAAGTGGCGGATAGTTGTTTACGAGAAACCCTTGTTCCGCCGGGTACGGCGAGCCCGTCGCGATGGCCATTTGTGCGAAGTAGGCGTTCCATCCTTCGTTGGGATCAAACGGAACATGGAAAGTCAGAACGGATGCCGAGTGAACAAGTCCCAGGGCGCAACCAACTGCCAGAGTCACAAGGATGATCCGAAATCCGAAGGCCTGCGCTGATGGCTTCATTGCGTCGAGCACATTTTGTCGGGAACGACGTCATAGAGCGCGTAGAAGCTTCCGGAATGTTTCAGACGCAGCATCGGCGGGATTTTCGACAGCGGTCCATCGCCGTGAATGACGACGGCTTGGTCGTAATGGCACTGGAAGTAAAGGAGGTAGGGCAACACGTTGCGAATGTCTTCGTCTGCGTCTCTTCGGCCTGCCGCAAGATCGTTCAGTTCGTCAATGTCGGGAGGCGACCCTTGTTGTGCCGTCGCCGCGGCGTATTGGTTCATCGGCGGCAGGACACGGATGATGTGTTGGCCGCGCGTAGCAAACAGCAGCGGCGTGAATGCGCCGCGATCGATCACGGCGAATTCGGCCATGTGCCAATAGGGCTGGTCGGCCGACCAACCGAGCGAGTCGCCATCCAGCACCGTCAGCAGGCGCGCGCCGGCGCCGATGGCGCTTGCCGCGGCGCGAAACTCTCTGTAGCGCGCATCGACGCGTTGCCAGTCGACCGTCAGGATTGCCGCCTGGCATGCGAATAAGATCGTCATCGCGATCATGCCTGCGGATGTCTTGTGGCGAGAAAGCGATACGTCCGATGCCGCAAAGAGCATGACCCCCAGTACCGCCGGCAGCCGAAAGTGCACCCCCCAGCCTCCCAGCGCCCACTCCGGCGCCAATAGAGTGCAAAGAAAGAGGACTATAAGTCCGGGTATCATTCGCGGTGCGATCGTGAGATGGCGGGTCAGGAGTCCCGCGAGGAACGCTAGGATCAAACTGCCCGTGAGGGCGTAGGCCGGCAGATCGAAGTGGAATTGAATGGCCGCCTCAAACCGCTCCGCCATCGTGTCCAAAAAGTTGAATTGTAGGTTCAGGCCGCCGCCGTGCGGGGTCAAAAAAAGATAGGTTAGCGCTACGGGCACGCAGAGCGCGGCGAGCAGGGACATTCGCCGTGCCATGTCCGTCGGAGAAAAGCCTCTCCCGCGCCAGGCGCCTGACAATTCGAAACACCCGATGAGCATCAAGAGCGTAGCCAGTGCGAACAGGTGCGCAAAGTAAACAAGCATGAAGGCAATGGCGAAGCCAGCGAGATGAATGGGCTTTCGCTTAGCGTCCGTCGATATCCACGCCGCGAAGACAAAAAAGCTGACACCCGCCGCAAAGTCGTAGTTGAAAAAACCCCACATGAAGGGCGCATTGTAGGCAAAGGCTGCCGCGATGATGCCACCCAGTCCCACCCTGCCGAAAAGCGCCCGCTGTACGGCTGCAGGTCCAAGGACCCACATCGCGATTGCGATGCTGAGAAAGAGTTTGGTCGCGACCCCAAGCGGCACAAGCTTAGCAAGAAGCGGGATGATCGCTTCTCCGGCCAGATTGGGCAGGAACGCCCACTCGACCCGGTAATAGTTCGAGAGCCCGCCGCCGATCAGATAAAAGCTCGCCAGATGCGCGGGATAGTCGGGCATCGGTGGGGACGCGACGCACCACAAAGGCACTGCGAGAATGACGCAGGCCGTGATTGAGACGAGGAGCGGCCAACTCAGACCGCGAATGCTGTTCATGACCAGATGGTGCTTTGCCCCGGAGCAAAAGCGTATAGACCCGCTGCGGCTTAATGAAAATCCCGCGACTTGGGCAGGATTTGCATCTGTCGCGGATGATGGGGGCTGCGGGAATCCGGCCGCTGGTAAGCCAGATCCTCCAACTTGCCCTGAAATGGTCGCAACGTGTCTTCCGACAGCCGGTCCAGTTCATGTGTTCGATCGAAGACCCGTTCAGCCACCAGATGCACCACACCCTCGCTCTTTTGCACCTTGCCTTCCACCAGCAGCAGGCGCGAACCCATGATCTCGCGACGGAAAGTTTCGACCAGCCTAGGCCATACCACCACATTGGTGATGCCGGTTTCATCGCTCAGCGTGATGAACACGACACCGGCATCCCCCGGCATCTGCCGTACCAGGATGACACCGGCACAGCGGACGCGCTTGCCATCGTCTGTGGCTTCGACCTCGGCGCAGCTTTTGACTTTCTCGGCCGCGAACAGCTCGCGCAGGAACTGCATCGGGTAGCCTTTCAGCGACAGGCGCAGCGTCTGATAGTCCGCCAGCACATGTTCGCTCAGAGGCATCTCGGGCAAGGGCGAGATGTGCTCGGTCGGCAATTCCTTCATCCGCTGCGCTTCGAACAAGGGCAGCGTGTGCTGGTCGGGCAGGCGGCGCACGGCCCACAGCGCCTCGCGCCGGTCCATGCCGAAGGAACGCAGGCCATCCGCCTCCGCCAGAACCATCAGCGCTTTTTTCGGCAGGTCGCTGCGGCGGAGAAACTCGCCAAAGCTCACATAGCCATAGCCGCGATTTTCGACGATCCGTCGCGCCCAGTCTTCGTGAAAGCCGTCAATCTGGCGAAAGCCGAGCCGCAGTAAGAGTGAAGGGCTCTGCTCCAGCGTGTTGTCCCACTCGCTGAAATTGGCGTCGGGCGCGAGTACTTCTACGTTATGCTCGCGCGCGTCACGCACGATTTCGGCCGGCGCATAAAATCCCATGGGTTGCGAGTTAAGCAGCGCGCAGCCGAACGCCGCCGGGTGATGGCACTTGATCCAGGCTGAGATGTAGACGAGCAGCGCGAAACTCGCGGCATGGCTTTCGGGAAAGCCGTAACTGCCGAAGCCTTCGATCTGCTTGAAGCAGCGCTCGGCGAAATCCTGGGCATAGCCGCGGCGCATCATGCCGCCGACCATTTTTTCGCGAAACGTATCGATGGTGCCGACATTGCGGAACGTCGCCATGGCGCGGCGCAACCCGTTCGCCTCTTCCGGCGTGAACTTCGCCGCAACGATTGCAAGCTTCATCGCCTGTTCTTGGAATAGCGGTACACCCTTGGTCTTGTTGAGAACCCTGTAGAGTTCGTCAGGCGGCCCATGTTCGGGCGAAGGGGAAGGATACTCGACCGCCTCCTTTCCGCTGCGCCGGCGCAGGTATGGATGCACCATGTCGCCCTGGATCGGTCCGGGCCGAACAATCGCGACTTCGATAACAAGATCGTAGAAACAACGCGGACGAAGGCGCGGCAGCATGTTCATCTGCGCCCGGCTTTCCACCTGGAACACGCCGACCGCGTCGGCCTTGCACAGCATGTCATAGACGGCCGGATCCTCGCGCGGCACGTTGACGAGATCGAAGTTCTTTCCTTCATGCAGGCGGATAAGGTCAAACGCCTTGCGGATGCAGGTCAGCATGCCGAGCGCCAGAACATCGACCTTCATCATGCCGAGCCGGTCGATATCGTCCTTGTCCCACTCGATGAAGTAGCGGTCGTCCATTGCGGCGGGACCGATGGGCACAATGGTGTCGAGGCGGTCATGCGTCAGCACAAAGCCGCCTACATGCTGCGAAAGATGCCGCGGGAATCCCATGATCTGGTTGGCAAAGCTCACCGCCTGCACGATGGCTGCGTTCTGCGGATCCAGCATGCCCTGACGCACCTGTTTTTCCTTCAGCGCACTACCCCAACTGCCCCATACGCTGCTGGCCATGGCGGCGGTGATGTCTTCGGAAAGGCCAAATACTTTTCCGACCTCGCGGATGGCGCTGCGCGGGCGATAGCAGATGACGGTGGCGGTCAGCGCCGCCTTGTCATGGCCGTAGCGCTTGTAGACGTCCTGGATCACCTCCTCGCGCCGCTCATGCTCGAAATCGACGTCGATGTCGGGCGGTTCCTTGCGTTCCTGCGAAATGAAGCGTTCGAACAGCAGATCGTTCTGCGCGGGATCGACGGCGGTAATGTCGAGCACATAACAGACCGCGGAATTGGCTGCCGAACCGCGGCCTTGGCACAGGATGTTGCGCGCGCGCGCGAAACCGACAATGTCGCGCACGGTGAGGAAATAGGGCGCGTATTCGAGTTTTGCGATCAGCGCCAGTTCTTTTTCCAGCGTAACGCGCACGGAATCCGGAATGCCGTCCGGATAGCGCTTGTGGGCGCCGGTCCAGGTCAGCTCGCGAAGATATTCATCCGGCGTTCGTCCCTTCGGCACAGGCTCTTCGGGATAATTGTATTTCAGCTGTGACAGCGAGAAGGAGATGCGATCCGCAAAATGTGTCGTTTCTGCAATCGCGTCCGGCGCATCGCGGAACAGCCGTGTCATTTCCTCGGGTGATTTCAAGTGACGCTCGGCATTGGCTTCCAGGAGTTTGCCAGCTTTGTCGATGGTCAGATGTTCACGAATGCAGGTGACGACATCCTGCAACTCGCGACGTGCCGGTTCGTGATAGAGCACATCGTTGACGGCAAGCAGCGGCACACACATTTCCTGTGCCAGCGTCTTCAACCGCTTCAAGCGCCG
Organism: uncultured Alphaproteobacteria bacterium; assembly: GCA_963741725.1. GTDB lineage: Bacteria > Pseudomonadota > Alphaproteobacteria > Micropepsales > Micropepsaceae > Rhizomicrobium. Next base: position 139,715 of record CAVUJC010000010.1, on the reverse strand, counting down.
CCGGTCGTCGCCACGATGCAACATGGACGCGGCTAGCCATAAGCGATCAGGTGCTGCTTCGCGCACTGTCTCAAGTGCGTCTCGAATTTTGGTGAGTGCGCCGCGCATGGGCGGCATCACGGCGAGGAGCAGTCCAGTCTGCCACTCCAGAAGATCGCTCATATAAAGCGTGCAATCGCCCTTCTTGGCGCGCAATTTTCCGACCGTGAGCAGGCGGCAGAGATTTCCATAGGCTTTGCGGTCGACGGGATAGGCGAGGATGTCCGGCGTCCCATCTTCAAAGACGAGTTGTGCGCCTACCAGGAATTTCGGTTTTTCTTTCGGCAGTTCCGGATCGTCAAACCCGGCATAGGCGCGGACGACACCCGCGAGCGTGTTGCGGTCGGCGATGCCGATGGCGGCATAACCATGTGCGCAAGCCTGTTTGCTCAATTCTTCCGGACGTGATGCGCCGCGCAGGAACGAGAAATTCGACGTCACCGCGATTTCCGCATAGCCAGTCATGCGAACAGCCCATGCACATACCAGCGCGGCGCGAATGGCTCACGGCCGTAAAGACCGTCACGATAAAGCCAGAAGCGCTTGCCGGCTTCATCTTCGACGCGGAAATAGTCACGCGTCGGCTGAGGGTTCTGGTTGCGCCACCATTCCATCGCGATGCGCTCGGGGCCTTCGGCGCGCGTGACCGCATGCAGCGCGCGGCGCCAGCGAAAGCGCAAAGGCGGTCCATCGGGCACCTGCGCCATGACATCGATGAGTTCGGGTCTGGAGAGCATGCGCAAGGGCCGTCGCGGGGCTTCGCCCGTGATGCGTGCTTCCCAGTTGAGTTTTGTATCTGGTGCATGCTGCGCCGGCACGGCCACGCCGGCTGCTTCGGGAATATGCGTGTCCTGCGGCTGGAAAGTCAGGATGCGGTGCGAGCCGAAGCGCGCCGCCAGCCGATCGATCAAGAAAGCGATCTCCTTGGCGTCATCCGGCCTTGCCTCCAAACCGACGCTTTCCGGCACCAGACGCTCGGCATGCAGTGCGCCAAGTCTGATGAGGTCGAAACCGAACCCCGGATCAATCGGATCGGCCAGCGCATCCAGCCGGTCGCGGAACAGGCGCGCGATGATCTTGGGATCACGCAAGGGCCGTGCAGTTTCAAGCGTGATGCGGCTGACTGCGCCGTCACTGCGAAAGAAGCTTGCCTCTAGCGCGCGGGCGCCTTGGCCGCGTTCTTCCAGCAGGCTGCACAACGAACCTGCCAGAGACAGGATGGAATCGGCGACAACCGCCTCGGCCGTCACCGGTTCGGCAAAGCGATGCTCGGCCATGTAGTCGGGCAGAATGCGCCGCGGCGAGATCGGTTTTTCACTCTGACCGAGGGCGCGTTCGAGCTTGAATACCATCTCCTTTCCGAAGCGTGCGGTCAGTTCGGCGCGGGCGCGGCCCGCCACCTGCGCGATGGTTTTGAGACCGGCGCGGCGGAGCGCATGCGTATCTTTGGAATCCAGATCCAATGCTGCGACAGGAAGAAATGCGACGGCTTCTGCTTCCGTTCCCGGTGCGGCGACTGTCGCGTCCGCATAACGTGCCAACGCCCGCGCCGCAGCGGCGGTTCCGGCAAGCGCCGCGCGTATGGTGAAGCCCTGGCGCGCGAGAGAGGCCCGAACAGTTTCAAGCATCGCTGCCTCGCCGCCGAACAGATGCGCCGCGCCGGTTATGTCGAGCAGCAGTCCGTCCAGGCCATCGATCGCAACAAAGGGCGTGAAGCGATCGCACCAGTCGGCGATGCCGGCAAGCAGTCTGGCATCCGCGGGTTCATCGGCTTCGACAACGGTCAGTTCACGCACCATCGCTCGTGCGCTGGCCAAGGCCATGCCCGGCACCAGCTTCAGCCGCGCGGCCTTGAGGTCCACTGCATAGAGGATGCGCGCATTGTTGCTCTTTATCGAAAGAACAAGCGGCGGATCATCCGGCGATGCGCGTCTTTGCCGCTGCAGCCGGTCTGTCGGCAGGCGTGCGAACCACAGCGCCAGGATGCGCCGTCTGATCACAGGGCTTGCGGAAAGCTCCATCGTCACAACTCCATTCCATCACCCAGTGCCCGGTCTCTCCCTGCCGGTTGCGAACAAGCGCCGCCTCGAAGCGCGGCATTCCCCAATCGTCTGTATCGGCGGAGCGGCTGCTGTGAACCTGCCAGCGTGTCTGCGCGGCGCTCGGTTCGGCTTGCGCGCTCTGGCGCAGAAGAAAAGCGGTGACGCCACGCTGTTGGGCCGCAAGCACAAGCCTGCGGCTGGCGACGAGATCGAGAACTTTCGGATTGCCGGTGATCTCCATGATCACCGCGCCAAGGCCTGTGCAAGACAAGGCATCGACGCCGGCTCGCAGAGCATCAGCGGCATCGGCCGTGCGCAGCAGAAAGAGTTTCGACGGATCGATGCCCAGTTCCGCAAAGCCGGACGGCGCGAGTGCGCCATGTTCGAGTGCGCAAAAATCCTGAACGATCCAGAGCATGTGTTTGGTGCTGCTCACACGCCGGGCTGCGCAGGCCGTAAAGCCCGATGCGCCTGCATCGCCGGCGAAAATCTCATGCAGTGCACCTTGCGCAAGGCCTCCGCCCAGAACCGAATCGCTATCCGCATGGCCAAGCGCGCAGCGTGCAAGGCTCCTGCCTTCGCCCAGAATGGGCTCGAGGAGTTGGCGAGTTCCTTCCAGTTTTTTGACGGCATCTGGCATTATATGTTCACTATTTGTTCTAGTATGCCGGGGCTCGCGAAGCAGAGTCAATCGCCTGATAACAGGCTGTTTGTATTGGGATTTAAGCTTGACACGCGGTGGAGCGGGACAGGCAGACAGCCCGGAAGCCTTCCGCAGTATACTTCACCAAGCGAGGTTCAATCTGGTCAAAATCCTCGGAGTGGCAAAGCCCGCCGGACAGACGCTCGATCGCACCATTGGCGATGTTCACCGTCGTCAGTGATCCGGAGAACATATGGTAACTCCAGAACAGGTCCGACTCGTCGACATTCGGCATCGCTTTGCGCAACAGGCCAAGAAAGCGATTTAGTATCGGATCAAACTTCAGCGCGAATATCTCCGCCAATTCTGGCGCAGACGTCAGATTTCCCACAAACGCGCAGAAATTGCGCCAGCCTTGTCCGCCCTGGCGATTGAGGCTGAACACCGGCCGCAAATAAGCGGCAATAATCGCTTCCAAGTCATACTGGCCGCCATTTTCGGCTTCATAGCGGTCCATCTCCCGCATGCGCTCGGAATTCAGAACGTCGGCGCGGCGCGCGAAAACGGCATCGAACACGCCGCGTTTTGACTCGAAGTAGTAATGCAGGAGTGCCGTGTCGACATTTGCGAGCTCTGCGATCTCGCGCATCGTCACGCCGTAAATCCCGTGCTTGGCAAACAGTTCTTCCGCGGAATTGAGGATGCGCTCGCTTGTCGCCAAGCTTCTCTGTGTCCGCTTGGAGGCTTTGTCATCCAGAAGTGCGCGGCGAAATGGACGGCGATTTTTCCTGCCAGCGCGATCTCTGTCTTTACGCCCCGCTGCAGGGGCGACCACACCATGAATACTCATATTGCACCGAACCAAACGTACGCGGCCAAAATCGGCCGAATATTTACATCACTTGATAAATGACTACTGCAAAATCACGTACGTTGTAAACGGTAAGGTCGAGTGGACTCGAGGAATTAGAGCAAATATTTCATTGATCTAAGGCGTGACGTGGCCCCCCTGCCACACCGATCTTGATTTACTCAATGATCAATGAATTGTCTTTGACAATAAAATTGCCGATATGCATGACTCATTGGCCAATGAATTAGCAAAATATAGGGGAGGTCTGTTCGTGGTGACCAAAAACAATTCTGCAAAGCTTCTGAGTGCGCTTCTGGTTACGACCGCTTTCACGGTTCCCGCCTTCGCTCAGATAGAAACTGTGGTCGTGACCGCCGAAAAGAAATCGGAAGACATTCAAACGGTCCCGATCGCGGTGACGTCGATCTCCGGCGATGAACTCAAACAGAAAGAAATCGTCACCTTCAAAGATCTTCAGTACAACGTCCCCAATCTAACGTTTGCGAAGAGCGCCCTTGGCGGCGGCGTCGTAACGCTCAGAGGTATTGGGCAGGCGGCGGGCGATCCCGGCATCTCACAATATCAGAACGGTGTTTTCTCGGAAGAAACCGATCTGGCGTCAGCAGACTATTACGACTTGAGCAGCATTGAAGTTCTGCGTGGCCCACAAGGGACCTTGTACACGCTCGTTCCTCGCGTGGATTACTACTGGCAGAGCGGATACTTCTCTCGAATCTTCAATGACCCTGTTGATAGCGTCGGTAGCTGGGACCAGTTAAATCTGCAGGTGCAGCTAAATGCGCCGGATGCTCGGTGGTACGCAAAAGTGTACGCAACGAACGTGGTCGGGACGCGTAACATTCAAGGCGTCAATCCGCAGTCGGACACCTCGGGCTTGGTCACAGAAATCGAAACCGAAGATCCGCGCATTATCGGCGTCACCGTCGGCGCCCGCTGGTAAATTGCGGGGACAATCGTCAGGAGAGGGTGCCGGGAAACCGGCGCCCTTTTTTGATTTGGCGGCTACCTCACCGTGGATTTTCAGTGTCAACCTATCAATTTCATTGACAAATTTCGTTTTTTCGATAATTTATTGATCAGTGAATAAATTTATCCAAATGCGTATAGACGCATTCGGTCCATAGGTTACCCACCACATGGCGCTCTCCCCAGGAGCTCAGTCGGTGGCTGAATCCCTCGGCTGACGCTCCTCCTCGGGCTAGGCCGGGGGATTTTCTTTTGGTCTTTGTTCGTCGGACGATCGCCGATCATATTGGGCAGATCGAGAGGGTAACCACCAAGCTGCAACCTTCGGCCTAATATTGGACGACCAACGCATGCCACTCAATATTCTCTTCATCACCGCGGACCAGTGGCGTGCAGAGTGCTTGTCAGCACTGGACCATCCCATAGTTCAAACGCCCAACCTCGATGCCCTAGCCAGAAATGGCGTCCTCTTTAGGAAACACTTCGCAAACGCCGTGCCTTGTGGGCCGTCACGCGCATCGCTGCATACCGGCATGTACCTGCAAAACCATCGCTCGGGCACAAACGGAACGCCGCTCGATGCGCGCCACACAAATTGGGCCAAGGAAACTGCTGCCGCGGGCTACGATCCGGTCTTATTCGGCTATACCGACACAAGCCTGGATCCGCGCCAACTCGACGACGATGATCCATGGCTGCGCACTTACGAAGGCCCACTGCCCGGCATTCGGCCCATCGTGCTGATGGGCGAAACTCCATACGCGTGGACGAACTGGCTGAAAGCCCAGGGCTACAAAGTGCCGGAACCTGTCTCGCTGGCCTACGGCCTCCGCAATAGCGGCCCGGACTATGAAGACGGCGCGCCGGTTCCAAAGCCACTCATTTATCCGGAGCCGGTCGACGACACGAATTTTCTCGTCGATCGATGCATAGAATACATCACCGACTCCCGCGGACCGTTCGTCGCTCATTTGTCGATCTTGCGGCCGCATCCGCCGTTCGTGGCACCTGAGCCGTACAACGCAATGTATGATCCGATGACAGTTCCCGGATTTTCGCGCATGGAAACTCCGGAAGCTGAATTTGAGCAGCACCAATGGCTGGCCTATCAACTGTCGCGCCGCCAATTCCGTGCCAGCGCTGACCAGAAAAAAATGCGCAGATTGAAAGCCGTCTATTATGGCTTGATGACCGAAGTGGACGCCGCACTGGGAAGGCTATTCGAATTTCTCAAGCGGACTGGCCGGTGGGATGACACGCTCGTCATATTCACGTCCGATCATGGCGAACAGATGGGGGATCACTGGCTGCTCGGCAAGTGTGGATATTTCGATGCCTCCTACCACATCCCTCTGATCATTCGTGATCCACGGCGCGAAGCGGACGCAACGCGCGGTTCGACAGTGACAAGCTTCACCGAAAACGTCGACATCATGCCGACAATGCTCGAATCCGTCGGCGTGCCCGTGCCGTTTCAGTGCGACGGGCGCTCATTGGTACCATTTCTCCAGGGCAACCCGACTCCCGCAAATTGGAGAAGTGAGGCGCATTGGGAATTTGACTTTCGCGACCCAGCGGACACGGGCGTGGAGCAGCACCTCAATCTGACGCTGCATCAATGCACAATGAACGTCATTCGTGACGACAAATACAAATATGTCCACTTTACCAAATTGCCGCCCTTACTCTTCGATCTGCAGCAGGATCCTGGAGAGTTCACAAATTGTGCAGGCGATCCACGCTATTTGGCTATCATGCTGGAATATGCACAGAAGCTGCTCTCCTGGCGCATGAACCACGATGAGCAGGTTCTGACGCATATCGCGCTCACCCCCGACGGGCCAGTCGTGCGTCCTGCGCCACGCCATTGAAGATTGCTCAGTCCGGCCTATCTTTTCACAACAGGGGGCAAACATGCTGTCGATCAAAAACCTGTCTCACGTCTATCCCGGAGGCGTACGCGCGCTCCACCAAGTCAATCTAGAGATCCCGGCGGGCATGTTCGGCCTTCTCGGACCGAATGGCGCCGGCAAGTCAACGCTGATGCGTTGCATCGCGACGCTGCAGGCGCCGAGTAGTGGCTCAATACATTTTAAGGACATCGATGTCGTTCTCGAGCCTGAAAAACTGCGCCAGGTACTTGGTTATCTGCCCCAGGATTTTGGAGTTTATCCACGCGTCTCTGCCTACGACATGCTCGACCACATGGCAGTGCTCAAAGGTGTGACGCAGGCCGCCGAGCGGCGTGAAACGGTTGAAGCGCTGCTTCAGCAGGTCAATCTCTGGAACGTCCGCAAGAAGGCGATCGCCGGTTTTTCGGGCGGCATGCGTCAGCGCTTCGGGATCGCGCAAGCACTCATCGGCCGCCCGACTCTGCTGATCGTAGACGAACCGACCGCTGGTCTGGATCCTGAAGAGCGCAATCGATTTCTCAATCTCCTCGCTGAAGTCGGTGAACAGATCGTCGTAATTCTCAACCCACATCGTCGACGATGTTTCGGATCTTTGCCCACGCATGGCCATCATCGCTGAAGGCCGGATTGTGGGATCTGGGGCTCCCGATGAGCTGACGGCATCCCTTAAGGGGCGTATCTGGAAGAAAGTGATCAGCAAGGGTGAACTCGAAAACTACCGCCAGAAATACTCGGTAATCTCCACTCGCCTTGTGGGCGGTCAAACAGTTGTTCACATCGTGTCCGACAGGGACCCCGGAAATGATTTTGCAACAGTCGAGGCGGGCCTTGAGGATGTCTATTTTGCCACACTGAGCAACACGCGACGGGCAGCCTAGAGCGATGTTCGCAAAAGTCGCTGGCTTCGAGTTCCGCTATCAAGTGCGCTCCCCTGTTTTTTGGGTCGCCTTCGGCATTTTCTTTTTGCTGACGTTCGGCGCGACAACCATACCTCAAATTCACATTGGATCTGGGGGGAACACGCATGTGAACGCGCCTTACGCGATCCTTGAGGAACTTGGGATCATGAGCGTGTTCGCGATCTTTGCGCTCACCGCTTTTGTAGCCAATGTCGTCGTCCGCGACGACGAAACCGGCTTTGGACCGATCATCCGCTCCACGCGCATCACCAAGTTCGACTATCTGTTCGGCCGCTTCACAGGCGCCTACTGTGCCGCCGCGGCGATGATTCTCTCCTTGCCGCTCGGGATCATCGTTGGATCGATGATGCCGTGGCTCGACCCCGTGAAGGTCGGCCCATTCCGGCCCGAAGACTATCTTTACGCCTATTCGGTCATCTTGCTTCCGACCCTGTTCGTACTGGGCGCCGCCTTCTTCGCGCTTGCCACTGCGACCAGATCGATGATGGCGACCTATGTCGGTGTGGTCGCGTTTCTCGTCGCGTTCTTTGTGTTGACCGCACTTTTTTCCAAACCGGAGTATGACCACATTGTCGGTCTGCTCGAGCCGTTCGGCATCGGCGCTGTCGATGACGTCACAAAGTATTGGACGGCATCCGACCGCAACACGATGTTGCCTCCACCAATCGGCACCATTTTATACAATCGGGTGATCTGGTTTTCCGTGGCTCTCCTGTTCCTCGCTATAGCGTATCACGTCTATCGCTTTGAAACGCGCGGCACCAAAACCGCCAGCGTGGAAGAGACCGAGCGCGCCATCATTCGCACACGGTCCGGACCGCTTCCCGAGCCAAGCTTCGACACGGCGAGCACGTTGACGCAGTGCCTGAAGTGGACGCGGTTCGAGATGGCGCAGGTATTCAAGAGCCCGGCATTTTTCGTCCTGCTCGCACTCGGGCTTCTGAACGCGATCGGCGGCCTTACGTTTGCGACCGAGCAGCGCGACTTCGTCGTATTGCCCGTTACGAATCTGATGATCACGACCCTGAACGGATCGTTCACCATCATCCCGATGATCGTGGCGATCTACTATGCCGGCGAACTGGTCTGGCGCGAGCGCGACCGGCATACGCATGAAGTGTTCGACGCCTGTCCGGTTCCGGACTGGGCATTCGTCGTGCCGAAAATATTGGCGATCACGCTCGTCCTTGTCGCGATGATCGCGATTTCGGTGTTCGCGGGCGTCGGCATTCAAGCCTTTAACGGCTACTTTAACTTCGAGTGGTGGCACTATGTCGTGCGCTACGTCGTCCCCAATGCGATCGAGGCTACTGAAATCGCGGCGCTCGCGATTTTCGTTCAAGCCATGTCGCCGCACAAATATATCGGCTGGGGCGTGATGGCGCTCATCCAGATCACGCTGATCACATTCGGCAATATTGGCTACGAGCATCACCTTTATCTGTACGGAACGACGATTGCGGTGCCGCTGTCCGACATGAACGGGCAGGGTACATTCTGGATTGGTCGCGCCTGGTTCCAGATCTACTGGTGCGCATTCGCTCTTGTCCTGTCCATCTTGTCGTATGCGCTTTGGCGGCGTGGCACCGAAACGCGATTGCGGCCGCGGCTGACGCGGCTGCCGCGCAAGCTGGCGGGTTATGCCGGCGCACTGATGGCGTTTGCAGTGGTCGTTTGGGCCGCAAGCGGCGCATTCATTTTCTACAACACCAATGTTCTCAATTCCTATCGTACCAGCGTTGAGGAAGAGGCTTGGACCGGGGACTACGAAAAGGCGCTCTACAAATACAAGGACATCCCGCCGCCGCGGATCACCGACGTCGTGCTCAACGTCGCGATCTATCCGCATGACCCACGCGTTGTGACAACCGGCCGTTATACGGTTGAGAACAAGACGGCGCAGCCGATGGGACAGGTTCATGTGCGCTGGGAGCGGGATCTGAAGGTTGAAAACCTGAATGTCGAAGGCGCCCACATCAGCCAGCGCTTCGACCGCTTCAACTATGTGATCTATACGTTCGACAAGCCCATGCAGCCCGGCGAGACGCGCGCGATCACCTTCAAAACGGTGTGGGAACAAGTTGGGTTCAAGAACCGCGCCAACCTCACGCACATCGTCGACAACGGCACCTTCGTCAACAATCGAGAGATTACACCCGTTCTCGGAATGGACCGGAACAACCTGCTCACCGATCCGGTCAAACGCCGGCGCCAGCATCTGCCAGCCGAACTTCGTCCGGCAAAGCTCGAAGATGATTCGGCGAGGTCCTCGTCGTACATCGCCAATGACGCGGACTGGGTGACTTCGGACATTACAGTTTCGACGGTTGCGGACCAGACTCCGATCGCGCCCGGCTATCGCGTTTCGGAGATCGTGCGGGACGGCCGGCGCACGGTTCGGTTCAAGTCGGGTGCGCCGATACTCTACTTCTTCTCGATGCAGTCCGCGGCATATGCCGTGAAACGCGACAAGTGGCACGATGTCGAACTCGCGGTCTATTACGACCCGCATCATCCTTATCAGATCGACCGAATGCTCCGCGCCATGAAGGCGTCCATGGACGTCTTCAACAAGACGTTCAGCCCGTATCAGTTTCGCCAGGCTCGTATTCTTGAGTTTCCGGGCTACGAATCCTTCGCCGAGTTGTTTGCCAATACGATCCCATATTCGGAAGCCATTGGCTTCATTCAGGACGACCGCGCGATCCGGCGCGACACCGACAAGATCGACATGGTCACCTTCGTGACCGCGCACGAGCTCGGCCATCAATGGTGGGCACATCAGGTGATCGGCGCGAACATGCAGGGCATGACGATGCTGTCCGAAACCTTCGCGCAATATTCGGCGCTCCTGGTCATGGAGCATCTGTATGGCCCAGAGCATGTTCGTAAGTTCCTCAAGGAGGAGCTTGACGCCTATCTGCGCGCGCGGGGCAGTGAGGAGGTCGAGGAGCTGCCGTTGGATCGCGTCGAAGATCAGGGCTACATCCACTATCGCAAAGGCGCGGTCGTCATGTACCGGCTGAAGGAAGCGGTTGGCGAAGACGTTGTCGACCGGTCGCTGCGCCGCCTTCTTGCGCAGTACGCATTCAAACCGGCGCCGTACCCATCGTCCAAGGACTTCATCAAGATCCTTCGCGAGGAAGCCGGTCCGAAATATGATGCGCTGATCACCGATCTGTTCGACAAGATCACGCTCTACGACCTGACCGCCAAGAGCGCGGGCTGGACGAAGCGGCCCGACGGAAAGTACGACGTCGCCATCACCGTCGATGCCCACAAATACTATGCTGATGGAAAGGGCGCGCAGACCGAGGTCAAAATGAACGAGCCCGTCAGCATAGGGCTGTTCCTCGCCAAGCCAAGCGACCCCGACTTCGGCAAGACCAAGATCGTCACGCTTGCACCGAGACCTGTTGTTTCCGGTCCCCAGACGTTCCATGTGATCACGAATGTCGCGCCGGCATTCGCCGGAATCGATCCCTACAATGAGTGGATCGACCGCAATTCGGACGACAATATCGTACCGGTCAGCGCCGGCGGGGCGGGCTAGTCCACGGTACTGGCAATGGGCACCAATTTGGTCTAGCAAATCTGGGCAACACGGAGCCCCCGCGCCCTTGGAATCGGTTGACCAGCTCGACGGCGTTTTGCCGGTGAATCAGGCACGCAGTCGCGATGCGCGCGACCGCCTGCTGCATGCCGGAGAACGCGTGTTCGCCAAGGTCGGCTACGACGCGGCGCATGTGACCGACATAGCTTCGGCAGCCGGTTGCTCGGTCGGCAGCTTCTATCGCCGCTTCCGAGACAAGGAAGCCTTCTTCAAGGCTCTTCACCATCGCTTCACGGAACGCAATCTCGAAAATTCCGCGCGCTTCTTTGCGATGGAGGATTGGCGGGAACAGCCGACGTCGGTTGTCGTGCGCACGCTGATCGAGAACACCGCTCACATCATGAAGCGAAACCACGGATTCTTCCGCGCGCTTTTTCAGCGTTCGCTTGCTGGTGCCGGCGCAGACTATTGGCCGCAGATGCGGGCAGGGACGCAGCGCCAGGGCGAGCTGCTTGCCAGGTTCCTTGCGGCGCGCGGCGAAGGCACGCATGAGAGCCTCGAGGCCGCGTGCATTTTCGCGCTGCGATCCGTCGATGGTGTGCTCGTCCATCGGCTGCTCAATGACGGCCCTTATTCCGATGAAGTCTTCGTGCTCGATTCTCTGTCGCGCATGGCGCTGTCGTTCCTTGGCATTGTGGATCATGGCGGACCTGCCAGCCAAAAGCCGGCCAGGCGCAAGTGAACCGGCCTGACCGGCTCGCGGCGCTGACCATCGGCGCCATTGCGAGCCTGTTTGCGGCCGGCATCTGGTTCGCTGGTGGTGTTCCCAAGTCCTCCGAATATACCGCGCGCTGCCTGGATCTCTCTGCGCCGGCTCCGCACCATGGCATGGTGTGGATTCCCGCCGGGACGTTCGATCAGGGCGACACCATCTATCCTGAAGAAGGTCCGATCCGGCCCGTTCGGGTCGGAGGCTTCTGGATGGACCGCCACGAAGTCACCAATGGCGAGTTTGCCGCCTTCGTGAAAGCGACCGGTTATGTGACCACTGCGGAGCGAGCGATCGATCCGAAGCTGCATCCCGAACTGATGGGCGACATGCTGAAGGCCGGCGCGGCGGTGTTCGTCATGCCCAAGGAAGTTCACGGCATGGAGGACATCTCGCAATGGTGGCGCTATGTGCCGGGCGCCAACTGGCGGCATCCCGCAGGCGCCGGCAGCGACATTGTCGGCCGCGACAACTATCCCGTCGTCGAAGTCACGCATGACGATGCGCTCGCCTATGCGCGCTGGAAGGGCCGCGATCTGCCGAGCGAGGCCGAATGGGAGTGGGCGGCGCGCGCGGGAAACCCGAAAGCGGCGATGGATCACGACCAGCCGAAGAACGCCAACACCTGGCAGGGAATCTTCCCGGTGATGAACAGCGGCGATGACGGTTTTGTCGGTCTCGCTCCTTCCGGTTGCTACGCTGCCAACGCCTACGGTCTTTACGACATGATCGGCAATGTCTGGGAACTCACGACCGACATCTACCAGCCACGCCATGGCGAGACGCCGGGCCCCGACCAGATGCCGATGATGGGCGAGACCAAGCGCTATGTGATCAAGGGCGGCTCGTTCCTCTGCGCGCCCAATTACTGCATGCGCTACCGCTCAGGCTCGCGCGAGGGCCAGGAGGCCGATCTCGCGGCCAGTCATCTCGGCTTTCGTACCATCCTGCGCGCGCCGCGCGAGCCGGGGCCTTAGGCTTCGGGCACCATTTTGGCTTCGATCGCGCCGATCTTGTCGATCTCGACGCGCACCGTGTCGCCCGCCTTCAGGAGTTTCGGCGGCTTCATCGACTGGCCGACACCGCCAGGCGTTCCGGTGAAGACGATGTCGCCCGGCTCGAGCGTCATCGCCTGGCTGAGATAGGCGATCTGGTCGAAGCAGTTGAACACCAGATTCTTCGTATTCGAATTTTGCCGGGTCTCGCCATTGACGAGGCAGCGGATGCCGAGCGCATGCGGATCGCCGATTTCGTCGGCCGTCACGATCCACGGTCCGAACGGCGCATGGGTGTCGAAGGACTTTCCGACCAGCCATTGGGTGGTGTGGAACTGCCAGTCGCGCACGCTGATGTCGTTGCCGGCGGCGTAGCCGAAGATGACTTCGTGTGCCTTTTCCTTGGTCACATGGCGGCAGCGCTTGCCGATGACGAAGACGAGTTCGGCTTCATAGTCGATCGCGCTCGATGCCTTTGGCATCTGGATCGGATCGTACGGACCGTTGATGGCGTTCCCCAGCTTGGAGAACCAGATCTGCTTTTCGGGAGTGGCCGCGCCGCTTTCGGCGATGTGGTCGGCATAGTTGAGGCCGATGGCCATCACCTTCTGCGGCCGCGGCACCGGCGCCATCAGATGCACATCCGCGATTTTGTATCGCGGCTTGGACTGCGCGGCGATGCGCGCGACAGTGTCCTTGTGCTTGGGCCAGTTGGCGATGAGTTCGATCATGCCGGACGGAACGTCTTCACCCGTGAGATCGACGATCTCGTCACCCTTTACGACACCGATGCGTTCGTGACCGGCGGCCTTGAATGTTGCAAGTTTCATGCGCGTGCTGCCCTTGGTTTTGTACCCTTGACGCTGGTTCTTACCATCTCGCGGCGATGACCGTGATAGTCGTTGAGCGCGAAGTGCTGCGTGCAGCGATTGTCCCAGATCGCCAGCGTTCCCCGCGCCCATTTGAGGCGCCAGGTGAAATTCTCGTTCACGGAGTGCTTGTAGACATGGCCGAGGAGACCATCGGACTCCGCCTTCGTCCATCCGGCGATGCGCTGGGTGTAGACCGGATTGAGGTAGAGCGACGGCCTGTTCGTCTCGGCATGTGCGATGACGGCGGGATGAACCTGTTCGCGATAGGCATCCTTCGACGGTTCGATCCTGGTCGACATCTTGTCCTTCACGCCGTCGAGATAGCCGCCGGTGCCATAAGCCGGACCCGCCGAATGCACCGCGTTCAATCCCAGCAACGTGTCACGCAGTCCCGACGACAGTGTCTCGAATGCCATGTACTGGTTGGCCCAGACCGTATCGCCGCCGGCCGGCGGCGTTTCGAGGCAATACAGCACCGTGAAACTGGGCGGCGCCTCGAGATAAGACAGATCGGTGTGCCAGGCGTTGGCGAAGTTCAGCTTCTCGTGCGGCTCTTTCAGGATGCGGATGACGTGCGGGCGGCCCTCGACCGGCTTGACGAAGGGCGTGATATCGCAGCCGCCAAGGGCGTCGGTGAAGCGCTCCAGATCATCGAGCGAGAGATTTTGGCCGGGCAGGGCGATGACGAGATTGTCGAGCAGCGCCTTGCGAATGCCGGCGATCTCCTCGGCATCGTTCTTTCTGGAAAGATCGACGCCGGTCACGAACGCGCCGGCCGATCCGCCGTCCCGCGAAACGGTGAGCCGCTCCTTTGTGTGAACCGCAGCGGACATGGGCGTCCTCCTATTTCAACGCAGACGAGAAGAACTCGACCGCCATGCGGTGCGACAGCCTCGTCGTTTCGGGATTATAGCGCATGATGACGTTGCCGCCGCGGCCCTGATTGCCGAAGGGATCGTTCACTTCCATGTCGACTCCGGGCATGTCGAAACCGTGATGACTATCGGGCATGACCTGAATCCGGATCTTTTCGCGATCGGACGGATTCAATCCGGCTACCAGTTTCGCCGAAACGTCGGGATCGTTGTCATACTGGTCCGAAGCGCCGGTGATCAGCAGCAGCGGGGCATCGACCAGGTCCCCGAACTCGAAATCCGGAACCCGATTGTAGGTCCAGGTCGCGGGATAGACGGGCATGAAGGCGCGGAAGTGATCGCCATCGAGAAACCTGTCGTTGTGCTTGTGCGTGGCCGCAAGCATCGCAGCAACGCCGCCGAACGAAAATCCGCCGACGCCGATGCGCGCGGAATCGACGGCTGGATGCCGCTCAAGGAAGGCGCGCGCGCCGAACAGGTCGGGCAGGGTCTCGAGCACGGTGCGCGGCCGCCCCGATGCGCCGCCCGCCAGCCCGCGCGCAGACCACTGGTCGGGCTCCAGCGTGACGAACCCCGCCTCGTTCAACACATCGGCGTAGCCGCCCTCGCGAAGGCTGGGACCCGCCGAGCCATGTAAAAGAATGACCGCGGGATGCTTGTCCTTGCCGTCCGTCGGCACGCGTAGCCGGGCCGCAATCGAAAGCGGCTGCTCGTGCAGAGAGCGGAACGTGACGTAGTGAAGTGTGGGCATCCCTCTACTCTTTTTTTTCGGGAACAAATCGCGCGATATTTTTAGCTATCCGATTGAGATCATTTCACGTTCACGCAGAGGAGACGACTCCGCAGGCGACAGTGAAACAACGTGTAACGCCGTCTCTCATGCAACGGCCCACTACGGCGTGCCTGGGCAAAGTAAAATGTGTCGAACGACTGCCATTTTGGTCCTTCTGAGGTCTGCGGACCTAAAATAGGACTATTATCCACACTTTCAAGGGCGTGACCCGCTTTCCTTCAGGCCCCTGCCAAGCGTCGTGCTGCCGTGAATTTCACGGGCATCGTCTGCGGTCCGGAGATGAAGTTCGACGGCAGCCATCTCGGTTCGCCTGCCAGCCGGAAATCCTTCATGCGCGTCAGCACTTCAACGAGCATGGCATCGATCTCGATGCGCGCGATGTGCTGGCCGAGACAGCCATGCGGGCCGGTGCCGAAGGCGATGTGTTCGTTCGGCTTGCGCGACAGATCGAGCTTGCCGGGATGTTCGAACTTGTCCGGATCGCGATTGGCCGAAGCGAAATACATCACCGCCTTGTCGCCCTCGTGCAGCGTCTTGCCGCCGATCTCGATGGTGCGCGTGGCGCGGCGGCGCATGTAGATCACCGGGCTGCACCAACGCAGCAATTCCTCGCGCGCGGTGGGCAGCCGTCCCGGAAGATCTTCCATCAACCAGCGTAGCTGATCCGGATTTTCCAGCATCGCGAGCATGCCGGAGGACAGAAGATTTCGCGTCGTGTCGCCGCCCGCATCGATGAGCAGCAGGAAGAACAGTAGAAATTCGATGTCGTCGAGCTTTCTTCCGTCGACCTCGGCCTGCAAAAGCTTGGTGGCGAGATCGTCCTTGGGCCGCGCGCGTTTCTCTTCGATCACCTTGCGTCCGTATTCGAACATCTTGAAGACCGCGACGGCGCCTTCCTGTGTCGGCGTGCCGCCCGCCGTCGTATGGATCGCCTCGGTCAATTTGTAGAGCTCGCGCCCGTCATCGAGCGGAATGCCCATCAGCTCGGCGATGACATAGGACGGCATCTCGCCGGCAACCTGGCTGACGAAATCGCATTCACCCTTCTCGATCACCTCGTCGACGATCTGGCGCGCGAGCTGCTTCATGCGCGGCGTACGATCGGCGGAAACCGGCACGGTGAACTCTTCCCGGATGAGCCGCCGGAACGCAGTGTGCTGCGGCGGATCCATCATGAGCATCATCTTGTACGGGCCAAAGCCATTCGCGCCCTCCGGCGCGTCCTGGATCATGATCGTCGGTTCGGACGAGAAGGCCTGAAAATTCCGGTCGACCTCGTAAACGTCCTGGTATCGCGTAATGGCATAAAAGCCGGGACCTGCGGGCTCCTTCTGGAAATGCACCGGATCGTTGGCGCGCAGCCACTCATACTGCGCGTGCGGATGACCGTGCGCGAAGCTTTCCGGATCCCACAGGTCGATCTTCATTTCTTCAATCCCGTCGGCTTTCCGTCCACGATCTGATCGAGATATTCGCTGAGGCCGTACCCGGTCATGCCGTTGCACTTGTATTCCGTCATGCCTTCGGTGATGCGGGTGTTGAGCTCCTGGCCGTCCGGCGTCTTGCGGCGGTTGCGCAACGGAATGAGCGAAAGAACCCTGCCGCTCACTTCATAGTGTGCGCCGGATTCGGTCTTCACCTTGGCGCGCAGGCCGGTCTGGTACCAGTTCTCGTCCCAGTCGGTGTCGATCGCGCATTCGGTGATGAGGTCGTACTTGCCGTCCTTGAACACCATGCCGCCCTGGCGCGGCTCGCCTTCGGTACCGGCGACGATCGACAGCATCATGCCGAAGTCGCGGCCGAAATTCATCGGGCACCAGCGATACCAGTTGATCGCCTGCCAGTAGCGCGGACCCCAGCTCTTGTCGCGCAGGCCGAAACCTTCGACGACGAACTTTTCGCCGCCTATGGTGAACGTGCCCTTTGCAGCCATGTGCTGCTCGTAGTGCGCCTTGGCGAAGGATTTCTCCGGGTCGATTTCCATGGGCTTGCCGTCTTCGCGCACGGTCTCGCCGCCGAACATGGGCGAGACGCCCTCATAGTCGAGCTCGACCCTGCAATCGACGGTCGGATTTTCGCGGAACGCCTTGGAAGGCTCGGCCATGTCGAACGGCTTTGCGAGCACGCAGGCCTTGCCGTCATAGGTGACTTTCAGTTTCTTGAACGGCTCGATCACCTCGATCTTCATGCCGCCGGCGTTCATCGCCTTGTTGTCGGCGATCTTGGGGCGGCCATACATGAAGGCGACGCGTCCGTCAGGCAGATAGAGGCAGGTCGTCATCTCCGCCTGGCCTTCGTTCGGCCGGTTGCCGAGCCGGAACCAGCCGCCGATCTTTCGGACCGGATCGAAGACATTGAAGTACATGCTCTCATTGTAGTTGGAGGCCGCGTCCGGCGTGTGCGTATACTCGTCCTGTGGCTCCAGGCGCAGTTTGAAACCCGTTCTTGCTGCCATGACGGCCTCCCTTGTTGTTTTCCCGATTTTGTCGCCTTTGTGCGGGCAATCGCAATCGCGTTGTTCGCGGGCGAGACACTTATTAGAGTGACACAAAAGAGCGCGGGGCATGCTTCCCCAGCGTTAGCAGCCGGGGAGTGAAAAATGGCGTGGAACTTTGGCGACTTGCTGGATGCGATTTCGACGGTCATTCCGCCGGATGCTCCGGCACTGATCCACGGCGATCGGGTGATCAGCTGGGGCGAGACGGCCAGGCGGTCCAACAACCTCGCGCGCGCCCTGATGCGCCGCGGCGCCAAGCCACGGGCGAAGGTCGCGTTCTATATGCGCAACCGGCCGGAATATTGCGAAACGCTGGCCGCCTGCTTCAAGGCGCGGCTGACGCATGTCAACGTAAACTACCGCTACAAGCCGGAAGAGGTGTTCTACATCTTCGACAATTCGGACGCTCAGACCGTGGTCTACGGCTCCGAATTCCGCGACACGATCGCCGAAATCCGCTCGCGCCTGACCAAGGTCGAGAATTTCGTCGAAGTGACCGACGACGGAAAACCGGCGGACTTTGCCATCGACTACGAAACCCTTGCCGCAGAAGGCGACGGAACGCCCGTCAAGATCGAGCGTTCGCCGCAGGACGAGTTCTTCATCTACACCGGCGGTACGACCGGCATGCCAAAGGGCGTGATCTGGACGCACAATGATTTGCGCGAAACCTCGCTCGTCGCGCTGCGCAAGCTTGGTCCGGTTCCGGAAAATACCGAGCAGGTGACCGAAGCGATCCGCCTTGCCGGCCCAGGCAACCGTCTCATTCCCGCCTGTCCCTTGATGCACGGCACCGGACTGCTGATGGCGCTGAACACGATGCTGGCCGGCGGCTGCGTCATCACGCTGAAGCATCACTCCTTCAGCGCGCACGAAATGTTCGAGGCGACGCAGAAGAACAGGGCCATGACGCTCGTCATCGTCGGCGACGCCTTCGCCAAGCCGATGCTGAATGCGCTCGAGGAACAGCCTGGCCGCTACGACACGTCGAGCATCGTGAACATGGTTTCGTCCGGCGTGATGTGGAGCCGCGAGGTCAAGCAGGGACTGCTCAAGCATATTCCGCAGGCGATTCTGGTCGACAGTTTCGGCTCGTCCGAAGCGGTCGGTTTCGGCACATCGATGATGACGAAGGACGGTGAGGTGCAGACCGCCAAGTTCCAGATCGGCGACCGCTGCAAGGTGTTCGACGAACAGAACCGGCTCGTCGAACCCGGCTCGGGCACGCCCGGAATCATCGCGATGAGCCCGCCCATTCCGATCGGCTATTACAAGGACGAGAAGAAGACCGCCGAGACGTTCAAGACGATCGACGGCGTGCGCTATTCCATGCCGGGCGATTGGTGCGTGGTGGAGAAGGACGGAACGCTCACCTTGCTCGGCCGCGGCAGCGTCTGCATCAACACGGCCGGCGAGAAGGTCTATCCCGAAGAAGTCGAGGAGACCTTGAAGCTGCATCCCACGATCGAAGATGCGCTTGTCGTCGGCGTGCCGGATGAAAAATGGGGTCAGGCCGTGACCGCGGTGGTGACCGTGCTCTCCAAGGACGATTTCCGCGAGGACGATGTGCGCCAGCATGTGCATCAGCGGCTGGCCGGCTACAAGACGCCCAAGCATGTCCTGATCGCAGGCGTTCCCTTGCGCGCCTCGAACGGAAAGGCCGACTACAAGAGCGCGCTGGAATTCGCCAAGCGGGAACTGGGAATCGTCTGAGCAATATGCCCCGGCGACGCGGCGACGATCAGGGGCGAAAGAAGGCCGAACCGCGTACGCGGCCGACGATCAACGATGTCGCGCGCCTGGCGCATGTCTCCAAGAAGACGGTTTCGCGCGTCATCAACAATTCGCCTTTCGTGCGCGCCGCGACGCGCGACAGGATCGGCGCAATCATCAGCGAGATCGGATTTTCGCCGGACCCGCAGGCGCGCGGCCTCGCCTTCCGCCGCTCATTCCTGATCGGTCTGCTCTGCGATGATCCGCTGCCGGCGAATGTGGGGGAGATGCAGCAAAGCATACTCGACGCACTCCGCGGTACCGGATTTGAACTCCTCATCCGCGCCTTCAATCTCAGGGACGCGAAATTCCTCAGCGAAGTGCAAACCTTCGTCGAAGGCCAGAGGCTCTTCGGTGTCCTGCTCGCATCGGCGTTGCCGGGCGAAACGGGCCTGAGGCAAACTGCTGCGCGAACTGGACATTCCGCACGCTGCGATCATCGCCGCCGATCGGGCGGGAGCCGCGGCCGCCAGCTTGATCGCCGCTACGCGCCCGTCCGCTCCTTGAAAAATGCGATCACGCGCCGCTCGGTCTGTCGCGTCATGCTGTCCGGATCGCCGTCGCGCAGGTTGAGCGTCAGCACGGAGTGCGGACCGAACCCTGGCGCAGGCTCGGCATGCTCGTCGTCGAGTTCGATGGCTTCGAACTTGTCGCCGAACGTGTCCTTGAAGGATTGAAAGCGTTCCTTCGTCACGATCGGATCGCCTTTGAAACGCAGGCCGATGGCCGAAAGGTTTTCATCTTTGAAGCGGCGCTTGGCACAGGCAATCTCGTCCGGCGAGATTCCCATCGCCGCCTTGGCCGCCGCGCTGAAGCCGAGCGGAAGCGAGGGCTGCGACAATACGGGTGCGACCACTGAGGGTTCGGTCATCATCGACATGGCAAAGTTTCCGGTGAAGCACATGCCGACTGCGCCGACGCCCTTGCCGCCGCACTCGCCATGGACCTTCTTTGCCAGGGCGCGCAGCCAGTCGACAATCGGGCTCGAACTGTTCTGCGCCCAGACCGAGAACTCTCGCCGGATGCAGATGCCCTTGAGCATCTCGCCGATGGCGTAGCCTGGCGTGACCGGCCGGCCAGGCTCGCCGAACAGGACGGGCAGAAAGACCGTCATGCCAGCCTCCGCCACGCGGTTGGCAAAGCGCACGACCAGGGGGTGCAGCCCGGGCATCTCATGGATCACGATCACCGCGGGACCGCTGCCGCGCCGGTAGACCGGCCGCGTCCAGCGACCATTGTCGTAGTCGAATCTCGTATAGTCCTTCAGAACATCGTTCATTCCTGCCCCTTTCGGTCCCTGCCGCCGGCAACCTAACATGTGAGTCGCACCACTTGGCCAGCCCGGCGATTTTTCGATGGACCAGACAAGATCCGACGAGATGGTCCTGCCACGGCCTCGCGCCTCTCTGCGTGTCGGCGTCACCGGACACCGTATTGGCGCCAAGTTTTCCGAAGCGCAGGCCACCGACGTACGCAAGACGGTCGACGCGATCCTGAGCGACGTGGCGCGGTTTGCGCGCGCGACTGTGGCGAAGGATGCGTGGGCTTTCTCGGAAACAGAGCCTGCCCTCTCGACCGTCTCGGCGCTGGCGGAAGGCGCCGACCGCATCGTGGCCGATGCGGGATTGGCCGCCGGTATGCCGCTCAGCGTCATCCTGCCGTTCGGGCGCGCCGAATATCGCAACGATTTCACGTGTGAGGAGTCGCGCACGAGCTACGACTCGCTTCTGTCGCGGGCAGACGTGGTGTTCGAACTGGACGGCAGGCGCGATGCCGCCGCGCGTGCCTATGAAGCGGCCGGTCTTCTGATGCTAGCCAATGCGGACATCGTGATTGCGATCTGGGACCAGATGCCGGCCGACGGCATCGGCGGAACGGCCCTGATCGTTGAACATGCGGTGGCCGAAGGCGTTCCGGTGATCCTGATCGACCCGCGAAAGCCGTCCGATGCGTCCATACTGTGGCGCGCGGACGTGGCGCTGCCAACGGCACGCTCCGGTATCGAGGACGTTCCACGCCGTTCGCTCGCTGCACTTCTGCCCGACCTGATCTCGATCATGCTTGCCCCGCCGCAAGGCGTGGAGCGCCGCGCATTCCAGACTTTGCTTGCGGAAAAGCCCCGGCGCTGGAACATCGCGCTGTCCTATCCGGTCCTTCTTTTCCTGCTCGGCGTGCGGGGCTTGCGCTGGCGCGACCTGCGCGCGCCTGCGCATGACAAGGACGGCGCGACGCGCTGGCGCGACTATCTCAAGGCCGATGCGCGCAATGCCGGGTTGTCGCCGGTCGTGACCGGAAAGCTGCTGGGCGCATATTCATTTGTCGACCACCTTTCGATCCGCTACGCCCAGATCTATCGCAGCGCCTATGTCTTCAATTTTGGCGCCGCGGCCGCGGCCGTGCTTCTCGCGCTGAGCAGCCTGCTGCTGCCGATGAACCTGAAACCCTTTCTGCTGGCATTCGAGATCGGACTGATCGGCCTGATCGTCGCCGTGATCTGGATGGGCGGCCGGCGCGAATGGCATCGCCGCTGGATGGAGTATCGCAGGCTCGCCGAAACGCTGCGCCACTTGCGCATTCTCGCCCTGATGGGCGCCGCGGCGCGACTCGACCGGCCGGGAAAGCCATCGCAAAGCGCGCAAGGCTGGGTCGGCTGGTATGCGCGCGCGCTCGAGCGGGAAATTCCTGTTCCCAGCCTCGCCGTCGATCACGCCTATCTTTTGGCCGTGCGCGACGCTGTCCGCAACGCGGAGCTCAGGAATCAGATCGACTACAACCACCACAACGCAGAGGCGATGGAGAAAGCGGGCGAGCGACTGCATCTTGCCGGCTCGGTGCTCTTTCTTGCCACGCTTGCGATCTGCGTCGGTTATCTGGCTCTGTACTTCGGCGCGCCGGAGCTGTCGCATGCGTACCGGAACTGGACAGTGTTCCTGACGGCGCTGTTTCCGACCGTGGGTGCGGCGATCAACGCGATACGCGCGCAAGGCGATTTCCAGTCTGTGGCCGACCGGTCGCGCGAGACCGCGCTCAACCTCGAAGAACTGGACGCTGCGCTGGCAGAAGAGCCGCTGGAATTCGCACGCCTTGCGGACCGCGTCGACAAGGCCGCCGATCTTCTGATGGCCGATGTGGCCGAATGGCACGTTCTGTTCCGCACGCGGCCACTCAGCCTGCCGGCCTAACCCGGCGGCGAAATCCAGCCTTCGATCGCAGCGGCAAGATCGCCCGACAGACGATCCTCGAGAGCGTTCAGGGACTCTGCACCCCGCCAGACGAGCCGGAGGCGCGCCGGGCGCGCGGCGAGGAGCGTCTCTGCCCTGTCGATCTGCGCGGCGTCTGCGCTATCCACCAGCAGCACGAGCGTGACATCGGCCGGAACGCCGGCAGCATCGCCGGACGGATCGGCGAGCGGCACGACCTTTTCGCGGCACAGCGAATAACCGGCTTTTTGCGCGATCGCCGGAATCCGGCGGACCTGGTCGCGGTTCCAGCTCCGGCTGTCTTCGGGTATCTCGCTCCAGTCGCGCAGAAGCGGATGCAGTTTGCGGACATCGTCGCGCCGCGGAGCGTACTGCCAGCCTGACGCCCATTGTTCGACGCACCAGCGCCAGTGCACGGCGCGGGCGAGCGCTTCGACGGTCTCGGCCTCGAACGTCAGCGCCGCGCCGCTTCCTGCGACCAGCCTGTATCCGCCGATGCGCAACAGCACCGGCATGTGATCGGCGAGCGCGCGGTTGGATTGCTTGAAACGTTCCGGCAGGCGCGCCCACGGAACGGCGGCAGGCGAGCGGTCGTTGCGGCTGAGGGTTTCGAGATACGCCTCGTGCGCCGCGCGCGCCAGATGATCCAGGCCCGTGCCGAGCAGCATCTCGGGGCAGGTAAGCTGCCGCAGATCACCAAAGGATATCAGACGGTCCGGCAGAAGCGGGTGGCTTTCGACCTGACGCATGAATTCGCCGAGCTTGCGCTGATGGCGCAGGCGCACGAACACCGGAGTCTCGAGCTGGCCAAGCCGGTCGAGCGAGCTGCGGAACTGCAGTGCGGCGCGCAAGGCGTCTTCGTCGTGCTCCAGCGTGACCACGACCATGTCGGCGCGCAGTCCGGTCAGCGACTTTTCGATGTCGAGCCAGGATGCGGCGTCGTCGTCGGCGAAGACGCAGGGGTTGAAGGAAAAATCGGCAAGACCGTTCAGCCCTGCGTCGCGCAGCTTGAACAACTGGCCGAGAGGTCCGGCGCTCTTGTCAAAGATCGTGACCGCAAGGCGCGTTCCGGGCGTGGCAAAGCTGGTCTGGATCGCGTGGCGGACAATCTCCTGTCCGGCGCTGCCGAAGCCGGCGAGCACGATGTGCGGCTTGGCGCCGTATTCGAGGAACGCGCGTTCGAATGCCGCGGAATGGAGCAGCGAGCGCGCCGAATTCTCGTAGAGATTGAAAAGCTGCATCTCCGCCGACTTGCGCCCGAGAACGGCGGTGCGATGACCGGCAAGCGATTCCCTGAGCCAGTCGCTGCGCAGCTCGGCGAGCAGCTTGACGGCAGTGTCCCCTTTTTCCGCGTCCAGCATTTCGCCGGCGCGCAGGCCGATCTCCAGATTCTGCGCGTCCGAACCGGTCGTCATGATCACCGCTTCGGCCCGCCTCAGTCCCGCCAGCGCCAGCATGCCGGCCTGCGAGGCGTCGCCCTTCAGAACCGCGACGCTGAGATTTTCGCAGGCCAGCGCGTTGGCCTCGTCCGAATCCAGCGTGACGGCAACGACGGTGCGGCCTGCCTCGACAAAGCCTTCGACGATGTTGCGTCCCGTGTCGCTGAGGCCGCAGACGATGATGTGATTGCGCGCGCGGTGGGCGAGGGCGACGCGAACGTCGCGGCGCACATTGACCAAGAGGAGCTTGGCGCCGCCCAGCAGCGCCATCGCCGGCAGCGCGAACTGGGCCACGACGAGCTGCCACGGATCGGAACCCAGAACGTAGTTGTTCGACAGGCGCAGCAGGCCGATGGCGCGGACAAAGGCGTCGAGCTGGGAGACCGCATGGCACGGTCTCGCCGGGTCGCAGACCAGAAAGCCCCAATAGCCCAGGGCGATGGCGGCAAGGCCGAGCGGGGCGAGGATGAGCCAGTCGCGCGAACGGAACAGGTTGGAGAACATGCCGGATCGGCCTTTCCGGCCCTTGCCTCGTCCAAACACTAAGAGAAACGCCCCGCTCCGGGTAGTACCGGTTAACAGGGGTGTAACGCCTTGTCCGCCATCATGAAGGCATGAGCCGCCTGGGACAAATTGCGCGCGGTCTCGGCCGGTTCGTCCCGGCGGACATCGTGCGCCCGCTTGGCCGCCCTGCGGCAGTCTTCTTCCATGGCGTGGAACGCGAGACGCTCGATTCGCGCGTGCAGGAAAACCATCACGAACTGGATGCCTTCGTCGCCATCGCCGAGTCGCTGAAGGAAAATTTCGACGTGCTGCCGCTGGCGGCGATTGGTGACGTTCTGAAATCGCCCGACCGCCACAAGCGCGCGGTCTTCCTGATGAGCGATGACGGCTATGCCAACACGCATGACCTCGCCGCCGATGTCCTGAGCGGTCTGGGTCTGCCCTGGTCTCTCTTCATCAGCACCCACCATGTCGATACGGGAGAGCGCAACCCGATCTTCCTGACGCTTCTTTTTCTCTTCTACGCAGCCGACGGCAGCTACAGAATTCCGCATCTGCCCGAGCCGGTCGTCCTGGACGCCGACCGCGAACGGCTTGCGCAAAGCATCGTCTGGAAGGTGCGCGGTCTGGACATGGCGCGCGCGCAGGAAGCGGTGGATGCGATGATGACGCACTTCGCGCCCGGCGAGCTGGCTGCGCGATTGCAGAAATTTTCGTCCGAATCGTTCCTCAACTGGGACCAGGTCCGTGCGCTGGCGGCGCGCGGCGTCGAGATCGGCGCACATGCCCATCGTCATTGGCCGATGCATGAGAACCAGACGGCAGAGATGCTGCGCGAACAGGCCGAGCGCCCGCGTGCGCTGATCCAGCGCGAAGTGGGACCATGCCGTTACTTTTCGTATCCGTTCGGCAACAAGGGCGACATTTCGCGCGAAGCCTGGCACGCCGTGCGCGACGCCGGCTACGACTACGCTTTTTCCACCCTATCCGGGTGTCTCGGCGAAGGGCAGAACCGCTTCCTCCTGCCGCGCTTCGGCATCGGACCGCGCGAGCTCAACCTGGCATCGCTGATTCCGATGCTGCGCTCGGGAAATCCGCGCCTCAAGCGCTGGCAGCACGAACTGGCCGGCTGACCTGTCTCGAT
The DNA here is from genome assembly GCA_963741725.1 of uncultured Alphaproteobacteria bacterium. GTDB lineage: Bacteria > Pseudomonadota > Alphaproteobacteria > Micropepsales > Micropepsaceae > Rhizomicrobium. The sequence goes on along the minus strand of CAVUJC010000010.1, from coordinate 113,904 downwards.
AAGAGACAGATTTTCCGCACCCCTTAACACAGTCTTACGGCTGTTCCGGACGCGGTTCGAAACCGTATCGTTTCGGCACGATTTACCGAAAAAATCGTGGCGCATCCGCTGCATTTCTCAAGGCAGACCGACCTGAGGACTGCGCTTGAGCACCCGCGATCAACTGGCCCATAGCCAGGAAACCGTCATCTCGGCGAACGGCATTCTGCGTGCCGCCTTGCCGCACAATCTTGCCTATTCGAGCGCGCCGCAGTGGAGCGCGCCCGCCAACGTCAATGCGCAACCCGGAAGCATCGAGCCGCTGCTCAAGCGCGTCGTCGATGTCGCCATCGCCAGCTTTGCACTCATCCTCGCACTGCCTGTTCTTGCGCTGATCGCGCTCGTGATCCGCCTGGACTCGCGCGGCCCGATCTTTTTCCGCCAGACGCGGCTGGGACTGAATGGCCGTCCGTTCGACATCTTCAAGTTCCGCACGATGAACGTACTGGAAAACGGCGACACGGTCGTACAGGCCTGCGAGAACGACAAACGCATCACGCGCGTCGGCGCCTGGCTGCGCACCTCGAGCCTCGACGAACTGCCGCAACTGCTCAACGTCCTGTCCGGCGAGATGTCGTTGGTGGGTCCGCGGCCGCACGCTCGCGCGCACGACGCCTACTATGCCGCCCGGATCGCGGAGTACGAGATGCGCCAGGCGGTGAAGCCGGGCATCACCGGCTGGGCGCAGGTTCACGGTCTTCGCGGCGAAACCAAGACGGTCGAGGACATGCGCCAGCGCGTGGCCTATGACATCTGGTACGCCAAGAACGCCACGCTCGCGACCGATCTGTTCGTGCTCCTGCGCACGCCGCTCGAAGTATTTCGCAGCCGGAACGCACGCTGATGAGCAGCGCTCTCAAAATAAAAGAGAGTGAATTTGCAGCGCCGGCGCCCGCGAACGATCCGATCGCGGAGGTTATGGTCGGCGGCCTCAGAACCGCATGTGTCACGCGTGAGCAGCTCGCGACCCTGATGCGCCTGGACTGCCGGGCCGCCAGGTCCGGCATGCAGGCCCCCAAGCTCGTCTTCGCTTCCAACGGCCACGCCATAGCGATGGCTGCGATGAATTCCAGATTCAAGGCGCTGCTGGAAACCGCCGACATCATCCACGCCGATGGCCAGCCCGTTGTGCTCGCCTCGAAATACCTCACCAAGTCGCCGATTCCCGAGCGCAGCGCGACGACCGACTTCATCCACGATGCAGCGGCAACCGCGCGCGTCTTCGGCCTGAAGATCTTTCTGCTCGGCGCGACCGAAGATGTGAACGCGCGTTGCGCCGACATGCTGCGCCTGACCTATCCCGGACTGCAGATCGCCGGCCGGCGCAATGGTTACTTCAGCCGCGGGCAGGAATCCGAGATCTGCGACGCCATCAATCAGTCGGGCGCCGACATTGTCTTTGTCGGCCTCGGCGTGCCGTTCGAATATGAATTCTGCGTGCGCAACAAGCCGCGCCTGCGGGCCGGCTGGGTCGTGACCTGCGGCGGCTGCTTTAACTTTGTCACGGGTGATTACCGGCGTGCGCCCGACTGGATGCAGAAATTCTCGCTGGAATGGCTCTTCCGGCTGGCGCGCGAGCCAAGGCGGCTGTTCTGGCGCTACGCGGTAACCAATCCGCTCGCGCTGTTTTTGTTGCTGACCCGCACGGCCTGACGGCCAAAGTTGGCCCCGGGATTGCAGTTCCTCTCACCGATCCCTCTTGAATTTGTCCCAATCGGGACAGGCACATAGGGGTCATCAGACCAGGAACTGCCGTGCCCGCCATTTCCATCGCCCTCGAACCGACCAGAGCGCCGACCGCGCTGCAAAAGCTTGTCCGGCTGGCGGCACGCTATTCGCTGTCCGCGCTTGGCCCGGTGAGCATTTCGGCGGCGCACTTTCTGGGCGCAGTTCTGGTCCTGCACACATTGCCGCGTCTGCAGTTCGGCCTGTTCTCCTTCGTGATGACCATCGTTCCGTTCTGCGTCAGCGCAGCGTCGGCGCTGGTCGGTGCACCGACGATCATCGGCATCCGCCAGCGCGGTCATGTCGACGACGCGGAATTGGCGACATTCCAGAAGGCCAACTTCGCCCTCGGCCTTCTGGGGTTCGCCGTCGTTTCCGCTTCGCTGCTCGGCAGTGGCATGCGACTCGAAGCCTCTTTGCTGTTTGGACTCTATGGCGCCTTGATGAGTTTGCGCCTGCTTGGCCGCACCTATGCCTATGCCGTCGATTCGCCTGCGCGCGCGGCGATCTCGGACGCGCTCTACAGCGCGATCGTGCTGGCCGGGCTTTGGGCGCTGCACTTCGTGGACCGCATCGGCATGACGAATATCGCGATGCTGTTCTCGTTCGCCGCATTGGCCAGCATGGCGGCGTTCGACCGCGACTATCTGCGCAAGCAGTTCCGCCGTCTCGGCGCCGGCACGCTTGGCGCCTATGCGCCGGTGTGGCGCGATCTGACGCGCTGGTCCTTGCTCGGCGTTGCAGCGACGGAACTGACCGTCAACGCCCACGCCTATTTCGTGACCTTCTTCTCGGGTCCCGGCGCATTCGCGCTGCTCGCGCTCGGCGGACTTCTGATGCGGCCGGTATCGCTTGTCTTGTCTGCGTTCCCCGACATGGAGCGGCCGATCATGGCGCGCGCTATTGGCGCAGGCGACCTCGTGCGCGGCTTTCGCGCCGTCAAGGAATTCCGAATGGCGGGCGTCGCAGTCCTGCTCGTCACGATCGTGCTGGCGGCTGTGCTCCTGTTCCGGTTTCCGCAAGTTGTTCTCAAGCAAGGCTATGACTGGCACCAGGCGCTGCTGATCGTTGCGGTGTGGATCGCGATCATGGCGATCCGCGTGCTGCGGACGCCGGAAGCGGTGTTCCTGCAGGCCGCCGGCGCGTTTCAGCCATTGGCCAATGCGAGCCTGAAGTCCTGCGCGGTTTCGCTTGTCGCCACGTTCGTGCTGCTGATGGCGTTCGGACCGATCGCTTCGCTGCTCGGCATCGTCGCCGGCGACATAGTTTTGACCGTGAGCATCTTCACCCTGATCCGCGAGTGGAGGCTGCAACATGGCTGATGTCACGGTCGCGATCCCGACATTTCGCCGCCCACAGGGTCTGGCGCGGCTGCTGGCTGCACTGGCCGAACTGCGCACCGATGCCTCGGTGACCGTGCTGGTCGCGGACAATGACGCGGAAGGGCGCGAAGGCCTTGCAGTGTGCGAGCGGCTGCGCGGCTCCTATCGCTGGCCCTTGCAATCCGTACTGGCGCCGCAACGCGGCATTTCCCATGTGCGAAACGTTTTGGTGGAAACGGCGCTTGCGCGGCCTGCCATGCAGTTTCTCGCGATGCTCGACGACGATGAATGGCCCGAGCCGCAATGGCTCGACTCGCTGCTCAAGGAACAGTCCGCGACCGCCGCTTCTGCGATACAGGGCTCGATCCTGTTCGACTTCGAGAAAGCGCCGCAGGGCTGGGCGCATTATTTCGACGGCATGTCGGACATTCGTCATGCCAGCGGAGCCGTGGAGACCGTGCAGGGGACCGGCAATCTGCTCCTGACGCGCGCCGCCTTGGAATCCGTCGCCGCGCCCTGGTTCGACCCGGCGTTCGCACTGACGGGCGGCGAAGACCGCGACTTCTTTATCCGGCTGCATGCCGCCGGCGGTTCCTTTGCCTGGAGCGACGAAGCGCTGGCGCACACCTTCGTGCCGGCCTCGCGCGCCAATCTGAAATGGGCGCTGGCCCGCGCCTACAGCATCGGCAATTCCGACATGCGGGTGTTTCTGAAGTACCGGCCGGATCTGCGCTGCTGGTTGCGCGAGTTGTCCAAAATCGCCGGCGCGCTCTTGTTGTCGCCGCCGCTGTTCGCCATTCTCGTTTTCGACGCGAATCGGCGCACCAACGCGCTGCGGCGGATGTATCGCGCGGCCGGAAAAATCAATGCGCTGTTCGGACGGCAATACAATGAGTATTCCGTAATCCATGGCCAATGAGCAGCCTGCACTGACGCGGCCCAACTCCGGTTTCGACCGCATCGTTGCCGAAGCCGGTTTCGTGCTGCTTCTCCTTCTCATCTTCGTGGGCACCACGCCGTTGGACGACCGCAGCGTCGCTTCGCTGGCGGCACGCAATGCGACGTCGGCGTCCGGCGACCTCATACGCCAGGTCAGTTTCCTTGGCACGTTTGCGATCATTCTGTTCGCGGCGCTGCGCAAGCGCGGACTTGCGGCGATCCGCGCGACGCCGCCCAGTCTTGCGCTGTTGATGGGCTGGTGCATCCTCAGCGCCGTGTGGGCGGCCGAGCCGGACATTGTCGGGCGCCGCGCCGTTCTCGCCACGATTTTTGTTCTCTCGATGATGCTGAGCGTCGATACGCTCGGCACGGCGCGTGCGATTGTCCTGTGGCGGTATGTCGTTGCCGCCGTGATCATCGCCGATCTCGCCTCGGTCGCGCTGTTCCAGAACGCCATTCATCTGCCGAGCGATGTCGAAGCCAATCTGGCAGGCGCCTGGCGCGGGCTCCACTCGCACAAGAACACGGCGGGCGCATTCGCGGCGACGTCGGCGATCATGTTCTTCTACTTCGCAATCGAGACGAAGCGGCGAAGCGACATCCTCCTCTGCGCGGCATCGATCCTGTTCCTCGTCATGACGCGCTCGAAGTCGTCGCTCGGGCTTCTCCCGGTGGCGCTGATCGCAGGCGGCCTTTACCGCGTCGCCTGGCGCAGCAAGCTGGATCGTGCCATTGCCGGCGCCGCTGTCGCGCTGCTGCTGATCGTTCTGGCCGTCGCGCTGGCTGTGCAGTGGCAGTTCGTGGCGCGGCTTCTCGAGGATCCGCAGAATTTCACGGGCCGCGCGGCCATCTGGCAGGCCGAGTTCGCCTATATCCGCGATCATCCGCTGCTCGGCGCCGGATTCGGCACCTTCGGCAACACCGGCACGCGCTCGCCGATCTACCACTATGTCGGCAGCGGCTGGGTCTCGCAGATCGGCGAGGGTCATAGCGGCTATCTCGAAATGCTGGTGACCATCGGCGGAATCGGATTCATCCTCGGCATGACGGCGGTCGTCGTGCTGCCGTTCCTGCAGTTCTGGCGGTCCGAGCGAACCGACGCCAATCTCAATGCGATGCTCTTCGCCGTCTTCCTTTTCGACATCCTGCACAATTTCATGGAGTTGGACTTCATCCAGGTCACGGCGGTGCAGTGGGGACAGCTCCTGCTGATCCTGGCGCTGCTGCGCGTCTCGATGCGCGAGTGGACGCGTCCGCATGTCCAGGTGCCGACATGAGCGATGCGCCGTTCTTTTCGGTGGTGATACCGGTCTACAACCGCGCGAATCTCCTCGGCGCAGCGCTGCGCTCGGTTCTGGCGCAGACGGAGCAGGATTTCGAGCTGATCGTCATCGACGACGGCTCGCGCGACGCTCCCAAAGCGGTCGTGGACTCGTTCGGCGATCCGCGAATCCAATTTTTGCGGCAGGACAATCGCGGCGGCGGAGCGGCGCGCAATGCCGGCATCGACCGGGCGCGCGGCCGCTTCATTGCGTTTCTCGATTCCGACGACGAGTTCCTGCCGCACCATCTCCGTGCGATGCGCGAAATGCTGGCCGGGACAAAGAATACGGCCGGGTACGCCCGCATCGTGGTCGACCGCGAAGTCGGACGCACATTCCTGAAACCGCCGCGCGCAATCGCTCCGGGCGAGGACATGGCGAGCTATCTGCTCTGTGATCGGGGCTTTACGCCCACCAGCACGCTTGTGGTGCCGTCCGATCTCGCCCGCACAATCCGCTTTCACGAGAAACTCAGCGAGGCGGAGGACACCGATTTCGCCGTGCGCCTTTCGCTTGCCGGTTGCCGTTTCGTGATGGCTGAGCGCCCCGGAACGATCTGGAAGGACCGCTACGATCCCAACCGTCTCTCGGCAGGGCGCAGCAGCGAGCGTCTGGAGCAATGGCTGGAGACGATGAAGCCGCAGATCCCGCACAAGGCCTATCTTGGCGGCCGCGGCTGGGCGGTTGCGAAGGGCGTGGCGCAGTCGAGCAGGTGGCGCGCTCTCAACTTTTACCTCGCGGCGGTTGCGAGTGGCTGCTATCGGCCGGGGCTTGCGGCGATCATTTTCCTGCAGATTTTTCTGCCTGACCGGCTTTACCGCGCCATCGCGGACGGCGCGATCGCCTGGTTGCGCGCGGGCTTTCGCAATCCCGAGGCCCAGGCGCCTGTCGCCGACTTTCATTCCGAAAGACCATGCTGACACGACGCGCCGTGCTCGGTGGCATTGGGGCAGTGGGTTGCGCAGCGCCTGCTCTCGCCGATGTTTCGCTCCCCGAACTCGAATATGAAGGACCATCGCTCCGCAAGCTCGCGGCAGCGCGCGGATTTGTCTTCGGCTGTGCGACCGGAAACTACGAACTGCGCGAGGAGGATTTCAAATTCGCCTTCCTGCGCGACTGCGCGATGATGGTTCCGGAGTATGAGCTCAAGCGCGACCTGATCGAACCGGCACAGGGCCAGTTCGATTTCTCCGCACCCGATGCATTGCTCGATTTCTCGCGCGAGCATGGTCTTTTGTTCCGCGGTCACCCGCTCGTCTGGTACGCGTCCAACCCGCCCTGGCTGGAGCAGGCCGTCGCCGAGGCGTCCGACGAAGCGATCCTTACCGGCTACGTCACCAAGGTCGCGGCGCATTTTCGCGGCCGCATGCATTCCTGGGATGTCGTCAACGAAGCGATCGAGCCCAAGGACGGCCGGGCCGACGGACTGCGCAATTCGTTCTGGCTGAAGAAGTTCGGCCCGGACTATATCGATCTGGCATTCCACGCGGCGCGCGAAGCTGATCCCGCCGCGCTGCTCGTCTACAATGACTATGGCATCGAAGAAGATGGTCCGGAACGTGACGAACGGCGGCGCCAGACGCTGAAGCTGCTCGAAGGCATGATCGCGCGCGGCGTTCCCGTCGGCGCGTTCGGCGTCCAGGCGCATTTGCAGGCCTTCGGACACACGACCGACGCGAAGAAGCTGGAGGCTTTTCTTGCAGAGGTCCGGGCGACAGGACTGCGCATCCTGGTTACCGAGCACGATGTCGATGACAGCGGCGGCCCGATCGATTTCCTCTCGCGCGACCGCGCGGTCGCCGATGCCAGCCGCCGCTTTCTCGACGTGGTGCTCGACAATCCGTCGACCATGGCCGTGCTGACTTGGGGACTGTCGGATCGCTATCTTCGCGCCGAAGGGATGCGCAACACGCTGCTGCGCGGCAATCCGCGCAAGCTGCCGCTGGACTCCGACATGCGGCCGACGGCGATGCGCGACGCGATGGCGCGCGCCTTTGCCGGTGCGCGAAAGCGCTAGGCGGCGCGGCGCTGTCCTGCGGCGGCCGCGATGCGGCGATGCAGGTGACCGCACAGGCGCGGCGCCGCGAATTCCGAGCCGCACATGAAGCGCAGCAGCGGCCCGAAGCTGTTGGCGGCAGAAAGGCCCACAAAGTAGAGGTTCGGGACTGACGACTCGAAATTGTCCGTCAGGATCGGCGTGCCTTCGACCTCCGAAATCTGGTCGCGCAGACTCGCGTCGATGAAGGACAGGCGAGCGAGATCGGCGCGATAGCCGGTGGCGGCAACAACGTGATCGGTCATCAGGATTTTCTCGCGGCCCTCGCTTTTGCTCAGTTCGAGTGCGACGCGGCCGTCGACGATGTGAGCACTCTTGAGCTGGTGATCGGTCACGACCGGAATCTTGCCGATGAACTTGTCGCGCGTGAACCAGCCGGCCGCAGGACCGAGATGGCGGCGCGTTGCTTCGAGCCGCAGCGTCTGCGGCAGCCGATGGAACAGAAGCGGGGTGTTGACGCAAAAGAACGAACGCCAACCGGGGCCGATGCCGGTATCGGGATTCTGAAGCTGACGCAGAAGGCTTGGTTCCTGGTTGTCCGGCGCGTCGTGGAACCAGATCGACTTGCGGCGGGTGAGCACCTGCACCTTCGCGCCCGCTTCGTGCAGCGCGATCGCGGTATCGACGGCCGATGCTCCGGCGCCGAGCACGGTGACATCGCGTCCGGCGAACTGGCTGCAATCGTGATGATCGAAAGAATGGCTGACGAGAGCCCCGGGCAATGATGCCAGTTCCCGCGGCATCCACTTGAAGGACGTGATTCCGACTGCGAGGACGACGCGTCGGGCGACCGCAATCGTCCCGTCTTCGAGCAGGAGCGCGTAGCCGTCGCTGCAACGGTCCAGGCCGATGACGTTCTTCTGTTCGAGCGTCGGCACATAGGTCCGCGTGAACCAGTCTGCGTAGGCAACGAAATTCTGCAGCGCAACGGGCGACTTCTGGGGCGCGTAGGCGACGTCGTTCATCCTGCACCAGGACTCGAGCGTCGAATTGCGGTCGGGCGCCGAAAGGTTGGAGGCGAAGCCTTCCGACTTCAGGTGCATGCCCTTGGGCATGTGGTGGCGCCACGTGCTCATCGGCTTGCCGAAGATGCGAAAGGAAATTCCGGAGGCGCGTAGATGGGCGGCGAGGGAAAGTCCGTAAGGTCCGGCGCCGACGATGGCAACATCGCAGATGTGGGGCATGACATCCTTCTGAAACAAAAGGAACACGGGGCGAATCCGGTGTTCCGAAATGGGACAAGACTTCTCTTTTTGGAACGTCGAATTCCGCCATTACGACGTCTCACAGTTGCACCTCCACGTTGCGTGCCACGTTCAGAATTGATTGAGAGCCAAGCAGTTAGGGTGCAGGATGGTCACGCGCATCCTGCTCAGCACCACCGTCCATTGGCCGTCCACTGCGCGTCTGGCGAGCGCGTTCGCCGCAGTGGGTGCGCAGGTCGATGCGCTTTATCCGGCCGGGCATGTGAACGCCAAAAGCCGCTTTGTTTGCGGGCGCTACCTTTACAACCCGCTGCTGCCACTGCCGTCGCTGGCGCTCGCGATCGAAGAGTCTTCGCCGGATCTTATCGTTCCGTGCGACGACCGCGCGGTTCGGCATCTGCTGTCGCTCCACAGCCGCAACCCCAACAGCGATGTCGGCAGCCTGATCGCGTTCTCACTCGGCCGGATCGAGAGCTATCCGGAAATGTTTTCGCGCAGCCGCTTCATTGCCGCAGCGCTGCGTGAAGGCGTCGCCGCGCCGCACACTTTGGATGTGGAAGACGGTGATGCGCTTGATCTCGCGCTGCTCGAGACGGGCCTGCCCGCCGTTCTCAAGTCCGATGGCAGTTGGGGAGGAGGCGGTGTCGTGATCGTGCGAACGCAGGAACAGGCGCACAAGGCCTTCGCGCGGCTCTCCGCTGCGCCTTCGCGTCTGCGCAGCGTGGCGAGGACGTTTCGCCGCCGCGATGCGCACTTCCTTCTCGACGCACTGTCTCCCCCGCAAGCGACCGTCAGCGTTCAGGCCTATGTCGCGGGTGAACCCGCAACGACGTCGATCGCCTGCTGGCAGGGCCGCGTCCTTGCCAGCATCCACATGGACGTACTCGAAACCAGCGGCCTGACCGGTCCGGCCAGTGTGTTGCGGCGGGTGGACTGCCCGCAAATGGAGGAGACCGCGCATCGCCTTGTCGCGCGCTTTGGGCTTTCGGGTTTGCACGGGCTTGATTTCGTGCGCGACGCAGCCGGCAATGTTCATTTGATCGAGACCAATCCCCGCGCAACGCAATCCAGCGCGCTGGCGCTGGGCCCGGGCCACGATCTGGTCGCCGCCATGGCGGGCTGCATCGCGCCATCGGTGCGCGGGGCCAGACCGCTTGTCACCACGAACGACATCTTCGCGTTGTTTCCGCAGGAATGGCGGCGCGATCCGAACAGTGGCTGGTTGCGTACCGCGCACCTGGACGTGCCCTGGGACGATCCGGAGGTCCTGAAGGCCTGCCTCAATCCGGGCGAACCCGCGCCGAAACTTCCGCAAGCGGACAGCACATCGGCCGCGATCCCAAAAGTGTTAACGGCTGAGTAGGGTGAATTAATCCTTACCCTGTTAACCATTCGTCAGTTGATTGGGCCCTAAATCACGTCCCAGAAGTTAAAGGCTCGCGCGCGATACCGGCGGGACAAAGGGCATGTCGATTTAGGGAACGAACCCACAATCAGTCGCGCCGTCCGAGTCCGCGCCTGCACGCCCGGCACGTTCGTATGAGTTCGCCGATCTTGTCGAGCTTGTGCAAAACCAGCTCGGATTGATCGTCCGCATCACCATGCTGGTCGTGGCGGCGGCGGTGATCATCGTGATGCTTCTGCCGACGCGGTTTTCATCGTCCGCCGTCGTCATTCTCGATCAGCGCAAAAACACGATCGCCGATCTGACATCTGTGCTGTCGGCTTTGCCGACCGATCCGGCTTCGCTGCAGAACCAGATTCAGATCCTGCAGTCCCGCGATCTCGCGGCGGAGGTGATCACCAAGCTGAAATTGTATGACGATCCGGAATTCAACGGCTCGTCGCAGCCCTCGCTCATTGGCGCCTTTCTCTCGGCGCTGAACCCGAAGCGTTTGCTCGATCCGAATTTTGCCGACGTGCCGGTCGACGGCGCGGTGCGGCGCGATGCAATCATCGATGCTTTCCTGTCGCATCTCTCCGCGGACTCGCTCGGCCTGTCGACGACGATCACGGTCACCTTCGTGTCGCGCGATGCCGGCAAGGCCGCGCTCATCGCCAACACCATCGCCAGCACCTATGTCGAAGATCAGGTCTCATCGAAACTGCAGGCCACCGTGGCGACGAGCGCCTGGCTGACGCAGCGCATCCAGGATCTCGCCAAGCAGGTGCAGAGCCAGGAAACCGCCGCGCTCACCTACAAGGCGCAGAACAATCTGGATTCCAGCCCGGGCGGCACTTCGCTTGTCGAAGCGCAGATGAACGGCATCAACGCGCAACTGGTGCAGGCGCGTGCCGACCTTGCCGCCAAGTCGGCGATCTATGCCGAGGTCACGCGCTCCGTGAAGTCGGGCGATCTCGCCAACATCTCGCAGGTCGTCGCATCCCCGCTCATCATCCAGTTGCGCAGCCAGCAGGCCGATCTGATGCGCCAGCAGGCCGATCTTGCGGTGCGCTACGGCGACCGCAATCCCAAGCGCATCGCGGTGGAGACACAACTTACCGATCTTGACCGCAAAATCGGGGAGGAAGTCTCCCGTGTCGCGTCGGCGCTCGCGAGCGATGTCGCCGTCGCCCGCGCACAGGTCGGCTCGCTGCAGGCCAGCCTCATCATGACGCAGCATCAGGCGTCGACGCAGGACATGACGGCGGTGAAGCTGCAGGCGCTGGAGGCGAATGCAGCGTCGACGCGTAATCTCTACGACTCCTATCTCTCGCGCCTGCATGCGATCCAGGACCAGGACGGACTGCAATATCCCGAAGCCCGCGTGATCTCGCGCGCACCTGTTCCCGGCGCTCCGTCGTCGCCGCCGCGTTTCCTGATCGTGCTGGCTTCGATCCCATCGGGCCTCCTGCTCGGCTTGCTGGCCGCGCTTCTGAAGGAAAGAGTTCGCGATTTAAGCACGCCCGCTCGCCGTATGCCGCCCGCACAGCGGCCGCAGCCTCGGCCAACGCCTTCGCCGGCTCCGCAACAGGCGATGGCAACGCCGCCGCTGCTGGCCGAAGTACCGGGCGCCCTTTTGGCGGGCGCCGCCGATCACATCATCGACTGGCCAGCGTCCGCATTCTCGCGCGCGATCAACAAGCTTCTGGCCCGCGTCGCGGTGCCCAACAAGAACGGCGCCGGCCGTGTTGTGTGCGTGACGTCGGCCGATCAGGGGATGGCCGGCTCCACGATCGCCGTCGCGCTCGCCCGTGCCGCCGCCAAATCCGGCCTGCGCACCATCGTCATAGACGGCAGCCTGACCAAACCGGTGATTGCTCATCTCATGGGCGTTGCGCTTCAGACCGGCATGTCCGATGTGCTGCAAGGCTCGGCCGCGCTCAACCGCACGCTGGCCCGCGACTCGCGCTCCGCGGCTCTTCTTCTTTCCAACCTGCAGCCGATGCTGGATCCGACGCGTATGCTGGCCGCGCCGCGAACGGCGGAGCTGTTTGCGCACCTGCGGACCCTTGCAGACCTCATTGTCATCGCCGCGCCCACCGTCATCGCATCGCCCGAGATGCCGTTCCTGACGCGCGTTTCGGACGCGGTCGTGGTGGTCGCCGACCCGGCGGCAGGCCCAAGATCATTGCTTGGACGGGCGCTTGAGGCCCTGGGTAAGTGGCATTCCCCGCCTGTCGGCATGGTGCTGGCCCGCTAGCCGTAACGGCATTCCAGCCAAACATGGCCGTCATTTTAGGCAAAATCGGCAACGATTTGCTTGCGGTACCCCCCTCCTTCCCGTTAAGTGCGCCCCGTCAAAGTCGTGGGGCCCCCAAAGAATGCCGATTGACATGAATAGTACGACGACGCGTGCGACGCTTGGAGCGATCCTCCTGCTCGTTGGTCTGGCCGTGGGCTGGTTCGGCCACAAGGCGATCGACGGCCGGCCGGATATCGCCACTGTTTCGCTGTATCAGGACTGGCGCCTTGCCTGCCCTCCGACCTCACAGGCGGACGGTTCGTGCGAGATGCAGCAGGATGTGCTGGACGCCAAGACGCACAGCGAACTGGCGCGCCTGTCGATCTTCCGTCTCAAGGACGACAACACGCTGCTCATCACCGTTCCTTACAATGTCCTGCTTGAACCTGGCCTTGGCCTTGGTGTCGGCAACGACAAGCCGCTGGTCTATCAGTACGAGACCTGCAACGGCGTCGGCTGCATCGTGCGCGTAAAGCTTGACGATGCGCTGCGCGACTCGCTCGGCAAGACGACCCAGGCCCGCGTCCTGTTCGCCGGCCTCGACGGCAAGCCGGTCGGCCTGCCGTTCTCAATCAAGGGATTCACCGAGGCTGCGGCTGCGTTCGACAGCGCCGAAGCCCAACGCCGTTCCTGGTGGCGGAGACTGTGGTCATGAAATCGATGCGTGCTTCCATTGCCGGCGCGGTCGCGCTCGGCCTTCTTTCTGTCGGCGCCGCCCTGGCCGATCCGGCGCCCGGCGCGCCGCTGCAGCCGAGCGAGACCAAGACGTTCGGCGACTGGACCGTGCGTTGCTATCCGATCGCCTCGCCGTCGCCTTGCGACATGTATGAACTGCTCGCCAACAAGCAGAACAATCAGCGGGTCATGAGCCTGTCGATTGCCTATATGCCCTCCGGCGACAAGCATGTGATCCAGATCGCGGTGCCGCTCGGGAATCCTGATTCCCAAGGGTTTGGTGATCGAATCCGATACATTCACGTCGCAAGCGCTGCATTATCGCCGTTGCGATCGCGGCGGCTGCTATGTCGAGATGCTGTTCGACAACGGCGCCGTCAATGCGTTGGGAACGGCAACCGGTCCGGCAAAGATCAAGATCGTCGCGGACAGCGGCAAGGTTTTCGAGATTCCGTTCTCGCTGAACGGCTATGCGGACGCGCATGGTGCGATGGTCGATCTGGCCCGCAAGAAGACCGCGGGAAAGCCGGCTGAAGCTCCTGCTGCGCCGGCCGCACCGGCTGAAGCGCCCGCTCCGGCGACGCCTTAGTCTCTATCCGAAGATTGCGTGAAAGGCTGCGGCGAGCGGCCCGAACGCTGCCGTGCCGAGCGCGCCCAAAGCGATGAGCACGGCGGACCACAGCAAGGCGGACGAAACGTTGGCGATCTGGAACGGCCAGAACGCCATCTGTGAGATTCCGGCGACGATCGGCACCGTGGCCCGCAAAGGGCCGGTGAACCGGCCAAGGAATATCGCCGACACGCCCCAGCGGCGAAAAAACGTCAGGGCCTTTTCCATCTGCACCGGATAGCGCGAGATCGGCCAGATCGCGAGCGTATGCTCCTTGTAGCGGTGACCGATCCAGTACGAGACCCAGTCTCCCAAAATCGCCCCGACCGCTGCGCCCAGCCAGATCGGAAGCGGGTTAAGGCCGAGCGCCTGAATCAGGACGCCTAGGCCAACCAGGATCGTCGTGCCTGGGACAAGGAACGAAATCCCCACGAAGGACTTGCCGAAAGCTGAGATAAAAGCGATGGCGAAGGCTGATTTGGGGTGTTCCCGGGCGTATTCCAGAAGCCATTTCGCGGCGTCGTGAATCCAGGCAAAAAAACCATGCATTAGGCTGAAATCCGGTGTGGGTATCGGTCGGGGCGGCAGGCTTACATTTAGGATATGAGGGTTCCAGTCGCGGGAACCAATGAGCGTCGCGACACTTTCGACAAATATCGCGGCTATCCCTTTGCTATCAGACCCCGGTCGGGCCCTCGACCGGAAAATGCAGATTTAGCGAGTCAGGTATGAGCAGTCCCGGTAATCTCAAAAACGTTCTCGACAGCGCATGGGACCAGACGGAAAGCGCCTGGCGCTGGGGCGCGGCACGCATTCCGGGCGGCGCCAAGACGCTGTCGATCGGCCTTGGCCTTCTGCTTCTTCTTCTGCTGCTGTGGGCCATCCACCCGGCCGCCAACTCGGGTCGGGCCGCAGGCGGTTTCGGTGCGGGCGGTCCCCAGGCCGTCGGCGTGGCGCGCGTCGCGAACGGCGACATGAACATCACGCTCAACGGCCTTGGCACGGTCACGCCGCTTGCCACCGTCACGGTGCGTCCGCAGGTCAGCGGCGAGCTCATCAAGATTCTGTTCCACGAAGGCCAGATGGTGAAGGCCGGCGACCTTCTCGCGCAGATCGATCCGCGCACATTCCAGGCGGCAGTCGACCAGGCCAATGGCCAGCTCGCGCGCGATCGCGCCAGTCTTGCCAATGCGCGCGTTGACCTGACGCGCTTCAAGGCACTGCTCGCGGCCAACGCGACCTCGCAGCAGCAATACGCAACGCAAGCCGCGCTCGTGCTGCAGGACGAAGGCGTCGTGAAGTCGGACGAAGCGAATGTGGAGGCTGCCGCAATCAATCTCGGCTACACGCGCATCACGTCCCCTGTCGATGGCCGCGTCGGACTGCGGCAAGTCGATCTCGGCAACATCGTCCAGGCCGGCCAGAGCAGCGGCGTCGTCGTCGTCACGCAACTGCAGCCGATCTCGGTCCTGTTCACGCTGCCGGAGGACAATATCGGCCAGATCATGTCGCGCATCGCGGCCGGAGCGACGCTGACGGCCTATGCCTATGACCGCGGGCAAACGCAGCTCCTTGCGACAGGAACGCTGGCGACGGTCGACAACCAGGTCGACACGACGACAGGCTCCGTCAAGATGCGCGCGCAGTTCGACAACGCCCGGGGCGAATTGTTCCCCAACCAGTTCGTCAACATCCGTCTGCTGGTCGACACCGAACACAACCGCACGCTGGTGCCAGCCGCCGCGGTACAGCGCGGTTCCCAGGGCAATTTTGTATTCGTCGTCGAACAGGACAAGACCGTGAGCATGCGCACGGTCAGTCTGGGTGCAACCGATGGGACGAACGTCGTGATCACGCAGGGGCTGAAGCCGGGCGATACGGTTGTGATCGATGGCGCGGACCGGCTGCGCGATGGCGCGGAAGTGACACTCCCCAACGCGGTCGCCCCGGTCACCAAGCCGAGCGCTGCTGCGCCCGCGGCCGGTGCGCCGACGGACGACCGCGCGGCGCGCCGCGCCAAGATGGCGGCAACGCTCAAACAGTTCTGCGCCGACGATCTGAAGAAATACTGTCCCAACGCGGCAGCGGGACCCGATCTCTTCATGTGCCTGCGCCAGAATCGCGACAGCTTCAGCGACACCTGCCAGGCGGCTCTCAAGAAGCTTCCGCACCGCCGTGCGGGCGGAGGCGGCGGGCCTTAGAGTTGGGGCGCGGCAGACAAAATGAATCCCCTCCGCTCCCTTTATCCAGCGTCCGGTCGCGACATCGCTTCTGATGATCGCGATCCTTCTCGTCGGGCTCGTCGGCTACGACTATCTGCCGCTGTCGGCGCTGCCTGAGGTCGACTATCCCACCATCCAGGTCCAGACGTTTCTTCCCGGCGCCAGCCCGGAAGTCATGACCTCGTCGGTCACCGCGCCGCTCGAAAAACAGTTCGGCCAGATGCCGGGCCTTAACCAGATGTCGTCGGTGAGTTCGGCCGGCGCGTCGGTGATTACGCTGCAGTTCGCCCTCAGCCTCAATCTCGATGTCGCCGAACAGGAAGTGCAGGCCGCGATCAATGCATCCGGAAATCTGCTGCCATCCAGCCTTCCCGCGCCGCCGGTCTATGCCAAGGTCAACCCGGCGGATGCGCCGGTCCTGACGCTGGGAATCAGTTCCAAGTCGATGCCGCTCACCGCGGTCGAGGATCTCGCCGACACCCGCATCGCGCAGAAAATCTCGCAGCTCTCCGGCGTCGGCCTTGTCAGCATCGCCGGCGGGCAGCGGCCGGCGGTACGGGTGCGCGCCAATCTTCAGGCGCTTGCGGCGTATGGCCTCAACATCGACGACCTGCGCACGACGATCTCGAACGCAAACAGCAACGCGCCAAAGGGCAGTTTCGACGGCGCGGCGCAGTCCTACACCATCGACGCCAACGACCAGCTGCAAAGCACGGAGGACTACAACAACATCGTCGTTGCCTATCGCAACGGATCGCCGGTGCACCTGTCCGATGTCGCGACCGTCCTGCAGAGCGCGGAGAATGTGAAGCTCTCCAGCTGGATGAACAAGACGCCGTCGATCATCCTCAACGTCCAGCGCCAGCCCGGCGCCAACGTCATCGCGGTGGTGGACAGCATCAAGGAGATGCTGCCGCAGATTCAGGCGGGACTGCCGGCCGGCGTCGATGTCACGGTACTGACCGACCGCACCAATACGATCCGCGCCTCGGTGGACGATGTCGAGTTCGAGCTTGGTCTTGCGGTCGTGCTCGTGGTGCTCGTGATCTTCCTGTTCCTGCGCAACATCCCGGCCACGTTCATCCCCAGCCTTTCCGTGCCGCTGTCGATCATCGGCACGTTTGCCGCGATGTACCTCCTCGGCTATTCGCTCAACAACCTGTCGCTGATGGCCATGACGATCGCTGCCGGATTCGTCGTCGACGATGCGATCGTGATGATCGAGAACATTTCGCGCTATCTCGAAGCCGGCGATACGCCCATGCAGGCGGCCCTCAAGGGCGCAGGCGAGATCGGCTTCACGATCGTCTCACTCACCGTGTCGCTGATCGCGGTGCTCATTCCGCTGCTGTTCATGCAGGAAGTGGTCGGACGGCTGTTCCGCGAGTTCGCGGTGACGCTGGCCATCACCATCCTGATTTCGGCGGTGGTGTCGCTCACGCTCGTGCCGATGCTGTGCGCAAAGCTTTTGCGCCGCCACGATCCCAAAAAGCAGGGCGCGATCGCGCGCCGGTCCGAGGAATATTTCAACCGCATCATCGCCGAATATGACCGGCTGCTGAAATGGGTTCTGGATCACCAGCCGCTCACGCTGCTCGTGGCCGTGATCACGCTTGTCGTGACGATCCTGCTCTACATCGTGATCCCGAAAGGCTTTTTTCCGACCCAGGATACAAGCCTTGTCCAGGGCATTACGCAGGCGGGGCCGACGGTTTCGTTCGCCGAGATGGCCCGCCGCCAACAGGCGCTGGCCGACGAATTGCTGCGCGATCCCGATGTCGAGAGCCTGTCCTCCTTCATCGGCGTGGACGGCACCAACAACACGCTCAATGCCGGCCGCTTCCTGATCAATCTGGTACCCAAGGACAAGCGGTCCGAGAGCGTGACGCAGGTCATCGGCGATCTGCTCGGTCGCTCGCAAAACGTTCCAGGCATAGCGTTGTATCTGCAGCCCGTGCAGGACCTGACCATCGATTCGACGGTCAGCCGCGCGCAATACCAGTTCGTTCTGGAGGATGCGAGTTCGTCGACCCTGACCCAGTTTGTGCCCAGGCTGCTGGCCAAACTCACCGCGGCGCCGGAACTGCAGAATGTCTCGACGAACTACATGGACCGCGGATTGTCGGCGACCGTGGTGGTCGACCGCGACACCGCCGCCCGGTTCGGCATCACGGCGGCGACGATCGACAATGCGCTCTATGACGCGCTCGGCCAGCGCATCATCTCGACGATCTTCACCCAGTCCAACCAGTATCGCGTGATCCTGGAGGCCGATCCGGGCATCCAGAATTCGCTCGCCTCGCTGTCCGACATCCACCTGCCGTCGGCCGGCGGCGGTCAGGTGCAGCTTGCCGCCATCGCGCAGGTTGAGGCCAAACCCGTCGCGCTGGAGGTCGACCATCTCGGCCAGTTTCCGGCCGCCATGATTTCGTTCGACGTCGCGCCGGGCTATTCGCTCGGCAGCGCGGTGAATGCGGTGCGGCAGGCCGAAACCGATGCCGGTCTGCCCGCCAGCGTCTCGACGCAGTTCCAGGGCTCGGCGCTGGCGTTCCAGTCGGCGCTGGTCAACGAGTTGTTGCTGATCCTGGCGGCGATCGTCACGGTCTATATCGTTCTGGGCGTGCTCTACGAGAGCTTCATCCATCCGGTGACCATCTTGTCCACCCTGCCGTCCGCAGGTGTCGGCGCGCTGCTGGCGCTGATCATTTCGGGCAACGACCTTGGCGTGGTTTCGATCATCGGCATCATTCTGCTGATCGGCATCGTCAAGAAGAATGCGATCATGATGATCGACTTCGCGCTTGAGGCGGAACGCAACGAAGGAAAATCCGCGCGCGAGGCGATCCACCAGGCGGCGCTGCTGCGCTTCCGGCCGATCCTGATGACGACGGTCGCCGCACTGTTCGGCGCGCTGCCGCTGATGATCGGCAGCGGCACGGGCTCCGAACTGCGTCACCCGCTCGGCATCGCCATTGTCGGCGGCCTGCTGGTGAGCCAGCTCCTGACACTGTTCACGACGCCCGTGATCTACATCTACTTCGACCGGCTGGGGACGCAGTTCCGCGAATGGCGGGCTGTGCCGGCGACATGAGCTTCTCCGAAGTCTTCATCCGCCGCCCGATCGCCACCACGCTGTTGACGATGGGCCTGGCGATGACCGGGGCGGTTGCCTATTTCCTTCTGCCGGTCGAGCCGCTTCCCAGCGTCGACGTGCCGGTGATCATGGTGACGGCCGCGATGCCCGGTGCCAGTCCCGAAACGATGTCGACCAGCGTGGCCACGCCGCTTGAGCGCCATCTCGGCGTCATTGCGGCGGTGGACGAGATGACGTCGTCAAGTTCGGTCGGATCGACGCGCATCGTCCTGCAGTTCGACGCCAGCCGGAATATCGACGGCGCGGCGCGCGACGTTCAGGCGGCGATCAACGCCGCACGCGCCGATCTTCCGGCAGCGCTGCGCAGCAATCCCACCTATCGCAAGCTGAATCCGGCAGACGAGCCGATCCTCATTCTGGCTCTGACGTCCAAGACGCTCACGCCCGGGCAGATCTACGATTCCGCCTCCAACATCCTGCAGCAGAAGCTGAGCACGGTGGACGGCGTCGGACAGGTGCAGATCAGCGGCGGCTCTCTGCCTGCGGTGCGCGTCGAACTCAATCCGCGCGCCCTGTTCAAGTACGGCATCGGCCTTGAAGATGTTCGAGCCGCATTGTCGGCCGCCAATGCCAATGCGCCGAAAGGCGCGATCGAGCAGGGCGCCCAGCGCTACCAGGTCTATGTCAACGATACGGCGACCAGGGCGGATCAATATCGCACGCTGATCATTGCCTACCGCAACGGATCGGCCGTGCGCCTCTCCGACGTCGCAGATGTGACCGACAGCGTGGAGGACGTCCGCAATATCGGCATGTCCAACAACAAGCCGGCCGTGCTCGTGATCCTGTTCCGCACGCCCGGCGCGAACATTGTGGCAACCGTCGCCAATGTGAAAAGCATCCTGCCGCAACTGCAGGCTGCGCTGCCGCGCGCCGTCGATCTTTCCATCGCGATCGACCGGACGGGGACGATCCGCGACTCCTTGCGCGACGTTCAGCGCTCGATGATGGTTTCCATTCTGCTCGTCATGTTCGTCGTCTACTTCTTCCTGCGCGATGGCAAGGCTGCGATCATTCCCAGCGTCGCCGTGCCCTTGTCGCTCGTCGGCACGTTCGCCGCGATGTACATGCTTGGCTATTCGCTCAACAACCTCTCGCTGATGGCACTGACGGTCGCGACCGGCTTTGTCGTCGACGATGCCATCGTCGTGCTGGAAAACATCACGCGGCATGTGGAGCAGGGCATGCCGCGGCTGCAGGCAACGCTGCTGGGCACGCGTGAAGTCGCCTTCACGGTGCTTGCGATGAGCATTTCGCTGATTGCCGTGTTTCTGCCGATCCTCCTGATGGGCGGAATCATCGGACGGTTCTTCAACCAGTTCGCTATGGTGCTGTCCGTCGCCATCGTGATTTCGCTCATCGTTTCGCTCACCACGACGCCGATGCTGTGCGCGCTGCTCGACCTGCATGTGCCGGACCGAAAGCATGGCCCGCTGCTGCGGCTGTCGGAGCGCGGGTTTGAGGCCGGACGCCGGTTCTATGGCAAGACGCTGGAATGGTCGCTGGAGAATCCCGGAACAATCCTCTTCGTCCTTTTCGTCGCCATTCTTCTCAACTTCTATCTCTACTTCATCGTTCCCAAGGGCTTCTTTCCGACGGAGGATACGGGTCAGGTGTTCGGCGGCATCCGGGCCGGTCCGACCATCTCGTTCCAGTTGATGGAAACGAAGTTCAAGGCGTTCATGAAGATCCTCAGCGAGGATCCGGCGGTTGAATCGGTGAACGGGCTGAGCGGCGGCGGCGGCGGCGGGCCGCGCGGCGGCGCAGTCAATACCGGTAACGTCTTCATACAGCTCAAGCCGCTTGCCGAGCGCGGCGGCCTCAGCACAGACGCTGTCATCCAGCGCGTTCGCACCAAGCTTGGCGGCGTTACCGGCGCCCGGCTTTTCCTGCAGGGCGGACAGGACGTCAGGGCCGGCGGACGGCAGGGCAACGGCGCCTATCAGTACACGGTCACGGCCGACACGCTCGAAGATCTCGAGCAGTGGATGCCGAAGATCACGGACGCGTTGCAGGATGTGCCCGAACTGGAGGACGTCAATTCGGATCGCGGTGATCAGGGGCTGGAGGTGGAGCTGAAGATCGATCGCGCAACGGCGGCGCGCCTCGGCCTCACGGCGACGCAGATCGACAACACGCTCTACGACGCATTCGGCCAACGGCAGGTGTCGACGATCTACAACGAACTCAACCAGTATCACGTCGTGATGGAAGTCGCGCCGCAGTTCTGGCAAAGCCCCGAAACGCTGAACGAGATCTATGTCAGCAAGTCCGGCGGCTCGATCAGCGGAACCCAGGCGACCGGCACCGTGGCCGGCACGACGACGATTGCCGGCAGCACGGCCCTGACGGCCGCCGACGTCGCGGCAGACGCGGTGCGCAATCAGCAGCAGAACGCGCTCATCAACAGCGCACGCGGTGGGGCGTCGACCGGCGCGTCGGTGACGACGCAGGCCGAGACGATGGTGCCGCTCTCTGCGGTCACAAGCTTCGGGCCCGGCACTGCGCCGCTTGCGATCAATCACCAGGGGCCGTTCGTCGTGACGACCTTCTCGTTCAACCTGCCGCCGGGGATATCCCTCAACCAGGCGACCGCCGCGATCCAGAAGTCGATGGCGCAGATCAAGACACCGGCCTCAATTCAAGGCGTGTTCGCGGGCACCGCCAAGGTGTTTCAGCAATCGCTGTCCAGCGAGCCGTTGCTGATCGTCACGGCGATCCTGACGATCTACATCGTCCTGGGGGTGCTGTATGAGAGCTATGTCATTCCCCTGACGATCCTGTCGACGCTGCCATCGGCGGGCGTCGGCGCCTTGCTCGCGCTGCTGATCTTCAAGACCGAACTCAGCCTGATCGCGATGATCGGGATCATCCTGCTCATCGGCATCGTCAAGAAAAACGCGATCATGATGATCGACTTCGCGCTGGCTGCCGAGCGCGGAGAGGGTCTCGATGCGCGCGCCGCGATCTACAAGGCCTGCATGATGCGGTTTCGCCCGATCATGATGACGACCTTTGCCGCCATTCTCGGCGCCCTGCCGCTGGCCTTCGGCTTTGGCACCGGTGCGGAGCTGCGCCAGCCTCTGGGTATCTCAATCGTGGGTGGTCTTGTCGTCAGCCAGATCCTGACCCTCTACACCACGCCGGTCGTGCATCTTTACCTCGACGGCTGGAGGAATCGCAGAAAGTCGGCGTGGGACCGCTGGTATACCCGCTTCATGGGCGACGATGCGCCGGCGCCAGCCGAATAGCGGCTAGAGGTTCGGCAGGTTTTCCGTGTCCGGCGCGCCGTGGTGGATTTCCGAATTGCGGTGCTGGCGGTACAGGCTGCGTGTCGTCGCGTAGAGATCCACCGATGTCCGCTCGATCTGGTCCAGATTGTCGATGTTGCGCGCGCGCAAGTCGATGAAGCCGACGCCGGTGCGGATGCCCATATAGAGCGTGCTGTTGTTCCACTTCATATAGGTCAGCGGATCCATGAAGTAGTCGGCAACCGTGCCGACGGAGTTGCGCGGATTGCTTGGACCTGTCAGCGGCAGCACGAGATAAGGACCTTCGCCGACGCCCCACATGCCCAATGTCAGGCCGAAATCTTCGTCATGGCCAGGAATACCCATTTTCGACGCCACATCGACAAGGCCGCCGACGCCGATCGTCGAATTGATGACGATACGGCCAAGTGTCTGACCGGCACGTTCCGGGCTGCCCTGCAGGACGTCGTTGCCGAGCGTCACCGGAGCATCGAGATTGGAGAGGAAATTGTGGATGCCGTCGCGCGCAAACTGGGGAACCGCGTGATTGTAGAAGACGCCAACCGGACGGGCGACAGCATGGTCAATCGCCTGATCGAACGAGAAGATCGAGCGGTTGGTCTGCTCATAGGGGTCGTTCTGACCACTGGGATCAGTGGCGCAACCTGCGAGCGAGGCTGAGGCCAAAACGGCCGCAACGAGGAGCGAATAGCGGTTCATGCCCTCACCAATACTACCCAGTGGATTTCAGAATCGTTTACCTGGGAAACATTCTTGCGAAATATCGAGGTTAATTTGGGGCAGGGCAAGAGGCTGAAATGAAGCGTCAAATCCCGCCGTACCACTGATACCCCTGGTCTTCCCAATAGCCGCCCTTGCCGCCACTGATATGGTCGTAACTCTCCACCAGTTCAATGCGTTCCACGTACTTTGGCATTTTGTAACCCAACTGCCGCTCTGCCCGGACGCGGACGGGAGCGCCGTTCGCCACGGGCAGGCTCTGGCCATTTAACTCGTAAGCAAGAATTGTCTGTGGATGAGTGGCCTCCAGCAGGTCCAGGCTCTCATAGTAGTAGGGCGGCTGAACGATGTTTCCCGCGGCGTCCATCGTGGCGTCGCCCATTGGGTCCGCGCAATAAAAGACGACGTATCGGGCCTCTGGCTTCGGCCTGGCCATCGCGAGGACGAGCTGGAGCGGCGTGCCCGTCCACTCGCCGATGCAGCTCCAGCCTTCGACACAGTCGTGGCGGGTGATCTGGGTCCGCGACGGCATGGCGCGTAGCTGATCCATCGACAGCTTCAACGGCTTCTCGACGAGGCCGCCGACCAGGATCCTCCAGTCCTTGAACTTGCCGGCAACATGGGCGGCATAGTCGTTGGTCGAGGGATTGATCGTGCCATTGGCGCGGAACACCGGTGCGATGTCGGACTTCGAATATTCCACCGCGAGCGCATGACCGCCGGCAAACAGACGCTGTGCGCGGCGCGTGAGATTTTCCACCTCGCCAAGGATTCCGAGCACCCAGGGCTGCTGCGACAGGTCCGTGCAGCCTGCCAGCGCAAACGTGCCCAACAGAGCTGCGCTGCGCGTCAGAAAACCGCGGCGGTTCGGGGCTTCAGACATTCTTGGTCTCCGTCTCGATCGCATAACGGCCGGTGATCATCGAACGCAGATTGTTCCAGGCGCCCGACAGCACGACCATGATCATGTGCACGATGAAGAAGGCAAGGAACGAGAAGGCGCACAGGAAATGGATCGTCCGTGCGCTCTGGCGGCCACCGAAAATCCACGGCAGAAACGGAAATGCGCTGTCCATCGTCGGTGACATCGTCAGTCCGGTCAGAACGATCAACGGTCCGAGCACGAAGATCACGATGAAATAGGTCATGCGCTGGATGCCGTTATAGTGCTTGGCGTCCTCGCCCTTGGCGAAGCGCAGACGTGCATGGTTGATGATCTCACGCGGCAAATGCGCAAAGTCGGCGGCTTTGGGCAGGAGTTCGGTCTTGAAGTGACCACTCGCGAAGGCGTAGGCGAAATAGGCAACGCCATTGATCACCAGAAGCCACGCAAACGCAAAGTGCCATAGCCGTCCCAGCGCGAGGTTCGGGGACTCCGCCGGCAGAGTCACCCAGTCCGGAAATCCGCGCACCTCTTTCGTTCCGTCATGATACGACGCGCCGAACAGCCCATCCGTGTTGAACGACCAGGGCCCGATCTTCGTCACGCCGTGAAAATCTTGCTGCGTGCCGAGCGCCGTCAGTGCGACGAACGGATGATCAAAGTCGGCGCCATTGCCCCAATAGAGCGCGGGATGCGCGTTGAAAATCTGCAGTCCGCTCATGAGCATGACGAGCATGCAGAGCGCATTCATCCAGTGCAGTATGCGCACCGGTACCGTGTGGCGGTAGAACAGATAGCTCGGCTTGCGCGGCGACAGGCCCAGGCCGGCGCGGAACCGGGCGGCAGGGCCTGCAGCATCGTCACCAGCATTCCCCTGCGTCACAAGCTCGGAAGTGTCGGTCATGCGCGATGCCCCAAATCGACGCCGGCATCATAGCAGGCTCGACATCAATTCGCTGCAGTTGCCGAAATCGTTACAGGCTTCCAATATCGGCCTACAGGTCCGCCGAGAGACCGAAATTGGGAGGAAAGCGATGGCGATGCTGGCGCGAAACGGGGTCAACATCTATTACGAAACCCATGGCGAGGGTCCGGTCATTCTCCTCAGCCACGGTTATTCGGCAACGTCCCAGATGTGGCGTGGCCAGATCGAACCGCTGTCGAAAAAGCACAAGCTGGTGATCTGGGACATGCGCGGCCACGGCCAGAGCGACTATCCCTCCGATCAGTCCGAATACAGCGAAGACAAAACGGTCGGCGACATGCTCGCGCTGCTCGACCATGTCGGTGCGAAGACGGCGATCGTCGGCGGTCTTTCGCTCGGCGGATACATGTCGCTGGCCTTCAACGCCAGTCATCCCGACCGCGTGCGGGCGTTGCTCATCATCGACACGGGTCCGGGCTTCAAGAAAGACGAGGCGCGAGAGGGCTGGAACCAGAACGCGCTGCGGACAGCGGAGCGCTATGAAAAAGACGGGCTCGGTCAGCTCGGCAGCGCGAGCGCCGAGCGCGCCACGGCGCGCCATCGCGACGCCACGGGTCTCGCCCGTGCTGGCCGCGGCATGCTCACGCAGAAGAATGCCCGCGTGATCGAATCGCTGCCGAACGTCAAAGTGCCGTCGCTTGTCATCGTCGGCGCCAAGGACACGCCGTTCCTTGCCGCGTCCGACTACATGACCGCGAAAATTCCCGGCGCGGAGAAAGTCGTGATCCCGGATGCGGGACACGCGGCCAATATCGACCAGCCGGCCGCCTTCAACGCGGCCGTCGAAACTTTCATCGCCAAACTGGGTTAGGAGTTCAAACATGGTGGATCGCGTCAAAGGAAAAGTTGCCCTTGTAACAGGCGGGGCGAGCGGCATCGGCCGTGCAGCGTCGCTCCTGCTCGCCAAGGAAGGCGCGACGGTCATCGTTACCGACGTGCAGGACGACCAGGGCAAGGATTGCGTGGCCGCGATCAAGCGCGCGGGCGGCGACGGCATCTTCCTGCATCACGATGTCGCCAGCGAGGATGCCTGGATCAGCGTGATCACCGAAATCCGCTCGCGGTTCGGAAAGCTCAATGTGCTCGTCAACAATGCCGGCATCGCGATTGCGGGATCGGTGCTGACCATGACGCTCGCCGACTGGCGGCGTCAGCAGTCGATCAATCTCGACGGCGTGTTTCTCGGCGTGAAGCACTCGCTCCCCTTGATGCGCGAAAGCGGCGGCGGTTCGATCATCAACATCTCGTCGCTCGCTGGGCTCAAGGGCTCGCCCTCGCTGGCCGGCTACTGCGCAACCAAGGGCGGCGTGCGCCTCTTCACCAAGGCGGTCGCGATGGAGTGCGGCGCGGCGCGCGACAATGTCCGCGTCAATTCCGTCCATCCCGGCATCATCGAAACGCCGATCTGGCTGGGCATCATTCCAGGCTCGCTGCCTGAACTGTCGTCAAGCGGCGCCAACGCGCCGAATCTCGATGCGATGTCCGAAACCATCGTCCCCATCGGCAAGAAGGGCCTGCCCGAAGACATCGCGGCCGGCATCCTCTATCTCGCGAGCGACGATTCCCGCTACGTGACAGGAAGCGAGCTCGTCATCGACGGCGGCATGTCCACGCGGTGAAAGACCCGTCTATTCGGCGATCGCCGAGTAGACGAGGCTCTTGAGCTGGCCGCGGAAGTTGAATGCGCCCGACGGCATAAGCTGTGTCATGAAGACGACGGCGAGGTCGTCCTTGGCGTCGACCCAGAAGATCGTCGATGCCGCGCCGCCCCAGTACCAGTCGCTGCCGACGATGCTGCCGGATGTGACGCTGTCGAGCGTGCAGGCGAAGCCGAGGCCGAAGCCGACGCCCTCATTGGCGGTCTCGGAAAATCCGCCGATCGCCATCTGCGTCAGGTCCCTGTTGTCCTTGAGATGATTGCGGTGCATCAGCTCGATCGTGCGCGGTCCAAGGATGCGCGCGCCGTCCAGTTCGCCGCCGCGGCGCAGCATGTCGCAGAAGCGCACATAGTCGGCCGTTGTTCCCGCAAGGCCGCCTCCACCTGAAAAGAAGGTCTGCTCCTTCAGGTAGATGCTCTTTTCGGGGTCATCGATGAGCTGCAGCTTCTTGTCCGGTCCACGGCGATAGTTGGCGGCGAAGCGATCAAGCTTGTCGCGCGGCACGGTGAAGGATGTGTCCTTCATCTTCAGTGGGCCGAAGATCTCGTCCGCCAGGAACTTGTCGAAACGCTTGCCCGAGATGATCTCCACCAGCGCGCCGCAGACGTCGGTCGACAGCGAGTACATCCAGCGTTCGCCCGGCTCGTAGCGCAGGGGCACCTGCGCGAGCTTGCCCATGAAGGCGCGCAGGTCTTCGCCGTCGCCGCGGCGCACGCCGATGCGCGCATATTCCTTGTCCACCGGATGGCCGCTGTCGGGCGCGCCGAGCGAGACGAGCGCCGCGCCATAGGTAAGGCCTCCTGTATGACAGAGCATGTCGCGCATGCTGACAGGCCGCTTGGGCTTGGCCGTCTGCATCGCGGAGCCTTCACCCGAAACCCAGACCCGCTGGTCGCGCCACTCCGGCACGAAACGGTGGACCGGATCGTTGAGCTGAAAATATCCGCGCTCGTAGAGCATCATCAGCGCGACCGAGGTGATCGGCTTGGTCATGGAATAGATGCGGAAGATCGTATCGTCCCGCATCGCCTTGCCGCGCTCGCGATCCATCTGGCCGAGAGACTTGAAATAGGCGAGGTGGCCCTTGCGGGTCACGGCGACCTGGCAGCCGGCGATCTTGCCATTGTCGATATAGGCGCGATTGAGATGATCGGCGATGCGATCCAGCCGGCCCGGCGCAAATCCGGCTTCCCTCGGTGACAGTTCCATTTTCCGCTCCCTGTACTTGTCCAAACCGGTCGTGCGATGCGTCTGTCCGGCGCCGGTATCTCGAGCAAGTATGGGCAAAGGCTTGGGTCGCGGTCTACCGGATTCGTGAGCCGAAGCCGGCAGGAAGCGCGCGCCGCGAGTCAGGCCGTGCGCTCAAGAAGCCGCAGGCTGCTCACGACTGCTGCTGCAAGTGCGAAACCGACGCCGATATACAATGCCAACACCGTTCCATGGGCCGGCATGCGCGCGAAGGCGAGCGCGACGAGCGAGGCGCCGATGGTTTGGCCCAGCAGGCGCGCCGTTCCCAGCATGCCGCTCGCCCCGCCGCTGCGCGCCAGCGGGGCTGACGAAATCATCGCGCGGTTGTTGGGCGACTGGAACAGGCCAAAACCGGTGCCGGCGAGCGCCATGCGCCACACGATGTCGGTGACGCTCGCATTCTGCGGCGTCAGGGCGAGCGCAAGCAGGCCGGATGCGAAGACGATCAGCCCGATCGCGCCCAGCAATCCGGCCGGATAGCGATCGGCGAGACGTCCTGAGATCGGCGCGACGAGCGAAATCGCGATCGGCCAGGGCGTCATCATCAGGCCCGTCTGCACGGCCGTGAAGTGCAACTGATTTTGCAGCAGGAACGGCAGCGAGACGAGCGCCAGCATCTGCCCTGCGAAGGAGCCGATCGATGTGGCGATCGACAGCGCGAACATCGGAATGCGCATCAGATCGACCGGAAGCATCGGCGATGCCGTCATGTGCTCGCGCCGGACCATGACATAGCCGATGGCGGCGGTGGCGATGATCTCGGCGACGAACCAGCCGAAAGCTTCGCCGTGCCCGGCTGCGTCGATGCTGGCGATCAGCAGTCCGAACATCAGGGCCACCAGCGCCGCGCCCGCCAGGTCGAAGCGATGCGGCGCGTGCGGCGTGCGTGGCAGTGATCTGAGCGCTATGACGACCGCTGTAATGCCGAACGGAATATTCACGGCGAAAAGGAACGGCCAGGTCGCGACCGACAGGATGCCGGCCGCCACGGTCGGTCCTGCCGCGGCCGAGATCGCAACGATCGTCGTGTTGATCGACAGGCCGCGTCCCAGCATCCGCTGCGGATAGATGAATCGGATCAGGGCGGAGTTCACGCTCATGATGCCTGCGCCGCCGAAGCCCTGGACGACGCGCGCCAGCGCCAGCAGCGGCAGCGAGTGCGCCAGCGCGCAGAAGAGCGACGCGAAGGTGAACAGCACGAGTCCCGCGATGTACACACGCCTGTAGCCGACGATGTCGCCCAGCGCCGCCAGCGGCAGCAGCGAGATCGTGATCGCGAGCTGGTAGCCATTGACGATCCAGATCGACAGCGCCGGATCGGCGTGCAGGTCGATGCCGATCGTTGGCAGCGCGACATTTGCGATGGCCGAATCCATCACCGCCATCACGATGCCGAGCGCCAGCGTGGCGATGGCCCAATAGCGCTGCGGGGTCGGAATTCCGTCGATGTGCGGAGCGGGTGGCATTCCAACTGCTTCTATCGCGCAACGAGATGTCTGGTAAGTGCGTTTGCCACTCAATCGTCACGGCCCGCACTGCTGCGGGCGATGGCAGGTTGGCGCGTTGCTCTAGTTCCCGACCCAGCCCTGCGCCACGGCGGCGTCGTGGCGGACTTTTTCCGGGCCGCCCAGCGCCTGGCGGTCGAAGCCGATGCGCTTGAACCAGTAGTGCAGGCCAAGCAGGTCGGTGAATCCCATGCCGCCGTGTACTTCGGTGGCTGTGCGGGCGACGAAGGTGCCGACGTCTGACGTATGCGCCTTGGCGTGCGCGGCCATGCGCCGCGACTGGTCGGGGAATTCGTCGAACGCATACGCCGCATACCAGATGAGCGAGCGGCAGGGCTCAAGCTCGGCGATCATCTCCGCGCACATGTGCTTCACGGCCTGGAACGAGCCGATGACGCGGCCGAACTGCTTGCGCTCCTTGGCATAGGCGACGGCTTTCTCGATCATGCGCCCGCCGGCGCCGAGCGCGTCGGCCGCGAGCATGATGCGGCCGGCATCGATCATCCGGTCGAGCGTGGCTGCCGGATTGCCGGACGAAAGCGCTTCGGCCTCGACGGCGTCGAAATTCAGCTCGCCGATCGCGCGCGTCGCATCGATCGTATTCAGCGCCGTCTTCTCCAGGCCCTTGGCCTTCGCGTCGACAAGGTGCAACCCGCCGAACTTGTCGGCGACGATGAAGATGTCCGCGCCGCCGAAATCGAGCACGAACATCGCCTTGCCCGACAGCTTGCCGGCCTTCGCACTGATGCCGGCTTTCTCGCGCGCGCCGGACGACTGTTCGCTGACGGCGACGCCTGCGATCGCCTCGCCGGCGGCGAGCCTGGGAAGGTAGCGCGCCTTCTGCGCATCGGAGCCGGCGCCGATCAGCGCCAGCGGTGCCATCACGGAACTGGCGACAAACGGAACGGGCGCAACATGGCGTCCGAGCGTCTCTGAAGCGAGGGCCGCGTCGAGCAGCGTCAGGCCGAGCCCGCCGAACTCTTCCGGGATCAGGATTCCCGGCGCGCCAAGCTCGACAAGCGCCTTCAGCACATCGGGCGCATAGGGCTCGTGCCCCGCCGCCTTGCGCACGCGCTCCAGCGGGGAGACGCGTTCGAGCGTGCGGTTGACGCTGTCCTGCATCATCTTCTGGTCGTCGGTGAGGCCGAATTCCATTTTATGCCTTCGCCGCTTTGGGCTCGCGCGGCATGCCGAGGCCGCGTTCGGAGATGATGTTCTTTTGGATCTGCGCCGTGCCGCCGCCGATGATGAGGCCAAGGTCGAACATGTAGCTCGACTGCCAGTTGCCGTTGTTGCGCAGGTGCGGCGAGCCCGAATAGAGCATGCCCAGTTCGCCAAGCGCATCGATCGCGAACGCGGCAAGCTGGTGGTTGAGCTCGCAGCCCATCAGCTTGACGATCAGGCGCGCAACGCCCGGGTCTTCGCCCTTGAGGCCCGCAGTCAACAGGCGAAGCCCGTGATACTCCATCGCGTGCACGCGCGCCTGCAGCTTCAGCAGGCGGTCGCGGAATACCGGATTGTCCATCAGCCGGTGCCCGTCAATCTCCTCATTCTGCATGAGCTCGATCAGCGCCCGCATGCGCGTGCCGGCCTGGTTCGGATCGCCGAGCATGCCGCGCTCATGCTTGAGCGTGGCGTTGGCGACGAACCAGCCCTGGCCGCGCTGTCCGACGATATCTTTCTTCGGCACGCGAACGTCGGTGAAGAACACCTCGTTGAATTCGGCGCGACCGGTCATCGTCACCAGCGGGCGCACTTCGATGCCCGGCGTCTTCATCGAGAAGAGCAGGTAGGAAATGCCTTCATGCTTGGGCGCGTTCGGCTCGGTCCGCACGAGGCAAAAGATCATGTCCGCCTGCGCCGCCGTCGAGGTCCAGATCTTCTGGCCGTTGATGACGAAATCGTCGCCGTCTTCCACCGCGCGCGTCGTCAGCGAGGCGAGGTCCGATCCGGAACCCGGTTCGGAATAGCCCTGGCACCAGATGATCTCGCCGAGCAGGGTCGGCTTGATGAATTTCTTCTTCTGTTCCTCCGTGCCAAGTTCCAGAAGAGTCGGAACCAGCATCGAAATGCCTTGCCCCGCCATGCCCATCGGCAGGCCGGCGGCAATGAACTCTTCCGCGATGATGCGGGACTTGAGGACGTCAGGCTCCGCGCCGAAGCCGCCATATTCCCTGGGGATGGTGCGCGCGGCATAGCCATGCTCGATGAGCAGCTTCTGCCACTCGCGCGTGCCGTCCATCGTGCCGCGCGGCGCGCGGCTGCCGAACGTCCTCGCGAAGGCGCGAACTTCCTCACGGAACACTTCGTATTCGGGAGAGTAGGAGAGATCCATGCCAGACCTGCCTTCCATCCTTCGACACTTCAAAGCGACAGCGTATGAAGCAGGATGCGGAAAGAAAGTTGGCCCTCGTCCTGAACGTGTCGAAGGACGAGGGCCAGCTCAATTTCAACGAATGACGTCTACAGGCGCTCCACGATCGTGACGTTCGCGAGACCGCCGCCTTCGCACATGGTCTGCAGGCCCCACTTCTTATTGCGATCCTTGAGAGCATAAAGAAGCGTGGTCATCAGCTTGGTGCCGGACGCGCCGAGCGGATGGCCGAGCGCGATCGCGCCGCCATTGACGTTCAGGCGCGACGGATCGGCGCCGGTGTCCTTCAGCCAGGCGACCGGAACCGACGCGAACGCCTCGTTCACTTCGAACAGGTCGATGTCGTCGATCTTCATGCCGGCCTTCTGCAGCGCGCGCTTGGTCGCGGGCAGGGGCGCTTCGAGCATGATCACCGGATCGCCGCCGATCACCGTCATGTGGTGGATGCGGGCGAGCGGCTTGACGCCGAGCGCCTTCAGACCTTTTTCGTTGACGACGAGTACGCCCGATGCGCCGTCGCAGATCTGGCTGGACGTCGCGGCCGTGATCGCGCCGCCTTCGCGCAGCAGTTTCACGCCCTTGATGCCGTCGAGCGAAACGTCGAAGCGGATGCCTTCGTCGGACGTGTGCATCGAGGTCGAGCCGTCTTCAGCCTTCAGCGCCAGCGGAACAACTTCATCTCGGAACTTTCCGCCCTGCGTCGCAGCAATCGCCTTCTTGTGGCTCTCATAGCCGAACTGGTCGAGCATCTCCTTGTTCAGGCCGTACTTGGTGGCCATCATTTCGGCGCCCATGAACTGGCTGAACTGGATGTTGGGATACTTCTCCTGCAGATGCGGGCTCATATAGGTGCCCATGCCGTTCTGCGCGGGAAGCGCGGCCGACGCGCCCATCGGCACGCGGGTCATGCTCTCGATGCCCATGGCGATGACGGCGTCCATGCTGCCCGACATCACGGCCTGGGCCGCGAAGTGCAGCGACTGCTGCGAGGAGCCGCATTGGCGGTCGACGCTGGTGCCCGGAACATGTTCCGGCAGGCGCGAGGCCATGACAGCGTTGCGCGCGACGTTGATGGCCTGCTGGCCGACCTGGCTGACGCAGCCGCAGATCACATCCTCGATCAGGTTCGGATCGGCCTTGCTGCGATCCAGCAGGGCATTGATGACTTCGGCGCCCATGTCGACGGGGTGCCAATCCTTCAGCTTTCCGCCGCGTTTTCCGCCGGCCGTGCGCGCTGCCGCAACAATATATGCTTCACTCATGACATTGCTCCTTGTTTCCTGGCGGCTCTTTTAGCATCGCCGTACGTGCGCTGCACCCCCTGTAAAGTCACGAATTTCCCTGCCGTAGCGGAAGTGGCGGGCGACATGCTGCGCGTGATGAAGCGGGTGGGCGCTTGAGGCTCGGGCCAATTAGTCCGTAAGCGGAGTAATTTGCGCAATCCGCAATCGCGCTAGCCGGCCTGGCGCATATCCGGTCCTCTCGAATTCCGCCGCAGGTCGCGAGCGCGACAAACCACCCTTTCATCAAACTGAAATTGCCGCGTCACCGCTCCGTCTTTTTGACGTGTTTCATATACGTCGTTTGGCGAAGAGGCCCGCGACGGGTCCGACGCGGCTGGGGACTGTCCGCACCAATCAGGGAGTTCGATTTCGTGCGAGCGATGCCGCTCGCGCGCACCGATCTTTTTGTTCGAGGGGAAAGAGAATGATTTCGCAGGAATATTCGAAACACAAGATTTCGCGTGCCACTTTTTTGGCCACGCTCACCGCCACATTGCTTTTGTCGGCGTCGCCGTCTTTCGGCCAGTCCACAGCGACCCAGGAAATCGAGACAGTCGTCGTTACCGGCTCCAAGATGCCCGACATCCAGGGCCTGTTCACGCAACAGGACATCGCCAAGACGCGATCGGTCATTACGCAGGACTTCATCTCGTCGCAGATCGACGGCCAGGCCATCGTCACCGAGACGAACCTGTTGCCGGGCGTCAGCGTGACGAACAACGATTCCTATGGCGCAAGCGGCGCGGACCTTCGAATGCGCGGCTTTGCAAACAATCGCATTTCCGTCCAACTGGATGGCATCCCGCTCAACGACACCGGCAACTACGCCATCTATGTCGGCGAATATATTGACTCCGAGGTCGTAGACCGGGTCACGGTGAATACCGGCGCGACCGATGTCGACAGCCCGACGGCGTCAGCGACCGGTGGCACCATCAACATCACGACACTCGTTCCGTCGGACCAGGCCTCGCTCCGCGCGACGGCCTCAGAAGGCAGCTTCAACTACACGAACATGACAGTGATGGCCCAATCGGGCAGCTTTGGCCCATGGGACACAAAGGGATACATCGAAGCCAGCTACATCGACTATGACAAGTTCAAGGGGCCGGGCACGCTGATACGCAGGCAAGCGAATGCCCGCCTGTACCAGGATCTGGGCGGCGGCGACTTCATGAGCATCGCGGCCAACTGGGATCCCAACCTCGTCGACTTCTATCAGAGCAACTCCAAAGCAACATTCGCCGCCAATTGGAAAGCCGACTACGCCCCGACCTGCGTGCGGTTGGCAGTGCCGGCAAGCAACGGCGTCGCCAACGTCGAGGCGTCCTGCAACAGCTACTTCGGGGTCAAGATCAATCCGTCGCTGTCCGGCAATATCCGCGGCCAGTCGCTCTTCACCATTACCGACGACCTGAAACTGACGTTCGATCCCTACTTGCAGTTTGTCCTCGCCAATGGTGGCGGCACGCAGGTGATTTCCGAACGCGATCCGCGCCTGATCGGTGGCACACTGGGCACCGGCGTCGACCTGAACGGCGATGGCGACACGCTCGACAAGATCAATCTTTACACGCCGAGCAACACCAATACGCGCCGCTGGGGCCTGACGACGTCGCTTCTGTGGACGCCGCTCGAGAACAGCATCGTGCAATTCTCCTACACGCTTGATTATGGCCTGCATCGCCAGACCGGCCAGATGGGATTCCTGACCCAGGGCACCAATCTGCCCGTTCCCGTCAATCACTATGGCGGCCTCAGCGGCACGCCAGTTGTCGGTGACGATGGACTTGACTTGAGGCTGCGCGACCGCAAGTCGAAGGCGATCCTCAATCAGGTCAGCCTCGACTATGAGGGCGACTTTCTGGACAACACCGTGCATGTGAGCGTCGGTGTCCGCGCGCCATTCTTCGAGCGCGACCTCAATCAATATTGCTACACGGTGGAAAAGTCCGGAACGGGCGGCCCCGGTGGCTCCAACCTCAGTCCAAACTCTTCGTCCGGTCAGTATTGCACGAGCCAGGCTCCCATCACCGTTGTGAACCCCGCGGGCGTTCAGGCTGGGACTTATGTCGAATTTGCAGGCGGCACTGCGATCTTTGACGCGCCGTATCATGCGACGAAGGACTTCAACCGCGTGCTGCCCAATGTCGGTCTGTCCTACAAGCCGTGGGGAAGCGAGCACCAGTTTTATGCGGCCTACGCACAGACTCTGTCATCACCGATCACCGACGATCTTTACGCCACACCGCGAATCAGAGTGTCGCCCGAAACATCGACAATGTACGACCTCGGCTATCGTTATACTGGTCCCGACGGTCTGCTCGCCGAAGTCGATGTCTGGCACGGAATCTGGCAGAACCACATCGTCTCGTCCTACAACGCGGCGGACAACTACACCCTCGACACAAATGTGGGTCCCGTCCTGCTGACCGGCTTCGACGCATCGATCGGCGCCGAGCCGATCGACAATCTGAGTGTGTACGGCACGGTTTCCTGGGAGACCACCAAACTGAAGGACAATATCGTCACGTCCAGCGGCGTGCTCGCGACGGCCGGCAAACAGGTCGTCGAAACGCCCGACTGGATGTTCTCGGGCCGGATTCAGTACAAGATTGCAGGCTTCAAGATCGGCCTTCAGGGCAAATATACCGGCCGCAGGTTCTCGACGGATCTCAATGACGAGCAGACCTCGCCCTATACGGTCGTCGATGCCGACCTCTCATACGATTTGGGCACGCTTGGCTGGGACAATGCCGAACTTCGGCTGAACATCACAAACCTGTTCGGCGAAAAATACCTCGGCAGCATTTCGCCGACGAATACGGCCTCGGGAGTGCCATTCTACTATGAAGGCGCACCGCGCACGGTCGTTGGAACGTTCAGGCTGGCCTTGTGACACGGACAGCCCCGATCATCCCCGATGATGCGATCCCGCTCGCTTTGGTAGCGAACGTCGTCGAGCAATTCTCGAACGATCGCATTGTGCCCGTCCTTGCCCCGCCGGCTTCCGACCGCAGCAGCGCCCCGCTGCTTGCCGCCGGAAACCCTCGGACCTTCGAGCCGACACTTCGAAGCGTCTTCTAAAGCCGTTCGTTTGGGGCAGTGCTGGGGCCGGTCATGAAAGTGGCCGGCCCCCTTTTTTTCCGCAGCGAAATTGCTGGTCCCCGTTCGCGGCAGAAGTGCGCTCGCGTGACGGGTCGGCGCGACTCGAATCTGGACTTAGCAGTGGAACGATGAAAATAGACGAAAGTTGCTCATACGACGATGAATACAAAGTATAATATTCCATGCGATTCTTTTACTTAGTATATATTTATCGAATACTGCGCATTCACAATCTTGCAATCTTCCTGTCACCGCGCCGTCTCTGACGGATGATTTTTAGCGCGCGTTGGGAATGAGACTCGGGAGCGAGTCCAACGCGGCGGGGGACTGTCCGCACCACACCACTGAGTTCGAATTCGCGCGGGCGATGACGCTCGCGCGCGGCGCCATTGTTTTGTCGAAGGGGGAATAGATGCGTATTCAAACCTGGTTGCTTTCCGCGGCTGCTGCGAGCGCACTTGTCATGGCGCAGTCGACAGCCGTTATGGCGCAACAAGTCACGTCCGCCCTGCGCGGACATCTGACGGGCGCGAATGGCCAGGAAGTCTCAGGCGCGCAGATTCATCTCGTGAACACCAAGACCGGCGCGACCATCGATACCTCGACCGGCGATGGCGGGACGTTCAGCCTCTCAGGTTTGGCCATCGGCGGCCCGTACACCGTGAAGATCGAGGCGCCGGGCTATTCGGAAAAGACGGTCACCGGGATCTTTCTGAAAGTTGGTGAAACGTCTTCGCTCGATCTCGCCCTTGCATCGCTGCAGGTTGAGACGGTTGTCGTCTCGGGTCAGCGCAATACCGCTGCGGCGTCCATCGTCGAAACCCGGGGCGTCGCGACCAACTTCGACTTAAAGACGATCACGGCGACGCCAAGCATCGAGCGCGATCTCAAGGACATCGTCCAGCGCGCGCCCTACGCCTTCGTCGACCCCGTCGGCGGCGGCAGCAACCCGCCGGTACCGACGCTCAACATCGCCGGCGCCAATCCGCGCTGCACCAACCTGCTCGTCGACGGTATGCAGCAAAAGGACAATTTCGGGCTCAATCTCAGCGGCTACCCCACGCAGCGCGCACCGATCCCGACCGATTGGGCCGACCAGATCCAGGTCGCGCCGATCCCCTATGACGTCGAGTACAACGATACGTGCGGCGGTATCATCAACATCGTCACCAAGTCCGGTGACAATGATTTTCACGGCACGGCGTATGGCAATTACGAAGACGCTTCGCTGAACGGCCGAAATCTTGGTCTGGTCACCTCTGTACCAGGCGTCGCCATCGTTCCGGCGTCGCAGCCGACAGGGCCCAAGCACGATCCACTCAACGGAGCCCACCAAGCCGCCATTTTTGGAAAAGAGCTATGGCGGGACGTTCTCAGGCCCGATCATCGAAGACCATCTCTTCTTCTTTCTCGGCTATGACGAATTGAAGCAGGAACAGTTGCCGGCGCAGAACGCGGTCGGCCCGGTAGATTCCGGCTTCACGCGCATCGCACCGGGAATTACCGAAGCCCAGGTGCAACAGGTCGAAACCATCACCAAGAATGTCTACGGTTTTAATCCTGGCGACCTGACGCAAACCTTTCCGCTCTACAACCAGCGCTATATTGGCAAGCTGGAATGGCAGATCAACGACGATCAACGCTGATCGCCACCTATCAGCACGTCGCGGGCGGCCAGCTCAGTGTCGTGAACGGCAACACCAACTCGACGACGCCACAAGTTTCGCTGCCGTCGGACTGGTTCAACAATGAAGAGAAACTGGAGTCCTACTCGCTGCAGTACCTGGCGAACTGGACCAGCAATTTCTCGACACAAGTCTATGCCGGCCATATCGGCATCAACGACGTCCAGGCCCCGCTCGACGGCACCAACTTCCCGCTCGTGCTCGTCCGTGTGCCCGGAGCAAATGGAGCGTTCGAGCTCGGAACCTCGACGACGCCAACGCCGGCCAACTCCGACGACGGCTACATCGCCGTCGGACCGGACTTCTCGCGCCAGTACAACTTCACGTTCTACAACAACAACTTTGCGAAGGCCGTCGGCGACCTTGTTGTCGATACCCATACCTTCAAGTTCGGTACTGAGTATCACCAGATTCGACATCATCGATAAGTTCATCCAGGGCGCGCAGTCCGTGGTCCGCTTCGATTCGATCAGCGACTACCAGAACGGCGTCATCGCAACAGACGCTCGACATGCGGAGCAACGCGCTCGGCGGCGCCGGCGGGATCAATGGCGTAGGTGATCCCGTGGCTTACAAGAACGGCATTGGCGGCGTAAACTCTGTCGGTGACGCGAACTTCACCTTCGGAATCGGATCTCTCTTTGCGCAGGACGAGTGGTATCCGACCAATGATCTCAACGTCGAATATGGGCTTCGCTTCGACAACTACTTCTCTGATGAACATCCGGTCGCGAACCCGAACTTCTTGGCTCGCTATGGATTTTCCAATACGCGCAACCTGGACGGTCTTGGCACGCTCATGCCGCGCGTTTCGGTCGGCTACAACTTCTCTGCCGACAATGATCTTATCCCGGGAACGACCGCGCACCTGCGGGGCGGCTTCGGCAAGTTCTCCGGCGGCTTCCAGACCGTGTGGGTCGCGAATGCCTACGACACGACGGGCGTCCAAACTTTATCGACCGTCGGTATTCCCGGCTTCAATGCGGCCGGGTATACCTGTGGCGCCCGGAACGCCGTGCAGCAGCGCGGCGCCCTTCGCCTGCGTGCCTGGCATCCTTCCGACCAACCATGCGCAGTGGCTGACCGACCTCAACAATGGTCCTTTGGCCCAGGCAAGCACGGTGGCGAATTCGGAGGTTGATCCGATTCTGCCCAGCTTCCATCTGCCTTATGTCTGGAAGGAAAATCTCGGGCTCGACATCAATTTCGGCGCGGGCTGGCTGGGCGACAATTGGGTCGGAACGTTCGACTATTTCGCCACCCAGGATTATTCGCAGCCGTTCTGGACCAACCTGCGCATCCAGCCTTCCGGCAGTCTCGCGCCGGATGGCCGCATTATCTACCAATGGAAGTTCGACCAGGCAGCCGGGCGACCGGATCCGGCTGGCCAGCCTGGTCAGATCACCGGCGCCGACATCGGCATGGGCAGCGCCAATGGCGGCGGATCGTCGGTCGCTGTGATCGACTTCAAGAACCAGTGGGAAGACACAGGCTGGGGCGACTTCGGAGTGGAGCTCGGTTACGCCCACACCAATGCATCAGAGGTCAGTGCCGCGACATCCTCGGTCGCCAACTCAAACTTCATCAACCAGGCGCGCGTCAACTACAACAGTCCAGACGTCGGCCGTTCGAGCTATGCGCGTGACCATCGCTTCACGCTCGACTTCAACGCCACCGAGCACTGGCTTGGGACGACCGATGGCGATACAGACGACTGGGCGACGCACTTGGACATCTTCGGCCAGCGCATGTCGGGTGAGCGTTTCAGCTATGTGTTCAACAACAATCCGTTCGGCCCGTTCAATCCGGCGGGTACGGCGAGCAATGGCGGAGTCAATTTCGGCTCGCTCTTCTATGTGCCGGCAATTGACGCCAATGGAAACGTCACGGCGAGCTCGGATCCGCGCGTCATCTATGCGGCTGGCTTCGATGTTGCCGGGTTCAACCAGATGCTGCATCAAACCGGCCTCATCAAATATG
Organism: uncultured Alphaproteobacteria bacterium; assembly: GCA_963741725.1. GTDB lineage: Bacteria > Pseudomonadota > Alphaproteobacteria > Micropepsales > Micropepsaceae > Rhizomicrobium. The sequence continues at coordinate 74,248 of CAVUJC010000010.1, read as the reverse complement.
CCGGCAGTATCGCACCCCGTAACGCGTTCAGCGGCCGCTGGGATTTGCTGGTCAATCTCGGCCTGTCGCAGGATATCCCGAGTTACACCGATTACGGTCACGTGACGGCGAGCATGGACATCTACAACTTCCTGAACTTGCTCAATCACAGTTGGGGCGTTTTGCAGGAGCCGAACTTCCCGCAGACCCTTCAGGCGGGAACCGCGACCATCGTGGGCAACCAGTACAAGTTCACCGCGTTCCCCACGCCGGCCTCGATCCAGAACAACTTCTCGACGTCGCGCGCGCCGTCGACTTATCAGATCGAGTTTGGCCTGCACTACAAATTCTGACGCGCATCTGCGGGGGCAGTGCGGGGCCGGTCATCGTGAGATGGCCGGCCTTTTTTTTACTCCGCTCAGGCGAGTTGCAGCGTGACGATCCGCCATGCCAGCATCTTCGTATGACGGATGACACAAAGCCGAAGATGCAGCCGGCAACTGTCGCAGCCCAGGCGCTGGGCTGGATCGACGAGAAGACGCGCGGCGTGTCGCCCCTGATTCATCCTTCGTCCACGTTCATCCGCGACCCCGACAATCAATTTCGGTCTGGCCGCGCCTATGGGCGCGCCGACAATCCGACCTACGACCAGGCGGAAGCGGTGCTCGCCTCGCTGGAGAATGCGAAAGACGCGGCGCTGTTCGCGTCCGGAATGGCGGCGGCGACCGCCGTGTTCCTGTCGCTGAAACCCGGCGATCATGTCGTCGTGTCCAAGGCCATGTACTGGCAGCTGCGTAGCTGGCTGATGGACTTTGCGACGCAGTGGGGGCTTCGTGTGCGGCTTGTCGACATGACCGATCTCGCCGCAGTCGAGGCGGCGGTTCGGCCTGGCGCAACGAGAACTCCTCTGGACGGAAACGCCCGCCAATCCCTGCTGGGAAATTACCGACGTTGCCGCCGTCGCCGAAATCGCGCACGCCGCCGGCGCGCGGCTTGCGGTGGATTCGACGGTCGCAACGCCGGTGTTCACGCGTCCGCTCGATCTCGGCGCCGATATCGTGATGCACTCGGCGACGAAATATCTCAACGGCCACTCCGACCTGATCGCCGGAGCCCTGGCCACGCGCGCCGAAGACGAGCTTTGGGAGCGGATCAAGCTGCTGCGTGTCCAGATGGGCGCAATCCCCGGCGCGTTCGAGGCATGGCTTCTGCTGCGCGGCATGCGGACGCTGTTTCCGCGCGTCCGCACGGCCGCGGCCGCCGCGCAGGCGATCGCCGAGCACTTTTCGCGGCACCGTCTTGTCGGCGCCGTGCTGTATCCCGGGCTGAAGAATTTTCCCGGACACGCGGTCGCTGCGCGCCAGATGTCGGGCGGCTTTGGCGGCATGCTCTCGCTCCGCGTGAGCGGTGGTGAGGCTGCGGCGATCGAGACCGCTGCCCACCTGCGCATCTGGAAGCGCGCGACGTCACTCGGCGGAGTTGAAAGCCTGGTCGAGCATCGCGCGTCTGTCGAAGGGCCGGGCACCGAATGCCCGGCGGACCTTCTTCGCCTCTCCGTCGGCGTCGAGGAGGTCACCGATCTGATCGACGACCTCGAAGAGGCGTTGGCGCGCGCGCACCACTAGGCCGCGACGCGTTCCTTGCGCATGGCAGTCAGCTTTGCCAGCGCCTCGTCATATTCGCGCACCAGGCGCGCGACGAGTTCGGCGGCGCCGACGACTTCCTTGACCTGCCCGATGCCCTGGCCGCAGCCCCAGATGTCCTTCCACGCCTTGGCCTTGGTGTTGCCGCCAGAGCCGAAATTCATCTTGGAGGGATCGGAGACGGGCAGATTGTCCGGATCGAGACCGGCCGCAAGAATCGACGGGCGCAGATAGTTGCCATGCACGCCGGTGAAGAGGTTGGTGTAGACGATGTCGTCGCCCGCGCTCTCGGTGATCATCTGCTTGTAGCCTTCCTGCGCACGCGCTTCCTTGGTCGCGATGAAGGCCGAGCCGATATAGCCGAAATCCGCGCCGGCGGCCTGCGCCGCAAGAACGGCGCGGCCGGTCGCGATGGAGCCGGAGAGCGCCAGCGGTCCGTCGAACCATTCGCGGATCTCCTCGATCAGCGCGAAGGGCGACAGCACGCCGGCATGTCCGCCCGCGCCGGCCGCGACCGCGATGATTCCGTCCGCGCCTTTTTCGACAGCCTTGTGCGCAAAGCGGTTGTTGATGATGTCGTGCATCACGACGCCGCCATAGGAATGGACGGCTGCGTTGACGTCTTCGCGTGCACCGAGCGAGGTGATCACCACCGGCGCCTTGTACTTGACGCACAGCTCAAGGTCCTGCTCGAGGCGCTCATTTGTCTTGTGCACGATCTGGTTGACGGCGAACGGCGCGCTCGGCCTGTCGGGGTGGGCGCGGTCCCAGGCGGCAAGCTCTTCGGTGATCTGCGCCAGCCATTCGTCGAGCTGTGAAATCGGCCGCGCGTTCAGCGACGGGAACGAACCGATGATGCCGGCCTTGCACTGCGCCAGCACGAGCTCGGGTCCGGAAATGATGAACAGGGGCGAGCCGATCACCGGCACGGACAGACGTTTCTTCAATGCACCTTTGAGAGCCATGACGTTTCCTTTGGTTATGAATGGACAGTTGCGCGAATGGGCTTGCGGCTCGACTTGGACGCACGCGTCGCAGGCGTGCGCGCGCCGCGAAACGTCAGCCGCATGGTTTCGAAGTAGAGATCATAGACGTCCATGCCCTGGGGCAGGCGTCCGGCCAGATGCAGCACGATCACGCCATGCGAAGCGGCCCACAGCGCATTGCCGATCAGCCTGGGGTTGCCGTGCACGATTCCCGCCGCCGCCAGATCCTTCACATGGCGGGTAATCGTCTCGCCCGCCCGCGCACCGGCGCGGCGAAGTTCAAGATGCCGCGCCTCATCCGGCGGGCTCATGTCGAACATGAGGCGATAGGCGTTCGGATTCTGCAGGGCGAAGTCGAGATAGGCACGGCCAACCGCTCGTGCGCGCGCAAACGCGTCGCCGCCAGAGGCGAAGGCAGCTTCCAGGGCATCGGCAAAACGGTTGAAAGCATCGGCGCGGACGAAGGCGAGGATCTCGTCGCGGTCGGCGAAGTAGCGGTAGAGCCCCATCGGGCTGCGTCCGAGCTTCTTGGCGATGTCGCGGATGGTGATCGCGTCGGCGCCCTTTGCAGCGTAGAGCGCAGTCGCCGCCGCGCCGATCTTGGCGCGTACAGCCTGAACGTCTTCGCCGGAAAGCTCCTTGGGCATGCAGTCTCGTACATTGTACTCGTACATCGTACGATATACTACCACAGAGTCAATACACGCTGGCGGCCGAGCGCCATGGCGAATTTGCAAAAGTCATCGTAACGTCGCGGCCCAGCGGGACTTCCATGACCTTGAAGCACATCTTATTCGCCGGTGCGGCCATCGCCTTGAGCATGCCGCAGGCCCACGCCGACGGCATCGAGACCGTGGTCGTCACCGCGCGTCCGCCCGATCCCGTCGGCAACGATGCGTTCTCGGTCGCAAATCTATCAGCTAAGGATCTGCACAACGAAACCGAGCTCGACACGGCGCTTGAGCAAGTGCCGGGCCTGTCGCTGTTCCGCCGCGACTCCAGTCTTTCCGCAAATCCGACGACGCAAGGCGTCTCGCTGCGTTCGATTGCGCCGTCTGGCGCGGGCCGCGCGCTCGTCACGCTCGACGGCGTGCCGCAAAACGATCCGTTCGGCGGCTGGGTGATCTGGTCGTCGCTGCCGGCCGAAGATATCTCCGCCGCCGAAATCGTGCGCGGCGCCGGCGCCGGACCCTATGGCGCCGGCGCACTCACCGGCGTCATCGCGCTCGATGAAGCGCATGGCGAGGGCGTAGCGGCGGCTGATGCTTCTTTGGCGAACCTGAACGGCAAGCGCGCCGCCGCCGCGGGTGGCGCCTCGCTCGGACCGATCTCGCTTTTTGCCAGCGCCTCGAACGAGGATAGCGACGGCTGGATTCCGGTGTCGCCCGAACAGCGCGGCGCTGCCGATGACAACGTCACACTTCATGCGCGCAACGCCTCGTTGCGACTGGAGATGACGCCATGGACGGACACGCTCATTTCCGCACGCGTCAGCGCCTATGGCGAAAATCGCGACTCCGGGCTTGTCGGCGCGCAGTCGTCCGCCGATGGTGTCACGGGAAGCCTGACGCTGGCGCATCCCGACAGTGCGGATTCGCTCGGCTACCGCTTGCAGGCCTGGATCAGGAACTCCGGCTTTTCCAACACTTCGGTTTCCGTCGCGCCGGGGCGCGTTTCGACGACGTTGACCAATGACCAGTTTTCGACGCCGGCGCTGGGCTGGGGATTCAACGCAGAACTGCGCGGCCATTGGTCGTCCGTCGATTGGGCCTTCGGCGGCGATACGCGATTTACGCAAGGCGACTCCAAGGAACACTTCCTTCTCGTCTCCGGCGCGTTCACCAAGGGCCGGGACAGCGGCGGGCGGACCTTTGTCGGCGGCATCTATGCCGAAGCCGCAAGCCGGTTTGACGGCTGGCTTCTGACCGCCGGTATCCGCGGCGATCAATGGGCGTCGACCGGCGGACACCTGATCCAGACCACGCTGTCCACCGGCGCAGTCGTGCTCGACCAGCGCACGCCGTCCAAGAGCGGCATCGTTCCGACGGCGAGACTCGGCGCGCGCCGCGACCTGGACGACGGACTCTATGTTCGTTCAGCGGCCTATGCCGGGTTCCGCGCGCCTACGCTGAACGAGCTGTATCGTCCGTTTCGTCTCGGCAATAACATTACCGAAGCCAATCCCGGACTGACGCCAGAAAAACTTTACGGTGCCGAAGTCGGCGTCGGCCAGTTCACGGCCGCATTCGGATGGGACGTCACGGGCTTCTACAATCAGCTCCATAGCGCGATCACGAACGTCACCCTCGCGCAGTGTCCGTCTCCCGATCCGGGCGTGCATTGCCCCATCGTAGTACCTGGCGTCGGTTCTGTGCCGAACGGCGGTTTGCTCATCCAGCGGCAGAACGCTGGAGACATCGATGCCTTCGGGATCGAGTCCGAAGCGCATTGGCAGGCCACCGACTGGCTCAGGCTCACGACGGCATTCGACTATGTCGATGCGCATGTTGAGGGCGGCACGACCGCGCCGCAGCTGACCGGCAAGCGGCCGTCGCAGGCGCCGCGCTTCACGCTGACGGGCGGCTTCAGCGCTACGCCGCTCGAGCGACTGACACTGTCCGCCAATCTTCGCTATGAGAGCACGCGCTTCGCGGACGACCAGAACACGCTGCCGCTTGCGCCGGCCACGACAGTCGACGCGCGAATCTCCTATCGCCTGTGGAATGGCCTGTCTGCCTATCTTGCAGGCGACAATCTTCTGAACGCGCGCGTCGAGACGACGGAGAGCGCCGACTTTGTCCCGATCGTGAGTCTGGCGGCCCCAAGAATTGTGCGCGTCGGACTTTCCTGGACGGAATGACACACGCGAATTGGCCGATCACGCGCTATAGTTGGTCCTTCCAACGGCAGGGTCCGGCATGAAAAAAGTCTATCCCGACACCAAATCGGCGCTCGACGGCCTTCTCTTCGACGGCATGACGATCATGTCCGGCGGCTTCGGACTGTGCGGAATACCTGAAAAGCTGATCGCCGCGATACGCGATTCCGGCGTCAAGAACCTCACGGTGATCTCCAACAATGCCGGCGTCGACGATTTCGGCCTCGGCCTCCTGCTGCAGACGCGTCAGATCAAGAAGATGATCTCATCCTATGTCGGCGAGAACGAAACCTTCGAGCGGCAATATCTCTCCGGCGAACTCGAGCTGGAATTCAACCCGCAAGGAACGCTCGCCGAACGCATCCGCGCCGGCGGCGCCGGCATTCCCGGGTTCTATACGAAGACGGGCGTCGGCACGCTCATCGCCGAAGGCAAGGAGCACAAGGACTTCGACGGCCACACTTATATTCTCGAGCGCGCGCTGCGCGCCGATCTGTCCATCGTCAAGGCGTGGAAGGGCGACGCACAGGGCAATCTCGTCTACCGCAAGACAGCCCGCAATTTCAATCCGATGATGGCGACGGCCGGACGGATCACGGTTGCGGAAGTCGAGGAACTGGTTCCCGTCGGCGCGCTGGATGCGGACTCGATCCACACGCCGGGAATATTCGTGAAACGCCTCGTCCTCGGCCACGACTATGAGAAGCGCATCGAGAAACGCACCGTGCGGGAGAACGCCTGATGGCCTGGACACGCGACGACATGGCCAAGGTGGCGGCGTGCGAATTGCGCGACGGGTTCTACGTCAATCTCGGCATCGGTATTCCGACCCTCGTGGCGAACTACATTCCCGACGGCATGGACGTGACGCTGCAATCGGAGAACGGAATGCTAGGCATGGGTCCGTTCCCGCGCGAGAACGAGGTTGATCCCGACCTCATCAATGCCGGCAAGCAGACCATCACCGAACTTGACCGCACCTCCTATTTCTCCTCGTCCGACAGCTTCGCGATGATCCGCGGCGGTCACATCGACCTGTCCATTCTGGGCGCGATGGAAGTCTCCGAAGGCGGCGATCTCGCCAACTGGATGGTGCCGGGCAAACTGGTGAAGGGCATGGGCGGCGCGATGGATCTCGTCGCCGGCGTCAAGCGCTGCATCGTGACGATGGATCACACCGACAAGGCAGGAAATTCCAAGGTGCTGAGGAAATGCACCCTCCCGCTCACGGGCAAGGCCTGCGTCAACCGCATCATCACCAATCTCGGGATATTCGACGTGGCGCCTGGCGGCCTGCGCATTTTTGAGATCGCGCCGGGCGTAACGCGCGAGGAGATCATCGCCAAGACCGATGCGACGCTGGTCTAGCCGCCAGGTCCGCTGACGGTCAGGCCCGCCGCCTCCAATCGCTCCAGCACGCCGCCTTTGCGCAGCCAGATTCCCATGGGGATGATCGCGAACGTTTTTCCCGGTTTGTTGAGCGCACCGGAGATGGCATTGGCCATATCGCCCGTGGCTTTTTCACGCAGCCGGGAATAGGCGCTGCTCTGCTGCAGGCAGGCGTCGAGCTTGGTCTCGGAATAATGCGCTTTCACGCCATCCAGATCGCCGACCGCCCAGGCCTGGGCCGCCGCCGCCGCATGGGTGGACTCGATGTCGATGTCGTCGAGTGCGTCCTGCAGGCAGGCGCGGTTTGCGGCCGGCGACATGTTGGGCACGTCATGCACCACGTCCATGGCCGGATAGACGGCGATGGGGCGAACCGGAACACCCTCGCGTTCGGCCAGCGACTCGACGGTTTTCTGCGGACCATTGAAGTTGAGCTTGTTCGCCTTCCAGAAATCGGACTCAAGTATCAGCGCGGCGACCGCCGGAAGGTATTTGTCGTAGCGATCCGGATCGCGCCCGACACGCGTGCGCGTCGCGACAAAACGGCTTTTGAGCGGTTCCGGCAGAGTGGATTCGAGCGTCTTGTCGTCGGGCTGCTCGAGCGTGCCAAGTCCGCCCGTCAGCAAGAACCATGCGCCTTCGAACACGCCGACCTGACCGCGCGGCGGCAGAAGCAGGACATTGGACCCCTTCAACAACGAAGCAATTTCATGAGTATCCCATTTCAGATCATCCGGTGAAGGCTCCACGGTCGCCAGGATCCAGACTTCGGATTTTCCACGCATGACATGCCACAGCGCCGGCCCCGGCTGCTTGGCCGTGACGATGACTGTTTCAATATTGGACCAGTCGGCGATCGGCGGAGCGGCCGGCGCCGCTGCCATCAATGTGACGAAACACGCCGCAATTGCTGCTGCTTTGCCTGTCGGTGCGATGAGTTCGTGGTGCAGGCGCATGCAGATCCGCTCGGGAATTGGGAACAGTTCGAACAAAATACTTGGCGAAACAAAGGCAAATGTCACGGCGCTCTTTGAGGGTGGTGTAAGAGGTCTTCTCTTAAATTGCGATCCACATCGTATCGGCGCGGGGAAATCCGCCGAAAGGGTCGTATGCACGTACTGGTTTTGGCCTCTCAGAAGGGAGGCTCAGGCAAGACTACTCTATCGGGCCATCTGGCGGTGGAAGCCGACCAGGCGAACATCGGTCCGGTTGCGCTGATCGATACCGATCCGCAAGGGAGCCTGTCGCACTGGTGGAACGCGCGCGCCGCGAGCTCGCCGCACTTTGCGAAAGTCGGCCTGCTGCAACTGGGCGAAGCGCTGGAGGAATTGCGGCGTGGCGGCATCAAGCTTGCCGTCATCGATACGCCGCCCGCCATCACCGATTCGATTTCGCAGGTTGTGGCGCATGCCGATCTCGTCGTGATACCGACGCGGCCCAGCCCGCATGATTTGCGCGCGGTCGGCGCGACTGTCGACATCGCCGAGCGTCACGGCAAGCCGCTGGTTTTCGTCGTCAATGGCGCAACGGCGCGCGCGCGCATCACCGGCGAAGCGGCGGTTGCGCTGTCCCAGCACGGCACCGTCGCGCCGATTACGCTGCATCACCGCGTCGACTTTGCCGCCAGCATGGTTGACGGAAGGACCGTCGGCGAAGTCGTGCCGAAGTCGCAGTCGGCGAAGGAAGTCCGCGACCTGTGGATCTACATCCAGGACCGGCTCTCGCGCCTGAAACACGACACAAAGCTTATTCCCGAAGTCCGGCCAACTCATTTCTCGATCGACGCGCTGTCATCGTTGCTCGAAGAACGCGTTTCCACCGAACCGGAGGTCGAAGCTCCGGCGCCGCAGGAAGCAGATCCGCAGCCCGTTCTGGAGCGCAGGAGTTTCACGGAGCGCCGTACCAGTTTTTCGCCGTTTGGCGGAACCGAACGCAGGTCCCATCCGTTCGGCCGCCGTCCAGCAGACCGCCCGCAATAGTCGAGGTATCAGGTGAGCCAGACACGCTTCACACCGATCACGTCCCACTTGCTTGCCCGAAAAGGCGATGCGGTTCCGTCCGCGGTACCGCAGGCCGAGGAGCCGCAGTCCTCGCTGTTCTGGGCGCGAGCCGACTCGCAAGATCCGACGCCGCAAATGGCTCGGCCGAAACAGGCGGTCAATCCGCCCCGTCCGCCGGAGCCCGGCAAACCGCACAAGATGGTCGTGACGCTTTCTGCCATGGAATTTGAAAAACTCGGTATCGCGGCGGTGAAAAAGGGCGTTACCCGGCATCAGGTCGTTCGCACGGCGCTCGATCTTCATCTCGACCGCCTCAAGCGCGAATATGGCGGCTGCGGCTGCATGGCTATGGGCGGCACCTGCACCGAGGGCTGCAGCGAGCCCTAGTTCCGGCCATTTGGGGCTTGCCCCGGTTGCGCTAAGCTCGCGGCCGGGAGTGACGTTTCATGGACACCAAAATCCTCGGCCGCACCGGGCTCACGGTGAGCGTGGCCGGTCTCGGCTGCGGCGGGCACAGCCGTCTCGGTCAGACGTACGGCAACTCGGTCGAGCAGAGCGTCGCAGTCGTTCGCGCCGCGATCGACATGGGAATCAACTTCATCGATACCGCCGCTGCCTACGGCACGGAAAAGATTGTCGGCGAGGCCGTGCGCGGCCTGCGCGACAAGGTCGTGATCTCGACCAAGACCGCCATCCAGCCCTGGGGTGAGCCCAAAGCCGCGCCGTTCACGGGCGCCCAGGTGCTGGAACAGCTTGAAAAGAATCTGGCGCGCCTCGGCACGGATTATATCGACGTCTACAATCTGCACGGCATTGTCGAACGGCAGCTCGGCCATGTGAGCGCGGAAATCGTCCCAGCGCTGATCCGCGCGCGCGAGCAGGGCAAGATTCGTTTCCTCGGCATCACCGAACACTTCATGGCCGATACCAGCCATCGCATGCTGTCGGCAGCGATTCCGACAGGCGTCTGGGATGTGGTGATGGTGGGTTTCAACCTTCTCAATCCGTCTGCGCGGCGAAACGTGCTGCGCCTGACGCAAGCGCACAATGTCGGCGTCCAGGATATGTTCGCGGTACGCCGCGCGCTCAGCAACCCGGAAGGCCTGAAGGAAGCGCTCGAGGCGATCGAGAAAGCCGGCCAGCTCGACCGCAGCAGGATCGACGCCGGCGATCCGCTCGGTTTTCTGAAAGACGGGACCGAAGGAATTGTCGACGCAGCCTATCGCTTCTGCCGCCATGAGCCCGGCATCGACGTGGTGCTCACCGGCACCGGCAAGGTCGAGCATCTCAAAGAAAACGTCGCCTCCATCAATCGCGGACCGTTGCCGGCAAAGATGCTGGCGAAGCTGGAAGAGCTGTTCGGACAAGTGGATTCGGTTTCGGGAAATTAGGGGACACGCATGAAGGTTGAACGCCTGCCGCCGATCACAACGACGCTCAAGCCGAGCAACCATCCCTATCTCAACGGCGCGTGGACGCCGCTGCACGAAGAGGTGAACGCGTTCGAGCTCGATGTCATCGAAGGAAAAATCCCGACGGACATTGATGGGATCTATCTGCGCAACACCGAGAACCAGATCCATCAGCCGCTAGGCCGGTTCCATCCGTTCGACGGCGACGGCATGATCCACCAGATCGACTTCAGCGGCGGGCGCGCCTCCTATCGAAACCGCTTCGTGCGCACGCGCTGTTTCGCGGCGGAGCAGGAAGCCGGCGGCTCGCTTTGGGGTGGCCTGGCCGATCCGGTGCATCTGGCCAAGCGCCCGGGTTTCGGTGCGCACGGAGCGCTGAAGGATTCCTCCAGCACCGATATCGTCGTGCACGCCGGAAAGGCGCTGTCGACGTTTTATCAATGCGGCGAAGGCTATCGCCTCGATCCGGAAACGCTGGAGCAGTTTGGCGTCGAACCCTGGGTGCCGATCGACGGAATCTCCGCGCATCCCAAGGTCGACGAGCACACCGGCGAATTGATGTTCTTCAATTACTCCAAGCACGCGCCCTACCTGCATTACGGGGTCGTCGACAAGGACAATCGCCTGACGAGCTACATACCGATTCCGCTGGCGGGCCCGCGCCTGCCGCACGACATGGCGTTCACCGAGCATTATGCGATCCTCAACGACATGCCGGTGTTCTGGGATGCCGAGCTTCTGAAGAAGAATGTGCACGCCGTGCGCGAGCACAAGGGGTTGCCGTCGCGCTTCGCGATCGTGCCGCGCCATGGGACGACAAAGGACGTGCGCTGGTTCGAGGCCGCCCCGACCTATGTGCTGCACTGGCTCAACGCGTTTGAAGACGGCGATGAGGTCGTGCTCGACGGCTATTTCCAGGAAGTGCCGACGCCGGGTCCGAAAAAGGACGCGCCGCCCGGCTATGAGCACATGATGGGCTATCTCGACGAGTACAGTTTCCAGTCCAAGCTGCACCGCTGGCGCTTTAATCTGAAGGACGGCACGACGCGCGAACAGCGGCTAGACGACCGCGTGCTGGAATTCGGCATGATCAATGCGCGCTACGCCGGACGGCCCTATCGCTACGGCTATTCGACACTTGCGGTGCCGGGCTGGTTCCTCTTCCGCGGCTTCGTGAAGCACGACCTGAAGACGGGCGAGAGCTGGAGCTACGAACTCGGTCCGGGCCGCTATGGCAGTGAAGCGCCGTTTGCGCCGCGTCTGAACGCAACGGACGAAGATGACGGCTATCTTGTCAGCTTCGTCACGGACGAGAACAACGGCACGTCGGAATGCGTGCTGCTCGATGCCAAGCATATTCAGGATGGGCCGGTGTGCCGGATCGCGCTGCCGCACAAGCTGTGCAGCGGCACGCACGCAGTGTGGGCGGATCGCAAGTTTGTGCGGGACGGTGTGCTCTAACCCTGTTTCGGGAGCCAGGGCACGAACGCCGGCGTTCTGCGGACATAATCCTCATAGCCGGGCTTCTTGCGCCGGAGCCGGCCTTCGATTGTCGGCATGCCGCTCCAGCGCGTGAGCAGGAATGTCAGCAGAACCGGCCCCGGCAATGCCCAAATGCCGATGCCGGACTCTGCGGCGATCAGATAGAGGCCCCACCAGACGCAGCAATCGCCGAAATAGTTCGGATGCCGCGTGAAGCGCCAAAGTCCTGTATCGAGCACGCGTTCGCGGTTCGCAGCGTCGCTCTTGAAGCGCACAAGCTGCCAGTCGCCGACCGATTCAAACAGGATACCGACAATCGCCAGCGCGCCACCGGCCAAACCTACCGGACCGACCGCGCCGCCGCCGATCTGTCCGAGCTGCACCGGCAAGGCGACGACGAACTGCAAAGGTGCCTGCAATGCGAACACGAGCTGCAATGCACCGCGAGCAAAGCTCATGCCGCGCTCGCTCTGCGCCTTGCCGAGCATCGTCTGATAGCGCCGATCCGGACCGTTCTTGCGCCAGCGCCAGAGCAGGTAACCGCCGAGCCGAACGCCCCACAGCGAACAGAGAACGAGCAGCAGAAATTTGCGCGGGCTGGGCGCACCGGTCCCGAAGAAGCTGGACCAGGCCAGAACCACCATGCCGAGCGCCCACCAGGCATCGACAAAGCTGACGTCGCGGATGCGCAGCGCGATCAGCCATAAAACAGCGAAGCAGACCGCGACGATGAGCGCGTTCTGCAGCAGGAGCACGGCAATAGTCATCCCGGAAAATCCTTCAAATATCCGAACGGCACAATCTTGTTATGCGCATCATGACCGATATCGGCGCGGCCAAGATAGGGGATGCCTGTCCTGTCGCACCAATGCTGGACGATCTGCTCCGGAGTGTGGCCGAAATCCGGATCGTTCGGCGGCACATCGCTGCAGCGACCGAGCCGGATGCCGGCCGCGCGCCGGATCGTCTCGTCGCTGGTGATGTGAAACAGAGAACGGTCGATGGCGTAGAGATGCTCGGACACCTCTTCGAGCATGATTACATGGCCCGACAGATCGGGAAGCAGTTTGGTGCCAATCATGTGACTGAGGATCGTGATGTTGAACGCGGCGGTCGGCGTCGCGCCGTCGATGGACGGTTCCAGCGTCGCCGCGGAACGGTCCAGCAGGAATGACAGGGCGCGCCGGACTGCTTCCTCCCCACCGTCGCGCTTGATGTCGTGCGGTATGGGTCCATGCGCCGCATGAAATCCGTAGCGATAGAGTGCAGCGAGAAGAAAGGCGCCGTCGCTGTATCCGAGGAAGACTTTTTTCTTTGCATGATCGTTCAACGCGGCAATGACGCTTTCGGCGATGCGACCTGAGCCGTAGCCGCCGCGCGCGAACCAGACTGCCGCGAAACTTTCGTCGTTCGCAAAGTCCAGGACGGCGTCGGCCCGCTCGGCATCGGTACCGGCGAAGTGTCCGGAGGACAGGAAACATTGCGGGTGGAAAACCAGCTCGACGCGGCCGGAAAATTCGGCTTCGGCAAACGTTGCCACGCGCGCGGCCGTGGCTTGTTCGAGCCGCGAGGCCGGCGCGACGATACCGATCTTCAGTCTATTCGTGACCATTGGCCCCGTCGCTTGTCACACTGCTCTCCGGCTTATAGCTTCCGGCCATGCATCCAGACAGGCCTTATTTCTTTTGCGGCATCGGCGGCAGCGGGATGCTGCCCCTGGCGCTGATCCTGCGCGCCCGCGGCGCGAAAGTGTCGGGCTCGGACCGCGCGCTGGACCAGGGCCGTCTGACCCAGAAATTCGATTTCCTGCGCGCCAACGGAATCGCGTTGTTTCCGCAGGACGGATCCGGCGTCACGAGCGGCGAAACGATCCTGGTGACCTCTGCCGCCGTGGAGGAAACCATCGCGGACGTGCAGGCGGCGCGAAAGGCGGGTGCAAAGCTGATGCTGCGCGCCGAACTGCTCGCGCAGCTATTCAACGAGGCGCCAAACGCGATCGGCGTCGCCGGCACCAGCGGAAAGTCGACCACGACGGCCATGATCGGCTGGATTTTGTACGCAACCGGGCGCGATCCCACCGTGATGAACGGTGCCGTGATGAAGAACTTCGCGACGCCGGATGCGCCGTTCGCCAGCGCGCTCGTCGGTCAGAGCGATCTGTTCGTGAGTGAAGTGGACGAGAGCGACGGATCGATTGCGCGCTATAGCCCGCGCGTCGCGGTGGTGAACAACATCGCGCTCGATCACAAATCTCTGGACGAGCTGCGCGAACTGTTCCGCGCCTTTGTCGCCAAGTCCGAGCTCGCCGTGCTCAATCTCGACAATGAGGAGACCGCGTCGCTTGCCGCACAGCGGCCGGCGAGCCTGACGCTGACCTACAGCCTGTCGAACACCAAAGCGGACCTTCTGGCGGGGGCCATATCGCCGCTGCCCGACGGAATTGCCTTCGAGGTGAGCGAGCGCAACAGCCCGCAGTCCGTCAGGATTCGCCTTCAGGTGCCCGGCCGGCACAACGTTTCCAATGCGCTCGCCGCGATCGGCGCTGTGCGGGCCGCAGGTCTGTCTTTGGAGGAATCTGCTGAAGCGTTGTCGCAATTTGCCGGCGTTCGGCGCAGGCTCGAGATTGCCGGTACGGCGAACGGCATCACGGTGATCGACGATTTCGCGCACAATCCCGACAAGATCGCGGCAACTCTGGCTACTTTGCACGACTTCCCTGGCCGCCTGCTGGTCATGTTCCAGCCGCATGGCTTTGGTCCGTTGCGGCTGATGAAAAACGAGCTGATCGACTGTTTCGCGCGGAATCTGCATGCCGAAGATGTGCTGCTCATGCCTGAACCGGTCTATTTCGGCGGGACGACGGACCGCAGCGTTTCCAGCGTGGATATCGTCCAGGGTATTGCCTCGAGAGGACGCGATGCCCATGTCTATCCGGATCGAGCACGATGCGGCGAGAGACTCGTCGAAATCGCACGTCCCGGCGACCGGATCGTCATGATGGGCGCGCGCGATGACACGCTGTCGCAATTCGCCGCAGAACTTTTGACCAAACTCGGACACGGCGCAACATGAGGTTCGGATGAGTAGCGCGGAGCCGACCGGACACAGACTATCGCTCGCCTCGGTCGTCATATTTTCGGTGGGAACGTTTCCCGTGTCGGCGCTGGGCGTGGCGCTGTTCGTCTACCTGCCGCCCTATCTTGCAGGTCATCTCGGCGTCGCGCTGACGGCGATCGGATATGCCTGGGCGTCCGTGCGGCTGCTCGATCTCTTCGTCGATCCGGTTCTCGGCCACCTGATGGACCGCACCCGCACGCCGCTCGGGCGCTATCGCGTCTGGCTGGCGGCCGGCGTGCCTGTCCTGATGCTGGCGGTCTACAAGCTGTTCATGGCGCCGATGGGTATCGGCGGCGGTTACATCCTGATGTGGCTGTTCGTGCTCTATCTCGGCAACTCGATCATGGCGCTCTCGCAGTCGGCGTGGAGCGCGACACTGGCGACGCAGTATCACGAGCGTTCACGGGTATTCGGAATTCTCACCGCGGTCGGCGTCGCGGCGGCAGTGATCACGCTTCTCTTGCCGATCTTTGCGCCGTCTTTCGGCCTGAACAATGCGCAAGGGGTGCAGGCGATGGGCTGGTTCGTCATCGTGATGGCGCCTCTCACCGTCGGGCTCAGCGTCTGGCGCACGCCGGAAAGGATCAGCAAGGACCTGCACGAACAATTCGCCTATCGCGACTATCTGGACATCGTCAGCAAACCGGAAGTGATCCGCCTCTTTCTGTGTCAGATGGCGTTGACGCTTGGTCCCGGCTGGATGAGCGCAATGTATCTCTTCTACTTCAAGGACGTTCGCGGCTTCGATACGCAGCAATCGACGATCCTTCTGCTCGTCTACATCCTGGCCGGCGTCATCGGTGCGCCGCTCACCGCCCGTGCCGCGATGCGTTTCGGCAAGCACCAGACGCTCATGGCGACGACCACGGCTTTTTCTATCGGCCTGCTTGGCGTGTTCATCGTGCCCAAGGGAAATGTTCTCGCAGGCCGCGCCGGTGATGTTCTGGTGCGGGTTCATGGCCGCAGGCTTCGGCCTGATGATCAACGCGATGATGGCCGATGTCGGCGATGAGATTCGCCTCGCGCAGGGCAAGGAGCGCATCAGCCTGCTCTACGCAGTCCTCACCTTCGCCGGCAAGATCGCGGCGGCCGGCGCCATCAGCCTGACCTTCCCGCTGCTTGCCCGGCTTGGCTATAACGCGGCGGAGGGTGCGCATAATACGCCGGCGGCTCTGCAGGGATTGCAGTTCGCGTTTCTCTCCGGCCCGATCGTCTTCGTGATGCTGGGCGGAGTGTGCGTCATGGGCTGGAAGCTCGATGCAAAGCGGCATGCCGGCGTGCGCGCGGAACTGGATGCCCGCGACGCGGTGCTGGAAGAAGCAGCGATCATGAGCAGCGTCGGTGCCCGGCCGCACACATTGCTGGCCGCCGAGGACGAGCCTGCCTGATCAGCGTTGCGCGTCGTTCGCCGCTTTGGCGATGGCGTTTGCCGGTTCCGCGTTGAAACCGGACTGCGTGATCACGATTCTGTATTGCGCTCCGTCAGCCAGCGGCATGTAGTTCGCCGACCCGAAGCGGCGGTCCTCCGCATAGAACTTCGCCAGCAGCCAGGGCAGCCAGGCTGGCGGCACATACTGGTTCACCTCCGGCGTGCTGGCGAGATCGCAGGACGTGATCGGCTTGCCGTTGCCGCGCGTCGCCGTGAAATACTTGTTGGAGACCTGGTCGAGCGAATAGGTCGCGTTCAATCCCAGAACGGTGGCCCAGGCTTTCCACTTTTGCACGCGGCCGCCGATCAGCCACTCGTCGCCCTGGATTGTGCAGCTTTGCAACGGAATGTCGCCATCGAGCCGCTTGATCGAGACCAGATAAGTGTTCGCGGCGGGATCGATGGATTTTACGCTCACAATCGCGACGGGACCTTCATTCGTCAACCGCGTGAAGAGTTGGATGTTAACGCCCACCAGGCTGAGCGCGAGACCGAGTGCGGCAAGCGTCGTTCCGCCGACCAGATGGCGTCCGCTTCGCGCGACATGACCGCGAAACAAATGGCCTATGCCTGTCAGAATGAAGAGTGCGCCAAAGGCGGCGACGGCCACAGGGGCAACCCACCAGAGCAATCCCACCGCGGCCTCCGTTTTGTCGGCGCGCGCACACTAGACAGATTTTGTGGCAGAATCCCGCCAACCAATGAGGACGGCGTATATGCAGAAAGTTGCCCTAGTCACTGGCGCAGGCAGCGGCATTGGCCGCGCCGTGGCGCTGGCACTCGCCGGTGAAGGATACGCTGTCACTCTGGCCGGACGCCGCGCGGAAGCGCTGGAGGAAACGGCGTCGCTCGCAGCGGGCAAAGAGATGCTGGTTGTTCCGACCAATGTGGCTGACCTAACGTCGGTCGACGCTGCATTTGCGCGTACGTCGGAAAAATTCGGACGACTCGATCTTTTGTTCAACAATGCCGGGACTGGCGCGCCGCCGGTGCCGTTGGAGAATTTGACGCTGGAGCAGTGGCAGGCCGTTGTCGATACGAACCTCACCGGGCCGTTTCTCTGCACCCAGGCCGCGTTCCGCATCATGAAGGCGCAGTCGCCGCGCGGCGGACGCATCATCAACAATGGCTCGATCTCGGCGCACGCGCCGCGGCCGAATTCCGCGCCCTACACGTCGACGAAGCATGCGATCACCGGACTGACCAAATCGACCGCGCTCGACGGACGCGCCTTCGACATCGCCTGCGGCCAGATCGATATCGGCAATGCCGCCACGCCGATGACAGCGCGCATGAAGAACGGTGTGCCGCAACCCAACGGCACGCTGGTGCCGGAACCGACAATGGATGTCGATGCGGTCGCCAGGGCGGTGCTCTACATGGCGAGCCTGCCGCTCGACGCAAATGTTCTCTCACTGACGGTGATGGCGACGAAGATGCCGTTCGTCGGCAGAGGCTAGCGTTCGCGCAGGAGTTTCCGAAAGTCGCGGTCGCGCTTCAGGAACACTTCGCGGCGCATCGCGGCGTTTCGGGTGCGATAGCGCTCGGCATAAATCAGCGTCCAGGCACCTCCGCGTGTTGTTTTCGCTCCGCTTCCGTCATTGTGCTGCTCGAGGCGGCGATCGAGATCCAGCGTCCAGCCGACATAGGTGCGCTTCGGTTTGGCGCGGCTCAGAAGCACGTAGACAAAGGCCGCCACGTCAGGCCGCGAGCGCCTGTGCGGCGCCGGTCCACAGGGAAATGAGCGCCGCCTCGATCTCGCGCGGCGCGGTGAGACGGCAGAGCCGCGCCTTGGCCTGCCTGCGCTCGGCTGCGCTCACAGGATAGGGCGCGCGCTCCACGTACCAGCCCAGATGCTTGCGGAAGATCTTCACGCCGTGGAGATCGCCGTGGAACCGCAGGCTGTCGTGGAAATGCTCGAGAGCAATTCCAAGGCGGTCCACCAGGTCGGGCTCGGCGAACGCGGTGCTGTTCGATAGAGCGCGATCAAGCGCGGAGGCGATCCAGGGACGGCCATAGGCTCCGCGTCCGATCATGAGCGCGTCAGCACCGGACAGCGCCAGTGCGCTGCGCGCCGACGCTTCATCGACGATGTCGCCATTGACAATGAGGGGCAGGTTTGTCGCGGTTTTCACCTCGGCAACGGCGAGCCAGTCCGCCTTGCCGCTGTAGAACTGGTTGCGCGTGCGGCCATGGACTGTGATGGCCCTCACACCGACGCGCTCTGCGCGCATGGCAAGCTCCGGCGCATTCTTCGCGGCATCGTCCCAGCCGAGACGCATCTTGAGCGTTACCGGTCTTTTCGTTGCGTTCACGGCGGCGGCGATCAGCCGTTCGGCCTCGTCGAGGTCGCGCATGAGCGCGGAGCCGCTGAGCGCGCCCGTCACTTCCTTGGCCGGACAACCCATATTGATGTCGATGATGTCGGCGCCCGCGGCCTCCGCCATCTGCGCGCCCTTCGCGAGCCACTGCGCATCGCGGCCGACAAGCTGGATGACGGTCAGCGGCAGGCCTTCGCCGACCGCTGCGCGGCGCACGACGTCTGGTCGGCCCCTGGCAAAGCTTTCGCACGCCACCATTTCGGTCGCGACATAGGCGGCGCCCAGCCGCGACGCCGCACGCCGAAACGGCAGATCCGACACGCCGGTCATCGGCGCCGTCAGAACGCGTCCGGCAATGTGCACGCCGCCGATGTCGAAGCCGTCGCTCATTTTATTGTGCTGGTGGTCCCACCGAGATGAGTTTCATGTCGAAGACCAGGGTCTGGTTGGGCCCGATATCCGCGCCCGCGCCGTCTTCGCCATAGCCGAGGTCCGACGGAATGACGAGCTGCCACTCATCGCCTTCATGCATCAGCTTGAGCGCCTCGACCCAACCCGGGATAAGTCGCCCCGCGGGAAAGCTCGCGGTCTGGCCCGGCTGTGTCTGGTCGAACACGTGACCGTCGATGGTCCAGCCCTTGTAGGTCACGGTCACCGTGTCGGCGGGGCTCGAAATCTGCTTGCCGTGGCCGGCGGAGATGACCTTGTACTGCAGTCCGCTCGCGGTTTTGACGACGCCGGTAAGCTGCGCATTGTCCGCCAGAAATTTCTGGTTCGATTCCGGCGTCAGATCGTAATGCATGTCAGCCTTCTTTTCGTTATTGCAGCCGCCGAGAAGCGCCGCGCCCATCACAATCGTCGCCAGCGCAACAAGAATCTTCGAATGCATGAACCGTGACCTCAGTTTGCCCCGCGCAGGGGTTAGAGCGTGTTCGCCCGCCCTCATGCAAGGGTCAGACTGTTCACCATGCTGCGCGCGACGGCTTCGGCGACCTTGATTCCGTCGACCGCCGCCGAAAGAATACCGCCCGCAAAACCGGCGCCTTCGCCTGCGGGGTAAAGTCCGATTGTGTTTACGCTCTCAAAATTCTCGTCGCGGCGGATGCGAATGGGAGAGGAAGTTCTGGTCTCAACCCCGGTCAGGACGGCTTCGGCCATGTCGAAGCCTGGAATCTGGCGGCCGAAAGCAGGCAGCGCCTCGCGGATCGCCTGGACGGCATAGTCCGGAAGGCAGGTCGAAAGATCTGTCGGCGTGACGCCCGGCCGATAGGAAGGGACGACGCGGCCAAGCGCCGTCGATGGCCGTCCGGCGATGAAGTCGCCGACAAGCTGTGCGGGCGCGGCATAGGTGCCGCCGCCAGCTTCAAAGGCGCGCGCCTCCCATTTGCGCTGTAGATCGATGCCTGCGAGCACATGCTCCGGATAGTCCGCCGGCGTGATGCCGACGACGATGCCCGCATTGGCGTTGCGCTCGTTACGCGAATATTGGCTCATGCCGTTGGTCGCGACGCGGCCTTCTTCGCTGGTTGCGGCGACCACGGTCCCGCCGGGACACATGCAGAAGCTGTAGACGGAACGGCCGTTCGATGCGTGATGCACCAGCTTGTAGTCCGCCGCGCCAAGCGCCTGGATGGTTTTTCCGAAACGTGCGCGGTCGATCAGCGATTGCGGATGTTCGATCCTGAAACCGATGGAGAAGGGCTTGGCTTCGATGTCGACGCCGCGTTTCAACAACATCTCGAACGTATCGCGCGCGCTGTGACCGGGCGCGAGGACGACATGGTCGGCCGCTAGACGTGTTCCGTCCGACAACCCCACGCCGCGCACGTGCCGTTCGCCGCTGCGCAGTTCGATATCGAGATCATCGACGCGGCTCCCAAAGCGATACTCACCGCCAAGCGACTCGATCGTCTTGCGCAGGCTTTCGACCATCGTCACGAGCCGGAACGTTCCGATGTGCGGATGCGCTTCGGTCAGGATCTCGTCCGGCGCGCCGGCCCTGACGAATTCTGTCAAAACCTTGCGGCCGAGAAAGCGCGGATCCTTGATCTGGCTGTAGAGTTTTCCGTCCGAGAACGTGCCGGCACCGCCTTCGCCGAACTGTACGTTCGATTCCGGATTGAGCACCGAACGGCGCCACAGCCCCCACGTATCCTTCGTGCGCTCCCGCACGACCTTTCCGCGGTCGAGGATAAGCGGGCGGAAACCCATCTGCGCAAGAATGAGCCCCGCGAAGAGCCCGCAGGGTCCTGCTCCGATCACGATCGGACGATGCTTGAGGTGTTCCGGCGCGCGGGCGACAAAGCGATACTCCATGTCCGGCGACACGCGGATATGTGAATCGCCGGCGAAGCGCTTGAGAATCTGCGAACTCGTCGCGCACGGTCACGTCGAGCGAATAAATAAAGACGATTGCCGATTTCTTGCGCGCGTCATGGGCGCGCTTGAACACCTCAACCGAAACAAGATCGCTCGATGGAATGCGCAGGCGCTTGAGCACGGCGGCCCGGATCGCATCGGGGGCGTGGTCGAGCGGCAGCTTTATCTCTGTCAGACGCAGCATGGGCGGACCATTAGCCAAGCCTTCCGGCAAAGGAAAGGGCGCTTGCGCAATCCGTGCGCCTTGCAGATACAGGCGCGATGACAAAGGGCCATCCATCGGTTGCGATTGTCGGCGGCGGGCCCGCCGGGCTGATGGCGGCTGAAATGCTCTCCGCCCGCGGCGTGCGCGTCACGATCTACGACCGCATGCCGACGCTGGGGCGAAAATTCCTGATGGCAGGCCGCGGCGGCCTCAATCTCACGCATTCCGAACCTTTCGAGACATTTGTCTCGCGCTATGGCGCTGTCGCCGACACGTTGCGGCCAATCCTGGAGGCGTTCCCGCCCGCTGCGCTGATCGCTTGGGCGAACAAGCTTGGACAGGAGACCTTTGTCGGCTCCAGCGGCCGAATCTTTCCCAAGGCGATGAAAGCGTCTCCACTGCTGCGCGCCTGGCTGGCGCGCCTGACAGAGCAGGGCGTTGAGTTTCGCGCTCGCCACACCTGGCTCGGCTGGGACGAAAAGGGCGCGCTGCTCTTCTCGACGCCGCAGGGCGATGAAACCGCCACCGTCGACGCGACGCTGTTGGCGCTTGGCGGGGCGAGCTGGCCGCGGCTCGGATCGGATGGGCGCTGGCAGCAGATTCTGTCGGAGCGGGGTGTGCAAGTCGTCCCGCTCGCGCCGTCCAACTGCGGGTTTTCAGTCGGCTGGAGCGAGATGTTCCGGACGCGTTTCGCAGGCACGCCGCTCAAGAACGTGGCGATCAGGTTCCGCGATCGCTCCATTCGCGGCGAGTTGCTGATCACGGACTATGGCATCGAAGGTGGTGCGGTATATGCGCTGAGCGCGGCGCTACGCGACGCCATTTCCGAACAGAATCCGATCCGGGTTGTGATCGACCTGCGTCCGGAATTCACCGCGGCCGATCTTGTACGCAGATTGCAGAAACCCCGCGGCAAGGAGACCTTATCCAACTTCCTGCGCAAAACTCTGCGCCTCGCGCCCGCGGAAATAAACCTGCTGCGCGAAGTTCATGGTCCCGCACCGGGCTTCGATGCAGAAAAGTTGGCCGCGCAGATCAAGTCGGTGCCGCTGACATTGCTTGCGGCGCAACCGATCGCCAGGGCAATCTCATCGGCCGGAGGAGTCGCATTTGACGCCCTCGACGCAAGCCTGATGCTGAAGGCCAAACCCGGCGTGTATGTGGCGGGCGAAATGCTCGATTGGGAAGCTCCCACCGGCGGCTACCTCTTGCAGGCGGTTATGGCCAGCGGAGCCTTTGCGGCGCAGGCGATTTTGCGCCGGTTTGCGCTCTGACCGCCTCTTGGCGAAGATGGCGGCATGACCCGTATCCTCGCCGTTCATGCGCATCCCGATGACATCGAAACCCTCTGCGCCGCGACGCTCGCGCTGCTGGCAGCCAAGGGCCATCACATTACGATAGTCACCATGACGGCCGGCGATTGCGGCTCCAAGGAGATGGGTCTGGAAGAAACAGGCCGCGTCCGCCGGGCCGAAGCCGCCACGGCCGCTGCAATCATCGGCGCAGACTATCACTGCGTGGGCTTCGGCGATCTGTGCGTCTTCAACGACGACGCGTCGCGGCGGCGCACGACGGAGATGGTGCGTGCCGCGCGGCCCGATATCGTCATCACCGCGGCACCCGCCGACTATCATCCCGACCATGAAGCGACGAGCATGCTGGTGCGCGACGCGCTGTTTGCGTCATCGGTGCCCAACTACGAGACCGGTCCGTCTGCCGCGCTTACCGCCATTCCACATCTCTACTTCATGGATCCGATCGATGGACGCGATCGCTCCGGCAACCTGACCGCGCCGGAGTTTGCCGTGGATGTTTCAGGCCAGTTCGACAAGAAGGCCAGGATGCTCGAGGCCCACGCGAGCCAGCGCGACTGGGTTCTCAAGCAGCACGGCATCGATCACCTGATGGCGTCGATGGAGCAATGGACGGCCAAGCGCGGCAGGATGTTCGGCGTCGCCTATGCCGAAGGGTTCCGCCAGTACACCGGCACGCCGTATCCGCGGACAAAATTGCTGCAGGAACTGGTCGCAGGCGCGCTGCTCCTGCCGTGAGGCGCGCACATGCGCGTGATCGGCTTGCGGCAGCGTGCAGCGACACATAGGTTCCCTATGTCGCCTCAAACACTTCAAAAATGATCCGCCGCGCACTTTTGCCGACTCTCGTGTTGCTGATGTTCGCGGGTTTGCCGGCGAAGTCTGAAGAGCACAAGGAACGTGAGTTTCAGGAATGCACCGATTGTCCGGTCATGGTCGGCATTCCGGCCGGAAACTTTGTCATGGGCAGTCCGGCGAGCGAGCCGGGCCGCTTTGACGCGGAAGGGCCGCAGCATCGCGTGGCGATCCGCGCCTTTGCGCTCGGCAAGTTCGATGTGACGACGGCGCAGTTCCTCGCCTTCCTGCGCGATACCGGCTATCAGCCCGCGCCGTGCAATGAAACTCTGACACTGGGTTGGCAGTCCCCTGGCAAAGGTCTTGGCCTATCCGCGTTCAGATGCCGAACCGCCGACCTGGCCGGCAACATGTATCGGCTGGAAAGATGCGCAGGCTTACATCGCATGGCTGAACGAGAAGGCGCGCGCGGCGAATCCGTCGCTTGCCAGGCACGGCGGTCCCTATCGATTGCCGAGCGAAGCGGAATGGGAATATGCCGCACGCGGCGGCACAACGACGTCGCGCTGGTGGGGAAATTCCGTCGGCACAAACAATGCGAACTGCAACGGCTGCGGCAGCAAATCCGATGACCGCGTGCTGACAGACGTCGACAGTTTCGATGCGAACCCGTTCGGGCTCTTTGGCATGCTCGGCAATGCCTGGCAGTGGACGGCGGATTGCTGGCACAAGAGTTATGTCGGTGCGCCGGCGGACGGCTCAGCCTGGCTGGGTGATGATTGCGCAAAGCATGTTCTGCGTGGCGGCTCGTTCGACAATGTGCCGATCTTTGTCCGCTCGGCGGCGCGCACGGCGGGTGCTAACGGCGCGTACGATTATTCTAGCCTCGCCGGCTTCCGCGTCGCGCGCACGCTGCCCTGAAATCCTTAGCGCAGTGCGTCGCGCGGATTGAAGTTGAGCGTCATCTCCATGACTTCCGCATAGTTTCCCGCCGGCAGGGGCACCGGCGACGACAGAAGCACCGCGTTGCGCGCGCTGAGCGCGATGTCGCGGAACACGGCATCCGTGCGATAGCGTTCCATATCGACGATCTCGGCCTTCTCTATGACACCGGCGCGCGTCATCACCACGTGGATCGCGATCTGGAGGCGCCGGTTTCCCAGCGTGTGAAGATCCAGGCTCCAGTGCCGGACGACCTGCTGACGCACGAAGTCGCGCACGCTATAGGCCGCCTGATCGCCCGCAATCGCATCGTCGCTCGTGGATGTGACATCGGACTCACCGGAATTATCGATGACCGCGGGCGCCGTGTCCGGCTGGCGCAGGCGGGCCAGCGCACGCAGCTTGGCGTCGAGATTTTCGAGCGGGACGGGCTTGACGCCTTGCGGTGATGTTCCTTGCGGCGGCGCGGGATTCGCCTGCTCCTGGCGCGCCGTGGGGATGCGCTTCTGTTGTGGAATCGCCGACTTCAGGACTGCCGGCGGCGAGGCGGTCTCCTCACCAAATTGCACGACGTCGACAGGCACGATGCGCAAAGCATTTTGCGGCGGCGGCATTCCGATGGGCATGTGCAGGAAGATGATGAGCGCGACGATGAGGCCGTGCAGAAAGAGCGCCGACAAAAGACCCGGGCCAGTTTCGCGCGCACGCCGCCTGGCTACGCCAAGCATGGCGCCGTCATTTACATCGCTCGTGAATCTAGTCCGCATTCCGGGCTGACTCTGGCTCGCGCTCCGAATTCAACGCGCCGACACTGCCGCCAACCACCAGATGCTGCCCGCACAAATCCGGCCGTGCAAGCGCCCGCGATTGTGCGGACGCTTGCCGGCCTTGAATCAGAGCAGGTCGCCGCCGGCCGCCGAGGCCGTGGTTCCGAACTGCTTGTAGGCCTTGATCACATTGCGGCCCGTGGTCCAGCGATGCACTTCATCGGGTCCGTCGACGAGGCGCTGCGAACGGATGTGCGTGTACCAGGCGGCCAGCGGCGTATCCATGCTGTAGCCGAGCGCGCCGTGAAGCTGGATCGCGGTATCGACGACCTTGTGCACCATGTGCGCGAGGAACACTTTGGCGATGCCGTTCTCCTGGCGAATGTCCATCTTCTTTTCCGCCTTGTACGCGATGTGCAGCAGCATCAGGCGTGCGATGTAGAGTTCGCTGGCGCAGTCGGCGAGCATGAACTGCACGCCCTGGCGATCGGACAAGGGTTTGCCGAAGGTCGTTCGGCTCGTCACATGCTTTGCCGCCATGTCCAGCGCGCGCTGCGCCATGGCGACGTTGTGCATGCCGTGCCGCAAGCGGCCATAGGCCAGACGATGCTGGCCCATGTTGAAGCCGTTGCCTTCGCCGCCGAGGAGATTGTCCGCCGGCACCTCGAGATTTGTGATCTCGATCTCGGCATGTCCACCGCCGAGGATGTGCGAGAGCGGACCTTCCGCCGCCATCGTCTTGATATCGCGCTTGATCTTGTAGCCGGGGTTGGGAAGTTCGACGAGGAAAGTCGAGAATTGCTGGTGACGCGGCGCATTCGGATCGGTCTTTGCCATCACGAGCGCGATGTCGGCGACGCTCGCCGCGCTCGAGAACCATTTTTCGCCGTTGAGGACATACATGTCGTTGCCCTTCTTCTCGGCTTTGGTCTGCATGCCGGTCGCGTCGGCGCCGGCGGCCTTCTCCGTCATCGAGTAGCAGATGCGCTTTTCGCCGTTCAGCAGCGGCTTGAGGAAACGCTCCTTCTGATCCGGCGTGCCGTGTTCAAGCAGCGTGAGCATCGTGGCATCGTCGGGGCCCTGCGTATTCATCGACAGCGCGCCGAGATAGCTCTCACCGAGTTCCATCTGCACAAGAGCGTTGGCCAGCGGGCCAAGGCCCATGCCGCCATACTCCTTGGGAATGAACGGGCACCACAGGCCCTGCGCGCGGGCTTTCTTGCGCAATGCCGCGAGCGTCTCCTTGTAGTCGGCGCCGGCCAGCAGTTTCTTTTCGGCCGGGACGCATTCGTCCTTCACCCATTGGCGGACGCGTTCACGAATGGCCTTGGCTTCTGCGGGAATTTCGAACTCAAGCGACATGGGAATTTCCTTCCTGGGAATTTTTGGATGGGGCACTGTAGCGGGCGGGCGATAGCGCCGCCATCGCTTCCGCAAGGACAGGGTTCTGGTCAGGTGGTGCCGAAGGCGAAGAAATCCCTGAGCGCGGCGTTGGATATGCTCGCAGCGCCTGAGAGCGTTTGTCTGGCAATACGCCTGAAAATCAGGTGATCGTGCGCGCCGGACGCCGGCTACGACGTGTCAGCATTGCCGTCAGGCCGCCGGCAAACAGGAAGAGGCTTGCCGGCTCGGGAACCGGCGTGCTCGTCGGGCTAGTTGCGGGCGGGCCGCATGAAGCTGCGCCCGGACAATTTGGGACGCCGACATCGCACGATGCAGGATCGTTGAACAGGCAACCGGAGCTTCCCGGCCCAGGCGCATCGAATACGGGGTCGTTTAAACTGCCCTGGCCGTTGTTGCCGCCCGGACTCTGGCCGTTGCCGCTGCCGGAACCTTGTCCACCGCCGGAGCCGCCGGGAATACCGCCGCCCTCGCCACCGGCTCCGCCAGCACCGCTGCCGCCGGCGCCCGTGCCGCCACCGTCAGTGCCGCTGCTGCCAGTGCCGGAACCCTGTCCACTGCCAGCGTTGTCCTGACCGCCGCCCGATCCCTGGTTGCTGCCAGCCCCGGCCGCCCCGTCCGTGACCCAGGCCACGGTTTCCCAGCCGCTGTTATCACCGCTGCCATTCTTGTCGTGGTTCGCGTGGCGGTCACCGTCGATATGCGGGAACTCGTAGCCAGAAAGTGAACCGTCCCGATCCGGGTTATCCCCGCCTGCGGTCTGGACAGGTCGTGGGTCGCAGGGCGCGAGGCGATGGTGTTTGGGAATCCGGCAAAAAGCGACGCGTTTCGGCTTTGCGTGCGCCAACTTGTCCTTGCCCGAGCTGCGATCGAGCGGATGAGGTGTCCCGGTTCTGGCCGGCAGCGTGTAGCTGCCACTTCCCGCGAACAGGGTGCGGTCGACTTTTAAAGGTGAATCGAACAGCTGACTTGCCACAAGCAGGGCGATCAAAAGCGTGATCGCCATCACGATCTTTCGTCGGTGCTCGTCGTGGGTAAAGGGCATAGCAACAAGGTCTCGATGAATCAGAAGTCATGGTCCGTGACCCGGTTCGGGACACAGCCGGACGGCGAAGGTCACTTTTTGGAGGAGACCAGCACGTCCAATGCCAGAGACGGGCGCCTCTGGCGTTGAGACGTTCTGAGACTGCGATGGTAAGGTCTGCTAACTTTTCTGTGGCGAAATTTAGGCTTATTTTCCTCCTATCCCATTGCCTCATCGTCTCTAACCAGTTATTATTATTGCATAATATTTTTTGCGACCGTTTTGTGCGCGAAAAATGGTGCGAAATTTTTCCAAAAAACTGCACGGCTAAATTCGTGAACCTACGTCAATTTTCTTTTCCGGTGTTTGGTAGCTGACGCGAGCGTCAGGATGGGTGAGCCAAAAGTGCGACCCGGGTCTGGTCCACAATGGTCCGTTCGCTTACAGGGTCAGGCGATCGAGATGTGAGGCTCGGCGTCACAGCGTGCTCGTGAGCTCACGAACCGGGACCCGCTGCGAGCGCTGATACATGGTGTGGACCACAATGGACCAGTGGTTCGGCGGGCACCTGGGCGATGAGCTGGATAAGGCGCCAAACGAGCCTCTCAGTTGGGCCGGACGCGTCGTTGTGGAATGTCTAGGCCAAGAGCGGTCGGCGTGCGCGATCGGGTCCTTCGGTGGTACCCGGTTGAGAACCAAACAACGTAATAGCGGCGCCCGACCTCACCTTGTTCTACGATTTTGTTGAGACCCGGCCCCTGACGGGCGCAAGGTCCGGTTGCCCTGTGGAACTGATCCCTAAATCAGCCGTTTACAAGAGAAAGGGGCCCTCCTTTGGAAGGCTCCGGCTAGGCATTGGGCCAGCGTGTCGTCGCATCGGACGATTGTCGGCAAACCCATCCATCGGAAGGACATTGCCATGAAATTACTTTCAGCAGCCGTTTTAGCGCTGAGTGTGCTGGGCGCGAGCGCGGCGGGCGTCAACGCCGACACGGTCGGTGTGGGCGTCCACGTTGGCGGCGTCGGCATCCACGTCGGTGGTGGCAACCATCATCGCGACCACTATTACGGGCGGAATGACCGAAACGATTACGGCTGGCGCGACCATCGCTGGCAGCGGCATCACCGGCACCGCGACCGTTACTGTAGGTCGTGGAACTGGCGCGACCATCATCGCGTGTGCCGCCAATATGGCTGGCACTGGTTGTGGCGTTAGGCCTTAGGCCGAACGGCAACGCCCGGCCTTTGCGTATTGGCCGAGCGCCGGTTCGACGACCGCACTGAAGCCGCCTGCTGGGCAAACAGCGGGAAGCGCGTCGGCTGAGGGCGAGTTCAATGCGTCTCGGGTTCCCAAAATGCGCCTCAGGGGCATCGCACGACACACGCAGGCCTATCCAGCCTTGAAAGCTTCATAAACGCGTTGGCCGCCGTTGGCTGAGGCTCTGACGGTTTGGCCAAAAGCGGACTTGAGCTGGGGCCCAATCCGTAGGACCCGCGCCAGCTAGATTTTTGGTGCTGTGTTCGTGGCGGGGTCGAACGGCAGAGCGCGGAACGCTTCTGCCGAACGGCGGGCAGCGGCAAGGTCGTCAGACGAAAGCTGCGTGCTTAGAGCATCAATTCTAGACTTAGACTCGACGTCGCCCTGAGCGGCAGCGATCGCATACCACTTATACGCATCGAGCAGACTTTGCGGAACGCCAGCCCCGCGCTCATAAAGGACGGCGAGATTAAATTCCGCGTCCACATAGCCAAAGCTTGCCGCACGGGAAAACCAGCGGACAGCCTCAGTCGGGCTCTTTTCGCCACCCAAACCTTTCGCATAAGCGATCGCCAGGCTCTGCATGGCCTTTCGATTTCCCTGCAGAGCTGAGGCTTCGTACCAGCGCATGGCCTTGAGGGGATCTCGTGATGTTCCACGACCGTTTTCGTAGAAGGTGCCGAGCATGTACTGAGCAACGGCACTGCCATGGGTTGCGGCTCGGCTCATCCAGTGCATGGCGGCGACAGGGTCAGAGTTACCGTCAACGCCGTCGAGATATTTAAGGGCGACCGCGAGTTCGTCGCCCGCATCGCCAGCTAGCGCGCCTTGTGTGATCTCGGTCGAGCGGTGCGTCAGCTGCGGCAATGACCAGCGCCGGAGGCGTCGGCGGAACTATCTCGTGAGGCAATTGTTGGCCCCAGTCACGCTGAGCCAAGACAAATCCCATGATGACTGACAAGAGCCACAACATTACAGCGATTGCAGTCTCGCCCGGAAGCATGTGAACAATGTCTAGAGCATTCTTGGTCTCATTCCTTGCTGTCGCAGCGGCATTGGCCGAAGCGCGCGCAGCTGTCAGATAGCCTGGCACTTCGCTCCGCTTGGGTTGCTCGAGAGGAGACACTGCTTCGTCGCATACCCCCTTAGATGGCTCGACCAAGTCCGCCGATGCTACAGCCGCTGTTGCCTGGGGGACAATTTGTTGGTTCTCAAGTAGTGCAGCACGGGCAACACTTTCGACCGTCTGAATGCGCAAATTCGCTTCGTTGAGAGCCCCGCCGAAATCGCTTGCGATGTTCGCCTGCCGGGCTTCGCACTGCAGAATACGATCGGTCAGCTCGCTCAGTTTTACCTGTAACGCTTCTACGCCTTCCGCCGAGCTCGTTGTGCAATTGTCTCTCTCGCTTTGTTCCTGGCATGCTTCCATCACTGTGATGGCGCGCTCGATGACGCGCTGGTTCCGTGTCAGTCGAACCTCCAGGGTGCGTGATCTCAGTTCGGACGCAAGCGCATTGACGGTGCCCCCCTTGATGGTCCTGACTTTTCGTGAGGACGAAGCCCGGTGTTTTTTCGCACGCGACGTTTTGGTGCTTTGCCTGCGCCGCCTTTTTGTCTTCGATTTGCCTTCTGCGATAGTTGATGAATGTGCTTTCAGGCCGACCGAGACGTCACGCGCCAACTTGGCTACTGGGTCTAAGCTGTCAGTTGAACTATCGCGGCGCGGCAGCGTGAGAATTACGGCGCCATCGTGCCTGTCGTTGCCCTTAGTTTCTGGCACAGTCACGATAGCATCGGCCAAAATCCGGGCCAAAGTCGCTACGCTGTCAGCGGCTGCGTACAGGAGCAGATCCTTCTTGCAGGCAAAGTGTTCGACAACCACGCGTCGCGGCAATTGGGCTTCGGCCGCAACTTTGGCCAAACGTCAGTTGTTTAAGCCCATCGCGCTCGACAAGCGCACGTGCAAATTGGAGCAGCATCACGCGCTCGTCGCCATGTCTTTTCGAAAGGATTCCTAGCTCAGCAGTTGGCACGGTAAACTCCCAATTCATACAGATTGACAGATCCGCGTTACCAAAAATTAAAGCTCTTCAGATGCCAGGTCGTCGAACGGACTTTTGGCCAGAAAGTTAGCTGAAAATGCGAACAGCGACGCCGACCTGGACGGACACGCACTTTCGCTGGAGCGAGCGAACGTCAGCCTCTCAGATACACATTTCATTTTTCGTTAATCGTTGGCCCTTACTTCTGAAACAGATCAAATTCCTTCTCATCTCGGTGAGGTGACTTCAGATGAACAAGATTTTCAGCCACTTTGTCAGCGATGAAAATGGTGCGACCGCGATTGAATACGCCATGATTGCCGGACTTGTCTCAATCGTGATCGTGGCTGGCGTCACCCAAATTGGTTCGACACTCAGTGGCTTCTTCCAAAATTTAGCGGCTTACGTCTAGAAGTCACATTGGTACAGGGCTTGCCGCAGTCAGTGCGGCACCTGCGACTTCTCACTCTAGACGAACTTGGCGGCACGATTGCGGACTAACGACCGCGGGTATCCGAACTTTACACCGGACTTTGCGCTCGGCGGCGCGCCCTCCCGGCCTCTAACATCTTGTTGAAGGCGGCCCTGCAGGCCTGCTCGTCGTTTGTGGCGGCGGCGGCAGCGTACTCGGCAATAGACTGCACTATTGTGGCGTCGAAAGTTGCGTGTCGGTCCGAAGGGTCCATAGGCTTCAATTTTCCGCTCAAACTGTCACCCGTGACTTCCTGCTCCGAATTGCCTTCGACGAAAGCGCGATGCTCATAACCCGATTCGGAGGTTGAAGACGACGGCTGAATGCGAAGGCACTCAATGTTCGCTCGCCGGCGGCTCAGCCACACCAGCGTTCAAGCAATGCGAATGTCCGCTCTCCACACAGCGCGGAGACGGGTGCAAGCTTGCGCTTTCGTTACTCACAACGATTCACCCAACGATCGCTGCGGCTGGCTTCGAGTCCGCAACGAGGCCCGCTCGGAACGTCATCACACGTGGCAGCTATAACGACCGATTGAACAGCAGAGCACCGTTGTTGTCCGTGACCTTGAGCAACCTCAGACACGGACTTCTTGGTCCCGACTGACACTTAAAGTCGATGATCATGGAATATTGGCTCGAGCCGGAGCGGGCCTGACACGTGGCACGATCGGCGTCGGCCGCTGCCGCAGTCTTATCGGGGAG
This sequence comes from uncultured Alphaproteobacteria bacterium, assembly GCA_963741725.1. Classification (GTDB taxonomy): domain Bacteria; phylum Pseudomonadota; class Alphaproteobacteria; order Micropepsales; family Micropepsaceae; genus Rhizomicrobium. Next base: position 42,310 of record CAVUJC010000010.1, on the reverse strand, counting down.
CAACTGTGCGTTTGGCGGCAGAACTCCGAAATTCTTTGCGCGGACGAGCGCAATGCCGCAGGTATCAGTCGTTAGCTGACCATCCGCAATTCGACGGTTCTCTGCACTCACCGATTTGCCGCCCCAATTGGCAAGCACGTAGATCGAGGCTGCGATCGTGGCGGTGACAAGTCCCAGGAAAACCACGGTCAGGACGAGGCTGTTCTTGGCAACCGAGTACACGAGACCTCTTATGCTTGAGCGCATCGAACAATTTTAAGCGCTTGTTCTGACGATGCAAAGCGATTCTGGGCAGGTTTGCATAGCAAACATTTGCCGATGAGGACGTCGTGTTGTGTGCCATCCCGTTGTCGCGTGGATCTTCTTGAACCCGTCGCTGATACTAAGCATTCCAATGCGCTACCCGCGGCTCGCTCGCATGCCAAAAGAACGGGCCAAATGCTCGAGCCTTGCGCAATCGTGACGAGGATTTTCAATCCAGCGTATTTTCTCGAAGGTCGCGCGCCAGATGGCCAGTCGGGTTCATTTACTACGTCGCATAACACGTAGCGCGTGCATGCTGAAATGCGATCGACATGGCGATGACTGTCCGGCTCGACGTGCAAGAGGTTGTGTAACTGCCCATCTCGCCAATGGCCAAAGCATTAATTAAACGAAGGATACGGCTGAACTCTGGATTTGAGGGCGCTCCAAATTCTCCTCACTGATACAGTCAGCTCAAATAGGTAGTCTGGACATTTGCAAACAGCGTCAATCTCTTTCATCCCGGCTGACGGTACGCAGTGACAAATACAGTTGCGGCACTTGTTGCATTGGATGGACTCGCATGGGGCTACGTTTTGTTGGCCACCGCAACTGTGACCTCTCAATCTGCAGCGACCATGACGCCGGTGATTGCGGCTGTTGCGGCTGCATCCGTGGGATTGCCGCTGTATTTGGAGTCGAGGCGGCTGTCCAAGCTGGCTCTAACGATCGCGATTTGTTCGCTTATTCTGTGTCCCACATACTTCTTCTTTGAACTGAGCCCGCTCTTTGTTCCCTGACCAAAACGTCAGGGTACGCCTCAAACTCTGGTCGCGTCGATTGGTTGGCGTTGCGATTGCGCTTGCAAGCAAAAGCCGACCAAGGCGGACACGCGCTGTGCCTGTTCAACTCGAACGTCGTCCAATAGAGATCAACTCGCCCGGGACTGATGTTTGCGGGGGGCGCTTCAGCCCCGGGCGCGAGGGTTGCACCGTGAGAAGTGCAAGTGGACACTAGTCGATCGACATGAAGCCCGTCTGGGCACCTCGTTAACTCGGGGTAATTTTTGTTCTGGAGGCGCGAGTCCATCTGAAGCGCGCGTGACATGTTCGTCGCGGGACACTTGTCGTGGCTGTCAAATTTGAACGTTCGGCGATATCGGCTGGTAGAGTTTCATCGATGTAATTGGCGCTATCAGCGTGTCGGTAACAAGATCCGTTTCGCTTTGACGGATTGGAATCTGCGTGAGTGTGTCCCACGTTACCTGTCCCTTTTGCGGCCGTCCGCTAAGAATCACCAGATCGTGGTGGTACTGGCTGACGGGCCAAATTCACTTGAAATGCACAACGAAAAAGTGCGGCTTTCGCTATTGAGACCAACCTCAAAATGTCTTTGGCCTCAGTCCGGCCGTTCTGGGTGACCGTCCAACGCTTCAACGAGCCTCCTAAAAGCTCAATTGTCAGGTTCAACAGGCGTAACCGCATGGAACGTTGACAGAGATGAGCAGAAGGGTGGCCAATTTGCTGTACGTGGTTGCCATGGCAGCCATTATCGTTGGACTAGATATTGCGTTCTTCCGAAACCAATTTTGGGAACGACTCGCTGTGAATGTCGGCGTCGTATTGTTGTTCCTAGCTTTCTACTTTCGATTTCTCAACCGTCCGTGAACTGGGTCCATCGGGGTGCCTGATGTCGTGGCTTTTCGGCAAGTGCGGCGTTTAACGGAAGTCGCAGCCAGCTTGGCAAGGACAATCCGCGTAGCGATTAGCCAGGGCGGGATCCAGGACGATGACGGCACGTCAAAGGAACTTGTCGGCTAAGTCCACCTTGCGTTTTCGAAGAATGCTCTGATCCTGCTTGTCCCAGATCGCCTCCGCCCATTCGGCGACTTCTGGAAGGTCAGCCGTTCGGACCAGTCTCGCGGCGAGAACGAAATCGCCGAGCAGATGACTGCGAACTCCAGAAGCCCAGCGGCTTCCCATATCTGAGGAACGGGCTCGTGCAAGCATCGCCTTTGGTCCCGGAAGTCTCGCTCTGACATGGCTTTCTTGGTCGGTCGTCTCAGTTTGACGACGACCAGTTTCCATTCAGGTTTCAGGGGCTTGGACGCGATTATCGTGTCGCCGGACATTCGCCGGAATCCCAGGAAAGCCCTTTTGGGTGAAAAACACACCATTTTCAGCCAGCGAATAGCAGCGTTTTGGCGTTTAATGATTGGTAAACAGTTCGAGCCCAGAGGCAAAATCAGCTTTGGTCGCCGACTTTTTGGTTGCAATCGTGCTCGCTCAAACTCAAAATTGAGGGGTAAGAGAAATCACCTTCACGGAGGACGGGTGTCTGTGGAGGTGTGTGCATGCGAGTTAAGACGAAGAAGAAGTACCGGCTAAGGTCGAAATTGTCGCGCGACGGCGGCACTTTAACGGTTGAATACGTCCATATTTTTCCTTTCAACCCGGTCTATACCAAGCACATTTATGTCAAGGGCCCAGCCGGCGAATGGGTCGAGACTAAAGACAGTGTGAAGGCCAATCGCAATCTGTTGCTCGCAGCACGACGCAAGGCCCGCGGTCTTCCGACACCAGAGCAAATCACCGCTTTGAGGAAAGAACTGGGATTTAGCCAGAACGAGTTTTCCGAGTTCTTCGGTGGCGGCGCCAAATCATTCCAGAAATACGAAGCTGGCACGGCGGTCCCTGGCACCGCGATGTCAAGGCTGCTGTGGCTGGTCAAGCTTGATCCCGAGCTGCTCGGGGCGCTGGCGAAAGGTTCCCAGTGGTAGAAGCAGACTGGCCGGTTGCTGAGATTCGCCTGTTCCTCGGCGACAGGCGCGAGACGCTGATTCTGCTGAAAAAGGCGCTCGAAAAGAAAACTGAGGTTCGCCGCGACAAGAACCGGGCCGTCATCGCGCAGCGGATTCGCCGCACTCTTGAAGGCAAACGGGTCCTGCGCAGGGGGCCAAAGTTAAGGCCGCGATCGCGCGAATATTTTGAACGTATCCTTCAGTATAGGGGCGAGATCGCAATGCTCGAGGCGGGGTTGGCCGCTTTGTCCACGCCCGAGCGATTTGCACGCGCAATCCAGTTTGCGCGCTGCTCTGTCAATGTCTCGCTCAATCCCGCTGAGATTCGCTATTTCCAGCGGGGATTGGAAAAACAGTTCAAGGCTTTGACGGCGCGCTTCTTGCCCAATAGCGAAAACCAGGATCCTGAACCCAAGTTGCGCAGCGCGGATAAGGCGTCGTTGGGCTGGCGGGTTCGCGCAAGAAAGCCGGTCGATGTTCGGCTCATCGGATATATCCCGGATCCGGAGTGGGAACTCAAGTCCGACGCCGTGCCGGTTATCTATGAACGGGTGCGGGTCAACATGTTGCGCGCCCGCATTTATGATCTGGGGCGCTGGGAGATCGACTTGGCCAGCAATGCAAAGCTGAGATCCGATGACCGTGATCGGGTGTGGCTGCGCGGTCTTGTGCTGGTCACCCTGTTTGAGGAGACGGTCGGCAAAATCCAGTATCAAGATCTTCTCGAGGGGATGGCGCGGGTGCGCAGCAACTACGTCGTCCAAAAACAGCTGGTCACAGGAAAGCGGTCCGAAAAGGATTTGTGGTCGGCGTGCTGCGACGAGGTTGATAACCGGCTCAAAAAGTACATCGATGGTGCCCGTCTTAAGAAGTTGTTCCGCAAGACGCGGCCGAGTTCCGTGGACTTTCTCCCAGGCAAGTTGCGACCAAAAGGCGAGCCGCGCCGAAAAGCAGCACGGATGGGTGCCTAAAATGGCGAGCAATGGTCATCTGCGCTTGGGGACGGCGCGCATAGCGAGGATTTGTTTGCAGTCCGGGATAAAGGGGGTAGCGGGTTTCGCTCGATCAATATTCTGAAGCCATAAAACAGAGCTTTGAGATGGGTACCGAAAAGTCCGAGCCGCAAAAAGACAACGCGCCGACATCTGTCGGCGCAAAAAAAGCGCAAGCGTGCCTAGCCGACATTGAGCGGTTGGAACGAGACGCACAGGCGCCCCGCAAGAGGTTTCGGCGCCAGCGGAGTGGGGGAGGATCGTTGGCCAACTGGAACGGTGCTGCAACGCGGCGCATGTTGCGCGGCTGGATCAAGCTGCAAAACGCGGAAATAAAAAATAGGCAGAAGCATTCGAATTCTGCCTTCGCTGGGATCTGCGCGTCGCGCGATGTACTTTCTTACCTTTGTCGAAGACGCAACAGCTTTGTCAGCGAGGAACATTTTGTGCGCGCGATCCGAGCGGCCTTTCGCTACATCGATGTGGCTGATTGGCAACAACTTGCGCCGTCCTCCACGTCCTTTGGCTATTACCGGTTCGCTTGGCGCCACTACTGCGCGCAACTCTATGACGCAGCCTGTCCCAGGCCTGTGCCCCGCAAGCGTCGCAAGCGCGCAGCGCGGACGAGTGCTTCTTAGGAGTGTGCATGATGAAGAAAACGATGACGAGAAAGACGAAAACCAAAAGGAGGGCCACCAAACGGATTTCTGCATCGGCCAGCGCTCACAACGTGCTTCCCGATAATGTCGAACGAGAGGATGAGCGTCACCTCTCGTTCATGCGAATTTTCACATACAACGGCCAGCCTATCCAATGCGCGCTGTTCTACTGCAACGTCCGCGGACAAAAGGCGTCGGCAGACACCGTGGTATCAACGTTGTACTCAGCCTGGTTGTATTGGCAAACCCGGCTCGAGCCTGAGACATAGGTCGCGTACAAGACCGGAACGCCAAGCGCGGAACTGTCAACCGTTGCGGTCGAAATCCCGGGTGCTCGCGGACCCAGGGGGGTCTGAAACGACACCCGACCGACCGCGTCATCGCGCATCGCCGTGCCCTGCTGAACGCACCGCGTGTAGGAGTCGGTTCCCGCCATGAATCCGATGGATTCGCAGCTCGTTTTGGCTTCTTTGAGAGCCTGACTGGCGCAGCCGGCAAGAGCTGCGCAGCACGTTGCTACTGCAACAAATGTTGCAAGCTTCATAGTACCCCACTTCCCATCGGCAAAGTCTGTGCTTGCCGTTGGGCGCAGTATGGGGTGGGTCAGGTTGATAAATCGTTTAGTACGCCCCGCGACATGTTTAGAGGTCGGGGCTGACCCCGCCCCCAGCAAATTGTCCGCCGGCACTTGCGCAGTCGAATTCTGGATCTCGGCATGTCCGCCGACGACGGGGGGCCGCCGCCTGGACCAATCGAGGCTGTCTCGCGCGAAACGGACGCGACTGGGCGTAGCAGGACTACAGCTGAGTGCTAGCTTACGCTTTGAGTGGAAGCGGTCCTTCGGAGCTTGGCCATTATTGAAAGCGAATCGCCTCAAATTGTTCTGATAGATTTACGTCGGCGGCAAGCCATCTAGAATATGATTCACGTACTCACGGCGCCAGCAAATCGCGGTGCAACAGACAGATGTTTGCAACGTTTCAACTCTTTTGAGCGACGAAAATGGCGCGGCGGCAATCAAGTAGGCGATGATTTCCAGCCTTGTATCGACAATGATCGGTGCGGACGCAAGGCAAATCGGCATCACTTTGACCAGTATCATCCTGGCACTCGTTGGCCACGTCTAGATTTCCGCGTCGCCACGTCAGGCGTCAAGTGCAGTCGAGCAGCCGCAAGCCCTTAGGACAGAGCAAACTTCTTCGTGATGAGGGTTTTCACACGTCGTGTGGGTTTGCACTTGAACGTCAACTCAACAACGAGAGTTAAACGCGTCAGGGCGTGAGAGCGATCGTGGTCGACGATCTCGGGAGCATGTAATCCGAAGCGTAGAGATCTATCGTACCAAGGCTCAAAAAATCGATGGTGGGAGTATAGGCGTAAGTAGTTTCGCCTAATATGACTTGGGTGTTTGGTACGTCCAGAGCGGCAGGAAGTGTGTAGCTCGCACCGACCACTCTTGCCGCACCGTTGATCGCCTGGCTCCACGCGATCGTCGCGTGGCCTGCGCCATCGACTGCTATGCATGAGACGACTACATGAGCATTGACGGAAGGATATGGCGTCAGCACCTGCGAAGATGCGTTCAGGATATCCGGCATCTGCGTGGTGGAACTGATTGTCGAGTATTGAGAAACGAGATTGGTGACCGTGCTGGCCGCTATCGCCGTCATCCGGTCGATCGCAATACCCTGCAAAACTTCGAACCCGCCCAAATACATGAGCACCATCACCGGTAGAATGAGCGCAAACTCAACTGCGGCAACGCCCCTACAGTCGGCCGCCATACGCCAAAGGCGGAGTTTCCTGAGTGCTGACTTGGAGAATGAAAACATGTCGCATCCCCCCACTAATATGGCTCGTTTTTGAACACAGACGTTCCAACCAAAAGCCTATTGTTGCCGCTCATGTTTGAAAGACTGAATCCCAGAGGTGCTATGTCTACCGGCCAGACGTAAAAGACCTGGACAACCACAATGTCACCGGGACCCCCGGGGTTATAGTTCATGAGCGCGGGATTGAAGTTTCCCGAGACGAGCGGATTGAGCTGGGACGCCGATCCGAACGAGCTGAACTTCTGGACGTTCACATAGACCCCTCCGCATGTGAACAGGGCCACGGCGTTGTTACAAACGGCCTGCTGAAACTGCGCGGCGGTCATGCCGCTCGTTTGCGCATTGCCCGTCATGATGAGACGCGCAGATTCCGTGGTTGCGGTTTGGAGAACCTGCTGAGCAAAGAATGCGAGAGAAGTCTCAAGTATCGCGAACAGAAGCGCAAAGAAGGGTGCCGCCACAAGTGCAAATTCGACGGCGGTAACACCATCTTCGGCCTGTAGAAAATCTCGCGGATGTGCAGACCCAGAATGCACCGAGTTCGGCGAAATCCGTTTAGTCGGTCGCTTGATCATCGCCAGCATGTGTGCATCGCCGACATCAGCGCCCCCTCCATTCCTATTTCAGCAGATAGGCGGTTTTGATCGCTAGCTCGAACAAAGCCTGTAGGGCAGCTGTAATATCGCCGTCCGTTGTGACTTGCGCATACAATCCCGGCGATGCGCAATTCTGCATTTGCGCGGCGATATTCGGCTGGAAAGGCGCGATGTACGTATTGTACCAACTGTTAGTCGGCAAGGGGAGATACTGGGTGTAGAGCACTGCGATACGAATCCCGCGGTTCTTGATCGTCGTGCATGCGGTATTGCTCATCAGCTGTTGCTTGCGGCTTCCAGATACCGTCTCGTCCTCCACACCATCCGTCACGAAGAACAGAACTTCTTGCGGTTTGTCGCCAGTGGCGTTCGTTCCGTTTCCTGGGTTTGGCATGGCCGCGTTGATATTCGTCATCGCCGAGTCATAATTTGTGTCAGCATCACTATTGTTCGTTGACGAGGTCAGCCAATTGTTCTGGTACACAGTGAGCATGCTGTATGTCGCCGCTTCCGTCTGGGCGAGACCAAAGTTGGACGTCAGCGCGCCAAGCGTGTGAAAATTCACGTCGAAGCTGTAGATAGCCATCCTGTATTTGGCATAGTTGTTTGTTGAGTCAGTTTGGGCTGTTGTGATCAAATTCTGCGCGGCGGTGTTGAGCAAGTCTACGCGCAACGTAACTCCCAGATTGCGCGCCAACGCATAATTGTCTTCGCCGCCGGGGTTGCCCAAATTGTCGGCTGACGGATGGGTCTCGTGACAGGCGAACGCGCACCCGCCCTGGCTCGACGTGTGGGCAACCATTGTATTGATGCCGGAAGTAGTGGCAGCAATTCCCATCGACGGTGAAGCGTCGAGCAGAAGGTAGAAATCAATATTTGGGGCCGTTGAAGCGGTCGCAGTCGAGGACCCTGACACTGGAATTGTTGATTGGCCTAAAACGGCAGGGAAGAAATTGGTCGAGTCCGCATTGTAGCTGACAACGACCGTGCGAATTGTCCCGTTGTACGTAATAGTGACAGTCACGTTGGACGGACTGTACGAAACGCCAGATATGGCGCCGGCCTGCGCGTTAAAGGTATTTTCGGCTGTCACAATTGCGGCGGCGGTGCTCTGCTGCAAACTGTTCGGGGTCACGGCCGAAAGAGCAGCCGAGTCTGCGGCAGCGTTCAACGCGACTTGCCGTTCAACAGCAGCCGTATAGTCCACCCCCATTCCTGTGAGGTAGACGATCGGGATAACCGCGATCGCGAAGATCATCGCGGTGTTGCCACGCGTATTTCTTCTAAATCGGTCGAATAGCTTGAGCACCATTCTGGACGCCTCGGACAGGTACGACACAATCCTGACGCAGAGCCACTAATCGGTAGCTAAGCAACTCGGTAAATTTTTAGCTACTCGATGAGTCGCCTCTCTTTGGGCCGCAGTGTTTGGCAGATCGCATAGACGTTTCAGAGATTTAGTCGGACGGAACACTCGTGTCATGAACTCGATATCGATTGCGCTGCGTGACAATCAGCAAAAGTCGTAGCAGGCTGCTAAATCAGATCCATGGGTCGAACGAGCAGATGCGTAAAGATTCCCATGAAGGCGCAGTTCGTGGTGCCAGAAATGCCTTGGTTACAGGTGCCGTTTCTGCGCTGCTCATTTCGGTGGCCGCAGAAGCGTTAGTGGGCGACGCCTGGACGAAGAAATTCTTGCGGCCATTGGGTTGGAATTTTCTTTGGGCCGATGCGAACGCTGCGCATTACGTCAAGCCTGTCGGCGCCAAAAAGAGCTCGGGAAACCCAACAATTTGGGGTCGAACAGAGTTCTCACCTTCTACCAAGGGCCCGATGAAATCCGAAGCAGATTTAATGGAATTGGACTGCGCCCATCAGCAGCTGCGAGCCGTAAAGATGATGCAGTACAGCGCGAACAACCTCTCGGGGAGATTGAGCGCGGTAACGCTGCCAACCGAATGGGCTCACGCGCCGCCCAAGAGTCTAGCCGAGACGGTGTTGCAGCTTGGATGCCAGTCGCACTAGAGCAGCCACCGGCGATCGTGCACGAGGCCATAGGTCTCGACCATGCCGCAATTGCATCTTTAGCTTTGATCCCAAGGTCTTTCGCCTCAGTGGCAATGACAATTAGATCTGTCTGATGCCTGTGCATGCCCTCGAATGCTCCCAGACATTTTCACAATGTGGCCAAATTGGGAGCCGCATTGACGAGCCCGCGCACACAGCAGGCGAAGTCAAATTCTCGTTTTCCCAGAGTTCCGGCCTTTCGAGCGATGTGTGACACCTTAAATGGCCCAAGCATTGCCGCTGCGTCATTAACCTGGTCGAAAGTGATTGGCGCCACAATTCAGAACGTGGGCTCCACCCGTGGGCACACTTTATAGCGTGGCCCCTCAGGCGTACCTCTTCCATCAAAATGAGAGCGCTTGAGGGACTGCTCTGAAGTTTAACGGCGAAGGTAAAGCCAGTCGTGACTGTCAAAGACGCCCGATTCGTACTTGGATTTCTCGGTCTCGCAATTTTGGGCAACGGAAGCGCGTTCGCCGGCGGCTTCACCGTGCCGCTAGACCAGGTGCGAACCGTTGCCTTCGCCAAGCCGGCCGCAACGGTTTATGTCGGCAATCCCTCAATAGCCGACATTAATATGATCGACGCCAGACATGCGTTTGTGTTGGGAAAATCGTTCGGCACGACCAATGTCGTCGCGCTGGACAGCGCCGGGCACGAAGTCGCGAACACCTTTGTCACGGTGTCCGGTTCCAACGGGCAGATGGTCACTCTCACGAAAGGCTCAACGCAAACAACTTTCTCCTGCGTAGGAAGTCATTGCGAGATTGCACCTCAACCGGGCGACGCGCGCTATAGCGACGTCTCTGGTGACGTCAGCAAGCATCAAGGGATAAGCAGCGAGGCGGCACCCGCCGAATCATCGCGCCACTGAGGCGCGACTAGGTATTTCTCCTAGTGTGCTCGCCTCATACAATGAGTTGTCATTAGTCAGCATCATGTTTGGTGCGGCAATCTCAGGTGGCTCGCCGTCTTCGCTTCGGACGAATGGCTGATCGAAAAATGCAATGGAGCAGTTGGAACGCCGTGCCATGGAACTAACTCTCAGTTTTGCAGCAGCACGGCGGACTTAATCGCTTTCTCAAGAATCGCGGGGTTCAAATCGCCCGACCAGATCCGCACAATCTTCCCATTCGGACCGATGAGGAACTGGACCGGCAATCCGAGGATGCCGCCATACAGATTTCCGAATTTCGCGTCGCCCAGAAGTACCGGATAGTTGAAGACAAAGCGGTGGGTCAGGGCTTTGACGGGCGCAACCGAGTCATCCATCGAAATTGCGACGACTTGAAACCCTTTGGGACCGTAGCGCCGCTGCAGGTCAATGAGATGCGGAATTTCGGTCATGCAGGGTGGGCACCAGCTCGCCCAGAAGTCGATTAGCACGACCTTACCGCGGTAAGCCTTCAGGTCGAATTGCCTGCCGTCCAAGTCGATGCGCGAGAACTGCGGAGCTAGCGAGCCCGCAGAAAGCCTTGCAGGCGCGGGGCGCGCAACCGCTGCAGGGAAGAGCGAACAAGCTACGATGGCGGCCAACACCGCAGTCATACTCTGGGAAAACAGATCGCAGAACCGCGTCAATCGCCGCGCTCTACGGGAAAGCCCTTGTCCACCCAGTCCTCGCCAAAATTGTGCGCCAGATACAGCGCTTTCACATTGGTGAAGCCTAGCGCGCGAAGCCGCAGATAGGCAGCAGCGATGTTGGGGCACCGTATCCAGGGACAGCAGCCGCAATAGACGACGACCAACTGGTCACGCGAAAGCTGCCCGACATGTCTGTTCAGGTTCTCGATTCCCTCCTCCTTCGAGGTTGGCCCGGCATACTGGGCTTTAGGGATGTGCGCTTCGGCATAGAGAACGCTGAAGCCGACCTGCAGGATGACCGGCTGAGAGCTGGCAGAACCCAACCGGGCGGCCAGATCAGCAGGTTGAATCAGGGCGCTGGCGGGAATGGCAACGTCGGCCTCGTCGGCGGCATTCGCCGCGGAACCAGGGGCCGAGGCCAGGACCAAGGCACCGAGAAACGACAATATGGCGAGTAGACGAATGCGCACCGTCAAAGCCTCCCATTGTGTTCAGCCAAGTTCGCATCCCGGCGGATCGGCGACAAGCGCGCCCGTCCCCTTGTCGCGCCGCTACCAAGATGTCTGCGCCCGGACACTATCTGGCCACGAGCGATGTCAATTTCGGATTTTCGTGACCTCTGTGTCCCGGGCGCCGTCCCGGCGATCGCGATTACTGCGCCTAACGCTTTTGTTCCTGCTCTCGTGCGGGCCGTTCAAGCTTGACGAATCAGAGCAGGTTCGCGCTGGCTTAGCGCTGCGCAAGCTGCACTGGGCACTTGGTTTCCACAACTTTGGCGGTGCAATCGATCCAGGAGCAGCCTTTTTTTCTTTTCTTGGGCGCCGCGCACAGTAGATTTGTCCCGCGCCGGGTTCGCTGAGGTCCCAGCGTCCAGAGGGCCGTCGGAGCTGCACTAGCCCGCAAGATAGCTGCGAGTTCCGGCGGCCCGATTGGAGCGGAGAGCGCAGTTTGGACCTCCCCAAAATTTCTTGCGCAACGGTTCATCGTTATCAACCGCGAAGACGCCGTCTAGCTTCTGGCAAAACCCACGTGACAGCCGCGCCGACTTAAGGCACGACACGATCGCTCGATGCCGTCGCCGGTTTTGGGGAGAACGCTTTGGCGTCTGCTGCCTTAAGGCGGAGGCTGGTTGTCGATGATCTCCTGCGCACGGAATTCTGCGCGTCGCCGCCCGCCCGCGTGGGCCGGAAGCGGGCATTGGTGTCGTCTCAACGGAGTTTACACTTCAGGCAGTCTAGTTCCGATCGGTCTCTATTTTGTTCAGCGAGATGGCGTGCCAGCCGAACGCCGTAACGGAACAGCGGCGGTAGGCGATTTCGGTTTGCCTGTTTGTAGGATTTCATCGCGCAGGATCACTTCGCCATTCGGCCCTAGGATCCGCAAAACGTCACCGCCTTGGTGCAGATAGGCGCGCGCCTGTCTTATCGCTGTCTCACGACTGACGCTGTCCGTGTCTCGAAGCTGGCGGTGTCGCCGCTCATCGAAGTAGACGATTGTCCAGCTCGCCATCCTGTTGGCCCCCCGACCTTCGAGCCAAATCTTAGTCTGATGGAGGCTGGACCAACCGCGCACCGGAAGGTTCACCCACAGGTTTATGTCGGCGAGGCGGCAGGCGGATTGACACCCGGGCTGGGCGCCGAAATGATAGGCGCGACCTTGGTTTAGGTCGGTGGTAATGAAAGCGATGCCCGGTGTTATGCCAATCGCGCCGGGCAATCGCCGTTCGATCTGCCGTACTCTGACAGCCTCGACTTTCCGACCAATCGCTTCTGGAAATGGATGCCAGCGGGCGGAGCGTATGTTGCTTCAGTCTTGGAGGGACATCATGCACTGCTCCAAAAACGATCCCGCTGGCCGAACCGATTAAAGCTCAAAGTCGAAAGCCGGGTCAACCGCACCCTGACGCACGGCCGAGGTGGCGCTGACCGTTCAGGCTTCTCGCGATTAATATTTAGCGTGGCCCGAGTGGCATTTCGCAGCCGCGGGAACCACCGGGCACGGCTCGCACTGAATCGTGTGCTACCAAGGTTTGCCCAGCTTGCGCGAGGTGCTGTATTGCGTGAGGATTGCCGGCAACCCGTATGCGGGCTCTTCCAGCTGAATTCAGACCCACAATCTGCAAGCGAAGGTGACGTTCTTGCCGCCCTGGAACGAAGACTTGGCCATCTGCACGCGAGGCAAAGGCTTGGCATCGAGCGCGAAAGTGAAACGCACGTCTTCGGCACTGGACTCAATTTCTTTCACCCTGAAAACTGGTACGCAGCCCCCTCGCTGATTTCCGCTGTTTTGAAATGCACGGGCGTGTATTGGCGAGGTCGGAAAAACGCCAAGAACGTCCAGGTGAGGCGCAACAGTATCGTGAGCGCGAAGCTGCCCCCAGCCTTCGACGGCTTCCAAATCCTTCATCTCAGCGATCTGCACGTAGACACCAACGAAGAGGCCGTGTCTCGAGTCATCGAGTTGATACCAGATTTGCATTACGACATCTGTGTTCTGACCGGGGATTACCGTGGCGCCACGTCAGGCCCCTATCAGGCGACGCTGAACGGTATGGAGCGACTTCAACGCGCCCTGCGCGGCCCGATTTACGCTGTCCTCGGCAATCACGACAGCATTCTCATGGTGCCCGGTCTGGAGACATTTGGCTTCTGCGTCCTGCTCAACGAAGCCGTGCAGATCATAAGGGCAGATCAGCGAATCCACATTGTCGGCATCGATGACGCTCACTATTTTCGTGCAGATAATATTGAAAAAGCCACCAGTAACGTTCCCGCGCTCGAGTTTTCAATCCTGCTCTCGCACACGCCAGAGGTTTATCATCAGGCCGCACATGCAGGTTTCGACGTGATGTTGAGCGGTCACACCCATGGCGGCCAGATTTGTCTGCCGGGTTCAATTCCGATCACGCTAGATGCGGTCCTGCCGCGAAGGCTCGGCTCCAGTGCATGGAGTTATCACGAAATGCAGGGATATACCTCTGTCGGTGCAGGAACGAGCATCGTTCCCATCCGCCTCAATTGTCTTCCAGAGATTACGGTTCACGAACTGCGTTGCAACTGAGACGTTGTTCAGAATGGTCTGTCGCGAATGTGGAGCCTGAACAAGAGTTTTGAAAATACAAACTCGGCAATGAAGAAAGCTGCAGTTATGATCGCTACATCCCCCCATGTCAGCGAGAGCAGCTGGGCGCAGGCGATTAACGGAATGATTGCTTCGGGCAGCTGATCGAGCCCCATGGCTTGACTGCTCGCGGGCATCTTCATGCGGCGCTTGATAAAGCTGGAGATTAGGTCGCCGGACATTGCCCCGACCCCAATAACGAGCCCCGCGACCCAACCCAATTCGAGCAAGAGAGCCGTGACTGTCGTGAGCAGAACCGAGAATAGTATTCCCCTGATGGTTTTCGAATGGCCCAGCAGAGGTTGACGATCGAAGAACGTCACGCCGCCGTCGAGTGGGGCTTGCCACCGATCGCCAAGCAGTTTCTTGGCGACGACGGGCGCCCCGTTCGCGACAAACAAGAGCGCCAGAACCTTCAGGTCTAGTAGAAAGTTCATTGATCCCTCGATCCTTCAACAAGCCGCATCCGCACGGCGAACGCGCTAACAAGTTTGCCGATATAGGAAAGATCTGAAAGCGACATGACTTTCCCCAAAGATTAGTTCGGGGCGACAATAGGCAAGTTTTGCGTAAGCAGCGCGCGCGGCGGATGGGCACTTTGAGTCGTAAGCGGACGTCCTTCTGAAGTCAAAATCGATGGCTTTGCGTAAACGAAAACGGCGGCGCGCTGGCCGCTGTTGTCTTGTCTTCCCAGAAGCGGGTTTCGTCAGGCCGTTCGCTTGCGTCGGCGCAGTGCAGCCACACTCACGACGCCCGCGCCGAAGAGCGAGAGGGTGAGAGGTTCCGGCACGCGCTGTGAGCCTTGGGGCGTTCCCACGAATCCGACCGCGTCTTTATTGGCGTCGGTGAAGAAGCCAACGATCTGGCCTTGATCGTTGATCCCATTGATAGTCGTGCCGGCGGACCCGGACGGGTCGAAGCTTGTAAACACTCCGCCGTTGTCGATGAATCCATGCTGAAAGCCACCTCCATCGAGATAGAGCCCGACAATGTCTCCTGCGCCGTTGATACCGAGTGCCTGGGCGAAAGTGGAGCCGAACGGATCGATGGTCGAAATTGTTCCGCCGATGTCTAGAAAGCCAATCGAGGTCGTACTCGTGGGTTGATAGAAGCCAACAATCGCGTTTGCGTTGTTGATGCCGGCGGCCTGGCTGTTCACGTTCGATGGCAGCAGGCTGTTGATGTCGTAGAACGTTCCAAAGGATTGCGAGTATGCAACCTGGCCCGTCGTTCCAGCCGGGCTCGACGCGTAATACCCGACCGTGGTCTGCCCATTGTTGATCCCTAGTGCCTGGTTGAACACCACGCTGAGCGGGTCATCCACCGTGGTGAACGTTCCACCGATCCTGGTAAAGCCGTGTGTGTTGCCGGCGACATCGACGTAAAAGCCAGCCGTATCGCCGGCGGCGTTGATGGAGGTCACCGTCGTCGAGGCTGAGCCCGGGAAATTTTGTGACGTAAATGTCGGACGGCAAGACGAGTGTGAACCCCTGCTGGGCCGGCGCGCCGTCCGCACCAGCGATTGTGCCGGTGTTGTTGATGCCAAGTAAGTGGATGAAGTTGTTGTTCGTTGGGTCCGTCACGTCTTGAACCGTGTAGGCCGCAGCGAGCGCCGGGTCCGACCGCACAGCTAGAGCAAAACAGCAGAGCCAACGCGACATTACACAAACGAGGTCTCATGTGGTCCTCCGATGGCTAAAAGGGGCAGGCGTCGTCGCAGCCAGATTCTCAGTGGGCGGAAAACGGCGGCGGCAACGGCCTTCCAACACGCAATATTTGTTCCGCTAGTTGAGGACAGTGAAGAATCAAAGACTTGGCGGAATATCGCCGCGTCACTCGAGTCGAAGTGTAAAATGTTTTTACATACGCGTCATTGAGCGCGAGTGCGATCTCTCTTTGCTGGTCCATCGAAGTGAACCAATGTGGCCGAGAACGCGAGAGTAGCAGCTGCGCGTAGTGACTGAGAGCAGAGCTGAGGTCCAGGGCCATAGGGAGGATCGCGTGATTGAGCTCCAGCTTAAATCGGCCAGTGTCTTTATGGATCGCCACCAAGCTGACGAACGCGCCGTCCAACTGCGATTGCGATAAGGTTGTAATGCGCGTCGAGACAGGAAACGAGCTCATCGCCCAAGCGAAAACGGCGGCCCGATGGCCGCCGTCCTCACTGCCTCCCTCAAGCAAATTTAGTTAGGCCGTCTTCTTGCGGCGCCGCATTGCAACTGCACCAATTACGCCAGCGCCGAAGAGGGAGAGAGTCGAGCGGTTCGGGGGCGGGAGTGATCCCAAAGGTGTCTCCGCCGTTCACTGATGCCAGGCCCAAGCCGGTGTCGTTAAAAAACGCGTAACCGTTGGGGCCTCCTCCGACGCCATACAGATTGCCGTATCCCCCGTTCATCGAAAAAAGTATGCCACAGGCGTCGAGAAGCCCCACTCCAGGGCCGCTGTCACAATGTCCCGCATCGCCTAAGGGAAACAGAACGTTGTCGTAAATGATCGAACTGAAACCCAGGTAGGGAATCGAATCTGCAACTGACGCTCCCGCGACCCCTGGATTTCCGCCCATAAGATTTACAGGATCACCGTCAATTTGACCACTAAACGCGACGATGTTGTTCGAGCCGTCGATGGAGACGTTCCCCGTTCCGTTGTCCACTCCAGATAGGGACCAGTTGTAAACTGTACCGGCTGCGGCCGGACCTCCAACGACTGTGAGCAAGGCTGCGATAGCTAAGGCCGACTTAAGAGTGAATGTTCGCATAGAATCATCTCCTGTTCTGGTTGATTGTCAGCACTACAAAAGAGTTTTGGCGCTGGAACGCCCAGATCCACATAGGTGCCGCCCGCGCTTCGCTATGAATTCCTCGTCTCACGCAACAAGTCGAATCGCTGACTGACGACATGCTCGAGCCGCCAAATAACTCGTCAGACAATTGGCTGTTGCGAGGAACGATTCGGTGGTGCGCCACCTACACCGATTAAAACGCAGCTGGTCGGCTGAACGTCACACGGCCGAAACAAAAGCAAGTCGCATGCCACTATGCTAACACACTGAACTCTCTGCGCTGATGCGAATCAGTGGACGTCGAAGTGTAAAAAGTTTTTACGAGTCGCGAGCTGGTCTCGCTCAAATACAGCTATCTCTCGCTGCAATTCGCATCTATCCACAACGGATACTCAAAACGTGGACCAGGGCTAGGCACGATGTGTTCGAATCGTCGCGCGGAGTGCACGTCGTAGAAGATAGAATTTGTGCATCCGCTAGGGCCCGCATCGCTTGCATCTAAACAGCGATGCGCACAAACGAAAACGGCGGCACGATGGCCGCCGTCTCCACTGCCCTCAGCAGAGCAACATTTGTTAGGCTACCCTCTTACGCCGCCGCATTGCGACTAAACCGGCCAGACCAGCACCGAAGAGCGACAACGTGATGGGTTCGGGCACTGCGTTCGACCAATGAGCGACATAGGGTGTGATGACCGCGTTGGGGAAATTGGCAGCATCATCGAAATTGTAGGCCTGCATGATCAGGGCCTGAAACGCGATCGATCCGTACGTGTTGGACTGATCGTAGACGAGCGTTCCGTTCAGCTCATAGAGGAAGTCAGTGCCGGTGAAATCGATGGACAAGGAGTTCCAGCTGTCAGCCAAACCTGTCGTTCCGAGCTCAACCCAGCCTCCGGCACCCGAATTTAGCGTGTCATCCCAGACGCGAAAGCCGACATAGCCATCGGGGCTCTGGTTCGTAAATCCAATGATGGGATAGTCGCTGACGGATGAGCCATCCGTCATGACACCCCACATGTCCGTACGCACAGCGCCATTGCTCGAAGCGAGCCAGGAACCAGGGAGATACAGATCGGCGCTAAGCGTGCTCCCAGAGCCTCCCGAGACCGAATACTGCATGCCTTGTGTGTCGTAAAACTGTGAGCTGTAAGCGCTAGGCCGGTTTGCGACTGAACCATTGGGACCGATCCCGATGCCAAGAACATCGCTTCGCCCTTGGTAGGTCCCGACGTTCGAAAAACTGTCGGGGGCGTAGCGATCAACCACCCAACCGGACGGAACGCTGGCGAAACTGGGCATCAGTGACGTGGCGGTGGCCGGTTCGCCTGAGAGTGCCAGCAGTACAGCTCCAAGCACGGCATAGCCAAAATGTGGTGATCTCATCGGGCCCCTCCTCAAGCAGTTGTGCTACGGAGAGAGCAATATCTGTGCCAGGTCGGTAACCATTTGAAAAATAAACAACTCGAGGTTGCACCAATTTAATGTTGTAAACAGTCGTTACACGACGTCAGTCGGAGTGGAGAGAATCATCGAACGGAGGCGCTCAGAAACCCTTGCAGCGATTTGCGCTATCCAAGCGCCGTCACGCGCAAAACGCAGCCGGTCAATACGGATGAATAGGAACGGACGAACGGCGATCAGCAGCATGATGGCTACGAGCGCGGGCGCCTCTTCTGAGGGAAAAGCCGTCATGGGTTTATGACCCTTCTGCAACGCGAAAACGACAACGGCGGCACGATGGCCGCCGTCCTCAGGCTCGATTTGAACTGCAGTATCTATGCTGACGCTTTCCTGCGACGGCGAATTGCGACTGCCCCGACGAGGCCGACGCCAAACAGCGAGAGCGTGATCGGCTCGGGAACGGTATTGAGCACCAAATTGTCAACGTTCAAATTCATCCCGGCAAAATCAAAAGCATTGGATGAAAATCTCACGTCGGTAATAGCTGGGCCATTGAGTAAATAGGAGACGCTTGACGTACAGTCGGAAATGCCTCCGTTGCCCGCTGAGTTAAGAACAGTACTGCTGGCAGATAGTGCTGTGGCGGACCAAGCAGCCATCGTTGAGCCGCACGCGACTCCAGGAACGGTGAAGCCGAATGAGTCGAGCGGTGTCGAGAAGGCAAAATCATAGGTGTAGTAAGTTGCAGATCCGCCGGTCGTGAAAAAATTGGGCGTGGAAATGACGGCAACCCAAGGCTCAACGGAGTAATCTAACACATACGGAGTGATGTTCGCGTAGCTTGTGCTAAAGGTGATTCCGTATCCGGACAGGTACGTCGAAACTGGAGCACCAGAAGCGAAGCCCCCTGAAGTGGTGACGCTGTCAAAGTTTACGGATACTGCGGTGGCTGATGCGTTCTGGCTCGCGAGTGAGAACGCTCCGACCAACGATGCAGCCAAAAGAATCTTTTTCATATTTAACCCCCTCCGACTCGGGTCGGAGATGGAAGACCCCGACCGCCCATCAATTTCGAAGCACAAAACGCGCCACGTTGCTAAGCCCCTGCATCTCATGAGTGGAGACATTGGGCTTTTGTCACGTTGTAAAAATCTCTTACACTTATTGTTGGTTAACGCCATCGGCTGAATAATGGTGAGATGCCAAAGAACGCCCTTATGGCCTTCATTGCGACATTTCACTGCGATTCCTGCGCGGCGTAAACACTTTGCTGTTCGACCTCGCCTGGCCTACGGAACTTCACGACGCCTTCGTCGCAGCGGCGCCATCAAAAGTGAAGGCGTATCGCGTACGCGCTGTATTCAGGCCGACGATGCACAAGAACTCGCCGAGGTCCGCTTGCTGTCCATTTTGGGTGGGAGGCAGGCGGTGGCCGATATTGCCTTGTGTCCCGCAAAAACGAAAACGGCGGAACGATGGCCGCCGTTCTCACTGCCCCACAGAGCAAATTTCGTTAGGCCCTCTTCTTGCGACGACGCATCGCGACTGCACCAGTTAGGCCAGCACCGAAGAGAGAGAGCGTGATGGGTTCAGGAACCGAACTGAGAGAAGTGCCGAAAATGGCTGGTCCGACCAGCGTATTCCCCCAAGAGGATTCGGGAAACGCCAGAGAGGCGCCGAAGTCATATTGTGCGCTATCGTAAGAAATTCCCGCAACGCTGTTCGGGGTTGCCAGCACCAGAACGCCTTCTGTGCCCAGAGGATAGTATACGCCCGCAAAATACTGGCCCGGTGTCAAAATCACGGGTGCGATGCTTGCCTCAAGCCACTGACCCAACGCGTCGGTTGAAGCAACAGGCGTGTCTGAAGGGCCGACGGTTGTGCTGGCGATTAGATGCCCGCCCGAATCCCATAGGCCAACGGCATGCGACAAGGCCAATGGATCGCTACTCGAATCAAACACGCCAAGACCATCCACCGAGAAGCTGCTGCCGGAAACCGTGAACGAATACCCGTAGGTCTCGTCGCCGATGTTCGTCTGCACCTGTCCAACGGTAAAATCGACGAGCGCGCTGGCGCAAGCGATTGGCGCGCTTCCCGCTATGAGAATCGTGAAAGCCGCTGCCAACCCGATCGCCCTTGCCACAGTCTTCATCATTCCGTTCCTTCCGAATGTCCTACAATATGCAAGCAATTTTTGGACCATGCGGAGCAGTCATGGAAGATCAAGGAGTTAGCGCAGAGTCGCACACGCTCCAATCCTGAGATTGTAAGCAAAATTTACAATTTCCATCCTCCAGCGCCAGCCAAAACCTTTCGCGGTTTCGCCGATTTATGTCGGCCTCCAGGTGCAGCGCGGCTCGAGAGCAGCGTGGCGCTTAGGTTCAACGCGGCAATTCGCGGCGCCATGAATTCGGAGCGCCAAAAACAAAAACGGCCGCACGATGGCCGCCGTCTTCACTGCCCCCCGCAGAGCGGTTACGGTTAGGTCGCTTTCAGCTTCCGGCGGCGCATCGCGGCCGCGCCAATAAGTCCAGCGCCGAAGAGCGAGAGCGTAAGTGGTTCAGGCACGTTATTATTATTTGTTCCAGGACAATTTGCGGGCGTGCACGCCGTTAGATCGACACCCCAGACTAGGTAGTCGTTGTTGGAGGGATTTTCCTGGGTGCCGGGGCCGGCGCGGAACATCAGATAGTTTGCAAACGGATCAAACCCCGACAACAAACCGAGGATGTTCCCTGATGCACCACTGATGTCAGTCGAATCGAATGACGCTCCGTTCGAAGTATCGCCCAGAGTATTGGACCAATAGACGGTGCCCTTCTCAATCGCGCTGCCGCCATTGTTGTCCAGTGAGCCAACCCACAGGCCAGTCCAACTCTCGGTAGACGGGCGCTGCAAAACGATCCACTCGACATTGGCTTGATTGCTAAGTTCATTGACGTCGCCCGACGAGTTGCAGGCGCTTGTACCTTCAGAGCAGACACCTAGGCCGTTTTCTGGCACTCCGCCCGAACGCAGCCACAGCTCTGATTGGTCGGCCACGCTGAACCCATTGGCATAGGCGGTTACGGTCACTCCACCCAGGCTCGCAGTTGCCCCGAGCGGGTTGCTGCCGCCAATGGTCGAAAAGTCAACTGCCGGACCGGCAAGTGCCGAGGAAGCAGCAACGATCGACGCAAGAGCTGCACTGACCAGAATGCGGGTTCTGAGGGACATTTTGGCAACTCCTTCGATCTAGCACATCAGGAAATCGGTCTAACGGGACCAACTCAACTCGCCGGCAAGGGCGGTGTCAGGTGATTGCACGTGCCTTAGACCACAACCGAAGCAGAAAGTGTGCCAGATTGCCGGTCTCAAGTGCTTTCAAGAACTTGCGTGCACGGCCTCACCTCGCTGGGTTCAGGGTTGGCAAAAGTTTTTACACTTTTGGAGGAGGCCTGCGAATTTCGGCTCCAGTTCGGTGCGCTGGCGCGCAAGCCAAAACTGCGAAGCCTTGACCCTTCTCGGTCCGGCCGCGGGGCCACAACAGAGATCCAGCCAAAACGAAAACGGCGGCACGATGGCCGCCGTTGTCACTGCCCCCCGCAGAGCAAATTTAGTCAGGCCGATTTCTGTTTGCGCCGGCGCATCAAGACGGCACCGGCTAGGCCAGCGCCGAACAAGGAAAGTGTGAGCGGTTCCGGAACCGCGACGTCCGGTGAGCCGGTCGCCACGTCCAGTGACGGAGTAAGGAACTGTCCTCCGGAGACCAAACCATTGAGATCGGAGGGAGATGCAGTCGCTTCCAGTCGAGCCGCGAAGAACTCGCCGCTCAAAAGCGAAGCGTTGAGGTACGACGTAACGTCAAACGTCCTTACTTCACCACCCGAATAACTAAACGTGTCAATCGCGGTCCCCATAAATCGGTCGGACGTCGTGATAGTGCCACTTGCGTCGTTTCCAACGTAAAGGGTAATCGAGGCGGCCCCCGACCCGCTGATTAAATTTTTGAAGTCCCAAGTAAGCGTAGCGCTTGAGACCGATGTCGCGGATCCCAGATCAAAAATCGCGTACGGGATGTCGATGAAACCCGAGCTGTTATAGGCGTAGTTGCCGGTCCCAATCTGATCTTCGGGCCCAACGCTGTAGAAGGGCGAATTGTCAATGATGACCGCGTTTTGCACGGGCGGAACAGGAGTTGCGCAGGCCTGCTGCGCGCCTGAAAGCCAAAGCGCTGCGATGAGTAATGCAAAGATAGGACGCACCAAATTCTCCTATGGCTCGATTTCTCAACGGCTCGCCGCGAGCAGAGTAGCTCGGTGGTCGGCTGCAAATGTTGTGCCGAAATAGGACATTGAGTTGAAGCAACGGCTTAAAGTGGCAAGACATTCGCCCGGTCCTGAAATTGTAAAAACCATTTACACTTAGTGCGTCGATCGCCCATGGAGCGGGGCTCGAAACCGTGGCCTGACAGTGGGGCGTTGCGCCTGGTCAGTTGGTTCTCGATCGTCGCCAGAGTTTCGACGTCAAGGCGTTTGGAATGTCCGCGCCGGGTGGGACGCAGACGTTCGGCCAGGGACGGCCCGCGGGCTCAGGTGGTGGGCGTTTGCTCTGGCTCGAGGGCGGTCATTCCATTTGGAGCATCTGCTCTCTGAAAACGAAAACGGCGACACGAGTGCCGCCGTTTTCACGCTCGAGGGTAGCGATTGCTTATGCCGGCTTCTTACGGCGACGCATGGAAGCAGCGCCGACAAGTCCTGCTCCGAACAGCGAAAGCGTCAGCGGCTCAGGAACAGGCGTATCCTGCAGTGACGTGCCAAGCACGATCAGATCCGCCGGAAGACCGTTCACTTCAGAATACCAGATATTGTAGGTCCCTGCGTTAACGGTTGCGAGTGTTTCGGCATAGGAGGTCGGAGCATAAGCACCCGGCATAAAATTAGTCGTATTGGTGCTGTCGAATACGCTCACCCCGTCATCATGGAAAATATCGAGCAACGTCTTGGAACCAAGAGTGACCGTCAACTCCATGATCGTAACGATGCCGGTGTTGCCGCTGAACCCTGTGCTGAGCGTATCAGCGCTCAGACTAGCGATCGAGCCGCTAAAGGTACCGCCGGCAGAGCCAAGGAACGTGGCGATATCGTTAGACGAGCTCACATCAGTAAAATTGATGGGGCCGGTATAGGTGCCGCTATAAACCTGATTTCCCGACAACAAGGGGTTGGTTGGAAGCGCGTCCGAGCCAGCTCCGTAGAGCCCCTGGTTGGACGTAAAGTTCCAGATGGTGACTGCAGCATTGGTGACGCCAAGCGTACCTGCATTGGCAGCGCCGGCAGAAACAAGCGCTATTGCAGCGGCACCAATAAGCGTTTTGATCAACTTCATTCCAATAACTCCTGGTGCAAAATTCGGTCTCCGCGAAATTCACGCAATTAGGGTGCCAAGATTTAAGATCGTGGAAAAACAGTGACTTCCTCGTGAGATCGCATCGACACACGCTGAAATTGTAAAAACTTTTTACACATTCAGGGCGAAGCTGGCTTCGTCGGACTTTGGAAACAAAAAGAGCGCAAAACGGCGACTTTACGGGTCCCGGATCGCGAGCTGCGGACATAGGCCGGACGGCTCTCGGCGATTTCGAAATTCCCAAAAGCCCTCACTGGCGAAACGCAGCCGGTCTCTATCGCCGGGCGGGACGCCAATGTTCCTGCGCGTTGCGGACGTTCCGCTCGGATACGACAACGGCGGCTCGAGGGCCGCCGTTGTCACTGGCCCCCGCAGAGCAAGTCTCGTTAGGCTGTCTTCTTCCGCTTGCGCATTCTTGCCGCACCGGCAAGACCGGCGCCGAAAATGGCGAGCGTAAACGGTTCGGGAACCCCCTGCGGCGCCGGCGACTGATTGCCAACGTTGCCGTCGCCGATCACAATATCAACTCCGGTTAAAGTGATACCTGGATCGCTGTCATAGGTTGCACTCAGAGTGAAGATTGCAGGAAAATATCCGACCTCCTCGGTGGATTCGAACGACTCGATCGACGTGCCGCAGATGTTGCTCGAATTGCCACAGATGTTGACGTAGTCGGCGTCAGCCAAGAGCTGGTCATTGGTGAGACCGGTGCCGGTGTACTGGTTCTGGGTGGTCGTAATGAAGATCTGATCACTCCCGAGAAATGTCATCGTCGGATTGGTGATGTCCGTCGTCCAGTAAAGGTTGAGGGTCGCGCCGAAGATCAGGCTGTCCAGCGCACTGGTGCCGTTGTAGAAACTCATTGTCCCTATCACGACCGAGGTTGCGGATGATGGAGAGAGAACCGGGGACGTGAAACTGGCGAAATTCAATGTGCTCGAGTTACCGGGCACTTGAGACGCACCGTCGGGATTGGTACCCCAAGTCAGGCTCGAAACAGCCTGTCCTCCACCGAGCACTGCGTTGTTGATCGAGGTGACCGCGGTCCCACTATTGTCGTAGTGAGTGTACTGTCCGACCCCCGGACTGTTGGCCACATTTCCCTGCAGAATTGGATTGCTAAACGTTCCGACAATGTAGCCTAGGGGTGTGGCATTCGCGGCTGACGCCGACAGAACGAAGGCTGCAACGACGGCGGCGCGGCCAAATCCATGCATGATCGCCTACTCCATTTGCGAACTCTGCACACCGAGCAATTATCGTGCCGGAATGTGCAACTCCCGTGATATCAATACATTGCTGGTTCACGACGTTGCTCCGAGGCCGCGGCCTGTAAATTCTTTTTACAATACAGCAAGTCAAGTGTCGAAAAGGCTATAACCAACACGATGCAATTTGTGCCGTTGTCTCACCATCCGAAACCCTGATCGGGGCCTCCACTCCTTCCTATGTGGCGCCTGCAACAAAACGGGTCCGGGCCGGTGCCTTGGTTGTAGATAGGTTTTTCGCGCGCGAAAGCGGCCCAGCCAGAGAACGATGGCGCACCGCAGGTCAATCAACTGCGAATGTGCGCTTGGCGTCTAACGAAGTCGTTAGTTACCCTCAATAAATCAGGTTCGCCACAAACGAATACGGCGGCACGTTGGCCGCCGTATTCACTGCCCCCCCGCAGAACAAGTTTCGCTAGGCAGTTTTCAACTTCCGGCGGCGCATTGCGGCGGCGCCAACAAGGCCAGCACCGAAGAGCGACAGAGTCAGAGGTTCGGGAACAGCAGTGCCCGAAATGGATGCGTTCCCTCCGTCCAGAAATGCGATGGAGCCTTCTCCACCCGGAACGGTGTTTTGAAGGACCCATGCGACTGTAAAGGCACCGGAAATCGGGATCGCTGCAAAGCTCGCGTTGAACAGGTAGTTCTGAACCGAATCGCAGCCTGAGCAGTCGGGGATGGTCAAACCACCAACATCGACCCCGTTTATCAGCATGTCGATTGTTATGTTGTCTCCCCGCAGATCATTCTGGACGGAGAATGAGTTACTGAACGAAGTGGCCAAGTAAGAGCCGCTCACGTGTGCGTTGGCTGACTGCACGTAGTCGCCCGTTGTCCACATGAAGGCAGATTGGCCACCTGAAGGGATCAGGCCGCTACCGTTGGTCGCGGAAAAATAAGGATCCCCGGCCGATGGAAACGCGCCGCTCGCGATCACCACGGCCTGTGCGGATGCTGCGAAACCGAAGAGCGCTGTTACAAATGCGGCGCCGACCAGCGTGCGCGAGACTAGTTTGTGGGCCATGAGGTCCTTAATCCAAATATTTGAAGTCGGCGCGGTGCACGCGTCGTGCCAATTTCAGGGATCTTTGCAAAAACAGGCAGTTAGTAAGCCAGCGCGAGTCGCCCAATGGTCAAAGTGTAAACGTTGATTACAGTAACGCGACCTACCTCTCGAGCGTGACGTCTCTTTGTTCGCCACTACGCAGGCGGTTTGCCAAGGACGCGCTTTTTGCGTGCGTGCCAGTTCGCTATTTGCAGGGACCGGCCTTGCCGGAAGGGGCCCGCGCGTTTTGCGGTCTGCCGCGTCGCTGGACCCAAAAAAAGCGATCCCAACGCTGCCAAGCCGATGATTATCCCGACGATGCTGGGTAGGTCCCGACCCGGCATGTGCTTCCCCTGTAGATTGCGTCCGGGCCTGACGGTAGCGGAATTCACTCGGCTACCCAGCCCAACAACGAATATCCGGTTTGGGCCAAAAGCCATCTTTCGTTCAACGACGAAACCACTTCCTCCAAACGAATGCGACGGCACAAAGGCCGGCGACGGTTAGTTCGGCGAGACCGAAAGTACTTTTAGGCTACCGTCTTTTTGCGGCGGCGAAGTGCGACTGTACCGGTTAAGCCGACACCAAAAAGAGACAAGCTCAGTGGTTCGGGCACGCCAACGTTTGGCGGCGATGCCACCCCATTTTGCACACCATCGCTCAAAAGGAGCTGCAAGTTGGCCGTGTCGTAGATCGTCGGGTCGAGGGTGGGATCGAGGTAAATATTCGGGTCGACATAAGCAGAACCTGTTCCGCCACCGTCCACGGAACCCGCGCTGACAAGCGCAAAGAGTTCCACCTGATAAACGACGTTGGGCTCAATCGTAAAATGTAAAGTTCCACTAAAGGCTGTGCTTGTGCAGTCCGATGCGATTGCGCCTGCACACACTTGCGTATCCAAGGGTCCTGCGGCCGGCGGCCGGTCGGAGAAATTAAAGTCCGCCAAGGCTTGGACGAAAGAACTGCTGGCGCTGCTCGCCATCTTTAGATCGATATTTATGGGAACGAAGAGTGAGCTCGTGGGACCTACAAATGCAAAATCGACATAAAGCTGAGAACTTGCGCCGCCGCCGGTCGTGGAATTGCCGCTCGCCTGCGCCGCGACATACCACGGGGTGCCAAAGCCTGAAGCCGACTGTCCACCAGCCAAATCGAGGGTTATTGGAGTGAGGCTTGCCAGAAAATTTTGGCCATAGCCTACCGCTATGTCGTAGCTAGCGCTTGGAACGATAACATCGGCCCTGGCTGTCTGCAGCCACAGTGGCAACGCGGCGACCACTACACCCAAAAAGCAAATCTGCTTTGTTAGGCTCATGACAACCCCCCGTTTTTAGCTATCGTGCAAAATTCCTCATAGCGCCGGCTGAAGCTCTCGCAAGGTCAAGCCGCAAAAATCAAGCCAACTTGGAAAAGTGCGCAATGTCAATCGTTGTGCCGTTCCGCTTTGACCAGGCTGTAACATCTTTTGACAGTTATCGTTGGAAGGCTTTGAACCGACATTCGCCCGATTGCGGCAAATTCAGAACCAAAGTTGCACCTTTGGACTTATTGACCAACAGCTGTTCGTCGTTGCGTTTTTATTGCCACGATCTAAGCAGCCGTCCAAGAATATCGCTGGAACGCCGATGACTTCTCGAAGCCGAAACCGAGGTGCTTAGCACAAACCAAAACGGCGGCACGAGGGCCGCCGTATTCACTACCAAAGAACCAAGCCTGGTTACGCCGGGTCCTTCCTGCGCCGCCGCAACTCGGCAGCACCGGCGAAGCCCGCACCAAACAGTGCGAGCGTGAGCGGCTCTGGAACCGTGGTTCCTTGCGTGCCGATGCGTCCATTGTCGGTCACACTGACATTTTCAAGTCCCCAGCCTTCATCACCGAGGCCCTGGAAACCCGCAAAGCCTGGCCCGCTGAGACTGGTGTAGGAGAACGTCAACGTGTTCGAGCCGAGGAGCAGCACGGGGATGTCCACCAGCACGTTTCCGCCGGCCCAGGTGATCGCTGTACCGTTCCCTGAAATGTTGGTTGCGCTGCCGCCATTGGGGTTGTTGTAGATGATGTCGGTTCCGCCGCCACCAAGATTGAAGGTGGCCAAAAGAATGTTGGAGCCGTTCAACGCAAGCGAGAAATCGTCTTCATAGGTATTGGCGCCATCCAGGCTCGCATACCCGTTAAGCGTGAACGCCACGTCGCCGACGCCCGGCGAAGCAGAAAAATTGATGACATAGGAATTGTCGGTGGCCATGTCGGCCGTCGGCCCCGTGTATGCGTAAAACGCTGTCGCGCTGGCGGGTGACAGCGACAGAACAGTAATCGCGCCGACGAAAGACGCGATGGCTAATGCGCGCTTGGACATGAGCAATCCTAGAAGTGTTCAGTCGACCTGCTGCAGCAAATGTGCCAGCGCTGCATCGCAACACAAAACACTGTTACTGAGTTCGGTCGTTTTCGGCAAAGTGTAATCCGTGCTTACACATGCGCATTCGACATCGAAAGCTTGAAAAACGCGATTGTCGAAACGTGCCGTCCAACCTACGGGTGATTTTCATCGTCCAAGCGCTTTAGGGGCGAGGACAGGGGTGTAAAAAAAATTTACATTTGGCTGGTCGAATCCTGCGCTTCCTAAAGATCCTGTAATAAATTCAAAGCTGTTTTATTCTGGCACCAAAATGCGGCGATTACGCGGGTAACATGGAGGGACCTCACGTGAAATCGATTTCAACGTTGTTGCTCGCAATTGGAGCGACTGTGATGCTCTCGGTGCCCGCGGTCGCCGCATCGATAGATGTTTATGTTGGATACGCCGACGGCCTTAGGGGCCCGGTGAATTACCCCAACCCGTGGTCGGGTGACTCGGGCGTGACGTTTATTGGCGATTATCCAGCCGCGTCAAACTCCGGCGCTATCATGATTGTGAATACGTCCGGTGGCGACGTCGCGATCAATACGCTTGGAGTTTTCATCAACGGAACAGACTGCGCCTCGAATCCAAACTGCAACGCGCAGACGACTTGGGCGCTTTCGCTCCCGGTCACGCTTCACGCGGGTGACAAGCTGATTGTCACGCAAACATCGCAGTACAACTTTGACACGAGCGATATTGCGTACATTCCTGGAGCGACCTACGGCACTCCGGCGACGAGCTGTGCCATCAGTTGCCCCGAGGTGTTCGTCAATGGCATTGGGCTCTTCGATAGCGGTCACATTCTCGACACGGGTGGCTTCGACTATGCGCTCAATGGCAGCAATGAGTCGTTTGGCTGGCGGTTGATTGGAACAACTGGAATTGACAACCCGACCAATCAGATTGGGATACCCGAGCCGCTTACGCTTTCGCTTTTTGGTATGGGCATCGCCGGCGCGGTAGCAATCAGGCGACGCAGGAAGTACAGCGCCTGAGCAAAGCCTTTGGTGTTGGACAATGGAGACGGCGGCCAATGTGCCGCCGTTTTCGTTTGTGGTGAACCGGTGACGGTAACGAACCTTGGGCCTTCACCCCCTATGTTTGGACCGGCTGCTTTTGGGCCTTGGCTATAGTTGATTTCACCGCTGAGCACGCCGTCTCGAAACAATGATCGGGATTTCAGCTTCTCGACACGCGATCGTCACCAACTTGGCCGCTCTTCAGGGGACTTCGATCTGTCGACGCAGTGTCACAACCTGCTTTGAGATGAGTCTGGTCTTCGTGCTGAGCACGTTCCTTTCCAATCAGACTTGCACCAAATCGCTTGCCTGAGAAGAAGAGCGAGGTCGGGCCACGCTCGCCCTAGTGGGATATCGACTGAGTCCAATTTAGGGCTTCACCCGTGTCAATCTGCATGAAACCCTTTGTCTCGAAACCGCGCGCCGTGCAGGCGCTGCGACCGTTAATCGAGAACTTGGCCATGACGCTGATGCAGAACTGTTTGTCACCCTCCCAGCTGTTGAAGGTGCCATCGGTTGCGTAGAGATAGTAGAAACGCCCTTTCAATGCACCAGGAATCAGCTCAGCGCAGTTCTGTTTGGCGATGTGCCACCAGCCTTCGCTGACCCAGTCTTTGCCGTCAAAGCGTCCAAACGCCAATACCAGGGTAGCGGGTGTTTTGTTGCACACTGCAAAACCGGCGCTTGCCGGGCTGGTCATGAGGATCAACGACAGAACCGCAAGGATCAGGTGAACGAATCGATTTCTTGTGGTGCGGGAGATGATCGGCGTCACGGTTTGTCCAATCCTGAAACTCGAAACGCCCGCCAAGTAGAGTGGCGCCGGCGTTTGTGTGCATGTCGTGCGCCCCGACTGAAATTTGCCACACGCCAAGCTGCAAGGGACAAGTGCATTCACCATTATCAGCGGGACTCCGCCGCGCGTGGTGGGGTTCGCGCGCACGGATCGCTTGCCTGTCAAGCTTGCGTCGTAATTGGCCGCTCACAAGAAATGATACCAAGGCCTCGTTTACCATAAAAAGTGTCAAAAGTTCTTACAGTTTAACTATGTCGGCTTCGAAGTGTTCTCTGAACCGATTAAGTCCAAAGGCAAATATCAATTGGCATGCTTCGTGCTGATTGGTCGTCGGGTGCAAGGCCGTTGCGGCTTTGAGATTTTCTTCTGGGGATTTGGTACATGAAACTCTTCAAAATTTTCATTGCGGGCGCGGCAGCCGCGTTTCTCTCGCTGGGCACAGCCCAGGCCGGTCAAACCGGCGGCGACTATTACGACTATGGTCACCTACCGGACTGCAATGGCGGCGGAGGTGGCGGTGGTGGTTCGAACTGCACCAACGTCGACATGACCAGGGGCTCGGTTCAGATCTGGAACTTCAAGTGCTCAGGTGGGTTGTCCGCGACTTGTGCCGACGCGTTGCCGGGTCCTTTGAACCCGAAGGTGACAAGCTCCAATCGGATCTACTCTGGCTATTATACGGGACCGATCAATTTCAGCGACAATAGCACGAATACGGTTAAAGCGTTTTTGAACTCCGCTGGGGGATCATTCTCCGGCTCGATCAGTGGCCTCACTCAGACACTGAGCACGGGTTTTGCGCCATCATACCATTGCCCTTCGAGCTACAGCAGTAGCTGTGGAACCGTCTCGATCATGGACTTCGTATTCACACTGACGTCCAAGCAGGACCTCTACATCCAGCATGATGACGGCGTGAGCGTGTGGGATAGCACCAATGCCAACGAACTGTT
This sequence comes from uncultured Alphaproteobacteria bacterium, assembly GCA_963741725.1. Taxonomy (GTDB): domain Bacteria; phylum Pseudomonadota; class Alphaproteobacteria; order Micropepsales; family Micropepsaceae; genus Rhizomicrobium. The sequence goes on along the minus strand of CAVUJC010000010.1, from coordinate 11,359 downwards.
TGATGCCTCGAGCCCGACAAGCCTGATCACGTCGATGGTGACGCTGGCCGCCGGCACGTACAATCTCTGGTACGCCGAAGTGAATGGTCTGCCGGCAGATCTGATCACCTGCCTCGTTCCGCACGTCGACAACACGCCCGTGCCGGAACCCCTGACGCTCGGCCTGTTTGGAGCCGGTCTGGTGGGTGCCGTGGCGCTGCGTCGCCGCCGCAAGTTGGCCAAGACCGCTTAAGCGAATTGGCCAAGAAAAATGAAGGGGTCGCCCGAAAGGGCGGCCCTTTTTTTTCCATCGAAACCAGTGGGCCTTTGCACCTGGAGTGCCGCGCGCTTGGGACGGTGCATTGGTGAGTGTTACTGCCGCAAAGGCGTCATCGCTGTGCCTCGTTGCCCGGTGAAGTACTTTGCTGGCGAGGAATGCCGCATTTGCGAAGGGCTCGGAAATGCTTCGAGCGAGGACTGCCTTGGACTATGCTATCGGATCGACGTCTCGCTAGTGTGCGAAGAGGATTTGGAGCGTTAAAGATGGTGGCGGCTCAAAGTCTCGGGCGCGTGCTGTGCTTTGGTTTAGTTTTTGCCACCCTAGCTTTGGGCGCAGGGCCTGCGTGCGCCGAGTTTCCGCCCGATGGCGCGGTTGCCGATCCCAATAACCCGGCTATCGCTTCTGGCGTCTATCCCATGCAAACGCGCGACGGCGTCGATCGCAAATACGTGTTTTACTTTGACTGCGGAATTGGCATGTGGATCGGCGTGGCAGTCGCAAGCCTTGATCAGGGCGCCATGCATCCCGGCAATCGATTGGGTCCTGGCCGAGAGTTTCCCTCTGGCCCGCCGCCTGGCTCGGACCGTGATCCTTCCAATCAAAATCGGGCTCTTAATCTGCACACGGGAGATACTTTTATTTTTCAAGGTGGCGAGTGGAAGAACAGTGCGACCGGAGAGCTGATCCGATCGCCCAAGCTTTGCTCCTCAACCGCATTTGCACCAGCGGCCCCCGCTTCAAGAGCTGAGAAGCCTGCAGGCAGTGTGCGAAACGGCGAGCCGCTCTTTCCGGATGCGTATCACTCGCCTTTGGCGACGCTTAATCCGAAACCAACTCCAAACACCGGCAAGCTGCCGCCGCGCTCGACGTATATCCACGATGGCCGCTCACGCAACTTCGATCCCAGTCAGGGACCAGTCAGAATTTCGGTCCCCTTGCCAAGCGGCAAGGTGGATGTGTTGCATTGATCTGGTTTTGCACGGTTGAGGATTTTGATGGGTCGATGACCGACTCCAAAAAAAACGGCGGCTCGTTACGGCCGCCGTTTTGAACCTCTTGTCGCGACGCGACTAGCTTTAGGCTGACTTTACTTTGCGACGGCGAAGTGCGGCAGCTCCGGCCAGGCCCGCCCCGAACAGCGACAGGGTGATCGGCTCTGGGACACTCGACTGGAACGGAAGCGAAATCGACAAGTCCGCAGGCGCGCCACAGCATTCGCCGTAGACCAGCTCGAATGCGTATGTGCCGCTTGGGCCTGTATAGGTTTCTGTTGTGTTGACGAAAGCGGTCGGGCCTGGCTCGTTGATAACGGTGATGCCATCGATCACAAGGGTCAGGCCATCATCATGTCCCGCCGTGAACGTTTGGCCATTCGTTACGGTCACCATGCCCTTGAAATCGAAAAATGTGTTTTGAAGGGTATTACCCAGCTCAGAGCTTCCGGTCAGGATCGTCGATCCATTTCCGCTCGAGAGGAATTCACCGATCGTGTAAGCGCCGCCACTGGCGAAATTTAGTGGATCTGGCGCCGTAAATGTCACGTCAGGAGTTGTGCCGGGAACGTTCGCAATAGTGGCGGAGTTAGCCCCTGTCGCATAATTTTCCCACACTGAACCGACGATCGTGTTTGCCGATGCGATGCTGGACGAGCCAAGCAGAACCATTGCCACTGTCACCAAAACCTTCTTCATCGCTCTCTCCTCATTTCGGACGTCAACACCTCCCCAATCTTAAGCAAAGGCTGTGCCAAAATGTGACACTGTGTGGAATCATATGCTTAGACGCTGGCCGGCTTTGACTCGACATCGAAGTGTAATCGCCGATTACAGTCGACTGGTTTGTTGGTCTGAAGGCGGCCAGATGAGGTCTTGACGTGGCGCTGGGCGCCGAGAGGGTGAGCGACGACAAAGAGGTCACAAAAGCAAATACTTAGGCGCTTTTCGCGCCAGAAAACCCACCACGAATTTCAGAGGCCCCAGACGTGCCGGCCGCAACAGTCATCAATGCTTTTGGGCCAGAGGGCGCACCGCCCCATACGAAAACGGCGGCCTCGTGGCCACCGTCTGCAGGCTAAACAGGAAGTTCTCGTCTATTTTGCGGCCGTCTTCCGGCGACGGCGTAAGCTCGCGGCGCCGATAAGACCAGCACCAAACAGTGAGAGCGTCAGCGGCTCAGGAACCTGGTTGGATGCAACACCAGCAATTCCGACCGTGAAGCCATACCAGTTCTCGAAAACCGGATTGGTCCAGCTGATCGAGGAAAAGGTTCCCGTGAACTGGACGACGCCATTGCCCTCGACGCCGTAGACATTGTTGCCCACGACAGAAATCGACGAGCCGTTATATTCATTGGAGGGCCCGCCGCTATCGAGGACCGGTGTCGCATCGAAGTTAAAGCTGGCATTGATGCCACCTTGGCCAAGGCTCCAAATGGCAATGTAGGGATTGGTGACGGGAGCCGAGAAGGTGATCGTGTCGGTGGACGTATTGGCGCCACCAAAAAGCTGAACGATGCCACCCGTCGCGGGCGGCGCATTCAATCCACCCGCATCAAATGTCGCCGACGGACCCCAACTGGGATAGTTGCCGAGCGGGAAGACGCTCTGCACCTCGCCGGTATAGGTCAACGTGACGGCGGGCGATGTGCTGATCGTACCCGAAGCCGAGCCCGTCGCCTGACCCGCGGTGTAACTGGTGCTCCATTGCACCCAGTTGATCGTCGTTGCCGAAGCGGGGGCGGCGAAGGCTGTCAAACCGGTAAGGGCTGCAAGAGCAAAGCCGATGGCGAATTTCATATTATAACCTGCTTGTTTGTAGGTTCATTAAGCAAGATTTGTGCCGTCTATAGATTTCAAGGGCTTAGTATTTGGCCACGAGGCGAATTGTAATCCGCGTTTACATGTTCCGGCAGATTAACTGGCCGTTCCTCGCGTCGAACGTCCACCGTTCCCGTCGTGCCAGCATCTCGTCCCAGACAAAACGGCGGCTTCTTAGGGCCGCCGTCTTCAATTCTGTCGGTGACGCGGCGGGCTTTAGGCTGACTTCGTCTTGCGGCGACGCAGACTTGCCGCACCGATCAGGCCCGCACCGAACAGCGAAAGCGTCAGCGGCTCGGGAACCCCGATATCTGTCGTGCCCGGGGTGTCGGAACCAACGATAAAGGCGCGATCGACAACGACATCGCCTGCAGGGTAGCCGCCAGGGGTGAAGTCAAAGGTGACAAGGTAGTTGCCGGCGCTCAGCACGTTCACAATGCCGCTATACTCTTTCCACTGGCCAGCCGCGCTGGAGTGAACATCGAAGCTCGCAAGCTCGACACCCGCGATGCTGCCGGTGAACGAGGCGTCCTTGGGGTTGTTAAAGCCGTTATAGGGCACATAGACGTCGAACCCGATGGCATAACTGCCGACGGCCAGCGCCACTGTCTGGCTCAGGGTCTGATGGGCGATATCATCGACAAAATAGACGCCATAGGCTCCCCCGAGGAGGGTCGGATCTCCGCCGGTCAGCGTGTCTGGCGGAATGGCTTCGTTGTAAGCGCCCGCAGGATAGCCGCGCGCAACATTGTCGGTCGCGATGACGACGATTGGGTTTGAGCCACCCCCATTGTTAACCGTCCAACCTGTCAGATCACCGGTTGCGAAGTTTCCGTTGGTCACGATCGTCGCCTGGGCAGCGCCAGAAAAGAGCGAAACGCAAGCGCAGGCCAAAATCAGTTTCTTGATCACGTCATTTATCCTTATCGCGGGTGTACCGCGGTTGCCGAACATGCCCGTCGGAGGGAGCCAAAAAAAGCTTGTCGATGTTGCGAAGCAACATTCGTGCCGACTATATATTTCAATGGGTTAAAGCCACAGATTCCGCCGAATCGTAATCCGCGTTTACATATTGCCGTTCGGAATCAGGGCTTCAGACGGCCGCTTGACGGCGACGACGAAGCGAAAAAGCCCCCAATAGCCCAGCGCCGAAAAGAGAAATCGTAAGAGGTTCGGGGCAGGGGAAGTTCGGCAAACAGCCTCCCTGAACGCCGACCCCTGTTCCGCCAAAAACATCGAAGTTCGAAAGTTTGGCCTGATTGCCGCCGCCATTGATATTTTCGCTTGTGTCCCAGATCCCGCTCAGGCCCGGGGAGTTGATGGCGTAAATCACGTCTTTATGGCCGCCGCCAGCGTGCATCACGATGACCGTCGGTAAATTGTCTGTCGAGCCGGGATTGAAACTCCACGTCCCTGATAGGCCGTGATCTGAGCTTTTTACGTTAAAGCTTGTGCCAGGGGCTTCCGTTCCAGTCGAGTTCCAGCCCGACGCGCCAAATTCCTCCCCCGTCGCACGCCCAAAATATTCGGCTGTCACCCCATACTCGGCCGAGAGAAATGCCAGCGTGTCTGCCTCAATGGTATCGGGGCTTTGGTTGCTCGAATCAAACCATGCCAAGAAAGTCAGCGCAGACCCGTCGATCTCGACGCCGTTCGCTCCCTCTCCCGGATCAGTCAGCGTGAACGTAACTCCACCTGCCGTGCAACTTGGAGTTGACGGACAGGCGCCCGCGGACGCTCCGGAAATCGAGCAGAAGCCGAGAACTACTCCGACGAGAGGCGCAGTCCAGCCTGACAATCTCATTACCCGACCCTTTTTACCGTTTGTTAGCAGAAACAAAGCAAGAAACATTCCAGCCCTCGAAAGCCAAGAGAATCAAGGGCCGCCAAATGAGCTGGCTCCAAGCTGTAAACAGTTTTTACATTAACCAATTTCCGGCCATCAATGCGAGCGATGTCGACTTTGCCCCGAACGTCGCCGCGTCGAGCTCAGTCGCTCCTGTCGCTAGCGCGTGGCCAAGCCGTGGGCCCAGCAAGCAACACAGCGCTGTTGAGTTGGACATCCGAGACCAACGATGGATTGGGGGCGATGAGGTCATAGCGGACACACGCGGTGCGCAAAAATGGCTGCGCCGGAACAGGCCTTCAGCACTGGTGTGTGAGCAGCCACAGGCGCAGTTCGCGACAGAAGACGCGAAAGCATGTCACGTGGTTTTTCTCGCGAGGCGTTCAACCGTGTTAGCTTTCGCTATCATAAGCGGGTGATGCATGTTTGGTAGCCGGTTCTGCAACGTCTTGGATGCTCCATGCGTGCGCTTCGATCGCTCTGTGGCCTGCAAATGGACCGTCATTCTTTTTTTGCTTTCCGGCTTTTTGGTTCATTCGCCAGCATCGGCGTCGATTGGTCCTTCACCTTCCACGGAGAAGCCGTCCAACAATCCGCGCGTGCTTGGTCTCTACTATGACGCTCGAGCCGCGCTTCGCGCCGACGATCTAAAGCGTGCCTTGACGGACATGAAATTGGCTTCGAGCGCCGAGCCCAAGAACGTCGTGCTGCTGACGGAACTTGGCGTCGTTCTAAACAAGATGGGTTTCTTTGCCGATGCCAAGGACACGCTCGAGCGCGCCCGAAGCCTTGGGGCCTCCGATGCACTTGTACTCTCGCCGTTGCTAGACGCGAAGTTGGGTCTTCGTGAAAACCAACAAATTCTCGATCTTTATCCCGATCCGGGGCTTTCGGATCAGAGTGATCGGGCGGCAACGATACTGCGAGCCCGCGCCGCGGTGCTTGAGGCCAATGGAGATCGTGACGGCGCGACAAAACTGATCAATCGATCGCTGGCTATTCGATCAGACGTCGATGGACTGATGACTGCGGCACGCATTGCGTTTTGGCAGCACGCTTGGACGCGCGCGAGCGAACTTGCCGATCAGGCTCTGCGCATGGCTCCAGACAACATTGATGTTCAAATCTTCAAGATTGAAGTGCTCTGGCAAGCAGGTAACAAATCCGACGCGCTGTCTCTTGCTGAGCAGCTTGTTGCCGCAAAACCGGCCGATAAAGAAGCCCGCTTAGAGCGCGTCAAACTCTATCTGCAATTGGGTCGGGTCGATCTCGCCAAACCCGAAGTTGATCGCATACTGGCCAAGACTCCCAATACGCCCACCGCGATCTACTTCAAGGCGATCATTCTGGCGCGAGAACACAATGTGGCCGGGGCGTGGCGCGTGGCCCAGAGTTTGCCATCAGAGTTTCTGCAGCTTGATCCTGAATTTGCTGTCAATGTTGCCAACATGGCGGCGGCTGCCGGCTTTATGGATAGCGGCGCAGGCATTCTCAGTGCCGCTCTCGCTAAAAATCAAAATCTCCTGGGTGCACGTCTACTCCTGGCCGACTTTCAGCTACGCCAAAAGAGCCCGCAGCATGCGCTCAATGTTCTTGCCCCCGTTGCGGACTCAAAGGACCCGCACGTACCGATCCTATACGCCAAGGCCTACATCATGTCCCACCGTTGGGCCGACGCAAAAGGCTCCGTCCAGCGCGCAATTCAGTTGGGGGGCGGAGAAGATCTCAAAGTCTTGGGCAGAGAGGTTGCACTGACCAGCCTGGGAGACTGGCTCAAGCTCCACGCCGATGATCTAAGAGCCCAAAAGCAATATGCGCTGTTGTTGTTTTGGTTTGGGGATCTGCCCAATGCGAGAGCGCAATACGAACAATTGGTGCGCGCGCATCCTGACGATGCTTTCTCTCTCAACAATCTTTCCTGGCTGGTGCAAAAGGACGATCCAGCCCGAGCCCTCAAACTTGCAGAGCAAGCAGTTCGCGTTGAGCCGAGGTCTCCCGATTTTCTCGATACGTTAGGCTGTATGCAATTGCAGCGATCCGATCCCAAGAACGCGTTGTTGTCTTTGCAAGAGGCACACCGGCTAAAGGCCGAGGATGCTGAAATTTCTTTTCACCTGGCGCTCGCCCTGAACGCAACAGGGGCCCGATCCCAAGCAAAAGATGTGTTGTCGGCGGCGGTGGCCCAAGGAGACTTCGCCGACTTGGAAGTTGCACGGCGGCTGCTGTCGAGCTGGCACTGAGCTTGTCTTGAAGTTGGGTGTCAAGCGTTCGACGGCGTTTTTACGCGCGCGCCAGCTTTCAAGCGGCTTGCAACGTAGTTCCGGGCCTGTCGACGTTCGAAAAGAAGCTTCGCGAATGGCGTCAAGCCGGCCGCTCTCAGCAGCGCTAGAGAGAGAGCCCAAACCAGCGCAGGAAAACGGCGAGCACCACGAGCCAGAACGTCGTGCCAACAAATACGAGGAGCGCCGCGCTACGGCGTCGGCTCCAACGTGGAGCGGGGCTTGCGTCCTCGCTACTCCATCGATTTGGTTCGGCATGTACCACGACGGACCTCAAGCCTGAGCGGTCACAACACCAGCTGTTAGTTTTGACGGCCTTGGCGTTCCGTCAAAAAGGTTAAGAGCAATCTTCGTGCCAGCAAAAAAATTCGCAGATAACGTCCAATTATAAAGTTAAGTTTCGCAAAACTGTCAAATCATATTACAGCCAGCGATTGATTCGCGACTTGGTCGCGCTGCGGGATCGCCCTGCGAACAGCGCTTTGCGCGGAATGGCGATGCCAAAACTACGACGAAAATCGGCGTGGTGCCTTTGACGGAGGTCGGGTTGCGCACCAAGACCACATCCAGTTTGGTGTGGTCGGGCGCAATTGGTCTGTCAGCAGCGTTGTTGCGCTGTGCTGCGCTTGGCGCGATGCGGCGCGGTCGGCTGCTGGCGCTGTGATTCCGTTACGCGCTTGGATTGATCGCTTTGCGCCGGCGGCGAAGTGCGACCGCGCCGAGCAAGCCTGCTCCTAAGAATGAGAGACTAAGGGGCTCAGGAACGGTGATTTGCATCTGGTAGGGACCGTTGTCGTTCGTAAAAATGCCGTTGGCGTTGCTAAACAGCTCAGGACCAACTCCCCGGCCGGAAAAATCGTACGAAAAAGACCAGATAGCGCTGGCGCCATTTGCGGCGTCCGCACCAGCTAACTCAATCCAATACCGCGTGTTCGCGGATAGCGAAATCGGTGTGAACGTAAGATCCAAAATGCCAAGTGTCGGGCTAAGCGAGCTGTCCTGAATCGTTCCTAGCAAGTTCAGCGTCGTGCCAGGCGAATTACTACTGTCCGCGAGAAGCGAAACATTGAAAGCGCCGCCATCGGTTGGTGCCGTTGCACCGACGAGCAACTTTAGGTCGCCAAAGGAAAAGCTCGAAGCGCCAGTCGAAAATGAGTCCGCCAGGGGACCAAAAGTGGCGACAGGGTCACCGCCGTCGGAAGTCGCGTAAAGATTGTTGTAGAGCGTGGTTGCGTCGGCCGATCCTGAACCTAGGACCGCGAAAAGCGCTGCTCCAGCAACGGCAACCACAAATTGCTTCATCTTGTTCTCCAGACGCATAGCGAGAGTTCGGCTGTTAAGGTAAGCAACCTACGTGCCAACGAAATTTCTCTAATGATTTCAATCTCCTTTCACTTTCGGCCATCGAACGAGCGCAGAAAGTGTAAAATCGAATTACACTAGATCTAGCGGCCAGGTGCGGGTCGCAGACTGGCGATAGCTCCAGCGTCGCGACACGCGAGCTGTCCGAACCCGAGAATTGCGCTGGAACGGGTATTCTTTCGCCTCTTCGAGGACTGAATGGCCGTGCTCGGCGATATCAAGGGCGCCGACGATTTGAGCGACTGATCCTAGGGCCCGCTCCGATCGCAGGTTGGCATTTGTGTAAAAAGTTTTGACAGTTGCGAGGCTTAGAAGCCGAGTGGAGAATCGGAAACAAACAGAATCAAAGGCTTGCCAAAATGGCCCGGCTCTTGCTTCACTTCAGGCAAAATTGGGCAATGAGGGCTGAACATGCGTTATTCAAGAATTCTGATGGCCGCGACTGGACTGGCTGCTGTGATCGGCTTTGCTGCGCCGGCATCAGCCGGGGTGATCGCGTATCCGGTCACGCTTGCCAACCCGACCATTAATAGCTCGCTCGGCCAGACGGCAACCGGGATTACGCCAGGTTCGGTGACTTCGGTATTCGCGGGTCTGATCGCGGTGAACCTCAAGATTGGCGCCAGTTCAACACCGATCGTTGTTTTCTGCGATGACTTGTACAACAGCGTTGTTGTCAACAATGGCCAGAGCTACAACTATTGGACGTCGTATGACGGAACGGTCGCAGCTGGCGATGCGGGAGCGAGCGCTTATCTTTCCCCAGCTTCTGCAAACTTCGACAAAATCGCTGGCTTGGTCTTCTACGGCATCGACCAGTACAATCAGAACGGGGCAACGCTAGCGGCGCTCGATTCTCAGATCGCCATGGCCATTTGGAATCTCGAGTATGGCGTGACCTCCACGTCGCCTAGCATGAGCTCGGTTAACGCGCTGATTGCCAACGCGCAGGGCTATTATGACTATTATACGGGCTCTGCCTTCTCGACGGCTTGGGCGCTGGAGCAGTTTGTGAGCCCGTGTGATCCAAGCGTTGATCAAAACGGAAACTTGCCGGATGTTTCGAGCGCACCGACATTTAACACGAGCTGTCAGACGCAGGGGCTGATAACCGCCATTCCGGGGATCAAGACACGCACGTTTGTTCCCGAGCCGGGGACGCTTGCGTTGCTTGGGGCAGCCCTTATGGGGTTCGGGTTCATGCGTCGGCGCAAAAGTGCTGCTGCATAGTTAGCGTCGAGAACATTTACACGGTAAAAACGGCGGCCTCTGAGCCGCCGTTTTCGTAGGGCGAGAGCGCTCTATGGCCGACGGCGCGCCATCCTTCTACGAGGGCGTGTATTTTGGTGCACGCGGTCAACGGTGTCGTCGCGGTCGGATATCGTGCCACTGGACGCATCCCGATTGCATTGAACGCAAACAAGCGTTGATCGGTGGTCACGTTCCGACCGCATCCGGGCCTGCGACAGCAACGAACCCTCCATAGGGAATGGCTCAATTTTTGATGCTTTGGACTGAAGTGCAGCTGCAAAAGCTCAACCGAACTCTCACTTCGAATACGCTCAATTCGGCGTTAACCAGAGAAACTGTCAGAAATTTTTACACATAGGGGTTCACTTTATGGGCCAGAGTGTCTTAAGCCATTGAATTTACAGGGCGTGGCATAGTTGGCCTGGTCTTTGCTTTATAATCGAACAGTGGTGTTGCTTGTGGAGGTTTCTATGCGTTCTTTGACTGGAGTTTTCTCTTTTGCCTTGGCTGTCTCGGGCGTCATGCTCGCGGCAACGACGTCCGCCTTCGCGGCTCCGATCCTGACTCCGGAACCGTTGACGTCTGCGGTGTTTGGTGCGGGCCTCGTTGGCGTTGCACTGCTCAGCCGCCGCAAAAAGAAGTAATTCGAACGGATTGCCCTTTCTGGGGGCGGAAGAACGGCGGCCGTTGTGCCGCCGTTTTTATTATGCGCGCTCGTCAGCGCAAAAAGAGGTCAATGGCCCTTCGCGCCCCAGCGATGGGCCTGTCGATGTCCCGGGTCGTAAGCTCGAAAGACGGACGCGCAACGGCATGGCCACCGGCGCAGGTTGACCGCGCCCAACATCGAATTCGCATCACCCCTTCAAACGCATTTTTGGCGATCGTGGATCTGCTTTGCCTGGGTTCCGGGTTAAGCGGAAAATCAGCTGTCCCGGTTGTACCAAAACGTCCACAAGACCAGGGCACCCAAAATCCCATAGCCGATAAAGGGGCTGAGCAGCAGATAGGTTGGGATCGAAATCCAAAAGACCAACACGCTGGCCAACGCAGCTTGGGCAATCAATCCAAGGCCCCAAACCAGGGTCATGACCATCATGCTGCGACGAAGCTCGGGGTCGTCATCGAGTTGAGATTTTTCGGCTTTCGAATCGCCTGCGCTCCGCTTCATGATTGCGCGTGCCAAGATGTAGATCAAAGGTTGGCGAACGATCACTGAGCCGAGAAACACTGCGCCGATCAGTCCGGTAACAAGGTTTTCGCGCAGCTGCAGAAAACGCGCCGAGCCTGTGCCGATGAAGGCCAGCAGCGACAGTACAATTCCACCCAGAACCAAGATCGAGAGAGCGTCGATACGCCGGTGGCGCAGGAACTCTATGAAGCTCCACGCGAGTGGCGCGAGCATCGAGGCAAAGAGCGCCCGGACATCGCCCCAGTACGGCTGGGCCACTTCATAGATGAGAAAGGGTAGAGCGACATTAATGACAATTTCCAAGCCGATCGCGGGGCCGCGGCCACGGAAAAACTTTTGGACGGTCGACAGTTCTGTC